>NZ_JAIEUL010000003.1 GCF_019599185.1 Cryobacterium inferilacus | reverse complement strand
GAACGACACGATTCATGGTTCGACGCAGCGGCCTTCACCCGCACCACCCCTGGCTCCCCTAGAAGCCAATATTCACTTGTGACGCTGCACGCTGAAGATCTGCTCGCCGGACCTCGGGGTCGTCGGCTGTGTCTGGACGTGGCGCTCGCCCCGCGTGCGACGGAGGACACCGAGATGGAGGAACTGCGCACGGCCGTGTTCTACGCCGTCTACGATCTTGACCCCGGCCAGGGCGCGTCGCGAGTGCTCTTCGGGCCAGGGGTGGACGAGCGGTCGGGCCCGCCGCCTGCACCCACGCCGCACGAAGTCGCACGACTTCTAGATGCCGTGGGCCTCCCGGTCATCGACGACAACACCCTGCTGCTCGCTCTCGCGACGGCCGTGGACACCGCCAGGTACTGGCAGGAGCCGGGCGGCGAAGACGTGCTTGCGGGCACGCCGGAGGTGCGCGCGGCGCTCGGCCGGGTGGCCGAGGCCATCGCCGTCGCTCCAGGGAGCGCCCGGTGGGTCGACCCGATGCACGTCCGCGAGCAGTGGGCGGTCACGTTCGCCGACCTCCCCGGCATCCCTCGGCCGCCGACCGAAACCGCTCGGGAGATTCTCGACCGCTGGCAGGCGCTCCAGGTCGAGGAGGAGGCCAGGGCCCAGCGCGATCGCCCCGCCAATCCGGCCGGGAATTTCAGCGGCACCTGGTGGTCACGCCCGGCCCTCGGGCTGTTCAGCACCACCCGTGCGCTCGGCCAGGGGCCGATGGGCCTGCGGTTCGTTGAAGACACGCTGGGTTGGGAGTCGGCCACGGTCGAGCGCGTGCACATTACGGCGGATGCCCGCACCTTCGAGATCGACGGCGCCGCGGCCTGGGCGCACCTGGCGAGGCGTTACCCGTTGGAGGTAACGGCGTCCCGCCGACACGACTGGTACCGCATCACGGGACGCAACGGAACGTGGGTCATTCCGGACTGGTCGCTGGTGCGGCACGACTACGACGCCGTGCACTTGAGCGTTGCCGGCTATCTGAGCGCGGCCGGAACGGGCATCCGCCTCGATGATGACCGCGCGACGGTGCTCGCCGGGTCGGACCCGGGCGCCACCTATTGGTTGACAGACCTGGACCGCGACGCGTCAACCGCCGCGGACTGGCACCTCGATGGCGCGGACAGTGTGTGGAGGCCGTCGCCGGCAGGCGCCTAGAGGTGCGTCAGGCAGGAAGTTACGAGCCGGCGCGCACGTGGTGCCGACCACTCGGGAGCACCATCGGCTTGCCGGTGAGGGGGTCGTCGATCACCAGGCTCTCGAGCCCGAACACCTCGCGCACCAGCACCTCGGTGATGACCTCGGCGGGGCCGCCGATCGCGTGCACGTGGCCGTCACGCACGGCGACGAGCTCGTCGGCGTACCGCGCGGCCAGGTTGAGGTCGTGCAGCACCATCACGATGGTCGTGCCGCGCGTGCGATTGAGGTCGGTGAGCAGGTCGAGCACCTCGATCTGGTGGGTCACGTCGAGGAACGTCGTCGGCTCGTCGAGCAGGAGGATGTCGGTCTCCTGCGCGAGCGCCATCGCGATCCACACCCGCTGCTGCTGCCCACCAGACAACTCGTCGACCGATCGTTCGGCGAGGTCGGAGATACCGGTCGCGGCGAGGGCGTCGGAGACCGCCTCGTAGTCGCGGGGACTCCACCTGGCGAGCATCTTCTGGTGCGGATGCCGTCCACGCCCCACCAGGTCGGCCACGGCGATGCCCTCCGGAGCGAGCGGCCGCTGGGGCAGCAGGCCCAGTGTGCGGGCGACCTCCTTGGAGCGCGCCGCGGGGCGCCCGATCGCTGCGGTGATCACGACTCGTCGGCCGGCGACCGCGGCGTCGAAGATCGCGCACGTTTGGCAGGCAGCGGGGGTGGCCGGGGCGGAAGCCGCACTCGAGAACCTCGTGGCCGAGGTGATCGTCGACGCCGAGCGGCGGGGCGATGTGGCCGTTAAGTGGGAGTCCGATGTCGGCATCCGCCTGCCCGAACGACTCGGATTCTCGCGGATGCGCTCGCCGTATCGCTCGGCCGCCGGCACGGAGGGCGTGACGGGCTACATCCGCTGGCTCCGTGCCGACGCCCACGACGAACCGCCGTATTACTCGCAGACCAGCTCCTTCACCTGCGGTGCCGTCGCCGCCATTCTCGCTCTGGAGATCCGCGGTTCGGGCGGCTTCGCAGCCGACGACAGCAACCGCGACAGCGAGATCGATTTCTGGCGGCGGGCCAGCAACTACCCGTCCTGTGAGCCGATCGGTCTCGCCGTGGCCCTGCGGGAATCCCTCGTGGATGCCGCGGGCACCTCGCCGGTGGAGGTCTTCCTTGACACCGGGGAGGCGGTGCTGCTCGAGTCCTACCCCGACGGCTTTGACCGCAGGTTTCGCGAAGAGTTGCAGGCCCACTCGCTACGGAAGGCGCTGACGAGCGACATCGGTGTTCGACGTGAACGCGTTTCGATCGACGAGATTGCGGCTCGAGTGGGCGCCGGCGAGTTGGCGCTGCTGCTCATCGACCTCGAGCCGATGATGGGCTTCGCGGTGCCGCACTGGGTGTTGGCGCACGCTGCCGCCGACGGCGTGGTGTACATCGACGACCCGTGGATCTCCTCGACCTGGGGCGAGAGTTGGGTCGACTCGCACGAACTGCCGATTGCGGTCGACGATCTCGACCGGATGATCGCCTGGGGAGACACGGGGTACCGCGGAGTGGTCTTCCTCCGCCGCTAGAAGTGCGTGAGGCAGTGCGCCGGGCGCTCGACGGCGAACAGTCGGGCGAGCAGGAATGCTGCGCCCGCGGTGTGTTCACGCAGCTTGTTCGCCGCCGCCAGTGACACGGGGTTCACCGCGCCCAGGTAGATCGACGAGAGAGCGGCGATGTCCAGGTGCAGATCGGGTGCCTCATCGGAGACGGTCACCCGCGCCGTGCCGCCCTGCACCTCGAGCGAGAAGGTGCCCGCGGTGAGACCCAGTTCGTCGGTGACCCGCAGAACCAGTGTGCCGTCGGCGGCGAACTGGCGCGCTTCGAGTGCCTGGCGCACATCCAGGATGCGCAGCCAGAGCAGGTCGCGCGGGTTCGACGCCGCCACGCACCGCGCATCCACCAGGGCCCAGCTCAGTGGGTTGTCGACCGGTGACTCGTTCCAGGTGATCCGCTCCACCAGGTCGATGGCCGCCAGATACTGCCAGAGCTCCAGGTAGGCCGCCGGGGTCGCCGCCACCAGGTCCACGATCTCCATCGTGGCGGGAGTCTTGTCCCAGCCGCCGAAACGGTACGAGACGTAACCGTCGACCGTTCCCACGGCCGAACCGTCGCCGGTCT
Source organism: Cryobacterium inferilacus (assembly GCF_019599185.1). Taxonomy (GTDB): domain Bacteria; phylum Actinomycetota; class Actinomycetes; order Actinomycetales; family Microbacteriaceae; genus Cryobacterium; species Cryobacterium inferilacus. The sequence continues at coordinate 292,098 of NZ_JAIEUL010000003.1, read as the reverse complement.
CGGCGGGCGCATAGTGCAGTGCCACCTTCACCTTGGTGTCTGGCCCGCCCTCACGGCTCGTCTTGCCTGCGGCCAGCTGGCGGTAGAACTCCTGCCGCCCGATCGATCCCGGCTGTTCGGCGTGCAGCTGGGCGAAGACCTGGGGTGCCAGCTCGAGCAGCACCTCGGGGTCGGCGACCTCCACGGTTCCCACCGGCTGATGAGCAAGCTTGAACTTGGCGCTGGTATCAACCGTGATGCTCTGCTCGGCGGTGGCCACACCGAACCCGAAGCGACCATAGATCGACGCCTCGGATGCCGTGAGCGCGGCGATGCCGACGCCGGCGGCCTTCGCCAGGGCGAGGTCTTCGGTCATCATCCGGCGCAACAGGCCGCGTCGACGGTGCGATGTGCGCACAGTGACTCCGGTGATCAGATGCGCATCCAGCAGCCTGCCGAACCCGATGTTGAGAGTGCTGCGTCGGGTGCCGAAGGTGGCGACGGGCACCTCGATGCCCAGCGAGTGCGGAGCCGGCTGACCGGTTTGGTAGGCACCCGTGTAGACGGCACCGTCCACCCGGCTCATGGCGATGGATTCCTTCATCCGCTCGTCGGTGCTGCGCTCCTCATGGAACCCGAACGACACCGCCTTGTCCCACGCCGTGGCCTCGGGGTAGCCGGGCTCGTCTGGTGCTGCCGGCTCAAACCGGCGGATCTCGTACTCTGCACTCATCGGGGACATGGATCCGAGTCTAGGGAACCACCTCCTCTGAGCTCGTCGCTCGACTCAGAACGGCGGGTTCTCGGGTACCGGCGGTGACGGGCGACGTGTGGGCTGATGTTCGGGCATCAGGTAGCTCGCCGCGGCCGGTCGTCTGCGGCTTTTAGGTGTCACCACCGGGGGTCTGGGTCGGGGTGGTGCGACCGGGTTGGCCGGGTCGGTGCGGTAGCTGCGCCTGCCCGGCGAGGTCCAGAGCAGCACCCCACCGGGCTCCTGAACGACCTGCCACCGGGAGAGGTGTTTGAGCCGGTGGTGGGCTTCGCAGAGATGGGCGAGGTTGTCGCAGTCGGTGCTGCCGCCGTTGGCCCAGTCGTCGGTGTGATCCACATCTGATTTCACCGCGGGCCGGTTGCAGCCGGGGAACCGGCAGGTTTCGTCGCGCATCCGCAACCACTTCTTCATGGCCTTCGTGTTCTTGTACTGGGTCTTCCCCAGCGAGAGCACGACGCCGGTCTCCGGGTGTGTGAGCAGCCGGGTGAAGCTGGGTGCGGTGGCGGCGATTTCCCTTGCGGTCTCGGGGGAGATCGGCCCGTAGCCCTCGAGAGTGGCGGGTTCATCGCTCTGGCCGAGGAGGGTGAGGACCGGCACGGTGATCATCACCGTGCCGCGGATGCCGGCGCCGAGCCCGTCGGGGGTGACACCGTCCAGCAGCAGGGCCCGGGTGATGTCCGCCCGGAGTTGGGCGAGGCCGCGCTTGCGCTGCTGCTCGGCCTCCGCCCGCTCAGCCGCCGAGCCCGAGCCCGTTGCCGCGCCCGTTCCCGCGTCGGTGTCGCCGTGCTTCTGCAAGGTCTTGGCAGTGGTATCGATGCGGTCGAACGCGGATTTGGTGTCGTGGGCGGTGCCGTACCAGTGCAACCAGCCCATCCCGTCCGCGGCGGGTTCCCACCGGGTGTGCCGGTCGGCGAGAGCGTTCTTGGTGCGGGTCACGATGGATTCCGGGTGCTGTTTCTCCCGCAGCCGTTGGGCGCGATTGGTGAACCGGCCCACCGGCAGGGTTTTCGCGTGCGGCAGCACCGCGTCTTCGAACGCGGCCTGGTCGGCCTCGGGCAGGGTGCGCATCTGGTCGATCAGCGCCTTGGCGTGCGGGTAGCTGATCTCGCCGGCCGTCAAAGCATCGAACGTCGCCGGGGCTGAGAGCAACCACAGTGATTCGTCCAGCAGCCGCTCGACGGTGCGTTCGTGCAGGTTGAGCAGGCACGCCGTCTCGCTCACGATCGTGCGCCGGGCCACCTCCCGGTCCTCCCACCGGCCGAACGCGACCGCCCGGGCCTGACACGCGCTGAGCGTCGCGGCGTCCCGGTCGGCCAGGTGAATGGCTTCCAGACTGCCCTGCAGTCGGCACGCCACCTGTGGTTCCTCGCTCCAGAGCTGCAGCTCGACCAGCCGTTCGGCCTGCCGGGCTTGCGCTTGCGCGATGGCGCGGTGCTCGGCCGCGATCAGCTCGGTGCGGCGCACGAGCTCCGAGCGCACCCACTCGGGGTCGGCCGGATCAGGCCCGGGCGGATGGTCAGGGGCGGGGGTGGATCCGGGTGGAACGGGTTCCGGAGAGTAGTCGTCATCATCCGGAACTGGCGGTGGTGCCTGGTCTGGGCTACTCATACTGAGATCATCTCAGCTACCACCGACACTGACGCTCGCCCGCACACGCCACCGGCGCGACGGTCTTCCGCAAACGATTGGTTTTCGAGGCCCCGGTTACCGGCCGCGGAACGAGGCTGATTGGATGGGAGCGGAGAGGCGGTGCCCCATGACTGAAGCCGTATCCACCCGCGAGGTGTACAGCAACGCCTGGATGACCGTGCGCGAGGACGTGGTGCGCCGGCCGGACGGGTCGGAGGGCATCTACGGCGTCGTCGACAAGCCCGACTTCGCCATCGTCGTGCCGTTCGCCGACGACGGATTCTGGTTGGTGGAGCAGTTCCGCTACACCGTGGGGCGGCGGGCGTGGGAATTTCCGCAGGGCTCCTGGCCGACCGAGAACGACGGCAGCCAGGAGGACCTCGCCCGCGCCGAGCTGGCGGAGGAGACCGGGTTGCGGGCCGGGAGCATCCGTCACCTGGCGCACTTCTACACCGCCTACGGTCACAGCAGCCAGGGCTGCGATCTCTACCTGGCCACCGAGCTGACGCCAGGGCCGCCCGAGCGGGAGATCACCGAACAGGACATGGTGCACCGTTGGTTCAGCGAGAGCGACTTCCGGCGGATGATCCGCGACGGTGACATCGTGGATGCGGCGACCCTGGCCGCGTACACCTACCTGCTGCTCGACCGACAAGACTGACCCGGGCGTCCACGGGTGGGCAGCTGGCGGTTACGGCGTGAGCACAACCTTGATGCAGCCGTCGTCCTTGGCGCTGAAGGTCTCGTACATCTCCGGCGCGCGGTCCAGGGCCACCCGGTGGGTGACGAGGTCCATCACGCCCAGCGGGTCGGCCGGGTCCTCTACCAGCGGCAGCAGGTCGTCGATCCAATGCTGCACGTTGCACTGCCCCATCCGCAGCTGAATCTGCTTGTCGAACATGTTCATCAGCGGCATCGGGTCGGCGACGCCAGAGTACACGCCGCTCACCGACACCGTGCCGCCGCGGCGCACCAGGTCCAGCGCCATGTGCAGCGCGGCCAGGCGGTCCACGCCCACCGTGGTGAAGACCTTCTTGGCCACCGCATCCGGCAGCAGGCCGGCGGCGTACTGGGTGAACGCGGCGGCGGGGTTGCCGTGCGCCTCCATGCCTACGGCGTCCACGACCGAGTCCGGTCCGCGGCCGTCCGTGGTGGCCTTGAGGGTGGCGACGATGTCGTCGTCGAGGTCGAAGACCTCCACACCGTGCCGTGCGGCCATGTCGCGGCGCTCCTTCACCGGGTCGACACCGAGAACCCGCAAGCCCAGGTGGCGACCGATACGGCTGGCGAACTGGCCCACCGGGCCCAGCCCGATCACGGCGAGGGTGCCGCCGGCCGGTACGTCGGCGTACTGCACGCCCTGCCAGGCGGTGGGCAGGATGTCGCTGAGGAACAGGTAACGGTCGTCGGGCAGGTCGGCGCCGACCTTGATGGCGTTGAAGTCCGCGAACGGAACCCGGAGCTTCTCGGCCTGGCCGCCGGGAACGGAACCGTACAGCTCGCTGAAGCCGTAGAGGCTGGCGCCGGTGCCCGAATCGCGGTTCTGGGTGGTCTCGCACTGGGTGGTGAGGCCCTGGTCGCACATGAAGCAGTCACCGCAGGCGATCACGAACGGGATGACCACCCGGTCGCCGACCGACAGCGAGGTGACGCCGGCGCCGACAACCTCAACAACGCCCATGGTCTCGTGCCCGAGAACGTCGTCCTTGGCCAGGAACGGCCCCATCACGTTGTAGAGGTGCAGGTCCGAGCCGCAGATGGCCGCGGAGGTGACGCGGATGACCACATCCGTGGGCTTCTCGATCACGGGATCGGCGACGGTTTTGACCTCGACCTTTTTGGAGCTCTGCCAAGTGAGTGCTTTCACGGTGTCCTCTTCATGGTGCGTCGAGATTCTGCGTCGAGACGGCGGGTATGGGCCGTCTTCGCGGTGCGCCCGGATGAGGGCGATTCCCACCAGCTTTGTTCAGCCCACAACAGAACTCAAGCAACCTGGACGTATCTCCAGGCTTCACCTGGAGGCGTGACGAATCGCGAAAATCCGCGTCGCAACCCTGTGATTTCGGTCAAGCGAGGGCGGCAAGGGCCTCGCGAGCGCGCTTCATCGACGTGCTCAGACCCCACTCGGCGCTCAGGCGTTCCAGCTCGGCCACCTGATCCGGCGTGCTGGGGCGGATGCGCGCGTCGACGTCGGGTAGGTCGAGGTCCCGCACCACGTTCACCACGGCCGGTGCCACCTCGAGGTAGTCCGCGGCGGCGACGATCTTCGCGCGCACGGATGCCCCCATCTTCACGGCGGGGTCGGCCGCGGCGGCCACAATGCCGGTGAGGTCACCGAACTCGGCCAGCAGCGTTGCGGCGGTTTTCTCGCCCACGCCGGCCACCCCGGGCAGGCCGTCGGAGGCGTCGCCGCGCATTGCCGCAAAGTCGGCGTACTGGGACGGGGTGACGCCGGTCTTCGCGGTGAGGGACGCGTCGGTGAGGACCTCCAAATTTGACATGCCGCGCCCGGTATATATCACCCGCACGTCGCGGGAGTCGTCGACGAGCTGGAACAGGTCACGGTCGCCGGTGATCACGTCCACGGGAATCTCGCCGTGGGAGGCGAGGGTGCCGATCACGTCATCGGCCTCGTGCTCGGCGACGCCGACAATGGGGATGCCGAGGGCGGTGAGCACCTCACGGATGATCGGCACCTGCGGGCTGAGCAGGTCTGGCACGTCTTCGATCGACGGGTCGGCATCCGTGGCCGGTTCGGCGGCCACCCGGTGGGTCTTGTAGGTCGGGATGAGATCGACTCGCCACTGCGGGCGCCAGTCGTCGTCCCAGCAGGCCACGATCTCGGTCGGCTGGAACTCGGTAGCGAGCCTGGCGATCATGTCGAGCAGGCCGCGCACGGCGTTCACCGGCTCACCGCCCGGCGACCGCACGGTGTCTGGCACACCGTAGAAAGCGCGGAAGTACAGGGCGGCGGTGTCGAGGAGCATCCGGCGTTCGGGTTGAGTGGTCACGGCGGCATTGTGCCACACGGAGGTGCTCGCTGTCCCGCCCATTCCGGTGTTATACCTAGAGGTGCTAGGGTTCCATACCTAGCAGCTCTAGGTAGAGACGCTCATGATCACAAATCCCTGACCACCAAGGAGGCGCCGTGCGCATCGAGAAAGACCTGGTTGCCGCCGCAGCGACCCCGCTCGTGCTGGGGATCCTGCTGGACGGTGACCTCTACGGGTACGCCATTCTCAAACGGGTCGGCGAGCTCTCCGGCGGCAGCCTGCAGTGGACAGACGGCATGCTCTACCCGTTGCTGCACCGCTTGGAGCGGCTGGGCTACGTCACCTCGCTCTGGGCCACGTCGGAGGTCGGTCGCCGTCGTAAGCACTACGCCATCACCGACGCGGGCCGTGAGCAGTTGGCCGAACGGCAGGCGCAGTGGACCGTGATGGCGGATGCCCTGCGTCAGGTCTGGCAGGACGCGCCCCGGCCGGCTCCACCCCGGTTGGCGACGGGCGCGGAGGGGTGGGCCTGATGGGCCTCGACGCCGACCTCGAAGCCCAGGTGGATCGCTGGCGCGGATACGTGCAGCGCCGCCAGGCGATTGCGGCGGCCGATGTCGATGAGCTCGAGGACCACCTGCGCGGGCAGATCGATGACCTGCTGGCCACCGGTCTCGATCACGACGAGGCCTTTCTCGTGGCGATCAAGCGACTGGGCAACCTCGACGCCGTCTCCCAGGAGTTCGCCAGGGAACACTCGGATCGGCTCTGGAAGCAGCTCGTTCTGGTTCCCGACGACAGCGACGCCCGCACCCCGGCCTGGCGGGAACTGGCCGTGGTGCTCGCCGTCGCCGTCTGTGCGGGCGTCGCCGTCAAGATCGGCTTCAGTTGGTCCGAGGGCGGCACCGGCCTGGCCCGCAACCTCGGGCTGCTGATCCTGCCGTTCCTTGCCGGTTACTTCGCCTGGAAGCGTCGGCTCACGGCTCCGGTGCTCGCCGCCCTGGTCGCCTCGGTCGCCGGACTCGCGGTCCTGCTCAACGTCTACCCCTTCGCCGAGAGCGGCTCCACCGAGCTGCTCGCCGCACTGCACGCACCGGTGCTGCTCTGGGCGCTCGTCGGGGTCGCCTACCTCGGTGGCCGCTGGCGGTCCGATGCCCGACGGATGGATTTCGTGCGGTTCACCGGTGAGCTGGCGATCTACTACACGCTGCTCGCCCTCGGCGGGGCCGTGCTCGTGGCGCTCACCGTCGCCGTTCTGGCCGTCGTGGGCATCGACCCTGAGCCGGTGCTTGGCGGCTGGATTCTGCCGTTCGCCGTGCCGGGAGCCCTTGTTGTGGCCGCCTGGCTCGTCGAGGCCAAACAGAACGTCGTGGAGAACATCGCCCCTGTCCTCACCCGGGTGTTCACGCCCCTCACCATCGTGATGCTGCTGGCCCTGCTCGCGGTTCTGGCCACCGCCGGTGGTCTCGGCACCGTGGACCGTGACCTGCTCATCCTGATGAACGCCATCCTGGTGCTCGTGCTCTGCCTGCTGCTCTATTCGATCTCGGCTCGTGACTCCCTGGCCCGGCCCGGCCTGTTCGACATGCTGCAGCTGGCGCTCGTGATCGTGGCCCTCGCTGTAGACGGCGTCATGCTCACCGCGATGCTGGCCCGCATCACCGAATTCGGCTTCAGCGCCAACAAGATCGCCGCCCTCGGGCTCAATCTGCTGCTGCTCGCACACCTGGTGCGCTCGGCCTGGCTCACGGTCGGATTCCTGCGCGGCAGAACGCCCTTCAGCGCTCTCGAGCGCTGGCAGACCCGGTACCTGCCGGTCTACGGGCTCTGGGCCCTGGTGGTTGTCGTGGTCTTCCCGTTGGCCTTCGGGTTCGCCTGACCTCTCGCGCGGTCTAGCGGGCCTGGCCCACGAGCTCGTCGACGGAGATGGTGCGGTTCACCACGCCCTCCGCCGCGCTGCGCAGGGTGACGCTGTGCTCGCGGGCGTAGCTGCGCAGCGCGTCGAACGCCTCGGACATGGTGCAGGAGCGCAGCTGCGCCAGAACGCCCTTGGCCTGCTCCACCAGGATTCTGGTGTCCAAGGCGAGGTGTAGTTGGGCGGCGACGATCTCGGGCTGGCGAAGACTGCGTTCGTGCAGGATGCCGACGGTCGCCACATCCGCCAGCGCCTGGGCGAGCTGGGCGTCGCGGTCGCTGAGCGCGCCGGTTGTGGTGCTCAACAGGTTCATCGCCCCGATGACCTCGCCGTGCAGCCGGAGGGGAGTGGCATGGGCGGCCTTGAAGCCCTGTTCGAGCGCCGTGCGACGGAACCGCGGCCAGTCCCTGAGGTCGCGCTCGATGTCGGGGACGCTGACCACCGTGCCGGTCTCGAAGCAGTCGATGCATGGGCCTGCACCGGCCGCCACGATCATGATTTCCACCAGTTCGGCTTCTTCGCTGGTCGAGGCGACCAGCTCCAGTTCATTGCTGCTGTCCAGAAGGAGGATGCCGCCGGCTTGAACGCTGAGAAGTTCAGTGCAGGTGTTCATGAGGGTGGACAGCATGTCGAGGACGTCGTAGCTGTCGACCAGGGTGCTGGCCACACGCACGAAAGCGTCGTTGATCAGTTCTTCACGGTTGCTGTCCGCAACGGGTTGGTTGTCGTTCATGTCTGCCTACTCTGGAAGCTGTGCGAAATTGAGGCGACGGCCGACGACGTCGTGTGCAATCTCCTGAACGGTGTATCCGCTGGAAAAAGCGTAGGCCCGAATTCGGGATAAAGCATCTGTTGCTGACACATCCAATTGGGTGAGGACCATGCCGGTCGCCTGGTGGATCTCCCGCCGCGACTCGATGGGTTCCTCATTATCGGGCGTTTCGCGGTCCGCCAGAACGATCGCTCGTCGGAAGGCGGGACCGGCGATGGCCCGGCACAGGGAGACGCCGAGGTCGCTGGCCTCGGTATCCAGCGTGCCGGGGAGGGTGCGATAACAGGTGACCGTACCCGTGCAGGCCGCGCCGAGCATGAGGGGAAAGGCGAAGATCGCGCCGACGGTCAACTCGGCCGCGCCCTCGAGGAACGCCGGCCACTGGTCGGCATCGGTGAGGTTTGCAACCGTCACCAGCTCCGCTCGCGCGTAGGCATCGACCGAGGGACCCTCACCCAGGTCGAACTGCAGCTCTTCCAGGCGGCGGGACGTGTCGTCCGTGGCCTGGATGAGGGTGGCACGGCGATTCTGGTCGAAAACCGAAATGGCCACCCCGCTGACGGGGAGCAGCTCGAGAAACGGGGACGCCAATTGAGCGCCGGCCCGGCGTGGCGTTCCCGATCCTTCACTCATCCGCGTCACCAGTCGTCTGCGTTGTCACGTCGAGGCCGGGCACCTACGTCGGTACGAACCCGGCCACACCTACACGTTAGTCCTGCGCGCCGGGCGCCGGGTGGCGTCGGTCTGACCGAGTCGGATGCCCCCGGGATGGGTAGTGTCTGAGCAGGTTCGCCACGCAGGTGCCGGCGACCGACGAAAGGTGCACCGATGCCCCATCACCCTGCCGTGCCCGAGGAACCAGACGCGTCCTCCGACAGCCGCGCGGAACCAACCTACGAACGCCTGGACCGCAACTGGGCCGAGTTGCTCCAGGAACTCCGCGTGATTCAGACCGGGACGCAGATCCTCACCGGATTTCTGCTGGCCGCGGTCTTCCAGTCCCGGTTCGAGGACCTCGACGCCTTCCAACGTGACGTCTACCTGGTCCTGGTCGTCTCGTCGATCCTCACCACCCTGGTGGGCCTGGCGCCGGTAAGCCTGCACCGGGTGCTGTTCCGGCATCGGGCCAAGGAGCGGATCGTGCGGTTCACGGACTATTTCGTGCAGGCCACCCTGGCCGGCGTCGCGCTCACGGTCGCCGGCATCGGCTTGCTGATCTTCGACCTGGTACTCGGTCGGGCATGGGGGATCGCCTTCGCGGTGTTCATCCTGCTCGTCGTGCTCACTATTTGGGTGGCCATGCCGCGCAGGATTCGCCGAAACGTCTAGCAGCGGGGTGGTGCTGACGGGGTGGCTATTTGGTGGAGAACTTATTCGGGTCGAGGCCGGCGATGCGGTGGGCGTGCTCCCGCAGGTCGTCGTCGCTGATCGACTGGCCGGCATCGGCGAAACGCTGACGCAGGGCATCCACAATCTGGGCCTCGTCGTGGCCGGCCAGGTCGGCCTCTTCCTGCACGAGGATTCCGGCGACCTTGTCGGCGTCCGGTTGAAAGTGCTGGTCCTGGATTGGTTCATCCTGGGTATCACCATTGCGAGTCATATCGTCCTCCGATCACCGGAACTGCCTGGAGTCAATTGTGCCTCACCCGGTCAGTCTCGCCGACCGTCGCCGTGGGTGACCGGCTTAACTGACACAGCACCGACCCCGAGGGGCCGGTGCTGTGCGGTCAAGTGCGAGTTGCCTACTTGCGGCGGCCGGTGAGGGCGCCGTAGATCACCAGAACGATGATCGATCCGCCGATTGCCAGCAGCCAGGTCTGGATGGAGAAGAAGTCCTCGAGCGGAGCGTTGAAGAGCAGGCTGCCGAGGAACCCGCCGAGGAGGGCGCCGACGACGCCGAGCACGAGGGTGATCACCCAGCCGCCACCGTTCTTGCCGGGGAGGATGAGCTTGGCGATGGCTCCCGCGAGGAGGCCGAGGAGGAGGAATCCGAAGAAGCCCATGAGTGTGTCTGCTTTCTGTTCTGGGTGGTGGTGAGGGTACTGCTGGTGGAACGGGAAATAGAGAAGGTGGGTGCCTAAGCGGCGAGGGAGGTGCGGAGGTAGACCGGGCGCGGCATCCGCTTGGCGAAGATGCCTGCGGGAGCGGCGACAGGTTCGTCGAGGTAGCGAACGAGTGCGGCCTGGGCGTGCGGGATCGTGGCGGCTTCGGCAATGGCCTCGCCGACGCTGTTGCGAACAACAAAATGCCCGTCGATGAACTCCACCAAGCCGGCGTGCTCACCGTTCGCTGCGGCGACCCAAAGATTGTTCTCCGGCATGTACCAGGCGATGTCGGTCGTTCGGGCGTCCGTGCCCGGTCGGTTGCTGAGAAGCGTCATCACTATCCCTTTAGCTAGCTGGTCTATTAGTTCGGCTGTCTAGTAATAAATTACACGAAGCAAAGCGAAACGCAAACAAGACTCATTTCCCGACCGTCCCGCTCTGCCTGTAAGACTCCTGACCATTGAGAAGACAACTTGTTAGATGAACTAGTCTCTGTGAATGGCTTATTCGGTGCAGGATGCGGACACGCACTACTGGTACTCCGACGACGCCCAGCGCGAGCGGAGCGTGGCCGTTCTGGAGGCGATGCGCACGTATCGGGCGGCAGAATCGGCCATGCGCAGCAGAACCCAGCGATCGATGGGACTCGGCGAGAACGACATTCTCGCCTTGCGCTACCTGCTCACGGCCAAGCAGGACGACCGGTCGGTGGGACCCAAGGAGCTGACCGCATACCTTGGCATCTCCAGCGCCTCCACCACCGTGCTGATCGACCGACTGGAGCGTTCGGGGCAGGTGCGGCGAGAACACAGCCCGTTCGACCGCCGCGCGTTGATCCTGGTGCCCACCGCCAGCACGGATGCCGAGATTCAGGCCGCGCTCGGCGACGTGCCGGCCCGCATGGTTGAGGTCGCCAACCGGCTGGACCCTGCCCAGGCGAAGGTCGTCGTGGACTTTCTGCAGAGCATGAAAGCGGCCGTCGACGAGATCGACACGCACTCCGGGGCCGAGGCACCGCCTGCAGGATCGCCCGCCGCGCCATAGCGAGCCTGCTCCGAAACGGCTCTGGCCCGGTAATAAACTGGGCCTATGGAGAACTTTCCTCACGAACCGGGGGACCTGTCGGACCTGGTGAGGGCGCCACATGCCGCCGAAGTGATTGCGACGCTCTTGGACTACCGACTGGCCGAGGAAGCGATGCGCCGGCGCACCCGGGACTCCATGCGGATGGGCACCATGGATCTGGCGGCCCTGCGGTTTCTGATCAAGGCGCAGGGCGAGCAGCGCATCGTGTCCGGGCGCAATCTGGCCGATCACCTGGGCATGACGAGCGCATCCGTGACCGCCCTGTTGGACCGGCTGACCGCGAGCGGCCACGTGCAGCGCACACCGCACCCCACCAACAGGCGCAGCAACATGATCACCGCCACGCCGGGTTCCGACGAGGAGGTTCGCCAGACCCTCGGGGCCATGCACGGTCGCATGATCGACGCGGCTCGGGCGTTGAGCCCCGCGGATGCCGCCCTTATCCAGCAGTTCCTCGAATCGATGACCACCGCAGTAGACGGCGTCGACCTGGCGGGCCCCTCGACCTGATCGCGTAGCCTGAGCGGATGATTCCCGATCACCCGATCACCATCCTGGCCGGCGGCAACATGAACGAGGTGAGCCGGGACGGCGACACCGTGCTGCGCACCGGCGGCCCGTGGACACCGACGGTGCACGCCTACCTGGAGTACCTCGCCCTGGCCGGAGTCACCTGGGCGCCGCGGCCGCTCGGGGTGGAGGGCGACCGTGAGCGGCTCACCTTCATTAACGGCGAGGTTCCGGTGTATCCGCTGCCGGAGTGGGTCTGGGCGGAGAGCGTGCTCACCGAGGGTGGCCGGTTTCTGCGCCAGTTGCACGATGCGAGCATCGGCTTCGCCCTCGACGACCGCATCTGGCAGTCCCGGGCCAAGGTGCCCAGCGAGGTGATCTGCCACAACGACTTCGCCCCGCACAACCTCGCGTTCACCGACGGCCGTCTCATCGGGGCGATCGACTTTGACATGTGTTCACCCGGCCCGCGCCTGTGGGACATCGCCTACTTCGCCACCCGGGCGGTGCCGCTGACGGGATCGACCCCGCCGAACGCGCCCGGTATGGAGCGGGCCCGGCGGCGCACCCAGCTGATCCTCGACGCCTACGGGTCGGAGGCGACCTGGGCGGATGTGCTGCGGGTCGCGATCATCCGGCTGCACGACCTCGCCGACATGTCGAGGCTGAAGGCCGACCAATTGGGCAAGCCGCACCTGCTCGACGAAGCCGACGGCTACGCCAGCGACGCCGCGTTTCTCGGTGCCTGGACCGGCTGACCTTTCGAATGGCCACGCACAAGTCGAGAACCGGACGTACACTATTACGTACAGGAGGCCCTTAATGCGAACCATGACCTATTCAGAATCACGCGCCAACTATGCGGCGACGCTCTCGGCGGTCGTGGATGACCGCGAGGAAGTCATCATCACTCGGGCTGGACACGAGCCGGTGGTCATCGTCTCCCTGGACGAGTACGAGTCACTCAAGGAGACCGCGTACCTGCTCCGGAACCCGGCGAACGCACGACGACTTCTCGGATCCATCGAAAGGCTTGAAGCCGGGCGCGGCGCCGAGCACGATCCGGTCGAGTGAAGTTCGTCTGGGACGAGGACGCCTGGGCCGACTACGAATGGTGGCAGGCCCAGGACCGCAAGATCCTCAAGCGGATCAATGCACTTCTTCATGACGTGGCTCGAAACGGGAACGAAGGCATTGGCAAGCCTGAGCCCCTCAAACACGGCTTTCACGGCTATTGGTCCAGGCGCATCACCGATGAGCACCGTCTGGTTTACAAGGTCGAGGGCGACGAAGTTCGCATTGCCGGCTGCCGCTATCACTACGGGACCTAATGAACCGACGGTTCGGCCTAAAGCACTCCCGTGAGCACCCCACCATCGACTCGAACCGCCGCCCCGTTCGTCGCGGATGCGAGCGGGCTTGCGAGGTAGGCCACCATCGACGCGATCGTCTCGGCTGGTCGTCATCCGCGTCTGTCGCCGACGCCCGACAGTGCCGAGATCTGCTCGACTATCAGGTCGGGACGCGTGATGAACGGGTGGTGGCCGGTGGGGAGCTGGACGGATCGGGTTGCTTTATCGGCATGATGCCGTTGGAGGGCCAGCGACGTGCTGCGGTCCTGGCCGCAGATGATGTAGGTCGAATCGACCCCGCGCCATCCGGCGGAGCTGGTCGGCGTCATGAACGCACTGGCGGCCTGGCTGGTCACGCGCGCCCAGGCGTGGCGCTGGGTGTCGCAGTCGACGTCCTGCAGGAACCGTGCGCCGAACGAGCTGGCGTCATAGCCCGCGACGCTCAACGTGCCATCGCCGTTGTCACCGATACTGACCGGATCGGGCTCCCCACTCATGATCATGCCCTGCGCCTGTCCGACGTCTGGCAGATAGGAGGACACATAGAGGAGGTGCTCGATTGCGGGGTGCGCACCGCACTCAGCGATGACAGTCCCGCCATAGGAATGACCGACAACGATCGCCGGTCCTACGTCGTCAAGCGCAGCGCGCAGAGCCGCCGCATCAGCCACGAGTCCTCCAGTGACCTCCTCGGGTGTCGTTTCGCCGCACGATGGCAGCGCAACGGCACGGCTCCGAATTCCTGTCCTGCTCCGCAACAGGTCAGCTGTCGGCTGCCACCACCACTCGCCATCTCGCACCAGGGCCCCATGAACAAATAGCAGCTCCACGTTGTCTCCCTCTGTCGTCGGTACTATCAACGATAGACGTAGTGATTATTACGCGAAAAGGAGTGGGATGGGTCGGCTCAAGCAACCGCAAATCGCCACCGAGATTCTTGAGCGATGCACCGATTATTCGTTGGCGCACGGGTTGCCGGATCGCCTCGATCCTCTCGCACGAGCCAGCGGCACGTCCGCGCGCATGCTGCTGTATCACTTCGGGACCAGAGACGCCCTCTTGCAGGCGATCCTCCGGCGCGCGCGGCAACGGCAGGTGTCGAGTTTCACCGAGTGGCTGCGCGCCCGGCCCGATGAGGCCTACACCGAGACCTTGGCGCGCGCCTGGGCCGAGATGACTGGCCCAGACGGGCAACCGTTTGTGCGCATGTTCAACCAGCTTCGCGAGAACGCGGAACAGTCGCTCTGGCCCGATTTTCGACGCATAGCCACGACCGACTGGCTGAAGCCGCTGGAAGAGGGCCTGCGTACGATCGGCCGTCCGGAGTCGGCGACCCTCGTCCTCGCCGTGATCCGCGGCCTGCTCATGGATCGAGAAGCGACCGGAGACGCCGCGAGAACCGATCGAGCGTTTCGTGAATTCCTCGGGACCCTAGGTTCCGGTGCATCGGGGATCAGCGACTGAACGATCCTCCGCAGCCGGCTGTCCGGGATGCATACGCTGGCGATACCGCCGGCTGCCTACGATGAGGGCATGCGCGTACTGATCGTCGAAGACGAGCTCTACCTGGCCGAAGCGATCCGCGACGGCCTCCGACTCGAGGCGATCGCCTCGGACATCGCCGGCGACGGAGACACCGCGCTCGAGAACCTGGCGGTGAACGAGTACGACGCCGTCATCCTCGACCGCGACATCCCCGGCACCCACGGCGACGATGTCGCCCGCTGGATCATCGCGGCCGGCCTGCCCTGCCGCATCCTGATGCTGACCGCCGCCGACCTGATCGACGAGAAGGTGCGCGGCTTCGAGATCGGCGCCGACGACTACGTGACCAAACCGTTCGAGCTGCGCGAGCTGGTGATGCGGCTGCGGGCGCTGGGCCGTCGCCCGGGCGAGGGCGCCCCGCCGGTGCAGGAGTTCGCCGGCCTGAAGCTCGACACGTTTCGGCGTGAGGTGTACCGCGACGGGCGCTACGTGGCCCTCACCCGCAAACAGGTCGCCGTGCTCGAGGTGCTGCTCGCGGCCCGCGGCGGCGTGGTGAGCGCCGAAACGCTGCTCGAACGGGCGTGGGACGAGAACGCGGACCCATTCACAAACGCCGTGCGCATCACCATCTCCTCGCTGCGCAAACGCCTCGGCGACCCGTGGCTCATCCACACCGTCGCCGGCGTCGGCTACCGGTTGGCTGTCGCGGACGCCACCGGCCCGGGCCGCTCATGAGCGCCCGCCTCCGGCTCACCCTCAGTTACGCCGGCTTCCTCCTCGTGGCCGGCATCGCGCTCATGGCCCTCGTGTTCTACATCCTCCGGTTCGTGCCAGACGGCAACATCGACACCGGCGGCCCGTTCGTGCCCAGCCGCAGCGACCTGCTGGCCGCGCTCTGGCCGCGCACCTGGCAGGTGCTCCTCGTGCTCGTGCTGATCGGGTTCGGCGGCGGCTGGTTTCTGGCCGACCGGATGCTGCGTCCGCTGCAGGAGATCAACGGCGTCGCCCGCCGCGTCGCCGCGGGGTCGCTCGATCATCGGGTGCATCTCGGCGGCCCACACGACGAGTTCCGCGAGCTGGCCGAGACCTTCGACTCGATGCTCGACCGGCTGCAGGGCTCGTTCGACGAACAACGCCGGTTCGCCGCCAATGCCGCGCACGAGCTGCGCACCCCGTACGCGATCGAACGGTCGATGCTCGATGTTGCCCTGGCCGATCCGACGGGAATCGACGTGGACCGCTTGCTGCACCGGTTGGATGAGACCAACCGGCGCGGCATCGAGGTGGTCGAGGCGCTGCTCGCTCTGGCGACCATCGACGCCGGGCACGCCCTCGAACGCGCCCCGGTCGACGTGGCCGAAACCGCGGCTGACGTCATTCGGGAACTGCGCCCGCTCGCCGATGAGGCCGGGGTCACGATCTCCAGCGTGCTCGGCGAGGGAGACATCGACGCAAGTCCGACCCTGGTGCGCCAGCTGGCGGCCAACCTCATCCTCAACGGTATCCGTCACAACACCGCGTCGGATGGCTGGCTCGAGGTGCGCACCGAGACCCTGCCCGACGGCTGCGTGGCACTCACCGTCAGCAACTCCGGACCTGTCGTCGCCCCCGAGCTGCTGCGCACACTCACGGAGCCGTTCATCCGCGGAGTCGGCCGCGTCGGCAGTCGATCGGCCGGCCAGGGCCAGGCTCCGGTGGGCAGCGGGCTCGGTCTCGCCCTCGTGGCCCGGGTGGCGGGCGTGCACGACGCAGCGCTCGACATCCGGGCTCGCCCGACCGGCGGGCTCGACGTGACCGTGCGGCTCCCCGGCCCTGGCTCGCTCGACCCCGCGCGGTGACCGGGCTCTGACCGGTCTGCCCCGGCCGCGGGGCATATCGCGAACGTATCGATAAGTCGAAACGCTCCGGCAACGGCGCCCCTGCTGGACTGAAGTCTCCATGAAAGAAGGAGACGCATCCGTGTTGAAGAAGAGAACCGCCGCGATACTCGGCCTGGTGGCGCTGGGCGGTCTGGCCATCGGCCTGATCATCGTGACCGCACCATCCCGCGACGAGGCCGCCGCTGCCGGAGCGTTCTTCACCCCCGACACCGTGGTGGGGGTCGAGGACGGCGTGGTCGACGAGGTCGACGGCATCTCGCCCTTCGCCGACGATCTGCCGGCCATCGCCAAGCTCGATCCCGAACTGCGCACGGCCATGCAGGGCGCGGCCCGTGACGCCATCGCCGACGGCGTCGAGTTTGTCGTGACGAGCGGATGGCGCAGCGCCGCCTACCAGGAGGCGCTCTTCAACACGGCCGTGATCGAGTACGGCAGCGCGGAGGTGGCGGGGGAGTTCGTGCTCTCGCCGGAGGAGTCCAGGCACGTCACTGGTGAGGCCGTGGACATCGGGCGCACGGATGCGAACAGCTGGCTCAGCCAACACGGTGCCGACTACGGGCTCTGCCAGACCTACGCCAACGAGATGTGGCACTTCGAGCTCGCGACCGAGCCTGGCGGGGAATGCCCGCCGCAACTGCCCAACGCCCACGGCTGACCCGGGCGTCGTGGACGGCCCAAATGGAGGGATGCCCCCAGATCGGGAATAGTCAGACCTCTGCTGCGTTACATCATATGCCGGCTAACGCATATATGCCATCCGGAATCACCGAAGGAGCCAGCCATGACGGATTGCCTCGTGCGACCGAGTGCCGATATCAGGACCACCACTACCGACCTGAGCCTGCCCGAAGAGCTGCAACTGGCCCTGCCCACCCTCAGCGGTCACCTCCGGTTCGGGGCGATGGACATCGCGGTCGCCGCGATCATCGACCTGGCGTTGCGGGGGCGACTCGTCGCCACGAAGTCCCGCTTCGGGCAGCCGTCTGGTGCCAAGCTCACCCTGGTGGATGCATCCGCCACCGGCAGCGCGCCGCTGGATGCCGCGGTGCAGGCGTTCGTGGCCCGGGGCAAGCCGTGGAAGGTCTACGCCGCCGTGGCCGGTCTGTGCGCCGTGGTGTCGGAGGCGACCACCGCCAGCCTCGTGGCCCGCGGGTCGCTGACCGCCAACGGCACCATGCGGGATCGCGGCAGCCACCTCGAACCTGTGGACCTGGCCCTGCGCGACGAGCTGATGGCCAGTATCGACCAGGCGCCGTCGGCCGCGGATCCGCGCGCCACCGTGCTGTTGGACATCCTGCAGCACTCGGCATTCGGCTTCACGCCCAAGCCCGGCCAGCGACGCCCGCCGGTGCTCGGCGACTACCCCGAGAACGCCGGCATCACCGCTCGCGGAGCCCTGAGCGCGCTGTACGTCGCCACCGGATCCGCGGTCTGACCGCGCCGAATGTCGGTTCTTCCTGGGTCGTTCGACTAGGTTCGAACAATGGCTGCACACCGTAAAACCCTGGTAATTTTCGGCGCCGGCGGAGACCTGAGCACTCGCTTGCTCCTCCCCGGACTCGGCCAGCTTCTCGCGGCCGACCGCGACATCGAGCTGGAGCTGATCGGAGCGAGCAATATCGAGCTCTCGCCGGACGCTTGGCAGGAGATGCTCCGCACCGCATTCGCCAAGGGCGGGGCCGACCCGGATGCCGCCGAATCGGTCATCGCCCGCAGCCGCTACTTCGTTGCCGACGCCACCGACGCCGACGACCTGCGCCGCATCCTCGGCGAATGCGCCACATCGCCCGCCCTGTACTTCGCGCTGCCGCCGGCGGTCACCGAGGCCAGTTGCCGGGCACTGGACACCATCGAGCTGCCCGAGGGCACCTCGCTCGCCCTGGAGAAGCCGTTCGGCACCGATCTGGATGGCGCCGTGGCGCTCAACCGCCTGGTCTCGCGCCTCGTGCCTGAGTCGCGGATCCACCGGGTGGACCACTTCCTCGGCAAGTCCACGGTGCTCAACCTGCTCGGCCTGCGCTTCGCGAACCGGATCTTCGAGCAGAACTGGAATGCGGACAACGTCGAGAAGATCGAGATCAACTACGACGAGAAACTCGGCCTGGAGAGCCGCGCCGGGTACTACGACAAGGCCGGCGCCCTCGTCGACATGATTCAGAGTCACCTGCTGCTGGTGCTTGCCCTGGCCACCATGGAACCGCCGTCGACCCTCGACTCCGACGACCTGCGCGGCGCGATGGCACAGGCGCTGCGCGCCACCCGCCTGTGGCCTGGGGAGCCTCAGCTGGTCGCGCGCCGTGCCCGTTACACGGCCGGCACGATCGACGGACGCGACCTGCCCGCCTACGCGGACGAGAACGGCGTCGACCCTGCGCTGGGCACCGAGACCCTCGCCGAGATCACCCTCGCCGTCGACAACTGGCGCTGGGCCGGGGTTCCGTTCGTGTTGCGCTCTGGCAAGGCCCTCGATGACACCCGCAAGGACATCGTGGTCACCTTCAAGCCGGTGCCGCACCTCCCCATCGGGCTCTCCGGACCGACCGCACCCACCCGGCTGCACATCGCGCTGGACCCCAACGGGATGAAGCTCGACATCAACGTCAACGGAGAGGGCGACCCCTTCACCCTCGAGACGGTGTCGCTCGAAGCCGATCTCGGGGCCGGACAGCTGGATGCCTACGGCGAGGTTCTCGCGGGCATCCTCACCAGCGACCCGTCGATCTCGGTGCGTGCGGATGTGGCCGAGGAGTGCTGGCGGATCCTCACCCCGATCCTCGAGGCCTGGAAGTCTGGCGCCGTGCCGCTGGACGAGTACCCGGCCGGCAGCGCCGGGCCGGCCGGTTGGCGCTAGTCGAGCGCACGATCATGTTGCCGGAGCACTGGATCGAACATCGCCGCGACGATCGCGAACCCGTGGGCTGGATTGTGCCCGAGGGGGAGGGCTTTCGCCCGGTTGACCGCCTGGGCCGGTGGGTCACGGCCGAACCGGTCGACTGGTTGGCGGCCGAGGAGATCCTGGAGGAGCTGGGGATCGGGTTCCTCGCCGACCGGTATCTGCTGCGCCTGCCGGATGGCACCGAGCGGCCGGTGCGCATCAGCGAGGCGAGCCCCGACGGGATCACCGTCGTGGCTGATGAGTACGGCGCCGCCTCCGCGGTCGGAGCCAACAGCGACAGCTATCGGCTGCCGTTCCCCGCGCCGGAGGAGCTTCGCGCGGAGTGATCGCGACACGAAAAACCCCTCCGACCCGAGGGGTGGAGGGGCATTCTGTCTGCGTCTGGAGCGGATGACGGGAATCGAACCCGCGCTATCAGCTTGGGAAGCTGAAGTTCTACCATTGAACTACATCCGCGCATCCAGGCTGCCGAAGCTGCACTGGAAGAGTGCCAGCCTATCAAGACTCCGCTGGTAGACGGGCACCGGCACGGATCCGCGCGGGCGCTGCGCGCCTAACTGCTCTGCTGGATGCGGATCAGGTTGCCGGCCGGGTCACGGACGGCGCAGTCGCGCACGCCCCAGTCCTGGTCCATCGGCTCCTGCACCACCTCCGCGTTCGCGGCCTCGACCCGTGCGAACGTGGCATCGAGGTCGTCGGTCGCGAGGAGCACACCCGAATAGGTGCCCTTCGCCATCATCTCGGCGATGGTGGTGCGCTCCTCGTCGGTCACGCCTGGGTCGGCCGCCGGCGGTTCCAGCACGATGGCTGCGCCGGACTGGCCGGGCGGGCGCACCGTGATCCAGCGCATGGCCTCGTAGCCGACGTCGCCGAGCACCTCGAAACCGAGGACGTCGCGGTAGAAGGCCAGCGAGGCATCCGGGTCGGTGTGGGGCAGGAAACTTGAGTGAATGGTGATGTTCATGGCAGTCACGCTACGCGCGGGGTGGGCCGCAGGGCTTCTCGATTCCTGACCGGTCGGGTGATCTCCCTGGTCACGCATCCGGGCAACCCGACCGGCGCGTTCGGGGAGCGGCGATACACACTGGGCGGGGTGCCCACCAGCTCGGTGAAGCGGCTGCTGAAGGTGCCGAGCGACGAAAACCCGACCGCGAAGCACACCTCGGTGACGCTCAGCTCTGCCCGGCGCAGCAACGTCATTGCCCGCTCGATGCGCCGCGTCATCAGGTATTGGTACGGCGACTCCCCGTAGGCGCGCTTGAACTCGCGGCTGAGGTGCCCGGCCGACAGGTGCACGCCGCGGGCGAGGTTCTCCACATCGAGGGGTGCCGCGAATTCGCGATCCATCCGATCGCGCACCCGCCGCAACAGAGCGAGATCGCTGAGGCGTTGCTCGCGGGTTGAGGTGGTCATCGGCACTCCAAGCTGGAGGGGCAGGTTTCTGGGTGTCCAGAATAGGACGGTCGCGGCGAGGAGCCAACGGATCAGAAATCGAGAAGCGCACCCGCAACGGGCGGCGCTAGCGTAAACCCCACAGAGCCGACACGACCACACGAAAGGACCAATCATGGCAACCTCAACGACAACCGGCACGGCCCGCAACGACGGTGCGAAAGACGGCGGTTTCTCCGCCGAGGAGCGCGCCGCGATGAAGGCCCGTGCCGCCGAACTCAAGGCCGACGCGAAGCGCGGCCGCGCCGAGGACAAGGCGGCCGCCGACAAGGCGACGATGATGGCGAAGATCGCCGAGACCCCGCAGCCTGATCGCGGCATGGCCGAGCGGCTGCACGAGATCATCACGGCCGCCGCGCCTGAGCTGCTGCCCAAGCTCTACTACGGTCAGCCGGGCTGGTCGCGGGCGGGCGGCAAGGTGGTGGTGTTCTTCCGCAGTGGCCAGACCGACAAGGAGCGCTACTCGACCCTCGGTTTCAGCGCCGACGCGAATCTCGACGACGACGGCGGCATGTGGGTGACCGCCTTCGCGCTGCGCGAACTGACCGAGGAGAGCGCGGCGACCATCTCCGCACTGGTCCGAAAGGCCGTCTCCTGATCGCCATATCCACGAGCACCGGATGCCGCTTCCCCGCCCATCGGGGAACATTGCGCCGATAGGCTGGCACCGTGCTTCTCTCGGATCGTGACATCAAGGCCCAGATCGACGCTGAGCGCATTGCGCTTTCGCCCTACGAACCGGAGATGATCCAGCCGTCGAGCATCGACGTGCGGTTGGACCGGTTCTTCCGGTTGTTCGACAACCACAAGTATCCGTTCATCGACCCCGCCGAGGACCAGCCCGAACTCACCCGGCTGATCGAGGCCAAGGACGACGAGCCGTTCATCCTGCACCCGGGCGAATTCGTGCTCGGCGCCACCTTCGAGGCCGTCACCCTGCCAGACGACATCGCCGCCCGACTCGAGGGCAAGAGCTCGCTGGGCCGGCTCGGCCTGCTCACCCACTCCACCGCCGGGTTCATCGACCCGGGCTTCACCGGGCACGTCACCCTCGAGCTCAGCAACGTCGCCACCCTGCCGATCAAGCTCTGGCCGGGCATGAAGATCGGCCAGCTCTGCTTCTTCCAGCTCAGCTCCTCGGCCGAGAACCCCTATGGCTCGGCCGCATACAGCTCCCGCTACCAGGGCCAGCGCGGCCCCACCGCCTCCCGATCGCACCTGAACTTTCACCGCACCAACACCTCCTCCCGCGAATCCTGAGAGCAGCGCCCCGTCGGGCGCTGGTGTTGCCGCTCGACGCGCGGTCGGCGGCAGGTGGAACACCGTGTTCACGCGGACGTTACGTGGGGATACCCCTGGGCGGTAAAATCGGGGCATGACCGACTCAGAGTCCCGCTTTGCCGAGGCGCTGATCGCCGACGGCCCCACCCCCGAATACCCAGGGCGGATGCGCCGGTTCGGCCAGCTCGTTGGCACCTGGGCGGCGCACGGCAGCCGGCTCGACGAGGCCACTGGGGAGTGGACCGAACGCGACTTCACCTGGATCGTGCAGTTCATCCTCGATGGACGTGCGGTTCAAGACGTCGAGGTCGTGGCCAGCAGTACGCATCCGTCTGGCTTCGAGACCGTCGCCACTGCGGTGCGGGTCTACGACCCTTTCGCCGGCGCCTGGCGGGTGAGCTACTTCGCCCCGACGATGGGGGAGTACTGCCACCTCGTGGCCACCCCGTACCGCAACGGGCTCCGCCAGGACGGCACCGGCACCGACGGTCGCCCGGTGCGCTGGAACTTCACCTCGATCACCGAGGAGGGCTACACCTGGGAGGGCTGGGTGAGCGACGACGAGGGCGCCACCTGGCACCTCGTGGAACACAACGAAGCCGTGCGGGTGCACTGACCCCACCCGGCCGTTCGGGAACGGCCGAGGGGCGGTGGCCAGGGGCACCCGGTAGCCTGTGCCTGACACCTGAGCGAATCGAGGAACACCGTGCGACTGGAACCACTCTCCGCAAGCAACATCGTGGCTGCCAACAGCCTGAGCCTGAAGCCCGGCCAGGAGCAGTTCATCGAGCCGGTCTCGTATGCGGTCGCCGCCGAGGCGACCAACCCCACCACGGCCTGGCAACGCGTGGTGGTGGCCGACGACGTGGTGGTGGGTTTCATCCACGGCAACTTCGACCCAGAGGCCGAGCTCGACGAGTTCCGGGCCTGCCTGTGGCGCATCAGCGTTGCCGCCGAGGCTCAGGGCACCGGCGTGGGCGCCTTCGCCGCCAACGCGCTCGCCGAAGAGGCCCGCAGCCGCGGCGTGGGTCGCATCACCGTCATCTGGGAGCCCGGCCCCGAAGGCCCCGAGGCGTTCTTCCACCACATCGGTTTCTCCGACGTGGGGCAGACCCAGTACGGCGAGACCATCGGAGCGCTCACGCTCTGACCCGAACACGTGCGAAGGGCCCGTTCAGTTGAACGGGCCCTTCGCTGTGTCCGCGCCGGTCAGGCGTCGACGACGACCGACGTGATCACGGGCATGCGGCGGTACTTGCGCTGCATCCACCTGGACACGCTGGCGGTGAAGATCTCTTCGGCCGCGCGGCCGTCGACTCTGGACGACTTGTTGGCCACGGCCATGGCGTCGTTGATGGCCTTGGTGGCGCCGGCGACCCACTCGGAGTCGTGCACGAAGCCGCGGGAGATGAACTCGACGGGCTCGGCCAGTTTGCCGGTATCGGTGTCGAGGATGCCCAGGATGGTCACGGCGCCGTCGTTGGAGAGCTGCAGCCGGTCGGCGAGGGCCTTGTCGGCTCCCTCGCCGCCGACGGTCATGCCGTCGACGAAGACCAGCTCGGCCGCGACTCGGCCGGTGACCTTGGCGACACCGTCGACGAGGTCGACGACGATGCCGTCTTCGACGATGAGCACCTGGTCCGCGGGCACACCGGTGCGGATGGCGAGGTCGGCGTTGGCCTTGAGGTGGCGCCATTCGCCGTGCACGGGCAGCACGTTCTTGGGCTCGATCAGGTTGTAGCAGTAGACGAGCTCGCCGGCGCTGGCGTGACCGGAGACGTGCACCTTGGCGTTGCCCTTGTGCACGACATTGGCGCCCCAGCGGGTGAGGCCGTTGATCACCCGGTAGATCGAGTTCTCGTTGCCGGGGATCAGCGAGCTGGCCAGCAGCACGGTATCGCCCTCGCCGATCTGGATGGTGTGTTCGCGGTTGGCCATGCGGGCCAGCGCGGCCATCGGCTCGCCCTGAGAGCCGGTGCAGATGAGCACGGCCTGGTTGTCCTTCATCCGTTCGAGCGCCTTGGCGTCGACGAGCACCCCCTTGGGGATGTTCAGGAAGCCGAGCTTCTCGGCGATGCCCATATTGCGCACCATCGAGCGGCCGACGAAGGCCACCTTGCGCTTGTTCAGCACGGCGGCGTCGATGACCTGCTGGATGCGGTGCACGTGGCTGGCGAAGCTGGAGACGATGATGCGGCGCGGGGCGGTGCGGAACACCGCATCGATGGCGGGGCGGATGTCTTCTTCCGTCATGGTGAAGCCGGGGACCTCGGCGTTGGTGGAGTCGACCAGGAACAGGTCGACGCCCTCGTCACCGAGCCGGGCGAAGCCGGGCAGGTCGGTGAGGCGCTTGTCGAGGGGGAACTGGTCCATCTTGAAGTCACCGGTGTGCAGCACCAGGCCGGCCTCGGTGCGGATCGCGATGGCGAGTCCGTCGGGGATGGAGTGGTTCACGGCGAGGAACTCGAGGTCGAACGGGCCCATCGTGCGGCGCTGGCCTTCTTCGACCTCGATGAGCTTGGGCACGATGCGATGTTCTTCGAGCTTGGCGCTGAGGAACGCCAGGGTGAGCTCTGAGCCGATGACGGGAATGTCTTTGCGCTCGCGGAGCAGGTAGGGGACGCCGCCGATGTGGTCTTCGTGGCCGTGCGTGAGCACGATGGCCTCGATGTCGTTGAGGCGACCGCGAATGGAGGAGAAGTCGGGCAGGATCACGTTGATGCCGGGCTGGTTCTCCTCGGGGAAGAGCACGCCGCAGTCCACGATGAGCAGCTTGCCCTTGTGCTCGAAGACCGTCATGTTGCGGCCGATTTCGCCCAGGCCGCCCAGCGGGGTGACGCGCAGACCGCGTTTGGGCAGCGACGGCGGGGTGGACAGGTCAAGTTCGTGCTTCAAGAAAGACTCGTTTCTAGTGGGGAGGTGGTGGGGGTGACGCAAAGTGTGTGGGCGACCTGCTGCCGCTGGGCAGGCTGAGGAATGCGCAGAATGTTGAGCTGTTCCTACTGGTCGTTTCGTCCCTCATGTCAGGGTACTGTCACCGGCCCGCCCTGGGCGGCTGCGATGCCCGCCCGACCGGTCGTCGCGGTGCCGGGCGCAGCTCTCAGTGCGGACACGCCGACGCGGTTCGGGTGCACAGATGTGCACCAGAACCGTGGGCAGTTTTGTGTGGCGTGATTCCGGCCATCCGTGCCGCTTGGCCACTACATGTAGCGGCGCTAGGGACCAAAGGCACCCAAATATAGGGATTGTGCGGGTTCGGCGTCCCTATGCTGAAGGCGTGAAATCCCCCATCAGCGCCCCGGCCCAGACCACCGCCACCCGCGACGACGCCGTCGACCAGACGACGCCGCTGCAGGCCCCCGAGGTCGGCCCCATCCAGGTGGTCAAACGCGACGGCCGCCGGGTGCCCTTCGACGATACGAAGGTGTATGAGGCGCTGGTCAAGGCTGCCGTGGAGATTCACACCGAGATGACGCCGCTGGTGCACCGCGCGATCGTGGACATCGTCGTCGCGGTCAACCGGGAGATCGCCGGCCGCTTCGCCACCGATATCAAGATCTACGAGGTGCAGAACATCGTGGAGCACGCGCTGCTCGAGAGCCACGAGTACGGCCTGGCCGAGAAGTACATCGGCTACCGTGCCCAGCGTGACTTCGCTCGCAGCAAGTCCACCGACATCAACCACTCGATCATCAACCTGCTCAGTAAAGACTCGAGCGTGGTGAACGAGAACGCCAACAAAGACAGCGACGTCTTCAATACCCAACGAGACCTCACCGCCGGGGCCGTGGGCAAGGCCATCGGCCACAAGATGCTGCCCCCGCACGTGTCCAACGCGCACCAGAAGGGCGACATCCACTTTCACGACCTGGACTACAGCCCGTACGCGCCGATGACCAACTGCTGCCTGATCGACTTCGCCGGCATGCTCAGCCGGGGTTTTCGCATCGGCAACGCCGACGTGGAGCCGCCCCGCTCCATCCAGACCGCCACCGCGCAGATCTCGCAGATCATCGCGAATGTGGCGTCCAGCCAGTACGGCGGATGCTCCGCCAACCGCACGGACGAGCTCCTGGCCCCCTACGCCAGGGCCAACTTCGCCAAGCACCTCGCCGACGCCAAACGGTGGATCGGTGACGAGAGCCAGCACCGCGCGTACGCGGAGGAGAAGACCCGCAAGGACATCTACGATGCGATGCAGAGTCTCGAATACGAGATCAACACACTGTTCACCTCCAACGGGCAGACCCCGTTCGTGTCGCTCGGCTTCGGCCTGGGCACCGACTGGTTCGAACGGGAGATTCAGCGGGCGATCCTGCAGATCCGCATCGACGGCCTCGGCAGCGAGAAGCGCACCGCGATCTTCCCCAAGCTGATCTTCACGCTCAAGCGCGACCTCAACCTGGTCGAGGGCGACCCGAACTACGACATCAAGCAGCTCGCGCTGGAGTGCTCCACCAAGCGGATGTACCCGGACGTGCTCAGCTACGACAAGCTCATCGAGATCACCGGCAGCTTCAAGGTGCCGATGGGGTGCCGCTCCTTCCTGCAGGGCTGGACCGACGCCGACGGCAATGACGTCTCCGAGGGCCGGATGAACCTCGGTGTGGTGACGGTGAACCTGCCGCGCATCGCACTGGAGGCCGCCGGCGACCAGGCCAAGTTCTGGAGCATCCTCGAGGAGCGCCTGCAGATCACCCGCGACGCCCTGGTCTACCGCATCGAACGGTGCAAACAGGCGACCCCCGCGAACGCGCCGATCCTCTATGTCTACGGCGCGTTCGGCCAGCAGCTGGCCCGCACCGACTCGGTCGACACCCTCTTCAAGGACGGCCGCTCCACGGTGTCGCTGGGCTACATCGGCCTCTACGAGGTGGCCGCGGCGTTCTTCGGCGGTGCCTGGGAGGGCGACGCCGACGCGAAGGCGTTCACCCTCGACATCCTCAGGGCCCTCGACGCGCACACCAAGGCGTGGAGCGCCGAGTACGGCTACCAGTTCAGCGTCTACTCCACCCCGAGCGAGAGCCTGACCGACCGGTTCTCCAAGTTGGACAAGGTGAAGTTCGGCTCGGTGGAGGACATCACCGACAAGGATTACTACACGAACAGCTTCCACTACGACGTGCGCAAGAACCCCACCCCGTTCGAGAAGCTCGACTTCGAGAAGGACTACCCGGTGTTCTCCTCCGGCGGCTTCATTCACTACTGCGAGTACCCGGTGCTGCAGCAGAACCCCAAGGCGCTCGAGGCGGTCTGGGACTACGCCTACGACCGGGTGGGCTACCTGGGCACCAACACCCCGATCGACCGTTGCTACAAATGCGACTTCGCCGGCGACTTCACCCCCACCGACCGGGGTTTCGCCTGCCCCGACTGCGGCAACGACGACCCGGCCAGCTGCGACGTGGTCAAGCGCACCTGCGGCTACCTCGGCAACCCGCAGGCCCGCCCGATGGTGCACGGCCGCCACCAGGAGATCGTCTCCAGGGTGAAGCACATGGCCGGTGCCACCGGCAGCAGCGGCTCGCTCTGACATGCGCCATCCGGACCCAGGCGAATGGCTCTCCGACAAGCTCAGCCAGGGCTTCGTGGGCGACTACAAGCCGTTCATGTTCGTCGACGGTGAGGGCGTGCGCTGCAGCCTCTACGTGAGCGGATGCCTGTTCGCCTGCGAGGGCTGCTTCAACCGGGCCACCTGGAACTTTCGGTACGGTACCCCGTACACGGCCGAGCTCGAAGACCGGATCCTCGCCGACCTGGCCCAACCGTACGTGCAGGGGCTCACCCTGCTCGGCGGCGAACCGTTCGTGAACACCGGGGTCTGTCTGTCGCTGGTGCGCCGGGTGCGCGCGGAACTCGGCGCGACGAAGGACATCTGGTCGTGGACCGGCTACATCTTCGAGGAGCTGCTGCAGGACAGCCCAGACAAGCTCGAGCTGCTCGGCCTGATCGACGTGCTCGTCGACGGCCCGTTCGACGAGACGCTGAAAGACCTGCGGCTGCAGTTTCGGGGCAGCAGCAACCAGCGCATCATCGACGTGCCGAAGTCCCTGGCCGCCGGGCGGACCGTGCTCTGGGCGGCCAGGGTCGACGCCACCCGCGGCTACGAGCAGCTCGAGAAGCAGGCCCTGATTTAGCGGCTCGCGCCGCGCGCGAAGGTAGCCGTGGGCGGCAGCGCAACCCAATCGAAAGTGCGACGAAAAGTCTGGGCTGATCGGGCACCGGCCGGTAGGTTTCAGGGAGATCCCCCCCGTACCGAAGGACGCCGCCGTGCCTGAACTCACCCACCGCCTTGCCGATGCCCGCGTCAGGCTGGTCGATTCGTTGGGGCGGCCACTTGCCGATGCGGAGGTGTTCGTGGAGCAGACCCGGCACGCGTTCGGGTTCGGCAACATCGGCTTCGACTTCATCGACTGGCTCGGCGGGCCTGCGGCATCGGGCGCGGTGCCTGGGTCGCCTGACGCACCGCCGGACCCGGCCGCGCTCGCCGAAGACTGGCTCGGCCTGTTCAACACCATGACCCTGCCCTTCTACTGGCGCGGCTTCGAGCCGGAGCGCGGCCACCCCGACACGACGCGGTTGCGCCGCACCGCCGAGTGGTTCACCGACCGAGGTGTGACCGTGAAGGGCCACCCCCTGCTCTGGCACACCCTGGCGCCGGAATGGCTGCTCGACCTCGACGACGCGGAGGTTGAAGCGGCCATTCGCCAGCGCATCCGCCGAGACGTCACCGACTTCGCCGGTGTTGTGGACCTGTGGGACGCGATCAACGAGGTCGTGATCCTGCCGGTCTTCACCGCGGAGGACAACGCCGTGACCCGGCTCGCCCAGCGCCGGGGCCAGGTGGGCATGGTACGGCTGGCCTTCGAGGAGGCGCGGGCCGCGAACCCGACCGCCCGGCTGGTTCTCAACGATTTCGACCTCTCCGCCGATTACGAGAGGTTGATCGAGGACTGCCTGACGGCGGGCATCCGCATCGACGCCATCGGCCTGCAGACCCACATGCATCAGGGTTATCGGGGCGAGGAGCAGGTGTGGGGGATCCTCGAGAGGTTCGCCCGGTTCGGGCTGCCGCTACAGCTGACCGAAACGACGCTGCTGTCGGGCGAGCTGATGCCCCCGGAGATCGTTGACCTCAACGACTTCCAGCCGGAGTCGTGGCCGTCGACGCCAGAGGGGGAGGCCCGCCAGGCCGACGAGATCGTGCGGCACTACCGCACGGTGGTGTCCCACCCCGCGGTCGAGTCGCTGACCTATTGGGGCATCACCGATCACGGGGCCTGGCTCGGGGCGCCGTCGGGGCTGATCCGCCGGGACGGCAGCAAGAAGCCCGCCTACGACGCGCTGCAGGCGCTGGTGCGCGGTGAGTGGTGGCACCCCGAGACGCGCATGACCACGGACGCCGATGGCGTCGTGCCGGTGCGCGGCTTCGCCGGGCAGTACCGAATCAGCACCCTGGCCGGGGTTGCCGAGGTGGAACTGGTTGCCGGGGCCGGTTCGGCGACCGTCGAAATCAGCCGGTGACCGAGGCACGCTGGCGCAGGGGCTGATCTAGCCCAACGGGATGTCCTCGATGGTGCGCCACTCGTACTGCCGGTTGTCCCGGTGCAGTTCGATGAGGGAGAGCAGCGGCGAGACCGCGACGGCGGCCGGCGTCGGCGTCTGGTCGACGGCGCGGGAAACGTGCAGCCCGGCGGAGTCCGCGTTGACGTAAGCCACGCTGACGTGAGGCACGAACGCACGTGGGGCAACGGCTGGTGCCGGCGCGGCTGGGAGCGATTCGCTGACCACCGCGGTCAGCATCCGCCGCAGGTCCGCCAGTGACTCATTCGGCTCAGCCACGAGCGCGACCGCTTCGTTCAGGACGACCGCACGCTGAAACGTTAGCGCGACCGGAGGCAGCACCGCGGCCTCTCGCCGCACCCGATCCGCGATGCGGCACACCTGCGCATGGGTGACGGCCGTGGCGTCACCCACGCCAACCAGGGTCAGGTGCAGCCACTCCATCGGCACCGCATCCAACTGGGCAAACCCGGAAAGCGTGTGTTGGTACGAGCCGACGAGTCGACGGAACGGCGGCTCAGCCGGAAAGGTGAGATGCCAGGTGTAATACCGTGTGCCGAGCTGCCACCCGGGCCGCCACCACCAGTGATTTCGCAGTTCGATGCCATCGTGACCAGGGTCAGCTGTCATGGTGCTCCGTCCCGTGAGCCGGCGCGAGAAAAGCCTTGAGTGCATCTATCCACTGGGGGAAGGCGTCGAGATGGGCGTCATGACTTCCTCCGTCGAGGTCGACCCGTTGAACGTGGCGACCACGGGACACGAACTCATCCTTCACTGCCGCGGAGAACATCCCCTCGGCACCGAAGACAGCGAGGGAGGGGACGTCGAGGCTGCACCACTCCTGCCAGCGTGGGTGAGCGTCGACGTGAGCGATGGTGGCGACCATGACGTCGGGATCGAAGCGCGGCCACAGCCCATCCGGCCGCACCTCGAGATCGGCCATCCAGGCGCGTGCAAGAGAGGAGTCACCGAGGAATGCGCGTGCGTGCGTTTCGTCAACGAACGGTGCCGGCCAGGAGGTGAAGAAACGATGCAGGTCACTTCGGCTTCGATCATCGCCATCCCCGCCGACACCGGCTTCCAGGAGAACGAGCCGTTCCACCAGATCGGGCCGTGCACTCGCGACGAGCAGGGCGGTGTGGCCGCCCATGGACTGGCCGACCAGGGAAACGGGTCTCCCGAGCACCGACTCGATCACGAACACCACGTCAGCCACATGGGCCTCCCGCGACACGTCATCAGGAAATCGCGTGCTCCGACCGTGCCCTCGCGCGTCAAGCGTGACCACTCGGTGATCGCCGAGGGCCGCGGCCGTCGCCGCCAGCTCGGTGCTGCTGCCCGCCAGACCGTGAAGGATCACGACCGGATGCCCAGAGCCTGCGGTGTCTGTGATGTGGAGCTCGATCGAGCCTCGTCTGATCTTCATCTCAGGTGTCGGGAATCCTGGTCGAGCACGGCTCTGCCGGAACGTCACAAGCGTTCGAGCCTGCTGATTCGGTCTTCGAGACGAACGCGCCGGAGGTTCAGCCACCACAGCGAGGTGACGCCGCGCACAAGGGCCTTGCCCTGCTCGGCCGCACTGGGCAGCGCTTGGTCGGCGAGGGCGACCTCGACGGCGTCCTTGCCCGCGTCGCGATGCTCGGCAACAACCGCGCGAGCATCCATCATCGGGTTGCTGTTGAGTGGGTGGTTGTCGATTCGCACGTTGATGTCGGCGAGCTCGGTCTGAGCCCGGGCGAGCTTCTCGCTGGCAGCCACTGGACGTCTCCTCAGGTCAATCGTTCTGACAGCTGCACGGTGACGTCGTCCCCGGCCTCTTTGCCGAGCTTCGTGCGGAGCTTGGCGCTGATCGAAAGCATGTGGCCACCCGATCCGGTGGGCATCAGCCCCGCGGTCACCGGCTGGTCATCCACCTGCGCGACCACCCGGACGGCCTTCCCGGTGCCGAACAGCTCCACCGAGCCGGGGACCTCGACACACGACCACATCTCCCCTTTCACCAGCACTCCAATGGGAGCGGTGAAGGAAAACTGCATCGGGCCTTTCGCGGTGCTCATGACAAGGATCTCCAATCGACACGCCTGGGATGGGCCATCCGTTCACAGTATCGGCCGCCCGTGGCTCATCCCAGTAGGGGGTGCCCATCTGGTCAGAGTCTCTTACGGTGATGGCATGACGCTCAAACTGGACTTCATCGGGATCGTAACGGGAATCATGACTGCCTCGCCGGCCTTTTGTCGAGCGCCAGACGACCGGCGCGAGGAAAGTCAGGGGTGGATATGGTGTTCTCGTATCGAGATCTACCCGATGAGGGGTGGAGGGGCATCCGTCGTATCTGCTGAGTAGGCGAGTCGGTGCAATGGGACGATTGATCTACACCTCAACCTTGACCATTTTTCTCGATGATCGAATTCTCGCGCAGCTGCAAGCGGTCATCAGTAGCACCTTGCACGCCAAGGAGAGCTGCTCTCCTTTCCCGCGAGTAAGGTCAGGCGGCAGGTAGGGCGGCCCCAGTTAGCTCCTCGGACACCTGCCAGATGCGGCGGGCGTCTTCCTCGCTGCGAAGGCGCGAGAAGAGCTTCTGTTCGGCCGGAGCGCCGCTGGTGTGTCCGGGGCCTTTCGGGCCGTAGAACCGACCCGCGGCATCCGGTGCGGTGGCCGCGGTGAGGGAAGGGAGCGCAGCGGTCTCTGGAGTGCCGGCGAGGATTCCGCGAGCGGACAACCAGCGGATGAGGCGCACGCTCCGCGTGTCCTCGCCCCTGCCGAGCTCGGGACGGGCGGAGAGCAGGCTGGTGGGGGCGACTCCCGGGTGGGACAGGTTGCTGCTGATGCCCCATCCGTTCGTGATGCTTCGCCGTTGCAGCTCGAGGCCGAACAGGCCGAACGCGATCTTCGACTGGCTGTAAGCGTGCATGCCGTGGTACCCGCGGTCCCAGTTGAGGTCGTCCCAGTTGATGGCGCCCTGGTTGGCCGCGACGCTCACCTGCGAGGTCACCCGGGCGCGGCCCGCCCGAAGCAGCGGGAGCAGCCCGGCCACCAGGGCGAAATGACCCAGGTGGTTGACGCCGAACTGGGACTCGAATCCGTCGACAGTGGTCTGCCGGGTGGGCGGGGTCATCACGCCGGCATTGTTGATCAGCAGATGGATCGGGTCACCCTCGCCGCGCAGGGTATCGGCCAGAGCCGTCACGGATTCCAGGGAAGACAGGTCGAGCTGTCGCAGCGAGATCTTCGCTGCCGGGGCCGTCCGGCGGATGCCGGCGATGGCGGCCTCGCCCTTGCGGGGGTTGCGCACCGGCAGCACCACCTCGGCGCCGGCCAGGGCCAGCCGGGTGGCGATGCGGAGGCCGATGCCGTCGCTGCCGCCGGTGAGAACGGCGCGCCGGCCGGTGAGGTCGGGAAGGGTGATGTCGATCGGTGTGCGTGGCATGGGCCTGCTCCTCAAGTCGTGTCGGTCCTTCGACTCTGACCGCCGCGAGGATGTCTATCCAGGACTCGTCAGGTCACTGATGCCGAGTCCCCGTTTCCCAGGGGTGGATCATCAATCAGTGGATGTTGCCGCGCGAGTGAGCTACAAAGAAGACCTAGTGGAAAGTGGGACCCCGCGTGATCGACACAACCGGCCTGATCGACAGAACCGGCCTGGCCGAATTCCTGCTGCGACGGCGGGAAGCGCTGCAGCCCGAGGACGTGGGCCTCACGCGCGGACAACGCCGCCGCACCAGCGGACTCCGCCGCGAAGAAGTGGCCGTGCTCTGCCACATGTCCACCGACTACTACGCCCGCATCGAGCGCGGCACCGGACCGCAGCCGTCCGAGCAGATGATCGCCTCGATCGCACAGGGCCTGCACCTGTCGGTCGAGGAACGCGACCACCTGTTCCGCCTCGCCGGCCACCATCCGCCGGCCCGCGGTGCCTCGAGCGACCACATCAGCCCCGGGCTGCTGCGCATTTTGGACAGGCTGCAGGACACGCCCGCCGAGATCGTCACCGAGCTCGGAGAGACCCTGAGGCAGAGCCCGCTCGGCATCGCGTTGACCGGCGACACCACCCATTTCGCCGGCCCGCACCGGAGCCTGGGCTACCGCTGGTTCGCCGACCCGTCGAGCCGGGCGCTCTACGCGCCGGACGAGCATCCGTTCCTCGCCCGTCTCTGGGTCTCCGGGCTGCGCGAGGTGGCGACCCGGCGGGGCCCGTCCTCCCGGGCGGCTCAGCTGGCCGAAGCCCTCCTGGAGCAGAGCGCGGAGTTCCGGTCGCTCTGGGAACTGCACGAGATCGGCGTGCGCCCCCGGGAGACCAAGCACTTCGTGCACAGCGAACTGGGTGATCTCGAACTCAGCTGCCAGACCCTGATCGATCCCGCCCAGTCGCACTTCCTGCTGGTCTACACGGCGTCACCCGGAACCGAGAGCTACGAGAAGCTGCAGCTGCTCTCGGTCATCGGCAGTCAGCAACTGCGCTGAGGCAGGTCGCGGCACGGTCAGCTCACTCTGATCCAGACCTCTTGACCGGCCAGGAAAGTACATGATCTGATAGTTCGCAGGAGGGGAGTATCCCCCGATCACATCGTCGCCAGTACGGCGCCTCGGCCGGCTTGGCTTGCCGTCTTCGCCATCCTGGGGTTGCGCGCCATGTACTTCCTGCTGGCCGATCTGATCCACCGCTTCAACTACCTCAATATCGGGCTGGCCGCCATCCTCATCTGGGTCGGCGTGAAAACGGCCTTCGCCACCCGCGGGCAAGGGCGGCGAGCTGTCGAGCCGACCGGAGCCGAGATGTTCCGCGATGCCACACCAGACGAGGTGGCGAGCCTCAGCCCGGTGGTCGGCCGGCGGCCTCGATAGCCCCGTGGAAGTGCCAAGATGACCACACGGGCGCGTGACGCCCGCCGAATGCAAAGGAGCTGGCCCATGGCCAAGAGGGACTACACGCCGGACCAGCAGATCGATCGGCTGCGCATCTACAACGTCGTCGCGGGGAGCCTGCACCTGGTTCAGGCCATTGGTTTCGCGGTGATCCTGACGATGCTCAGTTCGCAGGTTCTGTTCGCTGTCACCACTGACTACCTGGCCGGCCCGCCCGGAGTCCCGATCCCTCCGGAGCGGGTGACGCTCTTCGAGGTGAACATTGGCATAGGGGTCGTCGCCTTCCTCGCGCTGAGCGCCTTCTTCCATTTCCTCATCTCGAGCCCCTGGTTCTTCAACCGCTACAAGACCGGCCTCCTGAACAACCACAACTACTTCCGGTGGGTCGAGTACTCCCTGAGCTCATCGATCATGATCTGGCTGATCCTGGCGATCAACGGCGTCACCGACATCGGCGCGTTGTGCGCGGTCTTCGCGGTCAACGCGGCGATGATCATGTTCGGAGCGCTACAGGAGAAGTATGAGCAGCCGGGATCGGGCGGGATGCTGCCCTTCATCTTCGGTTCCATGGTCGGCATCGTTCCGTGGATCCTGATCCTGATCTACTTCCTCCGCCCAGGCAGCGCCAGCGACGTTGCGGCCCCCGGCTTCGTCGTCGGCATCGTCATCTCGCTGTTCGTGTTCTTCAACACCTTCGCCATCAACCAGTGGCTGCAGTACAAGCAGGTGGGCAAGTGGAAGAGCTATCTGCAGGGCGAACGCACCTACATCACCCTGAGCCTGGTGGCGAAGACTGCGTTGGCCTGGCAGGTGTTCTCCGGCGCCATCATTCCCGCGATCGCCAGCTGAGCCAGTCCACGGCACCCACGACCTGGACCCCTCATGGGCGAAGGGCATGTTCACCAGGAGCAGCCCGCTCAGGTCAAGCGTTCCGACAGCAGCACTGTCACGTCGTCGCCGAGGTCCTTGCCGAGCTTCTTACGCAGTTTGGCGCTGATCGACAGCATGTGCCCACCTGACCCGGTAGGCATCACCCCGATCGTCACCGGTTGGTCGTCCACCTGGGCGACCACGCGCACGGCCTTGCCGGTGCCGAACAGTTCCACAGAATCCGGTATCTCGACGCAGGGCCACAGCTCGCCCTTGACAAGCACCCCGATGGGAGCGGTGAAGGCGAAGTGCATCGGGCCGGTATCCGTGCTCACTGAGACTCCAAGCGTCGAGATTCTGATGATCCTCGACCCTATTCGGTGTGACGCGGTTACTCACTGAATGTCTCGAGGCGCGACTGCATCTCCCAGTAGGACGTCGCGGCCGGCGTCCGCTGGTTGTCACGGAGCGCGACGACGACGTTCACCGCCGCATCCACGGCTGCGCGGTAGGGCAGCGAGCCCGAACTCACCCGGCGGATGCCTAGGGCACCCAGCTCGGCCACCGTCAGTGTGGGGTGGGCCAGCGAATTGACCGGCAGGCCGAGGCCGGCGGTGATGCTGCGGATGTCCACCGGGTCCGTCACTCCGGGGACGAAGATTCCGTCGGCGCCTGCATCGGCGTAGGCATGGGCGCGGAGCAGGACGGCCCGCACCGTGGCCTCTTCCTCGAACCAGAAGTTATCCACCCGGGCGTTCACGAACACGTCCGGGCTGTGTCGCTTGATCGCGGCTACCTTGGCGGCAAGGATCGCCGGATCCACCAGGTGCCCGGCTCTGCTGTCCTCCAGGTTGACCCCGACGACCCCCAGGTCGGCCAGCTCGGCCACGAAGGCGGCGACTTCGGCCGGGTCGTCGGAGTACCCGTCCTCGACATCCGTGGTGATGTGCACGGGGAGGCGGCACAGGAGCGCCGCGAGGGCCGCGGTCGCCGCCCGGGTGGACCCGCCGCCGTCGGGCAGGCCGGTGCTGGCCGAGATGCCGAAACTGGTGGTACCGATGGCGGGAAAACCCGCCGCCTCAAAGGCCAGGGCGGAGCCGACATCCCAGGCATTGGGCAGCAGCAACGGTGCATCTGCCTGGTGGAGTTCCCGGAACGTGTCCATCCTTGATTTCCTCCCGCGCCGACGGTACTTGATTCACGCTACTAGCGTGCCGCCCGCGCGCAAGAGGGGCCACAGTGCTGGCTCAGGCGGGCAACTGCCGCGCGTAGGCGGCCACGATGGTGCGCTCGGAGAGCAGCAGGTAGTCCTCCAGAACGGATGCGGCTCCGGCCGAGTCGCCCGCGAGGTAGAGCTCGAGCACGGCGGCGTTCCGGTCCACGTAGGGGCGGTGCAGGTACTCCGGGTCATCGAGCAGGCCGAAGGCCAGGCGCAGTTCGGCGGAGATGTTCGCGTAGAGCCGGTCGAGGTGGTCGCTGTCGGCGAGGGCCACGATCGCGGAGTGGAACTCCATGTTGGCGGTGCCCACGGCGAGCCAGTCGTCGGCGTCGCGGCTGGCCTGGGCGGATTCCATGGCGGCGCGCATCCGTCGGCTGGCCGGGTGCCGGGCGGGGGAGGAGCGCAACGCCTGGCACTCGATCATGCGGCGCACCCGGTAGATGTCGATGATCGAGGCGAGCGACGGCACCGCCACGAACACCCCGGCGTGCGGCTTGTGCACGAGCAGCCGTTCGTGGGTGAGCATCCGGAACGCCTCGCGCAGCGTGTTGCGGGAGACGCCGAGCCGCTCGCTGACGGCGGTCTCGGACAGGCGTTGACCGGGCACGAGGTCCCCGGCGATGAGTAGCCGGCGCAGCTGCTCGGCGGCCTGATCGGCGCGCGAATTACTGTCTTCCGCTTCGTCGAGTTGAGCCACGACGACACTCTACCTAACGCGGCCTCCGCCCCGGCAACGATGCTCCAGCCTCCGTTCACCGAAACATGACTGAAACACACTATTTACTCGATTGATTGTTCAACAATCACTAACCTGTCGTTCACGCGCTTAGGCTCGTTGCGTGGGGTTCCGGTCCCCTCAAGCAGAAGTACACCCGCTGAATCCTTCCCCCCGACGAAATGGATGTGCCCGTGACCGACCCCACCCCGACCGCCACCGCGGCGGAAACCACCGAACGGCCCGACGTTCGCACCGTCGCCAAGAGCCGCCGCACCGCGCTGATCGGCGCCCTGTTCCTGATGGCCACCTCGGCCATCGGCCCCGGCTTCATCACCCAGACGGCCACCTTCACCGCGCAGATGGGCGCGGCGTTCGCGTTCGGCATCCTGGCCTCGATCCTGATCGACTTCGCCGTGCAGCTGAACATCTGGCGCATGATCACCGTCAGCGGCAAGCGCGCGCCGGAGCTGGCGAACCTCGCCATCCCGGGCAGCGGGTTCGTGCTCGCCTTCCTCGTGATCCTCGGCGGCCTGGTGTTCAACATCGGCAACATCGCCGGCGCGGGCCTCGGCCTGAACGTGCTGACCGGCCTGGACCCGAAGATCGGCGGGCTGCTCAGCGCCCTGTTCGCCATCGCGATCTTCCTCGCCAAGCGGGCCGGGGCCGTGGTCGACCGGGTCGTGGTCATCGCCGGGCTGATCATGATCGTGCTCACCGTGATCGTCGCGTTCATCTCCCAGCCGCCCATCGGGGATGCGCTGCGCCAGACCGTGCTGCCCGATGAGATCAACTTCGCCACCATCACCACCATCGTCGGCGGAACCGTCGGCGGCTACATCACCTACGCCGGCGCTCACCGCCTGCTCGCCAGCGGCACCGCCGGGGCCGAGCACATCAAGGAAGTCTCCCGGGCGGCGTTCAACGGCATCCTCGTCACCGGCATCATGCGCTACGTGCTGTTCCTCGCGATCCTCGGTGTCGTCGCCGGCGGCGTGGTCATCGACATCTCGGGCAGCGCGGCCAACCCCGCCGCCCAGGCGTTCCAGGCGGCGGCCGGCGAATTCGGCCTGCGCGTCTTCGGCGCGATCTTCTGGATCGCCGCGATCACCAGCATCATCGGTGCGGCGTACACCTCGGTGTCGTTCCTGCCGGTGTTCTCGAAGAAGATCGTCGGGCGCCCCGCCGACCTGGCCACGATCGTCTTCATCGTCGTCTCGCTCGTCGTCTACCTGCTCATCGGCACCGCCCCGGCCACCCTGATGGTGTTCGTCGGCGGCTTCAACGGCCTGATCCTGCCGATCGGCCTCACCATCTTCATGTACATCGGCTGGTTCCGCGGCGACCTGATGAACGGCTACCGCTACCCGAAGTGGCTGCTCATCATCGGTACGCTCGCCACGGTGCTCACCTGGTACATGGCCGCGAACGCCGTCGTCCCGATCTTCTCGCTGCTGACCGTCTAACCCAAAGGGCACCCTCATGAGCACCATCGACCTGAACAGCGACCTCGGCGAAGGCTTCGGCCGGTGGACCCTCGGCGACGACGCGGAAATGCTCGGCATCGTCACCAGCGCGAACATCGCCTGCGGCTTCCACGCCGGCGACCCGCAGGGGATCCGCGAGACCGTGCTCGGCGCCCGGGAGGCCGGGGTGGCCATCGGCGCGCACGTGGGCTACCGCGACCTGGCCGGCTTCGGCCGGCGCAACATGGACGTCTCCAGCGCCGAACTGGTCGCCGACGTGATCTACCAGATCGGCGCCCTGCAGGGCATCGCCCGGGCCGCCGGCACCATCGTCACCTACGTCAAGCCGCACGGCGCCCTGTACAACACGATCGTGCACGATGCGCGGCAGGCGCAGGATGTGGTGACCGCGATCCGCGAGATCGACCCGGCCCTGGCCGTGCTGGGCCTGCCGGGCTCCGAGGTGCTGCGGGCAGCGGATGCGGCGGGCCTCCGCAGCGTGACCGAGGCGTTCGCCGACCGGGCCTACACGCCCGCCGGCACGCTGGTGTCGCGGCGGGAAGCCGGTTCGGTGCTGCACGACGCCGAGCAGGTCGCCGCGCGCATGGTGCAGCTGGCCACCGAGGGCACCCTGACCGCCATCGACGGCAGCACCATCCGGGTGTCGGCCGAATCGATCTGCGTGCACGGGGACAGCCCGGGGGCCACCGAGATGGCCGCGCACGTGCGGCGCGCCCTCACCGCGGCATCCATCGGCATCACCGCCTTCGCCCCGCGGGCCGGCGAGACGCGCGCCTAGGGCTGGCGGATGCGTTTTCTTCCGGTGCGCGACGACGCCCTGCTCATCGAGCTCGACGACCTGCCCAGCACGCTGGCGCTGTTCGACTCGCTCAGCAGCGACCCCATCAGCGGCGCCGGCGAGCTGATCCCGGGCGCCCGCACCCTGCTGGTGTTCTACCGGCCGAGCGCCGTGACGCCCGAACAGATCGTGCGGGCCGTGCGCTCCCGCGACCTCGACGGCCGCGTCGCCGGGGAGGGCGCCCTGATCGAGATCCCGGTCACCTACGACGGCGAAGACCTCGACGAGGTCGCCGGCCTGCTTGGCCTCAGCGCCGCCGAGGTGGTGCGGCTGCACACCGGCCAGGACTACGCGGTGGGCTTCACCGGCTTCGCCCCGGGGTTCGCGTACCTCTCCGGCGGCCACCCGGTCCTGGACGTGCCGCGCCGCAGCTCCCCGCGCACCCGGATCCCCGCCGGCTCCGTGGCCCTCGCCGGCACCTTCAGCGGGGTCTACCCGCGGGAGAGCCCCGGCGGCTGGCAACTCATCGGCACCACCGCGGCGCGGATGTGGGACCTGTCCCGCGAGCGCCCCGCCCTGCTGCTGCCCGGCGACCGGGTGCGCTTCGTGGACGTGTCCGGGGGAGCCCGGGCCGCCGTGACGGTGGCCGCCGATGCCGATGCCGATGCCGATGCCGATGCCGCTGCCGGTTCTGCTGCGGAGGTCACGCACGGGCTGGAGATCCTCGACCCGGGCATGCTGGCGCTGCTGCAGGACCTCGGCCGGCCCGGCTACGCCAGCATGGGCGTCTCCACCTCCGGCGCCCTCGACCCGGTGTCGCTGCGCGCGGCGAACCGGCTGGTCGGCAACCCCACCGGCACCGCCGGACTTGAGCTGACCTTCGGCGGCCTGCGCCTCACGGCCCGCGGCGAGCAGGTTCTCGCCGTCACCGGGGCGCCGGTGCCGCTGACCATCAGCACCCCCGCGGATGCCGACGGCGGCAACCCCCGCAGCCGCGACGTCGCGATGCACCGCCCGTTCGCGCTCGGCGCGGGCGAAGAACTCGTGCTCGGCCGCCCGACCTCTGGGCTGCGCAGCTACCTCGCCGTGCGCGGTGGCTTCGACCTGGAACCGGTGCTCGGGAGCCTCTCCACCGACGTGCTGGCCGGGCTCGGGCCGGAGCCGGTCACCGCCGGAGCGGTGCTGCCGGTCGGCCGGCCCGCGCGCGGCATCCCCGCCGTGGCGGTGCCCGACGCGTCTGCCGTCGAGGGTGCGGCTACCCCGGCCGAGGTGGTGCTCGACGTGGTGCTCGGCCCGCGCACCGACTGGTTCTCCGCCGACGCCGTCGAGACCCTCACCGGGCAGAGCTGGCTGGTCAGCGCCCGCTCCAACCGGGTGGGACTGCGCCTGGAGGGTGAACCCCTCACCAGGGTCGTCGGCGCCGAACTGCCCAGCGAGGGCACCGTCTCCGGGGCGATCCAGATCCCGCCGAACGGCCAACCGGTGCTGTTCCTCGCCGACCACCCCCTCACCGGCGGCTACCCGGTGATCGGCGCCGTCGCCACCCACCACCTGCCCCTCGCCGGCCAGCTGCCGCCGGGTGCGCGCATCCGTTTTCGTCCCATCGGCCCGTTCAGTGAGTACACGCTCGCCGACAACCCAGAGGTAACACCATGAAGAAAGTCCTGATCGCCAACCGGGGTGAGATCGCCGTGCGCATCATCCGCGCCTGCGCCGACCGCGGGCTGGAGACCGTCGCGGTCTATGCCGACAGCGACGCCGACGCCATTCACGTGCGGCTGGCCGGCGAGGCCTGGGGGCTGGGCGGCGACAGCCCGGCCGAAACGTACCTCGACGCCGAGAAGCTCATCGCCCTGGCCGTGCAGAGCGGCGCCGACGCCGTGCACCCCGGCTACGGATTCCTCTCCGAGAGCGCCGACTTCGCCCGCCGGGTGATCGGCGCCGGACTCACCTGGATCGGACCGAGTCCCGAAGCGATCGACCTGCTCGGCGACAAGATCGCCGCCCGCCAGCTCGCCGCCAGCGTCGGCGCGCCCCTGGTGGCCGGCACCCCCGACCCGGTGGCCTCCGCGGCCGAGGCGGTCGCCTTCGCCGAGGAGCACGGCCTGCCCATCGTGATCAAGGCGGCCTTCGGCGGCGGCGGCCGCGGCATGCGGGTGGCCCGCAGCCTGGACGAGGTCGCCGAACAGTACGACGCCGCCGTGCGCGAGGCCGTCACCGCGTTCGGTCGCGGCGAGTGCTTCGTCGAGCAGTTCCTCGATGCGCCCCGGCACGTGGAGGTGCAGGTGCTCAGCGACAGCCACGGCAACGTCGTGGTGCTCGGCACCCGGGACTGCTCGCTGCAGCGCCGCAACCAGAAACTCGTCGAGGAGGCCCCGGCCCCGTTCCTCACCGACGAGCAGCGCGAACGCCTGCACCGATCGGCGGCCGACATCTGCGCCGCGGCGCACTACCGGGGCGTCGCGACCGTGGAGTACCTGCTCAGCGTGGACGGCACCATCTCGTTCCTCGAGGTGAACACCCGGCTGCAGGTGGAGCACCCGGTCACCGAGGAGACCACCGGCGTCGACATCGTCGCCGAACAGCTGCGCATCGCGGAGGGGCTGCCGCTGTCGGTGCAGGCCACCCCGGCGCCTACCGGGCACTCGATCGAATTCCGTATCAACGCCGAGGATGCCGCGCGCGGCTTCCTGCCCACGCCCGGCGTGATCACCCGGTTCGCCCCGCCCACCGGGCCGGGCATCCGGGTCGATTCGGGTGTCGAGACCGGCACGGTGGTCTCCGGCCGGTTCGACTCAATGCTGGCCAAGCTCATCGTCACCGGCCCCACCCGCCAGATCGCCATCCGCCGGGCCCGCCGCGCCGTGGACGAGTTCGCGCTCGAGGGCATCGCGTCGGTGTTGCCGTTCCACCGGGCG
Source organism: Cryobacterium inferilacus (assembly GCF_019599185.1). Classification (GTDB taxonomy): domain Bacteria; phylum Actinomycetota; class Actinomycetes; order Actinomycetales; family Microbacteriaceae; genus Cryobacterium; species Cryobacterium inferilacus. The sequence continues at coordinate 249,635 of NZ_JAIEUL010000003.1, read as the reverse complement.
GTGCTCGGCGACGACGACTTCACCGGCGAGGCGCTGCGGGTACACACCCAGTGGATCGAGACCGCTTTCTCCGAGCGGATCCCCGCCGAGACGCTGCAACCCGAGCCCGAGCAGCCCGGGATCACCAGCAGCTGGATCGAGATCGACGGCCGCCGCCATACCCTGCGGATGCCGGCCGGTGCCGGGGCCCTGCCCGTGGCATCCGTCACCGTGGCACCCGGCTCGGCGACCCCTGCCCATGCGCCCGCGGGCCTGGTCGCGCCGATGGCCGGCACGCTGATCGCCTGGCTGGTCGAGGACGGCACCGAGGTCGCCGCGGGTGACCCCGTGGCGGTGATGGAGGCCATGAAGATGGAGACCACGATCACGGCGGAAGGCGCGGGCACCGTGCGGCAGCTCCGCGCGCCGGGTGACGCACTCGCGGCGGGGGAGCAGCTGGCCGCCCTCGACTGACCGTTCACCGCTAGCCGGCGAACGTGCCGAGGATCAGCCCCACCAGGGTGCAGCCGACGAGGTGGTAGCCGCCCATGATCGCGGCGAAGAGGTAGGGATTGGGCGTGTGCGGTGTCAGCGCGTTCGTGAGTGTGGCCCCGGCGATCGCCCCACCGACCCCCACCCCCACCGCCGCCGAACCCAGGAGGGTGCCCGGGTCGATCAATGCAGTGAAGATGGCGACGACGAGGGTGCCGATCGCGGCGCCGATGAGCGGGACCACGTAGTACGAGACCGGGAACCGCACCGAGGTGGCCGCCCGGTCGTAACCGATCGAACGGTCCCAGGCGCGGCCGAAGAGCGGGGTGAACCACAGCGCCCCGAGAACGTAGTACCCGAATGTGGCGAGCAGCACGGCCCACCAGTTGATGTCGCTGAGAGTGATCATGTTCGTGCCAATCTGCCGTCGGAGTGACTCTTCACCTCCCCAACATTTCTCTCCTTCTCTCTTCAGGTATTGCAGAATCGCGCCACGATGGACGCCATGAGGCGCAGGATCGATGCCGACGAGCGCTCAGGCGTGCTCGTGCCGTCGAACCTGGCCAGGTTCTCGGCCGAATGGGTTGAGCCGGCGGCCGGGCTCAGCGACGTCGTCGAGACCTACTGGTCGGTGAACTGGAGGCTGCCGCCGGGCGAGCAGGTCAACCAGCGGATCGTCGACTTCCCGGCGATCACGTTCAGCATCGAGGCAGGGGATGTGCCGGCGGCATTCGTCGTGACGACGGTGCGGCCCCGGGCGTGGTCCCGGGTGATCCAGGGAGCGGGGTCGGTCTTCGCGATCCGCCTGCGGCCGGCCGGACTCGCCGTGCTGTCGGACCTCGATCCGCTCCGGCTCGCGGCCGAGCAGGAGATCTCCCCGCAGGTGGACGGGCGACTGTTCGAGCTCCTGCGCGGGATCGCGGCCGAACCCACCACCGAGCTGCGCGCGCGGGCCGCCGACGAACGGGTCAGGGAGGCGTTGCGCGAGCATCCGCCCGCGCCGGCCCAGGGCCTGGCGAATGCGGCGGTGCGCCTGCTCACCGCCAGCCCCCAGGTGCGCTCGGGTGGCGCCGTGGCGGCGGAGTTGGGCACGAGCGAACGCACTCTGCAACGCGCCCTGCGGTGCACACTCGGGCTGGGGCCCAACGATGTCGCACGGCGCATCCGGCTGCAGGAAGTGGTGCGCCGACTCTCGGAGTCGAGCGCGAGCATGGCGGGCATCGCCGCGGACCTCGGTTACGTGGATCAGGCGGACCTGATCAATGAGTTCCGTGCGGTGTCCGGCACCACGCCCGGGCGGTACGTGCGGATGGTTCAGGCTGCTGACGCGCACCTGCGCGATCCACCGCCGGGAGTAGCTCGACCTGCGCCCGGCCCAGGTCTGCCCGGGGGTCCGTGAGCGCGGCGACCGGAACGAACAGGGTTGCGGTGCCCCGCTCGTGCAGGAACAGGTCGGTGTCCCACAGGCCGCCCCGGGGTCCGGCCGGGTGCAGGCCAGTGACCTGCAGCAGCCGCGCGAGTTCCCGGGTTGCCTCGGTGTACCAGTCGCCGAGGTCGGTGAGATCTATGGTGGCGCGGATGACGAGTGCCGGCATAGCGGGCTCGCTTCGGTGCGTGATCTCCGGCGTCGTCGCCGGCGGTGCGAGCAACCCCTGCAGGCCGGCCACCGCCGCCCGGGTCTCGTCGAGCTGGGCCTGCAGTCGGGTGAGGTGCCCGGCGATCAGGTCGTTGCGGGCCGTGATGCCGGGCGCGGCGAGGACCTCGCCGATGAGCTGCACGGGCATGTCCAGCGAGCGGAAATGACGGATCACCTGGGCGTCGTTGATCTGGTCTGCGGTGTACATGCGATAGCCGTTGACGGGATCCACCCGGGCAGGTGCGAGGAGGCCGACCCGGTGGTAGAACCGCAGCGTCTTGGAGCTGAGGCGGGTCGCGCGGGAGAAATCCCCGATCGTCATCATGTCGCTCACCCGCCTATCCTGCCTCGTGGTCGGGGTCGACGGGGAGACCTGAACGCGTTACCGGCCGCCCAACAACCCGCGCAACCGGTCGAGGTAGGTCGTGTAGGCGGTACGGCCCAGGGCGGTGATGGCGAAGATCGTGCTGCCGCCCCGGCCGATGCCCGTCTTACGCGTCTGCACGTATCCGGCGTCGACCAGGGCTTTCATCTGCTTGGACAGGTCGGAATCACTGATCTCCAGCCGCTCGCGCAGGTAGGAGTACTCCACGCTGTGCGAGTTGGCCAGGATCGACATCGCGGCCAGGCGCTTGACCGGGTGGATCACCGGGTCCAGACCGGCAGTGGTCATCCGGCGCTCGCACCGATCCGCCTGGCCGTGCGCTCGTACGCACGCCAGATCAGGCCGAACACCACGCTCGACGCCACGAACGTGGCCGGCAGTGCCACCCAGATCGGCGCGAAAATGACCAGGGCCAGGATGCCCAGCTCCAGTGGGGCGCTCAGGATCACCGCCCGGGTCTGAAATCTCTGCAGTTCGCGGGGCTGGTTGTTCTGGACGGGAGCCACCCCGTACCGGCGCCGCACCAGTCGGGACGCGAAGCTCCAGCCGAGTGGTGCCGCGAGCGGAACGAGCAGCAGCACCCAGAGGAGCCAGAGCACCTCGTCGCGAACGATGAGAAACAGCAACCACGCCAGAACCGTGTTGAGCGCGCTCGCCGCGACCACCGCCCACCAGCTCACGCCGCTTCCATCCGTGTGTGGTGCGAGCGTCGACCGGTTGATGACGGCGGCGCGCTCGCGCAGCTCAGCAGCTGTGGACGCTTCGGGCCGGCTATCGCTTTCCATAAATGAAACCTATCGGATGCGGCGAGGTCACGCCACCGGCGCGGGGCTCCCGCTCGTGAGGGCGATGGCGTGGAGAATCGCGGCGGCCGCGGCGCGCCCGGCGGCGAACGGGTCGGCGAAGGTGCCCATGCCCACGGTCACCAGGCCACCCTCGTAGAGCAGCATCAGCATGTCGGCCACCCGGTCCGCGTCGGTCGCGCCGGCCTCGCGGCAGAGTCGAGCGAAGACGTCCCGCATCCATTTCTTCTGCCGAATGGCCTCGACGGCCACCGGATGTGCCGGGTCGTTCGTCTCGGCCCGCGCGTTGATGGCGCTGCAGCCCTTGGCGCTGTTGGTAACCGCCCAGCGGGCCGAAATGTCGAACACCGCGAGGACGCGGTCCACGCTGCCGGACGGCGAGTGCGCCAGTTCCTGCTCCAGGAACTCCCGCCAGCGCGCATCCCGGCCGCGCAGGTAGGCGACGGCCAGGGCCTCCTTCGACCCGAACCTGTCGTACAGGGTCTTCTTGGTCACCCCGGCGGCCGCCGCGATGGTGTCGACGCCGACGGCGTGGATGCCCTCGCGATAGAAGAGGTCGGACGCCGCCGCCAGCAGCCTCTCGGCGCCCGGCGTGTAGTGCGGTATCGCCTCGGGCTGAATATCGGTGGTCATGTCTCAACTATACCGTTCTGTATACTCGACCGAATGAGTACACAGATCGGTATACCCCGGCGACTGCTGCTGGTCGGAGCCTCCGCCGCCTTCGTGCTGACCTGGAGCAGCGGTTTCATCATCGCCAAGGTCGGCACCGACACCGCCCCGGTGCTGACCGTGCTGGTGTGGCGCTACCTCGTGGTTGCGGCGATTCTCGCGGTCGGGATGCTGGCCATTCGGCTGCGTGCCCGCGCCATCTGGCCGGCCTGGCGGGACATCCGCCCGCACCTCACCATCGGCCTCTTCGCCCAGGTGGGCTACGTGCTGCCCATCTACCTGGCCGTGGCCGCCGGGGTGTCGGCCGGCACCACGGCCCTCATCGACGCGGTGCAGCCTCTCCTGGTGGCCACCCTGGTCGGGCCGCTCCTGGGCCTGCGGGTGCGCGCGCTGCAGTGGCTGGGCCTGGTGCTCGGCGCTATCGGGGTGGTGCTGATCGTGGCGGCGGATGCGTCGGCGACCACATCCGGGTCGCCGACCCCCGCGTACCTGCTGCCGCTGGTCTCGCTGGCCAGTCTGGTCACGGCCACCTTCCTCGAGCGGCGCACCACCGCCCGACTCGGCATCTTCGCCACCCTGACCACCCACGCCGCCGTCGCCCTCGTGGCCGTGACGGTGATGGCCGCCCTCTCCGGCGCGCTGGTCCCCCCGGCCACGAGCGGTTTTTGGCTCTCCACGGTGCTCATCGCCGTGTTCCCCACCCTGATCGCCTACGCGCTCTACTGGTACCTGCTGCGTCGCCTGGGTATCACCGCCCTCAACGCGTTGCTCTACCTGGTCGCGCCCACCACCGCCGTCGCCGGCACTCTGCTCTTCGGCGACCCGTTCACGCCCGCCACCCTGGTCGGGCTGGTGCTCGGGGCCGGCGCGATCGCGCCCGCCCGCCGCCGCCCCGAACGTATAGGGGGAGAATCTCGGGACACGCCGAGTTCAGTCCGCGAAACCACGGCCCGTCGCGAAAAACTCCGCCTGTAGCGACCGAGCGACGGCGGGTCAGCTGTCGCGCGGGCTGAGCCGGAACGTCGTCGCCGCGGCATCCGCCCCGGTCACGGTCCCCACGATGGCGGGGCCGTAACGGTCGTACTTGGCGTGGTAGGCCGCGTCGATGGCGGTGTGCGCATCCGTCGCCGCCGCGGTGAAGGTGACGTCTTTCTCCACTCCGCCGGCACGGATGCGACCGGTGCCGCTGGTCTTGGCCCGCACGAACCACGGGTTGGTCGCGCCATAGGCCGAGCGGATGTAGATCTCGTCGCCGACGCGCACCACCCAGATGGTGACGTAGGGGCGCAGGGTGCCGTCGGCGCGGGTGGACGCAACCTTCAGCTCCTCGGCCGCGCCGATGCGAGTGAGTTCGTCTGCGGTCCAGTCGCTCATCCGGGGCTCCATTCGTGTCTGCCTAGCGTTGACGCTACCCAGCGGGCCGCACCTGCAACAGGCACTGTGAGTACCGGTCGGCCGGTGTGCCACGCTGGAATCCTCACCGCACTGCCCGCCGCACTTCCAACCGCACTGCCCACCGCCAGGAGTCTCATGCCATTCGCCGACGAACTCATCGGAGTGCCCACGGCGCGCGCGCTCGCCGCGGCGATTCAAGCCGCCGCGCCGCAAGCGGGGCTCGCCGCGCTGCCCGCCGCCGCGGATGCCCTCGGCCCGCTGTCGCTGCGGGAGCGCAGCGACCTGCTGCGCGATGCCCTGCTGGCCGATCTGCCCGGCGACTACGACTCGTTCGCCGCCACCATCCGCGCCGCCGCCTCCGGCGCCCTGCCGTTCACCGGCTGGCTGATCTGGCCGGTCACCACCGCGATCGCCGCCAAGGCCATCGAGGCCGGCACCGAGGCCGCATTCGACGACGGTATGCGGATGCTCGCCGCACTCACCCCGCGGCTCACCGCCGAGTTCGCCATCCGTCCGCTGCTCAACCATGACATCGACCGGGCCATGCCGATCGTGCTCGGCTGGACCGGCTCGACCGACCCGGCCGTGCGGCGGCTGGCCACCGAGGGCACCCGGCCGTTCCTGCCTTGGGCCGTGCGGGTGCCCGCGATCCTCGCCGACCCCACCCTGACTTTGCCGGTGCTGCACGCGCTGTACCGCGACGAGGACGAGGTGGTGCGCCGCTCGGTGGCCAACCACCTCAACGACCTCAGCCGGCAGCAGCCGGAGCTCGTGGTCGCGACCACCGCCACCTGGCTGGCCGCACCCGACGAGAACACGGCCCAGCTGGTCAAGCACGCCCTGCGCACCCTGGTCAAGAAGGGCCACCCGCAGGCCCTCGCGCAGCTGGGTTTTCACCCGGCGGAGGTGCAGGTGACCGGCCCTGTGCTCGACGCCCAGACCGTGGAGTTCGGCGGTGCGATCGGCTTCACCGTCGGCATCCGCAACGCCGGCGCCGACCCGGCCCGCCTCGCCGTTGACTACGTGATGCACCACCAGAAGGCCAACGGCAGTCTCACCGGCAAGACCTTCAAGCTCAGCACCGTGACCCTGGCGCCCGGCGAAACCGTGCGGCTGGCCCGGACGCACTCATTCCGGGCCATCACCACCCGGCGCTACCACCCCGGCGAGCACGCCCTCGAGGTGCAGGTGAACGGGGTGGCTTCTGGCCGGGCTGAGTTCACGCTGCTGCCGGCTGCCGGGCCGCTCGGCTAGGTCAGGCTCACCACGAGCTTGCGGGCGGAGACGCCGCGGCGCAGGGTGTCCAGCGCCGGCTGCACCTGCTCGAGCCCCACACCCACGACCTCCGCCGTCGGTGCCGCCTGATAGCGGCCGTCCGCGAGGGCGGCCGGTAAGAAGTCGGACCAGAGCATCGGGCCGACCTCGTTGGTCATCAGCGAACTGCCCCAGACGAACTTGGCGCGGATGCCGTGCACGAGGCAGCGCGCCTGCAGCGCCACGTTGCCGCCCACCGTGCCGCAGATCGCCCAGCGGGCGGGCCTGACCACGCGCACCTTCTTTCGGCACTTCGCCGATATGCGTGAGGTCTTGTTCCTGCGGGACCGGGAATTCCCCATCGTCGTCGCCACGGTGCTGGCCTCCGCTCCGACCGGACTCACGCCACTGGGGCTGGTGATGTTCGGGCTCGAAACCGTGACGGCCGAGAACTTCGACGGTTGGCGTCGCGGCATGATCGTGCGCCGATCCATCATCCGGTCGGACGAGGGCCTGCGCGAGCGGGAGTTGCTGAAATCCTCACGGCTCGCCGCCGCCATCGAGAGCGCCCTCGTGACCGAGGAGGTTGACCCGGCGGCCGCCGCTCTCGTGGCGCCGTTCGGAGTGCTCGTCTTCGAGACCGCCCTCACCGAGTGGCTCGACGCGGACCCCGACGCCGGCGATGTGCGCCCATTGCCCGAGGTGCTGCGCGCCACCCTGGCTCGGCTGCGCACCCTCACCGCATAATTTGCCTATAGGCTGTAGGTAATTACCTACGACTCATTGGACGCCCGTGAAACGACCCGGACTGACCGAGGCCAAACTGGTGCGCGCCGCTGCCGAGCTCGCTGACGAGGCCGGCCTGGGCGCCGTGACGGTCTCGGCCCTCGCCCGCCACTTCGACGTTCGCCCGGCGAGCATCTACTCGCACATCGATGGCCTCGACGACCTGCTCGAGCAGACCACGGCGCTCGCCCTCCAGGAACTGGCCGACAACCTGGCCGCCGACCTGCCCGGCAAGTCCGGTCGAGACGCCCTGTTCGCCTTCGCGCAGACCCAGCGCGACTACGCCATTGCCCACCCCGGCCGCTGGCAGGCCGCGCAGCGCCGGCTCACGCCGGAGGCCGCCGAGCGCACGGCGGGTCGGGTCATCGCCCGGTCGGCCCAGGCCATTGTGAGCGGCTACGGCCTCACCCCCGACGACGAAGTGCACGCCGTGCGACTGCTCGGCAGCGCCATCAACGGCTTCGTCGCGCTCGAATCCGGCGGGGGATTCGACCACTCCGACCCGCCCGCCGCCGACAGCTGGACCCGCGTGCTCGACGCCATCGACACCTCTCTGCGCAACTGGCCCACGGCCGCCGCGCCACCTGACGACCGACCCACTGATTGAGACCCGTATGCTTCCGCTCGACACTGCCACCCTCAAGACCGTCTTCGCCAACGCATCCCGCAAGGTCGTCGCCGACATCACGCTGCCCGTCGGCTTCGACACGATCGAGTGGAGCGCGCTGGACTACCTGGGCTGGGTCGACCCGAAAATCAAGCGGCGCTCCTACGTTGTGGTGCCCGTCGACGGCGAACCCGTCGGTATCGTGCTGCGGCAAGCGGATGCGTCGCCGAGCCATCGCGCGCAGTGTTCCTGGTGCCGCGACGTGAAGCTGCCCAACGAGGTGGTGCTCTACAGCGCTCAGCGGGCCGGGGCGGCCGGCCGCAACGGCGACACCATCGCCATCTGGGTCTGCGCCGAATTCCAGTGTTCGGCCAATGTGCGGAAGCTCCCAACGATGGCCTACATCGGCTTCGACGTCGACGCGGCCCGCGAGGAGCGGATGCGGATGCTGCGCGAGCGGTCCGCGGGTTTCGTCGCGGAGGTACTCGCCTCGCGTTAGACCGCCCGGCCGGACGGCGACTCAATTTAGGTAAGGCTTACTAACAGCCCGAATTGAGGGCCGCTTTGTTCGCCCGCCACCTCAGGAGTTCCCATCTCTCGTGGCCCTGCGCGACCTCAATCTCGCGGCCATGTTCTGCGACAGTGTGCTGGTGCTGCGCGCCGGCCGGGCCGTCGCCGGCGGCCGGCCGCGCGACATCCTCACCCCGGCGCTCATCGCCGACGTCTACGGGGTGCGGGCCAGGGGCGCCGAAGACGCCGTGACGGGCCGCGCTCACGTCGTGTTCGACCCCGCCCCGCTCTGACGGATGCCCGCCCCGCCTCGCCGGGTTAGAGCTCGAACTTGAAGCCGAGGTCGTCGGGGTAGTCGCCCAGCGCGGTGAGGCTGGTGGCCGCACGCTGCAGGGACGCGAGGGCCAGGCCCAGGGTGCCGGGGCCGAAGCTGACCCGGGAGATGCCGAGCTCGGCCAGGCGCTTCAGCGGCACCAGACCGGGCGCACCGATCACGGAGATGCGGCCGTTGACCTCGTCGAGGGCGCGCTTCACCTTGTCCTCATCGGAGAGGCCGAGGAAGAAGATCACGTCGGCGCCGGCGTCGAGGTAGGCGTTCGCGCGCTGCACGGCCTCGGCCCAGTCGCCGCCACCGGCGAGGGTGTCGACGCGGGCGTTGATCACCAGTGGGACCCCGGCGGCCTCGGCGCCTGCGCGTGCCGCGGCCACGCGGGCGGCGGCGGTGGGGATGTCGAACTGCGGTGCCTTGGCGGCACCGATCGAGTCCTCGATGTTGATGCCGGCAGCTCCGGCCTCCTCGATCAGGCGACGCACGTTCTCGGCCACGCCCGCGGCATCCGTCGCGTAGCCCTTTTCGAAGTCGATGGAGACGGGCAGGTCGGTGGCGCCGGTGATGATGCGGGCGGCGATGATGGCTTCGTCGACGGTGAGGCCCTCACCGTCTTGCAGGCCGCGCACGTTGGAGACCGAGTGCGAGGCGCTGGCCAGGGCCTTCACGCCGGGGGCGTCGGCGACGATCTTCGCGGTGATGGCGTCCCACACGTTCGTCACGATGAGCGGGGTGCCGGGAACGTGCAGCACGTTGAGGAGTTCGGCCTTCTGGATCAGTGTGTTGGTCATGGCTTCAGTCTGCCGGTCCCGCTCGGGTTGGAGCTGGTGGGTTTCGGACAATGACGTGATATTCAGCGGAGTGCCAGAGAGTGTTCAGGTTCACGGCTGGTTCCGAATTCCGGGACCGTGGCCGTATCGGGCCGGCGAGGGCGGTGCCAGGCTGTTTAGGTTCGGTATACAGTCGGTGGCTTTGGCCCTAACCTGAGGTATCGGTTGAGGGAGGCGCAGTGCAGGCAGTCACGCTCAGCATCGGTGACCGCCAGTTCCGGTTGCGCATGACCACAGATCTGGCGGAGTTCTCCGAACGCCTCGTCGCCGCCGTACGCTCCGGTGGTGGCATGGTCGACATTCCCGTGGCCGGCGCGGTCGGGGTGCGGGTTCTGGTGTCTCCGGGCATGAGTATCGTGCTCGAAACCTACGAGGTGGATCCCGACGCGTTGCTGCAGCCTGCGTCGATGACCCCCTGGCTCGCGGCCGACGACATCGAGTACTGACCGGCAGGACCGGCCTGACGCCGGCATCGCCCCGAGCGCGAAATAGTATGCAATTCGGGTGTATTTACCGGCGACCGAGCCGCCCTCGTTCTGGCGCTGACCGCGTGCACACCGGTCGAAACGGATGCCGCCCGCAGCGCCGCGCCGACGCCCACGATCACGCCCACGCCCACCGCCACGGCAACGACCGCACCCACCTCGGGTGGGGACCCGGCCGAGACCGCCGCGTGGGCGGCGGAAGCGGTGCCGACGGGCGGGGCGGACGGGTTCGTCATGGCGCAGAACGGCCGCATGGACGCCGGGTCGCCCGGAGCCTTCACGATGGTGACGTCGACCCTTCCGGCGGGCGACTACTCGGTCTACCTCGCCTGCCGCGGCGACGCCGACTCCACGGTGACGCTCACCGTTGACACCACAGGGAGCGCCGTGACCGGTCCCTGTGACGGCGCATCCCAGGGTCTGGACGTCACCCTGCCCACCGACGGCGCCACGTTCAACCTGCTCGGTGGCGGCGGGCCGGCGGTGGAGTGGGCGCTGGCCATCACCGACCGGCTACCGCACGCGGAGGGGTGACGGACTACTCGGCCGCCCGCCGGGTGAGCACGATTGGCTCGGTCTCGGTGATGGCGATGGTGTGCTCGGAGTGGGCGCCCCTGCTGCCGTCGGCGCTGCGCAGGGTCCAACCATCCTTGTCGGTCTTGAGCTTGTCGGTGCCGCTGAGGAACCACGGTTCGATCGCGATGACCAAGCCGGGCCGCAGCGGGTAGCCGCGGTGCGGACGGCCGGCGTTGGGAACGTGCGGGTCGCCGTGCATGGTGCGACCAACGCCGTGGCCGCCGAAGTCCAGGTTGACCCGCAGGCCGGCCGCCTCGGCCAGGCTGCCGATGGCGTGGGAGATGTCGCCGATCTTGTTGCCGACCACGGCCGCCGCGATGCCCGCCGCCAGGGCGTCTTCGGTGAGCCGGATCAGGGCGAGGTCCTCGGCGCTTGCGGTGCCCACCACCAGGCTGATCGCCGAATCGGCCACCCAGCCGTCCACGGAGCTGGCGAAGTCGAGGGTGAGCAGGTCGCCGTCTGCCAGCGTGTAGTCGTGCGGTTTGCCGTGCAGCACGGCGTCGTTGACCGAGGTGCAGAGCACAAAGCCGAACGGTCCGCTGCCGAAGGACGGCGCGTAGTCGAGGTAGCACGACTCGGCGCCGCGCTGCCGGATGAGCTCGTGGGCGTATGCATCCAACTCCATGAGGTTCACCCCCACGTCGGCGCGGGCCTTGAGCGCCGTCAGCGTCTCGGCGACGAACGTGCCGGCCGCCTGCATCTCGGTGAGTTCTGTCGGGGTGCGCAACTCGATCATTCCGCCACCTTTCTTCTGTTCGCGTCGGCAGCCGCAGGTGAAGCGGCCACTCCCAGTGTGCCGGATGGGCCGGGCCGACGAGCGAGCCCACCCCGTCGGCCGGCTCAGCCCAGCTTGTTCTGCCTGGCCTTCACCGGCAGCAGCAGCACCAGCCCGACCAGCAGCACCAGCATGATGCCCAGGATGCCCCAGTAGGTTTCGCCGAAGATCGTCACCATGAGCGCGAACGCGGTGGGGGCCAGGAAACTGGCGGCCCGGCCGGTGGTGGCGTAGAGGCCGAACACCTCGCCCTCCCTGCCGGCCGGGATGAGGCGGGCGAGGAAGGTGCGGCTGGCCGATTGCGCCGGGCCGACGAACAGGCAGAGCGCCAGGCCGGCGGTCCAGAACACGATCTGGCCGCCGTCGTGCAGCAGGAAGACGAGGCTGCCGCTGACGATGAGGCCGATCAGGGCGGTGACGATCACGGGCTTGGCGCCGAGCCTGTCATCGAGCGCTCCCACGCTGATGGTGGCAATGCCGGCGACCACATTCGCCGCGATCGCGAAAATGATCACCTCCCCGGCCGAGAAACCGAACGCCGACGCCGCGAGCACGCCGCCGAAGGTGAACACCCCGGCCAGGCCGTCCCGGAAGATGGCGCTGGCGACGAGGAAGTACACGGTCTGCCTGCTGGTGCGCCAGAGCCCGGCCACGTCCCGGCCCAGATCCAGGTAGGACTGCAGGAAGCCGACCCTGGGGCGGAGCGCGGTATCCGGTGCCCGGTACTCCGGCACCCGCAGGAGGAGGGGCAGCGCGAACAGGCCGAACCAGGCCGCCGCGATGAGCATGGTGACCCGCACCGCGAGGCCGTTCTCACCGGTGACGCCGAACAGGCCCACCTCGGGGTTGATGAAGCCGAAGTAGACGATGAGCAGCAGCACGATGCCACCGATGTAGCCCATGCCCCACCCGAAACCACTGACCTTGCCGATGGTGCGCGGCGTGGAGACCTGCGCGAGCATGGCGTTGTAGCTGACGCCGGCGAGCTCGAAGAACACGTTGCCGGCGGCCAGGAGGATCAGGCCGAGCAGCAGGTATTCGGGGGAAGGGAAGACGAAGAACATGCCGGCGGTCAGGGCCACCACGATGAAGGTGTTCACGCCCAGCCAGAACTTCCGCCGGCCGGAGGAGTCAGAGCGGGCGCCGGTGACCGGGGCGAGCACGGCGATGAGGAACCCGGCGATGGCGAGGGCCCAACCCAGCTGCGCGGCGATGGTGTCTTCATCGCCGAAGGAATCACCGGTGAGGTAGACGGCGAAAACGAAGGTGGTGACCACGGCGTTGAATGCGGCCGAGCCCCAGTCCCACAGGCTCCAGGCGAAGACTGCGGCGCGAGTGGGGGTCGGGGCCGCGGGTGCTGAGGCGGCGCCGTTACCGTCGAGTGTCTCGGTCATGAGGCAAGACTAGGACCGCCCGGTGAACAACGGGGGACGGATGTGCGCGAGCGCGCCGCCTAGTCTGGGCGGACGCCCTCGAGGGAGCGGTGCATCACGTGCAGGCCGACGAAACCGTGCACGGGGTGACGGAACGCCTGCGGCACCGTACCGACGATGCTGAACCCGAGCGACTGCCAGAGCCGCACCGCGGTGTGGTTCGTCTCGACGACGGCGTTGAACTGCATCGCGCGGAAACCCGCGTCGGCGGCCTGCGTGAGCACGTGGCCGGCGAGGGCGCGGCCGATGCCGCGCCCAGACGCATGCGTCGCGACCATGAAGCCCGCGTTGGCGACGTGGGCGCCGGCGGCCGGCTGGTTGGGGTGAAGTTCGGCGGTGCCGAGCACCCGGCCGTCGTCCTCCGCCACGAAGACCCGCCCGCCTGGCTTGCCCATCCACCAGGCCCTGGCGGCCTCCTCGGTGCTGTCCCGCGGCCAGCAGTAGGTCTCCCCGGCGGCCACGACCTCCTGCAGGAAGCCCCAGATCTGTTGCCAGTCGCCCTCCTGGGCCTCCCGTATCTCCATGGGTACAAATTACCGGAGCTGCTCGTGCAGCCGGTGAGCGGCCAACACCGTGCGCCCGGCCGTGTGGGCACGGGGGAGCATGTCGACCAGGGCGAGTTGGCTGAGGGTGAGGGTGGCGCCTTGGTGCAGGCGGGCGGGCGGCTTGTGCGTGACGTGCGCACGAAAGCCACCGCCGGTGAAGGCCGGTTCATCCGGCACCGCGGCGAACGGGCGGATGGCGTCTACCAGCGCGTGGTGCAGCGCCGTCAGCACCTCGTTCGGGAGGATCAGGCTGACGGGGATGTCGTGCCTGCGCCCGAACAACTCGTCGTCACCGACGGCCACAGTGAGGGGCGACCGGCCCAGAGCGACGCCGGCCATGGCCGCCGCGATCTCGCTGCTCGGCGCATCCGTGAGAAACGGCGGCAGCACCGTGACGTGCAGCGGCCACGCGCTCACCGCGAAGGAATCGCCGACCCGCAGCGGCGTCACCGGGAGCACAATCACGAGTCGAGGCATGCCGTCACGTTACGCGAACAGGCTCCCCACACCGCTCCTGAAATGTGAAAGTCCTGGGAGTTGAGCCAGATGGACTCAAGTCTGGGGCAGCCAGCTTGACTCGATTTTCGACGGGTGCCACACTTGAGTCAGCAACACTCAAGTCTCAGAAATGGGCCTTGAACCCACACTTTGAAGGAGATACTCTCACATGGCTCGTGCAGTCGGAATTGACCTCGGAACCACCAACTCGGTGGTGGCCGTCCTCGAGGGTGGAGAACCCACCGTCATCGCCAACGCTGAAGGCTTCCGCACCACGCCTTCCGTCGTCGCATTCACCAAGGACGGCGAAGTCCTCGTCGGAGAGACTGCCAAGCGCCAGGCCGTCACCAACGTCGACCGCACCATCTCGTCGGTCAAGCGTCACGTCGGTACCGACTGGACCGTCGCCATCGACGACAAGAAGTACACCCCGCAGGAGATCTCCGCCCGCATCCTGGCCAAGCTCAAGCGCGACGCCGAGCAGTACCTGGGCGACAAGGTGACGGATGCCGTCATCACCGTTCCCGCGTACTTCAACGACGCCGAGCGTCAGGCCACGAAGGAAGCCGGCGAGATCGCCGGCCTCAACGTGCTGCGCATCATCAACGAGCCCACCGCGGCCGCCCTGGCCTACGGCCTGGACCGCGGCAAGGAAGACGAGCTCATCCTGGTCTTCGACCTCGGTGGCGGAACCTTCGACGTCTCCCTCCTCGAGGTGGGCAAGGACGACGACTTCAGCACCATCCAGGTGCGTTCGACCGCCGGTGACAACCGCCTCGGCGGCGACGACTGGGACCAGCGCATCGTCGAGCACCTGATCAAGCGCTTCAAGGACTCCACCGGCGTCGACGTCTCCAAGGACAAGATCGCCAAGCAGCGCCTCAAGGAAGCCGCGGAGCAGGCCAAGAAGGAACTCTCCTCGAGCATGTCCGCCAGCATCCAGCTGCCGTACCTGTCGCTGACCGAGAACGGCCCGGCCAACCTCGACGAGACGCTCACCCGCGCCCAGTTCGAGAAGATGACCGAAGACCTGCTCGACCGCACCAAGAAGCCGTTCCAGGACGTCATCCGTGAGGCCGGCGTCAAGGTCGAGGACATCGCGCACGTCGTTCTCGTCGGTGGCTCCACCCGTATGCCCGCCGTGTACGAGCTCGTCAAGGCCGAAACCGGTGGCAAGGACCCGAACAAGGGCGTCAACCCCGATGAGGTCGTCGCCGTCGGCGCCGCACTGCAGGCCGGCGTGCTGAAGGGTGAGCGCAAGGACGTTCTGCTCATCGACGTCACCCCGCTGAGCCTCGGCATCGAGACCAAGGGCGGCATCATGACGCGCCTCATCGAGCGCAACACCGCCATCCCCACCAAGCGCAGCGAAACCTTCACCACGGCCGACGACAACCAGCCGTCCGTGGCCATCCAGGTCTTCCAGGGCGAGCGCGAGTTCACCCGCGACAACAAGAACCTCGGCACCTTCGAGCTCACCGGCATCGCGCCGGCGCCGCGCGGTATCCCGCAGGTGGAGGTCACCTTCGACCTCGACGCCAACGGCATCGTGCACGTGTCCGCCAAGGACAAGGGCACCGGCAAGGAGCAGTCGATGACCATCACCGGTGGCACCGCTCTGGGCAAGGAAGACATCGAGCGCATGGTTCGCGAGGGTGAAGAGCACGCGGCAGAGGACAAGCGCCGCCGCGAAGCCGCCGAGACCCGCAACGGTGCAGAGCAGCTCGCCTACTCGATCGAGAAGCTGATCAAGGAGAACGACGAGAAGCTGCCAGAAGAGGTCAAGACCGAGGTTCAGGCCGACGTCGACGCCCTCAAGTCCGCCCTCGCCGGTGACGACGACGACGCGGTGAAGACCGCGTTCGACAAGCTCACCGAAAGCCAGGGCAAGCTCGGCGAGGCCATCTACGCCTCCAGCCAGGCGGATGCCGCGGCCGGCGCGTCCGAGACCGCCGAGCCCACTGCCGAGTCGGGCAACCCAGACGAAGACGTTGTCGACGCCGAGGTTGTCGACGACGAGGACGAAGCGAAGAAGTAATGACAGACACCAACCGTCCGGACGAGAACCGTCCAGAAGACGAGTCAGCCGCTGCTGCGGGAGCGCCCGAATCGGGCGCCCCCGCGGCGGGCGGGCCCGACAACGGGTTCGACGTTGACGCGGAACTGGCCGCAGCGGTCGACGCGACCGAGGCCTCAGAGGTGAAGCAGGGCGAGAGCCCCGACGCCGCGACCGCCGAGGGCATCGAGGAGGACGAGCTGACCGTGCAGGACATCCTGGACGCGGCCAACCTCGAAGCAGCCGAGCCGAGCAGCGAGCACCTCGCCGACCTCAAGCGGGTCACCGCCGAGTACGCGAACTACCGCAAGCGCACCGAGGCCAACCGTGAGGTGGAGCGGGAACGCGCCACCGGCGAGGTGATCAAGGTACTGCTGCCGGTGCTCGACGACCTGCACCGGGCCGAGAAGCACGGCGACCTCGAGGGCGCCACCGCCTTTGCGACCATCGCCGCCAAGCTGCGCGCCAGCACCGAGCGGATCGGCCTCAAGCCGTACGGCGCGGTCGGCGACGTCTTCGACCCCACCGTGCACGAGGCCATCTTCCAGCAGCCCAGCGCTGACGTCGACGTGGAAACCGTCGGCGATGTCGTCGAGACCGGCTACTACCTCGGGTCCTCGCTGCTGCGGGTGGCCAAGGTCGTCGTGCAGGTACCGAGCGATGGCTAGCCAGGACTGGTTCGACAAGGACTTCTACAAGGTTCTCGGGGTCGCCAAGGATGTCTCCGCTGCCGATCTGAAGAAGGCGTATCGCAAGCTCGCGCGCAAGTACCACCCGGACTCCAACCCGGGTAACGCGGCGGCGGAAGCCAAGTTCAAGGAAATCAGCGAAGCGCACTCGGTGATCGGCGACCCCGAACAGCGCAAGGAGTACGACGCCGTGCGGGCCATGGGCGGTGGGGCACGCTTCACCGCCCCCGGCCAGGGCGGCCAGCAGGGCGGCTTCGACGACGTCTTCGGCGGCATGTTCGGTGGCGGAGGAGCCAGACAACAGGGCTACTCCTACGACCAGGCCGGTTTCGACGATATCCTCGGCGGCATGTTCGGTCGTGGAGCCCAGGGCGGTGGTGGCCGGTTCGGCACCTCCACCGGCGGCTTCCGCGGCGCCGGTGGACCGACCAGGGGACGCGACGTGATCGCGTCGACCACGGTCGACTTCATCACCGCCACCCACGGCGACCAGATCACCCTGCAGACGCAGGATGGTCGGCCGATCAAGGTCAAGATCCCGGCCGGGGTCGCCGACGGGCAGAAGATCAAGCTGCGCGGGCAGGGGCAACCCAGCCCGGACGGCGGCGAGCACGGCGACATCGTGCTCACCGTCACCGTGCGCAAGCATCCGGTGTTCGAACGTGAGGGCCTCAACCTGCGCGTGAACGTGCCGGTGACCTTCGCCGAGGCCGCACTGGGAGCCACCATCGAGGTGCCGACCCTTGGCGGGCCCCCGGTGAAGCTGCGCGTGGCGCCCGGCACGCCGAGCGGACGGGTGCTGCGGGTCAAGGGCCGCGGCGTCGTCACGCCGAAGGGCACCGGCGACCTGCTCGCCGTGGTGCAGGTGGCCGTGCCATCGCACCTCTCCAAGGACGCCGAGGAGAAACTGATCGCGTTCAACGAGGCGCTGCCCAAGGAGAACCCGCGCGACGAACTGCTCGCCAGGGCCAAGGGGTAGAACCTGCATGGATGAGAACAGCCGGGTCTTCGTGATCAGTACTGCCGCAGAGTTGGCGGGCATGCACCCGCAGACCCTGCGGCAGTACGACCGGTTGGGTCTCGTCAGCCCCGGCCGCACGCCGGGCCGCTCGCGCCGCTATTCCATGCGCGACGTGGCCCGGCTGCGGGAGATCGCGGACCTGGGTGCCGAGGGCGTCAGCCTGGAGGGCATCCGTCGTATTCTCGCGCTGGAAGACACCGTGCGCGTGCTCGAGGGCCGGGTGAACGAGCTCGAGACGGCCCTGGCCGACGAACTGCTCAACCGTCCGGGCCGTCGGGTCTTCGCGGCCGGCTCTGCCGGGGACGTCATCTCGATGCGTGCGGGTACCCGCACCCGCCGCTCCAACCAGATCGTGATCTGGCGCCCGCTCGACAAGTAATCCCGGGATCGCTCCCATCTCGTTGGTCGAGCTTGTCGAGACCCCGTGAGCCGGTCTCGCAGCGCACGTCACCTGGTCTCGACAGGCTCGACCAGCGCGACAGGCTCGACCAGCGCGACAGGCTCGACCAGCGCGACAGGCTCGACCAGCGCGACAGGCTCAACCAGCGTGCCGTCTTCTGATCGCTTCCGCACTGAGTTGTAGGGTTGCTGAATGGAATTGCGCCAGCTTGAGCATTTCGTGACGGTCGCCGACGAGCGTCACTTCACCCGGGCAGCCGAACAGCTGCAGATCTCCCAGTCGGGCCTGTCCGCGTCGATCCGGGCGCTCGAGATCGAACTGGGCACCTCCCTCTTCATTCGCAGCACCCGCCGGGTCGAGCTCACCGCCGCCGGTCAGGCCCTGCTCACGGATGCGCTCCGCACCCTGGCCGCCGCCGCCGCGGCCCAGAACGCGGTCGCCGCGGTCCGCGGCCTCATGCGCGGACGCCTGACCGTGGGCGCCGAACCCTGCCTGGGCTCCGTGGACCTGCCCGCCGAACTGGCCCGCTTCCGCACCGCCAACGAGGGTGTGGAGGTGCGCCTGCGGCAAGTGGGCTCGGTGGAACTGATCGAGGGGGTCGCGAGCGGCACCACCGATGTGGCGCTCGTGGTCGTCACCGGCGATATCCCGCCAGGGGTGCGCCTGCACCCGCTGAGCAGCCAGAAGATGGTGGCGCTCTGCCACCCAGACCACCCCGTGGCGCAGCTGGCCGAGGTGGACCTGGAGACCCTCCGCGCCGAACCGCTGATCGGGTTCCAGGCGGGCTGGGGCGCGCACATGCTCGCCCGGCGGGCGTTCGCCGCCGCGGGCTTCGAGTATCGGGCGGCGATGGAGGTCAACGACGTGCATCCGCTGCTCGAACTGGTCGGCTACAACCTGGGGGTGGCGATCGTGCCCACCAGCTTCGCCCTCAAGCGCCCAGACGACCTCGTCGCGGTACCGCTGCCGGCCACCGTGCCCGAATGGACCGTGGCCGTGGCGGTCGCCGACGAGCCGAGCCCGGCCGCGTCCGCCTTTCTCGAGCAGCTGCTCGAGGACGTCGCCGTGGCCAGGGCCGCCGCGTCCGTCGCAGCCGAGCCGGTGGCCGCCGTGCCGGCCGATACGATCGGCACGGCAGCCTGAGACGCTAAAGGCCCAGCGGAATCCGCTCGGAGAAGATCGTCTTCACCGGCGGGGCGGCGAGAACCTCACCGAGCCGGCTGACGCCCTCCGGCGTGGTGCGCCACGCGGCGTAGGCCTCGTGGTCCGCGGCCGTGGCCCACAGCTCGACGACGATCACGTGGGCGGGGTCGGCGTCGTCGACGATGACCTCGAGCCCCTCGTTGCCCGGCCAGGCGCGAGTGGCGGTGAGCACCTCGGTGAGGAGGGCCGGCACGGTCTCCAGTGCGGCCGGGTCCAGGTGCAGGTCGAGGTGTACGACGGCGGTCATGCGGTCACCGCGGCGTCGGTCACCGCGGCCGAGAGCGTGCTGATCTCGTCCGCCGTCAGGGTCACGTCGGCGGCGCGCGCCGAGTCGATGATGCTCTCCGGCCGGCTGGCACCGGGGATGGGGATCACCTGCGGCGACGCGGCCAGGTGCCAGGCCAGGGCGGCGACCTGCGGGCTCACGCCGTGGGCATCCGCCACCTGCTGGAACGGTGCGAACCTGGTGCCCAGGTCGGCCGCGGACTTGATGCCGCCGAGCGGGCTCCAGGACAGGAACGCGACGCCGAGCTCGGTGCAGAGGTCGAGTTCGGGCTGGCTGCTGAGGAACGCGGGCGAGTACTGGTTCTGCACGCTGGCCAGCCGGCCGCCGAGGATGTCGTAGGCCTCGCGGATCTGCTCCGGGTTGGCATTGGAGATGCCGGCCAGGCGGATGGTGCCTGCGTCGAGCAGGTCGCGGATGGCGCCGATCGAGTCGGCGTACGGCACAGCGGGGTCCGGCCGGTGGTGGTGGTACAGGTCGATGGCGTCGCCGCCCAGTCGCTTGAGCGAGGCCTCGGCGGCCTGCTTGAGGTACTCCGGGCGGCCGTCGACGTACCAGGTGCCGTCGCCGGGCCGCAGGTGTCCGCCCTTGGTGGCCACGATCACCTGCGCGGTGTCGCCGCCCCACGAGGCGATCGCCTGGGCGATCAGGGACTCGTTGTGGCCGACCTCGTCGGCGTGCAGGTGGTACGCATCCGCGGTGTCGAACAGGGTGACGCCGGCCTCGAGGGCGGCGTGGATGGTGGCGATGGAGCGGGCGTCGTCCGGCCGGCCCTCGATCGACATGGGCATACCGCCCAGGCCGATGGAGCTGACGGTGCGGTCGCCGATGTGTCGGGTCTTCATAGGGTGTCCAATCTGTGCTGCTCGATGAGCGTGTCAAGGGTGGCGTTCAGTTCCGCGTCCACGACCTGGTGGTCTGGATGCGCGTCGTACCAGGCCATGGCCTGCCGAAAACCGAGAGCTACGGGGGTGGTGCAGACGAAGTCGGGTACGAGCGCCTTCACCTTGCTGTTGTCGAAGATCACCGAGTGCGAGCGGTCGCCGAGCAGCCCACCGCTCCACTCCGGGTTCGCCGCGGCCATGGCGTCACTGGTCACGTGCACGATCCGCGGTGCGGGCGCTCCGGCGGCGCGGGCGTACTCGGCGTAGATCGCGTCCCAGGGCAGGTACTCGTCCGAGGTGATGGTGAAGCTGTCACCGATGGCCTGCGAGCGGCCGAACAGGCCCACGAGCGCCTTGGCGAGGTCGGTGCTGTGCGTGAGCGTCCAGAGCGAGGTGCCGTCGCCGTGCACCACCACCGGCTGGCCGGTGCGCATCCGATGGATGTCGGTCCACCCGTTCAGCAGCGTGATCTGGGTGCGGTCGTAGGTGTGCGAGGGGCGGATGATCGTGACCGGGAAGCCCTGGTCACGGTAGGCCGCCATCAGCACGTCCTCGCAGGCGATCTTGTCCCTGGAGTACTCCCAGAACGGGTTGTGCAGCGGGGTCGACTCCCGCACCGGCAGCGCGGCCGGTGGCTTCTGGTAGGCCGAGGCTGAGCTGATGAACACGTACTGACCGGTGCGACCGGCGAACTGGGCGATGTCGGCGCGCACGTGCTCGGGGGTGAACGCCACGAAGTCCACGACCACATCGAAGGTGCGCTCGCCGAGGGCCGCCGCGACCATAGCCGGGTCCCGTACGTCCACGGTTAACGACTCCGCCGCGTCGGGAAGCGAGCGCAGCGTGGACTGGCCGCGGTTGAGCACGGTGAGGCGGTGGCCGCGGGACACGGCCAACTCGGCGGCCGCGGCGCTGATCACGCCGGTGCCGCCGATGAAGAGGACGCTCAGCGCGGATTCGGTTGCGGGCGTCACCAGGCGTAGTCTTCCGGCGCGGTCTTGTATCCGGGGAAGATCTCATCCAGACGCTGCAGCGCAGCCTGGTCCAGCTTCACGTCCACGGCCCGCAGGCCGGCGTTCAGCTGGTCCATGGTGCGCGGGCCGATGATCGGCGCGGTGACGGCGTCCTGGTGCATCAGCCAGGCCAGGCCCAGATCTCCAGGCTCGTGGCCGAGCTCGGCGGCGAAGTCCTCGTAGGCGCCGATGGCCTCCCGGTTCTTCTCCAGCTTCTCGGCGTTCGCGCCTGACGTGCGGCGGCTGCCGTCCCGCTCCTTGCGCAGCACTCCGCCGAGCAGGCCGCCGTCCAGCGGCGACCAGGGCAGGATGCCCATGCCGTTGGCCTGAGCGGCCGGGATGACCTCGCGTTCGATGTCGCGCTTGAGCAGGTTGTACAGCGACTGCTCGCTGACCAGCCCGGTGAAGTGGCGGCGGCGGGCCTCGGCCTGTGCGGTGGCGATGTGCCAGCCGGCGAAGTTGCTGCTGCCGGCGTAGAGGATCTTGCCCTGCGTGACGGCGGTCTCCATGGCCTGCCAGATCTCGTCCCAGGGAGTGTCCCTGTCGACGTGGTGGAACTGGAACAGGTCGATGTAGTCCGTCTGCAGGCGCGTCAGGCTCTCATCCAGGCTGCGGCGGATGTTCAGCGCGCTCAGCTTGCCGTCGTTGGGGCGGTCGGACATGGTGCCGTAGACCTTGGTGGCCAGCACGGTGTTCTCGCGACGGTCCCCACCCTGGGCGAAGTACCGACCGAGGATGCTCTCGGTGGCGCCGCGCCCCTGCTTGGAACCGTAGACGTTGGCGGTGTCGAAGAAGTTGAGACCGGCGGCCTGCGCGGCGTCCATGATGTCGAACGACGTGGCTTCGTCAGTTTCCGGGCCGAAGTTCATGGTGCCCAGACAGAGACGCGAAACCGAGAGGCCGGAGCGACCGAGGTGTGTGTATTCCATAACCTCAGGCTGCTCCTGCGGCCACGCACTGTCCAACAGGAGAGATGGATGCTATCCATCACTCCGGCTTCTCAATCGCGCCGTCTGGTCGGGTCAGTCGGTGTCGAGCAGGCCTGGCCGCCCGGAATCATGCGGTTGCCGGGTGGCGGTGACGGCGAGCAGGTCGAGGGCGAGGGTCGGATCCGGGCGTAGGGCCAGGCTCAGCACCGCCCGGATTTCCCAGCGCACGTGCAGGTTGTCGACCGACAACGACGGAGCGGGCAGCCCGGCGGGTGTTTCCACGGCGAACGGGAGGTTTACCACGGTGCCGGCGGTGAGGGCGCCGGCCGGTCCGGCGAGCGCCGTGGCCATCACCGCTTCGGAGTGCCGGTAGCCCTCGGATTCGCTGGCGTCGCGGTCGGCGGCCTGACCTGGGCCGCCCCAGACCTCCTCGCAGCGCACCAGCTGAACGCGCACTCCGCGGGTGTTGAGGTCGTCGCGGGCGCGCATCCGCAGCACACCGGTGAGCGGGGTACCGGGTTCGAGCACTCGGGAGGACAGGGCGATGAACTCCAGGGCGACCTGGTCGAGGTGCGCACCCACCGGCGGGTGGCCGATATCGGTGGCGCTGGTCTGGCCCCAGGACTGCACGTCAATCAGGCGTTCACGCTTGATCACCTGGCCGTTTGCGGTCTGCAGAACGACCTTGACCGACCAGCCCACGTCGATGAGGTCTCCGCGCACGGAGGCGAGGCCATCACTGGGAATGGCGAGGCTCTGGGTGAGCACCCGACTCTGCCCCGCCGGGATCGCGCCGGGGGCGGGTACCGAGACCGAGGTGAGCAGTTCGGTGGTGCGTTCCCTGGCCGGGAAGACACCGCCGTAGATGTTGCCACGACCGTAGGTGTAGTTGACCTTGCGGATCAGGGAAAATTCGGCCCTGTCGATCAGTGCGGGGCGCAGTGCCGTGATCCGCACCGTGACCCCCAGCGAGTTCCCCTCGATCACCACTCCGTCCGAGGGAGAGAGTTCCACCGAAACCTGCACTGCTGTGTCGGTTGTTGTGACAGCCATGTCGCACCAAACTTCCTGTAACCCGTTGCCAGAGACCCACTCGAGGGGACAACGTAGAGACAGTAAAGCCGGGGTGTGTGCCGCGTTCAAGGGGATTGACTTGCCCCACACTGTCTGCATCGCGGGCTGGTCGCAGGGCTGCGTGTCAGCGCACCGCGTACCCCAGGTACACCACGCCGTTCCGGAACGAGTACTCGTCCTTCAGCTCGAGGGCGAGGTGCAGATTGTCTGGCAGGCACCGGGTGCCGCCGCCCACCACGACGGGGGAGACGAACAGGTGCAGCTCGTCGACGAGCCCGGCCGTGAGGGCCTGCGCGGCCAGGTCGGGGCCGCCGATCGAGAGGCTGGCGGAGGCGGACGCCTTGAGCGCCCGCACCGCCTCGGGGTCGAAGGTGCGCTCGATGCGGGTGCGCCGGCTGGACACCGCTGCCAGGGTTGTGGAGTACACGATCTTGTCCGCGGCCTGCCAGATCGCGGTGTAGTCCCGCATCACGGCCGGCTGGTCGTCGTCGTTCAGGTGCATGGTCTCCCACGCCGTCATCACCTCGTACAACCGGCGGCCGTACAGGTAGGTGCCCACCGACCGCTCGAGGTCGTTGATGAAGGTGTGCACCTCGTCGCTCGGTGCGCTCCAGTCGAAGTTGCCCTCCGTGTCGGCCACGTAGCCGTCCAGGGAGGTGATGAAGGTGGCGATCAGCTTGGCCATGCGACCATTCTGCTCGCGAGAGGGCGAATGTTCCACAGCCTCGGTGGGCGCCCTACTTGATGGTGCTCGCGACCTCGAGGGCTTCCTTCTGGTCGTGCAGCAGGTCGCCGGCGTCATCGGACGGCGTGAGGCCGATGGTGAAGGTGATCGGCGAGCCGGCCTGGTACTCGAAGTTGTCACCGTAGGAGAACGACTCTCCTGGGGCCCAGACGAACGGCGCCTCTGCACCGGTGGAACCGAGAGCGAAGGAATTGACCTGCAGCTGCTCGCTCAGTGCGCTGTCGACGATGCCGTCCATGCCCTGCATGTAGGGCCAGTCGTCGTACTGCGGGACGACATCCACCAGCAGGGCGGTGAGCTTCTGTGACTCGGTTCCGGTGTTGGTGACGACATAGTTCACGAACACGATCTCGTCACCGACCTCGATCAGCGGTGTGTTCGTTTCGGCATCGACGAACGATCCGGTCGAGGTGGCCGCCGCGGTGCCCACCTGGTAGATGTCGACCCGGAAGTTCGAGCCGTCGACCGAGGTGAGGAGATCGCCGGGCGAGGTCGCCGTGGCGGCCCAGGCCGGGGTGACGAGGTCACCGGCGGGCGCGGCCGCCTCGGTCTCCTCGGGTTCGGCGGTTGCCTTATCTGTGGCCTCCGCGGTGGTCTCCGGCGTCTCGGCCGGAGCCTCTGCGGCGGCCGACGGGGTGGGTTCGGGGGCATCCCCAGGCGCGCAGCCGACCAGGCTGGTGCTGACGAGTGCGGCAAGGAAAAGTGGGGCGACGGAACGAGAGATTCTCATGGAAGATCACCGTGATTGGATGGGGAGCAACCCGTTGAGGGGCTACCCGGATGTCGCGGGAATAGTCGTTCTCATCAGCACCCCCACGCTGGCCTTCAGTGTAGTGGTGCTCGTGCTCGTGCTCGTGCTCGTGCACGGCGCTGCGCTACCCTCGGCAACAGACGATGGGGGCTGGGATGGCTGGCAGCGGCATGGTGCGGACGATTCTGATCGTAGGCGGGACCACTGTCGTCGCCGCGGTGGCCGGCGGGATGGTGGCCGTGCCGCCGCTGCCGGCCGGCGCTGCGCCCGGCACCGCGCCCACTCCGGTGACCTCCACCCCGGTAACCTCCGCCACACCGGTGCCCGAGCCGACCCGCGCACCCGTGGATTGGGACACGCTGTCCGAGAAAGAGGAGGCGGCCCTTTTCGAGGGGCAGAATGCCCAAGGGACGGCGCTGGCGCTGGTACAGGAGACCTACCCGGACGACTTCGCCTACGGGTAGATGCTTGACCTGCAGCCACAACTCAGCCGGGCCGTCGACTTGGTGCAGCAGGCCGTGGGAGAAAGCGGCATGAGCGCTGCGGCGAATGTGTTCACCGTGACGGTCGAGATCGAGCTGTACCCCGACGCTGGCGACGCCGACCCGGTCGTGCTCGACGGCGCTGCGCTGCACGCCCTCGAGGACGACATCCGTGCGGTGCTTTATCCCGGCTTCGACGTGGAGATCACCCAGGTGGGCGGGGTCCAGATCGGCTTCTAGCCGCTAACTGTTAGGCGGCGGGCTTCAGCTCGGCCAGGCCGGCCTCGATCGCGGCGATCACCTCGGGGGAGTCCGGCAACGTCGTCGGGCGGAACCTGGAGACCGCACCGGAGGGGGAGATCACGAACTTCTCGAAGTTCCACTTCACCTTGCCGGCCTTACCCGCGCCATCCGGCGTGTGGGTGAGCTCGGCGTAGAGCGGATGCTGCGAGCCGCCGTTCACCTTCGTCTTCTCCATCAACGGGAAGGTGACGCCGTAGGTGGTGGAGCAGAACGCGTCGATCTTCTCTGCGGAGCCGGTCTCGCCGAGGCCGAACTGGTTGCACGGAAAGCCCAGCACGGTGAAGCCCTGGTCGGCGTAGGTGCGCTGCAGCTGCTCGAGGGTCTCGTACTGCGGGGTGAGGCCGCAGCGGGAGGCGACGTTGACAACGAGCACAACCTTGTCGGCGTACTCGGCCAGCGACGTGGTAGAGCCGTCGGCGGCGGTGAGCGGGATCTCGCGAATGTTCATGACCACAGATTACTTCGAAATCGAAGCAGTCTGGCCGGTGCGCACCCAACTCCCAGCCTCGCGCGACTGAGGGGCTAACTGTTGCCAATGCGGACAATTGGGCCCGGTGTGCCGGAACCAAATGTCCGGACGGGGAACAGTTAGTGCCGCAGGAACGCCGCCCGGGCCACGAGGTAGAGGCCGAACGCGATCAGGCCGGCCGCGACGATGTTCAGCAGCACTGGGCCGGACTGCAGGGTGAGCAGGTAGCGCAACCCGGCGTCGAGGCCGCCCACCCAACGGGAGTCGGCGAACACCGCGGCGGCGACCAGCAGGCCGCCGGTGACCAGGAACGCGACGCCCTTCATGGTGTGGCCGAAGACGCCCAGGGTGAGGACGATCACCTTGGTGGGGCCCCAGAGATAGCGCAGCTCCTCGCGGAAGTTGCGGCGCACACCGCGCCAGACCAGGCCGCCGCCGATGATGCCCACCGTGGTGCCGACCGCGAGCAGCACGAACAACCCGATCGGGCTCTCCACGATGGCGGTGTCGGCACGGCGCACACTCTCGGCTCCGCCCGCGCGGGCACCGAGCGCCACCCAGAATGTGACGGTGCCCAGCAGGGCGAAGCCGAGGGCCTTGCCGACGTTGAGCGAGCGCCGGAACACGAGGATGCGCCGGTTGGGCGCGACGCTGAACGCGGCGTTGGTGCCCTGCCAGAGGGCCAGGCCCCACAGCGCCACGGTCGACAGCCAGAGCACGGCGAGGCCGCCCGGGCGAGTGGCGATGGCGCTGAGCGCGCCGAGCTGGTCGGCCTCGCCGGCCCCGCCGTTCGCGACCTGCAGGCCGATGGCGCCGATCAGGGCGTGCACGAGGCCGTTGGCGAGCAGGCCGATCCGGGCGGAGGCGCGCACCGACCGGTTGCGGTGCGCGCGCTGAGCGGCCTGCTTCATGCGCCCGCGGGCATCGCCGGGCCTGTCCGCCTCAGGGAGGGCGGGAACGCTGGTCACGGGCGGGCTACTCGAGCAGTTCGCGGATGTCGGAGGCGGTGAGGCCCTGGCCGGTGCCGCGGGTGGCGCCGTCGGTCATCACGCTGTCGAAGAGCTTGGCCTTGACCGCCTTGAGCGCCATGACCTTCTCCTCGATGGTGTCTGAGGCCACCAGGCGGTAGACCATCACGTTCTTGGTCTGGCCGATGCGGTGCGCCCGGTCGACGGCCTGCGCCTCTGCGGCCGGGTTCCACCACGGGTCGAGCAGGATGCAGTAGTCGGCCTCGGTGAGGTTGAGGCCGAACCCGCCGGCCTTGAGGCTGATCAGGAACACCGAGGTGTCGCCGTTCTTGAAGTCGTCGATGGCCGCGGCCCGGTTGCGGGTGCGCCCGTCGAGGTAGGAGTAGCTGACCTGCGCGGCGTCCAGGCGGGCCCGAACCTTGGCCAGGTAGCCGGTGAACTGGCTGAAGATCAGGGTGCGGTGCCCCTCGGCCACGACGTCTTCGAGCAGCTCCATCAGTACGTCGAGCTTGCTCGACGGAATGTCGGAGTACTTCTCGTCGTACAGGCTGGCATCCAGGCTGAGCTGGCGCAGCATGGTGATCGACCGGAAGATCTCGAACCGGTTCTGGTTGAGGTCGCCGAGCAGGCCGAGCACCTTCTGCCGCTCGCGCTGCAGGTGCATCTGGTACACCCGGCGGTGCCGCGGGTGCAGGTCGAGCTCGAGCACCTGCTCCTGCTTGGCGGGCAGGTCGCTGGCGACCTGGTCCTTGGTGCGGCGCAGCATGAACGGGCGGATGCGCCGGCGCAGCTGGCTGAGCCTGTCGTTGTCTGCCTGCGTCTCGATGGGGCGCTGGTAGTACTCGGAGAACCGGGCGGCATTGGGGAACAGACCTGGCGCGGTGATCGAGAGCAGCGACCACAGTTCCATCAGATTGTTCTCCAGCGGGGTGCCGGTGATGGCGAGCTTGAACGGGGCCTGCAGGCGCTTGGCGCACTGGTGCGCGCGGGACTTGTGATTCTTCACGAACTGCGCCTCGTCGAGCAGCAACCCGGCCCAGCTGACGGCGTCGTACTCGTCGAAGTCCAGCCGGAACAGCGTGTACGAGGTGATCACGACATCCGCCGTTGCCAGGGCGTGCGCCAGCGAGCCGCCGCGCTTGGCGGTGGTCTCGGTGATCGCGGCCACCGAGAGGCTGGGCGCGAACCTGGCGCACTCGGTGGCCCAATTGTGCACCACGCTGGTGGGCGCCACCACCAGGAACGGCTTCGTGTCGTTCCCATCGGCCTGACGCCCGCGGGCATCGACGATGAGGGCGATGGCCTGCAGCGTCTTGCCGAGCCCCATGTCGTCGGCGAGGACCCCGCCGAGGCCGGTGTCGTAGAGGAAACCGAGCCAGTCGAAGCCGGTCTGCTGGTACGGCCGGAGCGACGCGTTCACCGCGGCCGGCAGCGGCCGGTGCGCGATCTCGGCGCCGTCGGCCAGCCCGGCGAGGGTGTCGCGCCAGGCGGCGGCCTCGGCTTCCGCGGTGCCGAGGTCCTGCAGTTCCTCCCAGAGGTCGGACTGGGCCCGGTTGATGCGCAGCGAGTCGTTCGGCGAATCCTGCAGGCCGCGGGCCTCTTCGATGAGCCGGCGCAGCTGCTGCAGTTCGGGTCGGTCCAGGCTGAAATAGGTGCCGTCCTGCAGGATCATCAGCTCCTGGCCGGTGGCCAGGGCGCGGAAGACCTCGTCGAAGGGCACGTCGTCGCCGTCGACCGTGACCCGCACGGACAGGTCGAACCAGTCCCGGCTCTCCGAGCGTGCCGAGGTGGCGAAGGTGAGGGTGGGCGGCTCGGCCGCTTCACGGTATTCGGGAGCTTCGCCCACGAACCGCACCAGGATTTCGTCCGCCGACTCGAGCACGGGCAGCACCGACCCGAGGAATTCGATCATGCGGGCGCCGTCGAGGCTGGAGTCGGCGCGCAGGATGCCCGGGGAGTCGGCGACGCTGGCGGAGCCGGTGAGCTCCGCTGCGAACAGTGCCGGCTGGTGAGCCGGGAAATCCGCGAATATGCCGGTGACGGCATGCAGGATGCGGGCCTCGTCGGCGGCGTCCCGATACCCGGCGGGAGCGTCGGTGGTGGCCGGACCGCGCAGGGGCGCGATCGCCGGTTCGCCCGAGCCGCCTGCGCCGCCGGTGTACTGCCACTCCCAGTGCAGGTTGATGCGGGCATCCGCCTGGGCGCTGATCGAGAGGG
Source organism: Cryobacterium inferilacus (assembly GCF_019599185.1). Classification (GTDB taxonomy): domain Bacteria; phylum Actinomycetota; class Actinomycetes; order Actinomycetales; family Microbacteriaceae; genus Cryobacterium; species Cryobacterium inferilacus. Next base: position 220,159 of record NZ_JAIEUL010000003.1, on the reverse strand, counting down.
CCAGCACGGGACGGGCGGTGTCTGGCAGGTCGAACGACGCGTCGGTGCTGGTGAGCGAGAGCTGACCGCGCAGGAACGGGTAGAAGTCGGCGAGGAAGACGTTCTCCTCGTCTGGCGGGATCGTGATGGGGGTGTGCGCGGACGCGAGCACGCGCAGGTCACGGCCGACCTGCCGGGCCAGCGGGGCCAGGGTGAGGCGTAGGTCGGCGGTGTCGGCCGCCCAGGTGAACAGGCCGTGCGCCGGGTCGCCGATGTAGCCCAGGGCGCTGCGGTCGAGGGTGCGGCCGTCCAGCGAGATGGTGGGGAAGAGGGTGAGGCCGTTCTCGTCCCGTCGGATGTCGAGCGAGAGTTCGGCCGGTTCCTCGCTGATCTGCACGGGATCTTGCCCGGGGGAGGTGCCGATGAAGGGGATGCCGGCCTCACGGGCCTCCCCGAGCAGACCCCAGAGGGCGCGGTTGGCGAATCCGTCCAGGTGCAACCAGGGGTCTGTGGTCACGTGGTAGCGCTGCCCGGAGGAATACAGCTCGAACAGGGCGGTGAGCACCCGCAGCTGCGCCCGGTTGAGCATGCCGCGGGAGTAGGCCAGGTTGTCCCAGGTGAGGTTGCCGCGGATCCACTTGCCCTTCTTGCCGCGCACCATCGGGCGCACGCCGAGCCGGGCGAGCGAGACCGTGGGGGCGGGAGCTCGTGCGGCGCGGGGCGGCGGCAGCAGTTCGAACTGCAGGGCCAGGGCGGTGCCCGTGCTCGGCTCGGCCTCCGGGGCACGGGTGAGCGGCGCCAGCGCGCTCTGCCAGGTGGCCGGAGCGGCGGTCCTGGCGCGCTGCGCCTCCGCGTGGTGCGGTGCCCTGGCCAGCTCGGCCGCGGTCGACCGGCTGGCGAGCAGCAGGGCAACGACGTGCTTGCAGTTGATGGCCATCGGGCAACTGCAGGTGCCGGAGGCGCGCACGACCGTGCCGTTGGAATCCTGCTGGAAGGTGACGGTGACGTCGTATGGCCGAGCCTGCGTGCCGCCGACGGTGCCGAGCAGCCGGCTGCCGCCGAGCTGCCAGACCTGGTCCTCGACCCGACCCTCCTTGGCATACCGCACCCCGCGCGAGTACGCCTGCGGCCCGACGAGGCGGGCGATCTGCAGGTCGCTGAGGTTGTGGGCCATGGGGTGCGGTGTCCGAGACGGTCGGTGAACAGGAGTCTCTTATTGTCCCACGCCGCGGCGGCCTCCCCGAGCCGCTCCGGTGGGCGGGGCCGCGGGCGTGCGGGCGGCTATCCTGAGCGGATGTCTGACTTTCCTTTCGAGCGCCTGCGCCGGTGGCCCGATGTCGAGGCGGCCAATCTCTTCGCCGTCGACGCGAGCGATCGCCTCATCCTCGACGAGGCGGCGGCGGTGCTGGCCGCCGCCGGCCCTGCCGAGGTCGTGGTGCTCGAGGACCACTACGGTGCGCTGACGCTCGCGACGGCCGCCGAGCTGGGGGAGCGGCTGGGCGCGCCGGCCGGCATCCGCGTCTACCAGGATGCCCTCTCCGGCGAGCACGCGCTGGCGCGGAACGCGACAGAGCTGGCCGCCACCGTGCCCGGTCTGGCCGACTCCTACCGGCAGGTGGCGTTGGGTGCTGAGCTGTTCACCGGCGCCCGCGTGGTGCTGATGCAGCTGCCGCGCAGCCTGGCCGCGCTCGACGAACTGGCCGGCGCGATCGTCCGGTTCGCCGCCCCCGACGTGACGGTGGTCGCCGGTGGTCGCATCAAGCACATGAGCGTGGCGATGAACGAGGTGCTGCGCCGCCACTTCGGCGAGGTCGCGGTGAGCCCGGCGCGCCAGAAGTCCCGGGTTCTGCTGGCGACACGGCCCATCGGGTCGATGGAGTCCGGCCCGCCACGCTCCGTCGTGCACGAGGACCTCGGGCTCACCGTCTGCGCGCACGGCGCCGCGTTCGCCGGCACCACCATCGACATCGGCACCCGGTACCTGCTCGACTTCCTCGACCGAATGAAGCCGGCCGCGACGACGGCCATCGACCTGGGCTGCGGTACCGGAGTGCTCGCCGCCGCCCTCGCCCAGCGGCGGCCCGGCCTGCGCGTGCTGGCCACCGACCAGTCTCAGGCGGCGGTGGCGTCGGCCGCGGCGACCATGCGCGCCAACGGGGTAGCCGACCGGGTGCGGGTGCTGCGTGACGATGCTCTCGGTTCCCAGCCGGACGCATCCGCCGAACTGATCGTGCTCAACCCGCCGTTTCACATCGGCTCATCGGTGCACGCGGGCATCGCCCTCAAACTGTTCGAGGATTCCGCAAGGGTGCTTCGCCCCGGCGGGGAGCTCTGGACGGTCTGGAACACCCACCTGGGCTACCGCTCCCCGCTCACCCGCATCGTGGGCCAGACCCACCAGGTGGGCCGGAACACCAAGTTCACGGTCACGGTCTCCACCCGCCGCTGAGCGCGACGGGGAACAGCTACAGGGCGGCGAGGGCCCCGGCGTCGAGGGTGTCGGCGTCCAGCAGCTCGTTGTTGATCACCGAGGCGCTCCACCCAGACTCCGGGTTGTACGCCACGATCGACATGGCGGCGTTGGTGATCGGCGGGATGTCGCGCTCGAGCGCGGCACCCAGGCTCAGCCGGATCAGCGTGCCGTGGCAGACGACGATCACACGGGCGCCCGGGTAGTCCTCGGCGAGCTTGAGCAGGGCGCCCAGGCCACGGCCGGACACGCTCTCCTCGGCTTCGGCACCGCGGAACGATCCGTAGCTGCCGTCCACACGCAACGCGTCGAGCTTGGGCCCGGCGGACAGGCCCTCTGCCGGTCCGTAGTTGCGCTCGACCAGGCCGGGCAGGTGCCGGATCACTTCGAGCTTGAGGTCGTCGGCGATGATGTCGGCGGTCTCGACCGCGCGCGACAACGGCGACGCCACGACGAAGTCCCACTCGTGCTGCGACAGGGGCCCCACGGCCTCGGTCGCCTGGCCGCGGCCGATGTCGTTCAGCGGTACATCCGTCGCCCCCTGGATGCGCCCGGCGGCGTTCCAATCGGTCTGGCCGTGGCGGACAAGGGCGAAGGTCGTTGTAGCAGTCACCTCCCTATTCTGCCCTGCGCCGCCTGGCAACCCGTATTCCCGGTCGGTGGGCATGACCGTCACCGGGCCGGCAGGCCGCTGTCGGTGCGGCGGCGACGGGCGACGGATGCCGGTCGGCGCAGCCGCGCCGTGCCCCACAGGGCCGCCACCGACCAGCAGAGCAGCACCACGAGCAGGCCGTTGCGCAGGGTGAGCAGCAGCACGGCGCCGGCGTCGCCGTGCACCAGCGGGAGGTAGAAGATCGGGAAGACCAGCGTGGTCAACCCGCCGATGACGACGGTGAGGTACGCCGGCACCCGCCAGCGTGCCCAGTCGTGCAGGATGCCAACGGCCACGACCGGAGCGATCCACAGCAGGTACTGCGGGGAGCCCACCTTGTTGAACACGACGAACACGCTCACCAACGCCAGCGCGCCCAGGAGCACCAGCTGCGCACTGCTGCCGGTGCGGCGCACCGCGACCAGCAGAAGCACGACGATGCCGGCGACGGCCAGGAACATCAGCGGGGTCATGGCGGCCGCGGCCACGCCGGCGCCCGGCCCGCTCACCTCGCGGGTGGCGATGTCGAGGTTCTGGTAGACGGTGGTGTCGCGGTGCCCCAGCGCCGCCAGCCACACCCACGGTGTCGTCACCGGCGCCTCCAACTGCAGCGCCCGGTCGGTCTGCTCCGTGATGAAACCGGTGAGGAAGCGCAGCCCCCCTGCCGCCCAGACGACGACACCGATACCGGCGGTGATCGTGGCGCCGGTGAAGATGACACCCAGCCGGCGGCGCCAGGCGACCACGATGGCGAGGAGCACGGCCGCCGGCCACACCTTGATCCAGGTGGCCAGGGTGAGCAGTGCGGCGGCGATCACCGGCCGCCGGGCCAGTAGCACCAGGCCCATGATCACCAGCGGTGCGCTGAGCCCCTCCAGCCGGAGCAGGCCGACCGGGCTGAGCAGCAGGCTGAAGCCCAGCCAGAACCAGGCGGCCGGGTAGCCGGCGCGATCGCGACCCCAGTCGGTGAGGACGCCGACGGCCGCGGCGTTGAGGGCCAGCGTCATCAGGAACCAGAGCAGCTGATAGAGCAACGGGCCGGCGGCATCCGCCAGCACGATCGGCAGGATCGCGCCGACGGGATACACCCAGCCCACGTCGATGCCCTGCCAGACGTTGTGCACCAGCGCCTGCTCGGCCCAGACCCGGTAGAGCGGCAGGTCGCCCAGCACCCGGCCGGTGAGGATGGTGGGCAGCAGGGCGAACAGGAACACGGCGTGCAGACCGGTGAAGCCCAGCAGCAGGGTGCGCGGCCGTAGCAGCGCGGCGCGCCTGACCGGGGTGAGGTAGCCCGCCAGCCGGGAGTCGACCAGATCGATGACTGAGGACATAAGGCAGGTCACTTTCCACACGTCGAGACGATCACGGTTTCACTGGGGAGTGTACGAACCGAAGGTAAAAGGGAAAGGGCGCGCAGCTGTCCGGGAGGGGGTGGGGCCTGAGAGTGCGCACAGCTTGACTACGACGCAGGGTCATAGTTTTGAGTAGCAGTATGAGTCCCGTTCCCGTGCTGTACCTCGCCTCGTACGCCCTGTCACTGCTGGGCAACTCGATTGCCGCCGTGGTGTTCCCCCTGATCGTGCTGCAGCTCACCGGCAGCCTGCTGTCGGCGGGAATCCTGGTGGCCGCCACCGCCGTGCCCGCCTTCCTGGCCGGGCTGTTCGCGGGCGTCGTGATCGACCGGATCAACCGCCGCACCTCCTCGGTCGTGGCCGACCTGATCTCGGCGGTGTCCATCGCCGCCCTGCCGATCGTGGACCTGGTCACCGGGCTCAACCTCGGTTGGTTCATCCTGTTCGGCATCATCGGCGCGTTCGGCGATGTGCCGGGCATGACCGCCAGGGAGGCGATGCTGCCGGCCATCGTGCGCAACTCGACCCTGTCCGCCGAACGGTTGATCGGCATCCGGGAGAGCATTGCGGCCCTCGTGATCATCGTGGGACCCGCCGCCGCCGGCACCCTGATGGTGTTGTTCGAGGGGTCGACGGTGCTGTGGATCACCGCCGCGACCTCCCTCGCCGCAGCGGTACTCACCCTGCTCATCCCGCGCCGGGTCGGCGCGCTCGCCGCCATCCCCGGCCGCTCCGTGGCCGGCGACACCGCCACCCGGCCGATGGGCTCGGTCTGGGCTCAGCTGCGCGAGGGCTGGAGCGTGCTGTTTCGCAGCAACCGAATGCTGCGGGCGGTCACGCTGCTCAGCCTGGCCATGGTCGCTGTGCTCACCGGGCTGCAGGGGATGCTGTTGCCGGCGCATTTCGCGTTCATCAACGAACCCGGGCTGCTCGGGTTCGTGCTCACGGCGATCGCCGCCGGCACCCTGGTGGGCGGCGGTCTCTACGCCGTCTTCGGTACCAGGGGCAGCCGGCGCGCCTGGTTCGTCACCGGGCTCAGTGGCACCGTGCTCGGCATCGGCCTGGTCGCCGTGCTGCCGGCGGTACCGGTGCTCTTCGCCGGGGCGTTCCTGTTCGGCTTCTCCTCCGGCCTGTTCGGCAGCCTGATCGGGGTGCTGATGCTCGAAGGCATCCCCGAGCGGATGCGCGGCCGCATCATGGGCACCCAGAACTCGCTCATGATGATCGCAGCGCCCGTTGGCATGGTGGCCGTGGCGGCGCTTGGCGAGCAGTGGGGTCTCCGCACGGCGGGCATCTGCGTGGCCGCGGTGTGGCTGGTCGCGGCGATCATGGCGCTGATCGCGCCGGTGCTGCGTACTCTGGAGGCATCGGACACCGAGCCCGCGGAAGGGAGCCTGGTCGATGAGAAGCCATGACCTCGCCACGCTCGCCCAGGTGACGGTGCGCACCCTGCGGCACTACCACCGGGTGGGGGTGCTGCCGGAGCCCGAGCGCAGCCGCAACGGTTACCGCGACTACACCGTGCACGACCTGGTGCGCCTGCTGCGCATCAAACGGCTGGCCGCACTCGGCATCCCGCTCGAGAAGATGCCGGCGATGCTCGCTGACGAGACCGGCAGCCAGACCGAGCTTCTCAACCAGCTCGACGCCGAAATCGACGCCGAGATGGCTCGGTTGCAGGCCCAGAAAACGCTGATCGGCCTGGCCCGGATGCACGACGCCGCGCCAGACCTGCCGCCGGCACTGGCCAGCAGCCTGGCCCGCTTCGCGGCGTCGGGAGCGTCACCGGCGATGAACCGCATGGACCGCGACCAGGTGATCTTGCTCGCCCACCTGGCCGGGGAGGACGGGATCGACCGTCTGGCCCGGGTCTACGGCCGGCTCGCCGAACCAGACGTCCTCTCCGGGGTCGCCGCCGTCAGCCGTCAATTCGACGACCTCGCCGACGACGCGTCCGAGCGGGAGATCGACGCGATGGTGGCGGAGTTCGTCGCCCGGCTCTCACCGCTGCTGGCCGATCTCGACGACGGCAACGACGAGCCGCTCTTCGACGAAGCCGCGGTGGCACCCCTCTTCGACGCCTATCAGGCGGATGTGCTCAATCGCGCTCAGCGCAACGCCCTCGCGCAGGTCACCGAGCGGCTGCAACAGCTGACCGAGGCACCCGTCGACGACAGCCAGGACCCCTAGGACGCGTCGCGGGAGGTGCCCTTGGTGAGGGTTTTGCCCTGGAAGAACGCCGGGTCGACCCGGCGCATGATCAGCATCAGCACGATGCCGGTGATGAAGAGCACCATCGCGAGGATGAACACCAGCCCGACCCCGCCGATCTCCGATCCGCTGCCGTAGTCCGGGCTGGTGCTGTCGATCAGGGTGGTGGCGAAGATCACCGCCAGAATGATGCCGCCGGCCAGCGGGGCCAGCAGCTTGAGCAGGAACGCCCGGGTGCTGCTGAAGACCTCTCGGCGGAAGAACCAGACGCAGGCGAACGCGGTGACCCCGTAGTAGAAGCAGATCATGATGCCCAGGGTGAGGATGGTGTCGGTGAGCACGTCGGTGCTCAGCACCCGCATCACCGCGTAGAACCCCCAGGCCACCACGCCCGCGATGACGGTGGCGAAGCCCGGCGACTGGAACCGGGGGCTGATGGCGGCGAAGCGCTTGGGAAAGGCCCGGTAGTGACCCATCGACAGCATGGTGCGCGCCGGGCCGACGAAGGTGGACTGCAGCGACGCGGCCGAGCTGGACAGCACGGCGAGGGACATCAGAATGGCGAACGGTCCCATCACCGGTCCGGCCAGGGCGGCGAAGACGTTGCCCTGGATGTCTTCGTTGCCGAGCCCCAGCTCGCCCGCGCCCACACCGGAGAACATCAGCGCGGACACCGCAACCAGGATGTAGAGCACGAAGATGATCGCCACGGTGAGGGTCGCCGCCCGCCCCGGGGTGCGCTCCGGATCCTTGGTCTCCTCGTTCATGGTCAGGGTCACGTCCCAGCCCCAGTAGATGAAGATCGACAACGACACCCCGGCGGCGAAGGCCGAGAACGACGGGGTGAGGAACGGGTTGAACCAGGAGGCATCGAAGCCGAGGGCGTCGAAGGCGGTGCCGTTGGAGAAGTGCAGGAGCGCCGCGACACTGAACCAAACCAGCACGAGCAACTGGAATCCAACCAGCACGTACTGCACCATCTTGGTCGCCTCCATGCCCCGATAGGACACGTAACAGGCGCCGACCATGAAGGCCAGACAGGTGAAGATGTTGATCCAGACATTGCCGGCCAGATCGGCCAGGCCCGGGTTGTCGAACACCTGCGCGAGCATGAGGTAGAAGAAGTCCACGGCCACGCCGGCCAGGTTGGAGAGCACCACCACGGTCGCCACGATCAGGCCCCAGCCGCCCATCCAGCCCAGCCACGGCCCGAACGCGCGGGTGGCCCAGGTGAAGGAGGTGCCGGCATCCGGCATGGCGTTGTTGAGTTCGCGGTAGCCGAGGGCCACCAGCAGCATGGGGATGAAGCCGACCATGAAGATGCCGGGCATTTGCGTGCCGACGGCCGCGACCGTGGGGCCGAGAGACGCCGTCAGCGTGTATGCGGGGGCGATGCAGGAGATACCGATGACGGTGGCACCGAGGAGGCCCACGGAGCCGGAGCGCAGGCCCTTGGCCGAGAGTCCGCCGGCGCTGGTGGATACCGGCGTGGGGCGGGGAGCGGATGACTGTGCCATGGACTAGTCCTTTGGTCGAACGGCTACGGGTCGAATCAACTACGGGCGGGCGGATGTGGGAACGACGACGAGCGGCACCGGCAGGGCGTGCAGCATGCGGTGGGCGGTGATGCCGAGGAAGATCGTGCGGGGTGCCGCCAACCGGCTGGACCCCACGAAGGCCAGTTCGTCCGGCCGCCAGTCCAGGGCCTCGACCGCGTCCTCCACGTTCTTGCCGGCGCCCACCTCGGTGGTGATGGTGCCGCGGCTCTGGGCGTGCCGCTGGTAGTAGGCGAGCACGGCGTCGAGGTGCGCGGTACTGCCGGCGGCGGCCGGTGACTGCTTCTCGCGGGCGGCGTCGACTTCCACCAGGGTCACGAACCGCAGCTCGAGGTCGAGATCCCTGGTGAACGCCACCAGCGAATCGAGCAGAGCCTCCCAGCCGGGTCGGGTGCCGATCGCGCAGGTGATTCGGGTGAGCTGGGCCGGGGCACGATAGCCGCTCGGGGCGAGGGCCACCGGCACGGGGGAGGCATGCAACAGGGCGTTGGCGACACTGCCGATGGTGAACCGGTTGAGGATGCCGCCGCGGGCCGCGCCCACGACGATGCGGTCGGAGTCCAGGTCGGCGGCGGCCTGGATCAGGCCCTCCGAGGTGGAGTCGGCCCAGAGCTGGTGGGTGCTGGCGGTGACATCGTTCGGCACCCAACCCGCCGCCTCGTTCAGCCACTGGGTGGCCTGATCGGCCAGGAGCCCCTCGTAATCCGACCGGGCGGCGTGGATCTTCGCCGGTGCGGCACTCAGGCGTTGCAGCACCAGGCAGATGCGCAGCTCGGCGCCGGTGGCGCGGGCCAGGGCGATGCCCAACTCGAGGGACTCGCGGCCCTGAGCGGTGGCCTCGTAGGCCACCACGTAGTTCGCTACTCGGCTCACGCTGTTCTCCTCGGTTCGGTGCCGGCGGCATCCGGCTCGTGGTCATGCCCGTCGTGGTCATGCCCGTCGTGCTCGTGCCCGCTGTGGTCCATGCCAGGGGCGCAGTGGGCGGCGCTCGGTTCCACGTCCAGCGACGGGTTGCGGTCGAAGAACCCCACCGGCTTCAGCCAGAACGAGACGATGTCCGCCGGCATCACCGGCCACTCCTCTGGCCGGGTGATGTGGTGGATGCCGAAGGTGTACCAGAGCACCAGGTCGGTGTCGCGCACGTCCCGACCGGCCTCGACCCACTCGGGGAGCCCGTGGTCGACGCCGCTCTGGTTGACGAACTCGCCGCAGGGCCAGCGCTGGGACTCGGTATTGGGCGTGACCCAGACCGTGTGGCCGATCACCTGCGCGCGCAACAGCGCCGGGGCGGTGGGGTGGAAGAACGACGGGATCGCCCCACCGGGCACCAGCTTGTACGACACCGGGGTGCCGAGCGCATTCAGGGACTGCTCGTTCACGACCTTCCAAGCCCGCTGCGTGTTCCAGTCGAAGTCGTCGAAGCCCTCGGTCTCGATCGGGGTGTTCTGTTGGGTGATCGCCAGTCCCAGCGGGTTCGACTCGTCGATCGGTTCGATCCGGGTCTCACTGCGGAACACCGTGTTGGTCGGGCCGTCGATGTCGAGGTCCATCCTGGCCACGATGAAGTGCTGGTGGAACGGCGCGTAGGTGCGGTCGTCGACGAGCGTGCCGTTGGGGTGCGGCTGGCCGGGTTCGAGGTGGGTGACCACCATGATGCCGGTGGCGCGCACCTCGCACTCGATGTTGCCGTCCTGGTAGAACCGCCAGTAGACCAGGTATTCGTAGTTCGCCACGGTGACGTGGAAGGACACCACGAGTCGGCGCATCCGGCGTACCTCCGCGCCGCCGTCGTGGTCGACGTGCTTCCAGAGCACGGCGTTGTCCTCCTCGTGAATGCAGAACGCATTGGGGATCGTGTACGGCTCGCCGGCACTGTTGTGGAGCACTGCGTCGAGGTAGCGGATCTCGCCCAGGCAGTCGCAGCCGAGCTCCAGCGAGGTGGTCATGAACCCCAGACCCCACTCGCCGATGTCGAACGCGGTGCGGCGGAAGTGGTCGACGCTCGGGTCGCGGTACGGCACCACCATCTCGGCGAACGACAGCCGGTTGGCGATGGAGCGCTCGCGGCCGGCATCCGTGTAGGTCACCCGGTGCAGCGTCATGCCCTCGCGGTAGTTGAAACCCACCCGCAACGACCAGCCCTGCCAGCGCACCCGGTTGCCGTCGACGGTGAAGCTCGGGCCCTCCGGTTGCACGATGTCCAGCGGTTTGAGGGGCGGCCGGGTGCCGGCGTTGCGGATGCGTTCCGGCACCAGGTGCGGCACGTACTCACCCATCACGTTCGGCGGGTCGACCGTGAATGTGTCTTCGACCTCGAGCAGGTTCATGGTGTTCACGTCGATCACGAAGTGCAGCCCGCTGACCGGCCCCGCGTACGGGTTGGCGCCGGCCTGGCCGCGCACCCAGACATCCGCCCAGCCCAACCGCAGGCCCCGGTAGACCTCGGGGATCACGGCGTCGCCGTAGGTCCAGGTGTCGATGAACACGTTCTCGAGGTCGGTGATGCCGCGCTTGGCCAGTGCCGCGATGACCTCCGGATGCGCGCGCAGCGCCGCGTCGGCCTCCTCCCACTCGTCCACGGTGAAGTTCGCCTGCACGCCGACGGCTTGCTCCCAGGTGAGCAGGGCGTCCGCATCGAGGGACACCACCGCGACCCAGGTGCGATTCTCGGGGCGGTGCAGCACCACCAGGCGGGCGCGGCGTTCTGGAGCGACGCCTGAGGCCTCGAACGCGGCGACGGCTGCCTTGGCCGGTTCAACGAGTTCGATCGAGGCGAACCGCCAGCCCGCCCCGACGCCGTGCTCTCGGGCGAGCACGGCGGCGGCCTGGCTGAACTCCGCGGCGGTGAGGGAATCGAGCGGGTGGAAGGTCATGCGAGCGAGCTCATCACGTGCTTGATCCGGGTGTAGTCCTCGACGCCGTACATGGAGAGGTCCTTGCCGTAGCCCGAGTACTTGAAGCCGCCGTGGGGCATCTCGGCGGTGAGCAGGATGTGCGTGTTGATCCAGACGGCACCGAAGTCCAGGTCCCGCGACACCCGCAGCGCCCTGGCGTGGTCGCGGGTCCAGACGCTCGAGGCGAGCGCGTAGCGCACATCGTTGGCCATGGTGATGGCCTCCTCCTCTGTGCCGAAGCTCTGCACGGTGATCACCGGGCCGAAGGTTTCGTCCTGCACGATCGGGTCGTCCTGGCGCACCTGGGTCACCACGGTGGGTTCGAAGAAATAGCCGTCATCGCCCACCTGGTGCCCACCGGTGCTGATCACCGCGTGGGCGGGCAGCGCCGCCACCCTGTCGACCACGTCGGTGAAGTGCCGCACGTTGTTGAGTGGGCCGAAGTAGTTGTCGGCGTCGTCCGCAGACCCGGTGGTGCGCAGCTCGGCCTCCGCGGTGAAGGCCGCCACGAACTCGTCGTGGATGGTCTCGTGCACGAGCACCCTGGTGATGGCCGTGCAGTCCTGGCCGGCGTTGTAGAAGGAGAAGTCGGCGATCGCCGAGGCGACCTTGGCCACGTCGACGTCACCGAAGACCACGGCGGGCGCCTTGCCGCCGAGTTCGAGGTGCGCGCGCTTGAGGGTGTGGGCGGCGCCGGAGGCGACGGCGATGCCGGCGCGCACGCTGCCCGTGATCGAGACCAGGCCGGGCACCGGATGCTCGACGATGAACGAGCCCGTGCTGGCGTCGCCGAGCACGATGTTCATCACGCCGGGCGGCAGGATGCCCCGGCTGATCCTGGCCAGTTCGAGGGTGGATTCAGGGGTGGTGTCGCTGGGCTTGAGCACCAGGGTGTTGCCCACGGCCAGGGCGGGGCCGATTTTCCAGATCGCCATGAGGAACGGGAAGTTCCACGGGGTGACCTGCCCGACCACGCCGATCGGCTCCCGACGCACCCAGGAGGTCATGCCCTCGAGGTACTCGCCGGCCGACTTGCCCTCGAGCAGCCGGGCGGCGCCGGCGAAGAACCGCAGCTGGTCGGCGCCTGCGGCCACCTCGTCTGCGCCGATCGTGGCCCGCGGCTGCCCGGTATTGCGGTGCTGCGCCTCCACGATCGCGTCGCTGTTGGCCTCCACGGCGTCGGCGAGCAGGAGCAGGGCACGCTGCCTCTCGCCGGGGGTGGCCCGGCTCCAGGCGGGGAAGGCGGCCTTGGCGGCCCGCATGGCGTCGTCGACGTCTTCCGCCGTGGAGATCGGGGCCCTGGCCACGACGCGTCCGTTGGTCGGATCGATGACGTCGAGCATCTCCGTGCCGGCCGGAGTGACGAATTGGCCATCGATGAAATTGGACAGGTTCGGGGTACTCACGGGGCTCCTCTGCGTCGAGTAACACGGCCGGATCGCCGCCGTGCAACCTGGCGGCGGCAGAGCAGCGATTCGGGGCCAGTATGGCACTTGGCCGGGAGAAAAGGCACCCCCGCAGTGCGGGTGAGTCGTCGGCCCCCGTACGTCACTGAGCGCAGTTTCTTGCAAGGCTGAGCCGCTCAAACGGGCGGCGTCGCAGCTACTGCGATGCATCCGTCTGTGACGTCGTGTTTCGCCCGAGGATGTGTTCCGCGCGCGGATTCGTGAGCATTGGTCCATGCCCAGACAGATTCGATTCAACGCCTTCGACATGAACTGCGTCGCCCACCAGTCCTCCGGCCTGTGGCGCCACCCGGATGACCGGTCGCAGAGTTACACCGACCTTGCCTACTGGACCGAGCTGGCCAAGCTGCTCGAGAAGGGCCGCTTCGACGGCATCTTCCTGGCCGACGTGCTGGGCACCTACGACGTGTATGGCGGCACCAACGAGGCCGCGATCCGCAACGGGGCGCAGATCCCCGTCGCCGACCCGCTTCTGGTCATTCCCGCAATGGCATATGTCACGGAGCACCTCGGTTTCGGCGTCACGGCCGGCACCGCGTACGAGCACCCGTACCCGTTCGCCCGGCGCATGTCCACGCTCGACCACCTCACCAAGGGCAGGGTCGGCTGGAACGTCGTCACCGGGTACCTGCCCTCCGCCGCCCGCAACATGGGCAACGAGGACCAGCTCGAGCACGACGACCGGTACGACTACGCCGACGAGTACCTCGAGGTGCTCTACAAGCTCTGGGAAGGCTCCTGGGAAGAGGACGCCGTGGTGCGCGACGCCGCATCCGGTGTCTTCACCGACCCGAGCAAGGTGCACTCGATCGGGCACTCCGGCAAGCACTTCCAGGTGCCGGGCATCCACCTCTCCGAGCCGAGCCCGCAGCGCTCTCCCGTGATCTACCAGGCCGGGGCCTCCAGCCGCGGTATCGCCTTCGCCGCAGGCAACGCCGAGGCGATCTTCGTGGCCGCCTCCACCAAGGAGGTGCTCAAGGGCACCGTCACCAAGATCCGGGACGCCCTCGAGTCCGCCGGACGCGACCGCTACTCCGCCAAGATCTACACGCTGCTCACCATCATCACCGACGAGACCAGCGAGAAGGCGCAGGCGAAGTACCTGGACTACCTCAGCTACGCCAGTGAGGAGGGCGCGCTCGTGTTCATGTCCGGTTGGATGGGTGTCGACCTGTCCGAGTTCGCGCTCGACGAGCCGATCGGCAACGTCAAGAGCAACGCCATCCAGTCGGCCGTGGCCAACTTCCAGGCCGCGAACCACGACGGCTCGGAGTGGACCGTGGGCGACATCGCCAGGGCCGGCGCGATCGGCGGCCTCGGGCCGTTCATCGTGGGCTCCGGCGTGGAGATCGCCGACCAGCTCGAGGAGTGGGCCGCCGAGACCGACGTGGACGGGTTCAACCTGGCCTACGCGATCACGCCAGGCACCTTCGAAGACGTGGTCACCTGGGTGGTGCCCGAGCTGCAGAAGCGCGGCGTCTACCCGACCGAGTACACCGAGGGCACCCTGCGGCAGAAACTGCACGGCCGCGGCGACCGCCTGCCAGACGAGCACCACGGCGCGAACTTCCGCGTCGGCGTGCCCGTGTCCTGAGGAGACCCGAAGCATGATCAGCCTGGAACAGCTGACCAAGGTCTACGGCCACGGTGAGCAGCGCACCGTGGTGCTTGACCGCCTCGACTTCAGCGTCGACGCCGGCGAGATCTTCGCCGTCGTCGGCCCGAGCGGCGCCGGCAAGAGCACGCTGGCGCAGTGCGTCAACCTGCTCGAACGCCCCACCAGCGGGTCGGTTCTGGTGAACGGGGAGAACCTCTCCCGGCTCACCGAGAAGCAGCTGCGGGTGGCGCGCCGCCGCATCGGCACGATTTTCCAGTCGGATGGCCTCTACTCGCGGCGCACCGCCGCCCAGAACGTGGCGCTGCCGTTGGAGTACCTCGGCGTGACGGCCGCGGAGACCCGCGCCCGCACCGCGGAGTTGCTGGACCGGGTGGGCCTGGCCACCAAGGCCGGGCACTACCCGCACCAGCTCTCCGGCGGTCAGCGGCAACGGGTGGGCATCGCCCGCGCGCTGGCCCTGCGCCCCTCCGTGCTGCTCAGCGACGAGGCCACCTCTGGCCTCGACCCCGATTCCACCCGGTCGATCGTGGCGCTGCTCAAGGAATTACGCGACGACCTGGGTCTGTCGATCCTCTTCATCACCCACGAGATGGACACCGTGTTGCAGGTCGCCGATTCCGTCGCCCGCCTGGACCACGGCCGGATCGTGGAGAGCGGCCGCATCGTCGAGCTGCTGCGCGACCCCGCGTCTGGACTCGGCCGGGCCCTCCGCCCGGCACGCTCGCACGAGCGCGCCGCCGCCGACGCGACCGAGTGGTTCGTCAGCTATACCTCCGCGACCGTTCCGGCCGACTGGCTCACCCGGCTGGCCGACCGGCTCGGCGTCACGGTGTCGCTGCTCGGCGCATCCATCGAAACCGTCGACGGCGCCACCGTCGGGCACGCCAGCATCGGCGTCGTCGGTGCCGACCACGAGCACCTCATTGCCGCAGCCCGCAGCCTCGGCCTCGACGCCCGCCCCGCGCAGGCCGAGCAGGCCGCGCAGGCCGAGATTCTGGAGCGGGTCGCATGAGCATCCTGACCATTCCCAGCAAGAACGTGCCGATCGATCAGATCCCGGCGCTGGTCTTCCCCGCGTTGCTCGATACCCTGCTCATGGTCGGAATCGTGATGGTGATCGTGGTGCTGGTCGGCATCCCGCTCGGCGCCCTGGTGCACAATCTCGCCCCGGGCGGCCTGTTCGAGAACCCCGCCCTGCACAGCACGATCAGCTGGATCGTGAGCATCGGGCGGTCGCTGCCGTTCCTCATCCTGATGGCGTCGATCGTGCCGTTCACCCGGTTCATCACCGGCACCAACATCGGCATCGCCGCCGCGGTGGTTCCCATGTCTATTGCCGGCATCGCGTTCTTCACCCGCATCGTGGAGAACTCGCTGCGCGGGGTGCCACCCACCCTCGTGCGGGTCGCCAAGGCCTCCGGTGCGTCGCCGCTGCAGATCATTCGTACCGCGCAGCTCAGCGAGGCGTTGCCGTCGATCATCGGCGGGCTCACCATCAATACCATCGCCATGATCGAGTACTCCGCCATCGCCGGCACCATCGGTGCGGGCGGCATCGGCTACGTCGCGGTCACCTACGGCTACCAGCGCTTCGACAACACCGTGATGCTCGCCACCATCGTGATCCTCGTGGCCACCGTGGCCTCGGTGCAACTGCTCGGCGACCGACTCGTGCGCCTCACCACCCCGCACGCCCAAACCCGCGCGCCCCGCGCCTCACGCCGCGAAGCGAGCCTGGTATGAACCGCCGACCCGCACGGACGCCCGCACGGATGCCCGCGCGCACGCCCCGCCGAATGCCCGGGGCGACCTGTCCGGCCTGACGCGCTTGTCCTGAGTCGCTCGGCCTGATTCGCCCGCACGCTTCGCCCCGCGCCCCACGCACGCGCCCGCTCCGTCCCGTCATCCCGCACGCCTGCACAGCACGCAGACCACACTTCCGAAGGATCCCCATGTCTACGCCCACCAACTCCACGCCCACCAACTCCACTCCCACCAATTCCGCTCCGGCCGCCGAACCGCACGGTTTCGCCCTCAAGAAGCGTCGCCGCTGGCCCTGGATCGCCGGCATCGCCGTCGTGGCCGTCGGTGCCGCCGCGGCCATCGCGGTTCCGCTGCTGAACCCGCCGGTATCCGCCAACGCCACCGAGGGGGCCACGCTCATCGTCGCCACCGCAGAGGGCAACGCCGCAGAGCAGGCGCTGGTGAACTTCGTCGCCGAGGAGGTCGCCCCCGACTACGGCATCACCGTGGAGTTCAAGGGCCTGGCCGACAGCAACACCATCAACCGGGCCGTCAGCGAGGGAGAGATCGCCGGCACCGTCTACCAGCACAAGCTCTGGCTCAGCCAGGTCCTCGAGTCCAACCCCGACTTCAGGGAGACCGCCGCCGTGCCCGTCTTCCGCTGGGGTTTCGGCCTGTGGAGCGACAAGTACACCAGCGTCGACCAGGTGCCGGATGGCGCGACCGTGTCGCTGTACTCCGACCCGGCCAACGAGGCCCAGGGCCTCTGGCTGCTGCAGGAGGCCGGCCTGATCACTCTCGCCGAGGGCACAACGGCCGGCGCCGCCACGCAGGACGATATCGTCGACAACCCGAAGAACCTGCAGTTCACGCTGCTCGACTTCGCTGCGCAGTCTCGTGCGCTGCCCGACCTCGACCTGGCCGCCGGCTACACCGAGTACTACCTCGCCGCCGGCATCCCGATCGAGCAGCAGATCTTCGCCCCGGCCGCGCCAGACGAGTTCGCCGGCCAGCTCACCATCGGCAGCGACTTCGCCGACACCGAGAACATCAAGAACCTCGTTGCCGCGTTCGCCGACCCGGCCGTGCAGGAGTTCCTGGCCACCGACCCCGCCGTCGCCGGCATCCTGCTCCCCATCGACGCCGAGTAGTCCCCGCCCCGCCCCGCCCCGCACCCCGTGCAGGGACCGAGATAACGCCGGGTGCGGCGGGGTGCGTACAGTTGCATCCCTATGGATGACATCTTTTCCGTGCCGCTGGCCGACCGCTACCTCGAGGACTACCGGGTGGGCCTCGTCGCGGAGTACGGGGCGGTGCCCGTGAGCGAAGAGAGCATTGTGGCGTTCGCGGCTGCGTTCGACCCGCACCTGATGCACGTCGATCCGGTTGCCGCGCTCGTCGGACCGTTCGGCGGTCTCATCGCCAGCGGCTGGCACACCACCGCCGTGATGATGCGGATCATGGTGGACAACTACCTGAACGAGCGCACGAGCCTGGGCTCACCGGGAGTGAACGACCTGCGCTGGCACCGTCCGGTGCGAGCCGGCGACATCCTCTCGGCCCGCTTCACCGTGCTGTCGGCGCGGGTATCGGCATCCAAGCCCGATCGTGGTCTCGTGCACACCCGTATCGAGGTGAGCAACCAGGCCGGCGAGCTGGTCATGTCCCAGGTGATGATGAACCTGATCCTGCGCCGCCCCTGACGCTGCCCCTCCGACCGCTTTCGTGGTGCGGGACCTACTGCGCGGAGTAGCCGCCGTCGACGAGGTGGTAGCTGCCGGGGCCGACGGCGTTGGTGCGCACGCCCTGTGCGGTGTACTCCACTCCCGCAAGATCTCCGCGCCGATGCCGCAAGCACTTCCTAACCTGTGGATGGTGGGATATTCCTTGCCGCCGGTCGGGCATCCGCCGTCATCGTGATGTATAGTTGTAGTTACAAGTATTTCGAGGACCCACTGGGAGCCACCATGACCGACACCACACCGAGCGACACCGTACGCGAGCAGATTCTCAACGCCGACACCTCGATGGGTGCGGTGACCCTGCGGGTCGGCGACCTCGAGACGATGTCGGACTACTACTCCCAGGCCTTCGCCATGGAGCCGCTCGAGGAGCAGAGCCGCAGCCGAGAGGTGCACCGGGTGCTCGGCCGCGGGGCCACGCCGTTGGTACGGCTCATCCACACTCCCGACCTGCCCGCCGTCGATCCGCGCCAGGCCGGCCTGTTCCACACCGCGTTCCTGTTCGAGACCCCCGGCAGCCTGGCCGCGACGGTGTACCGTGCCGCGCAGGACCCGCGCAGCCGCTTCGTCGGCTCGAGCGACCACCTGGTGAGTGAGGCGTTCTACTTCACCGACCCCGAGGGCAACGGTGTCGAGTTGTACACCGACCGTGACCGCTCCACCTGGATCCACGACGGTGAACAGATCCGGATGGCCACCGAGTACCTCGACCCGAACGCCTACCTGCAGTCTCACCTCGACCAGGCCGTCATGGATGCCGGGCCCGCCCTGCCCGGTGTCGTCGGGCACGTGCACCTGCAGGTCGGCGACGTCGCCGTGGCCCGCGCGTTCTATGTGGACGCCCTCGGCTTCGAGGCGACCCAGGGTAGCTACCCGGGTGCGCTCTTCGCCTCGGCCGGCGGCTACCACCACCACATCGCCATGAACACCTGGAACAGCCGCGGCTCCGGTCCCCGCGCGGCCAGCCTCGGTCTGGGTGATGTGGCTGTCACCGTGCCCACGGCCGCCGACCTGCAGCTGCTCACCGCACGCCTCGGCGCCCGCCGCATCCCGTTCAGCAGCGACGGCCGATCGGTGGCGGTCATCGACCCGTGGGGCACGCAGGTCACCGTCAGCCTGCCCGACCTCAGCACCGACGAGCTGATCGCCCGCTGACCGCAGGCGCCGGTGGCGTTGGGAATCTAGTCGATGACACGGCCTGCGCGGGCAGACGCTGCGCGATGCCGATGCCAGGCGAGAGCCGCGACGGCGACGACGCCGCCAAGGACGGCGACCGGCATGAACAGCACGATGTTGGCGATCGACTCCACGGCCGTGGGGGAGAGGTAGGGCACGGCGACAGTGCAGGCGACTTCCGGCTGGGGGTCGCCCTCAGGGTAGAGCGTCAGCACCGCAACACCCAGAGCTGCGCAGGACCAACCTGCTTGAGCGGCTCAGCTCACCAGATGCCCAGGTGGTCGAGCAGAATGCGGGTGCCGATTAGAATCAGGACGATCCCGCCCACGATCTCGGCCGGCTTGCCGAACCTGGCTCCGGCGCGCCGGCCGATCACCACCCCCGCCAAGGCCAACACGAACGTCGTCGCCCCGATCAGCGCGATGGACCAGCCGATCGAGATGGGCACGAAGGCGAGGGTGATTCCCACGGCCAGCGCATCGATGCTCGTGGCCAGCGCCAACACCAACAGGGTGCGGATGTCGAGCCGATCGAAGTCGCGCTCGGTGTCCGGATGCGCCGAGAAGGCCTCCCAGAGCATCTTGCCGCCCACGAGCAGCAGGAGCCCGAAAGCCACCCAGTGATCGAATTCGGTGATGTATCGGGCGAACTGGCTGCCGAGCATCCACCCGATCAGGGGCATGACGGCCTGGAAGAGCCCGAAGGTGAGGGCGATGACCATGGCATGGCGCAGAGTGAAGGTGCGCATGTGCACACCCTTGGTGAGGGCCACGGCGAATGCGTCGGCCGAGACGCCGAGGGCGATGAGAAAAAGGGCCCAGAAGGACATGGCGGGATACGGCCTTTCGTACAGGGCCGAGCCGCAGTGAAGGGTGCGTTCGGCATGGGTGGGTGCCGAAGGTCTCGTTCGCCCTGCCGTTCGGCCGGGTGGCACGCCGGGTGACGAAATCACCAGTATGTCGACGTACCTCCGTGTCCCCACTTTCGGGACAGGTCGGGAACTACTCCCCTTCGCTCACCAGTATGCCAGCCGCGTTCCTCACGGTAGGTTCCAAGGTCGCCGCACGACACAATGAGTGGTGTGCGACCGTTAGGTCCCGCGCCGCAGAAAGCAGACACCGTGCACGCTCAGAACCCGCTCGTCTTCCCGGTTTCCGGGGTGTCAACGGACGCAGGGCAACGGTTTGCGCAGGAGGCGCCCGAATCCGTGCACGCCGGCTTCCCCTCCCCGGCCCAGGGCTACTACAACGGGCCGGTCGACCTCAACCGGCACCTGATCAGGGATCCGACCGCCACGTTCATCGTGCGGGTCAGCGGCGACAGTATGACCGGTGCGGGCATCTACGACGGTGACGAGGTGATCGTGGACCGCTCGCTGGAGGCCAGGGACGGCAGCGTGGTGATCGCGGTGGTCGACAACGAGCTCACCATCAAGCGGCTGCGGCTCGACGGTGACACCGTGCGCCTGGTGCCCGAGAACCCCGCCTATCCCGATATCGTGCTGCACGAGCTGACCGAGCTGTCGGTATGGGGCGTCGTCACCAGGTGCCTGCACCGTGTCTAGGCGCACCGGGTCGTCAGCACCGTCGATAGCGATCGTCGACGCCAACAACTTCTACGTCTCCTGCGAGCGCATCTTCGACCCCAGCCTCGAGGGCAAGCCGGTGGTGGTGCTGTCGAATAACGACGGATGCGTCATCGCCCGCTCGCAGGAAGCCAAGGCCTTGGGGCTCGACATGGCGGCGTCGTGGCAGAGCATCGCCGCCGAGGCCACCGCCAAGGGGGTCATCGCCCGCTCCAGCAACTACGAGCTCTACGGCGACATCTCCGCCCGCTGCGTGGAACTGCTCGGGCGGTTCACCTCCTCCCAGGAGGTGTACTCCATCGACGAGAGCTTCATCAGACTCACCGGCACCGCCGCGCAGGTCAGCGGCATCGCCAGGGAGATCCGGCTGGCGACCAAGAAGCTGATCGGCCTGCCCGTGAGCATCGGCATCGCGCCGAGCAAGACCCTGGCCAAGCTGGCCAACCGGGGCTCCAAGTCGTCGCCGGCGCTGCAGGGGGTGTGCAACCTCGGCATGTACTCGCCCGCGCAGCTCACCGCGATCCTGGCATCGGTGGAGGTGGGCGAGGTGTGGGGGATCGGCTCCCGCACGGCACAGAAACTCGCCGGCATGGGCATCCACACCGCCGCTGACCTGCGCGACACCGACGCCGTGCAGCTGCGCCGGCGGTTCGGCGTGAACCAGGAGCGGGTGGTGCAGGAACTGCGCGGCATCGACTGCCTGCCGCTGGAAGAGGAACGGGCCGACCGGGAGCAGATTCAGTTCTCGCGTTCGTTCGCGGTGCCGATCAGCACCGTGGCCGAACTCGAAGAGGTGCTGTCGGTCTACACCCAGCGCGCGGCGGCCCGGCTGCGCGAGCAGGGTTCGCTGGCCCGCATGATGAGCTGCACCGCGTCGACGTCACCGTTCCGCGACAACCACGTCAGCCACGCCGTCTCGCTGGCGTTCCCGAACCCCACCGACGATCCGGTGGAAATGTACCGGGCGGCGGTCACCGCGCTTGGTCCGCAGCTGCAGGCCGGCCAGCAGTACGTGCGGGTGGGTGTGAGCCTGTACGAGTTCTCGTCACGCGACTCGCACGCTGCCCTGGACATCTTCGGCACCGACCCCACCCCGTTCGCGGCCGGCGCCGTGCTCGACTCCATCGCGGCCAAGTACGGCCAGGAGAACCTGGGCCTCGGCCGCGCCGGCCTCAAGACCAACCGGGCCTGGACGATGCGGCGGGAGATGGTCTCCCCGCGGGCGACCACGCACTGGGACGAACTGATCACCGTCGCCGCCAAATGACGGGCCTAGCCGATGCGGAGGCCTGGCTCGGTCGCATCGGTGCGTAGGCTCGCCCAGTTCGCGAGTAACTGCAACCCGTCATGGGACGGTGAACCGGGCTCGGCCGAGAACACCAGCATGTGCAGGCCCCGGTCCGAGGTGAGGTCCATGCCCTGATAGGTGAGGTCGAGGTCGCCGACTACGGGGTGGTGGATGCTCTTGGTGCCGGTGCGGTGCTCGCGCACGTCGTGCGCGCCCCACAGCATGCGGAACAGGTCGCTCTGGGTGGAGAGTTCGCCCACGAGGTCGCTCAGCTGGCGGTCATAGGGGGAGCGGCCCGCCTCAGCCCGGAGGATGGCGACGATCTGGCGGGCATTGCCGTCCCAGTCCGGGTAGAACGTCTGCGCCCGGGGGTCGAGGAAGATAAATCTGGCGGCGTTCACCGGGGGAGGGACGTCGTCGAGCATCACGGAGAACAGGGCGCGGCCGAGCCGGTTGGCCGCGATGGCATCCAGACGGCCGTTCTGCACGAAGACCGGCACCGTCGACATGGCGTCGATGGTCTGCTGCATGCCCCCACTGAGCTGGGGCTTGCGGGTGGGTCGGCGTCGCTGCGGGTGGGCGCCGGCGTTGGCCGCGCGCACGAGGTCGTAGAGGTGGGCGTGCTCCGCCTCGTCCAGTTGCAAGGCGCGGCTGATGCCATCGAGCACACCCTCGGACACCCCGGTCGCGTTGCCCCGCTCGAGACGCTTATAGTACTCGGCACTCATCCCGGCGAGGAGCGCGACCTCCTCCCGACGGAGGCCGGGAACACGACGACGGCCGCCGAAGTCCGGCAGGCCCGCCTGCTGCAGGCTCAATTTCGCCCGCCGCGAGACGAGAAACTCGCTGATGTCGTCGGTGGGGTGCATGCACTCGAATTTACGCCGCCGGGACACTGCAAGAGGGTCCCTGTCAGGGAACCCGTAGACGGGGCCACGCTCAATCCGGCCGATGCGGCTTGACTCGATCCATGATGAAGATTGCACAGCTCGGCGCGCTCAGCGTCTCCCGCATCGGCCTCGGAGCCATGACCATGGCCGGCACATATACCTCCGAAGGTGGTCTGGACGACGCCGAGTCGATCCGCACCATCCATCGTGCCCTCGACCTCGGCGTCACCCATATCGACACCGCCGAGATTTACGGGCCTTTGCTCAGCGAAGAAATCGTGGGTAGGGCCCTGGCCCACCGCCGCGATGACGTCGTCATCGCTACCAAGTTCGGCCTCGTCTCCCACTCCGGCGGGGGCCCAGGAACCGTGGACAGCTCGGCCGCGAATGTGCGGGCGGCCGTCGAGGGGTCCCTCCGACGCCTCGGCACCGAATACATCGACCTGTACTACCAGCACCGCGTCGACCGGAACACTCCCGTCGAAGAGACCGCCGGGGCGGTGGCGGACCTTATTCGTGAGGGCAAGGTGCTGCACTTCGGGCTCTCCGAGGCCGCGCCCGCAACGATCCGCCTCGCCCACGCCGTGCAGCCGCTGGCCGCCCTGCAGACCGAGTACTCGCTGTGGACTCGCGACGTCGAGGCCGAGATCCTGCCGCTGTTGCGGGAGCTCGGCATTGGGCTGGTGCCGTACTCGCCGCTGGGCCACGGCCTGCTCACCGGACAGGTCCAGAGCGTCGACGACTTCGCCGACGACGACTGGCGCAAGACCAACCCGAGGTTCACCGGCGGGAACTTCGTGCGCAACCTGGCCATCGTCGACGAGGTGCGTGCAATCGGCGCGGAGATCGGGGCGACGCCCGCGCAGACAGCTCTGGCCTGGCTACTCAGCCAGGGCGACGACATTGCCCCCATTCCTGGCACCCGCCGTGTTTCTCGGGTCGAGGAGAACACCGCCGCCGCCGGCATCCAGCTGAACGACCGGCAGCTGAATCGCCTGAACGATCTGACACCCGCGTCCGGTGCACGCCACGACGAAGCCAACATGGCCAGCATCGACCGCTGATCGTGCGCCGTGCGTCGTTGGTCGAGCCGCCGCGAACCCGGCTAGCGCATCCGTCACGCGCGGTCTAAACTTGAGTCGGGTCAACTCAAGTATTGCGAAGGATGTGTGTACATGGCCAACATGCAGGGCGCCCCCGGAACCGACGAGAAGCAGAAGACCGCGCTGGAGCAGTACGGCGTGAACCTCACCGAGATTGCCAAGAGCGGCAAGCTCGACCCCGTGATCGGCCGGGACGCCGAGATTCGCCGGGTGAGCCAGGTGCTCACGCGCCGCACGAAGAACAACCCGGTGCTGATCGGCGAACCCGGCGTGGGCAAGACTGCTGTGGTGGAGGGCCTGGCCCAGCGCATCGTCGCCGGTGACGTGGCCGACTCGCTCAAGGGCAAGCAGCTGGTGGCGCTCGACCTGGCCGCCCTCGTGGCGGGTGCCAAGTATCGCGGTGAGTTCGAGGAACGGCTCAAGGCCGTGCTCAAGGAGATCAACGACGCCGACGGCCAGATCATCACCTTCGTCGACGAACTGCACACCCTGATGGGCGCGGGCGGCGGCGAAGGCTCGGTGGCCGCATCCAACATGCTCAAGCCCATGCTCGCCCGCGGTGAACTGCGCTTGATCGGCGCCACCACGCTCAACGAGTACCGCGAATTCATCGAGAAGGATGCCGCGCTCGAGCGGCGTTTCCAGCCCGTGCTGGTGGACGAACCCAGCGTCGAAGACACCGTCGCCATTCTCCGCGGACTCAAGGAGCGCTACGAGGCGCACCACCAGGTCTCGATCGCGGATGCCGCGCTCGTCGCCGCGGCGTCCCTGTCGAACCGGTACATCACCGCCCGCCAGCTGCCGGACAAGGCCATCGACCTCATCGACGAGGCCGCGAGCCGGTTGCGGATGGAGATCGACTCCTCCCCGGTGGAGATCGACGAGCTACGCCGCAGCGTCGACAGGCTCAAGCTCGAAGAACTCGCGCTGAAGAAGGAGAAGGACGACGCCTCGAAGGCCCGCCTGGAGAAGCTGCGCGACGACCTGGCCGAACGCCAGGTGCGGCTCGACGATTTGCAGGAACGATGGCGCCAGGAGCGCGCATCGCTCAACCGGGTCGGCGACCTGCGGAAGCGGCTGGTCAGTGCGCGCAGCCAGGCCGAGGTGGCCGAACGCCGCGGTGACCTGGAGAAGGCGTCCCGACTGCTCTACGGTGACATCCCGGTGATCGAGCGGGAACTGGCCGAAGCCGAACAGACCGAGCAGGAGGGCGCCCGGATGGTGGGTGACCAGGTCACCGCCGAGGACATCGCCGCCGTCGTCGCCGCCTGGACCGGCATTCCCGTTGGCCGGCTGCTGCAGGGCGAGACCGAGAAACTGCTCAACCTCGAGGGCGAGCTGGCGCACCGCCTGATCGGCCAGAAGCGGGCCGTGCGGGCCGTCGCCGACGCCGTGCGCCGCTCCCGCGCCGGCATCTCCGATCCCGACCGGCCCACCGGCTCATTCCTGTTCCTCGGCCCCACCGGCGTGGGCAAGACCGAACTGGCCAAGGCCCTGGCGGAGTTCCTCTTCGACGACGAGAAGGCCATGGTGCGCATCGACATGAGCGAGTACGGCGAGAAGTTCTCCGTCTCCCGCCTGGTCGGCGCCCCTCCCGGCTACATCGGTTACGAACAGGGCGGCCAGCTCACCGAGGCCGTGCGCCGCCGGCCATACTCGGTCATCCTCTTCGACGAGGTGGAGAAGGCCCACCCCGAGGTGTTCGACGTGCTGCTGCAGGTGCTCGACGACGGCCGGCTCACGGATGGCCAGGGCCGCACGGTCGACTTCCGCAACACGATCCTGGTGCTCACCTCCAACCTCGGCTCGCAGTACCTGGTCGACCCGTCGCTCGGCTGGGACGAGAAGGAGGCCGCCGTGCAGCAGATGGTGCGGCAGGCGTTCAAGCCGGAGTTCGTCAACCGGCTCGACGACATCGTGGTGTTCTCCGCGCTCTCCACCGACGACCTCGCCCAGATCGTGGAGCTCTACGTGGACAGGTTGCAGCGCCGCCTCGGCGAACGTCGGCTCGAGTTGGCGGTGACCCCTGACGCCCGTGCCTGGCTCGCCGAGCGGGGGTACGACCCGATCTATGGGGCCAGGCCGTTGCGCCGGCTGATGCAAACCGAGATCGACGACAGGCTCGCCACGGCGTTGCTGGGCGGCAGCATCCGCGACGGTGAAACCGTTCTGGTTGACCTCGCCGAGGACGGTGACTCGCTCACGGTGGCGTCCGTGCCGCTCGGGCACGCCTGAGCGCGGATCAATGTCCTTGTTTAGGGGGACAATTGCGCCCGGACCTGCTTGAATGCTGGAGAGGGCAGGCAACAGGGCCGTGGGTGCCTCGTTAGCCTGAGGACGTTCACGTGTCGCACCATCCGCAGAGCCCGATTCCGGGCGCCGTGCCGCGCACCCGCGAATTCCCGATCGCCCAGCTGGCCTTCCTGGCCGGGGTATGCGTGCTGATGTTCTTCGTGTTCCTCGGAGCGCCCGATTCCTTCGGCGAGACCGGCGTGCAGGTCGGGCTGGGGTTGGCGGTCCTGGCCACCCTGGCGGCCTTGCTCGTGCCCTGGCAGCGGCACGGACACCAGTGGCTCGTGATCGTTCCATTGCTCGACGTCCTGGTCGTGACGCTCCTGCGTGACGGTGTGCGTGACAGCTTCATCGCGGTGGGCATGCTCATCGTGCTGCCCGTGCTCTGGCTCGCCTACGGGTTCGCCTGGTGGGCCCTCGGTCTGGCCCTGATCGGAGCGGTCTTCGTCAATGCCTTCCCACTGATCCAGGAGGCTCAGTGGCCCACCGATGCGCTGGGTTGGGGGAGCCTGCTGCTGTTGCCGATCATCACCGCTTTCGTCGCGATCACCGCCAGGGTCGCCGCCAACTTCCTGCGCGCACAGCAACGCAAACTGGTCGCGGTGTCCGCAGAACTGCGCACCGCCCTACTCGAGGCGACGGACCGTCAGGCCACTTTCGAGGCCGTGATGGAGACTGTCGACGCCGGTATCGAGTTGTACAGCCCCGACGGCGAGGTGATCTTGAGCAACGCTGCTGCCCGCGCCCTTGCGGTGCGCACGGATTCCGCGAGTGGCGGCTACGGCCGGGATGCCTCCCTGGTCTTCGACGTGGATCGAACCACCCTGGTGTCGCTCGACGACCAGATCGCGGCCAGAGCCCTGCGCGGCGACCTGGTGGCCGGGCGCATCTACTGGGTCGGCGGCGAGGACGACCAGAGCGCCATCATGGCCACGGCCGGCGTGGTCGAGCGGGCATCCGGCTTCGCGTTGGGCACCGTGGTGGTGGCCACCGACGTCACCCCGCTGGTGGAGGCCATCGCCGTGCGTGACGACTTCCTCGCCACGGTGTCGCACGAGCTGCGCACCCCGCTCACCTCGATCATCGGCTACCTCGGCCTGATCGATGCCGACGAGCTCGGCATCACCATGGAGATCGGCGTGATCGAGCGCAACGCCGAGCGTCTGCTGAGCGTGATCGCGCATCTGCTCAGCGCCACAGACGGGCAGCCGGCCGTGCACCGGGTCGAAGCCGACCTCGGCCAGATCCTGCGGTCCTGCCTCGACACGGCCCGGCCGCGCGCGTAGTCCGCCGGTGTCGTCATCAG
The DNA here is from genome assembly GCF_019599185.1 of Cryobacterium inferilacus. GTDB lineage: Bacteria > Actinomycetota > Actinomycetes > Actinomycetales > Microbacteriaceae > Cryobacterium > Cryobacterium inferilacus. The sequence continues at coordinate 192,836 of NZ_JAIEUL010000003.1, read as the reverse complement.
CGCCCGCGATGACACCGAGGTTCTCGCCGAGGTCGACTCGGTGGCGATCGAGCAGGTCATCGACAACCTGCTCACCAACGCCATCAAGTTCGCCAGACCCCAGGGGTCGGTCACCCTCAGCGTCGACACCGAGGGCACGGATGCGGTGTTGCGGGTGACCGACGACGGCATCGGCCTGAGCGCCGAAGACCAGCGTCAGGTGTTCGACAGGTTCTTCCGGGCCCGCAACTCCACCGAGCTGGCCATTCCCGGCATGGGCCTGGGACTGGCGATCGTGCGCGCCTTCGTGCACGCCCACCAGGGCACCGTGTCGCTGCAGAGCACGCTCGGCGAGGGCACCACGGTCACGGTGCGCCTGCCCCTGCAGGTGCACGCCGTCTCGCCCGCGGCTGTTCCCGGCTAGGCCAGGGCCTGGTCGAGGTCCGCAATGAGGTCGGCGGGGTCTTCGATTCCCACCGAGAGGCGGATCAGGCCGTCGGCGATGCCCAGCCGGTCGCGCATCTCCTGGCTGAACGAGGTGTGCGTTGAGGTGGCAGGGTGCAGCGCCATCGACCTAGTGTCCCCGATGTTGGTCATGTGGCTGATCACCCGCAGCCGGTCGAGGAACGCACCGGCGCCGGCCTCGCCGCCGCGCACGGTGAAGGAGAACACCGAACCGCTGCGCCCGCCGTACAACCGCTGCGCCAGGGCGTAAGCCGGGTTGCCGGGCAGGCCCGCGTAGTCGACGCTCTCCACCCCCGGATGCTCGGCCAGCCACTGGGCGATGGCCAGCGAATTCGACAGGTGCCGCTCCATGCGCAGCGAGAGGGTCTCGATGCCCTGGTGCAGCAGGAACGAGTTGAACGGAGAGAGCGCCGGTCCGATGTCGTTCACCACGGCCTCCCTGGTGGCCCTGGCGTATGCCGTGCGGCCGAACCTCTGCGCGATCGACGGTAGGGCGCCGGCGGACTGGGTGATCAGCGGAAACGACCGAGGCGACCCGGCCCAGTCGAAGCTGCCGCCGTCGACGATGGTGCCGGAGATCGCCGCGCCGTGGCCGCTGAGGAACTTGGTCGAGGAGTGCACGACCACATCTGCCCCGTGCTCGAACGGGCGGATCAGGAACGGCGACGCGATGGTGTTGTCGACCACGAACGGCAGCCCGTGCCGGCGGGCGACGGCGGCAACCCGGTCGATGTCCACGATGTCGTTGCGGGGGTTGGGAATGGTCTCGCTGAAGATGGCCTTGGTGTTCGGCCGGATGACCCGGTCCCACTCGTCATCATCGAATTCGTCCCAGACGTACTCCACCGTGACCCCGAACCTGGCGAAGCTGCGACCGAAGAGGATGCGGGTGCCGCTGTAGATGCTGGCCGTGGAGACGATGTGGTCGCCGGCCTGCGCTATCGACAGCAGGGCGGCGGTGATCGCGGCCTGCCCTGAGGCCACCACGATGGCTTCGGTGCCGCCCTCGAGCGACGCGATCCGGCGTTCGGCGACACCACCGGACGGGTTGCGCTGCCGGGAGTAGATCAGCCCGTCGGCCTCACCGTTGAACCGGGCCCTGGCATCCGCGAAGGAGTCGAACCTGAACCCCGCGGTCATGGCGATCGGGGGGATGCGGGCGCCGTTGGTGAGCTCGTCGTACTCGCCGGCGTGCACCTGGCGGGTGTCGAAGGCGTAGCCCTGCCAGTCGTACTCAGGGCCGGAGGCGGCTGTTCTCATCCGGTCGGGGCTCATGCGCTCTGGCTCACTTTCAGCCGGCGCACGGCCGCGGCCATGCTCCGTACGGCCTGCTCGAGGATGGGGCGCGGCATGGCGAAGATCAGCCGGGCATGACCGGCGTAGCCCTGTCCGCAGAGCGACCCGTCGGTGAGGGTGACCCCGGCCTCACGGCGGAAGAACTCGGCGATGGAACCCTCGATGGGCAGCGCCGAACAGTCCAGCCAGGCGATGTAGGTGGCGTCGGGCGCCGTGTAGCGCACCTCGGGCAGGTGCTCGGCGAGCAGCGTCTGCAGCGCGCGCCGGTTGCCGTCGAGGTAGTCGACCACCTCGGCCAGCCAGTCGCCGCCGTTGGCATACGCGGCCGTCTGTGCGATCACGCCGGGGGTGGACGCCCCGTGCACCACCGAGAAGCCGTAGACCTGGTAGATCTCCTCGTCTGCGGCGTTGCTGGTGATGAACTGCGCGGTCTTGAGCCCCGGCACGTTCCACGCCTTCGACGCCGAGGTGGCGGTGACGGTGTGCTTGGCGGTCTCGGCCGAGATGGAGGCGTACGGGATGTGCCGGGTGTCGCCGTAGCGCAGCGGCGCGTGGATCTCGTCGGCGAAGACCCGGCCGTTGTGGCGCTGCACGACCTCGGCGATGCCCTCCAGTTCGGCTCGGCTGAGGGCGGTGCCGGTGGGATTGTGGGGGTTGCACAGCACCAGGGTGCGGGCGCCGGCGTGGAAGGCGGCGTCGATGCCGGCGAGGTCGTGACGCCACCGGCCGTCGACCTGGCTGCCCGGCACCTGCACGATCGCCCTGCCCAGGGTGGGGGTGAAGCTGAGGAACGGCATATACGCCGGCGTGGGCACGATGACGCCGCTGCCGGCCGGGGAGAACCGGCGCACGGTGACGTCGAACGCGCTCATGACATCCGACACCGGGTGGATGTTCTCCGGCGGCACCTCCCAGCCGGAATCGGCCAGCAGCCACGCGGCGGTCGCCTCCGCCATCCGGCGAGTGGTGCTGGGGGCGAGGTAGCCGAGGTCGCCGGACGTGACGGCGTCGTGCAGCGCCGCGGTCACCGCCGGGGCGGTACCGAAGTCCATCTCCGCCACCCAGGCGCCGATGGTGTCGGGGTGCAGGCTCCACTTGCGGCTGCCGGCACGACTGAGCTCGTCGCGCGTGATCGCGTCGAGCCGGGCGGCGAATGGTGATGTCGTCATCCACCCGACACTAGTAATCGACCGTGCCCCGGCCGGTTAGATGACGTTGAGCGTCTTCGCCCCGTTACGCCGTGTGTCAGCATGCGGCGTTGTGTTGCGTTCGCCGTGCCCTGGTCGGCGCCGGCGGCCTAGTGTCGACGGATGACGACTCGCGACCATCTCGTGCTCAGCACCATGGTGCGCACCCTGGGTGCGTTCCCGTCCGGCTGGCGCTACCCCGGCGCGCATCGCGACCCGGCCAAGGACGCCGCCGCGCTCAAGCGGGTGGCGAGGGCCGCGGAGAAGGCCGGCTTCGATTTCCTCTTCCTCGGCGACTGGCTCTCCACCGATACCGACCTGGAGTTCACCGACCCGCACCTGCTCTCCCGCGCTGACTCGCTGAGCACGGCGTCGTTCCTGGCTGCGGCGACCACGCGCATCGGCATCGTCGGCACCGTGAACGTGGCCCACTCCGAGCCGTACGCCACGGCCAGGACCGCCGCCTCGATCGACCGGCTCAGCCAGGGCCGGTTCGGGTTGAACCTCACGGTGGGCACGGATGCCCGTGGCGCGGCCAACTTCGGCCGGGCCGGGCACATGCCCCCTGTCGACCGGTTCGACGAGGCGCACGAGTACGTGCAGGTCTTGCAGGGGCTGTGGGACGGCTGGGATGAGGCGGCGTTCGTGCACGACGCCGTCTCCGGCTCGCTGATCGACCGGTCGCTGGTGTCGACCCTGAACCATGTCGGCCGGTCGTACGCCGTGGCCGGGCCGCTCAACGTGCAGCGGCCGGTGCAGGGGCACGTGCCGCTCATGCACGCGGGCACCTCGCGCCGGGCGCAGGAGTTCTCGGCCGCATCAGCCGACATCCACCTGGTGGCCCCCGCGACCCTGGACGAGGCGGTGGGCCTGTACGCCGAGACGCACCGGCTGGTCGCGGAGTTCGGCCGGCCCGCCGGGTCGCTCGCCGTCGTGGCGCCGATCCTGCCGATCGTGGGGGAGACCCGCGCACAGGCCTACGCGGTGTACGACACCCTGGTCGGGTTGTTCCAGGTGGACGACGGCACCGGCACCGCGGCCGATCTGGCCCTGCCCGCCGATCGGAGTGTGCAGAGCCTGCGCCGGGCGGTGGGCCTGCCGTTGGCGGACCGCGGCATCGACGATGTGGTGACGGCGCAGACGGCGGCCAGGTTCAACCCGGCCGGCCAGCGGTTGTTGGGCATCGTGGCCGAACGCTCCGGCCGCACCGTGGGTGGGGATCGCCCGGTCACCTACCGGCAGCTGTTGGTGGCGCAGCTGGTGCGCTCACCCATCGTGGTGGGCTCTGCCGAGGACGTGGCGGACCGGATGGAACTGTGGTTCCGCGCCGGCGCCGTGGACGGGTTCGGCGTGCTCAGCGCATTCCTGCACGAGCAGTTCGAGGAGTTCACCCGCCTGGTGGTGCCCGAGCTGGTTCGCCGTGGGCTGGTGCGAGACGGCTACGCGTCCGGCACCCTGCGCGGGCACCTCGGCTCGACCGTGCCCGAGCGTATCCGGTGACATGGCAGGCTGGGGCAATGACTTCCAGCACTCCCGCCGCCACCCCCGTCATCCACGTCCTGCACGAGAACCCGGACTGGTTCGGCCCGTTCCAGGCCGCATTCGAGGCCGCGGGGGTGCCGTACCGGGAGTGGCTGCTGGTGGACGGTGTGCTCGACCTCGATGAGGCCCCGCCGGCCGGCATCTTCTGGTCGCGGATCAGCGCATCGGCGCACACCCGCGGGCACGGCCTGTCGAAGGACTACACCCGCAGCGTGCTGAACTGGCTGGATGCCTACGGCGTACGCACCGTGAACGGCCGCCGCACGATCGAACTGGAGATGAGCAAGGTCGACCAGCTCACCCGGCTGCGCGCGCAGGGTTTCGACGTGCCGCGCACCCGCGTGGTCGTCGGCACGCACCTACTCACTGAGGCCGCTGCCGACTTCCCGACCCCGTTCATCACCAAGCACAACCAGGGCGGCAAGGGCCTGGGCGTGCAGAAGTTCGACAGCGCCGCCGAACTGGCCGCGGCCATCGACGCCGGCCTGTACGAGGAGCCCGAAGACGGCATCTCGCTGCTGCAGGAGTTCATCGTGGCCGCCCAGCCCGAGGTCACCAGGGTGGAGATCGTGGGAGACGAGTTCATCTATGCGATCAGGGCCGACACGGCCCGCGGCGGTTACCAGCTCTGCCCGGCGGATGCCTGCGCCATCGACCCGACCACCGGAGCGCTGCTCATGCCGCCAGGCGCGAGCATCCTGCCGGAGGCCGGGCAGCAGATCTTCTCCCTGCGCGAGGGGTTCGAGAACCCGATCATCGACCGCTACCGGGCCTTCCTCCGCACCGAGGGCATCGAGGTGGCCGGAATCGAGTTCATCGAGACCGCGGACGGCCGGATCGTGACCTACGACGTGAACACGAACACCAACTACAACGCCGAGATCGAGGCCGTCGCTCCGCGTTCGGGCCCTGGCGCGATCGTGGGCTACCTCGGTGCCCTGCTCGCCGAGGCCTACCCGACCGCGCGATAGCGCGCTTTCGTCACCGGGTTCAGTAGTCGACGCGCCGGCCGAAGCTGCGGTCGGCCCGCGGGCGGGGGGAGCAGTAGGCCTCGGCGCGCAAGCGCACCAGCTCGTGCGGCTGCAGCCCGGCCGACGAGGCGAAGGCCTCGAGGGACGCGAAGCCGCCACGGCTGGTGCGCTCGGCGATCGCGGCTTTGGCCCGTGCGCGGTCCAGGCCGGTGAGCCTGGCGAGGGTGCGCTGGTTCGCCGTGTTCACGTCGATCAGTTCGGCGGGCGTCGCGGGCTCCGAACGGGCCGCCGCCGCCCGGGTGTCGGCGCGAGCCTCTGCGGCCGCCTGCGCGCGCCGTTGCGCGCGGCTCAACCCGCGCCGCTGGGGCGCCGGCTCGGGCGCGGACTCGTCCACGTAGTCCGACTTGGCGGTGCCGTCTCCGCCGAGCAGAGCCTCGGCCTCCTTCGGAATCGCCGTCTTCCGCCGGCGTGGCGTGGCCGCCCTGGCCCGTGGCTTCGACCCGCGCGGAGTGCCGATCAGCGTGAGGCCGTTCTCATGCCGGCCCCAGAGCAGCAGCAGCCAGCGGTGGTTGATGATGAGGCCGTGCAGCAGCGCCACCAGGTACAGGCTGCCCTGGGCGATACCGCCCACCGGCTCCTCCGGAATGCGCACGATGATGGCCGCCAGCCCGTACACGCCGGAGGCGATGCCCCACGAGAGACGCCGGCCGATGAGGGAGAGAATCCCGAACGCCACCCAGGCGACGCCGCCGCCTGGCCCGAAAACCAGCAGCAGCAGCCAGGAGCTCGCGCCCAGGCGCCAGGCGATCGACGGGACAGACGCGTTCGCCGTGGCGGACGCGCCGCGCGAGCGACCTGAGGCGGTTGTCATGGGTGAGTCACGCCTGGGCGCGAACGTTGAGCACCATGGTCACGGTGTCATCCGCTTCTCTGGTCTCCGAGACGAGGTCGAATCCCGAGGTCTCGGCGCGGGCACGGATCTTCTCGGCGACGGCCTGCTGCACCATCGCTGCGTACTCGCCGTCGAGGCGCTGCAGGAGCTCGGTGGCACTGAGAACCGTCACCTCGTTGCCGTCCCGGCCTTCGACGTGGGCCTCCCAGACCCCGTCGTCGGTGAGGGTCATCGTGAGCGTCACGCCGTCGAGCTTCGCGGTGACGCGGCTGCGCGACACGGTGATCGCCGTGGCGCCGAGGTTGGTCAGGGCGTCGGCGAGCAGCGTGCTGTCCTTCATCCGGGTGCGCACCCGAATCTGGGCCGCCGGCCCGGCACCGTCGCCGGCCTTGGCCGTGACCGCGGCGCCGAGAACACCCACTCCGCCGGCCGCGGCCGCCGCGGCCAGGGCGATGGGAAGCAGGATCAGGGTGACACTCATGCGAGTCTCGCTTTCGTTACAGGGCGGTGCTGAACAGGGCGGTCCTGGCGGGGGCCGAGGTCGTGCAGCAGGTCGTTCAAAGCCGCGTCGTCGGCCCAGCCGTTAATGTCGATCCGCCCGTCGGGGCGGATGCGGATCTCCAGCCTGTCCCGCCCGCCCTCGAGGTCGATGCGGGCGACCTCATCGGCGTAAACGGGGGTGAGCGCGCGAATGCCCTGGTTGGTCGAGCCGAGCCAGGGCCGCACGGCGTCGGGTCGGTCGCGCAGGTATGGCCCGTCGATCAGCAGGTCGGTGGCGGCCAGCAGTCTGGCGATGTCTGGCCGCGTCGCCGACCACTCGGTGAGCAGCTCCAGCGGGTAGCCGGAGAAGGTCATCACCGAGAGCCCAGCGGCGCGGAAGGCCTCTGCGATGGTCGCGAGGCTCGCGGCCTGGTCGAAGGGTTCGCCGCCGAGGAGGGTGATTCCCTGCACGCCCGCGCCCAGCGCATCCGCCACGAACCGGTCGGCGAGCTCGGCCGTGTTCTCGACCCGGCCGCCGATCTCGGCCCAGAGCTGCGGGTTGAAGCAGCCTGGGCAGTGCACGCTGCAGCCCTGCACCCACAGGGCCGAGCGCCGGCCGGGCCCCTCTGCCGTGGTCGCGGTCAGGAATCGTGACCAGCGCAGCTCGGTGCCGGGCTTGGCACCCGGTTCGACGGTGCCTAGTAGGGACGCCCCGAGCAGAGAGCTGCCGAGCAGGGTCACCTGGTCCCGTCCCAGTTCTGCGTGCTGGACTGCTGCTGCGCGGCCACCTGGGCGTAGGCATCCGTGAACGACGACGCGGTGGTCTCGGCGTCGAGCATGTTCTCGAGCACGGCGATGTAATCGAGGCACTCGTCGCCGTACATGCCGATGGTTTCGGCGTGCACGCTGCCGTCGGGGCGAACCTGCACGATGAGCTGCTTGTCTGTTGCGTTCTGTGCCATGGGGTGTCCTGTTCGAAAAGCGGCTAGAAGTCCACGGTGCGGCCGCCGCGACGGCTGGAGAGCCCCGCACCGGTCGTGTCGACGGCGCCGACCAGGGCGTCTTCGGCGGGGTCGATGTCTTCGCTGCCGGTCGCCCGAACGGCGCGAACCTCGGCCCAGGCGCGGATGGTCTGCACCTCTTCGGACTGGGTCACGGCGAGGGGGATCATGTTGGTGATCGCCTCGGTGAGGTCGTGCAGGGTGGCCGGGCGGCGTTCGGCGAAGGCCTCGTAGAGGGCCACGATCACGGCCTGTTCGATCTCGGCGCCGGAGTAGTTCTCGCTGTCGGCGACGAGCTTCTCGACGTCGTCGGCGCCGATGGCCGACAGTCCGTTGCCGCCGGTGGCGTTGGCGGCGAGCTGGATGGTCCAGATGGCGCGTCGTTCGACGTTGGTGGGCAGGTCGACGAAGAAGATCTCGTCGAAGCGGCCCTTGCGCATGAACTCGGGCGGCAACGAGTCGATGTTGTTGGCCGTGGCGACGACGAACACCGGATGCTTCTTCTCCTGCATCCAGGTGAGGAAGTAACCGAACACCCGGGCGGTGGTGCCGGAGTCGCCGGTGCCGGTGGTGTTGGAGAAGCCCTTCTCGATCTCGTCGACCCAGAGGATGCACGGGGCGACGGCCTCTGCGGTGGCCAGGGCGGTACGCAGGTTCTGCTCGGAGGAACCGACCAGTCCGGAGAAGATCCGGCCGATGTCGAGCCTGAGCAGCGGCAGGCCCCAGGACGCGGCCATGGCCTTGGCGGTGAGCGACTTTCCACAGCCGGGCACCCCGGTGATGAGCACGCCCTTCGGGGCGGGCAGGCCGAACTCCTCGGCCTCGGCCAGCCACGAGCCGTCCCGCCGGGACAGCCAGCGCTTGAGGTTGTTCAGGCCACCGACGGAGTCGAGGTCGAGGGCCTTGGTGACGAAGTCGAGCAGGCCGGACTTGCTCACGATCTGGCGCTTCTCGTCGAGCACCACGCTGATGTCGCTCGCGGTGAGCTGGCCGTCGTCGACCATGGCCCTGGCGAAGGCGTTCTCGGCCTCGGACATGGTGAGTCCGCGGGCGGCCTGCACGAGGCTCTCCAGGGTCTTCTCGTCGGCCGCAACTTTGATCCGGCCGCTGCCGGAGGAATTGTTCTGGATCATCGTGTCGAGCATCTGCCGCAGCTCGGTGGTGTCTGGCAGCGGGAACTCGAGCAGGTGGGCGAGCTTGTCGAGCTCTGGCGGGATGCACCGCACCGGAGCCGTCACGATCAGTGCGCGGGCGGCATCCGCGTGCCGCAGTTCGAGCACGGTCTCGCGCACCTTGCGGATGATGACCGGGTCGCCAGGGCGCTGCTCCGTGCCGAAGTAGGCGTGCAGGTCGCAGAAGACGAAGACCGCGTTCTCGGGGATGCCGACGATGTGGTCGAGCGCCCTGGCCGGGGTGCTGGTGTTGGTCACGCCCTTGCCGTCCGGGCCGATCAGGCCGGTGGCGCTGGTCCAGGTCCACACCTCGCGCGGGCGCCGCAGCGCCTGGGCGGCACGGGTCACCTCCTCGAGGGCGCGCACCTCCTCGCTGGTCTCGATGTAGAGCAGCGGCAGGCGGGCCTTGAAGGCCTGGTCGAGCGTCTGGGCGAAACTCATCGAGGGGTGCTTTCTGTCGTGGTGGGTGGTGCAGGTGTCGGGGCATCCGTCGCCAGCTCGTCGATGTCAACCGACCAGGCGCCGCGCTCGGCGTCGGCCTCGATGCTGATGTAGACGGCCTCGGTGGGGTCCCAGGACTGGCGCTGGTCTACCTCACCGGACTCGATGATGGGCTGGTCGGCGCGGCCGCCGAGAGTCTGCACGGTGACGTAGAACAGGCCCTCGCCGCGGTGCACGAAGCGTGCGCTGACGGCGTCGCCGCGGTAGACGAGGAAGTCGTTGCCCTTTCCGCTGACGAAGCCGTCGGTGATCTCGGCGACCTCGGTCTTCTGCAGGGTGAGCTCCCAGGGCTCGTCGGTGCGCACCCAGAGTTCGAGGTCGGCGTCGGGGGGGAGCAGCAGCAGCTCGTCCGTGGTGTCGTAGAGGTAGCCGACATTGGCGGGGTAACCACGGTCGTCGTCGGGGCGGCCGAGATCCTCGGTGCGGGTCAGATAGAAGTCGAGGTACTCGCCGGAGGTGAGGCTCACCAGGTAGGGGTCCTGGGTGTGTTCCTCGAGTGGGATGCGGATCAGGCCGGCACCCTCGCCGGAGTAAGTGGTGCCGTCGGCCTCGAAGACCGGTGGGTTCTCGACATCCCACGGGTTCTCGCCGTCGCCGATGATGGCCAGGCCGTCGTCGCCGATCCCGACGTCTGCGTAGGTGTTCAGTGCGCCCAGGAAGAGCACCAGGGCGCCGGCGACCCAGACCCAGACCGAGAACGAGCGGATGCGTGCCCTGGCTGCGCTCGTCACCGAACCATCCGTCATGCTCATCTGCGCCTCCCCCCGGCCTGTGTTGCTGATTCACAGACTACTGGGGTGGCAGCGGCGGGAACGGTTGTACAGTCGCGCTGAACGGGCCGAGGCGCGGCCGGTGGTGAGAGTGGAGGCGAGCGCTCATGACGACATCCAGTGCTGCGGGTGGAACCGGCGAACGGCCCCCGCGGCTGCCGCCGCGCTGGTTCGTGGTGCTGGCGTGGAAGGTGCACCGGGCGATTTTTCGGGTGACCGGTGGGCGCAGGGGACTGTGGCCGGCGCGGCCGGAGAAGTGGGGCGCGCTGCGCTTGACCACGACCGGGCGGCGCAGCGGTCAGGAGCGCGCCGTGATCGTGGGCTATTTCGAGGACGGCCCCAACCTGGTGACCCTGGCGATGAACGGCTGGGGTGAGGCGGAACCCGTCTGGTGGCTCAACCTGCAGTCCGACCCGAACTGCCGGGTGCAACTGGCGACCGGGTCTCGCGCCGTGGTCGCCCACGCCGCGACCGGGCCTGAGCGCGCCAGGCTGTGGGACCGCTGGCGGGCGCTGGACAAGGATCTGGACGGGTACGCCGCCCGCCGCCCGACCGAGACCGCCGTGGTGGTGCTTGAACCCGCCACCGCCCGGGGGCTGCGGGGGTAGGGTTTTTTGATGCGAGCAACTGTTATTTACGGCGAGCGGGATGTCCGACTCGATGAAGTTCCCAACCCTGTCCTCTCCACCGGTGGCGACGCCATCGTGCGGGTGGTGGCGGCCTGCGTCTGCGGGTCCGACCTGTGGCCGTACCGCGGCGTGACCCCCACAGACGAGCCCCACCGGATCGGCCACGAGTTCGTCGGCATCGTCGACGAGATCGGCCCAGACGTGTCGACCGTCAAGGTGGGCGACTTCGTCATCGCCCCGTTCTACGACTGCGACAACACCTGCGTCAACTGTGTCAACGGCGTCAGCACCTCCTGCCTGAACGGCGGCTGGTGGGGCTCAGACGACCGCCTCGGCGGGTTCGCCGACGGCGCCCAGGGCGAGCGCGTGCGGGTTCCGCACGCCGACGGCTCGCTCGTGGCCACCCCCACGGCGCCCACGGATGACCAGATCCCCGGCCTGCTCACCCTCGCCGATGTGATGGGCACCGGCCACCACGCCGCCGTCTCGGCCGGTGTCACCACCGGCAGTACCGTGGTCGTGGTCGGCGACGGGGCCGTGGGCCTCTGCGCGATCATCGCCGCCAGGCGCCTCGGCGCCTCCCGCATCGTCGCGATGTCCAGGCACGCCGACCGGCAGGCCGTGGCCCGTGAATTCGGCGCCACCGACATCGTCGAGGAGCGTGGCGGTGCCGGGGTCGAGCGCATCCACGAGATGTTCGACGGCGTGGGCGCCGACTGCGTGCTCGAGTGCGTCGGCACCGAGGAGTCGATGGACCAGGCGATCCGTTCCACCCGCCCCGGCGGAATGGTCGGCTACGTCGGCGTGCCCAACGGCGGCGCCGAGCTGCCGATCAAGACCCTCTTCGGCCGGAACGTCGGCGTGAACGGCGGGGTCGCATCCGTGCGCGGCTACGTGGAAGAGCTGCTGCCGGAGGTGCTCTCGGGCGCCATCAACCCCGGCCGGGTCTTCGACCTGCAGCTACCGCTGGCCGAGGTGGCCGAAGCGTACGCCGCCATGGACGAGCGCCGCGCCATCAAGGTGCTGCTGCGCCCGTAGCTCCTGCGCCCATTCGGGCGCAACTGTTGCCCAAGCGGACAATTGCGCCCGGTGTGCCGGGCGCAATTGTCCGCACGAGGAACGGTTGGACTGGCTAGTCGTTGACGAGGACGATGTCGCTGACGGGCTTGCGGGTGCGCGGGGCGATCTCGCGGGCGAGCAGCTCGGGGGTGAGCGCCTCGGCCTCGCCGAGCACACCGAGCACCGTCACGGTGACGGCATCCTGGTTGTCCTTGAGGCGGAAGGCCTCGGCCAGCGCCTTGCGGTCGATGCCGCCGAGCTGGTGGGTGAACAGACCCTCGTGCTGGGCCTGGATGGTGAGGTGCGCGACGGCCTGGCCGAGGTCGTACTGCGCCCAGGGGTTGTCACCCTCGGCGATGTTGAGGATCAGCACCGAGGCCTTGTCGGTCCAGGCCTGGTTGAAGCCCATCAGGTTGGAGTGGATCTTGCGGAAGCTCTCCGAGCCGCGGCGGGCGACGATGAACCGGGCCGGCTGGTTGTTGTTGCCGGACGGCGCCCAGCGGGCGGCCTCGAGCAGGGTGGTGAGGGTGTCCTCGTCGATCTCGGCGGTCGGGTCGAAGCCGCGGGGGCTCCAGCGCTCGGCCATGGCCGGAAGGATCGGCGCCGTGGTGTCGGCGGCGCGGCTGTGGGTGTCGGTGATGAGGGTCATGGTGCCTGAGCTTTCTGTAGAACCAAGAGGCGGATCGGATACGGGGCACCGTTGTCCCAGTCACGTAGAACGCAGAGCGCGCGCAGTTATTCCATGCACCTGCATGTGAATCCGCGGCGCGCTACGCGGTCGGCCCTGCGCCGTCGGCCCTGCGCGGTCGGCCCTAGGCGGTCGGCTCTGCCGGCGCCTCGAGGCTGTCGCGCACCTTGCGGCGCAGAACCTTGCCGATCAGCGACCGGGGAAGCTCGTCGACCTCGATGATCTTGCGGGGCACCTTGTAGGCGGAGATGCGGGTGCGGCAGTACTCCCGCAGTCCGGCCACGTCGAGGGTGGCGCCGGCGATGAGCACCACGGCGGCCACGACATCCTCGCCGCCGTGCTCGCTCTTGAGACCCACCACAGCGGCATCGGCGATGTCGGGGTGCGAGAGCAGGGCGGCCTCTACCTCGGAGGGGGCCACGTTGAAGCCGCCGGTGATGATCAGTTCCTTGATGCGGTCCACGATGGTGACGAAGCCATCCGGAGACACCGTGACGATGTCACCGGTGCGCAGCCAGCCATCCGCCAGCAGTGTCTGGGCGGTTTCGGTGGGGCGGTCCCAGTAGCCGGAGAACACCTGCGGGCCACGGATGAGCAGCTCGCCCTCTTCGTCGAAGCCGCGGTCGACCGACGGGTCCTTGGGGTCGACGACCCGGATCTCGGTGCTGGGGAACGGTACTCCCACGGTGCCGTTACGCCGGCTCTCGCCCATCGGGTTGCCCACCGCGATCGGCGAGCACTCGGTCATGCCGTACCCCTCGACGAGCACGCCGCCGGTGGCCTCTTCCCACAGCTGCACGGTGCCCTGGGGCAGGCTCATCGCCCCGGAAATGGCGTACTTGGTGCCGCGAAGACTGACCTTCTGCTCGTTGGCGGCCGTGACGAGCTTCTCGTAAATCGGGGGCACAGCGGGCAGGAAGGTGGGCGGGGTGCGCTTGACGGCGTTGAGCACCAGGCCAACGTCGAACTTGGGGAACAGCACCAGCCGGGCGCCGATCGACATCGCGACGGTGAGGCAGAGGGTGAGGCCATAGGCGTGGAACATGGGCAGGACGCCGTAGAAGACCTCGTTGCCGCGTTCGAGTCCCGGCACCCAGGCCTCGCTCTGCTGGGCGTTGGCCTGCAGGTTGAAGTGGGTGAGGATGGCGCCCTTGGGCGACCCGGTGGTGCCGCTGGTGTACTGCAGCACGGCGGTGTCGCCGAGCAGCGGGCGGGGATGCGCGGTGCGCAGCCGGCGGGAACCGACCAGGGCGTTCCACTCGATGGCGTCCTTGAGCGGCTGGGCCACGGTGAGGGCGGCGCGGGCGGTGCGGGCCTTGGGGATCGGCAGGCGCAGCGCCAGCCGGGTGGTCAGCGGCATCGACCTGGTGACGTCGACGGCGACGACGGTGTGCAGGCCCATATCGCGGGGGAAGCCGCGCACCGTGGTGTAGACCTTGTCCCAGACGATGGCGACGCTGGCGCCGTGGTCCTCGAACTGGTGGCGCAGCTCGCGCTCGGTGTAGAGCGGGTTGTGTTCCACCACGATGGCACCGAGCCGCAGCACGGCATAGAACGCGACGATGTGCTGCGGGCAGTTCGGCAGCACGAGCGCCACCCGGTCACCCGGCTTGACGCCGAGCCGGCGCAGCCCGTTGGCCACGCGGGAGATCTCCTCACCGAGCTGGCCGTAGGTCATGGTGCCGCCGAAGAAGTCCAGTGCCACCTTGTCGGCGAACCGGCGGGTGGAGCCCTCGATCATGTCGACGAGGGTCTCGGTGGGATCCGCGATGGTGTTGGGCACGCCGGGGGCGTAGGAGCTCAACCAGGGCTTGTTCGTGAAGACGTTCATGCGCTGATCAGTTCCTTCTTCAGGGCGGCGACGAAATCGTCGACGTCGTCGGGGGTGGTGTCGTAGCCGCACATCCAGCGCACCTCGCCGGTGGCCGGGTTCCAGTCGTAGAACCGGTAGAACTCGCGTACCTTGTCGGCGACTCCGGCGGGCAGTACGGCGAAGATCGCGTTGGCCTGGGTGGGCTGGCTGAACGAGACGCCGGTCACCGAGCCATCCGCGATGCCCTCTTCAAGCGCACCGCGGAGCCGTGCGGCCATGGCGTTGGCGTGGTCGGCGTTGCGTTGCCACAGGTCACCATCGAGCAGGGCGATCAGCTGGGCCGAGATGAAGCGCATCTTCGACGAGAGCTGCATGTTGAGCTTGCGCAGGTACGTGAGCCCGGTGGATGCAGCGGGGTTGAGCACCACGATGCACTCGCCGAGCATCATGCCGTTCTTGGTGCCACCGAAGCTGAGCACGTCGACGCCCGCGTCGCTCGTGAACTCGCGGAACGGAACCCCGAGGGCGGCCGCGGCATTGGAGATGCGGGCGCCGTCCATGTGCAGCAGCATGCCCTTGGCGTGCGCATGCTCGGCGATGGCGCGCACCTCGGCCGGGGTGTACAGGGTGCCCAGTTCGGTGGTCTGGGTGATGGACACCACGAGCGGCTGGGCCCGGTGCTCGTCGCCCCAGCCCCAGGCCTCCTGGTCGATCAGCGCTGGGGTGAGCTTGCCGTCCGGCGTGGCGATCGGCAGCAGCTTGAGCCCGCCGACCCGCTCGGGGGCACCGCCCTCGTCGGTGTTGATGTGCGCGGTGCTCGCGCAGATGACCGCTCCCCAGCGCGGCAGCATCGACTGCAGCCCGGTGACGTTGGCGCCGGTGCCGTTGAACACCGGGAAGGCCTCGACGCCGTCGCCGAAGTGACGCGCGAAAACGCGCTGCAGTTCGGCCGTGTACACGTCGTCGCCGTAGGCGATTTGATGGGCGCCGTTGGCTCGCACGATCGCGTCGAGAATCTCCGGGTGAACGCCGGAATAGTTGTCGGATGCGAAGCCGCGGGAGAACAGGTCATGGAGGGAGGTCACCCCACCATCTTGGCGCAAACGGGCGCGGTGAATCTGTGCGTCAGCCGCGCAGCGCCTGCTTGTAGGTGACCCGTCCGCCCATCCGCAGCAGCGAGTTGCGGTAGATGCGGGAGCCGAACAGGATCACCCCGGCGGTGGTGAGGGCGAGGATGAGCAGCGACAGCACCGGCTCCCACCATTCGGCCGTGCCGAGGAAGACGCGCACGGGCATCCCGACCGGTGCGGAGAACGGCACGTACGACATGATCGTCATCACCAACGGGTTGTCATTGAAGAAGAGCACCAGGATGTACGGGATCATCACCAGATAGGTCACCGGTGCGGTGGTGGTGCCCACATCCTCCTGACGGGCGACCATCGACGCCGTCGCGGCGAAGAGCGCGGCGATCATGACGAAGCCGAAGGCGAAGAACACCGCGAACCAGCCGATGGCCGGGCCGAGGTCGGCCAGCAGCACCCGTTGGCCGGTGACCGCCATGCCGAGGCCCACGAGCAGGGCGATGGCCACGATCTGGGCCAGGGCCATGATGGAGTTGCCCATCACCTTGCCGGCCAGGAGCGCCCGCACCGGAATGGTGGACATCAGGATCTCCACCACCCTGGTCTGCTTCTCTTCGACGACGCTCTGCGCGATGGTGCTGCCGAAGGTGAGCGCCGACATGAAGAAGACCAGGCCGAAGCCGATCGCCACGATGTAGACGAGGAAGCCGTCTTGCGCCGCCGGTTCGAGCAGCTCGACGGTGGGGGAGACGCTGAGCGCGCCCATGACATCGCCCGGCGCGGAGTCCAGGGCGATGACGCTGACGCCGATCAGGGAGTCGTCTGGCACGACGGCCGCGGCGACGGTGCCGTCACGCACGAGCGCTTCGGCCTCGGCGACGTTCTCGGCGGGGACCGTGCTGAGCCCGGGGGTGTCACCCACCACGGCCTCGGCGGCGCCGACCACGGCCACCGAGGTGGTGGACGGGTTGGCGCTCACCAGGCCGCCGGCCACGACCGAGCCGACCGCGAGGAGCAACAGGATACCGGTGGAGATGAGGAACGCCTTGCTGCGCAGGCGCGACATGATCTCCCGGTTGGAGACCAGCCAGACGCTGGCCCAGAAGCTCGGCGCGGTGTGGCTGGCGCGGGAGCCGACGACGGCGGTGTCGGTGTTGGGTCTGGTGTCGGTAGTCACTGCACGACCTCCTTGAAGATTGTGGCGAGGGATGGCCGGACGTGGCCGAAGGAGTGCACGGCGCCGCGGGTGACGGCTTCACGGAGAACCTGCTGGCTGGCCGCGTCTGACGCTGCTTCGAAGACGGCCTCGCCGCCGTCGAAGTCGATCACGGTGATGCCGGCGACGCCGCGGATCCAGCCGGTGTCGGCATCCGTCTGGATCTCGAACCTGGGGGTGCTGAACTGGTCGCGCAGGCGCTCGCGGGAGCCGTTGGCGCGGATCTCGCCGGCGGCGATGATGACCAGGTCGTCGCAGAGGCGTTCGACGAGGTCGAGCTGGTGGGAGGAGAACAGCACGGGGGCTCCGGCGGCGGCGTGCTCCTTGAGCACCGTGAGCACCACCTCGACGGCGATCGGGTCGAGGCCGGAGAAGGGTTCGTCGAGCACCAGGAATTCGGGGTCGTGCACGAGCGCAGCGGCGATCTGGGCGCGCTGCTGGTTGCCCAGTGACAGGGCCTCGACCAGGTCGTTGGCGCGCTCGCCGAGGCTGAGCCGCTCGAGCAGGTCGCTGGTGTTGCGCTTGGCGGCCGCCGGGCTCAGGCCGTGCAGCCTGGCCAGGTAGACCAGCTGTTCGGCCACCTTCATTTTCGGGTACAGGCCGCGTTCCTCCGGCATGTAGCCGAATCGGCGCCGGTCACCGTCGGTGAGGGGCTCGCCGTCGAGCAGAACGCTGCCGGAATCCGACGACAGCACCCCCAGGATGATGCGCATCGACGTGGTCTTGCCGGCGCCGTTCGCGCCGACGAAGCCGGTCATGCGCCCGGCGCCCACCGTGAAGCTCACATCGGTGAGCACCTGATGGGTGCCGTAGTGCTTGTTGATGTCCCTGATCTCGAGCATGTCTGCCCTTTCGTGTCTTGACTCAACGCTAAGGATGCAGATCCGCGGCCGCATCCGCCTGCGGGCTGAGTGGATGGCTCCGCCTGGCGGGTGAGGCTCAGGCCTCGTCCCAGGGTGGTTCTTCGCCGAACGGGATGGGGTTGAGCGGGATGATCACGACCGGGCGCTGCTGGCCGTGCGAGAGGCGCATTGCCACCGAGCCGAGGAACAGATAGCGCAGGGAGTGCCGCACGGTGGGTTCGCGGGAGCCGACGACGATCATCACCGCCCGCACGGTTCCGGCCAAGTGACCGAGGGCTTTGGCCGGGTCACCGGCGAGGGCGCGGGTGGACCACTCGACGGGGCGGCCATGCAAAACCCGTTCGATCTGGGCGCGCAGGCCGGGGTCGAACTCCATCTCCGTGGTCTCCAGCGAGTCGGGGTCGAAGGACGCGCTGGTCATGCTGCCGTCTGGCCGTTCCTCGAGCAGATAGCGGCTGGGATCGACCGAGGCGCAGATCAGTTCGGCGCCGAATTGGGTGGCGAATTCCGAGGCGGCCAGAACCACGGCGTCGGGCTGGCCCGAGGTGACACCGACGACGATGGGCGGGGGCTTGCGCGCCATGGCTGCTCCTTTGGGGCGGAGTGCCCCGGCGCCGGTCACCCGGTGCCGGGCTCTTCCTCCGACCCTAGCGGGATGTCGGCCGTGAGCGCTGGCGGATATCCATGACCGGCCGGGAAACGGTCGGGGAACCGGTCGGTCAGAACGGCGGCGGGTCGTCGGTGTCTGGTCGCGGTGCGGGGAGCGGCCGCCTGACCGGGTCGTGCGTGACCGGGTCGTGCGTCGCCGGGTCATGCGTCGCCGGGTCGGTCTTCGCGGGTGCCGAGACGTAGGTCTTGCCGCCGGGGGTGGTCCAGGTGAGGGTGCCGCCGGGGCCTTGGCTGGTGTGGAAGCTGGATTGGTGTTTCAGCCGGTGGCACGGTTTACAGAGGTGCACGAGGTTGTCGACGTCGGTGCTGCCGCCGATGTTCCAGGGGCGGGTGTGGTCGATTTCGCTGAGCGTGGCCCGGCGGGTGCAGCCGATGCCCTGGCAGGTGTGGTCGCGGGCCTGCAGGTACCGGCGCATGTCCGCCGGTGGCGCGTACTGCTCGCGGCCCATGCTGAGTCGGCAGCCGGTCTCGGGGTGGGTGAGGATGCGGGTCCAGCTGGGCGCGGTGCCGGCGATCCGCCGGGCCGTCTCCGGGTCGATCGGCCCGTACCCCTCGAGGATGGCGGGTTCGTCGCTTCTGCCGAGCAGGGTCAGCGCGGGCACGGTGAGGTGCACGGTGCCGCGGATGCCGTGGCCGAGCCCGTTCGGGCCGATGCCGTCCAGCAGCAGGTCGCGGTAGGCGTCCGCGCGGCGCTGGTCCGTGGTGCGGCCGGGGTGCGCGGGGTCGGTGCCCGCGCCCGGTGCGGTGTCGGTGTCGTCCTTCACCTCGGCAGCGATGTGGCTGAGCCGGTCGTAGATCGCCTGGGCATCCTCGGCCTTGAGGTAGGCGTTCAACCAGGCCATCCCGTCGGCGTCGGGGTTCACTACGACGCGGCGCTTCACAAAGCCGGTGTCGGCGCGTTCCTGCAGCGGTACCGGGTGCATCCGTTCCAGGATGCGGCCGGCGACCCGGGCGAACTGGGCGGAGGTGAGTTTCTCCGCGGCGGGCAGAGCTTTCGCTTCGAAGTCGGGCAGGATCTCTTCGGGTACTCCGTCGGTGAGGGCGAGCATCTTCAGCGCGTGCCCCCAGGTGATCCGGCCCTCGGCCAGAGCCTTGTGGAAGCCCGGCAGTTGGTTGGTGAGGCGGCACGCGGAGAAGATCATGAGGCCGGCGGTGCCGGCCTTCAGCCGCAGGGCGCCAGCGGCCTCGGCGGCCATGCAGCGGCGGGCGAGTTCCTCGTCGTCCCAGGTCGGCCCATGCGCGCCGGTATCGGGGTCATTCCGGCCGGACTCGACCGGGTCGCCGCAGAGGCCAGCGATGATGGCCGGGTCGTGGCCGAGCCGATCGAGTTCGGCCAGCAGTCGGGTGCGCTCCGCATAGCCGGCCGCGAGTACTTTCTCGTTCTCGATCAGCGGGTCGATGACCGCGCGGATCGCCGCCGCGACCGGGTCCGCCAGCTCAGCCGAGGCATCGTCGGGGAGGTCGTCTGGGGTGGCATTCGAGGGGGCCATAGACACAGTCAAGCACCCACCACCGACACTCCCGATGCCAATGAATCACTGGTGGAGAACCTCGAAAGCCACCCCCTGTGGAGGAGGGGCGGCCGCTGAAATTAACGTTGTCCAAACCGCCGAATCGGCGGCCATCGCACCAGAGAATCGGAGGGTCAGCGCTGCGTGGCCCCCGGCACGACGATGCCGTGTTCGTAGGCGTAGACGACGGCCTGAATGCGGTCGCGCAGGTCGAGTTTCTGCAGCACCTTCGACACGTGGGTCTTCACCGTGGCCTCGCCGAGGTAGAGCCGGCCCGCGATCTCGGCGTTGGCGAGGCCCAGCGCGATCAGCTCGAACACCTCCCGCTCGCGATCCGTGAGCTCTCCCACCGCGGCGGGCTCAGGCCGCGCCGGCGACGGGGCGGCCGCGGCATCCGTGCTGCCGGTGGGGACCGTGCCAGGGAGCGGGCCGCGGGAGAACCGCTCGATGACGCGGCGGGTGATCTCGGGGGAGAGCAGTGCGTCGCCACGGGCGAGCACCTGCACCGCCTCCACCAGGGCCTCGGGGGTGGAGTTCTTGAGCAGGAACCCGCTGGCGCCGTGCTGCAGGGCGGAGAACAGGTAGTCCTCCCGGTCGAAGGTGGTGAGCACGAGCACCGCGCTGCGGCTGGCGGGGTCGGCCACGATCGCGCGGGTGGCGGTGAGGCCGTCCATGCCGGGCATCTGCACGTCCATACAGATCACGTCCGGCTGCAGGGCGGCGGCCTGGGCGATGGCGGTGGCGCCGTCGGCGGCCTCACCGACCACCACGATGCCCGGCTCGGATTCGAGGATGATGCGGAAACCGGCCCGCACCAGGGCCTGGTCGTCGACCAGGAGCACCCGTACTGCCGGTGTGTTCGCTGCGATCATGCCCCCACGCTATCGGGTGCACAACTCCTGCTGGTTTTCACAAACTGCCCCAAATCAGCTGATTTCGGCCCGATCCGCAGAAATTGCAGGAGTTATGCCCGCCAACGGCACCCGGGCGCGCACCAGGTAGCCGCCGCGAGGCCGGTTGGCCAGCTCGAGGGTGCCGCCGACGGCCGCGACCCGCTCGCGCATGCCCTGCTGGCCGAGCCCGCCGGCCACGCCGACGCCAGTGCCGGTGCCCGCGCTCGGGGTGACGGATGCGCCGGCCGGCCGCCCGGCGCCCCGCCCGGTGTCGGTGACCTCCAGCTCCACCGCATCCGGTTCGTAACGCAGCCGCAGCTCGGCGGTCGCACCGGCCCCGGCGTGCTTGCGCGTGTTGGTGAGGGCCTCCTGCGCGATGCGGTAGAGGCTCAGCCCGGTGGTTCCCGGCACCGGGCGCGGGTCGCCGATCACCTGCAGTCGCACGTCGAGCCCGGCGTCGATGTTCTCCTGCACGAGCTCGGCCAGCTGATCGACGCCGCGGGTGCTCGTGGTCTGATGCGCCGGCTGGCCGGCATCGCAGTCGGCGTCGTCGGCCCGGAGGGCGCCGAGCATGGTGTGCAGTTCTTCCACTGCGGTACGGGCGCTCTCCTCGATCACCGTGATCGCGCGGGCCGCGGCGGCCGGGTCGCGATCCAGGATGCGCCGCGCGGCGCCGGCCTGCACACCCATCACCGACACGTGGTGGGCGACCACATCGTGCAGCTCGCGCGCGATCCGCACCCGCTCCAACGACACGGCCTGGGCGGCGGTGCGTTCACGTTCGGTGGCGAGCTCCCGGGTGCGAGCCTCGAGCGCCGCGGATCGCCTGGCGGCCTGCCAGGCGGTGTCACCGAAGTAATACGCTGCCCAGAAGTAGACCAGATTGAGCAGCACCTGCAACATTCCATAGGCGGCATATGGCGAAAAGAAACCCTCCCGCGACAGCTCGGGGATCATGGTGGCCTGGTTGGCCTGTTCGATCAGCACCCAGAACAGCCAGATGAACATGCCCACGATGATGCCGAGCCTGGTCCACCTGGCGATGGCGCGGTGGTGACTCCAGGCGCCCACCGAATAGATGGCCACGTAGAGGCAGATGCTCGAGAACAGGGTGTCGGTCACGCCCATCGACCCGAAGACGCCGAAGACGATGGACACCAGCAGCGCCACGGCCTCGGGGAACCGCCGCCTGGCCGCCAGCGGCAGGGCGATCAGGCCCACCCACAGGGCGGCGAGCCACCATTCAGCCTCACCCATCAGCCCGGTGCCGAGGGTGAGCGAGATGCTGAGCGCGGTGCCGCCGGCCAGTGCCAGCGCCACCCAGGCATCCACCCGGTAGCCGGCGCGGGGGCCGCGCGGCCGGCGCCAGCCGTCGGCCAGGGGATCTGTGGCCATGCTCGGGTGGGCATCGGTACTCATGGCTCCACGCTAGCGTCGCGTCTGCGCGGGCGCCTCAGCCCAGAGGGGGAGGCACTTGCACTTCGTGCGTCGTTGCACTTAGTGTAATCACGTGACATCCGTGAACCTCGCCCCCGACCGCCGCGCCGAGCTCAAGGCGCGACACCGTGAGGCGATTCTGGCTGCCGCCGATTCGCTCATTCGCGAGCGCGGCAAGCCGCAGTTCAGCGTCGACGAACTCGCCGAGCGCGCCGACGTCTCCCGGCGCACCGTGTTCAACCACTTCGGCTCGCTCGATGACGTGATCATGACCACCTGCACCCGGTTGCTCAGCGCGGTCGTCGACGAATTCCGGGCGGCGACGCAGGCGACTCCCGCGGGAGACGGCAGCCTCGTGGCTCTCTTCGACGAGATCACCTCGGCCGTGCGGGCCATCGACCTGCCCACCGTGGTCGCCTACCTGTGGGGGGTGCTCGACGCCGATTGCGAGACCGGCCGTTCGCCGCACGCCCTGGGGGATGTCTTCACCAGGGCGACCGAGCAGCTCTCCATCGAAATCGCCGACCGCAACACCGCGATCGACGGGTTCGAGGTGGCGATCCCGGTCAGCTCGCTCATGAACGGCGTCGCCGTGGTGTCCAGCCACTGGATCGCCCGCACCGGCGGCACGCTCGACGACAGCTCCAGAGCCGTGTGGGACGACCTGCTCGACCGTCTCATCGACTCGGTGCGCACCGGCTACCCCGCGGCCTGACCTCGACCTCTCCCCGCTCCACCCCCAGCTCTCTTCCCGATGACGCGATGCGAGACACCTGCAGTAACCCGACATCAAGAAAGAACCTCTAGGACAATGGCATCCCTCCTTTACCGACTCGGTCGGTTCTCCGCCCGCCGAGCCTGGCTGGTCATCGTCGCGTGGGTGGTCATCCTCGGCCTCGCCGGCGGTGCGTTCGCCCTCTTCGGCGGAACGCTCACCTCCTCCGTCAGCATCCCGGGCACCGCGACCCAGGCGGTCAGCGACGAGCTCGCCGAGAAGTTCCCCGCCGCCAGCGGTGGGCGGGGCACCGTGGTGTTCACCACCACAGACGACGCGGCGTTCACCGAGGAGCAGAAGGCCGCGATCGGTGAGCTGCTCACCGACACCGTCGAGCTCGACAATGTGACCTCGTCGACGAACCCGTTCGACACCCAGGCGCAGATCGACTCGCAGGCCCAGCAGATCGTTGACGGCCGCCAGGCGATCGTCGACGGCACGACTCAGCTCGAGGCCGGTCAGGCGCAGATCGACGCAGCGACAGCCCAGCTCGAGGCCGGTCAGGCGCAGCTGGATGCCGCCATCAGCCAGGCCGAGGCGGCCGGGCAGCTCGCCGCCGCGCAGCCCACACTGGATGCGCAGCAGGCCCAGATCGATGCCGGCCTGGCCACCATCGCCGAGCAGCAGGCCACCCTCGATGCGGGTCGCACCGAGCTCGAGACACAGAGCACCACCCTCGAGGAGGGCTCCGACCTGCTCGACCTGGCCGTGGACATCCGTCAGGTCTCGGCCGACGAGACGACCGCTGTCGCCAGCCTGCAGTTCGACACCTCGCTCAACCAGGTGCCGGCCGAGTCGAAGGAGGCGATCGTCGAAGAGATGGACAACGCCGGTATCGACGGCGTCGTCGCCGAGGTGTCCAACGACATCGCCGCGAGCATCCCCGAGATCCTCGGCCCGGGCGAGATCGGCGGCGTCATCATCGCGGCCGTCGTGCTGTTCGTCATGCTCGGCACCCTGATCGGTGCTGGTCTGCCGCTGCTGAACGCCCTCGTCGGCGTCGGCGTCGGCGTGCTCGCCTCCCTCGCGCTCTCCGGCTCTGTCGAGATGCTCTCGGTCACCCCGGTTCTCGGTGTGATGCTCGGCCTCGCCGTCGGTATCGACTACTCGCTGTTCATCCTCAACCGGCACCGCACCCAACTGCGCAACGGCGTGGACCTGCAGGAGTCGATCGGCCTGGCCAACGGCACGTCGGGCAACGCCGTCGTCTTCGCCGGAGCCACGGTGCTGATCGCCCTGCTCGCCCTCAACCTCACCGGCATCCCGTTCCTCGGGCTGATGGGTACGGTCGGCGCGGTCTGCGTGTTCGTTGCGATCCTCATCGCCATCACCATGACGCCGGCGATGCTGGGCCTGGTCGGCGCGAAGATCCTCACCAAGAAGGCCCGCGCGCAGATCGGCACCCCCGCCGTCAAGGTCGTGGCGCCCATCAAGCCGATGAACACCGTGCGCGCCGTCGTGACCGTTGTCGCCGGCATCGCCGTGCTGCTGATCGTCGCGATTCCCGCGCTCTCGATGCGGCTGGGCCTCCCGGCCGGTTCGTCCGAGCCGCTGGATTCCAGTGCCTACCGGGCATACAAGCTCGTCGACGACAAGTTCGGCGCCGGCGTCAACGGCCCGCTGCTCGTGGTCGCCGACCTGGAGTCTGCCGTCACTGACGAGGAACTGATCGGCGAGCAGGTGCGAATCGGCACCGCGCTCAAGGCGGAGAACGACGTCGTCGCGGTCGCCCCGATCGGTGCGTCAGACGACGACCTGCTGCTCGCCTTCCAGGTCATCCCCGAGGAGGGGCCGACCAGCGAGTCGACCGAGCAGCTCGTGCGCGATCTGCGGGGCCTGGACATTGAGGGCGTCAGCTCCCTCGGCGTCGCCGGCAACGCATCCGGCAACATCGACGTGAGCGAGAAGCTCGCCGACGCGCTGCCGCTCTACCTGCTGGTTGTCGTGGGGCTGTCGTTGGTCATTCTGATCTTCGTGTTCCGCTCGATCCTGGTTCCCCTCACCGCAACGCTGGGCTTCGTGCTGTCGCTGTTCGCGGCGTTCGGCGCCATCACGGCGGTCTTCCAGTGGGGCTGGCTGGGGTTCCTGTTCGGCATCCACGACCCGGGGCCCATCCTGAGCTTCCTGCCGATCCTCGTTGTCGGTGTGCTGTTCGGCCTGGCGATGGACTACCAGCTGTTCCTGGTCAGCGGAATGCGCGAGGCGTACACCCACGGTTCGTCTGCACGACTGGCGGTGCAGCGCGGCTTCCACGCCGGGCGCACCGTGGTGATCGCGGCCGCACTGATCATGGCGTCGGTCTTCGCCGGCTTCGTGTTCTCGAACTCGGTGATGATCCAGTCGATCGGCTTCGGCCTGGCCATCGGCGTGCTGCTGGATGCGTTCGTCGTGCGACTGCTCATCATCCCGGCCGTCATGCACCTGCTGGGTGACGCGGCCTGGTGGCTGCCGAAGTGGCTGGATCGCATCCTGCCCAACGTCGACGTGGAGGGCGCGTCGCTCGAGCGCACGCATCCGCTGCACCCGAGCGAGCACGAGCCGGAGCTCGAGCCCGTGCCGGTGCCGCGCAGCTAACCGCCGGCCCTGCTCAACGCGGCCCAGTCCCTCACCGGGGCTGGGCCGCGTTCGTGTGTCCCCGGCGTGCGCGGCATAACTCCTGCAATTTCTCAGAATCCGGCCGGATCAGCCCCAAATCAGCCAGATTCGCAAAAAATTGCAGGAGTTATGCACCTTGGCGCCGGGCCGGGGTGGGCAGGGCAGGGGCTAGGGGGTGAGGATGCGGCGGGTGTTGTTGAGGGCGGCGGCGGGGGCGTCCCAGAGGGCCACGACCTCCGCCGCGAGCCGGGGTTCGAGGCCGTCGAGGGAGCGCACCGCGAAGATCACGGCGGCGGCGGTATCGCCGGACTTGGCGAAGCCGTGCCCCACCGCCCTGGTCCAGGTCTCGGCCGCCGCCTTGGCGCTGGCGTAGTTGGCGCCGCCGGGAGTGGGCGCATCCACCGACACCGACGACACGATCGCGAGCCGGCCGGTGAACGAGGCCAGCAGGTCGGCGTTGAATGCGCGGGTGGTGTTGCGCAGAGTCTGCACGACCCGCTCATGCAGAAAGTCCCAGTCCGTATCGGTCTGGCCGTCGAGGCCGCCGCCGCCGCGCCAGCCGCCCACCAGGTGCACGAGGCCGTCGATGGGCCCGTGCTCGGCGTGCAGTGTCGCCGCCAGCGCCGTGACCTGGGCGTAGTCGGCCAGGTCGCAGACGTACACGGATGCGTCCGGCGCCACCTCGATCACCCGCTCCAGGCGCTCGGCGTCAGACCCCACGGCCAGCACCTGGGCGCCCGCCCCCGCCAGGGCGGCCGCGACGGCTACCCCGGCTGTGCTGGTCGCCCCGGCGATGAGAACGGTATGCCCGGCGACGCCGGCTGGGTCGACCACGGGCTCAGGCATGCGCCGTGATGCCCACGGTCGACTCGATGACCGGCTTCATCTTCTTGTCGAGCGCCTCGAAGAACATCGACAGCGGGAACTCGTCGTCCAGGACCAGGTCGGTGTAACCCTTCGGCGGCCCGGCCAGTACCTCCAGCGGCAACCCGCGCGCCCAGGTGGACGCCGGGTTGGGGGTGAGGGTCTCGGTGAGCATCGCGTAGGCGGCCAGCCAGTGCGCCTTCTTCGGCCGGTCGATCGACGCCCAGTACAGCTCGTCGATCTGGGCGCCGAGCGCGATGACCACCTCTGGCACCGCCTCCCAGTCGAAGGAGAGCGCCGTGTCGGTCCAGTGCAGCACGTGGTGCTGGTGCAGCCAGGCGAACAGCAGTTGCCCGCCCAGGCCGTCGTAGTTGCGCACCCGGCTGCCGGTGATGGCGAACCTGAAGATGCGGTCGAAGATCACCGCGTACTGCACCAGCTTCGCGTGCCGGCGAGCCTCGTCGCTGGCGGTGTCGTCGTGTTCGATCTTCACCGATTCGCGGAACGCGGTGAGGTCGCAGCGCAGTTCCTCGAGCGAATAGAGGAAGAACGGCATCCGCTGCTTGATCATGAACGGGTCGAACGGCAGGTCGCCGCGCATGTGGGTGCGGTCGTGGATGAGGTCCCACATCACGAAGGTCTCTTCGGTGAGGTGCTGATCGTCCAGCAGCGCGGCGGCCTCCGCGGGCAGTTCGAGCCGGGTGATCGAGGCTGCGGCGCGCACCACGGTGCGGAACCTGGCGGCCTCGCGGTCGGCGAAGATCGCGCCCCAGGTGAAGGTGGGGATCTGCCGCATCGCCACGGTCTCGGGGAAGAGCACCGCCGAGTTGGTGTCGTAGCCGGCCGTGAAGTCGAGAAAACGGATGGGCACGAACAGCTTGTTGGTGTACTCGAGCTCCAGCTCGGCCACGAATTCCGGCCAGATCACCTCGATCAGCACCGCCTCGACGAGCCGGTTGGTGCTGCCGTTCTGGGTGTACATCGGGAACACCACCAGGTGCCGGATGCCGTCGACCCGACTCTGTTGCGGCTGGAAGGCCATCAGCGCGTCGTAGAAGTCGGGTACACCGAACCCCTCGGCCACCCAGCGGTCGAAGTCGGCCACCAGCGCGTCGAGGTAGGCGGCATCGTGCGGAAAATGCGGGGCGAGCTCGCGGACGGCCGAGGTGATCTCGGCGACGGACGCGCGCGCATCCGTGTGCGCACCGGGCTCGGGAATCGAGCCGTCCTGAGCCTGCACGGTCTGCAGGGTGGTGGCGGCGTTCTTCAGTCGCAGCCAGGCGGGCGATCCGGTGAGGTCGGCGGCGCGGGTGTTGTTCAGAGCGGCGTCTTCGAGAACCTCGGGCTCACCGACCAGTGCTGCTGCAATGTAATTCGACATGGGAACCTCCCGTCCTCGTGCGTGCCGCGGTCGCGGCCGGTTGATGCGCGCGCGGGTGCGCGCCGAACTCAGCGTATCCGGGCGTCGGCGGCGTTTTCATGCGAATGACCGCAACGAATCATCGGTATCGGGCGGCCTGACGCTGGATCAGTGCGCTCACGGGTTCCCCGGATTGGGGGGACCGGCCGGTGCCGGCGCCGATTACCCTGTGTCGTATCGGATGTGGGGGAACAGTCATGATCGGTTCATTGCGCTCTTCGGCTCAGCGGCCCGGCCGGCCCGGGTTGTCGGTGGTTCTGGCCCTGGCCGCCGTCACCTCCGTCGCGCTGACCGGATGCGCCGCCACCCCGGCGGCGTCGATCGGCCCGACCGCGTCAGCGGCGGTCACGCCACCGGCCGCGGCGCCACCGGCTGCAACGCCATCGGCGCAGCCGGCGGACACGGCCGAGCCGGCGGACACGGCGGCCCCCGCACCCGACGCCACCCCCGCTGCCGGAGCGATCACGGCCGAGACGCCGCTCGACGCCCTCGCCGCCTGGGCGATCTGCAAGGCGCTCGGCGACGGTGGCAATCAGAGCGTGCACCGCCTGACCCGGGTGTACGACCCCGCGAACATCACTCCGACCGGAACCGGCTTTTCCGTGCAGCTCATCGGCGATGTCGGCGCCCAGAGCGACACCGACTCCTGGTGCGACGTCTCCGGAACCTTTGGCGACCCCCGAGTCACGTTCCACCTGTTGCAGGCCGAGCCGTCCGGCCTCACCCCGAGTCCGGCGTTCACGGTCGCGGCGCCTGCCGACGGTGAGCGCACCGCGGGGTCGCCCATGGACGCGCTCACGGCCTGGGCGGTGTGCACAGGCTTCGAGCGCGGCATTGACCTGGAGCTGGAGTCCGAAACGGGTATAGCCACGAACGCCTACGACTCCGACCTCATCTCGGCGGCGGACGGGACGTTCACGGTTTACATTCTGGGCTCGGCCGACTCCACCGGCCCGACCGCCACATGCACGGTGTCCGGTGCGCTCGGCGACCCGATCGCCGAGTACCTGCTGCCCCGGTAGCGGCAGTCGTCACAGCCCGGACAGGCCGCCGCCGATCAGCACGGCACCGATCACGAGCAGCACCACGCTCATGATCGCCGTGTTGTGGCGCACCAGCAGTGCCCTGGCCTCATCGAGTCGGTCGCGCATGCGATCGCCGGCCACGACGAAGGCCAGCACCGGTGCGGCGACGCTGGCGCAGGCGAGCAGAGTGTAGGCGCCGGCCACCGTGAGCGTCTGGGCCAGGGGCAGGCCGGCCGCGCCGATGGTGATGCCCGCACCCACCCCGAGGAGGAGCTCCTTGGGGTTGGCCACCGAGAGCAGGAACGCCAGCCAGGCGGCCCCGGTGGGGGAGCTGCCCTCGATCGCTCCCATCCAGCCGGGCAGGGCGGCGTCGTCGTCGGTGCGGGGCCGACCCCGCCACTTCCACCCGGCCAGCACCACGAGTGCGACGCCCACGAGAACGCGCGCCACCGCGACGGCGGGTGACGCGTCGTCGGAGCGTTCGATGAGGTCGGAGATGGCGGCCACGAGCACGACGATCAGCGCAACACCCAGCACCCGGCCGGCCAGGAACGCCAGCCCCGTCGGCCGACCGGCGGGGGACAGCAGCACCAGCACAACCGCGATGATCGGGATTGGGCTGAGGGCGACCGCGACCGCCACGGGCAGCACCGCGCCGAATGCCTCGATCACGACGGGCCACCTCCAGTTCGGTCAGGCCAATCGTGCCACCGCTCTGGCGTGGGCAGAAGGGCAGGCGAATGGGCCCCCGCACCCGGGATAGTTGTCTTATGAACATCGAAGAGGGGCCTCGCGTGTCCACTCCTGACCTGGCCACGGCCGACCTGGCCCGGCGGGTGCTCGGCCTGCTCGGCGGGAACAGCCGGATCATCGTGGGCATCACCGGCAGCCCCGGTGCGGGCAAGACCACCCTCGCCAGGCAGCTGGTGGAGCACCTCAACGCCGGTGGGGCCGACTCCCGGGCGGTCTACCTGCCGATGGACGGCTTCCACCTGGCCAACGCCACCCTCGACCGGCTCGGCATCCACGACCGCAAGGGCGCCATCGACACCTTCGACGGCTGGGGATTCGTCGCGCTGCTGAACCGGGTGCTCGCCGAGCAGCACCATACCGTCTACGCGCCGAGCTTCGAGCGCACCGTCGACGAGGGCATCGCGGGGGAGGTTGCGATTGCGGCCGGCACCGAGATCGTGATCGTGGAGGGCAACTACCTACTCGTGGACCAGGAACCGTGGAACCGGATACCGGGTCTGTTGGCCGAGGTCTGGTTCTGCGAGACCGCGGCAGACGAACGGCTCGCCCGCCTGGTCGACCGGCACACCAGGCACGGTCGCAGCCCGGAGGCCGCGCACGCCTGGGCGAGCTCGGTGGACGGCGCGAACGCGATCCTGATCGAGGAGAGCAGGGCGCGGGCCGATCTGGTGGTCTCCGGGGCGGACTGAGCTGTCGGGCTAATCTGCTGCCATGACGGATGCCGCGCACCACACCAGCCCGACGGCGGCCGAGGTACGCGCCGCGCTCGCCGCGGTGGCCGACCCTGAACGCGCTGCCGGTGCCGCCCGGTACTTCCAGACCGGTGTGGGGCAGTACGGCGAGGGTGATCTCTTCATCGGGGTGACGGTGCCAGAAGCCCGTGCGGTGGTCAAACGGTTCTCGTCCCTGCCGGCGAACGAGACCGAGCTGCTCCTGGCCGACCCGGTGCACGAGCACCGGCTGACCGGCCTGCTGATCCTGGTGGCGCAGTTCGCCCTGGCCAGCGCCGCCCGCACCAGGGACGACCAGGAGCGTCGGGCGCTTGCCGAGTTCTACCTCGAGCAGGTGCGGGCCGGCCGGGTGAACAACTGGGACCTCGTCGACCTGTCGGCGCCCGGCCTGCTGGGCGAGTACCTGTTCGACCGGCCCCGCGGGCTGCTCTACGAACTCGCGGCCAGTGGCATCCTCTGGCAGCGCCGCGTGGCGGTGATCGCGACGCACACCTTCATCCGCCACGGTGACGCATCCACCACCCTCGACCTGGCCGAGCGGTTGCTGGGCGACCCCGAGCCGCTGCTGCACAAGGCCGTGGGCTGGATGCTGCGCGAGGTTGGTGCCCGCGTGGATCGGGCGGTGCTCGTCGAGTTTCTCGACCAGCACGCCGGGCGGATGCCGCGCACCATGCTCAGCTACGCCACCGAGCACCTGAGCCCTGAGCTGCGGGCGCACTACCGCGCTGTGCCCCGCTGACGCTGCCGTGCCGCGCTGACGCCGACGTGCCCCGCTGCGGACGAGTTGCCCCGTTGCAGCGGGGCAACTGGTCCGAAAGAGGGCAACTCGCGGCGGTTGGCCAGCCGTGCAGGTTAGGTTTGAAGGACGTGCGCGCGTCAGCGTCGCGCGTTTGTCGTGCCCAGCGCCACCGCAACCCAGTTTGCGGCGGCCGAACGGGGCCGGCACCAGACTTGAGGCGCTCATCCGCGCCACGCTATTAGAGGTAGGAACGCGAACGTGGCTGAAGCAACACTGACCCCGGGCACCGAGGTGTCCCCGAAAGAGGTCGAGGCCCAGGCCATCCGCCGGCGCACCTTCGCCGTCATCTCCCACCCCGACGCGGGTAAGTCCACGCTCACCGAAGCGCTGCTGCTGCACGCGCGCGCCATCACCACCGCCGGCGCCACGCACGGCAAGGCCGGCCGCCGCGGCACCGTCTCCGACTGGATGACCATGGAGCAGGAGCGTGGCATCTCGATCACGTCCGCCGCCATCCAGTTCGAGTACCGCGACAGCGTGATCAACCTCGTCGACACCCCCGGCCACGCCGACTTCTCCGAGGACACCTTCCGGGTGCTCTCCGCGGTGGATGCCGCCGTGATGCTCGTCGACGCCAGCAAGGGCCTCGAGGTGCAGACCATGAAGCTCTTCGAGGTCTGCAAGCAGCGGGGGCTCCCCGTCATCACCGTGATCAACAAGTGGGACCGGCCCGGCTCCGCCGCGCTCGACCTGATGGACGAGATCCGCACCCGCACGGGCCTGATCCCCACCCCGCTCACCTGGCCGGTCGGCATCGCGGGTGACTTCCGCGGTGTGATCGAGCGCGACAGCACCGACTTCATCCGTTTCAACCGCACCGCAGGCGGCGCCACCCGCGCCGACTCCGAACGCACCACCGCCGAGGAGGCCGCCGCCGCAGAGGGCGACGCCTGGATCGCCGCCGCCGAGGAATCCGAGCTGCTCGCCGAGGAGGGCCAGAACCACGACGAAGAGTCGTTCCTGGGCGGCGTCACCACCCCGGTGCTGTTCTCCGCCGCAGTGCTCAACTTCGGTGTGCAGCACATCCTCGACACCCTGGTGGACTTCGCCCCGCCCGCCGAGGCGCGCCTCGACGCCGCCGGCGGCCACCGCCCGGTGACCAGCCCGTTCTCCGGCTTCGTCTTCAAGGTGCAGTCGGGCATGAACTCCTCGCACCGCGACTACGTCGCCTTCGTGCGCGTCTGCTCCGGCCAGTTCCGCCGCGGCATGGTGGTCACCCACTCCGCCACCGGCCGCCCGTTCGCCACGAAGTACGCCCAGCAACTGTTCGGCAAGGACCGGGAGGTCGCCGAAGAGGCCTGGCCCGGCGACATCGTCGGTCTGGTCAATGCCTCAGCACTGCGCGTGGGCGACTCGATCCACGAGGGTGCCCCGGCCGTCACCTTCCCGCCGCTTCCGATGTTCGCGCCCGCGCATTTCCGCGCCGTGCGCCCCGCCGACACCAGCAAGCACAAGCAGTTCCGCCGCGGCATCGACCAGCTCGACCACGAGGGCGTCATCCAGGTGATGCGCTCCGACCTGCGCGGCGACCAGGCGCCGGTGCTCGGCGCCGTGGGCCCGATGCAGTTCGAGGTGGTCGAAGAGCGGATGTCGCACGACTTCGGTGCCGCCATCCGCAGCGATGTGCTGCCGTACCAGCTGGCCCGCCGCACCGACAAGGAGAGCGCGCTGATCCTCGGCCACGACCGTCAGGTGGAGGTGCTGCGCCGCAGCGACGGCACCCTGCTGGCCCTGTTCAGCACCCCCTGGCGGCTGCGCAACACCGTGCGCGACCACCCCGAACTGCTGCTCGAAGACCTCGCCGGCGGCGGCCCGATCGACGAGGTTCGCTACTAGCCCGCCAACCCCAATCCGAAACCGCATCGTCGCCGAACTACACTCTGAAACATACGTACACATCACGTCGCCGGTGGCGACAAGGTCAAGGGGTTTGTCATGAAGTCATTTGCGTGCGGAGATGTCGTGCCGGGTTGCACGGCCAGCTGGGTCAGCTCCACCGATGACGAGATCCTCGTCCTCGTCGCCCAGCACGCCAGCGCCGCCCACGGCATCGAGACCGTCACGCCCGAGTTGGTCGAGAGCATCACCGACCGTATCGTCTCCGTCTGACGATGCCGCACTCCGCCGCGGAGTGGACCGAGTTGTTGGATACGGTCGCCTCCGGAACCGGTGTGTCCGCGGTCTTCCAGCCGATCGTGGACACCGCCAGGGGAACCGTGGTGGGGTACGAGGGGCTGGCGCGGTTCGAGATGCCAGCGGGGATCGGCGTGGAGGACCTGTTCGCCCAGGCTCGCGCCGCCGAGCGTTCGGCGGAAATCGAAGCGATCTGCCTGCGCGTGATCCTGGCGCACCGCGCCTCGATCCCCACCAACTGCTTCCTCACCGTGAACGTGTCACCACACGTGCTGCAGCAGGAAGCGATTCGGGCGGTCTGGCGCGATCAGGGCGACCTCGCCGGGGTGTTCGTCGAGCTCACCGAACAGTCCGCGATCGACTCCGCCACCGATCTCGAGCCCGAGCTCGACGCCATCCGTGCTGCCGGAGGCCTGATCGCCGTGGACGACCTCGGCTCGGGCTATGCCGGCCTCAGTCGCCTGCTGGTGCTCAAGCCCGCGCTGATCAAACTCGACCGGGAGCTCATTCAGGGCATCGACACCGACGAGGCGAAGCGGGCGCTGGTGGAGATGGTCGGCACGTTCGCGAGCCGTATCGACTCGTGGGTGCTGGCCGAGGGCATCGAAACCGAAGCCGAATACGACGCCATCACGGCGCTCGGGGTGCCCCTCGCGCAGGGATACTTCCTCGCCCGCCCCGCACCCGCGTGGCCAGAGTTGTCCACACTCGTGCTGCCCAGCGCCGACCCGAAACAGATCGCCACGGTGCGGGACCTGCTCGACACCGCGCCCGCCGTGGAGTCGGTGGCGGAGGCGGCCAGGGTCTTCAGCGACCACGCCGGGGTGCGCGCCGTGGTGCTGCTCGACCGGCACGGCCGCCCCGTCTCGGTTCTCGACAGCGAGAGCGCCTCCCTCGGTGTCACCGCCGACGCCATGCGGGTCAACCTCGACACCCCGGTGACGGATGCGCTGCTGCGCGCGGTCACCCGCGACAGCACCCACCGCTACGACCCGCTCATCGTCACCGACAACGCAGGCCGCTACGCCGGCATCGTGCGTCTGGAGCGCCTCATCACCGCCGCGGTCGGGTGACGCTGCCCGCGGCTCAGACCTCCGCGGCCTCGTGGGTGGAGCTGGTGCGGTACTCGGTGTAGGTGTACGGGTTGTCGAGGATCTTCGTCTCGGGGATGTCGGGGTTCATGCCCGCCCGCCAGACGTCGTCGCCCAGGGTGGACTGCAGGTGTGTGATGGTGTCCTCCACCGCGGTGCGGGCAGCGGCGAGCTGGTTGCCGACCAGCGCGTGGGCGTACTTCACGATCCTGCCGTTGACCAGCACGGTGTGCACGTCGGCCCGGTTGGCCTGCAGGGCGATGTGCCCATAGGGGTTCAGGATCGGGAACATCGACGGGGAGTCGTCGTTCTTCACCAGCACCACATCCGCCTTCTTGCCCACCTCGATCGAGCCGAGCGTGGCCTCCTTGCCTAGCGCCGCGGCGCCGCCTCGGGTGGCCCAGTCCACCACGTGCTCGGCGCGCAGGTGCGAGTGGGTGACGGTGTCGCCCAACTCGTGCGCCTTCATGTGCTCGATGGACCGGTCGGCGCCGAGCGTGGTGCGCATGGCCGCGAACAGGTCGCTGCTGAACCACACGCTGGTGTCCACCGACAGTGACACCGGGATGCCGTGTGACCGCAGCACCCACGACGGCGGGTAGCCCTGGCCGCAGCTCTGCTCGCTCTCGGTCGACAGCGAGACCGATCCGCCGGTGGCGGCGATGCGCTGGTAGGAGTCGTCGGAGAGTGTGGCCGCGTGCACGTAGACCGTGCCGGGGGTCATGAAGCCGTTCTCGTACATCAGCCGGATGCCGTCGTCGTTGGTGGCACCCCACACGCCGGCGTGCGTGGTCACGGCCAGGTCCAGGTCGCGGGCCACCTCGAACGCGCGCCGCTCTGGGAAGGTGGGGTCGCCGGTGACATCGAACGCCATCTGGAAGCCGGTCATCTCGTTGCCCTTCTCGCGGGCGGCGGCGAAGGCCTTGAACTCGTCGGAGTCCGACCACTCCCAGGGGCCTGCGAAGATGTTGCCGTAGGCCAGCACCGACCGGCCCGGCGCCTCCTGCAGCGCAGCGAGCGCGGCCTCGGCGTGGCCAATGGTGCGCAGGCCATGCGACCAGTCCACCGTGGTGGTGATGCCGGCGTCGATGGCGTCGAGGGAGGAGAGCAGGTTGCCGGCGTAGACATCCTGCGGCCGGAAGTGCTTGCCGTGCTCGAGGTAGTACCAGACGAAGTACTGGGTGAGGGTCCAGTCGGCGCCGTAGCCGCGCATCGCGGTCTGCCACATGTGCCGGTGGGTGTCGATCATGCCGGGCATCAGGATGCCGCCGGCCGCGTCGATCTCGAAGGTGCCGTCTGGCACGACCAGGTGCGGGCCGATCGCCGCGATGCTGTCGTCGACGACGAGCACGTCGGTGTGCGGCAGGACCTGCCGTGCGGAATCCATGGTTAGCACTGTGGCATCGCGGAAGACGGTGCCCGGCGGCGTGTGGTCTGGCAGGGCGGGAATGGGGGTGGCGGGCATGACGGGCTCCTTTGCCTGGGTCGAGCGGATAGCGAACGGCGGAACGGGTGCGCGGTGCGGTGGATTACAGGGCGACGCTGGGGTACTCCTTGCCCATCCAGTGGGCCAGGTTGGCGGCGTACTCGCGCTGGAAGGACAGCGGTCCGGTGCGGGCCGCGTACTCGGCGTCGTAGAGGGCGATGAAGATGGTGAGCGAGAGGAAGAAGTGCGCGCCGAGCTCGAACAGGGTGACGTAGTCGTGCTCCACGAGGGCGCGGCGTTCGGTGTCGGTGAAGCCCAGCCAGGTGGTGCGTTCCACCCGGTTCAGCCACGGGCCGCGCTCGGTCTCCCACCAGGTCACCAGTTCGGCCGGGTCGGCCTTGTACCGGGCGAGCAGCTCGGGGTCGCCGTCGACCTGGAAGAGGAACTTGTTCACGTAATAGGTGCTCACGACGGCGCCCCCTCCGGGTACCAGGTCACGTAGGCCTCACGGGTGTGGAAGAGGTCGAGGCTGTCGACGTAGGAGGCCTCGATCGGGCCGGCGATGCCCATCATCAGGATCAGGTCCATGAACCCATGGGTGGCATTGCCGGCACCCGCCATGCTCTCGTGGGTGACGTTGGCGAGGATCCCGTCGATGTCGCCCGTGCGCAGCCACTCGATGGCCTGCAGGTCGAATTCGGGGTCTGGCCCGGTCTCGCCGAACTGACGTGGACCGCCGAGCTCGAGGGAGAGGTGACCGCTGCCGACCGCGGCCACGCGCAGGTCACTCGGCCACTCGTCGATGATCGAGCGGATGGCCCGGCCCAGGTCCCAGAACCGCTTGGGGCTGGGCAGCGGGGGAGCGAAGATGTTCGTGTAGATCGGCACGATCGGCAGGTCGGCATCCGGCCGGGTGGTGATGATCGGGCAGATGATCGAGTGGTCGATCTTGAGCTCGTGGCTGACCGAGAAGTCGAAGCCCCGGTCGAGCAGCCCCTGCAGCATGTAGCCGGAGAGCTCCTCGTGGCCCTGCAACAGGAATGTCGGCAGGCCGAACTCGCGGGTCTCGTTGTAGAAGGTGGCGTCGTACATCGGCTGCTTGCCGATGAGGAAGGTGGGGTAGTTGTCGGAGAAGAACTGGTGGAAGTGGTCGGCGCCGACCATCACCAGGATGTCGGGCTTGGCGACCGTGAGCGTCTCTCGGTAGGCCTCCACCTTGGCCTTCCACTCGTCGGCCTGCGGCATCCGCTCTTCGGGCGGCGCCGTGGTGGCCTTGAGGTAGAACGGGTGGTGGGTGGTGGCGAGCACCGCGCTCAGGGTGGCCATTACTCTCCTTCGAGGTTGCTGGTTCGGGACTGCTGGTTCGGGACGGCTGGTGGACTAGTCGGTGGATGTGGCGGGAACATAGACGGCGTTGCGGTCGACCTCGGCGTAGATCGCCGGGGCGATGGGGTGCAGGCGTTCCTCGGCGAGGTGGCCGATCAGCCCGGCGGTGCGGGCGAGCAGCGCGAAGCCGCGCAGCAGCTCGATCGGCAGGCCCAGGTCGGCCAGGGCGGCTCCGGCGATGCCGGCGCCGTTCAGCGGCAGTTGCTTGCCGAGCACCTGGCCGTTGGTGCGGCCGATGGCCTCGAACAGGCGCAGGTGCGGCCCGCGCAGGCCCTGTTCGTCGGCGATGCGGATGATCACGGCCGTGCGGGGGTCGCGCTGCTTGTGCACCGGGTGACCGAGGCCCGGCACGCGGCGGCCGGACTGCTTGGTGGCGGTGAGCAGGGTGATCGCGGCGGCATCCCAGTCGTCGTCGGTGAAGCCGGTGGTGTCGCCGAGGTCGGCCAGCGCGGTGTGCAGGAACAGGCCGGTGTCTTCGGTGACGCCGAGGAACCGGCTGCCGCCGCCGAGCAGGCCAGCGGCGATGGCGCCCTGCAGCGAGTCGGGTGCGGAGTAGTAGGTGAGCCTGGCGGCGATGGCCGTGGGGGTGAAGCCGTGGTCGGCCAACGACACGAGAACGGCCTCGAACACGCGCAACTGCCCGGCGGTGGGCCGCTGCTGAGTGGCCAGCCAGAAGGCGAGCTCGCCGAAGGTGACGGTGCCGAGCAACTCGCCGGCGAGGTCGTGGCCGAGCAGCGAGATGGTGTCGCGGTCGCTGGTGCCCAGGCCGGTGGGGTAGTCGGTCACAGCTCGTACTCGCTCTCGTAGTGGTCTGATCGGTGCTCGGGGTCGGGCCGGGCGAGCCAGGCGCGAATCTCGTCGGCATCCTGGCCCAGCGTGGGCGGCGGCGACAGGTACCGGGCGGGGGTGAGCGAGAAATCGATGGGATTGCGCACCATGGGGATCGCGTCGTCGCCCTCGCCGACCTGCACGACGGGGTTCAGGCCGAGCCGTTCGGCCAGGGCCACGCCACCGTCGATGGTGTTGATCGGGCCGCAGGCCACGCCGGCCCGGGTGAGTTCGTCGAACCACTCGGCGGTGGTGCGGGCGGCGAGGGCCTCCACCAGCAGGGGGCGCAGCTCCTCACGATTCTGGTTGCGCGACACGGTGCGGGCGAATTTGTCGTCCTCGGCCCATTCCGGGTGGCCGAGCGCGGTGGCGAGTTTGAGAAACTGCGGGTCGTTGGCGGCCACGATCACGATGTCGCCGTCGCTGGCCGGCAGTGGTTCGTAGGGGAACAGGCTGGGATGGGCGTTTCCCATGCGGAACGGCACGGTGCCGCCTGCGACGTAGGTGGAGGAGTGGTTGGCCATGGCCGACAGCGCGGTGGAGAGCAGGTTCACCTGCACCTGCTGGCCCTGACCGGTGCTGTTGCGGTGGTTGAGCGCCGCGAGGATGCCCACGGTGGCCTGCATGCCCGTCATGATGTCGAAGACCGAGACGCCGCTGCGAAACGGGGTGCCGTCTGCGTCGCCGGTGAGGCTCATCAGGCCGCTCATGGCCTGCACAATGAGGTCGTAGCCCGGCAGTGCGGCCCCGCCGGCGGTGCCGAATCCGCTGATCGATGCGTAGATCACGGCCGGGTTCGTGGTGCGCACCGAGGCGTAGTCCAGGCCGAATTTGGCCAGGCCGCCCGGCTTGAAGTTCTCGATCACGATGTCGGCCCTGCGGGCGAGCTCCTGGGCCAGCACGCGGTCATCGGCGTCGGCCAGGTTGAGCGTGATGCTGCGCTTGTTGCGGTTCACGCCGAGGTAGTAGGTGGAGACGCCGTCGCGCTCCGGCGGCGCCCAGTCGCGGGTCTCATCGCCGGACGGACCCTCGACCTTGACGATGGTGGCGCCGAGGTCGCCCATCAGCTGGGTGGAGTACGGGCCCGCCAGCACGCGGGAGAAGTCGGCCACGAGGAGGCCGTCGAGGGGGCCGGCCTGATGGGCGGGCGCCTCGAGAGGACTCGCGGTATCCGTGGGGGTGGATGCGAAAGCTGGAGGCATCGTTGCCTTTCAATTCTGCGGACGACTGTCCGCTGGGCGGACATTGATCTATAGTGAACCCCACAAGCGATCGACGGTCAAGGGCGGCGAGCAGATTCCTGCGCACTCTGCCACCCGGCCTCGGCGGCAAGGGAGGGCATGATGGGACGCGACACCGAGAGCCCGGATTTCATCGAGGCGATCGCCAGGGGACTCGACGTGCTGACGGTCTTCGGTCCCGGCCGCCCCGTGCTCAACCTCACCGAGGTGGCCACGGCCACCGGGCTGGCCCGCCCGACCGCGCGGCGCATCCTGATCACCCTGGCCGAGCTGGGGTATGTGCGCAGCGACGATGCGGGGTTCAGCCTCACCCCACGGGTGCTCGAGCTGGGCATGGCCTATGTGTGTTCGAGCAACATCTGGGAGCTCTCCCGACCGCACCTGACCGACCTGAGCAGCCGAGTGAACGAATCCTGTTCGGTCGCCCAGCTCGACGGGTCGGATGTGGTCTACGTCGCGCGGGTGGCGGTGCCCAAGCTGGTGGCCCTCTCGGTCACCATCGGCACCCGGTTTCCCGCCGTGGCGACCTCGCTGGGCAAGGTGCTGCTGGCCGGGCTGAGCACAGAGGCCCTCGACGCGGCCCTGAGCCAGCCGAGCCGGTCGCCGGTGACGGCGGTCTGGGCGCCGAGCCGGCCCGAGATCGACGCGGCGCTCGCCGAGGTGCGCGAGCGCGGCTGGGCCATCACCGACCAACAGCTGGCCCCGGCCATCCGGTCGGTCGCGGCGCCCATCCGCAATGGCGCGGGTGCGGTCGTCGCGGCTGTCAACCTCAACACGCACGCCTACGAGACCAGCATGCAGACCCTGGTGGACGACTACCTGCCGCAGCTGCTGGTCGCCGCGGACGGCATCAGCGCCGATTGGGCGCGCTGGGATGCCCGGCCCGTGCGGGAGGTGGTGGGCGCATGAGACTGATGGTGCTGATCGCGAGCACGCGGGTGGGTCGGGCCGGTGGTCCGGTGGGCGCCTGGGTGGCCGAGTCCGCCCGGCAGGCCGAGGACGTGGAGGTGGATGTGGTGGACCTTGCCGAGTTCGCGCTGCCGATGCTCGCCGAGCCGAACCATCCGCGGCTGAAGGCGTACACGAGCGAGCTCACCTGGGAGTGGAGTCGCCGGGTGGAGGCGGCGGACGCGGTGGTTTTCGTGCTGCCGGAGTACAACCACAGCTACTCGGCGCCGCTGAAGAACGC
The DNA here is from genome assembly GCF_019599185.1 of Cryobacterium inferilacus. Lineage (GTDB taxonomy): Bacteria > Actinomycetota > Actinomycetes > Actinomycetales > Microbacteriaceae > Cryobacterium > Cryobacterium inferilacus. The sequence goes on along the minus strand of NZ_JAIEUL010000003.1, from coordinate 152,461 downwards.
GATCGACCACCTGCACGGCGAGTGGGCCGGTAAACCGGTGGGGCTGGTCAGTTACGGCGGTCTCTCCGGCGGTACCCGCGCCGTGGTGGCGCTGCGGCCGGTGCTGGTGAATCTGGGCATGCGCACCCTGGCCGCCAACGTGGAGATCGCGTGGGTCGCCGAGCACCTCGTCGACGGGGTGTTCCTGCCCTCCGAGCGTCACGAGCGGGCCCTGGCGGCCCACCTCGTGGCGCTGGCCGAGCTGGTGCCAGCGGTCGACACCGTCTGAGCGGCGTGGCAGCGGGTCAGTCGCGGCCGGCGAGCATGATCTCCATGCTGTCGAAGAACGCGTTGTAGCCGAGCAGGGTCTGGGCCAGCTGCTCGTCGGTGAGGTCGTCGCGTGGCTGGGTGAGCCGCATCTCGGTGCCACCGGCGGCAGGCGCGAATGTGACCACGACCGGGTCGGTGGTATCCACGGCCGGGTCGTCGTCCATGGTGAAGGCCAGGCGCCGGGGTGGGTCGACCTCGGTGTAGCGGCCGTGCCAGTAGATGGAGCTGCCGTCCGGTACCCGCATCTGGGCGGTCCACAGGCCGCCCTCCCGCACATCCATCGATACCGTCTCGGCCGGAACGTCGACGGCATCGCCGCCGAACCAGACGGCGAATTCCTCCGGGCGGGTCCACGCGGCATAGACCCGCTCCGGCGGTGCGGCGATGGTGCGGCTGATGGTCAATCCGACAGGCATGGTCGGCCTCCTGGGTCAGAGCGTCGTGTCGCCTCGACCATAGCGCGCCTCCGCCCCACGGGCGGGGTGCGCCTGCAGGCGGGTGACCACGACGACGAAGGTGAGCGTCATCAGCAGCGAGAACACCAGGTCGACCGGGCCCAGATCGGTGCCGTTGGGATCGACGAGCCCGATGGCGCTCAGGCCGAAGATGGACAGGTTGTTCACGACGTGCAGCGCGATGGCGGCCTCGAGACCGCCGGTGCGCCAGGTGAGCCAGCCGGCGGCGGCCGCGAACACGGCCACATCGATCATGCCGATCAGCTCGTAATCGTGGCCGATCACGAAGAGCGGGATGGGCAGCAGGATGGCGAATGCCGGATGCCGCAGCCAGCCGCCGATGGTCTGCATGAGGTAACCACGAAAGACGTACTCCTCGGCCGCTGACTGCAGCGGAACCAGCAGCACGGTGAGGATCAGCAGCACCGGCAGCTCTGGCCGGCCGAGGTCGGGGGCCACGCTCTCGCCGCCGAGCGCCGAGACGGCGAAAATCACCAGGTAGCCCACCAGGTAGACGGCCGCCGCAACGGATGCGCAGCGCAGCATCCACCGCCAGCGCAGCCGGCCGGCCACCGACGACAGCAGCCCCACCCGCTGGGCGCCCACGATGCGGGTGGCCAGCAGCAGCGCCGGCAACAGGGGGATCAGCGAGAGCAGCACCACCGCGAGGGTGACCGGGTCGGTCAGGTCGAAGGCGAGCGAGTCGGTGAAGACGGTGTTCAGCGACCGCCCCACCTCCGGCACCACCAGCCCGGCCAGTACCGCTCCGAGAAAGAGCAGCACGAGCGCAACCAGGTAGAACACCGTGCCGAGGAGTCCGACGAGCAGCGGCTTCCACCAACGGTAGCTCGGCGAGGTGCGGCCGAGGCGGTGGTAGGCGGCGGAGCCCGGGGCGGGGTGTTTGATCGGGTCTGAGGTCACAAGGCTGTCGGTCACAGTTCCAGTGTCGGCGGAACGGGCGCTCGGCGCATCCGCTTTCGGCCGGAATGCGCTGGCCTAAAGGATGAGGTCGCGCTCCTCCCGGTGGCGGTGCCCGGCGTTGGGTCGGAGAACTAGGGTTGGTGCCGTGACCACCACGAAACCCCTGCTGCGGCCGCCCCGCCGTGCCGCGCGAGTGTGGGGCACCCTGTGGCGGATGGCCCTGGCCCTGTTCGTGGGCATCGGCGCGCTGTTCATCGCGTATTCCCTGGCCCTGGACACCGTGGACCCGACCGGGCCGGAGTCGCTCGAGGTCGGCGCCCGTCTGCTGCTCGACGTGATGCTGGGTTTCGTCGCGATCGGGCTTGTTCCGCTGCGCCACCGGGCGCCGCTGCTCGTGGCGATCGTGATCATCGTGATGTCGGTGGTCTCCGCCACGGCGACGGGTGCCGCGGCGCTGGTTCTGGTGTCGCTGGCGACCCGCCGGCGTTGGCCGGAGATCACCGTCGCCGCGGTGCTGTTCGCCGCGGTCACCGTGCTCTTCGATGTCGCCCTGCCGGTGCGGGAGGAATCGCCGCTCTGGCAGCTCGTGCTGACCGCGGTCGTGATCAGCGCCATCCTGGTGGTCACCGGCATGTATATCGGCGGGCGGCGGCAGCTGCTGGTGAGCCTGCAGGACCAGGCCGACAGCGCCCTGCGCGAGCAGCACGCCCAACGTGACCAGGCCCGGCTGAGCGAGCGGGCCCGCATTGCCCGCGAGATGCACGATGTGCTCGCCCACCGGCTCTCCCTGGTGGCCCTGCACGCCGGCGTGCTCGAGTCCCGGCCAGACCTGTCGGCTGCCCAGCGGGCCAGCACCGTCGGCATCGTGCGGGAGAACGCCCACCTGGCGCTGGGCGAACTGCGTGACGTGCTCGGTGTGCTGCGGGACCCGGCCGAGGCCGAAGGGTCGCAGCGCACCCAACCCCAGCCCACCCTGGCCGGTCTGACCGACCTGCTCGAGGACAGCCGGCGCGCCGGAACCCCCGCCAGCGTCGAGGTCGACGAAGCCGCGGCCGGACACCTCGACGGGCTCGCCGACGCCACCAGCCGGCACCTGTACAGGTTCATCCAGGAGGGCCTCACCAACGCCCGCAAGCACGCCCCAGGGCAGACCGTGGCGGTGCGCCTCGGCGGGGAGCCTGGAGGCCGCGTCACCCTGCGCCTGCACAATCCGCTCGGTGCCGGTGCGCCAGAGGCCGCCGGCGCGCCGCCGCCGTCCGGGCTGGGACTGACCGGACTTCGCGAACGCGCCCGCCTGGCCGGCGGGGAGCTCACCGCCGGGGTCGCTCGGGGCTCCTTCACCGTGGAAGCATGGTTGCCGTGGACGAGGTGACGCGCATCAGGGTGGTCCTCGTCGACGACGAAGCGCTGGTGCGCTCCGGGCTCCGGTTGATCCTCGAGGGCGACCCCGAGCTGCAGGTTGTGGGCGAGGCCGGGGACGGCCGGGCAGGCATGCTGCTGACCATCGACAGTCAACCCGACGTCGTGCTGATGGACATCCGGATGCCGCAGCTGGACGGCCTCGCCGCCACCCGGGAGCTACTCGCTGCGCAACCCGACCTCAAGATCATCGTGCTCACGACCTTCGACACCGACGAATCCGTGCTCACCGCCCTGCGCCTGGGAGCGAGCGGCTTTCTGCTCAAGGACACACCGCCCGCGGAGCTGATCGACGCCGTTCGCCAGGTGGCCGCCGGCCGCACCATTCTGTCGCAGCCGGTGATCGGTCAGCTGATCAAGGTGGCCGCCGCCCAGCCAGGGCCGCGGCAGTCAACGGATGCGGCGGCCAGGCTCGACCTGCTCACCGCCCGTGAACGAGACGTGGCTCTGGCCATCGCCCAGGGGCTCTCCAACGCCGAGATCGCCCGGGCCCACTTCGTGAGCGTGACGACCGTGAAGACCCACGTCGGGCGCATCCTCGACAAGCTCGCCGTGGACAACCGGGTGCAGATCGCCATCTGCGTGCACAGCGCACTCAACTAGAGACGTGACACCACTCCAAGCTTGACGTGACACCATCGTGGTGTCACTATGGTGGCATGGAACTCGGACAGTACGTCAACGACCTGCAGCGCCAGCTGGTGGATGCCGCGGCGAACGGCGCGGAGGACACCCGCGCCGCCGCCGAACGACTCGCCGCCGGCCTGGATGCCGCGGTGCGGCTCGTGCTCCTCGACGCGCTGTCCGCCGCGGCCGGCGAGATCACCCGTGACCTCGCACCCGGGTCGGTCGACGTGCGGCTGCGCGGGCGCGAGGTCGAGTTCGTCGTGACGGCGCCGGCCGCCGAGCCGGAGGGCGAGGAGCGGCCGGCCCCATCCGTCGACCTCGACGACGCCAGCACGTCGCGCACGACGCTGCGCCTGCCGGATGCCCTCAAGGCGCGGGTGGACGATGCGGCCGCGGCCGACGGCCTCTCGGTCAACGCCTGGCTGGTGCGCGCCACCGCGGCCGCCCTGCAACCCAAACAACGCCGATCGGCGCAGCGCACCCTGCGCACCGGCGACAACTTCGCGGGTTGGGCCCGCTAGAGCCGCCCAATTCGAGCTAGGCCAGCCACGCGCATCCGCGGGGTCGGTTCGTTGTACCCAGAACCCAGAGAGAGGGACGCATCAGTATGCCCACCTTCAGCACCCCGAACCCGATCGACCTCGCCATCAAGCTGCCCGTCGGTGAGATCCACGTGGTCGCCAGCGACCGGGTCGACACCGTTGTGACCGTCTCGGCGACCAGCCCGGCCAAGGCGGTCGACCGTCGCGGCGCCGAAGAGACCCAGGTGGACTTCGACGGTGAACGCCTCACGATCACCGGACCCAAGCCCCGGTTCAGCATCATCGGTCCCACCGAATCGGTGGACCTGACCATCGAACTGCCCGCCGGATCGCGCCTCACCGCCGACATTTCCGCCGGTAATGTGCGCACGACCGGGCGCCTCGGCGCCACCCGGCTCAAGTGCTCCACCGGGTCGGTTGACCTGGACGGCACCGGTGACCTCTGGCTGCGCGCCGGGCACGGCAGCACCACCATCGCCGCCGCCGATGGCGACATCGAGATGACCGCCGACCACGGCCAGATCCGCATCGGCACCGTCACCGGTGACGCCATCCTCAAGGCGTCGCACGGCAGCATCACCGTCGGGGAGTGCGGTGGTGACCTCGACGCGAAGCTGTCCTACGGCGACCTCGACATCGAGCGGGCCCTGGCCGGAGTCACGGCCAAGACCGCATACGGCACCATCCGGTTGGGGGAGATCTCCGCCGGCTCCGTGCAGGTGGAGAGCGGCTACGGCCAGATCACCATCGGCGTACAACCCGGGGTGCCTGCCTGGCTCGACCTGGCGGCGAAGACCGGCCGCCTGCGCAACGAACTCGCCGGCGACACCGCACCAGACCCGGCCGAACAGACCGTCGCGGTTCGGGCGCGCACCCAGTTCGGCGATATCGGCATTCATCGCGCCCGGTGACCCGGACGCCCCAGAGAAGGGAACGAACCCATGACCGCACCAGCCATCGAGATCCGCGGGCTGCGCAAGGCCTACTGCAGCCAGACGGTACTGGATGACGTCGACCTCACCGTGCCCACCGGCACCGTCACCGCGTTGCTCGGCCCCAACGGTGCCGGCAAGACCACGATCGTGCACATCCTGTCCACCCTCGTGCGGCCCGACGCCGGCACCTTGACCGTGGCCGGCTGCGACGTGCGGCGGGACGCGAACGGCGTGCGCGCCGCCATCGGCCTCACCGGCCAGTTCTCGGCCGTCGACGGCCTGCTCACCGGCGAGGAAAACCTCCTGCTGATGGCGCGGCTGCGTCACCTCGGTGACAGGCGCGGGAAGGCGCGCGTGGCCGAGCTGCTCGACCAATTCGACCTCGTCGACGCCGCCCGCAAGCCGCTGGTCACGTACTCCGGCGGCATGAAGCGTCGCCTCGACCTCGCCATGACCCTGGTCTCCACACCGAGCGTGATCTTTCTCGACGAACCCACCACGGGCCTGGACCCGCGCAGCCGCCGCACGATGTGGGACATCGTGCGAGGCCTGGTCGCCGAGGGCACCACGGTGCTGCTCACCACGCAGCACCTGGACGAAGCCGACCAGCTCGCCGACCGCATCGCGGTGCTCGACAGAGGCCGGATCGTCGCCGACGGCACGCCGGAGGAGCTCAAGCGCCTCGTGCCCGGTGGGCACATTCGGCTGCGATTCACGGATGCCGCGGCGCTCGACACCGCAGCCCGTCTGCTCGACGGCTCTGCCCGTGACGGCTCTGCGCGTGACGACGCCGCGCTCACGTTGACCGTGCCGAGCGCCGGTGGGGTCGGTGCCCTGCGCGACGTGCTCGGCCGCCTGGCCTCGGCCGACCTCGAGGTCGACGACCTCAGCATCCACACCCCGGATCTTGATGACGTCTTCTTCGCCCTGACGGGCGCGCAGACGTCGTCGGTTCGGGCCGATTCGAAAGGACACGAACAATGACCACCGTCACCGCACCGCGCACCACCGCTCAGGGCGCCCAGCCGCGCTCGCACGTCGTCGCCGACGCGGTCACGATGCTGCGCCGCAACCTCCTGCACATGATCCGGTACCCCGGCCTGTCTGTGTTCACGATCGTGGGCCCGGTGGTGATCCTGCTGATGTTCGTGTTCGTCTTCGGCGGCACGCTCGGGGCCGGCCTGCCCGGTGTCGATCCGACCGCAGGGCGCGCGGCCTATCTCGCCTACGTCATACCGGGAATCCTGGCGATCACGATCGCCGGTACCGCAGGGGGCACAGCGACGACGGTCTCGATGGACATGACCGAGGGCATCACGGCGAGGTTTCGCACCATGGCGATCTCCCGGGCCGCTGTGCTCGCCGGGCACGTGCTCGGCAACACCATCCAGGCGCTCATCGCCGTCGCTCTCGTGCTCGGGGTCGGGGTGCTGATCGGGTTCCGCCCCACGGCCACACCCATGGACTGGCTCGGTGCCGCTGGCCTGCTCACCCTGCTCGCATTCGCGATCACCTGGCTGGCCGTCGGCATGGGCATGCAGGCCAAGTCGGTGGAGACGGCCAGCAACCTGCCGCTCCTGCTGGTACTGCTGCCCTTCCTCGGCAGCGGCTTCGTTCCCACCGAGTCGATGCCGGCCGGTCTGGAATGGTTCGCGGAGTATCAGCCCTTCACGCCGGTCGTCGAGACCCTGCGCGGCCTGCTGCTGGGTACGCCGATCGGCTGGAGCGCGGTGCTCGCGGTCGGGTGGTGCGTCGCGATCACCGTCATCGGCTACGTCTGGTCAATGGTGATCTACGAGCGCAAGTCGGTGCGTTAGACCGGCACGTGGTGGTCGGCCGGCTGGTTGCGCTTGAAGAGGCGCGTGATGGCCAGAACGATCCCGACGACGATCAGGCCCAGCGCGAGCCCGAACACGGCGGACATCGCCGTGTCGGCGAGCCAGACGACGACCGGGCCGGCCGACTCCACCGCGTGCGTCACCACGTGCAGCAGGTCGTACGGGCCGTGCCAGAACGTCTCGGCCAGGTTCGTGATCACCAGGTGGCCACCCACCCAGAGCATGGCGACGGTGCCGATGATGCTGATCACCTTGAAGACCGCGGGCATGGCCGCCACGATGCGCGCGCCGGTGCGGCGCACCCCGCGGGCCGGGTTCTTCATCAGGGACAGCCCGATGTCATCGATCTTCACAAGCAGGGCGACGGCGCCGTAAACCAGCACGGTCATACCGAGGCCGATGACGACCAGCGCGCCCAGCGTCATCCAGATGCCGAAGTCGGGGTCGAGGCTGGCCAGGGCGATGAGCATGATCTCGGTGCTCAGGATGAGGTCGGTGCGGACGGCGCCGAAGACGAGCTTCTTCTCATCCCGCGCCCCGGTGTCCTCCACGACGTGATGCACACCGAACCACTCGGTGACCTTCTCCGCACCCTCGAAGCACAGGTAGGTGCCGCCGAGGATCAGCAGGAACGGCAGCACCCAGGGCGCGAACGCCGACAGCAGCAGCGCAAGCGGGATGATGATGACGAACTTGTTGAACAGGCTGCCCAGCGCGATGCGCCAGACCACGTGGAGTTCGCGAGCGGGCGACAACCCCTGCACGTACTGCGGGGTGACGGCCGCGTCGTCGATGACGACGCCGGCGGTCTTAGCGCTGGCCTTGAGGGCAGCGGTAAGAATGTCATCGACTACGGCGAGCAGGCCGACCGACATCTGGTTCTCCTTGGATCGGGGGCGTCGTCCCGCGATGGCGGGCGACATATCGAAGTCCACAGTACAGCGCTGCAGTCCCGTCCCTCCCGTCACGATCGATGACGCGGCAGTGTTCCTCGGCACCACACCAAGTCACCGCCCACGAGTCACCTGCTTCGTAGCCCCTGGTCGGGTCCTTGCGTGACGACGGCCGGTCGGCGAGGGTAGGGGGACCGACCTGAGGGGGAGACGTGCGATCCAGCGAACCGATACCGGGCGAGCAGTGGCCCCACGACATGATGCTCACCATCGAGGATCGACCCACTGCGCTACTGGAGCTGCTCTGGATTCGGGAAGCGTACGGGCTGGCACCGCGCGGGGACGACTTGCCCCCGGTGCTGTCCGACTCGCCCGCGGCCGTTCACGACGACACGGTGGGCACGGATGCCCGGGCGGCGTGGGCGGAGGCCTGGCCGCGCCTCTGGCAGCAGACGGCCGCGCACGCCGGCGGGGAGAAAGATCCGAGAATCTTCGAGGAACTCCACAGCACCGCGGACGGGTCGGCCGAGCGGGCCGACCTCCTCCGTCGCCTGATCGGCCCGAGCTGGCGGGATGATGTCGGCGGTGCCGCCCTCGACAGCCCTGCCTATCGGGCCTGGTCGGAGAGCGGGGCCGCCGCGCACGCGACGGCGCTGCCGACCAGACTCGAGGACAGCCCGGAGAGGCGCGATCTCGCGACTCTCATCCCCGCTTGGCGGGCCGGCCTGACGATCATCATCACCATCCCCTGCGTGGGTGAGTTCACCCGTCGCATCGGCCCGAATGCCCTACTGGTGACCAGCGCCACCCGGGCAGACAGCGCCGCGTACCGGCGCGCCCTCGGCACGTTCGGTTGAGGCGGTCGGTCCTCGCGGTCAGCGGGTGAGCGCGGTGACGATGGTGGTGATCTGCGCGAGAACGGTCTGCGCGTTCCGTCGCTCGAGCGTCTCCGGGCGGGCCAGGCAATCGATGTGCCGGCCGAGGCCGGGGCGAGCGAGCGGGAGCAGGACCAGGTTCGGGTGGTCGCGCATATCCGTGGTGTACCGGGGCATCAGGGCGATGCAGTCACTGGCTTCGACCACCGCGGCCGCGACGGAGAACTCGTTGATCCGGTGACGGATGCGCGCCTCGCTCCCACCGATACCCGCGATGACGGCGAGCGCCTGCTGCAGCGGGAATCCCTCGTGCACGGCGACCCAGTCCTCGCCCTGCAGGTCGGCCGGCTGAATCTCGGCCGTGGTCGCGAGGTGATGCTCGCGTCGAACGGCGATGTCCAGCGGCTCGTCGAGCAGCGGTTCCACCCGCACCGACCCCGGCCATGGCGGGCTGCCGACCAGCCGGTGCGCGAGAACAAGGTCATGATCGGCGGTGAGAGCCGGAAAGTCGTTCTGGGCCACATCAAAGTCGCTGACGCGCACATCCGGCTGGTCGGCGCCGGCGCTCGCGGCGATCAACGGGCCGAAGACCGCCAGACCGGCGCTGTGGAAGGCCGCCACCGACACCGTGCCGACCGGCTCGGAGCGGAAGAGTGCCACCGCCTGGTCAGCGCGTTCGAGGGCCACCTCTACGTCGATCGCCGCCATCGCCAGTGCCCGCCCGGCGTCGGTGAGCGCGGTGCGGCGCCCGTCCCGGTAGGTCAAGGGGGCGGTCGAGTGGCGTTGCAGGGCGCTGATCTGCTGAGAGACCGACGAGGGAGTGACGTACAGCGCCGCGGCGACCGCGGCAATGCTGCCCCGGTCGCCGAGTTCCCGCAGTGCACGCAGCTGACCGAGTTCCATAAGTTCAAACTAAACCATGGCGCACGAAACTGCTCTCTAGTCTTATGTGCGCGCGGACCGGACGATAGGGGGATGCCCGCTCTTCTCAGTCGTTTCCGTGTCGACCTCCTCCTGCTCCTGGTCGCCGCGACCTGGGGATCGACCTACCTCGCCGCCAAGGAACTCGTCACGGCCGACTCGGTGGTGGCACTGCTCGCCCTGCGCATGCTGCTCGCGGCGGCCGTGATGGCCGCCATCGTGGCCGCGCGGCGCGGCCGGGTGAGTGCGGCGGAACTTCGAGCGGGTGTGGTCCTCGGGGTGATCCTGGCCGCCGTGTTCGCGTTCGAGACCTTCGGCATCGCCCACACCTCGGCCACGAACGCCGGCCTCATCATCAGCCTGACGATCGTGTTCACGCCGATCCTCGAGTCCGTGGCATCCGGTCGGCGGCTACCAGGGCGGTTTTACCTCGCCGGTGCCACCGCCATCGTCGGTGTCGCGCTCCTCGCCGGCAACGGGGCCTTCCACCCGCCCAGCCTCGGTGACCTGCTCATTCTCGGGGCGGCGATCGTACGGGCCGTGCACGTCACCACGATGTTCAGCCTCACCGCCGCCAAGCCGATGGATTCGCTGCACCTCACGACCGTGCAGCTGGCAACCTGCGCGCTACTCTTCCTGGCGGTGTCGCTGGTCCAGGACGACTCGGTCCCGCATTTCATCGCGCAGCTCGACCCGGCGAGCGGTGCGCTCTTCCTCTACCTCGTGCTCGCCTGCACGGTCTTCGCCTTCCTGGTGCAAACCTGGGCGGTGCGGCGCACCTCGCCCACGCGGGTGAGCCTGCTGCTGGGAACCGAACCCATTTGGGCGGCGATCATCGGCATCACAATCGCTCATGACCCCGTGGCACTCGCGGGTTACGTCGGCATCGCGCTCATCCTCGCGGGAACGGCCTGGGGCCGCACCATCGAACAACGGCACCGGCTGGCGCTAGCGGGCGTGCCGCGGCAACGACGGCAGAGTGCGGTGAGGATCAGCGCGGTGAGGAGGTCGTGATGGTGAACGGTTGATGGTTGAAGAAGCCGTTGCGGGCGTGCACGACCACACGCTCGTCCGCCTGCACGGTCACGGGTGTGTCCACAGCGCCGAGCAGCGGCCGGGTGCCTCGATACCGAGCGCCCACCGCCACCAGATGGTCGCCGGCGGTGACCTCCACGACGTGGGGACGGCCCCACCGGGCCGCGTGCTCGATACCGTCGACCACGACAACGGCTCGGGCACACGAGCGCAGAAACCAGCCGTTGAACCAGTGCGTCCCTGGCCGCACGACCATCGCTGTTGCCATGGCCACGAGCGTATCGGGTGCCTCAGGGCAGAACAGGCTTGCGCATCCGCGGAAACTATGCCAGCGTAAAGACGCGAGGCACTCGGGGGAGAAGACATGAAACGGTTGATCATCGCCGCAGCCGCCCTGCTCGGCGCCAGTATCGCCGTACTGCTCGGCGTGGTTGCCTACGTCGAGATCGGCCGCTCCCGCGGCGAGAACTGGAGCAGTCTGACCGGCGAACCGGTCTGGCCGGCGGTCCTGGGTTTCGGCGCGCTCTGGGCGATTCCGATCAGCGCCACCGTCCTCGTCGCCCTTGTCGTGATCGCCATCGTGCGCGCCTACCTGCCTCGGTCGCACTCCGGCGCGTGACCTGCGACACGCATGTGGGACGCTATCTGCATGGGGACGCCGAACGCACGCGACGCAATGGTGTGGGACCCGGGGGCAATCATCGGCACGATGGCGCTCGGGGTGCTGGCCGGTGTGGTCTCGTCGGTGGTTCTGACCGTCGCGACGCATGTCTTCGGTGCCATCGCCAACCCCGAGATGGCGGCTCCGTCGCTCGGGTTGGAACTGTATTTCGCCACCCTGCTCGGTCTGCTGTTCGGTGTCGCCGCGGCCGTCGGCGCCGCTGTGGCGCTGGCCGTGGTCGACCACCGCCTGGCGGCCTCGCGAGTCAAGCAGGGCGGCGTCGCCGGGGTGGGCGCCGCATTGGCCGGGCTGGCCGTATCGGCCTACCTGGGGCCGACGGTGGTGGTCAGCGGCGGCGGACTGGCGGGCGTTCTCGCCCTGATGGCGGCGGCAACCTTCGGTCTGATGGTCGTGCGAGCGGGTACGCACACGGTCGTCGGCTCGTAGCCCCGGTAGCTCCCGCCGACGAATTCGCGGCGGCGAGCGAGCTCCCTCGGTAGGGTTAGGCGCGAACCCGCGGTCCGGATTCGGACCCACGCGTCTGACGAAAGGCAACCATGACCTCTCGAACACCCCTGCTTGCTGTGATCGCTCTCGTCGTGGTGGCTCTCAGCGGGTGTTCCGCTCCCGTGGGCGCCGCCGAGACACCTACGGATGGCGGTGGCGCGATCGAGTTGGCTGCGGCGGAGACCTGCACGGACGGGTCCGACCCGGAGTGCCTGGTGATCGACGGTGAGAGCCTGCTGCTCCCGTCCGCTTTCGAACGAGCCGGGGTAGAGGATGCCGTCGTTGCCGCCGGCGACCAGAACGCGGTTGACGTGACCTTCGACGCAGACGGGACGTTGGTTCTACAGGCCGTCACGGAGCAGGTCGCCGACGCCGGGGACACGGCGCGCCTCGTCATCCGGATCGATGGCGAAGTGGTGGCCGCAGTTGTCGTCATGGAGGCGCTGACGGATGATGAGGTACAGATCGCCCTGTCGCCGGAGGACAGCGCCCAAGACATCGTGGACGGCCTCCGGGCAGGCTGAGGGCCGTCGCCGCAGGAGACGACGGCCGGGGCCAGCGGGCCTAGAGCAGGGTGTCGGTGAGGTGGTTGGGGGTGCCGAACCGGTGCGCCGTGATGGAGACGGCCTGCTCACGCAGGAACGGCAACAGGTCGACGCGCCCGGACTCGGTGGCCGGGTTGGCATAGATCGCCAGGTCGGGCCGGGCGCCGCTGGCTGCCGCGATGCTGCCGGCAGGGGCGCCGAGCAGACGCACCCGGCCGGCACCGTAGCCGGCCACCCGGCGGTTCCAGGCCGACTCGTCGTCGACGACCAGTTCGTGGGCGATCGCGCCGACGGCATCCGCCAGCCGGGCCGGCAGCGCCGCGTCGGTCGACACCGTGATCGGGGTGCCGGTGAGTGCGGCGGCGGCGACCGTGCGGGCGAGCTCACCGATGGCGCCGCCGGGAGCGAGGCGCACGAGGACGTGCTTGCTGAACGCCAGGTAGCGGAAGACGTTGCGCTCGGCGGAGAGCGCTGAGATGTCGTCGGCCAGGCCGAACCGGGTCGCCCAGGCGGCCGCGTCACTGCGGGCGGCGCGGTCGATGCTCTCGGCGGCCGGGGCGGGCAGTTCGGCGCGGGCGGCGGCCACGAGCCGGGCGACGCGCTGGTCGGTCACCGGTGCGCCGGTCTCGGCCGGAGCCGAACTCCAGGAGCCCAGGCCGACGAGGTAGTTCGGGCCGCCCGCCTTGGTGCCGGGGCCCACGGCCGACTTCTTCCAGCCGCCGAACGGCTGCCGGCGCACAATGGCGCCGGTGATGCCGCGGTTCACGTACAGGTTGCCGGCCTGGATGGTGCGCTGCCACTGGTCGATCTCACGCGGATCGAGGGCGTGCAGGCCGGAGGTGAGGCCGAAATCGACGTCGTTGACCGTCGCGATCGCCTCGGCGAGGGTGGGCGCGGTCATAAGGCCCAGGATCGGACCGAAGTACTCGGCCCGGTGGCAGTCGGAACCCCGGGTGACGCCGTCGCGCACGCCCGGTGTCCAGGACCGGCCGGTGTCATCGAGCTGGCGTGGCTTGAGCAGCCAACTCTCCCCGGCGCCCAGCGTGGTGAGGCCGGCGAGCAACTTGCCCGCGGCCGGTTCGATGATCGGGCCCATCTGGGTGGCGGAGTCCGTGGGGTAGCCGACGGTGAGCGACGACACCGCGTCGAGGAGCTGGGTGCGGAATCGGGTGGAGTCGGCAACGGAGCCGACCAGGACCACCAGGGACGCCGCGGAGCATTTCTGGCCGGCGTGACCGAAGGCCGAGGAGACGACGTCCTTGACGGCGAGGTCCAGGTCGGCCGACGGCGTCACGATGATGGCGTTCTTGCCGCTGGTCTCGGCCAACAGCGGCAGATCGGCCCGGAACGAGCGGAACAGCTCGGCGGTCTCGTAGGCGCCGGTCAGGATCACCCGGTCCACCTGCGGGTGCGCCACCAGCTGGGCGCCCAGGTCGCGTTCGCTGACCTGGATGAGGCGCAGCAGGTCGGCGGGAACACCCGCCGCCCACATCGCCTCGGCGATGATCGCACCGCACCGGGCGGTGAGTGCCGCCGGCTTGAGGATGGCGGCCGACCCGGCGGCGAGGGCGGCGATGGCGCCACCGGCGGGAATGGCGACGGGGAAGTTCCACGGCGGGGTGATCAGGGTGACGGCGGCGGGGGTGAACTCGGCGCCATCCACCGTGTCGAGTTCGGCGGCGAGTTCGGCGTAGTAGTGCGCGAAGTCGACGGCCTCTGAGACCTCAGGGTCACCCTGGTCGATGGTCTTGCCCGCCTCGGCGGCCATCACCTCGAGGAACTCGGCGCGGCGCAGCTCGAGCTCCTCGCCCACCCGGTGCAGCACCAGGGCGCGCTCGGCGCCCGGCAGGCGGCCCCAGGCTTCGCCCGCCACTGCGGCGGCGGCCACGATGCGGTTCAGCTCGGTCGGGTCCTGCACCTGCGCGGCGGCGACGCTGGCCACACCGAGTTCCGAGGTCGGTACCCGCTGCAGGATGGCCTGGGCCCAGTGGCGGTTCGCGGCGACCGACGGGTCGGTGTCCGGGGTGTTCGCGAACGCGCCCGCCTCCGGGCGGGCAACGGCAGCGTACCGGTCTGCGACCTTGTGCGTGGCCGGAACGAGCCCATCGAGGGCGGCGATGGACGCGAGGAAGCGGTCCCGCTCCCGAGCGAACAGGGCTTCGTTCTGGTCGAGTTCGAAGACCGCAGACATGAAGTTGTCGCTGGACGCGCCCTCTTCGAGACGGCGGATGAGATAGGCGATGGCCACGTCGAACTCGGCCGGGGAAACCACCGGTGTGTAGAGCAACAGGGAGCCGACCTCACGACGCACGGCCTCGGCCTGCCCCTGGGCCATGCCCAGCAGCATCTCGTACTCGATCCCCGCGCGCACGCCGCGCCGCCCGGCGAGCAGCCAGGAGTAGGCAACGTCGAAGAGGTTGTGGCCGGCGACGCCCACCCGCACGTTCTGGATGCGGTCCGGCTGCAGGGCGTAATCGATCACGCGCTTGTAGTTGGTGTCGGTCTCCAGCTTGGAGTGGCAGGTGGCGAGCGGCCAGCCGTGCACGGAGGCCTCGACCTGCTCCATCGGCAGGTTGGCCCCCTTGACGAGCCGCAC
The DNA here is from genome assembly GCF_019599185.1 of Cryobacterium inferilacus. Taxonomy (GTDB): domain Bacteria; phylum Actinomycetota; class Actinomycetes; order Actinomycetales; family Microbacteriaceae; genus Cryobacterium; species Cryobacterium inferilacus. The sequence goes on along the minus strand of NZ_JAIEUL010000003.1, from coordinate 137,382 downwards.
CTTGATGGCCGCGCCACCGCGGGCCCGCCGGGCGGCGCTCCACTCCTGCAGTCGCATCATCGCCGTCAGGGCATCCGGCAGGTAGGCCTGCAGCACGATGCCGGCCTCGAGGTGCAGGAATTCGGGCCGGTCGAGGATGCGCGTGAAGACCGCGATGGTGAGGTCGAGGTCCTTGTACTCCTCCATGTCGAGGTTGACGAACTTCGCGGTCGGGGCGGCGGCTGCGCGGGCGAACAGCGGTGTCAGCTCCTCCACGACGTCGTCGACGGCCTGGTCGAAAGCCCATGGGTTGTGCGGCGCCACGGTGGAGGACACCTTGATCGAGACGTAGTCGATGTCGTCGCGGGCCAGCAGCCGGTGGGTGCCCTCGAGGCGCCGGGCGGCCTCGCCCCGGCCGAGCACGGCCTCGCCGAGCAGGTTGACGTTCAGCCGCACGCCGTCCTTCTTGATCTTCGCGATGGCCGGGCCGAGCTTGGCCTCGGTCGCGTCGATGATCAGGTGGCCGACCATTTTGCGCAGCACCGCGCGGGCGATCGGCACGACCACGGCGGGCAGCACCGGGGCCATCGTTCCACCCAGCTTCACCACTGACCGCAGCGGGGCTGGCAAGAAGCCCGGCACCTGGGGTGCGATCGACTTGAGCGTGGCCGCGGCCACCCCGAGGTCCTCAGGACGCACCACGCCGTCGACGAAGCCCACGGTGAAGTCGAGCCCCTTCGGGTCTTTCAGCACCCCGGCCAGCTGGGCCCCTGATGCGTCCACCGGCACCGTGGCCGCCTCGCGCAGCCAGCGGCGCATCAGCGCGATGGCCTCACGGCTCAGGGTGGCGTCCACGGAGTCGGCGGACGGGGCGGTAGAACCGCCCACGGCGTTGAGGAGGGTCATGGGTATCTTTCCGGGTACTGAGCTGGCCGGGGGTTCCGAGCGGTGCCGGGGGCCATTCCCCTAGTATTCGGAGAAAGAAGCGTAATGAAAAGCGATCGTTTCTTACTGGTATTCGTAAGAACTGCTGATGTGAGGGTGGAGCCCGTGCTGGACGTACATCGACTGCTCCTGCTGCGTGAATTGGCCATCCGCGGCACCATGGCCGCCGTCGCCGAGGCGCTGGCCTACAGCCCGTCGGCGGTGTCGCAGCAACTGACTCTGTTGGAGAAAGAAGCGGGCACCGTACTGCTGCGCAGGTCAGGCCGCAGGGTGCAGCTCACCCCGCAGGCGGAAATCCTGGTGGCGGCCGCGAACGAGCTCTCCAACATCCTGGAACGGGCGGAAGCCGAGTTGCAGGCGTCACACACCAGCGTGCGCGGCCGGGTGCGGGTGGCCGTGTTCCAGTCCGCCGCTCTGGCGCTGATGCCCTCAGCACTGGCGACGATGTCGGCCGACTACCCGGATGTGCGGGTGGAGATGGTGCAGAAGGAGCCGGAGGAGGCGCTGCACGAAACCTGGGCGCGGGACTTCGACATGGTCATCGCCGAGCAGTACCCCGCGCACTCCGCACCGTGGCTTCCCGGCCTGCACCGTCAGGATCTGACGACCGACGCCATCCGCCTGGCCGTGCCGGCCGGGTCGACGGCGACCGAGCTGCGCGAGATGCGCGACCTGGCCTGGGTGATGGAGCCGCGCGGCAGCGCCTCCAGGCACTTCGCCGAACAGGCCTGCCGCTCGGCCGGCTTCGAACCCGATGTGCGCTACGAGGCCGCCGATCTGCAGTCGCAGATCCGGCTGATCGAGTCGGGTAACGCCGTGAGCCTGATGCCCGACCTGGTCTGGACCGGCCGGGACATCCCCTGTCGGTTGATCGATCTGCCCGGGCACCCGCGACGCACCATCTTCACCGCGCAGCGCGAGGCCGGACTGGGCTCGCCCGCCACCACCGCGCTGCTGCGCGCGCTGGACCTGGCGGCGAGCCAGCGCCGCTCAGCCCCGTGAGGTCTCGAGCACCCGACGGGTGATGGAGCCCAGCAGTTCCTCGCCGGCGAGGATGCCCCTTCGGGTGGTGACCGTGAGGTGGGGAGCGCGGAAGTCGGCATCGTGCAGCTCGCCGTGCGCCGGCCGGTAGGCGAAGTCGGCCTCCTCCAGCATCCGCTGGTCGAGCAGGGAGTCGCCGGCGGCGAGCACCGTGGGTTCGCCGAGCCGGCGGTGCACCTCGGCGACGGCCGCGCTCTTGTTCACGGCGGCCGGCACACAGTAGAGCTTGCGGCCCTGCACGGACACCGTCCAGCCGCGAGCCAGGCACTGCTCGTGCAGTGCGGCGATCCAGTGCGCCGGCATCGCGTCCCGGTCGATGATCGCGTAGGTGAACAGGTCTTCCGCGGTGAGCACTCGCTGGATCCAGCCCGCCGCGGCCGGGTCCTCGAGCAAGGCCTTGACCTCGGCCAGCGGTGCGGCCTCTGACCCCAACCGTGCCCGCAGAGCCTCCGACCAGTCGGGGTCGGGGTGCCCGTCGACCAGGATGGTGCCGCCGTTAGTGGTGATGGCGAAGCCCGGCACCGCTCCGGGCAGCTGCACCCGGCTGTACTGGGCCACGGTGCGGGTGGTGACGGGCACGAACACGGCCGTTTCGCTGAGACCCTGCAGCAGCAGCTCGGCGGCGCGGGTCATGAACGAGATCGGTGCGCCCTTGTAGACCTCGGCGACGATGATCGGGGGAGCGTCGGCGTCGATGGTCTCGAGCCAGAAGGCGCGCGACGAGTAGATCAGGGTGCGGTCCAGGTCGCAGGCCACGATGGGCGCCAGGCTCACTGGATGCCCGCCGAACCGGTCGTGTCGGCGGTTGGGCTGCCGCCGCCGGGGCGGATCAGCCCCACACAGCTGTACGGCAGGTCGGGCACGATCTCGATCGCGACGCCGCGCTGTTCGGCCAGCAGCAGCACGTGCGCGATGTCCGCCACCGCGTCCGGTCGCACCAGCACCTTCCAGGGGATGCGGCGCAGCAGCACCCTGGTAGTCTCGCCCACGCCCGGCTTGACCAGGTTGACGTTGTTGATGCCGTAGTCGGTGCTGATCTGTTCCACGGCCTTCCAGCCGACCCACGACGGAGTGCGGTCCTCGGCGGCGGCCGCCGCGACCCCGGCCGCGACGTCGGCGGTGACCTCGGCGAAGTACCCGCAGACGGTGTCGAGGAACTGCCGGGACACGTCGTTGGGGGAGAGGTCGGCGTAGAACTTGGCGCCGTGGAACTCGTCGTCCGCGATCAGGCGGCGGTTGTAGACGGTGCGCGACACCAGTCCGGACACCGTGGAGTTCAGGCAGGCAGAGGGGATCAGGTAGTCCTCGCGGGTGCCGTGGATGGTGACGCAGTGGCCGGGGTCGGCCAGCACCGCCAGGTCGTCGCGGAAGTGCACACCGTCGGTCTGGCCGAACAGGGCGATCGCCGCGGACAGCTCCCTGGCGATGGCGCCCTTGCCGGTCCAGCCATCCACGAAGATGACCTGCTCAGGGTCGTGATGCTCGGCCAGGTAGCGCAGCGCGGTCTGGTCGAGTCCCACGCCGCGCACGATGCTCATCGTGTAGTGCGGCACGTCGATTCCGTGGGCGGCCAGGGCCCAGCGGCGCATCAGGATGCCGATGGGCGTGCCCGCCCTGGCGAGCGAGACGAACACCGGCCGGTTTCCGCGGGCGGCGAGGGCGAGCTCGGTGACGACACCGACGGCCACGGCGAGGCGGCGCCCCGAACGCTCCAGCGCCTCCCGGTAGAGGGCCTCGTACTCCGGCGACGGCAGGTACTCGATGGGCAGCGACTCGGCGTAGTTCGCCTCCCCGCTCTGGATGGCGTGCTCACGTTCCTCGGCGGGCGCCTCCAGGGCGACGCCCTGCAGGTCCTGCAGCAACCAGCTCACGTCGTCGGCGGCATAGGAGCCGAAGGCGGGGCCGTGCAGTGGGGCGGGCAGCACGGCCGCGGGCGGGGTGAGACTCGTCATGGGTGGGGCATCCCGTCGGTGGGGTCTGTCTGGGGCAGGAGCGGCTGAGGCAGGAGCACGACCACCACGTGGTCGCTGACGCGGCGGATGGCGTGAACCACGCCGTCGTCGCCGTGCAGCAGGGCCGGGTCTGTGCCCGGTTCGGGCAGGAACACCACCGTGCCGAAACGACGAACGCCTGCCGTGAGGTTGTAGGCGAACCGCACGCCGACACCGTCGGAGGTGGTGTCGTGGCTGCGGAACGTGATGGCGCTCCGGATCGGGTAGTCGGCCTCATCGAGCGCGGCGATCGGTGACCGGGTGCTGGTGGAGAATCGCACCGGGCCGGGCGCAGCGGCGCGTTCCAGCTCGTGGGCGGTGAGCATCGGCAGGGCGATGAACTCCTCTGAGCCGACCACGAGAATGCCGCGGTCGCCGGGCTGAATGTGGGGCTGGCCGCCGGGCAGCACCGCGGCGACCCGGTCGGCGATCGCCGCGGCCAGCCGGCTGTCGACCGGGGCCGTGGTGCCGAAGCGTGCGCTCCGCACTGGCGTCAGGTCGGTGCAGTCGAGCAGCAGCACCTCGCCGACGGGCTCGCCCACCGGGGTGACGGCCGGCATCGACTCGATCATCCGCTGGGCCCTGGTGAGCACGTCGGCGGGTAGCTCGATCGACCCGGCCCCGAGGCAGACCACGGAGATGCGGGTGCCCAGGGTGGCGGCGAGCTCATCGAATCTGGCGAGGTCGGCGCTCGAGCGCAGGTCGATCAGCGCGGCGACCACCCAGTGCCGTTGCGGTATCAGAGCCTGCAGCGCCGTGATGGTGTTGATCACCGTGGTGCCCGTGCTCAGTTCGTCATCGACCAGAACGAGGGTGCCGTTGACCTGCAGCCAGTGCGGATCGGAGGGCAGCAGGGCGTGGTCGGTGGCGTGGGAGTGCTCTTCGGCGAAACCGGCGAACGACGTGGTGCCGGCCGGTGCGTGCCGGGTGGAGTGCAGGTAGTACGAGCCCAGTGCGTCGGCCACCAGCTGGCCGAGCCCTGTGGCGGTTTCGGCGTAGCCGAACGTGACCACCTCGGGTTGGGTCGTCGTCACGTGGCGGATATCGCGGCGCAGCTCGGCGAGATCACGGCGGGCCTTGTCGACGGCACCCGCATCTGTTTCGCCCGGACCCTCGGCGAGGCGGGTGAGCAGCTCGCCGAGCCGGTCGCCGAAGCCGGCAGCGGCGGGGACCGTGGCGCCGGCGACGGCGGCGGACACGAGCAGGCCGAGCAGCTCACCGGCGGCCAGGGCGATACCGGGCACGGTCGGAACGTGCTTGGCGAGCACGGTGGAGACCAGCAGGTGGGCTCGCTTGGGATTGCGACGAAGCGCGATGCCGACGAGCTCGTCGACGCCGAGGATGCTGCGGGCGGCATCCGTCTGCACCCGAATGTCGAGCTCCGTGGCCACGGTCACCGCATGCTCGCTTCGAGGAGGTCGACGAAGGTGGTGGACTCGCTGGCGACCCCGAAGGCCTCGGCGCGCAGCATGGTCTTGTGCGCCCAGGCGGAGTGCGGCTTGGCCTCGTTCATCTTGTTGCCGTACGGTGACGCGCTCGCGCCCCCGTTGGCGTTTCCCAGAATGACGGTGGCGTCGCTGTATTCCTCGTGGCTCACCACCGACATGGCGTGCACGACCGACACGTGGGTGGGGTGGATCACGGTCTTGCCGAGCAGGCCGTTGGCCTGGTCGAGCGAGATCTCCCTGATCAGCCCGTCCAGGCCGCCGAGCAGCAGCTTGTGGCGCAGTTCCTTCTCGTTGGCCTCCACGAACGGGGTGAGGCGCAGTTGGGGGCGCAGGATGCGCTCGGTCTCGTAGTGTTCCCAGACGGTGCCGGTGATCACGAAGGAGTCCTCTGTACGGCCCAGCACGTTCACGATGTCGGAGATCACCGACGCGACCACCTGCACGTCGTAGACGGTGAGGTCGCGCGAGCGCCGCAGCCCGAACGCACTGGACAGGTCGGTGGCGCCGATGCGGGCGGCGAGCACGTCGTCGCGGTTGTCGTGCAGGATCTCGCGGATCGACGAGAGCGCCGAGGTGCGGGTCTCGCTGTGGATCATGCGCGGCGACTCGAGGATCGGCATCAGTCGCAGCCGCTGGCTCCCCGCCCGGCCGTCGGCGCCGCTGTGGCTCTGGATCACGTGCAGTGCGTCGAAGAACGCCTCGGCGTAGCCGTTCTTGTTCTCGAACTTGGGCACCACAAAACCGCTCAGGAGAGTGATGGCCTCACCGCAGGACTCGGCCAGACGCAGCATCTGGTCGGCGCTGCGCACGCGCACGAAGAGCAGCGGAAGGGCGGTGTTCGGCTTCTCCACCGCGAGCGTGTGGAGGGTTCTGATGGCCTCGGCCACGTTGACCTCCGCGGCCGGCACGGCGCTGTCGGCGATGGCGTCTTCGAGGCAGAGCACCATGCTGACGCAGCCGCGGGCCGCCTGCTTCACCACGGCCTTGGCGATCTTGGGCCGGTCGCCGGGGCAGTACAGCGTGGCCCCCAGCGCGGAGGCGAGCAACGGAGCGGGCGAGTCGACCGAGAGTTCCTGCGGCAGTCGGTGGAACAGCTGGTGGGCCTGGGAGTTCTTCAGAAAGCCGAAGTGGCGCATGGGGGTTATCGGCTCCGGGTTTCTCGGGTGCTGACGTAGGGGGTGAGGGTGAAGCCGAACTGCGCCAGAATCGTCGCATCGGAGGCGGTGCGGTCGACGGGTTCCGCCCGCAGCTCGAGCAAATTGTCGATTCGCAGTATATAGAGCACAAACATCCGGCTGTCGTCGCCCGGCGCGGTCGTGACCGTCGAGCCGTCGAAGATCTGCACGCCGAGCGGATGCGCCCCGCGCGGGATGAGCAGGGCGCGGCCGAGTTCGCGCACATGCCGCAGGGTGACGATGGCGTCGGCCTCGTCGAAGCCCAGCAGCGGCCGGTTGCCGCGCGTCAGCACCGGGGTGCCCGCGGTCTCTCCGCCGGCGGTGATCGAGCCGGTCACCCGGTCGGCGTCCTCCCAGACCGCGGTGGCGGCACCGCTGACGATGAGGCTGCCCACTGCGGACTCGCGGGCGTTGAGCCTGAGCACCGGGTCGGTCTCGCCCAGCTCACGGACGTCGTCGATGGTGGGGGCAGGGAACGGCCGGGACTCGGGGCGCACGGCGGCCGTCGCCGCCGGGGTCGCCGGACCGGGTGACAGCGAGAGTCCGGAAGCGGACGGGGGTGTCGGGGTCGCGGGTCTCGGTGCGGTGCGCGCGGGTGCGAGCGAGAGCCCCGCGGTCGGCGGTCGGGTGGCCGACGGCTCGTCTTCGGTGACGGCCGGTGTGGCGGGCTCGGGGGTCGGGGCGGGCTTGACGCGCCTGCGCAGGAACCCGACGTCGCTGCGCACGGGGGAGGTATTGAGCGCCACGCCTCAGAGATCGATTCCGAAGTCGGCGGCCACCCCGCGCAGGCCCGTGGAGTAGCCCTGGCCGAGCGCGCGGAACTTCCAGTCGTCACGGTGTCGGTAGAGCTCGCCGAACATCAGCACGTCGTCCGAACGGTGCTCGCCTGCCGGCACGTCGAAGCGCACCAGTTCGCGATTGTCCCGGGTGGCCACCCGCACGTAGGAGGAGCGCACCGAGGAGAAGTCGCCGACGCCGCGGATGTCCGGGTCGACGTAGACGACGAAGACGATCTTCGCGACCTCCGCGGGCACCCGGGCCAGATCCACGTCGATCTCCTCGGCGTCCCGGTCATCGTGGAACGCGACCGAGCCGTCCTGGCTGACGATCTGGTTGAAGAACACCAGGTGGTCGTTGGAGAGCGACTTGCCGTGCGCGTCGCAGAGGATGGCCAGAGGTACGAGTTCGGCCTGCGGACCGCGGCTCGGGATGATCTCCCAGCCGAAGCCGATCAGCAGCTCGGTCAGGCCCGGGTTCTCGGCCGTGAGGGCGGCGTTGGCGCCCGGGATCAGGGCGCTCACGCGCGTCCGTCCAGGGTGAGGGTGGGCGCCTGGAACTTGTCGGCGAGGAACCGACCGTGGGTGGACAGCTCGGCGATGGCGCCGATCCGGACCTGGTTGAGCAGGTCTCTGATGGTCTCTTCGAGGATGCCGAGCTGGCCGGAGAATTGCAGGGTGGCGGGGGAAGTGTTCCCGCGTTCGCGCTCGCCGAGGGCGAGGTAGGCCCGAAGCGGGGTGGGCAGGTAGTCCCGGATCATGGCGTCCAGCAACACGCGCTGCTCGGTCGAGGCGCTCTGAGCGGCGATCATCTCGATGACCTGGCGCAGCAGGTCGTCGATCTGGGCGAGCCGGGAGATGAGCAGGGTGGGCAGTTCGCCGCCGGAGCTGCGCACCGCCGCGCGCAGCTGGTCGAGGGCGTGCCGGGTGGCCTCGTCCTCCGACATCGCGGCGGCCGGCGGCTGCGCGGCGACCGAGAGGGCATCCGTCGTGGCCGGACCCTTGAACAGCGAGTCTACGAACCTGCCGAATGCCATCTACGTCCCGTCCCCGTTGTGTCGCTCGACTACCTAGCGTAGCTCCCGCTGCTCGCCCTGCTTGCTGCGTTCCAGGTAGGGCTTGGCCTTCTGCAGGCCGTCTTCGAGGGCCGAGACGGTGCCCTCCATGTTCTTGGCCGCCGACGCGCGGAAGGTGTCGATGGCGTCCATGGTGGCGAACACATTGTCGAAGGCCTTCTGCAGCGTTTCGACGCTGACGCCCGAGTTCGACGCCTGCTCGTGGATGCGCACGGTCTGGTCCTTGAGCATCTCGCTGGTCTTCAGGATCATGTTGTTCGTGGTGGTGTTGATCGCGTCGATCTGGTCGAGCACCATCTTCTGGTTGGCCAGGGCCTGCGCGACGATGACTGCCGTGCGGAGCGCCGCGATGGTGGTCGTGCGGGCCCGGTCGACACCCTTGATCAGCTCGAGGTTGTTCTTGCGGATCAGGTCCATCGCGAGGTAGCCCTGCACCGACACGGCGAGCTGGGTGAGGATGTCCTGGTGACGCTGGCGGATCGGGAACAGCACGTCGGCTTCGAGCTTTTGCGCCTCCTCGATGCGGCCCGCGGTGCGGGACGCGTCGATCTTCTCGACCGTGGCGTTGTCCAGCGCCTTCGCGAAGACCGCGTACTCGCTCAGGGTCTGCATGGTCTCCCAGAGCTGCACCTTCTCGCCGGCCAGGGAGGCGTTGTCCTTGAGGAGTTCGTCCTGCCCGCTCATCAGCGACTTGATGATCGCATCCAGCTGCGTCTGGGCGGACTCGTACTTCTGGAAGTACTTCGCCAGCTTGTTGCCGCCGGGGATGAAGCCCAGGATCTTACGTCCCACGCCGAGGTCTGCCTCGTTGGGCGTGAGGTCCTCCACCGTGGAACGCAGGTCGCCGAGGGTGTTCGCCACGGTGATCTGGGCGCTGTTGCCACTGCGCTTGGCCCCCGCGACCGAGGTCGACGAGCGCTCGAGCATGCGGGTGGAGTAGCCGCTGGACTGCACCATCTCCGCACTCGCGAGAGCGGAGATGCCCTCGATCTTCGCTCCGAACTCGGGGGTGCGCGGGTCGAGGGAGGACACCTCGGCCACGAAGTCCCGCGCCTGCCGGGCGATCTCCTGCTGGCGCTCGGCCGGAACCGGAACCATGCCGGGAGCGTCATCCGCCACCACGATCTCCGGCGCATCGGGTGCCTTGAGCACCAGGGCCATCTCGGAGGAATCCGGGGGAGTGAGGGGAGTGCTCATGCGTGATCCTGTCTGCTGTGGTGGCGGGGACGGGCGGGGTGATTAGTCGAGCGCGATGCCGAAGTCGGTGGCGATGCCGGCGAGGCCCGAGGTGTAGCCCTGGCCGACGGCCTTGAACTTCCAGTCGGAGCCGTTGCGGTAGACCTCGGCGAACAGCATGGCCGTCTCGGGGGCGGCGTCTTCGCTGAGGTCGAAACGCACGATCTCGGCGTCGTCCTGGTCGACGATGCGGCAGTAGGCGCCGCGCACCTGGCCGAAGTTCTGGCGGCGGGAGTCGGCCTGGTCGATCGAGACGACGATGACGACGCGGGAGACATCGCTGGCCACCAGGCGCAGGTCGATGGTGATCTGCTCGTCGTCGCCGTCGCCAGCGCCGGACCGGTTGTCACCCAGGTGCACGACGGAGTTGTCGGCCGCGGCGGGCTGGTTGTAGAAGATGAAGTCGGCGGAGGAGCGCACCTTGCCGTTGTCCCCGATCAGGAGCGCGGAGGCATCCAGGTCGAAGGCTTCGCCGCTGGTGGTGCGCGGGTCCCAGCCGAGGCCGACGGTGGCCACGGTGAGTCCGGGGCTGGCCTTGGTCAGCGAGAGGTTGTTGCCTTTTGCGAGGGTCAGACCTGCCATGGGGATGTTCTCCTTGTGTGAGTCGGGTGGTGAGAGGGCGGTGCGAATGGAACGGTTAGAGGACCTTCGCCGCGGCGGTGAGCAGGTCCATGGCCGAGCGACCGGTGGCGCGTTCGCCGATGGCCTTGAAGGTCCAGCCGGCTCCGTCGCGGGAGACCTTGGACATGATCATCGCGGTGTGCGGGCCGCTGTCGGTCAGCTGGTAGCGGGCGACCTCGGGGGTGCCGGCCGAGGAGTCGTCGACGAGGCGGCTGAACGCGTTCTCGACGGCGTCGAAGGTCTGCTGGCTGTAGCTGCTGATCACGAACACGATCTGCGAGACCGCGGGGGAAACCTGGGTGAGGTCGACGAGGATCGTCTCGTCGTCGCCATCGCCGGCTCCGGTCAGGTTGTCGCCGGTGTGCCGGGTCGAGCCGTCCTTGCTGGCCAGCTGCTGGAACCAGACGGTGTCGAGGACCTTGCCGGCGGCGTCGAAGAAGATCGCCGAGGCATCCAGGTCGACCTCGACGGCCTTGCCGCGGCCGAAGAGTCCGCGCTTGACGGGGGCGGCGCTGTCCCAGCCGAGGCCCATGCGAACCTTGGAGAGGTTGCCGCCATCCGCCTTGGTGAGCGAGAGTGACTGGCCCTTTGACAAGCTCAAACCCATTAGTTGTTCTCCTTCATAAGACGTTCGTCGTGGATCCTGCCCGTGCGCGCCCAGTCTAGAGGCCGCCGACAGGGAAATTCATGCGAGAAGCGGGCGGCGACGCGGAGGTGTCCGCTGGTCGCCGCCCGCTCTCGAGGTGCTGCGGGTGTTACTGGGTGACGCCCTGGTGGGTCTCGTGCGCCTCGGCCAGCAACGCCTGCAGTTCGGCATCCTCCGCGGCCTGCGTCTGGTGCTTGGCGGAGAGCAGGCCGAGCGCGCGCTCGTGGGCGACGACGAGAGCGTAGAGCTCGTCGCGGGTCTCACCCTTGCCGCTGAAGTCACCGACGAGGTACTTCTTGGCCGAGTTCTTGCTCAGCGCGATCGCGCTGTGGGCGCGGCCGGCCGGGCTGACCAGCGAGGCGATGACCGTGACCGTGAGAACCCCGATGATCACGGCGAGCGAGACGCCGGTGCTGATCTCGAAGACCGGCACGTGCTCGCCGCCGTTGATGAACGGCAGCGTGTTCTCGTGCAGGGCGTGCAGCACGAGCTTGATGCCGATGAAGCCGAGGATCGCTGCCAGGCCGTAGCTGAGGTAGATGAGGCGGTCGAGCAGTCCGTCGATGAGGAAGTAGAGCTGACGCAGACCCATCAGCGAGAACGCCGTGGCGGTGAAGACGATGAAGACGTTCTGGGTGAGGCCGAAGATCGCGGGCACGGAGTCCAGCGCGAACAAGAGGTCGGTGCCACCGATGGCGACCATGACCAGGAGCATCGGCGTCATGACCTTCTTGCCGTTCTCCACGGTGAACAGGCGGTCACCGTCGTAGCGCTCGGTGGTGTGGAAGAGGCGCTTGGCCAGGCGGATGATGAAGTTGTCGGCCTCGTCACTCTCCTCTTCGGGCTTGAGCAGCTTGACCGCGGTGTAGATCAGGAACGCGCCGAAGATGTAGAACAACCAGGCGAACGAGTTGATCAGGGCCGCGCCGAGGAAGATGAACCCGGTGCGGGCGATCAGCGCGAAGACGATGCCGAAGAGCAGCACCTTCTGCTGGTCGGCGCGGGGCACCTTGAAGCTGGCCATGATGATCAGGAAGACGAAGAGGTTGTCGACCGACAGCGCCTTCTCGGTGATGTAGCCCGCGAAGTACTCGGTTCCCAGGGTGGCGCCGCCGAAGAAGAGCACGCCGAGACCGAAGAGGATCGCCAGACCCACGTAGATGGCCGACCACTTGGCCGCCTCGCGCAGTGTCGGCTCGTGCGCCTTGCGTACGTGGAAGAAGAAGTCGAAGGCGAGCAGCCCGATGATTCCAACGATCGTGAGGAGCCAGACGTATCCGGGTATGTCCATGGGTGGTGTTCTCCGCGGGGGTAGTGGGGTGTTGACGCCGGGTCTGCCCGGCATGATGCCGGTCCTGCCGAGGTAGGGTGGCTTGACTATGTTAGTTGGATCCGTCCAACTAATTGTCCACTCTCCGAAAAGTCAGGAAACATTCAGCTATGCGTCAGAGTCGGGATCCCGCCCAGGCGGTCGGTGAGGCCGTGGAGTCGGCACTGTCCACGATCCTGCGCTGGTCGACGCGCGCCGACAACCGGCGGATGCTGCACGATTCCACCGGCGCCGCTCTGTCCAGCACGGATTCCTGGCTGTTGGAGAAGGTGGTGGTGGCCGGGCCGCTGCGGATGTCGAAACTGGCCGGCTGGATGGCGGTGGACAAGTCCACCATCACCACCGAGATCCGCCGGCTGGAGAAGGCCGGACTGGTGAACCGCCGGTCCGACCCCAGCGACCGCCGCGCCGTGCTCGTGACCGCCACCGAGGAGGGCCGCACCGCAATCGCCACGCACCGCCGTCTCGCCCAGGACGTCTACGAGACCCTGGTGGGCAAGTGGACGCTCGAGGACCGCACCGAATTCGCCCGGCTGCTGGGCCGCTTCGTCGACGAGCTCTCCTGGGTGACGGATGCCGTGGCCCGGCACAACGAGTCCATCTGAGCCGGCCGAGCTATCCGCCCAGACCCACCCAGAGGCCGAGGCCGGCGCAGCTCACCGCGAGGACGAGCATCCCCAGCCCGTTGGCGATCGCCGACAGGGCCCGGCGCTCCAGCGCCAGGCGCACGGTCTCGTAGCTGGCGGTGCTGAAGGTGGTGAAGCCCCCGAGCAGGCCGCCGCCGAGAACCAGGTGCCAGGCCTCCGGCAGCCAGGCGGACAGGGCGAGGCCGGTGAACAGGCCGAGCAGCAGCGACCCGACCACATTGATGAGCAGGGTGCCCACCGGCAGGGCGATCCTCACCCTGGACCGCACCAGGCCGTCCACCACGAAGCGCAGGGTCGCGCCCGCGCCGCCGGCCAGGGCCACGGCGATAAAGAGCGGCGGGGTCATGAGGCGACCGATCGGGCGGTGCCGGTGCGCCGCCGGTGCAGCGCGGCGCCGGCGGCGATGCCGGCCCACGAGGCCAGCGCACCCACGACCACAGTGCCGAGCGCGTAGAGCACCGCCGTGCCGAGCCTGTCGTCGGCCAGCAGCAGACCGGTGTCCGTGGCCAGGGCGCTGTAGGTGGTGAAGCCGCCGAGCAGTCCGGTGCCGAGGAACAGCCGCAGCTGCCGGCGCCGGCCCTCGTCTGCACCCAGCCCGGCGAGGGTCTCCAGCAGCAGGCCGAGCAGGAACGCGCCGACGACATTGATGCCCACGATCACGACGGCCACCCCGGCGACCGGCGGCACCGAGATGGCCAGGAGCTCGCGCAGGGCGGTGCCCACGGTTCCGCCCGCGAAGACGAGGGCGAGATAGGGCCAGCGCAGGTGCACGGGCCGGGGCAGGGCGCCAGGGGCGAACATCAGGTGCCACCGTCGAGGGTGAGGGCCAGCGCGGCCGCCTCTGCACGAGCCGTGTCGAGGTAGTGCCGGTCGCCGCTCCGGTACACCAGCGGGTGCCCGGTGGGCAGGTTGAGCCGGTGGATGGCCGGCTTGTCGAGGTCCTCCAGCACGGCGCAGTAGGTGCGCAGTGAGTTGCCGTGCGCGACGACCAGCACGGTGCGTCCGGCGGCCAGCAGCGGCAGCACCCGCTCGCTGTGGAAAGGGGTGACCCGGCGCATCACGTCACGCAGGGACTCTGTGCGGGTGAGTGCCCTGGCGGGCAGACCGCGGAACAGGTCGGTGTCGGCGAAGGTGGCCAGCTGCTCGTCGGACATCTCCGGCGGTGCGGTGTCGACCGAACGCCGCCAGGCCAGGAACTGGGCCTCGCCGGCCTCTGCGCGCACGTCGTCCTTGTGCCGGCCGGTGAGGGCGCCGTAGTTGCGTTCGTTCAGCCGCCAGTCGACGCTGACCGTGCCGGTGGGCAGGCCCAGCGCGTCTGCGACGATGGTCGCGGTCTGGCCGGCGCGCTGCAGGGGCGACACGAGTACGGCATCCGGCACCAGGTCGTGCGTGGTCAGCAGGTCGGCGGCTGCCCTGGCCTCCGCGGCGCCGACGGCGGAGAGGCCGGGGTCGAGGATGCCGGTGAAGAGATTGGCCGCGTTCGCGGTGCTCTGGCCGTGGCGCAGCAGAACCAGGGAACCCGGGTTCGGACTGCCTGTCACCGTTCACCCCACAGTCTCACGGCAAAAGGCTACACCGCTCAGTCGGACTCCCACGGTCCGTCGTCGTCGAAGGAGACCGGCGCCAACGGGATGACCACGACGGGCCTGTTCTGCCGGTGCGCGAGGGTCATCGCGATCGACCCGGCGAAGAACTCCTGCAGGCTGCCGCGCACGGTGCCGTCTCTGGTGCCGACCACGATCATCGCCGCCCGCAGTGACTCGGCGAGCTGGCCGAGCGCCCTGGCCGCATCGCCGGTGAGCTGGCGGGTGCTCCAGGCGATGTCGTGGCCGCCCAGGATGCGTTCCAGGTGCGCGGTGAGGTACGGGTCGAACGACGTGCCCCGAGGTGCCGGTTCCGGCAGGCCGGGTCGCCCGGGCTCCACCCAGGCGCAGACGAGTTCGGCATCGAAGCGTGCGGCGAACACTGCCGCCTGCAAGACGACACCGTCGGCCTGACCGGGGTACACGCCAACCACCACATGGCTTCGGATGCTCATGGCGCATACAGTGACAGAAGACCCGGCACCGCAATAGGTGCGCGAGCCGTGACCAGGGGCCCCAAAACGGGCGGGTTTTCGGGCCTCAGGTCACCGTGCGCGAGCTAGATCTGTCCGATCGGTTCGCGCTTTTCGGCTTGGAACCTGTCTTCGGTGCGGCCCTGGGCCCAGTAGCCGGACAGGGAGAGCTCGGAGCGCTGCACTCCGCGGGCCGCGAAGACGTCGCGCAGGGCCTTCATGGCGGTGCGCTCGCCGTGCGCGAAGACCTGGGGTCGACCGGCCGGCCAGGTCGCCGTATCCACCGCATCGGCCAGCAGTGCGGGACCGTGGCCGAACAGCCAGCGCACCTCCACGCCCGGCGGCGTGGTGAGCTGCAGGATCTCGCCGGCGTCGGCGACCTGGATGAAGGCCACCCCGGTGGCCGTGCCCGGCAGCGCCTCCAGCGCCGAGGCGATGGCGGGAAGCGCGGCCTGGTCGCCGGCGAACAGGTGCCACGCGGCGTCGGGGCTCGGAGCGTATGCCCCGCCAGGGCCGGAGAAGGTGAGGGCGTCACCCGGCTGGGCGTTGGCGGCCCACGGACCGGCCAGGCCCTCGTCACCGTGCACGACGAAGTCGATGGTGAGCGTACGGGCCACCGGGTCGACGGCGCGCACCGTGTAGGTGCGGGTGACGGGGAGGTCGTCGGGGGCGAGCGTCTGGCGCAGGGCGGCCAGGTCGAACGGCGGGGTGAGGCCGAGGTCTGGTTTGGCGAAGTAGACCTTCACGTAGGTGTCGGTGCAGCCGTTGGCGCTGAAGCCGTCGAACTGGTCGCCGGTGAGCACGATCCGCACCAGGTGCGGGCTGAGCAGCTCCCGGCGCAGCACCTGAAGGGTGATCTGCGGTCGAACAGGACGGGCCGGGGCAAGCGTGGGAGTAGTCATCCCGACCAACCCTAAGTTAGGTTACCCTCACTTGGCAATGCCGGCGTCAGCCGAAACGCAGGATGCGGAACCCGGCCGCGTCGAGCGTGGTGAGGCCCAGCCGTTGACGGAACGTGCGTTCGCGGTGGCCGGGCACGACGTTGGCGAGCGCCAGGGCCACGTGGAACATCACCTCGGAGGCGACGAGGCGTTGCAGCTTCGGCGGAGCGAGCTTGGACCTGGCGCTCTGCACGACCACGATCCGCACGGCGTCCGGTGCGACACGGGTGTCCAGGTCGCGCAGCAGTCGGGTGGCCTTCACCAGAGACGACCGCCGGGCATCCCGCTGGATGGCGAGCACGACCACCCGCGCCGGCTGGGTCGCCGAGGCCCCGTCGGTGATGGGGATGCCCGCAGACCCGGCGCCGTCGCGCATGACGGTGAGGAGCTCGGCGGCGTCACCATCGAGCAGGGCCGGCGCGGTCAGGAGGTGCGCCGCGATGGCCCGGAGTTGTTCCGCCCGCTTCGTGCGCCACATGCTGCCCCCTCTGTTGCTTCTATTCTCCGCTACCCGCGGCGGCTCCGGCGGCGGTGAACCATCCCTGTTTAGCGAGTTGAGGTTGGTTTAGTAGATCTAGATAAAGTGGGCTCAACCACGCATGTTTCCGCCGACGCAAGGCCAGTACGCAGCCACACGGCAAGAAGTAGATGCGAATTCAGCGTCGGGCGGCTTGCTCTGCGGCGTCAACGGCGGCCGCCACGCCACCGTTCCACGGGGTGCCGTGGCCCGGCAGTACCCAGGTCGCGCCGGTGGGCAGCAGGGCCCGGAGCGAGGCGATCGCCTGCTCCGGCTCATCGGTGAACGGCGCCGGCTGCGGACCGACCTGACCGGTGAGCACGTGGCGGGTAGTGAGCCCGTCGCCGACGAACACGGCGTCGGCGACCGGAACGTGGATGGCGATGCTGCCGGCGGAGTGGCCGGGCAGGCCGATGATGCTGGGGGCTCCCGGCAGGTCGAGCGTCTGGCCGTCGCGCACCTCCACGACCTCGGTGAGGTACCCGGTGCGCAACCCGCCCTTGCGGATCGAGTAGGCCGCGAAGCCCAGCAGCGCGCCCGGTTTCATCGACTGCTTGGCGGTGGGCGGTTTCTTGCCGCCCTTCGCCCGGTCGGCGTCGCCGGCGTGGATGTACACGGGCACGCCGTGGTCGCGGCGCAGGCGCTCGGCGAAGCCGAGGTGATCGGCATCGCCGTGGGTGAGGATGAGGCCCTTGACGTCTGAGAGGGTGCGGCCCATCGACGAGAGCTCGGTGAGAAGCTCGCGCCAGTGGCCGGGGAGACCGGCGTCGATGACGGTGACCCCGTCATCGGTGTCGACCAGGTAGACGGCCACGATGTCGTTGCCGATGCGGTGGAGGTGAGGTCCGAGTTTCATGATGGCTATGCTACATAGCCATCATGGCTATCGTCAATAGCTATACTCGAAAGATGCCCACGCCAGACCGAACCTCCCTCGACGCCATCGTCGGTGCCGCCAGCGACCTGCTCGAACAGACCGGACTCGCGGGGGTGACCATGCAGGCCGTTGCGCTCCGTGTGGGCGTGCGTGCGCCCTCGCTCTACAAGCGGGTGCCGAGCAGGGAGCGGCTGATCCAGCTGGTCGCCGAGTCGACGATCACCCAGCTGGCGAGCCGTCTGGATGCCGCCGACGGCCCGGTGGAACTCGCCAACACCCTGCGTTCCATCGGCCACGAGCGGCCCGCCGCGTTCCAGCTGATCATGACGCCTGGCCCCGGGGTGCCCGCGGTCGGCGACGAGTTCCGCCTGGCCGCGAGTGCGGCCATCCTGCGCGTCGCCGCCGAGCTCGCGGGCGAGGAGCACGCTCTCGAGGCCGCCCGCACCCTCACGGCCTGGGCGGCCGGTTTCATCAGTATGGAGCTGAACGGCGGGTTCGGGCTGGGTGGGAACGTCGAGAGAGCGTGGGAGTTCGGTGTGGGCCGGATCGTCGAAGCGATCACGGCCACACCGGTGGGGTGACTCGGTCGGCTACTTCACCGAGCCGCGGGTGACGCCGCTCACCACCCACTTCTGGGCGATCACGTAGACCACCAGCAGCGGCGCCAGTGCCATCAGGTAGGAGGCGAACGCCACCGGGTAGTTGGTGTTGAACTGGCCCTGGAAGATGAACTGCGCCAGCGGCAGGGTCTGCGCCGATGGATCGGAGAGCACCACCAGGGGCAGCAGGAAGTCGTTCCACGCCCAGACACAGGTGAGGATGCCGACCGTCGCGTTCATCGGCGACAGCAGCGGGAAGATCACCTTCCAGAACACCGTCCAGGTGCTGGCGCCGTCCAGCCGCGCGGCCTCCTCCAGTTCCACCGGGATGGAGTTGATGTAGGCGACGAAGATGAAGATGTTGAACGAGAGCCCGTAGACCGTGTACAGCAGCACCAGGCCCACCGGGGTGTCCAGGCCCAGCAGGGCGGTCTCCTTCACCACCGGCAGCATGATGATGGGGAACGGCACGAAGATCGCCGCGAGGAAGTAGAAGTACAGCCCCTTGAAGAACCTCTTGTGCATGTTGCGGGCGATGGCGTAGGCCACCAACGAGTTGGTGAGCAGGGTGAGGAACACCGCGCCCACCGTGATCAGGGCCGTGTTCATCAACGCCCGGGGGAAGTTGGTCAGCTGGTAGGCATCCGCGAAGTTCTCCCAGCGGATGCTGGTGGGCAGCTCGAACCCGGTGCCGCCGAGCTGGTCCGGCGTCTTCAACGCCGTGACGACGGTGAAGTACAGCGGGATGAGCACGGTGAGCGAGCAGACCGCGATGAGGGCGGTGAGCCACCAGTTGGTGCCGCCGTTGCCGCCGTCGAGGCGCCTGCGGGTGCGCGGGGCGCGGGTGGGCGCATCCGGCTCGCCGGGCAGCGGGGCGGTTGTCTGGGTGAGGGTGTCGGTCATGAGAAGCTCGCCTCCCGGCGCTGCAGGATGCGCAGCTGGAGAAATGAAACGATGATGATGACGAACAGGTAGACCACGGCGTTGGCCATCTGGTACCCGTATTCGCCGCCCTGGAAGCCGCCGCGGAAGATCACGAGGGCGATGGATTCGGTGGACGTTCCCGGTCCGCCTGCGGTGAGGGCCACGATCTGGTCGAAGACCTGCAGGAACGACTTGAACGAGAGCACCATGTTGATGGTGAAGTACGCACCGATCAGCGGGAACGTGATGGAGCGGAACCGGCGCCAGCCACTCGCGCCGTCGATGGCGGCGGCCTCGTACAGGTCAGCGGAGATGGTCTGCAGCCCGGCCAGGTACAGGATGACGTTGAACGCCGCCGCCTGCCAGACCGTGGTGATGACGATGCCGACCCAGGCGAAGTCGGGGCTGGCCAGCAGGTTGCCCGAGAGCCCCGGCAGGCCCAACGCGGTGAAGATCGCCGGGAACGAGTTGGCGAACAGGTAGTTGAACACGTAGCCGATGATCAGGATCGCGAGCACGTACGGGATGAAGAACACCCCGCGGAACGCGGCCTGGAACTTGATCTTCGAGTTCAGGCCCAGCGCGATGGCCAGCGCGATCACGTTCACCAGGATGGTGGACACGATGGCGAAGCCGAAGGTGAAGCCGTAGGAGTTGAGCACCCTGTCGTCCTGGAACAGGTTGATGTAGTTCGAGAAGCCGACCAGGTCCCAGGTGCCGTAGCCGGCGTAGTTGGTCAGGCTGAAGAACATGCCGCTCAAGACCGGAATGGTGTGCAGGGCGAAGAAAATCACCACGGCCGGCACCACCATCCAATAGAAGGTGCGGGGCGTGCGGGCGATGTTCGACCGCACCCGGGCCGGTGTACCGGGCGCCGCGGCGGGCGTCTTCGCCCGCGTCATCGTGGCGGTCATCTCACTTCCCCTGTCTCTGCGTGGTGGTGCGGGCGGCGACCTTGCCCCATTCGGAATCCAGGTCGGCGAGGAAGGTCTCGGTGTCGCCGGTGATCACCAGCGTCTGGAGCAGGTTCACCAGCGGCACGGCCGCGGGAATCTGGTGGTCGATGAAGCCGATGATGGTGCCGGCGGAGAAGTACGGTTCGAGTCCGGCCAGGGCGGGGTCGCTGTTGGGCGCGGCATCCTTGAGCGGTGAGAAGGTGCTCTGCGCTTCGGAATATGCGGTCACGACCTCGGGCGACATCAGGTAGTCCACGAACTTCTGCGCCTCAGCGGCGTGCGGGGTGTCCCGGCCGATCATGATGCCAACGTCCACCCCGGAGACCACGACGCGGGCGTCGGCGTCGTCGGTGACCGGGTAGGGGAAGGAGCCGATGGCCGCGTCGGGGTTGTTGGCGCGGATTGCCGGGATCGCGTAGGAGCCCTGCAGATACATCGCCGATTCACCGTCGGCGAAGGCCTTGTTGCCGGCGTTGTAATCGCGGCTGGCGAAGTTGTCCTGGCAGTACTCGAACAGCGTCGCCTCTTTGTCGGCGGCCTCGGCGAAGTCCTCGGCGAATGAGACCGTGCCGGCCCCGCTGGTGCTCTCCTCGCGGAGGGTGTCGAAGAAACCGTCGGGCATCAGCGTGCCGCCGAGGTTGACGAAGGCGGGGTTGGCGGTCCAGGAGTCCTTCATGGTGCAGAAGAACGGCGAGACCCCGTTGGCCTGGAAGGTGTCGGCGGCGGCGACGAGCTCGGTCCAGGTGGTCGGCACCTGCACGTCGTTCGCGGCGAAGATGTCGGGGTTGTAGAGGATGCCGGAGGCGTTGCTGGCGAACGGCAGCGCGTTGACCTCGTCGGCGCTGTCGGTGGAGCAGGTTCCCAACGACTGCACGATGTCCTGCACGGCCGGTTTCACAGTTTCGGCGACCGGGTTCTCGCCGAGGTCGGCGAAGATGCAGGCCCTGGCGAGCTCGCCGTAGTTGCCGTTGACGTTGAGCGTGAGCACGTCGGGCACTTTGTCTTTCACGAGCAGGGTGCGGATGGCGGTGTCCGGGTCCGGCACCGAGTTCTGCGAGACCCTGATGCCCGGGTTCGCGGCCTCGAAGTCCTTGATGATGGCGGAGAAGTTGCCCACCGCCTCCGGCTTGAACTGGAAGAAGTTGAGGGTGACGACGTCGCCGGCGCCGGCGGAGCATCCGCTCAGGGCGACGAGGGCCGCGGCCGCGACGACCATGGCCCGCGCCCGCCGCCGCCGAGGTCTGGGGTGGAACGTGGTGCGGGGTGTCGTCATGGCGCCTCCTTGCGCTCGGTCCGCTTTACGCGGACGTGATCTGGAAAACAGCGAGGTGTTCGGGGAAGAGCGCCGGCCCCTGCAGGCCGATGGTGCGCAGTGCCCGGCCGGTGAGGGTCAGTGGCCGTTCGGCCCAGACCAGCGGGGACTGGCCGGTGCCCACGCCGGTGTGCTCCCGGTTGACCAGACGCACGCTGTAGCGGGTGTCGTCGGCCAGGCCGGTGAAACGCAGCAACCCGACCGGGTAGGCCGCGCTGCTGGCCACCAGGCTGAAGACGAACATCGCCTCGCTCTGGTCGGCGGCGACCACGCCGCGGAGGTCCACGGCCGGGTCGCCGTGGTCGACGTGTACCGAGGTTCCGGTGTGGAAGAGGGCGCGGTTGGCCTTGTAGAGGTCGATCCAGCTGATCAGCTCGGCCTCGTCGGCCGCGGACAGCGCACTGATGTCCCACTCGATGCCGAGGTGGCCGAACAGGGCGACGCCCGCGCG
The DNA here is from genome assembly GCF_019599185.1 of Cryobacterium inferilacus. Taxonomy (GTDB): domain Bacteria; phylum Actinomycetota; class Actinomycetes; order Actinomycetales; family Microbacteriaceae; genus Cryobacterium; species Cryobacterium inferilacus. Next base: position 115,838 of record NZ_JAIEUL010000003.1, on the reverse strand, counting down.
CAGCGACAGGTCGTGGCGGCGCCCGGTGGAGTGCGATTCAGGGCCGCTGATGTGTGCCCCCAGCAGTTCGTAGGGAACCAGCAGGCCGGTGTACTTCTGGATGGTGAGGCGTTCGATGGGGTCGATGCAGTCGCTGGTCCAGATGCGGTCGGTGTGGTCGAGGATGCCGAGGTCGACGCGGGCGCCGCCGGAGGCGCAGCTCTCGATCTCCAGGCCCTGGTGGCGGGCCTTGAGCTCGTCGAGCAGGGCGTACAGGGCCACGACGTTCTCGTGCACGGCGGCGGTGCCGGTGCGGGTGCTGCCGGCGTCGACGAGGTCGCGGTTGTGGTCCCACTTGAGATAGCCGATGGGGTATTCCACGAGCAGGGCATCGAGGCTCTCGAGGATGTACGCGTAGGCATCGGGGTGCGAGAGGTCGAGGACCTGCTGCTGGCGGCCCTCGACGGGCAGCCGTCCGGCGGCCTGCAACAGCCAGTCGGGGTGCGCGCGGGCCAGGTCGGAGTCCGGGTTGACCATCTCGGGTTCGACCCAGAGGCCGAACTGCATGCCGAGGCCGGTGACGGTGTCGATCAGCGGTCCGAGGCCGTCTGGCCAGACGTCGGCGTCGACGACCCAGTCGCCGAGGCCGGCGGTGTCGTCGCGGCGGCCGTGGAACCAGCCGTCGTCGAGCACGTACCGTTCGACGCCGACGCGGGCGGCGGCCTGCGCCAGAGCGGTGAGCCGGCCCAGGTCGTGGTCGAAGTAGACCGCCTCCCAGGTGTTGAGGGTGACCGGGCGCGGGGTGCGCGGGTGCACGTCGCGGGAGCGTAGGCGGGTGTGGATGCGGGCGGAGAGCTCGTTGAGCCCGTCACCCCAGGATGCGATCACCGTGGGGGTGCTGTAAGCGGCGCCGGGGGCCAGACGGATCTCGCCGGCGGCGAGCAGCTCGCCGGCCTGCAGGAACGCCGACCCGGTCACGAGCTTCTCGGCGGCCAGGCGGTGGTTGCCGCTGAACGCCAGGTGCGCGGCGTGCACGAGGCCGGTCTCGAAGCCGAAGCCGGGGGTCCCGGCAGCCAGCAGCAGGGTCGCATCCGCGCCGGGACGGCCCTTGCGGCTGTCGCGCTGGTGCCGGCCCTGGGTGAAGGCGTGCCGCTGCGGGGAGCGTTCGCGCAGGTGCCGGCCGGTGGTGTCCAGGATCTCGTCGGCGCTGGCGGGCAGCGGCAGGGTGACGCAGAGGTCGACCAGGTCGTAGTCGTCGTCGCCGGTGTTGGTGAGCGTGAGGCTCGAGCTGAGCACGCCGGCCGCATCGACGGCCAGGTCGATGCGAAGGGCCAGACGGTTGATGTCATCGGTGGCGTGCACGATGAGGGTGTCGCCGGTGTGGTCGATGGCGGTGGTGACCAGCGCGGGGGAGAAGAACCGGCCGGCGCGGCTGCCGGTCAGGCCAGGGGTGCCCTGCCAGCCGGTGGACTCCTGGGGAAGCAGGCCGAGGCGGGCCGGCACGTCGAGCCCGCCGGAGACGCGCTGGGGCAGGGTGGCCAGCACGATGGCGTCGAGGTCGGCGGCGTCGGGGGAGCCCAGGTCGGCGCCCCAGTGCACGATCACGGGTAGGGCGGGGCCGCTCGTATCGAGGAGAACGCTGGTGCCGCCATTGCGGAGATGGACGACGGCACTGTTATTCATGACGGCACTGTTATTCACGACGACACTGTGGGACATGCATATATTTCTATATTGCAAGTAAAGCAAAGTCAAGTCGGCTGGATTCAGCCGGGAACCCGCAATCCGGCGGGCTCGGCGGCGCGGTTTTCTTGCGTTTTGCAACATAACCGGGCGAGCGGAACCGGTATTCTGATCGTACTCACCAGCCCGTGAGCGCCGCTGGCGCCGGGGCGCCGTGCCGGCACTGTCGATCGAAAGTTGCCCACCCATGTCATCCGTCGATGCCGCCGAACGCCGCTACCGCGCACCGTCCAGCGAGTTGGCCCGGGAGGTCCTGATCCACGGGCCGATCCTGCGGAGCGTGCTGGCCCAACGGCTCGGCCTGTCACTGGCCACGCTCACCCGTCTGGCACGGCCCCTGCTCGACGGCGGCCTGCTGGTGGAGGTGAACGAGCAGCTCGAGGGCGCCATGGGCCGACCGGCGAAGCCGCTGGATGTGGTCGCGGACGCCCGACAGTTCCTGGGCGTGAAGCTCACCGGCGACACCGCCGTCGCCGTCACCACCGACCTGCGCGCCGCGGAGGGGAGCAGGGCCAGCCGCCCGCTGCCCAGCCACGAGCTGGCCGACGTCGTCGCGGTGATCGTTGACCTGGCCCGGGAGCTGGCGAACGAGCAGGAGTTCTCCGCGATCGGCATCAGCGTCGGCGGCCAGGTGTCCGACAACCGGGTGGTGGACCGCGCACCGTTCCTGGGCTGGCGCGGGGTGCCACTGGCGGATGCCGTAGAGGCACAGCTGAAGGTGCCGGTCATGGTCGAGAACGACGTCGTGGCGCTGGCGGCGGCTGAGCACTGGTTCGGCCTGGGCCGCGGGTTCTCCAACTTCGCCGTGCTCACCGTCGGCGCCGGCGTGGGCTACGGCCTCGTCATGCACGACCAGGTGGTCAGCACCTCGCAGGCCGGCCTCGGTCTCGGCGGGCACTTCCCGCTCGACCCGACGGGCCCGCTGTGCTTCCTGGGCCATCGCGGCTGCTCAACGGCGATGCTCACGATACCCAGCATCCGGGGGCAGGTGGAGGTGGCCCTGGGACGCACGGTCAGCTACGCGGAGGTGCTCGACCTGGCGCAGAACGGCAATCCGGTGGCGCTCGCCGTGCTGCGCGCCGCCGGCACCGCGCTGGGCCGGCTGATCGCCGCGGTGGCCAACCTCGCCATGGTCGAACACGTGGTGCTCGCCGGCGAGGGGCTGGGCTTTCTCGAGATCGCCCGCGCCGAGATGGACGCCGCGATCCTGGCCGACCGCGACCCAGAGGCCGTCGAGGTCGACGTGCTCCTGGAAGCCAGCGGCTTCATCTCCTGGGCGCAGGGCGCGGCGGCCGTCGCCATCCAGCGCACCATGGACACCCTCGCCGCCGGCGGCTGACTCAGCCGCTGGACGCGGTCAGCGCTTGCGGGCGCCCCGGCCGGCGGCGCTCCGGGCTGGGTGGGCCGGAGCGTTGCGGGCTCGGGCCCGGCGGGCATCCGCCGCTCGCAGTCGATCGGGATCGCCGTTGCCGCCGCCCAGCCAGTAGAGGGCGAATTGGGTGATCTCGGTGAGTGCCACGGCGCCGCGCTGAGTGAGTCGCACAAGGAGGTTCATCCGGCCACCCTAGCGGGCGCACCCCTCCGCGAACCGTGAGAAAAGCACCTCAAAACGCGAGTTTTCGGGGCTTAAGTCACGGTTCGCGGAAGGGCTTAGTAGAACTCGACGGTGTCGACCGTGTTGCGCAGAGGGCGGCCGTCGAGCAGGGCGGTGGCGTTCTGGGCGAACAGCTCGGCGATGCGGCGCTCCTCGCCGGGGTCGAGGGCGGCGGTGTGCGGGCTGACGAGAACATTCGGCAGGTCCCAGAGCGCGCTGTCGGCGGCGAGGGGCTCGGTGGCGAACACGTCGAGCGCGGCGAAACCGACCTGGCCGTTCTGCAGGGCAAGGGTGAGGGCAGCCTCGTCGATGACGGTGCCGCGGCCCACGTTCACGACCGTGACACCGGGCCGGGCGGCGGCGAAGACCGCCGCGCCCACGATGCCCTCGGTGGCGGCGGTGCCGGGCAGCGAGACGACGATCGCGTCGGCCCGGCCGACGTGCTCGGTGAGGTCGTCGATCGACACGTACTCGTCGACGTGGTCAACGGTGCTGCTGCTGCCCGCGCGGCGGGCGCCGATCACGTGCATGCCGAGGGCGTGGGTGAGCCGGGCGATCTCGCGGCCGATGCCGCCCAGGCCCACGAGGAGCACGGTCTGGTCGCGCACCTGGCCGAGCGGCCGGCGGGCCGGCCACTCGTGCTCGCGTTGCTGCTGCTGCAGCCGGGGCAGCTGCTTGGCACCGGCCAGGATGCCGAACAGGGCGAACTCCGCCAGCGGGCCGCCGTGCACCCCCGCCGAGGTGGTGAAGGTCACCCGCGCCAGGTCGTCGCCGCCGAGACCGGCCGCCTTCACCTGGGCGCCACCGCCGGCGGCCATGAGCTGCACCCAGCGCAGCCTGGGGTTGGCCTGCGTCGTGCGCCGGAGCGCGTCAGGGTCCACGTCGGGGATGCCGTAGAGCACGTCGGCGGAGTCGACGAGCGCCTCGAACGCCGTCTGCTGGGCGGGGGTGCGCGTGAAGGCCGGGTCGCCGCGGTAGTCGGCGGGGTGCCGCATGGGCGGGAGCAGGGTCTGGTCCCGGACCAGGTCGAGGCGCGGTTCGGTGCGCTCGATGAGGCGGCAGAGCTCCTCCGAGAGCGGGGAGGCCACGACGACGCGGAGCGTGGACGGGCGGAGCGTGGACGGGCGGGTGGTGGTGGTCATGCGAAGGCCCTTTCTGCGGGCGTGGAGGCGTGGTCAAGAGTCTGGTGTGTCGCGGCCTCGAGGAAGGCCTCGAGACCGGCGCGGTCGGGCAGGCCCTCCTGGTCGCCGTGGCTGGTGGTGGCGATGGCGCCCACCGCGGCGGCTCGGCTGAGCCACTCGTGCACGGGGCGGCCGTCGAGGGCGGCGCTGATGAACCCGGCCGCGAAGCCGTCGCCGGCGCCGACGGTGTCGACCGGGGACACCCGGAACGGCGGGCAGACGACGTGCAGGCCGTCGCGGGTGAAGAGTTCGGCGCCCGCCGAACCGGTCTTGACGGCGACGACCTTCACGCCGCGGTCGAGGTACCAGCCGGCGACGCCCTCCGGGGTGCCGTGCCCGGTGAGGATGCGCCCCTCGGGCAGACCGGGCAGCACCCAGTCGGCCTGCACGGCCAGATCGTTGACCGTGCGAACCATGGTCGCGGTGTCCGGCCAGAGCGCGGGCCGCAGATTGGGGTCGACGCTCACCGTGGCGCCGCTTCGCCGGGCGGCGGCCATCGCCTGGGCGGCGAGGGCGCGCGGGCCCTCGCCGAGGGCGAGCGGGATGCCGGTGAGGTGCAGGTGCCTGGCGCGGCGCAGGTAGGCATCCGTCGCCGCGGTCGGTGCCAGCCGGCGGGCGGCGGAATGCGCCCTGAAGTACACCACGGTGGGGTCGTCGCCGGGGTCGGTCCGGTTCTTCAACTGGAATCCGGTCGGGGCGTCCGGGTCGATGCTGACCTCCCCGGCGTCGATGCCGAGGTCGGCCAGCCGGGCGAGCGCGAACTCGCCGAACGGGTCGGCGCCCAGCCGGGTGAGGTAGCCCACCCGGTGGCCGAGCCGGGTCAGGCCCACCGCCACGTTGAATTCGGCCCCGGCCAGCCGGCGGGTGAAGTGATCGACGCCCGCCAGGATGCCGGCGTCGTCGGCCACGAACATCGCCATGATCTCGCCGAGGGTGACGACGTCCAGACGGGCGCTCTGGCGGGTGGTGGGGGTCATGCGATGGCCTTCCGATAGTGCTCGAGCAGGCCGTCGGGTGCCGCGGCGCCGACGACGGGGTTCACCAGGGTGAGCCCGCCAACGGTGACGGCCACCCGGCCGCCGGGCAGCAGCTCGGCGTCGGCGCCCGGGGCGCCGGTGAGGATGACGTCCCCCGGCTGCAGGGTGGTGATGCTGCTGAGGTAGACGATGATCTCGGCGAACCCGCGGGCCAGCCCGGTGGTCGCCGAGTGCGAGACCGTCGTGCCGTCCACGGCCAGGTGGATGTCGGCCTCGATGGGCAGCTCGGTGTTGATCACCGGGCCGAGCGGGGTGAACCCGTCGAAGCCCTTGCCGGCCAGCCACAGCGAATCCTGGGCCTGCAGCGCGCGGGCGGTGACATCGTTCGCGGCGGTGTAGCCGAGCACCACCTCGAGAGCGTCGGCCAGGCTGCGGTGCCGGGCCGGGCTGCCGATCACCAGGGCCAGCTCGGCCTCGGCGACGACAGGGCCGATGCCGTGCGGCACCGGGATGGGGTCGCCGGGGCCGATGGCGCCGTGCCGCGGTTTGAGGAACGCCTGCGGCGCCAGCGCCCGGTCGGCGGGACCGGTGTTGTGGGCCATCCCGTAGATGGTGCCCGGCTGGATGGGCGCAAGCAGGGTGTGCGGCGTGAACGGCACCCGCTCGCCCGTGCGGCGCAGATCGGCCAGGCTGCACACCAGTCGCACCTGGTCGCCGTCCACGATGCCGTGCCGGGGTCCGCTGTCGGTGGCCACCCGCGCGATCAGCACGGTGCGCCCGTCCGAGCGGATGCCGGTACGATCGACGCGTGAGAACCGGGGACACCGAAACGGTGGGCAAGGACATGGTGGGCAAGGCGCTGAGCCTGCTGACCGTGCTCGGCCCGCATCCCGACGGGGCCACTCTGTCGGACCTGGCGCGTTGGACCGGGTACCCGGTGACCACGACGCACCGGCTGCTCGGTTCGCTGGTGCGTGACGACTTCGTGAGCTTCAATCCGGAGACCAAGCTCTACAGCCTGGGGTTGCGCCTGTTCCAGCTCGGCGCCGCCGTGTCCAGCGCGCACGGCTTCCAGGGTGTGGCCCTGCCCGTGCTGCGCACGCTGTCGCGCGCCACCGGTGAGGCCAGCCTGATGTCGGTCCTCGACGGCGAGCATCAGCTCTACATCCACCACATCGAGGCGCGCCACCACGTGGGCGTGCGCGGCGAGACCGGCAAGCTCGGCCCGCTGCACTGCACGTCGATGGGCAAGGTGCTCGTGGCCTTCGCCGACTGGGAGACCCGCGATCACCTGGTGACGACGCTGCCGCTGGAGCGGTTCACGAGCCGCACGATCACCGACCGGGCCGCGTTCGCGGCCGAGATCGCCCGGGTGCGCTCGCAGGGCTTCGCGGTCTCGAACGAGGAGCACGAGGAGGGCATCGTCACCGTCGGCGTTCCCGTGCTGGACGCCATGGGCATCGCGGTGGCCGCCCTCTCTGTTCCGTCGCCGGCCTACCGCACCACGGTGGAGCAGGCCCTGCAATTCCTCGGTCCGTTGCGCGAGGCCGCCGCCGAGCTGGCCGTGCTGCTGCCCCGGCGCTGAGGTCGGCGCTCCGGCCGCAGCCAGGTCAGGCACGGGGGGTTCCCACCGCGACGGCGACCGGAGCGGTTGCGGGTGCCGCCGCCGGCACGGGGACGTCGTCGAGCGCATCCGTCTCGAGATCGAGGTCGCGGCCCCTGGTCTCCGGTGTGATGAAGGTGACGGCGATCGTGATGCCGGTCAGCAGGAGCAGGTAGAGCGCCAGCGGCACCCAGCTGTCGGCGAACCAGGCCAGCAGCAGCGCGCCGACCAGCGGCACCAGGCCGCCGGCGATGACGGCGGAGAATTCGCGGGCCACCGACACGCCGGTGTAGCGGTGCCGGGAGCCGAACAGCTCGGGCATCAGGGCGCCCTGGGCGCCGAACATGCCCCAGGTGCCGATGCCGAGAGCCACCGAGATGGCCGCGACGGTCGCCACGACGTTGCCGGTGCTGAGGATCCACCAGACCGGCACGGCGATGACGAACTGGAAGATCGCGAACCCGCGGTAGACCCGCACCCGACCGAACCTGTCGCTGAGCAGCCCGGCGACGGGCACCGTGATGGCGCCGACGGCGGCCGCGAAGACCAGGGAGATCGCGCCGATCGGGCCGGCGGTGACCGACGAGCCCAGCGCGACGGTGACGACGTAGCTGATGGCCAGCACCTGGTAGATCGAGGAGCCGCCGTTTTCGGCCATGCGCAGGCCCATGCCGATCAGCACGGTCTTGCGCGAGGTGCGCAGGAGGCTGCGCAGCGGCTTCTCCTGCACCTGCTCGTGGGCCTCGAGCTTCACGAACGAGGGCGATTCCTTGAGCTTGAGCCGAATGTACACGGCCACGCCGATGAGCACGGCGCTGGCCAGGAACGGGATGCGCCACAGGCCGTCCAGGACGACCTGCTGGCTCGGGATGAGCAGCAGGAAGAAGACCAGGGCCGCGATCACGGTGCCGATCTGGATGCCCATGAACGGCAGCGACGCGAAGAACCCGCGGCGGTGGCGGGGCGCGTACTCGGTCATCAGGGTGGCGGCGCCCGCCTGCTCGGCGCCGGCGCCGAAGCCCTGCAGGATGCGGAGCACGATGAGCAGGATCGGTGCCAGGATGCCGACCTGGTCGTAGGTGGGCAGCAGGCCCATCGCGGTGCTGGCGCCGCCCATCAGGAGCACGGTGAGCAGCAGCACCGACTTGCGGCCGATGCGGTCGCCGAGCGACCCGAAGAACAGGCCGCCGAGGGGGCGCACCGCGAATCCGATGAAGTAGGTGGCGAAGGCCAGGATGCGCCCGGTGGTGGGGTCGCTGTCGGTGAAGAACAGTTCGCTGAAGATGAGCGCCGACGCCAGGCTGTAGAGCGCGAAGTCGTAGTACTCCAGTGCGCTGCCGAGCGAGCTGGCCCAGCCGGCCCGGCGCAGGTCCGCCTCGGAGATGCTCGAGTCTGCGGTGCGGGGCGGCGCGGCCGGTGCGGGGGTTGACGATGACATGGAGACCTCTCTGTCTTTTGTCTGTATCCAGTGTGCGTGAGCGTGCGACCGGTAACGGCGCGGGATCAGAATTCCACAGTGTTTCCACTATGTGGGTGCCCTTTCCGCGATGCGGAAAGCAACATCTCGCGAACCGTGAGATAAGCCCCAGATACCTCGGGTTTTGGGTGCTTTACTCACGGTTCGCGGAAGGTCGGTAGCCTGGGAAAATGGCGAGCGTGGGCAAGTACCCGAAGGGCGTCGCGAAGCGCGCCGAGATCCTCGAGACCGCGCTGGCGCTCGTGGCTCGGCAGGGCTTCCACCAGACCTCGGTGCGGGACATCGCCGTCGCGGTGGGACTCACCCAGGCCGGCCTGTTGCACTACTTCGAGTCCAAGGACGACCTCTGGGTGGCGATCCTGCGCACCCGGGACGAGATCGACGCGGCGAAGGATCCCGAGGACCCGGACCCGGCAGCCACCTTCGCGGCGTTGATCCGGCACAATGCCGAGGTGCCCGGCCTCGTGCAGATGTTCGCGAACCTGTCCGCCGCCGCGGCGACCGACCCCGAGCATCCCGCGCACGACTACTTCCGGGAACGCTATGCGCACTCGCGGAGCACCATCGCGGCTGGGGTGGCCCGGATGCAGGCATCCGGCCGGCTGGACGCCTCGGTCGACCCGGAGATGCTGGCGTCGATCCTGATGGCGGTCAGCGACGGCATGCAGGTGCAGTGGATGTTCGACGGCAGCCGAGACATGGCCGCCCACGTCGAGGCCGTGATAGCCCTGGCCCGCCCGCGAACTGTGAGGTAAGCCCGAAAACCCAGCGTTTCTGGGGCTTAGGTCACAGTTCGCGGGCCGGAGCGCGCTAGAGGGTGGGCGCCGCGGGATCCCAGTCCTCGGCCAGCGGCGTCGGCTGGGCGATGCTCGACGCCACATCGACCGTGGTGCCGGTCTCGGCGGCCTCGGCCACGGCCAGCAGCACATCGAGCACGTGCGCCGCGACCGCGCCGCTGGCGCGCTCGGGCACCCCGGCCCGGATCGACCTGGCCAGGTCGAGCACGCCGGAGCCGCGACCATAAGTGGACCCGGCCGCGGCGATCGTGGTCGGCTCCTCGTGGCCGAACCGCCACAGCGTGGAATCACCCTCGAAGGTGTTCGGGTCCGGCAGCACCAGGGTGCCCTCGGTGCCGCTGATCTCCACGAAGCCCATCCGGGGCAGGGCGTTCTGGAAGCTGAACGTGGACTGCGCCGACGCTCCGCCCTCGAACGCGATGACGGCGGCGTGGTGGGTGGGCACCTGCACCGGGAACTCGGTGCCCGCCCGGGGCCCGCTGCCGATGGTGCGCACCGCGCTGGAGGTGGACGACACCGCGCCGACCCGGCTGGCGGAGCCGAAGGCGTGCACCAGCGTCGTGACGTAGTACGGCCCCATGTCGAAGAGCGGGCCGGCGCCGAGCGCGAACAGGAACTCGGGGTTCGGGTGCCAGGCATCGGGGCCCGGAACGTGGAACATCGTGGTGGCCGTGAGCGGTTCGCCGATCTCGCCGCGCGCTATCGCCCGCATGGCCGTCTGGATGCCTGCGCCCAGCACGGTGTCGGGTGCGCAGGCGACCCGCAGGCCCGCATCCTGTGCCGCGGCGAGCAGCGCCGCGCCGGAGTCGTGATCCAGGGCCAGCGGCTTTTCGCTCCAGACGTGTTTGCCTGCGGCGATGATGCGCTCACCCACCGCGGTGTGCACGGCGGGGATGGTGAGGTTCACGACGATCTCGATGTCGTCCCTGGCCAGCAGATCCTCGACGGAGCCGTGGCCGGGAACCCCGTAGGCCTCGGCCTGTGCCCGGGCGCGATCGAGGTCGAGATCCGCGACGAAGAGCACGTCGAGGTCGGCGAAGGCCGTCATGTTCTCCAGGTAGGTGCCGCTGATGACGCCGGCGCCGATGACGCCGACGCCGACACGTCCGGTACGGCTCACTTGTCGTTCTCCAGAAGCCAGGCGAACGACGCCGCGATGCCCTCGAAGACGTCGCCGGCGTAGCCGTCGAACTCCACCACCCGCAGGGCATGCGGGGCGGCCGCCAGGATGGCGGCGACACCGACCTCACCGCTGCCGGCCGGCAGCTGGTTCTTGAACGCCTGGGTGAGTTCCTCCGGAACCTCCAGTGCGCTCTCGTTGCTGGGCAGCGTCGTGGCGATGGCGCCGGCGATCGGGCCGTCCTTCACGTGCAGGAACTGCACGCGGTCGCCCAGGCGGCGCAGCAGCTCTGGGGTGTCCGCGCCGCCGACGGTCGACCAGTAGGTGTCGAGTTCGAGCGCGACGTCGGGGGAGAGTCGCTCGACGAACAGCTCGTAGATGCTGCGGCCGTCCACGTGGTTCGCGAACTCCCACTGGTGGTTGTGGTAGCCGAAACGCAGGCCCTGGGCGGCGGCGATCGTCTGGAGTTCGTTCACCCGGTCGGCGATGCGCGCGGCGTCGTCGGCCGTCTGCCAGCGGTCGCTCGGGATGAACGGGTCGATGACGGTGCCGATGCCCAGCTGCGCAGCGGCGTCAAAGGTGCGGCCGGGGTCGGCGGAGTCGATGACCGGGGCGTGCCCGGACGGCGCCGTGACGCCGGATGCCGCGAACGCCTTCGCGAACTCGTCGGCGCGCTCGACGAACGCGTAGGGCTCGACCTGGGTGAAGCCGATGTCGGCGATGCGGGCGATGGCGCCCTGAAGGTCTGCGGAGACCGCATCCCTCACGGTGTACAGCTGGACCGAGGGTGTGCTGGGCATACTTGCTCCTTTGGAAGTGATGGCGGACAGGATTCTGCCGCGCAACAAACCTAACGGTGCAAGGTTTTATCCGCCACACCCGACCGGCGAGTCCGGGCTTCCGCACACTCGAATCGAGAACTCGATAGCGTCGCAGATGTGACCCAGACCTACGAGGTGCCCGCGGATTGGCTGACCGGCTCCGCATCCCGCAAGCCGTTGCAACTCGTCAACGCGTTCGCGTTCGCCTCATCGTCGACCCCGCCGCCGGACCAGTGGAGCTACTTCGCCAAGCTCCGGCCCGTGCCGTGGCGGCCGGTGGCCGGCTGCGCCGCCATCACCCTGGTCTGCATCTGGGGGTTCTTCGGCACCCTCGAACTGGCCGGGGGCGAGATCGTGCATGTCCTCATCCCGCTGGCGGGGTTGCTTCTGGGCGCACTGTACTTCGGCTGGATCGCCATCATGTCGGTTCTCTCCTACAGCAAACGAACCGGCTGGCCGCACCTGCACGGGGCGGGCATCGGGGAGTCCGGCATCGCGTTCCGCTTCGCCGGGGGTGATGCCGATGTGCCGTGGGAATCGGTCACGTCGATCGGGGCCGTGTTCACGAACGCGGACCATCCCCGCAAGGTACACATCCCGGTTCTGCGGGTCACCTTCGCCGATTCCACGGTCGATCTGAACACCCAGATCCTCGGCGCCTCACCGCGCCTGCTCTACTCCGCGCTGACCTACTACTGGAAGAACCCCGCGAGCCGAAGCGAATTGGGCACGACCCTGGCGCAGAAGCGGATGGAGGGCTGGCGGTGACCTGACCCTGTGCGTTCGTACAGGAAGCGCCGCTAAGCTCGACCCACAATGGATGACCCTCCCACGCATAAACCCACGCTCCCTGCCCGCCCCGAACGAATCCGGGCGCACCGCCTCCGGGCACAGGGAGCCACCTCGTGAACGAATGGATCATGCTGGGCCTCGGGCTGATTCTGACCTTCGGTACCGGCGTGTTCGTCGCCGCCGAGTTCGCCCTCGTCACGCTCGACCGCAACGAGCTCGAGGCCCGGCAGGCCCGCGGTGAAAAACGCCTCGGCCCCACCATCAAGGCGCTGCGGATCACCTCCACGCACCTCTCCAGCGCGCAGCTGGGCATCACGCTGACGACCCTGCTCACCGGATACACCTTCGAGCCGGCCATCAGCTCGCTGCTGCGCGGCCCGATGCTCGACCTCGGCGTGCCCGCGGGTGTCGTGCCGGTGCTCGGCACCGTGATCGGTATCTTGCTGGCCACCCTGTTCTCCATGGTGATCGGCGAGCTCGTTCCCAAAAACTTCGCGCTGGCGGTTCCGCTGGCCACCGCGAAATTCGTGGTGCCGATGCAGGCCGCGTTCACCGCCGTGTTCAAGCCCGTGATCCTGCTCTTCAACAACACCGCCAACGCCCTCATCCGCCTGGTCGGCATCGAACCCAAGGAAGAGCTCTCCGGCGCGCGCAGCGCCGAGGAACTCGGTTTCCTGGTGCGCCGCTCGGCCATGGAAGGCCTGCTCGACGCCGACCACGCCGAGATGCTCAACCGCACCCTGCGGTTCTCCGACCACTCGGCCGCCGACGTGATGACCCCTCGGGTGCAGATGGCGTCGGTGCACGCCGCCGACACCGCCGAGAGCATCGTCACCCTGGCCAGCGCCACCGGCTACTCCCGGTTCCCGGTGATCGGCCGGGACACCGACGACATCCTGGGCGTGCTGCACGTCAAGCAGGCCTTCGCGGTGGCGCTCGGCCGCCGCACCCTGGTGCGCGCCGACGAGCTGATGCTGCCCGCCCTGCGGGTGCCGGAGTCAATGGGCGTCGACCGATTGCTGGGGACCCTCCGCCAACAGGGGCTGCAGATCGCCGTGGTCTCCGACGAGTACGGCGGCACCGCCGGCATCGTCACCCTCGAGGACCTCGTGGAGGAACTCGTCGGTGAACTCGAGGACGAGCACGACAGGGCCAAGGCCGGCATCGTGCGCACCGGCCGCTCCATCGTCTTCGACGCGGGCCTCCGCCCCGACGAACTGCTCGAGCGGATCGGCGTCACCGTGCCAGACGACGGCGACTACGACACCATCGCCGGCTTCGTGACCGACCGGCTCGACCGGATGCCCGAGCTGGGCGACACCGTGCCCATCGACGTGGGCACCCTGCGGGTCGAGCGGATGGACGGCGCGCGCGTCACGCGCATCCGGCTCACCCCCACCGCAACCGAGGCCGACCTCGACCCGGTCACGGCCGTCATTGAAGGGAGGCTGACCCATGAGTGAGTACCTACCCGGGCTGCTCTGGCTCGTTGTGCTGCTGGCCGTGAACGCCTTCTTCGTCGGCGCCGAATTCGCCGTGATCTCGGCCCGCCGCTCGCAGATCGAGCCCCTGGCCGCTCAGGGCAACAAAGCCGCCAAGACCACCCTGTGGGCGATGGAACACGCCACCCTGATGCTGGCCACCTCACAGCTGGGCATCACGGTGTGTTCCCTGGTGATCCTGAACGTGTCCGAACCCGCGATCCACCACCTGCTCGAGATCCCGCTGGGCCTCACGGCGCTCTCCGCGGAGGCCATCAGCGTGATCGCGTTCGCGGTCGCGCTGGGCCTGGTCACCTTCCTGCACGTGGTGCTCGGCGAGATGGTGCCCAAGAACATCTCGTTCTCGGTGCCCGACCGGGCCGCGCTGATTCTCGCGCCGCCGCTGGTGTTCGTGGCCACCGTCTTCAAACCGGTGATCTTCAGCCTCAACTGGCTGGCGAACGGCGTGCTGCGGCTGTTCAGGGTGACGCCCAAGGACGAAGCCACCAGCGCGTTCACCCTCGACGAGGTCGCCGGCATCGTGCGGCAGTCCACCAGGGAAGGCATGCTGCTGGATGCCTCCGGCACCCTGTCGGCGGCGTTCGAGTTCACCACCAAACGGGTCTCCGATGTGGAGGTGCCGCTGTCGGGCATCGTATTCCTGCCCGAGCATGCGTCGCCGGCCGACCTGCAGCGTGCGGTGGCCGAGCACGGCTTCTCCCGGTACATCCTCACCGATGACGCCGGAATGCCCGCCGGGTACCTGCACCTCAAGGACGTGATGGACCTCACCGGACCGGCGGCCTTCGCGCAGCCGGTGCCCGCCAAGCGGGTGCGTAAGCTCGCGACGGTGCTGCGCGACAGCGACCTCGAAGACGCCCTCGCGGCCATGCGCCGCACCGGCTCGCACGTGGCCACGTCGTTCGATTCGAGCGGGGTCGCCACCGGGGTGCTGTTCCTCGAGGACATCATCGAGGAGCTCGTGGGTGAGGTCGAGGACGTCACCAGCGTGTAGGGCCCGTCGCTCAGCCCGCGGGCGAGGTGGTCGGGCGGCGCAGCAGTGACCAGGCCACGACCACCGCGACGAGGGCCATCGCCGCGACGCCGAGGCCCGAGTAGCCCACCAGCAGCAGGACCGGGCCGGCCAGGGCCCCGCCAAGGGCGCCCGCGGCGTTCATCGACAGGTCGGAGAAGCCCTGCAGCGCCGACCTGTCGTGCACCCCGACGGCGTCCGTGATCAGCGTCGAGGCGGCCACGACGGATGCCGACCAGCCGAGCCCGAGCAGGATCAGCCCCACGGTCATGGCCGTGGCGTTGTCGCCGGCGACCCAGAACAGCACCAGCGCGGCCAGCAGCAGCGCCTGCCCGGCCAGGATCACCGGCATCCGCCCCACCCTGTCGGCCAGGGCGCCGAACACCGGCGAGAGCGCGTACATGCCGGCCACGTGCAGGCTGATGGTCAGGCCCACGATGGTGAGCGAGGCGCCGTGCTCGGTGAGGTGCACCGGCGCCATCGACATGAGCGCGACCATGGTGGCGTGGCTGAGGGCGATGACTGCGACGGCGTAGCGGGCCAGCCGGTTGCTGCGCACGATGGCCAGCCCGCCGTGCTGGCGGGTGTTGGCCGGCCGGGCCTCGCGCGCCGACAGGGCCGTGAGCAGCGGGTCGGGCCGCAGCCCGATCGTGTAGACCAGGGCGGCGCCCACCTGCGCGGCCAGGGAGAAGGCGAACGCCCCGGTGAGCGGCGGCAGGCCGAGTTGAGCGCCGACGACCTCGCCGGGGCCGAACAGGTTGGGGCCGAGGACCGCACCGATGGTGGTCGACCACACGACGATCGACAGGTCGCGGGCACGGGTGGTGGGGCCGGCCAGGTCGGTGGCGGCGAACCGGGCCTGCAGGTTGGTGGCCGAGCCGGCGCCGAGCAGCATCAGGGCGAGCAGCAGCAGCGGGAAGGTGTCGAGCGCGACCGAGGTGATGGCCAGGATGGCGCCGACCCCGGCGATGCCGGCTCCGGTGGCGAGGGACCGGCGCCGGCCGTTGGCCTGAGCCAGGCGGGCCAGCGGCACGGCCACCAGGGCAGCGCCCAGGGTGCTCATGGTGGCGGCCATGCCCGACCAGGCGTTCGACCCGGAGAGCTGGGCGGCGAGCAGCGCGCCCAGCGAGAGCGTGGCGCCCATGCCGATGCCGCCGAGGATCTGGCCCAGGATCAGCACCCGCACCACCCTGCGTTGCAGGCGTGGGTGCAGGCTGGTGTCCGTGCCGGAGGCGGGACGGCGGGGTGCGGTCATCGGGATCCCTGGGTCTCTGTGCGGACGGATGTGGGCGGTATCGATCAGCCTACGGCGCGGTTGTTCGTACAGGGTCCGACCAGCGGGGCACGCTCGCCCGGCGAGGGTGGGAGTATCTTCGCGCCAAGGGCGACGGCGGGAGAGGCGCGGATGACGTTCGAGGAAGTGGTCGAGGCGGCCGTGCGGGTGGTCGAGGTGGTCGGCGCGGCCATCATGGTGTTCGGCGGGCTGGCGGCGCTGGTGGCCGGCATCCCGCGGATGCTCCGCCCGGACACCAGGACGATGGCGTACCAGAGCATGCGGCGGGAGCTGGGCCGGGCCATCCTGCTGGGCCTTGAGGTGCTGATCGTGGCCGACATCATCCGCACGATCGTGGTGGAACCGACGGTCGAGAGCGTGCTGGTGCTCGGCGCGATCGTGATCATCAGGGTGCTGCTGAGCTTCTCGCTCGAGGTGGAGATGGACGGCGTGTGGCCGTGGGCGCGGTGGCGGATGACGGGCACGACCGGGGCCTCGCAGCCCCCGGAGTGAATGCTCCACGTGCCACCCAGGCCGGCGACCGTCCAACTCCCCGGGCACCGTCTCTGGTCAGGCCCGGCGCAACCGCCAGAGCGAGGTGACCTCGGCCGCCCGCGCCGCATGCAGCGGGTCGGACGTGTCGGCGACCTTGCGGTGGGTGGGCCGGGTGTCGAGGCGCGCGACCACCGTGAGGCCCGCGTCGTCGATGAGGTCGAGCAGCGTACCGCGAGAGCGCAGCCCGAGCAGCTCGGCCAGGTTGGAAAGGATCAGCCAGCCCTCGCCGGCGTCGGTGAGGTGCCCGGCGAGCCCGGCCAGGAAGCCGCGGAGCATGCGGCTGTCGGGGTCGTAGACGGCCGCGTCGGTGCTCGTCGCGGCCGGGGCCGGCAGCCAGGGCGGGTTGCAGACCACGAGGTCGGCGCGCTCCGGCGGGAACAGGTCGGTCAGGGCGACGTCGACCCTGTCGGCAAGGCCCAGACGCGCCAGGTTCTCGCGGGCGCAGGCCAACGCGCGCGGCGAGGTGTCGGTGGCCACCACACGGGCGATGCCGCGGCGGGCCAGGATCGCGGCGATCACACCGGAGCCGGTGCCGATGTCGTACGCCAGCCCGGTCGCGGGCAGGGGAGCGGTGGCGACGAGGTCGAGGTACTCGCCGCGCACCGGCGAGAAGACGCCGTAGTGCGGGTGGATGTTGTCGCCGAGCGCCGCGACCGGCACGCCCTTGACACGCCACTCATGGGCGCCGATCACGCCGAGCAGCTCGCGGAGGGACAGAACCGTCGCGTCGGTGCCCGGGCCGTATGCCTCGTCGCAGGCCTGCCGCACGTCGGGGGCGCGGCGGAGGCCCAGGGTGTGGTCGGCGTCGAGCTGCACGAGCACCAGGCCCAGCAGCCGGGCGCGGCGCAGGGCGTCGGTGCGGCTCACCTCGAACGCGGCCGACAACCCGGTGGCGGGGGCGCGCCGGCGCCGGTCCACGCGCCGGGCCATCGCCGTGAGCAACTGCCGGGCGTTCTGGAAGTCGCCCTGCCAGAGCAGGCCGGTGCCGGACTTCGCCAGCCGGTACGCGGCATCCGCGGTGAGGGTGTCGTCGACGACCACCACCCGCTTGGGTGCCGGCCAGCCGCCCTCTGAATGCCAGCGGGCGGTGTGCTCGGTGTCGCCGTCACGCCAGTGGATGTCGGCGGCCGCGTCCGGCTCGGGCGCGACGGTGATGCCCGATTCGGGGGCGTCGGCGTGGCCGGGGGTGTTCGTGCTGGACATGGTGTCCGATCTTGTGCCGCTGGGGTTCGGTCCGCCCGGGTTCATGCACGCGGGCCGCTCGGTCGGAACCGCAGGGGCTGTCCGACCTGTTCGATTATCGCATCCGGCGCCGCCCCTGCCGCGGCCCCGTCGACCGTGACTGTTCCCGAAGCGGACAGGTGCGCCCGGTGCGCCGGGCGCAGATGTCCGGACGGGGAACAGTTGGGCGAGCTGCCGGCGCTACAGCAGCGCCGGCATGACCTCGCGCTCGAACAGCTCGAGGCCCGACCTGTCGTAGGCGGCCTCGGGGAAGTAGTGGATCGCGTAGCCGAGGCCGCGCGCCTTCATGCCGTTCAGCCGTTCCACGACCTGCTCCGGCGTGCCGACGCCCTGCGCCTCGCCGCTGCGGTACTCGGCCATGAAGCTCGCCGCGCCCTCCACACCGAGGTACGGGGTGACCCGCGCCTCAATGGCGTCCAGCCGCTCGGCGACCTCGGCCTCGTCACGGCCGATCACGGTGTTGTAGTTGGCCGAGCGCACGATGGCGTCGAAGTCGGTGCCGAGGGTGGTGCAGTGTTCACGCAGCAGGTCGCTCTTGTGCGTGAAGCCCTCTGGCGTGCCGTCGAAGTTGGTGTAGTTCGCGTACTGCGCGGCGATCCGCAGGGTGACCTTCTCGCCGCCGCCGGCGATCCAGATCGGGATGCCGCCCTCCTGCAGCGGCAACGGCCGCACGATGGCGCCATCCACCTGGTAGTGCTCGCCGGCCAGGGTGGCGGTGCCGGTGGTCCAGGCCTGCTGCATGATCTGCACACCCTCGTCGAGGCGGGCGAGGCGCTCGCCGGCGCGCGGAAAGCCGTAGCCGTAGGCCCGCCACTCGTTTTCGTACCAGCCGGCGCCGATGCCCATCTCGACGCGGCCGCCCGAGATGATGTCGATCGTGGAGGCCACCTTGGCCAGGTAGGCGGGGTTGCGGTAGCTCATGCAGGTGCACATCTGGCCGAGCCGCACCCTGCTGGTGGTGGCGGCGAAGGCGCTCATCAGGGTCCACGCCTCATGCGTGGCTTGCTCGCTGGGCACCGGAACCGTGTGGAAGTGGTCGTACACCCAGATCGATTCCCAGGCGCCGGCATCCGCGTGCGCGGCGAGGCCGCTCATGGTGGCCCACTGCCGGGCGGGGTCGATGCCGACGAGGTCGTGACGCCAGCCCTGGGGAATGAAGAGTCCGAATCGCATGAGGCCCAGCCTAGGGCCGGGCGACGGCGGGCTCCGGGGAGCTCAGCTCGGAGTGTCGGCGGAGCCGCGGGGGTGGGCGGGCGGCAGGGTGTCGGCCTGGTCCGTCGTGTCGGCGGATGCATCCGCGGCGGCGGGCAGGTCGTCGGCCGGATCGGGGCGGCGCAGGTGCACACCCATCACGGTGAGCACGGCGAGCATGATCGCACCGGCGAAGATGGCGATGTCGGCGATATTGCCCACGAAGAGGTTGCCGTAGCCGATGAAGTCCACCACGTGGCCGCGGGCGAAGCCGGGGTCGCGGAAGAGCCGGTCGCCGAGGTGGGTGGTGGCGCCGCCGAGCAGCAGGCCGAGCGCGACCATCCAGCCGCGCGATTCGACCCGCCAGGTGAGCACGGTGATCCAGACGACCGCGGCGGCGGCGGCGACCGCGAAGATCCAGGTGAAGTCGGAGCCGATCGAGAACGCGGCACCCGGGTTGTAGACCAGCACGAACCGGATGAGGTCGCCGATCACCGGAATGACCTGGCCGTCGCCGAGTTCGGCCTCTGCCCACCACTTGCTGGCCTGGTCGAGCAGGATCACCACCGCGGCGATTCCGAAGGCGGGCCAGGCCAGCCGGGAGACCCGGAAAGAACGGGCGGGCGTCGGCTGTGGGGTCTTTCCGGCAGAAGTCACCTGAATATCGTCTCAGGGTTTGGCCGGTCCACGCACCGGATTGGGTGTGGGTGACCTGGGAATGGAGTTGGGAAAGCCCGGGTTACTCGCGGCCCAGCCGTGTAGCGTGGGTGCACCCGTACGCTGCCGGCCGCAGCGGGATCAATCGAGCGGACCATCCGCTGACCTGCCTGAGGAGACCGTGCATGACGTCACCGACTGACGCCGCCACCAGCCCCACCGACAACGCCGCGGCCACCGATGTGGCCGCCGTGGTCTACAACCCGATCAAGGTGGACCTCGACGCCATCAAGAAGGTTGTCGCCGCCGCGGAAGCGAAGGCGGGCTGGGGCGAGACGCTCTGGTTCGAAACCTCGAAGGAAGACCCTGGCCAGGGTGCCGCGCAGGATGCACTCGACGCCGGCGCCAGCGTGGTGATCGCGGCCGGCGGCGACGGTACCGTTCGGGCCGTGGCCGAGGTGGTGCACGGCAGCGATGCCGCGCTGGCCCTGCTGCCCTCCGGCACCGGCAACCTGCTGGCCCGCAACCTCAACCTCTCCCTGGACAACCTGGACCACTCGATCAACACGGCCTTCACCGGAACCGAGCGCAAGGTCGACATCGGCCGGATCGAGATTCGGCACGACGACGAGAGCATCACCAAGCACGCCTTCCTGGTGATGGCCGGCCTGGGCCTGGACGCCAAGATGCTCGCCAGCACCAACGACGAACTCAAGGCGAAGATCGGCTGGCTCGCCTACGTGGGCGCGATCATCACGGCCCTGCGCGACCGCAACCAGCTGCGCCTGAAGTACAGCCTCGACGGCGGCCCCACCAAGTCGGTGCGCGCGCACACCGTGATCGTGGGCAATACCGGCACACTCACCGCGAACGTGCTGCTGCTGCCGGACGCGGTCATCGACG
This sequence comes from Cryobacterium inferilacus, assembly GCF_019599185.1. GTDB lineage: Bacteria > Actinomycetota > Actinomycetes > Actinomycetales > Microbacteriaceae > Cryobacterium > Cryobacterium inferilacus. The sequence goes on along the minus strand of NZ_JAIEUL010000003.1, from coordinate 95,419 downwards.
ACGGCCAGTTCCAGATGCTCATGCTGCGCCCCGAGGGGTTTGTGCACTGGCTGCAGATCATCGTCAAGGTGTTCTGGGAGAACGGCGTGCTGCGCCGCACCCCGCTCGGCCGGCGCATGATGACCAAGGAGGTCGAGGCGCTCAACTACGTCAAGGGCAGCCAGATCACGGTCAAGCTCAGCCGGCCCGAGGAGATCGAGCTCGACGGCGACGGCTTCGGCACCGCCACCGCGTTCAAGGCCCGGGTGCTGCCAGGCGGCCTGCGCGTGCGGGTTCCGCAGGAGTGACGGCTGTGAGTGCCGGTGGGCGGATGCACCGCGGTGCGTGAGCTGCGGCTGCCACTGACCGGGGTCACGGTCACCGTGCGATCCACGGCCGGCCCCGGTACGACGGATGCGCCGGTGTTCGTGCTCGTGCACGGCATCGGCATGTCGCACCGCTACCTCGACCGGCTGCACGAGGAGCTCGCGGCCACGGGCGCCGTGCACTCGGTGGACCTGCCCGGGTTCGGCCGGTCGCCGAAGCCGCCGCACGGGGTGTCGATCGCCCAGTACGCCGACTACCTCGGCGAGTTGCTCCCGATGCTCAGCCCGTCCCCGGTCGTGCTGGTCGGTCATTCCATGGGCGCCCAGTTCGTGACAGAGACGGCCGTGCGGCATCCGGCGGTCGTGGCGCGCCTCGTGCTCATCGGCGGGGTCACCGACCCCGCCCGCGCCTCGGTGCTGCGTCAGGCCCTCGACCTGGGCCGGGACACGGTGAAGGAACCGTTCGCCGGCATGATGATCGTGCTGCGTGACTACCTGCGCTGCGGCCCGCGCTGGTACGTCGCCACGCTGCGGCCGATGCTGGCCTACCGCACCGACCTCGGGCTGCGGGACGTCGTGGCGCCCACCCTGGTGATCCGTGGGCAGGACGACCCGGTGTCACGGCACGACTGGGGGGTGCACCTCGCCGCGCAGGCGCCGCTGGGCCGGTTGCTCGAACTGCCCGGCCGGCATCTGGTGCAGTTCAGCGCCGCCACCGCGACGGCGGCGGGCATCCGCGAACACGCCGGAAGACCGGCGACCCCGCTGGACGAGGCTGTCGCGACGTGATCCGGCTCGGCGCTGATTCGGTGTGGCGGCGGCCGCGGCAGGCGCTGCGGAACGCCGGCTCCTGGCTGCTCGACTACCGGTACGCCGTGCTCGCGCAGCTACGCGGAGCCCTCGCCCGCGATGACCCAGACGACTTCGCCACGGGCGAGGCGGCTCCGGTGCTGATCATCCCGGGGATCTACGAAAGCTGGCACTTCATGCGCCCGCTGATCCGGGTGTTGCACGAGGCGGGGCATCCGGTGCACGTGGTGACGCCGCTGCACACCAACCGGCGGCCGGTGGTGCCGTCGGCCGAGATCGTGGCCGAGTACCTGCGCGACCGTGAGCTGCATGATCTGGTGATCGTGGCGCACAGCAAGGGCGGCCTGATCGGCAAATACCTGATGACCCAGCTGGATCCCGAGCACAGGGTGGCGCGTCTGATCGCGATCAGCACCCCGTTCTCCGGCTCGCGGTACGCCCGGTACATGCTCGTGCCCAGCCTGCGCGCGTTCGCCGGCACCAACCCGCAGCTGGCCGCGCTCGGGGCGGATGCCCGCCTCAACGACAGGGTCGTGTCGGTGTTCGGCCGCTTCGACCCGCACATCCCCGAGGGCAGCGTGTTGCCCGGCGCCGAGAACGTGCTGATCAACACCGGCGGACACTTCCGCATCCTCAGCCACCCCGAGACGCACCGCCGGGTGCTGGCCGCGGCCGCCCGGCACTAACCTGCCCCAACTGTTGCCCGTGCGGACATTTGCGTCCGGCGCACCGGGCGCACTTGTCCGCTTCGGGAACAGTTCGACCGTGGGTGCGGGCGGCGGGTCAGGGGCGGGCGGCGCGCACGAGTGACTGGATGCGGGCGGGCACGGTGTCGTCCTGCAGCGAGGTGACGTCGCCCAATGGGCGGCCGTCGACGATGTCGCCGAGCAAGCGGCGCATGATCTTGCCCGAGCGGGTCTTGGGCAGGTCGGGCACCAGGAACACGTCGCGGGGCTTGGCCACCGCGCCGATCTCGTGGGTGATGTGCGCCCGCAGTTGCGGGGCCAGCTCGGCCGACAGCGCCAGCCAGGCGGCCGGGTCATCCGTGTGCGGGGCCACCGCGGGGATCACGAAAGCCGCGATGCCCTCGCCGGTGGTGGCGTCGGCGACGCCGACCACGCCGGACTCGCCGACGGCCGGGTGTGACACCAGCGCCGACTCGATCTCGATGGTGGAGAGCCGGTGGCCGGACACGTTGATGACGTCGTCGACCCGGCCGAGCAGCCAGATGTCGCCGTCGTCGTCGTACTTGGCGCCGTCGCCGCTGAAGAAGTAGCCCTGCTCACTGAATCGTGCCCAGTAGGAGTCGCGGTAGCGCTCGGGGTTGCCCCAGACCGTGCGGGCCATGCCCGGCCAGGTGCCGGCCAGCACCAGGTAGCCGCCGGTGCCGTGCGGAACCGGCTCACCCGCGTCATCCACCACCAGGGTGGTCAGCCCCGGCAGGGCGCGCAGGGCCGAGCCGGGCTTGAGCGTGCTCACCCCGGGCAGCGGCGCCATCACGGCCGCGCCGGTCTCGGACTGCCACCAGGTGTCCACGATCGGGGCGGTGCCGGCGCCGATGTTCTCCCGGAACCACACCCAGGCCTCGGGGTTGATCGCCTCGCCGACCGAGCCGAGCAGGCGGATGCTGGACAGGTCGTGTTCGGCGGGCAGTCCAGCGGGGAACCAGGTCATGAACGTGCGGATCAGGGTGGGCGCCGTGTAGTACGTGGTGACGCCGTAGCGCTGGATGATCTCGAAGTGCCTGCCGGGGTGCGGGGTGTTCGGGGTGCCCTCGTAGATCACCGAGGTGGTGCCGTTGGAGAGCGGCCCGTAGTGCACGTAGCTGTGCGCGGTGACCCAGGCGAGGTCGGCGGTGCACCAGTGCACGTCGTCCTCCTTGACGTCGAACACGGCCCAGTGGCTCCACGACGCGTGGGTGAGGTAGCCACCGCTGGTGTGTACCAGGCCCTTGGGCTTACCGGTGGTGCCCGAGGTGTAGATGATGAACAGCGGCGTCTCGGCGTCGAAGAACTCCGGCTCATGCGTGTCGGATGCCGTGTCGACGCTGTCGTGCCACCACACGTCGCGCCCGGCGGTCCAGGGGATGTCCGGGGTCAGGTCGCCGGTGCGGCGCACCACGAGCACGTGCTCGATCGAGTCCACGCCGGCCACGGCCTCGTCGGCGGCGGACTTCACCGGCACGGCCTTGCCGCGGCGGAACTGGCCGTCGGTGGTGACGAGCAGCTTGGCACCGGTGTCCTCCACCCGGAAGCGCAGCGCCTCGGCGGAGAAACCGCCGAACACCAGCGAGTGGATGGCGCCGAGGCGGGCGACCGCGAGGGTGATGATGATCGTCTCGGGGATCACCGGCAGGTAGATGACGACCCGGTCGCCCTGCACGATGCCGAGCTCGGTGAGCGCGTTCGCGGCGCGGGCCACCTCTTTCTCGAGCTCGGCGTAGGTGAGGGTACGCCGGTCGCCTGGCTCGCCCTCGAAGTGGAAGGCGACCTTGTCGCCGCGGCCGGCGGCCACGTGGCGGTCGACGCAGTTCACCGCCACGTTGAGCTTGCCGCCGGCGAACCACTCCGCTCGCGGCACGCTCAGCACGCCGTCGGCATCCGGTGCGGCGGGCTGCCAGCTGTGGTCGGTGTGCCAGGGTTCGGCCCAGTGCAGGCGCCTGGCCTGCTCGGTCCAGAACGCGACGGGGTCGGCGGCGGCTCTCTCGTACCAGGAGGCGTCGACGTTGGCCTGGGCGGCGAAGGCGGCCGGCGCCGGGTAGCGGCGGTGCTCGGTGGAGAGATTGCGGATGGTGGCGCTGGTGTCGGTCCAGTCAGCGGTGGCGGCGCGGGTGGCCGGCGTGTGCGTGGTGCTGGTGTCGGTGCTGGTGTCGGTGTTCGGCATGGGCACACTCCGCGGCTGGTTCTGGTGGTGGGACTGACTGGCACGTTCGACGCTACGCAGGGCGGGCATCCGGTGCAGGGAGCCGCGCAACGCGGCGTAACGTGCGCCCCGCCGGTGTCACGGCACGAGTTGTGCCCGGCGGCACGTGTACGAACGCGTGCCGCCGGGACGAACGCGTGCCGCGGGGACGAACGCGTGCCGCGGGGATGAACTCGTGCCGCGGGGATGAACTCGTGCCGCGGGGACTACCGCGAGCAGCGGGTCAGGCCCACTTGGCGATGGCCCACTTCTCGAACACACCCAGGATGGCGTCGGTGAGCTTGCCGAGCAGGGCGAGCAGGATGATGGCGAGCAGGATGCGGTCGACCCGGCCGTTGTTCCCCGAGTCGGACAACAGGAAGCCGAGGCCCATCGACGCGGCGATCAGCTCAGCGGCGACGAGGAACAGCCAGGCCTGGGCGAGGGCCAGACGCAGCCCGGAGATGACCGACGGGATGACCGCCGGCAGCTGCACGGCACCGAAGAGCGGCACGCCGCGCAGTCCGAAGGCGCGTCCGGCCTCCACCAGTTGCTTGTCCACGTGCCGGAGGGCCTGCGCGACGGTCGTGTACACCGGGAAGAACGCGCCGATGGCGATCAGGGTGATCTTCGACTCCTCGCCGATCTTCAGCCAGATGATCAGCAGCGGCACCCAGGCCAGCGACGGCACCGCGCGGATTGCGCCGAGCGTGGGGGCGAAGAAGATGTCGGCGGCGCGCGAGAGACCCACGAGAGCACCGGTCGCCAGGCCCAGGGCGGCGCCGATGGCGAAGCCGATGAGCACCCGCTGGGTGGAGATGGCCACGTAGAGGGTGAGCTGGCCGCGCTCGAACAGGTCGACGGCGGCGATCCAGACGGATGCCGGCGGCGGCAGCTGGGCGATCGTCACGAGGCCAAGCGTGCTGCTCAGCTGCCACGCCACGAGGATCAGCAGCGGCAACAGCAGCCCGCCGGCGACCCGCACGCCGGGACGGGAGGTGAGCGGGCGCCGCACGGCGGGCGCCGTCTTCGATGAGAGGGTGTCGGTCATCGGTGGTCCTTCCGTTCGGTGCGGGTGCGGGTCGGTCGAGCCTGTCGAGTCTTGGCGACGGATGTGGGTGTCGCGTCGGCGAGATCGGCCTGCGGGGTCTACTTCGACAAGCTCAGCACGGCGTCGACAGGCTCGACCAACGGGTGGTGGGGCTACTCGACGATCGAGGGGTCGGCGTTCGTCGCGAAGGTGTCGTTGATGATGGTGTCGAGGGCGTCGTCGACCTGGCTCTGGTCGAGTACGTCGCCGGTTTCGACGAAGACCGGGCCGATGGTGGTGAGCACGTCGAGCTGCGCGTCGCCAGGCACGTTGTCGACGTCGAGGTTGGAGCGCTCGGTGATGACCGTGGCGGCAACGGCGGGGTCGAGGGCGGCGACCTCGGCGAGGATCGCGACGGTCTCCTCCTCGTTCTCGAGCGCCCAGGCGCGGGCGTGCTCGTAGACGTCGACGACGGTCTGGGCCACATCGGGCTTCTCGGCGATGAACGACTCGGTGGCGTTGAGGAAGCCGTAGCTGTTGAAGTCGACGTTGCGGTAGACGAGTTCGGCGCCGGCCGCTTCCGCGCCGCCCATGATCGGGTCCAGGCCCGCCCAGGCGTCGACGGAGCCGTTCTGCAGGGCGGCCCAGCCGTCGGCGTGCTGCAGGTTCTGCACGGTGATATCCGTCTCGCTGAGGCCGGCCTCCTCGAGCGCCTGCAGCAGGAAGAAGTAGGGGTCGGTGCCCTTGGTGGCGGCGACCTGCTTGCCCTTGAGGTCCTCGACCGAGCCGATTGCCGAGCCCTCAGGCACGACCAGCGCTGACCATTCTGGCTGCGAGTAGATGTCGATCACCTGGATGGGTGAGCCGTTCGAGCGGGCGAGCAGGGCGGCCGATCCGGCGGTGGAACCCACGTCGATGGCATCGGCCAGGAGGGCCTGGTTGGCCTTGTTCGATCCGGCGGACTGGACCCAGTTCACGGTGATGTCCTGGTCGGCGAGGGCGTCTTCGAGCCAGCCCTGGTCCTTGATCACCAGGCTGAGCGGGTTGTAGGTGGCGAAGTCGATGTTGAGTTCGCCGCCCTGGGTGAGCGCGGCGGTGTCGCCGGAGTCGGTGGTGTCTGCGGCGGCCTCGGCGGCCGGCTGGTTCTCGCCGGCGACGCAGCCCGTGAGCAGCAGGGCGGCGGCCGCGGCGGACGCGATGAGGGCGGAGGCGGTGAAGCGATTCGTCATGACGGTCTCTCGTTGGGTGCGGGTGCGGGGAGGGGGCATCCGTGCTGTGGATGTGGTGCGGTGGAACGGCGTGGGGGGCCAGGTCGGCCGGGAGATGGGTCAGTAGGGGAAATGCGGGATGCTGGCGCTCGTGGCCACGCCGCGGGCGTCGCCGTGCCGGTCGATTCCGAGGCCCGCGAGCAGGCGCCCGCGCAACTCGGCCAGCTCCGCCGACCCGCGGTCGCGGGGGCGGTTGCCCGGCACGGTGAGCTCCTGCACGATCGTGGCGCCTGGCGTCGTGCCTGGCGTCGTACCCGCCCCGGTGGCCGTGGCCGGCTCCTGACCGAGCAGGATGATGCGGTCGGCCAACTGCAGCGCCTCGTCGACGTCGTGGGTGACGAGCAGCACCGTGGTGGGCGCGGCCGCGTGCACGTCGAGCAGCAGATCCTGCATCTTCAGCCGGGTGAGGGCATCCAGGGCACCGAAGGGTTCGTCGAGCAGCAGCACGCCGGGGTTGCGGGCGAGTGCCCTGGCCAGCGATGCTCGCTGCGCCATGCCGCCGGAGATCGCTGCCGGGCGGTGGTCGGCGAAGGCGGTGAGGCCGACCAGGTCGAGCAGCTCGGCGACGCGGGCTCTGCCGGTGTCGCGGGCGGTGCCGCGCGGCAGCCCGAGGGCCACGTTGGCGGCGACGGTGCGCCAGGGCAGCAGCCGGGGTTCCTGAAAACCGACGGCGCAGCGGGTGTCGAAGTCGGTGACCGGGGAGCCGTCGATCTGCACCGAGCCGGCGCTGGGGGAGTCGAGGCCGCCGGCGATGCGCAGCAGGGTGGATTTGCCGCAACCGCTGGTGCCGAGGATGGCCAGGACCTCGCCGGGGCGAACGGTGAGTGACACGTCGCGCAGCACGGGGCGCACGACATCCACGCTGGCGGTGGTGGGGGCTGCGCTTGCGGCGCGGCCCTGGCGGCGACCGGGAGCCCGGCCGAAGGTGCGGCCGAGGCCGGCGAATTCCACGGCATAGGCCGCGTCGGTGCCGGACGGTCCGTCGGCGCGCGCGGCCCGGGCAGCGCTGCCACCGGCCGCGGACGGGCGGGCCGTGGTGCGCGATGCGGTGCTGGCGGACATGGGTGCCGATCGGGTAGCCGGGTGATGTGTTCTCGACGCTACCCAGCGGGCCCCGAGGGCGCACCCCGCCGTGAAACGTAACGTAGCAATTGGCCGGCGGCGCTCGCGGGCGGGCGCGGGCCAGCGGTGCGCGCGCCGCGGCATCCGCCCGTGCCGGTGCCGCGAGCACAACCTGCCCACAGTTGCGATGATTGACCCATGACTCGAACCGTTTCCGGAGCCCGCGTGCTGATTACCGGCGCCGCCATGGGCATGGGCCGCCTGTACGCCGAGCGTGCCGTCGCCGAGGGTGCGGCGGCCGTGATTCTCTGGGATCGCGACGCCGCGAGCCTCTCCTCCACAGCCGCCATTCTCACCGAGCGTGCACAGGGAGCCACCCAGATCGCGCCGTATGTGCTGGACATCGCCGACCTGGGCGCCATCGCCCAGACCGCCCAGCGGGTGCGCACCGAGGTGGGCAACCCCGACATCGTGATCAACAACGCCGGCATCGTGCGCGGGTCGTTCTTCTGGGAGCACGACAACGGCGACGACACCCGGTCGACCATGCAGGTGAACGCGCTCGCGCCGATGTACATCACCAGGGAGTTCCTGCCCGCCATGATGCGCAACCCCGACCGGGAGTCGCGCATCGTGAACATCGCGTCTGCGGCCGGCATGCTCTCCAACCCACGGATGAGCGTCTACGCCGCGTCGAAGGCCGCCCTGATCACCTGGAGCGATTCGCTGCGGCTCGAACTCGAGCAGCAGGGTTTCGACCAGGTGCGGGTGAGCACCATCGCCCCCAGCTACATCTCCACCGGCATGTTCGACGGCGCCCGTGGCCCGTTACTCACCCCGGTGATGACCCCGGAATACGTGGTGAAGAAGGTCTGGCGGGCCATGCTCGCCGGATCGCCCCAGCTGCTGATGCCGTGGACCGTCGGGTTCTCGAAGAAGCTGCGCGGCGTGCTGCCGCTGGCCGCGTGGGACGTCGTGGCCGGCCGGGTGTTCGGGGTCTACCGGTCGATGGACACCTTCGTCGGGCGTCGCTGAGCGGCTCGATCTCCCGCGTCACCCCGGCGCAAACTCAGCAGTTTAGGTTAGCCTTTCCATGCCCTGATCAGGCAGATTAGGCAAGGCTGTCCACGCTGGCGGGGTCGGCGAGAGCTGCCTAGGGTGGCTCTATGGCCATCCTCTCGCCCCCGCTCTTCCGGCCCTTCCACGCCTCCCCGGATGCCGCGCCGCGCGCCGAGACGACCAGCACGACCCAGGGCGGCAGCCTGGCCAGCCGGCTCAACTGGCTGCGCGCCGGGGTGCTCGGCGCCAACGACGGCATCGTCTCCGTGGCCGCGATCGTGGTGGGCGTTGCCGGTGCCGGTGGCAGCACGCCCGCAATCGTCGCCGCCGGAGCGGCCGGCCTCGTCGGCGGCGCCATCTCGATGGCGCTCGGCGAGTACGTCTCGGTGAGCAGCCAGAGCGACAGTCAGCGCGCGATGATCGAGAAGCAGAAGCGTGAGCTGCGGGACGACCCCGCCGGTGAGCTCGAGGTGCTCACCGGTCTCTACGAGGAGCGCGGGCTCGCCCCCGCCACGGCTCGGCAGGTGGCCATCGAACTGACCGAGAAGGATGCGCTCAAGGCACACCTCTCCGTCGAGCTCAACATCGTCGAAGAGGACGTCGCCAGCGCCTGGCACGCCGCCGGCGCCTCCGCCCTGGCGTTCACGCTCGGGGCCATCCTGCCGCTGCTGGCGATTCTGCTGCCGCCTGAGGGCATCCGGGTACCGGTGACCTTCTTCGCCGTGCTGGTGGCGCTCGCCCTCACCGGTGCGCTCGGGGCCAGGCTGGGCGGCAGCCGCCTCGCCCGCGCCACCGTGCGCGTGGTCACCGGCGGTGCCGCAGCGCTCTTCGTGACCTGGCTGGTGGGCACCCTGCTCGGCGTCACGGTCTTCTAGCCCGCCGAGGTGCGAGGCGGCGCAGCCGGCAGCTAGAGCGGGGCGAGCAGCCCGGCCGCGAACACCAGGCAGGCGCCGGCGACGGCGAAGAACACCAGCACCCAGAACAGGCCGGGCAGATGGCTGAGTCTGGCCAGCTGGTCGGCGTCGGAGGCGGTGCCGCCGCGACGCGACCGGGTGGCCTGCAGCTCCACCACGGTGCGCACCGCCCCGAGCAGCAGGAACGCGGTGACCAGCAGCGCGAACACGCTCTGCACGGTGGCGGAACCGAACCAGGTGACGCCGAAGACCAGCGCGGCCGTCACGGCCACCGACCAGAGCCCGAACCAGTTGCGGATCTGCACCAGCAGCAGAGCCAGCGCCGCGAGCAGCGCCCAGAGCAGGCCGGTGGCAAGCCCGAGGCTGAGCATCCACGCCGCGCCGAGCCCGAGCAGCGCCGGCGCGGTGTACCCGGCGAGCAGGGTGAACACCATGCCCAGGCCGCGCGGTTTGCCGCGGCTGACGGTGAGGCCCGACGTGTCCGAGTGCAACCGGATGCCCTGCAACCGGCGCCCGCCGAGCGCCGCGACGAGTCCGTGCCCACCCTCGTGCACGATCGTGATCCCGTGCCGGGTGAGCTTCCAGGCCTGCGGCACCAGCACCAGCACGGCGGCGACGGCCACGGTCAGCCACACGGTGAGCGCAGGCAGCGGAGCGTTGACCGCCGACACCGTGGCCCAGAATTCGAGCAGCAGGTCCATCTCAGCGGGCCGTGGCGAGGGCCATCTCGCGGTGGCGCTCCGAGGGCCGGCGCGGGTCGCTGATGTATTCTCCGGTGCTCACGGCGCCGTTCTTCTCGTAGAAGCGGATGGCGCGGTGATTGCTCTCGTGCACGTGCAGGTAGAGGGCGTCGAGCTGGTGCTCGCTGCGTGCCCAGGCGCAGACGGCATCCACCAGCCGGGCCGCTACCCCGGTGCGGCCGCGAAAGGAGGGGTCGACCCAGACGCCCACCAGGTTGGCGCGGGGCGGGCCGGCCGGTGCCGGCTGGTCCGGCTCGTAGCTGGGCGGTCCGGCGGAGATGAACGAGGCCATGGTGCCCACCCACTGTTCTTCGTGCGGGGTGCGCGCGACCACCTGGAAACTGGTCGGTTCGGTGTTGCGGCTGCCGCGCAGGCGCCAGTCGGTTTCGGTGAGGGCGAGTGCGGCGGCGAAGGATTCGAAGAAGCCGAGGGGGAAGTTGGCGATGGATCGCAGGCGGATGTCGCGGAGGCCGGCCCAGTCGTCGGCGAACGGACGATAGAGCTCCACAGCGCGGGGTGCGGCGGGTGTTCGTATTTCGACCATCCCTGGAGGCTAGTCGTGTTGCCTGACCAACGGGTGCGTTTTCGGGTCGACGCTGCTCTCGCGCCCGAGCAGCCGGGCGGCGCTCACCTCCGGCCGCAGGTCGAGGCGGCGCAGCAGCTGGGCGTTCACGGCCACCACCACGGTCGACGCGCTCATCAGCAGGGCGCCGAGCTCCATCGGCAACACGAAGCCGATCGGGGCGAGCACCCCGGCGGCCAGCGGCACGGCGAGCAGGTTGTACCCGGCCGCCCACCACAGGTTCTGCGTCATCTTGCGGTAGCTGGCGCGGGAGAGCTCGATCACGGAGAGCACCGAACGCGGGTCGTCGCTGGCCAGGATCACGCCGGCGGACGCGATCGCGACATCCGTGCCGGCCCCGATCGCGATGCCCACGTCGGCCTGGGCCAGCGCCGGGGCATCGTTGACGCCGTCGCCCACCATGGCCACCCGGTGGCCCTCCTGCTGCAGCGTCAGCACCGTCGCCGCCTTGCGGTCGGGGTGCACGCCGGCGAAGACCCGGTCGATGCCGAGCTCGGCGGCCACCGTGTGCGCCACGGCTGCGGCGTCCCCGGTGATCATCACTACCTGGATGTTCAGGGCGTGCAGGGCGTCCACGGCCTCTCTCGATTCGGGGCGCACCTCGTCGGCGAGGCCGATGGCGCCGACCGTTCGGTCGCCCTGCAACACGTGCAGCACGATGGCGCCCTCGGCGGCCCACGCTGCGGCGGTGTCGAGTGGCTCGGCCCGGTGGCGCGTCAGCAGGCTCGGGCCGCCGACGGAGACCTCGTGGCCGGCGACCGTGGCGGTCACGCCGACGGCGGTGGACGCCTCGAACGCGGTGGCCGCGGGCACGGCAAGGTCGCGGCCGCGGGCGGCGGTGATGATGGCCCTGGCCAGCGGATGCTCGCTGTCGCCCTCGACCGCGGCCGCCTGCGCGAGCACCTCGTTTTCGGTCACACCGGCGACGGCGTGCAGATGGGTGACGACGGGCTCACCCCGCGTGAGGGTGCCGGTCTTGTCGAACAGCACGGTATCGACGGTGCGCATGCTCTCGAGCGCGAGCCGGTCGGTCACCAGCACCCCACCGCGGGCGGCCCGCTCGGTGGCGATCGAGACCACCAGCGGAATCGCCAGGCCCAGCGCGTGCGGGCAGGCGATCACGAGAACGGTGATGGTGCGCATCACGGCGTCCTCCGGGCTGCCGAGCAGGGTCCAGGCCAGCGCGGTGAGCACGCCAGTGCCGAGCGCGAACCAGAACAGCCAGCCGGCGGCCCGGTCGGCCAGACGTTGCGCCCGTGACGACGAGGCCTGCGCGTCGGCGACGAGACGACGGATGCCCGCGAGTGCGGTGTCGTCACCGACCGCGGTCACCCGTAGCCGCAGGGCGGTATCGGTGGCGACGGTGCCGGCCACCACGGGGTCGCCAGGTCCGCGGCTGACCGGCCGGGACTCGCCCGTGATCATGGACTCGTCCACCTCGGCGGTGCCCTCGGCGACCTGCCCGTCGGCGGGGATCCGGCCGCCGGGCCGCACGATCACCAGGTCACCCATCACGAGGTCGGCTGGCGCGACGAGGGTGATCTCGCCGGCATCCACCCGCTCGGCCGTGTCGGGCAGCAGCGCCGCGAGGGATTCGAGGGCCGACGAGGACTGTGCCAGCGAGCGCATCTCGATCCAGTGGCCGAGCAGCATGATCACGATGAGCAGGGCGAGCTCCCACCAGAAATCGAGCTCCATCGCCAGGATGCCCAGGCTCGCGCCCCAGGACGAGAGGAACGCCACGGAGATCGCCAGGGCGATCAGCAGCATCATGCCGGGGGAGCGTTGCCGTAGCTCGGCCAGGGCTCCGGTGAGGAACGGGCGGCCTCCCCAGACGTACATCACGGTGCCGAGCAGCGGGGAGATCCAGGAGACCCAGGCGGAGTCGGGCAGCTGATAACCGAGCAGCATGGCGAACATGCCGCTGAAGACCACTACCGGCACGGCCAGCACCAGCATCAGCCAGAACAGTCGGCGGAACTGGGCGACGTGACCGGAGTGATCGGAGTGGCTGTTGTGGCCGGAGTTGCTCGCGTGGGTCGTGTGATCGGTGTGACCGGCCGTCGTGGCGTCGTGGCTGTCCAGGTCGTGTGCGGACTGCGGGGCGTGCTGCTCCTGGGGGTCTGATGGGGAAGCCATGCCCCCAACGTTATACCCCCTAGGGGTACCTTGCAACGGTCAGGGACTAGCGTGGACTGTGCGGCGCGACGGCCGTGCCGCGAGAAGGAGGACCGATGACGATGTGGGGCGACGGAATGAATCCGGCGTGGTTCTGGGTGTACGGACTGGTGTCGATGTTCGCTCTCGTGCTGGTCATCGTGTGGAGCGTTCGGGCCTTCAGAGACGACTCCGAGAGCCCGGTCGGCCCACGGCGCAGCGCCGCCCGCCGAGCCCTCGACGAGAGGTTCGAACGCGGCGAGATCAGCAGCGAGCAGTACAACCGTGAGGTGCGGGACCTCGACGAGAAGTCCTGAGCCAGACCCGGCTCAACCGAGACGGATGATGGCGGCCAGCAGGTCTGGGGCGAGCGGGCGGTCGGCGAAGACAACCCGGTCCAGTGCCGTGCTGGCCGGCCCGCTCCCGCTCCACAGCCGGGTGAGGCCGATGCGGTCGAGTACCCGCACCGACGCCGGGTTCGCGGCCAGGGCGCGGGCGGTCACGGGAAACGCCGACGGCGTGGCGGCGGCGAGAACCGCGGCGGCGGCCTCGCTGGCGAACCCCACACCCCAGCTGGCCGGGGTGAGACGGTAACCAAGGTTGCGGGCGCTCGGACTGTTCGAGCGTGTCGTGCCGGCCGGCGGGCAGGTGCCGCCAGGTGGCCGGATCGGCGTAGACGGCATGCAGCGCCGACAGGTCGGCGCGCGCGAGCGGCTCCAGGCGGAGACGGGCGGTTTCGAGGACCTCGGGGGCGGTGGTGGCGGGCACCCTGCCATGTTTCCATGCCCGGCCGGCTACCTCAGTGCGGAGATCCGCAGCGCCACGGTCTTCAGGTTCTGGATGCGCTGCTCGTAGCGAGCGGCGAGCGCGATCAGCAGCACGCCGCCGATGCCGAGCCACAGCCACCAGGGCACGGCGCCGTAGGCCAAGGAGATCCACGGCCACAGCTGAGCCAGCGCGTGCACGAGCAGCACCGTGGCCCCGATCAGGAAGGGGGCCTGCAGCCTCTGCACGGTGCCCAGCACCAGCACCGCGATCGCCAGCACACCCAGGCCCACCACCCGCCAGAGCGGGCTGAAGGTGAGGTCGAGCACCAGCGACGGCAGCAGCAGCACGAGCAGCCCGGGTGACAGGGTGCCCCAACTGCGGGCGGCGGGGGTGCGGTCCAGGTGCAGCAGTCCGCTCGCGATCAGGGCTAGGGCCAATGGAATCGTGACGATCTCGACGGGGTCGGGCACCTCGCGCGCCCAGCCGCCGACGATCATGGCGGCGGCACCGGAGACGCTCACCCAGGCGACCAGCCGGCCGGGCCGGCTGTCATCGGCCCAGAACACGCCCAGGTACAGCGCCGCGAACAACCACACCACCAACACCACCCGGATGGTGGCCAGCGGCGCGTAGGTCAGGGCCGCCAGTTCGACGGCGACGATGCCGGCCAGTGCCAGCAGGATCAGGCCGTAGCCGAGCATCCGGGCCGAGAGGGTGGCGGCGGAACCGACCGGCCCCTTGGGTGCGGAGGACGCGGCTGCGTCGACGCCGGGCAGTTCGCCCCGCGCCGGGGAGCCGACGATCAGAATGGCGCCGGCGGCGATGAGGAGCAGAGCGGTGGGCATCAGCCAGGCCTCCAGCCGCCCGTCCGGACCAGCCGCGACCGGGTCGAACAGAGGCTGGATGCGTCCGGCCGCGGTGAGCAGCACGGCCAGGGTGCCCACGAAGAGTCCCGGTCGGGCCAGCGCGCTCCAGACGGCGCGATCCGGCCCGGTCAGGGCCCACGCGCCGCCGAGAAGCAGCAGGCAGCCGGCGACGAGGGTGAGCACAGGCCGGAGCAGGTCGCCGTTGAAACCCGCGATGACGCTGGGCAGCAGGGCGAGAGCCAGGCCCACGCCGAGCCAGAGCTGCAGGGCGGCCGGGCGCGCCGGCGTCGGGGCGCCGATGCCCGGCGTGCCGAGGCGTCGGGCGACGAGAAGCTGGCCGACCACCAGGGAGAGTCCCAGCGGCACCGTGCCCCACTCGATCGGGCTGATCAGGTCGCGGCCGAGGCCGGCGGTCAGCGCGAGCACGCCGGCGGCCAGGCTGAACCAGGCCAGCAGGCTGCCCGCGCGGCTCCGGTCGGTCCAGCGCAGCACGATGTGCAGCGTGGCGAAGAGCCCGATCAGGGCCAGCGCCCGGCCGGCGGCGTACGGCGGATACGCCAGCGAGGCGGTTTCCGCCGCGAGAATGCCCAGCAGCGCCGCGGAGACCAGGGCGTAACCGAATACACGGGGCAGGGCGGTGACGGCATCCGTCGGCGTGGGCGGGGCGCCCGCAGCAGCGCCGGCCTGGTGGGCCCGAATGATCAGGGCACCCGTGACGACCAGCAGCAGGGCGGCCGGGAGCAGCCAGGCCTCAAGAAGCCCGTCCGGGCCGGTCGGGCCGGTGCCGAGCAACGACCGGATGCGTCCGGTCGCGGTGACCACGATCGTGACGCACCCGACCAGCACGCCGGGCCAGGCCACGAGGCTCCACCGCGGTCGGCCGACGACGGCCGCGCCCCCGAGCGCGAGCACACCGCCGAGGGCGAGCGTGAGGAGTTGGCGGAGGGCGTCGTCGGTGAGCCCTGCGGAGCCCAGGGTCGTGGCGCCGGCAGCGGCAGCGGCACCGACGGCGGCGCTGGGCAGCAGCGTGAGGGCCAGTCCACCGCCGACCCCGACGGGCGCGGCGCCTGCGGCCCGGCCCGTCCACGGCCGGTTGGACAGCAGCTGCCCGGCCACCAGGGCCAGGCCAACGGGCACCAGCACAACCTCGAACGGGTCCACGGCGTCCACGATCAGGGCGGCGCTCGCCGCGAGGCCGGCCAGGCCCAGGCTCGTCCATGCCGTGAGGGCGCCGAACGGAGGCCGGGGCCGGCTGAGCGCGAGCACATGCAGCAGGCTGAGCAGCAGCACCAGAGCCGTGGCGCGGCCGGCGCCCAGCCGCGACGTATCGAAGGCGCTGGTCTCCAGGGCGGTGAGGGTGACCAGGGCCACGAGCACCAGCACCAGGCTGCCGCGCCGCCGGAGCGAGGCGACGTCGGTGTGCTGCCGCCGCACCAGGAGCAGAGCCGCGACGATGAGGATCACGGTGGTGGGCAGCAGCCATGCCTCCAGCAGTGGGCCGGCATCGGTGCCGATGACCCGCACCGACCGGGCGACGGCGGTGACGAGCAGGCCCAGAGCGCCGGCGAGGCCGGCGGCGGCGAGGAACGCCCACCGTGGGGCGGTCCAGCGCGGCACGGTCGCCCCGAGCAGGAGCGCCGCCGAGACGGCGCCCACGATGATCGGTCGGAGCACCGAGCCGGTCTGCCCGGTGAGGGCGAGGGGCAGTAGGGCCAGGCTGAGCCCGGCCAGGGTGAGCAGGGCGGCGCCCGGGCTGGCGGCGACGGCGCGGTCGACCCGGCCGTACCGCCAGAGCAGTGCGGCCAGGGCCAGCACCGTGCCGGCGACGGGCAGCACGTAGGCCTCCACCGGGGTGGTGCCGCTGTCGCCCAGGCCCCACCACAGTGCGGCGGTGGCCAGCACGAGCGAGAGCCAGCCGAGGTGGCGTCGCCAGGAGGTGGAGGCGAACAGGCCGTCGGCGTCGACGGCCGTGATCAGCACGGCGACGGCGGTGTACAGCAGCACCAGCCAGCCCAGCTCGGTGCGGTCCAGCGGGAAGAACGCGCTGCCGAGCACGACGGCAGCGCCGACCTCGAGGCCGAGACCGGCGCGGGAGGACCGCCCGGTCACGCGCAGGGCGAGGGCGAGTGCGAGGGTGAGCAGGGCTGCGGTGGGCGCGGTGAGTCGCGTGAGGGTCGCAGGCGCATCCGTCACGAGCACCAGGTTGGTGGCCAGCCCGAGCAGCGCCGGCGCCACGAGAAGCGCCGCCACGAGCCGCTCGGCCCGCGCGCGGCCGGGCGGGGTGAGCGCCCAGAGCAGGGTCGCCGCCACGAGCAGGGCCGACGCGAGGATGCCCAGAACGGACGCGAGCGGTGTGACGCCGGCCCGCTCGGAGGGGGAGAGGCCCTCGATCAGGAGTCCGGTCGGCGCCGCGACAAGGTACAGGGTGGGGGCGAGCAGCGTCCAGAACGCCCACCGCCGCTCGGTGAGGGTGAGGCGCGCGAACCGGCCCTGGGCGACGAGGAGCTGCAGCACATCGGTGCTGACCGCAATCGACAGTGCGATGTAGAGCAGCAGCACGGCCGGAGTCGGCGGTGCGCCGAGGGTGAGCGCGGCCGGGCCCGCCGCGGCGCCGATCAGGGTGAACACGATCGCGCCGGCAAGCATGGCGCCGCGTGCCGCCGCGTGTCGCACGGCATTGAGGAGGTACCGGCCGACGATGAGGGTGAAGACCATCGAGAGGGTGCCGAGCCACCAGCTCGAGGTATCGGCCCAGCTGATCTGGTAACCGAAGGCCTCGGCGGCGACGACGAGCAGCACCAGCTGCGGCCGGAACCGGGCGAGCTGCGGTCGGCCGGACCGGGCCAGGAACAGGGCGGCGAGGGCGCCGGCGCCGACCAGTAGGTAGAGCGGCAGGATCAGCCACAACCACTGCGTGAACGGCACGGCGAGCAGCAGCACGATGGCGCCGAACCAGGCCAGCAACCGCATCCGGGTCACCAGCACCCCGCCGATTTTCCAGAAGCCCGTCACCAGCACGCCCACCCCGACCAGTGCGGCGAGCGCGGCAACGGACTCGGCGGGTATCCGGGCGAGCGGGTCGGTGATCGGGTCGGCGTCGCCGCCGATCAGGGCGCGCACGAGCGGGATGCCCGCGACGATCAGCGTCACAATGCCCGGGAGCACCATCAGGCCGAACCCGGTCAGGGTGGCGGTGAGCACGATCTGACGCACGGGGCCGGCCGCACGGCGGCGCCAGGCCTGTTCCAACCCGAGCGCGATCAGGGTGGCCACCAGCAGTGGCACCGCCACGTCCAGGCCGACGTTCTCGCTGCGAGAGGTGGTCACGGTCACGCCGGCGACACCGGCGAGCACGGCCAGCACCACGGATGCGTGGCTCCCGACCCGCAGGGACAGCTCCGATCGGACCGGCAACAGCAGCGTGAACGTGTGGGCGAGGGCCACGAGAGCGACCACGCCGAAGCTGACCAGGGGAGCCCAGGCGGTGGCCGGCTGCACAAACCCGGCCAGGCCGGTGGCGGTGAGCAGGGCGACGCCGGCGATGCCGAGCAGACCGACCCGCTCGGCGCGGCGGTCGAGCGACGGCCAGACCCCGGCCGTACCCGGCACGGTGAACCTGTGCAGCAGCGCCCCCACGGCGGCACCGGTCGAGGCCACGAACAGTCGGGTGAGCGGCGCGGCGTCGGCCGCGATGCCGGCGGCGAGCAGACCCACGGCGGGGGCCGCGGCGGCGAACCCGGCCACGCTGGCCACCCGCAGCGACGACCAGGTGTGCCAGCCGAGGAAGAGAACCGTGCAGACGAGAAGCGCGGCACCCCAGTAGAGCAGGCCGTCGGCGCCGGCCAGGCCGAACAGGTTGAGCTGCCGCATCGCCCAGACATCCAGCAGCACGAGCACCACGGCGAGCGCGCCGATGCCCTCCGCCGTGGCCACCAGGCCCTTGCGGCGCAGCACCGCGGCCGTCACCAGGGTTCCGACGGTGAGCGCGGCCACCACCGTCGCCCGGAAGGCCAGTCCGGTGACGATGAACGCCACGGTGAGGAAGAAGATCGCCGCGACCGACACCAGGGTGACGCCTACAAGCAGCAGCACGATCTGCACGCTCGACCGCTTGTGCGCAGGCGGGCCGGAGGGCGCATCCTGGCTCGGCGGCAGCGGTGTGCTGGGTGGGGCAGTGAGCCCGGGCTCGATGGGGTGCGGCGGCGTGGGTGCGGTGCCCGTGGGTGCGGTGCTGCGTGCGGCGCTGGGGATGGCGGGGGCTGAGGCCACGGGCTCGGCCGGGGACGAAGCGAACGTGGGGGACGCCGGCGGGGCCGATGCCAGTGCGGCGCTGGTGTGGGTCGGCCCGGCCGGCCCGGCCAACTCGGCCTGCGTGGCGAGTGCCGCCTGCGCTGCCTGCGCTGCCTGCGCGGCCAGTGCCGCCTGTGCAGCCTGTGCCGCCTGCGCGGCCTCGGCGGCGCGCTGGGCCGTGGCCGCCGCGTCGACCCGCGCCGCGACCTCGTCGAGCACCCGACGTTGGGCGGCCTGCGCGGCGTCGGCGTGGGACTGGGCCACCTGGGCGGCATGCGCCTCGGCCACCTCGTAGCGAATCTGGCCGATCAGCTGCACCCGCTTGTCCAGGGCGGTGGCGGCATCCGTCGACGCGGTCAGCAGGTCGCGGGCGGCCGGATGACGCAGGTCGAGGCCGCAGGACGGGCACACGGCCGAGGGCAGCAGGGTGCGGCACGCGGGGCAGAGGGTGGTGTCGGTGAGGTCCGCGCTCGTGCGCGGCCAGAGAAAACGCCCGGCGTACTGCGCAAAGTCGCGAATGGAGCTGCTCGGTGACATCAATCCCCCTGATGAATGGTGCGGCCACCACAGGCTAGTGGTTTGCACGCGCGGCCGAGCGAGTTACGCACAGGGGGCACCCCAGTTCGGGGCGATTGACATGGTGTCATTGACGCGGCGTCAACCGCGGGAGTAGCGTGCGAGCATGAGCACCACGGCCGCGTCGCCACGACAGAGTAAGCAGCCCGACGAGCGTCACGACGAGATCGTCGCCGCCACCAGGCAGCTGTTCACCGAGCGCGGTGTGGCCACGGTCACCGTCACCGAAATCGCCAAGCGGGTCGGTGTCACGCGGGGCCTGATCTACCACTACTTTCCCGACCGGGATGCCCTGATCGACCTGATCATCCAGGACCACATCGCCGAGTTCGTCGATGCGGTCTCCCGCTGGGATGCCGACCGGGAACCGGGCAACGTGCAGAAGGCCCTGCTGGACTGCGTCGTGCTGTTCCGCCACCACCTGCGCGCGAAGGACATGTTCCGCCAGGACCTCGGCCACCCCGAGAACGCCGGGCTGTACAACCGGTTCGTGGACCGCGCCGTGCGCGCCATCGTGGAACGCCTGCGGGTGACCACGGTCGAGGCGTACGCCCGGGCGCACCACATCGAGATCGACCACGTCGGCGAGGTCTTCTACGTTCTCGTCTACGGCCTGATCGGTCTCGTGCGGTCATCGCCAGACGTGGACGACGCGGTTCTCGTTGCCATCGTGCGTCAGACGCTGCACCTGGACCTGGGCACCCCGCCCGCCAGCAGTGCGGCGGCCGCCTCCGCCTGAATCGGGCGGCAGCATCCGCACCACCTCGCACCACCCGCACCACCCCGCACCACCCCATAAAGACAAGTGAATAAGGAGTAACAACGATGTTCCTGTACGAGTCAATTCCCTGGTACTCCACGCTGATGTGGGTGGCGGTGGTGGCGGGCCTCATGCTTGCCAATGAGATCGCCCGGGCCAGCAAGTGGGCCGCGCTCGTACTGTTCATCGGCCTGCCGGTGCTGCTCACCATCTTCGTCTGGCCGCACACCGCCGGTGCGGACTCCAGCACCGGCACCTGGTTCCACTGGGTCAAGGTCTACTCCGCGCTCGCCGGCTGCCTGGGCTTCATGGCCATCCGGTTCATCCCGAGGCTGCAGAAGAACAAGTACTGGCTGATGTTCCCGGCGGCGATCCTCGCGCTGAATATCTTCGAGGCCGTCATCCGCGACTTCGAGGTCTACGGCATGCAGGGCATGGTCGACGGCGTGTTCATGGTCGGCGGCCCGTGGAACATCATGAACGGCATCGCCGGTCTGCTCAACCTCGTCACCATCTGCGGCTGGGCGGGCATCATCATCAGCCGCGGCAAGAAGAAGGACATGATCTGGCCGGACATGCTCTGGTTCTGGATCATCGCCTACGACCTGTGGAACTTCGCCTACGTCTACAACGCCGTCGGTGACCACTCCTTCTACGCCGGCGCCGCCCTGCTGATCTCCTGCACCATCCCCGCGTTCTTCATCAAGCGCGGCGCCTGGCTGCAGCACCGGGCGCAGACCCTGGCGTTCTGGATGATGTTCACGATGGCCGTGCCCACGTTCGTGACCAGCTCGAAGTTCGCGGTCGAATCCTCGCACAACCCCACCGCGCTGTTCATCGTCAGCGCGATCTCCCTGGCCGCGAACATCGCCGTGGTGATCTACCAGGTGCGGGTGATCGTGCGCACCAAGCGCAACCCGCTCAAGGACGAGCTGTTCGTGGAGCTACCCGCTTACCAGAAGGTGCTGGCCGACAACCAGCCGCTGGATGCCGCGCCCGGCACGAGCGCCCCCGCGGCGCCGGTCGGCAGTCGCGTCTAACTCCGCCCCGCGCCCCGTCCCGTCCCGTCCAAGCGGTCCTGTGGTCACCTCGTTTCCGTGAGGTGACCGCACGGCCGCTTTCGCGGGCTTGTGGGAGCTTCAGAGTTGGTTCTCGGTGAGCCAGTCCAGCAGCACCCGCTGCACATCGGCGGGGCGTTCCACGTTGGGCAGGTGTGCGGTGTCGCGGAACACGCATCCGCTCGCGTTCGGCAGCGCCGTGACCAGGTATTCGTAGGCGGCGAGCACCTCGGACATGTCGAACTCGCCCACCGTCACCAGGGCGGGCACGTCGATGTCGACGACCCGATCGAACGCTGGCGGCTCCAACGGAATCGAGATGGGGTTCTCCTCGGCGTGGATCACATTGACCCGGTTGAGCGCGTACGCGGTCGACACGAACTCCGGGTCCAGGTCCTCCTCGCGGCGTAGTGGGCCGAAGTCCCAGATGGCGGCCTCGAGCCGGGCCAGCTTGTGCCAGTCCTGAGCCTCGAAGGCCGCGTCGATCTCGTCGAAGCGGGCATCCTCCAGCTCGGTCAGCTCGGTGTCGGGAAACCCGCTCGGTCCCGCCCCGATGGTGACCAGCCCGGCCACCCGGTCCGGGCTCTCCACGGCGAGGTCGATGGCGATGGTGCCGCCGCGCGAGCAGCCGATCAGGGTCGCGCGGGCCACGCCGAGGTGGTCGAGCACGGCGCGGGCATCCGCTCGGTTGGAGAATTCGACGTCGTCGGTGCTGGTCTGGCCGAAGCCGCGGGTGTCGAAGCGGATGACGTAGTGGTCGACGGCCAACGCGTCGATCTGCGGATCCCACATGCGCAGGTTCGCGATACCCGCGTGGATCAGCAGCAGCGCCGGCTTCGAGACGTGTCCATCGGTTTCGTAGTACAGGCTCGCGCCCGGCACGGTGAGGTGAGGCATGCAAAGAGCGTACGACGCGGCGGCCGCCGGCGGGGTTAATTCTGTCGGCCAGGCGCCGCCGCGGTGACCCCGTAGGCTCGACGGGTGGGCGGTGTACTGGTCGGGTTCTCGATCATCGGGTTCGTGATCCTGGTGGGCTACATCGTCGAGCGCACCGGCGTGGTCGGCGCGGACGCCGGCCGGGTGCTCAACCGCATCGCCTTCTTCGTGGCCACCCCGGCGCTGCTGTTCACCGTTCTCGCGCAGGCGGATGTGCGGGTGCTGTTCTCCGCCTTCCTCGCCACCGTGCTGTGCAGCGTGGTCGTCGGCATGCTGTTGTATATCGTTCTGGCCAGGATTTTCTTCAGAAACCCGGTGCCGGAGACGGTGCTCGGCGCCACCAGCGCCACCTACGTGAACGCCAACAACATCGGCCTGCCGGTGGCCATCTACGTGCTCGGCAGCGCCCAGTACGTGGCGCCGGTTCTGCTGCTGCAGCTGCTCGTGCTCGCGCCGATCACCCTGAGCATCCTCGACGCCTCCACCCGCGGCCGGGTGTCGGTGGGCAGCATCCTCACCCAGCCGCTGCGGAACCCGATGATCATCGCGTCGGTGCTCGGCGTGCTCGTGGCCGCGTTCGGGGTGCCGGTGCCGGCCGCCGTGATCGCCCCGCTGGACATCATCGGCGGTGCCGCGATCCCGTTGGTGCTGATCTCGTTCGGCATGTCGCTGCACGGCCAGCGGCTGCTGCAGGCCGGCACCGGCCGCAAGCAGGTGGTCGCGGCGTCGGTGATCAAGGTGGTGCTGATGCCCGTGATCGCCTATCTGTTCGGCCGGTTCGTCTTCGCGCTCGAGGGCGCCGAGCTGTTCGCCGTGGTGACGGTGAGCGCGTTGCCGACCGCGCAGAACATCTTCAACTTCGCCTCCCGGTACGACCGGGGCGTGGTGGTGGCGCGCGACACTGTGCTGGTCACCACGATCGGTGCGGTGCCGGCCCTGGTGATCGTGGCGGCGCTGCTCGCCTGAGCGCGCCCAGCCACCGAGACCGGCGGCGGACCGGTCAGGCGCGCTTCTTCCTCGGCGGTTTCTGCAGCCAGGGCCGTAGCCGGCGGGTGATGAACGGCATCACCAGGTAGGTCATCGTCGGCGCCATCACGAAGGTGGTCAGCAGGATGCGCAGCACGGTCGGGATGTCGTTCCAGTGCGGGTCCACCCCGGTGACGAGGTAGGTGAAGACCACGTTCAGCGGGAAGAAGCCCAGCCCGATCGCCACGGCCTGCTTCCAGCGCGGTGGTTGGATCGGTGCGGACGGCCCCGCGTTCTCCTGGGACTCGTCGAACCAGCCCTCGATGCCGGTGCGCTTGACCACGTGCGCCTCGAGCACGAGACCCTCACCCTCGTGCAGCCAGCTGGTGCGGGCGATCGAGTTCTCCCAGGCCTCCAGCGACGCGGCATCCTGGAACTTGTACAGCATGTGCCAGTGGCCGCTGCCGGCGTGCGCGCGCACCCAGCCGGAGCCGAGGAAGCCGGGGTACTCGTTGGCGAGGTCCATGCCGGTCTGCACCCAGTGGGTGGCCTCGTCGAACCGGGCGGGGTCGACCTTGCGGCGGATGGACACGGTGACGGGAACGGCGGCTGCTTGTGGCGTGCTCTCGTTTCCGGATGCAGCGGGAGACATGCATCCAGTATGCGTGAGCCCTAGAAAATCATCGGCCGGTCGTCGTCCTCGTCGTCGGTCTCGATGTCCACCAGCACCGGCACATGGTCGCTCGGGGCGTCGCCCTTGCGCTCGTTGCGGTGGATGCTCGCATCCGTCACCAGCTCGCTGAAAGCCGGGGAGCCGAGGATGAAGTCGATACGCAGGCCCTCGTTACGCGGGAACCGCAGCTGCTTGTAGTCCCAGTAGGTGAAGCCCTCCGGAACGAGCGGGCGCACCACGTCGGTGAATCCGGCCGCCTCGAACGCCTCGAAGGCGGCGCGTTCCGGCTCGGAGATGTGGGTGCTCACGCCCGGCACCAGGGTGGGGTCGCCCACATCGGAGTCCAGCGGGGCCACATTCCAGTCGCCCATCAGCGCCATCGCCAGCCGGGGGTTGCGCGCCAGCTCGTCGACGGCGTGGGTCTTCAACCGGGTCAGCCAGTCCAGCTTGTAGACGTAGTGCGGGTCGTCGAGCGAGCGGCCGTTGGGCACGTAGAGGCTCCACAGCCGCATGTCGTTCACGGTCACACCGAGCGCGCGGGCCTCCAGTGGCAGGCCTGGACCCTCTTCGCCCTTGAGGAAGCCGGGCATCTCGGGGAACGCGGTGGCCACATCCGTCATCTCGTGGCGGCTGGCGAACGCGACGCCGTTCCACTGGCTGAGGCCGTGGATGGCCAGCTCGTAGCCGGCGTCTTCGAACGCCTGGGTGGGGAACTGCTCCGGCTTGCACTTGATCTCCTGCATGGCGAGCACGTCGATGTCCTCCCGCACCATCCAGTCGACCGTGCGGTCGACGCGGGCACGGATGGAGTTGACGTTCCAGGTGGCAATGCGCATGCGCCTAAGCCTATTTGCCGTCGAGGCCTCAGAAACCTCGCTGACACACGTGAGTGGCAGGATGGCTGTATGTCGGAATTGCAGATCGGTTACGCGGCCATGTTGGAGCAGTTCGCCCCCGCCGAGGCGGTGGCCTTGTCGGCGTACGCGGAGGAACACGGTTTCTCCGGTGTGATGGCGGCCGACCACTTCCAACCGTGGGTGCCAGCCCAGGGTGAATCCTCGTTCGTGTGGAGCGTGCTGGCCGCGATCGGGGAGCGCACCAAGGGCGACATGGGCCCCGGCGTCACGGCGCCCACCTTCCGCTGGCATCCCGCCATGGTGGCGCAGGCCTCCGCCACGCTCGCCTCGATGTACCCCGGCCGGCACTGGCTGGGCCTGGGCTCAGGCGAGGCCCTGAACGAGCACATCGTCGGCGGTTACTGGCCGGAGGCGCCCGAGCGCATCAACCGCATGTTCGAGGCCATCGAGATCATCTCCAAGCTGTTCACCGCGTCCATCGCCGGCAAGGACGTCAAGCACTCCGGCCAGTTCTTCAAGCTCGAGTCCACCCGCCTGTGGACCATGCCGGAGGTCGCGCCCGAGATCCTCGTGGCCACCGCCGGACCGGTCACCGCCAAGCGCGCCGGCCGGCACGCCGACGGCCTCATCACCGTCGGTGCTCCGCTGGAGAAGATCTCGATGCTGTTCGGCAAGTTCGACGACGGCGCCCGCGAAGCCGGCAAGGACCCGTCGACCATGCCCAAGGTGCTGCAGCTGCACATGAGCTGGGCCGAGACCGACGAAGAGGCCATGACGAACGCGCTGCACGAGTGGCCCAACGGCGGCATGAAGTTCCCCAAGGGCGACATCCGCTCACCGTTCGAGTTCGAACAGATGGCCAAGCTCGTGCGCCCAGAGGACTTCGAGGGCCGCATGATCATCTCCGCCGACCCCGACGATCACCGCGCGTACATCCAGAAGTTCGTCGACCTCGGCTTCGACAAGATCTACCTGCACAACGTGGGTCGCAACCAGCGCCAGTGGATCGACGTCTTCGGTCGCGACGTGCTGCCCAAGCTCGTGCGGTAGCGATGACCCCCTCGATGGATGGAGCGCGCCCCAGGCTCGAGGCATTCGTTCTGCCAGGGATCGGCGAGATCCGTTCCGGCGACGACCTGGCCGCGATCATCCTCTCGGTGGCCGGGCCCGCCGCGGCTCGACTGGCCGACGGTGACATTCTCGCTGTGACCAGCAAGATCGTCTCCAAGGCCGAGGGCCGTCAGGTCGCGGCGACCGATCGGGAGCAGGCGATCACCGACGAGACCGTGCGGGTCGTCGCGACCCGCGCGCATCCGGGCGGCGTCACCCGCATTGTGCAGAACCGGCAGGGTCTGGTGATGGCCGCCGCCGGCGTCGACGCCAGCAATGTTGCCGAGGGCACCGTGCTGCTGTTGCCGGTCGACCCGGATGCGTCCGCTCGCGCCCTCTGCGCCGGTCTGCGAGCCGTCACCGGGTTGCGGCTCGGAGTGCTGATCACCGACACCGTCGGTCGCCCGTGGCGCGACGGCCAGACCGACATCGCCATCGGCGCCGCCGGCGTGGCCGTGCTCGACGACCTGCGCGGCACGACGGATGCGCACGGTCGCCGCCTCGACGTCACGGTCGCGGCGGTCGCGGACGAGATCGCCGGCGCCGCCGACCTGATCAAGGGGAAGACGAGTGGCAATCCGGTGGCGGTGGTTCGCGGGCTCGGCCACCTGGTGGGCGACGTCGACGCGGGGGATCGCGGCGCGCGACGGCTGCTGCGCGACAGCGCGAATGACATGTTCCGCGTCGGCAGCGCCGAGGCGTACGCGGAGGGGTATGCGGCCGGGGTGGCGGCGGCTGCCGCTGCGGCTGGGGCTGGGGAGGCTGCTGGCGTTGGTGCGGCTGCGGCAACTGCGTCAACTCGCGAGAATCGTGCCGCCGAGTTGCCAGTTGGGGCCCCTTCCGGGCGCGGCAATGGGCCGGAAGTGTCATCTCGCGAGATCCTTGCTGCCGAGTTGCCAGTTGGCGCCCTTTCCCGGCGCGGCAATGGGCCGGAAGTGGCAACTCGCGGAACCGCATCCGCGTGAGGTGGGTGTGCGTGGTGCCCGTCAAGGGCAGCGCCGGGGCGAAGAGTCGGCTGGGCGCGCTGCCGGAGACGTTTCCGGCTCGGGGTGAGCTCGCGGAGGCGTTCGCGCTCGACACGGTGGCCGCGCTGCTCGCCGCCGCCCTGGTGGAGCGGGTGCTCGTGGTGACCGCCGACCCGGCCGCCGCAGCGCCGCTGGCCGCCCTGGGCGCGCAGATCGTGCCCGAGTTGCCGCAAACCTCCGCTTCGGATGCCCGGACGGGCGCATTCGCGGCAACTCGCGAGGTAGCGTCTGGGGCGCCGCGCGACCCACTCAATGCGGCGATCATCGAGGGCATCCGGGTGGCGCACGAGTTCTACCCGCACTGCAACGTGGCGGTTCTCACAGGAGACCTGCCCGCGCTCACCGTCGCCGACGTCGAAACGACCCTCACCGCCGCATCCGCCCATGTCCTGGCCATGGTCGCCGACGAGGAGGGCACCGGCACGACCGTGCTACTCGCCCGGGCCGGTGTGCACGTCATGCCGAGCTTCGGTCCCGGCTCCCGCGCCGCCCATGAGGCATCCGGCCACGTGCCGCTCGACCTGCCCGCCACGGCGTCCATCCGCCGGGATGTGGACACCGTCGACAATCTCGCCGAGGTGTTGCGCCGCGGCGTCGGCGTGCACACCAGCGCGCTGATCGCGAGGTCGCAGCCGATGCCCGGCACGCCAACGCCCTGATC
Source organism: Cryobacterium inferilacus (assembly GCF_019599185.1). GTDB lineage: Bacteria > Actinomycetota > Actinomycetes > Actinomycetales > Microbacteriaceae > Cryobacterium > Cryobacterium inferilacus. Next base: position 68,044 of record NZ_JAIEUL010000003.1, on the reverse strand, counting down.
GCCCGCTCGCCGCGGCCAAGAAACTGCAGCCGGTATGAGAACTGTTCAGCCCCTCATCAGGAATTTTCCTGCCTAGCGGGCGGCAGGGCCGCTCGGCCGCACCGACGCGGCTAAAGCCGCGAGCACGTCGGCAGCCGTGGGGGCGCGCTCGATCTCGTCGCGGAAGGACGGTGTCATGAGGCTGCGGGAGAGGTGGGCGAGCACCTTGAGGTGTTCGGTGCCCACGCCGGTCTCCGGCACGGCGATCATGAAGATCAGGGTGGCCGGCGCGCCGTCGAGGGAGTTCCAGTCGACCCCGGACCGGCTGCGCGCGAACCCGAGCAGGGGCGCGGTGCAGCTGGGCGTGGCCGCGTGGGGGATCGCGATGCCCTCGCCGATTCCGGTGGTGCTGATCTCCTCGCGGTCCAGGGCCGCCTGCACCACGGCATCCACGTCGAGCACGATGCCCGTGGTCGCCATCATCGTGGCGAGGCGACGGATGACGGAATCGCGGTCGGTCTCGTCGATGTCGAGTGCGATGGTGCGCTCGTCGATGTAGTCGAGCACTGTCGCGTGTGGTGCCTCCGTCGGCGGCGCGGTCGGTGCGGGCTCCGGTGCGCGTGCGACGGCCGGCTTGCGAGCGCGGCGCAGCCTGGCGGCCCAGCGCCGAGCGAGTCCCGCCCGGGGTGGCGGCTCGCCTGCGGACGGAGTGTCAGGCATAACGAGGTCCTTCCAAAGCAGCATCGGCGGCGGAACACCGGCCGAGCCTGGTTCACCTGGCCATCGCCGAGACGGATAGCGCAGGCTGCCCAGCGTACCCTCCGCCCACGCCGCCGCCGAGGGGCGTTGGACCCTGTCAGTGCCCGACCGGATGCAAGTGAAGCTCACGCCAGGGCGACGGTGCGAAAACCCACGTTGGCCGCGGCCGAGTCGGGCGTGTTCGAGGCCCGAGCTGAGTTGCGGTACCGGTTGCAGTAGGAGTCGTGGCAGAGGTATGAGCCGCCGCGCATCGAGCGCTGCGCTCCGGTGGCCGGGCCGGTGGGATTCTCGACGGACGAGCTCGCGTAGTAACCCTCGGACCACCAGTCGGAGCACCACTCCCAGACATTGCCCACGCTCTGCCAGAGGCCGTAGCCGTTCGGTGCGAACGCGTGCACCGGCGCCGTGGCGAGCCAGCCGTCGGCGAGTGTGTTCACCGAGGGAAATCGGCCCTGCCAGATATTGCAGCGCTGACCATCGGTCCACTCGTCGCCCCACGGATACCGCCGGCCGGCGAGCCCGCCGCGCGCCGAGCACTCCCACTCCGCCTCGGTGGGCAGCCGGCGGCCGGCCCAGGCGCAGTACGCCAGCGCGTCGTTCCAACTCACCTGCACCACCGGATGCTCGGCCAACTCCGCGATCGACGACAGCGCCCCGGCCGGATGCGCCCAGTCGGCCCCGCGCACCCCCAACCACCAGGGCGTCTGCGGCGGTTGGCCGACCACATCGTCGAGTTCGGCCTCGAGCGCCAGGTGGAACACCGCCGAGTAGCCGAACCGCTCCGACTCGGTGCGGTAGCCGGTCGCGGCCACGAATCGGGCGAAGGCGGCGTTGGTGACCGTCGTCGCGTCGATGGAGAACGCCTCCACCCGCACGTCGTGCACGGGCGTCTCGCCGTCGCCGGGATTGCCCGCGCCGTCAGCGTCGCCCATGCTGAACACCTGCGTCGGAATGAGTGCCTGCGCGAGGGCGTGCCGCGGGGTCGGAGTGGCCGCGGGGGTGCCTGCTGGGGTGCCAGAGCTATGGGCGGCCGCGCTGTACGGTGCCGAGATCCCGCCCGGTGCCGACGCCCCGCCCGGCTGAGCCCGTGTGTCGTCGTGCGCACCATGGGCCGACCCGGCTCCGGCCATCACCTCGTGGCTGGGCGCGCAGCAGCCGTGGTCATCCGTCGTCACGCGCAGACCCTAGCGCGCGGCCCGCGAACTGCCCACCCCATCTGGCCGTCACCAGGGTCGATCAGCGTGTGGTCGCGCCGGGTGTCGATTCGCGGGATCTCGACAGGCTCGATCAGCGTGTGGTCGCGTCCCTGCGGCGGTCGAGCGTGTCGAGGCCTCGCGGGATGTCTGCGGATGGTTCCCCCAGCGTTGGTCGAGCTCGTCGAGACCTGCTGACACGGTGCGCGAGCGCACACCGTCTCGCGGGATCTGGACCGGCCCGTTCGGCGAGGGCTGGCCTAGGTGAGCCGTGGCCGGTTGCGGCTGGGCATTTCGATGAGTGTCTGGCCGGGGTCGATGCTGGCGGGTGGGCGGAGCCAGTATCGGCCGGCGTTCTCGAAGATCTGCCAGCGTTGGTTGTGGAGCAGGAGGTGGTGGGCGCGGCAGAGCAGGATGCCCTGGTTGATATCGGTGGTGCCGTGATCTCGGAGCCAGTGGTTGATGTGGTGGGCTTCGGTGAACGCGGGCGGCCGGTCGCAGCCGGGCCAGCGGCAGCCGCCGTCGCGGGCGGCGAGGGCTCGGCGTTGGGCCCGGCTGAAGAGGCGTTCGTCCCGCCCCACGTCGAGGGGCCGGCCGAGGTCGTCGAAGCTGATGTCGACGGATCCGGAGTCGCAGATCAGCCGTTCGATGGTCTCGGCCGATATGGGTGCGGTGTTGCCTTCGAGGTAGCCGTGGCCGCCCTGGCCGGGTTCGCAGATCAGGATGTCGTCGGCGGTGCGGAGAAACTCCACCGGGAACAGGCCGTCCAGGCGGCACGGTGCGTCGGTTCGGTCGGGTGGATGCTCCGCCGGTGCCCGAGGTGGACGAACTTCAGCATCGTTGGCAGGTTCGGGTGCGTCGACCGGTCTCCCGGCTTTGCCGCGACCGCTGCTGGCGCTGCCACTGCTGCCACTGTTATTTCCGCCGCCGCCATTCCCGCTACTGCTACCGCTGCTGCCACTGCTACTGCCGCCCCCGCCCCAGCTTTCGCGGTTTGGTCTGTGCGCTTCGGTCGAAGTGTCGGTTGCGGGTCGGGTGTGTGGTCCGTTTTCAGGTGCTGTGCCGCGTTCGGTACTGGGTGCGGTTTCGGCTGTGGGTGCGGCGCCAGCCTTTACGGCTGGTCGGGTGGGCCGCGTGGCCGGGCTGGTGGTGATGATCTGCACGGCGGGGCGGCGGCCGCCGAGCATCTCGTGGGGGTTGACGGTGGTGCCGGCGGTGAGGAGGTCGATGAAGCCGTCGCAGGTGATCTGGGTGGTGGTGCGGGGGTCGTTCTGCACGCTGCGGGCCCAGTTGGCGCGGTCGGTGTCGACGAAGCGCACGCCGCCGCGGCGGGGGCTGGTGAGGCTGTCGAAGGTGGCCTTGATGAACTCGCCCTGTTCGGGCGGGAAGAGGCCGTCGATGCGGACCTGGCCGGTGTTCAGGGTCCAGATGCGCAGGTATCGATCGTCCCAGGCTTTCTGTTCGCGCACGCGGATGCCGGCTTCGTCGAGGCTGTCTCGCACCTGCCGGGCGCGTCTGAGGAGTTGGTCGGCGTTCAGTCGCGGGGCCTCGGCGAGCAGGTCGGCCAGGGCGTCGGCGAGGGTCGGGCCGGTGACGACGGTGTCGATATCGCCCAGGCCGGTGCGGAGGGCATGGGCGGCGTCGATGGAGAGGGTGCCCTCGGACACGGCGCGGGAGATCGGCGCGTGCCAGGGCAGCGGTACCGGCGCGGGCAGGGTGGCGGCGGCGGGATCGCCGGCGTCGCCAGCGTCAGGGGAGTCAGGGGCGAGTGCTTCGTCGAGGAGTCGGCGGGCGGCCTCGGCGTCGGCCTCGGCCTGGCGGGCGTCGGCGGCTTCGGCCTCGCCGAGCATCTGGCCCACGCCGACGAGTTTGCGGGACTCGGCCCTGGTGGTGCCGGTGAGGTTTTGGATCAGGTCTTCGGGGGAGAGGAAGCCGCGTTGTTTGGCCAGGCCGGCCTGGCCGAGTTCCCAGCGGGAGCGGTGGGCGAGGGTTTTGGCCATCCAGGCTTTGCGGGTGTCGAGTTCGTGTTGGGCCTGGGCGATGGTTTTCTGGCCGGTCAGGGCGTCGGCATCCGAGAGGGCGTCGTAGTCGGCACTGGATGCGCCCAGCCGGGCCACCGCACGGGCTGCCTCCTGCAGCGCATCGCCCCGCACCGCCGCAACGGCCGCCGCGCCCCCAGCCTCAGCGGCGCCACCCGCAGCATCACCCGCCGCACCACCCGCAGTACCGTCGGGGGCTGCCCCGACGGGGAACGTTTCTGCGATGGATGACTGGGTTGTCATGCCACGAATATAGCCCGATTACGAAGCTTTGTGTGAGGATATCTCACTCTGTGGAGAACTTTTTTGGCGTACAGCCAGGGCCTTCGACGCGCACCGACAACTGTTGCCGAAACGGACAATTGCGCCCGGCGTACCGGGCGCAATTGTCCGCACGGGCAACAGTTCTGGCTGCCAGGGTGCCGAGGCACCCGAGGCTAGCTGAGGACCGTGACGCCCACCGTGGCCAGCACACCGAAGAGCACGCCCCAGATGATGATCGAGATGGTCTGCCAGAGGATGACGGCGTTGCGGGAGGCCCCGAACGACACCATCGCGGCCGAGGTGATCTGGCTCGGCAGCAGCGTCTGGCCGAGCAGGCTCACGCCGGCCACACCGTACCGGTCGAAGCGTTCGCGCAGCTTGGCCCGGCGGGCCGTCTCGGGCTTGGGCGTCTGGCCGGAGCGCACCGTGGTGCGCACCCGGTGGGCGACGAGCACGAAGATCAGCATCGAGATCACATTGCCCACGACGGCGGCGGCGATGGCGACGACCGGGTTGAGGCCGGCCACGACGCCGATGACGGCTCCGAAGTAGGACTCGACGAACGGGATGGCGGCGGCGAGAACGATGCCCACCCACTGCAGCAGTTCGGGAAGGGAAGCGGTGAAGTCGCGCAGTGCGTCCTGCATGATCGGGCCTTTCGTTGTGCGTCTGGGTTTCGGTGCTGATCCCACCCTCGCAGCCCACCCGGCAAGGCCGCAGTGTCGCCGTGTCACCGCATCCCGGGCGCTTTCGCACCGCGAACCGTGACAAATGTCACTGCTCTACGCTGGCAGCATGACTGCCGAGCCGACCCGCGAGCCCTCCCGCGAGTTTGCGAGCCTGGCCGGGCCGGCACGTAGCGTGCAGACCACCTGGACCTACACCCTCGGCTCGATCGTCTTCTTCTTCGTGGTGCTCGACGCGGTTCTGCTCGGCGTCGTGTCGACGAACTTCGCGGCCACCGAAGACGGACGCGACGCCGCGCTCGTGGTGCTCGTCCTGCTCTCCTCTGCCCTGCACGTGCGCTACTGCTGGTTCCTGCGCGTCGGCCGGGGCGGGGGGATGCCGCGCCCGGCCTGGACGGTCGCTCTGCTCGTTCCCGCGGTCGCGGTGTGGCTGCTCGGCCTCGTCACCCCCGGAGCCGGCCTCTTCGCCGCCGTCTCGTTGTGGATGAGCGTCAACGCGTTCGCACCCCTGCTGCCCAAGCCCCGCCGCCGGCTGGTGCTCCTGGCCGCCATCGTCGCAACGGTGGTGCATCCGCTGCTGGCGTCGTCGCTGGGCAACCCGGTCGACGCCGAGAGCACCTCTGGCGGCTGGGTGCTGCTCATCTACGGTGCGTTCCTGCCTCTGATGGTGATCTCCAGCCTGTGGTGGTGGGAGATCGTGGTGACCCTCGACCGGCACCGGTCGGTCGCCGCCGACCTCGCCGTGGCGCAGGAGCGACTCAGATTCGCCGCCGACCTGCACGACATCCAGGGCCACCACCTGCAGGTGATCGCGCTCAAGTCCGAGCTGGCCGAACGGCTGCTGGCCGTCGACCCGGATGCCGCGCGCGAGAACCTGCACGAGACCCGACTCATCGCCAAGCAGGCGCTCGAGGAGACCCGCTCTCTGGTCGCCGGTCTGCGCGAGGTGGACCTGGCGTCGGAGCTCGAGAACGCCAGGGAGGTGCTGACCGCGTCCGGCGCCGACTGCTCGCTCACGGTCGGTGCGCTGCCCGGCGACATCGAGGTGCGCCGGGTGCTCGCGCTCGTGGTGCGTGAGGCGACGACCAATATCCTGCGGCACAGCGACGCGAACGAGGCCACGATCACCCTCACCACGACCACCGACGGCAGCACCCTCGAGATCGGTAACAACGAGGCCACGGGGCCCACGGATGCGCGGGCGCGCACCTTGAGCAGCGGCCTGGACGGACTGCGGGACCGGGTCGCGGCGCTCGGCGGACGGCTGGACACCGACAGGGACGGCACCCGGTTCGTGCTGCGGGTGACCGTGCCCGTGCGTACGGCGGCCCGCGCGTGACCGCGCAGCGACCGGTCATCCGGCTGCTCATCGCCGACGACGAGCACCTCATTCGCGGGGCGCTCAGCGCTCTGCTCGGCCTGGAGGACGACATCGAGGTGGTCGCGAGCGTCGACAACGGCGTCGCGGCGGCCGAGCTCGCGCTGCAGACCAGACCGGACGTGTGCCTGCTCGACCTGGAGATGCCCCAGGCCGACGGCATCGAGGCGGCGACCCGCATCCTCTCGACGGTGGCGACGAAGGTCGTGATCGTCACCCGGCACGCCCGCCCTGGCGTGCTGCGCCGGGCCCTGGCGGCCAGGGTCTCGGGGTTCGTGCCCAAGTCGACCCCGGCCGAGGACCTCGCCAACGTGATCCGCGAGGTGGTGGCCGGAAGGCGCTACATCGACCCCGAGATCGCGGCGACGGCGCTGATGGCCGAACGCTGCCCGCTCACCGACCGCGAGCTCGACGCCCTGCGGCACAGCCGGTCGACCATGAGCGTGCAGGACATCGCCGACCGGCTGCACCTCGCGGCCGGTACCGTGCGCAACTACCTCTCCTCGGCGATGACCAAGCTCAACGCCAGATCCAGGCACGAGGCGGCGGAGATCGCCTGGCAGCAGGGCTGGATCTAGCGTCGCCCACCCCGCGCATCCGGCCCCGCGCATCCGGTCTCGCGGGGATATTAGGCGTTCGGGGTTAGGGTCGGTATATGTCCGGTGCACCGCTCCCAGTGCCCTTCGTCAGGCCTCGGGCCGGCGAAGCACCGGTCTCGCCTGCCCCGCGGCCGGCGGATGCGCCGCTCGTGGACACCCTCAATCGTCCGCTGCACGACCTGCGCCTGTCCGTCACCGACCGGTGCAACTTCCGCTGCGTGTACTGCATGCCCAAGGAGGTCTTCGGCAAGGACTTCGCGTTCATGCCCAGGGACGACATGCTCTCCTTCGAGGAGATGACCAGGCTGGCCCGCATCTCGGTGGCGCACGGGGTGGAGAAGATCCGCCTCACCGGCGGCGAACCGCTGCTGCGGAAGGGCCTGGAAGAGCTCATCGCGATGCTCTCCGCCCTACGCACCCCGGCGGGCAAGCCGGTCGACATCGCCCTCACCACCAACGGCTCCGCCCTGGCGATGAAGGCGCAGGCGCTCAAGGACGCCGGCCTCAAACGCGTGACCGTGTCGCTCGACTCCCTCGACGACGCCACCTTCCGGGCCATGAACGACGTCAACTTCCCGGTGTCCCGTATTCTGGCCGGCCTCGACGCCGCGCACGCCGTGGGACTGGGCCCGATCAAGATCAACATGGTGGTCAAGCGCGGCCAGAACGACCACGACATCGTCAACATGGCCAGGCACTTCAAGGGCACCCCGTACATCCTGCGCTTCATCGAGTTCATGGACGTGGGTACGAGCAACGGCTGGGACATGGCCGCCGTGCTGCCCTCCAGCGAGGTGCGTGACCGCATCCACGCCGAACTGCCGCTGGAGGAGGTGGCGCCCAACTACACCGGCGAGACCAGCCGGCGCTGGCGCTACCTCGACGGCGAGGGCGAGATCGGGCTGATCTCCAGCGTCACCCAGTCGTTCTGCCACACCTGTTCCCGTGCCCGCGTCAGCACCGACGGCAAGCTGTTCACCTGTCTGTTCGCCAGCGAGGGCCATGACCTGCGCGAGCTGCTCCGCAACGGCAGCACCGACGAGCAGCTCTCGGCCGCGATGGGCTCCATCTGGCGGCAGCGCACCGACAGGGCCTCCCAGCTGCGCAGCGCCCAGACCGGCGCGGTGCGCTCGTCTGGCACCAAGATCGAGATGTCCTACATCGGCGGATGATCGCCGCCTCGCCGGTTAAACCGGGCGCTGCTACCCTCAACTCATGGTTCCGACCACGCAGACCGATGCCAGGCACACCGCCCTCGCCAGTGAGCCTCGTCGTCGTGCGCTGGCCCTGATCAGCAACTCCGCGTTGCCACTGGGCGTCGCGGCCGTTGCTGAGGCCCTCGGCCTGCACCTCACCACCGCCCGCTTCCACCTCGAGCACCTGGAGGCGGCCGGCCTCATCGAACGCCGGGTGGCCAGGGCCGGCCAGCGTGGCCGCCCGAACGTACTGTTCAGCGCGGTCTCTGCACCCCTGCCGGTCGAGACGGCCCAGCAGCAGCTCACCCAGGCCCTCGCCGCGGTGCTCGCCGAAGACGCCGACGGGGGCCGCGCCCGCTCTGTGCGGGCCGGCGAGCGCTGGTCGGCGCAGTACCAGGCCGTGGCGGATGCGGCGGCCGCCGGCACGCCTCCGGCCGACCTGGCGACCCCGCTGCTGCGGGTGCTCACCGAGATCGGCTTCGAGCCGGAGTTGTGGGCCGACGGGGCCCAGATCGCACTCGCCGCCTGCCCGTTCCGGACCGAGGCCAGGGCCAATCCCGACGTGGTCTGCTCGGTGCACCTCGGCCTGATCCGGAGCCTGGTTCGCTCCCTGGGCGCCTCCGCCGACGGCATCCGCCTCGAGCCCTTCGTGCAGCCGCAACTGTGTCTCGTGCACCTGCCCACCCGTTCCAGCGGTCAGGGTCAGGCCACGTAGGCGGACACGTCGATCTGGCTGGACACGTCGACGTAGACATCGCCGTCGACGATGGTGAGCTATCCCTTCGTGAGTCACGTGATGTCGGATGCCGAGAAGGGTGCTCGCGGCATCCTCGAGGTGTCACCCTGAGCGGGGCCTGGCCGCCGGGGGAGCGGGCTCGTCAGCGCGTGATGTCATCGCGCCCGGCGCCAGGCTCGGCCCTGGCGGCATCCGAGTTGCGGTCGTCACCGGGCGGGTCGAGGAAGGCCAACACGTCCGGTAGGAACCGGGGGTCCATGGTGGTACTCAGATGCCCCCGGCCCTCGTACAGGGCGAGGCTGCCCCTGCTGATACCCGCCGCGGTCTCGCGGAACAACTCGGCGGAGAAGAATGCGTCTTTCTCCCCGCCGACCACCAGCGTGGGTGCCACGATGTCGGCCAGCCGGGTCCGCAGATCGAAGGCGTCCTCGGCCCGGATCATGGTGATCAGGTCGGCCGTGGCGTGCGCGAAATAGGCTCGACCGAGCAGCCAGCCGAGGGCGGCCAGGAGTTTCTGCGATGCCGGCCCCGACCCGGCCATCCGCATCTGCTCTGCGCCCGCCGCACGGGCCCGGCCGTCGAGCACGTCGTCGGCGACCCGCAGCTGGGTGTCCCGGCCGTCCTCGCTGAGTGTGTAGGCCGCCGAGACGATCACGAGTCGCTTCACCACCGTCGGATGATCGGCGGCGAGCTGCAACGCCACACTCCCGCCGGTGGATTCGCCGAGCACGTCGACGGGTTCGTCGAAGCGGCGCAGCATGGCGTTGGCGTAGTCGGCGGCGATATCGGCCATGGTGGCGTCGGGGTTCAGGCCCGGCCGGCGGTTGACCCACCACACCCGGCGGGACGCCGCGTACGGCGCCAGCTGCCGGGCCTGGAAGCGGCGGTCGGCTCCCGTGGGTGGCTCGTGGTTGGGGGTGATGCCGGGCAGGAAGACCAGCGGCGGCCCCGATCCCACCGCGAGGAAGGGCATCCCGCGCGGCCAGGTGCCGTACATGCGCGGAGGTGACGGGGTGCTGTTCATGCGGCTGGTCCTTCGCTCGAGGGGCGTCGACCTAGGCGAGAGTAGCCCGGCGGTGGGTTTGCCGTCAGGCCCGGGCGCTGGGGGTTGTGACCGTGGGCTCAGTCGGTGTCGTCGTCGCGGCGGTGGCGGCCCGCGGGTGGCGGTTGCCCGGTGTCGGCTGCCGGGGTGCCGGCGTTGTGGCGGCCGCCGCGGGTAGCTCCGTCACTGACGGCGCCCGCGGTGTCGCCACCGGCATCGACGGCAGGGTCGACAGCGGGGTCGAAGGCGGGGTCGAGTTCATCCGCGACCCGCCGGGTGTCGTCTGGGCTGCGCCCCGTCGCCTGGCGCTTGAGTTCGCGCTGCTCCGCCACCCGGCGCCCGGCGACGGAGAAGATCACCCCGATCAGGGCGAGCAGCACCACAATGCCGACGATGATCCAGAGCACGGCAACGGTGTCCACGATGGTCCCACCCTTCGGTTCTCGGTGCGTTCTCCGCCGATGATAGGCCGCTCCACCGGGATTCGCGCGGGCGGGTACCGCGGCCGCTCCGTCGGGCTCAGCTGCCGGGCAGCGTGCGCACCACGCGCAGCCGTTCGAGAACGACCTCGGTCTCGTCGGAGACCTCGAAGGCGGGATCCGCCAGCTGCGCACGCATGGCCGGGCTGTGCCAGAACCCCTCGTGGCCGGCCCGCCAGGCCGCCACGGAGTCGAAGCCCTCGCCCTCGTCACGGGCGTGCTCGAGATCGACCTCGCCGAGCCGCACCACCCGAACCCCGGTGGTCTCGATGATCGCCACCGGCCGCTCGGCCGAGTCGAGCAACAGCTGCCGGCTGCCCGCGACCGGCAACGGCTCGTTCTCGATCTCGTACTCGCGCAGGATCGACGTGGTCGAGGTCTTCGAGCCGTCCAGGATCGCGGCGACCAGCCTGTCCCGCAGCGGCCCGGGGAAGGCGAACTCCGCCACCGGCAGGGTCGGCTCTGCGGTGTGATCCGCGGCGGGCTCTACGGTGTGTTCTCCGGCGGAGGCGAGCCGCAGCGCGTCGGCGGCGATGCGCGCGGTCGCGGCCACATCGGTCATCCAGAGCGGCACGGCGGCCGAGCGGATGCCGGCGGCTTCGAGCGCGGGCACGGCCGCGGCATCCGTCTCGTCGACCAGCCAGGCATCGAGCACGCCGCCCTGCTGGCGGGAGCCGTAGTGCAGCCCCACCGCGAGCGCCGTGGTCTGCACGCCGATGGTGCTGAGGCAGGCGTCGGCCATGCCGCGCACCGCGGCGCCGGCGATGATCGGCGCGATGCCCACGACCCGGGCGGGGGTGGCCTGGAGGGCGTCACGGATGCCGGGGATGGCCAGAATGGTGCCGACCGAGACGACCGGGTTGGACGGCGGCAGGATCACGATGTCGGCGGTGAGGATGGCGTCGATCACGCCGGGCGCGGCGACCGCGTCGGCCAGGCCCTGCTGCACGAACTCGGTGACGGGCTTGGTGGCGCGGTAACGCACCCACCACTCCTCGAAGTGGATGAGGTCGCCCGCGCGGTGCTCGTCGGCGTCGGCGGCGAGGCGCACGTGCGTCTCGACGAACTGGTCGCTCATCGGCAGCAGCCTGGCGCCGGGCTGCCAGCGGCGGCAGAGGAACTCGGTGGCGGCGCTGAGCGTGGCGCCGTTTCGGAGCAGGTCGGTGCGCACGATGTGGGTGGCCAGGTCGAGGTCGCCGAGGGTGAACCACGACCAGCCGCGACCGTAGGCGGCGATCTCGGTGGAGGTGCGCCGGGACTCGTCCGGGCGGCCCCAGCCCTGTTCCTCGCTGATGCCGCCGCCCAGGGTGTACATCACCGTGTCGAGGTCGGGGCAGATGCGCAGCCCGTCGAGCCACATGTCGTCGCCGGTGTTGACGATGACGGTGACCTCGCTGGCGCTGGCGCTGCGGGCGTCTTCGGCCGCCAACTGCTGCAGCAGCCCGCGGGTGAAGCGGGCGCCACCGACGCCGCCGGCGAGCACGGTGACTCGGGTCATGAGGTTCCTTCGATCAGGGTGTGCTGTGCGGCGTTCGTGGGCGGGGCGGATGCGGCGTGCCCGGCCGGCCCGGCCGGTGCGAGCTGGTCGTCGGGGCCGGAGAACACGATCACCGGGCGCCCGGTGCGGGGGTGCGGCACGATGTCGCAGTCGACACCGTAGACCGCGCTGATGATCTCGGGCCGCAGCACCTCGGCGGGGGTGCCGAACGCGGCGACCCGGCCGCCCTGCAGCAGCACGATGCGGTCGCAGTAGGCGGCGGCGAGGTTGAGGTCGTGCAGGGCCAGCACCGAGGTGAGGCCGAGCCCGCGCACCTGGTGCAGCAACGACAACTGGGCGCTCACGTCGAGGTGGTTGGTGGGTTCGTCGAGCAGCAGCAGGCTGGGCCGTTGCGCCAGCGCCCGGGCGATCTGCACCCGCTGCTGCTGGCCGCCGCTGAGGGTGTGCCAGCGGCGGTCGATCAGCTCGCCTGCGCCCACCATCGCCAGCGCCTCGAGGGCCACGCCGAGGTCGTCCTCACCGCCGAAGCTGCCCAGCAGCCGGCTGCGGTGCGGGATCCGGCCGAGCAACACCACTTCGCGCACGGAGAGGTCCACGCTGGGCGCCACGCTCTGCTCGAGCAGAGCGATGCGCCGGGCGGCTTCGCGCCGCCGCAGCTGCCCCACGACCGTGCCGTCCAGGGTGACGGTGCCCGCATCCGCCCGGTCGATGCCCGCGATGATGCGCAACAGGCTCGACTTGCCGGCCCCGTTGGGCCCGAGCAGCCCGGTGACGGTGCCGGGCGGCAGGGTCGCCGACACCTCCTGCAGGATGCGGGTGCCCTCGAGGCTGAGCGACACCCCGTCGAGCACGACCCCCGCCATGGACTGCGCCGTACTGTCTTCTCGCGAGCTCTGGGGCGCTCGCGCGGCCGTGCCGCGCTCCACGCTCATGCCCAGGCCGCGCTTCGCTTGCGCTTGATCAGCAGAATGAACACGGGCACCCCGATGAACGCCGTGATGATGCCCACCGGCAGCTCGCGCGGGTCGAAGACCGTGCGGGCGAGGGTGTCGGCCAGCACCAGGAACAACGCCCCGACCACCGCGACCAGCGGCAGCAGACGCCGGTGTCCTGGCCCGCTGAGCCCGCGCACCAGGTGCGGCAGGATCAGCCCGACGAAGCCGATCGCCCCGCTCACCGCCACCATCGCGCCGGTGAGCAGCGCCACGGCCACGAGGAACCCCCAGCGGGTGGCGTTCACGTTGATGCCCAGCGACGCGGCGTTCGTGTCGCCGAAGGTGAACGCATCCAGCCGGCTGGCGGCGAGCAGGATGCCGGTGCCCACCACGACCAGCGCCACAGAGGAGATCAGCACGCTGCTCCACGAGCTGCCCGCCAGCGAGCCGAGCAGCCAGTTGAGGATCTCCCGGTAGGAGTCGCCTTTGGCCGCCCAGAAGATGATGAACGAGGTGCCCGCCGAGCCCAGCTGGGCGATCGCCAGCCCGGCCAGCACGGCCCGGCCGGGGGTGATGCTGCCGCCGACGCGGGCGATGTTGAGGGTGGCGAACAGGGCGATCAGCGCCCCGGCGAACGCGGCCGCCGGCAGCGCGAAGCCGATGCCGAGGACGACCACGCAGACCGCGCCGAGCGACGCCCCGGACGACAGGCCGAGCAGGTAGGGGTCGGCCAGCGGGTTGCGGGTGACGCTCTGCATGACCGCACCGCTGAGCGCCAGGCCCGCGCCCACCATCGCGGCGGTGAGCACCCGCGGCATCCGCAGCTGCCAGACGATCGCGTCGGTCAGCGGCGGCACCGGGGTGTCGCCGGCGAGCCCGGGCAGGCCGAGATGGCCGGCGACGCTGGCCCACACCTGCGCCAGGCTCACGTCGGCCGGGCCGATCGTCACGGCCACGGCGCTGCCGAGCACCAGCGCCAGCACCGCCGCGACCAGCCAGGCCAGGTACCGGCCCGGCCCGTCGCGCCGGGCGCGAGCGGATGCCGCGGTGCCCGCCGCACCGGGCGCACCGTGCACCGCGGACCCGCGGGGCGCGGCGGTGCCGGGGCCCTGCCTGCTCGGGGTGACGGTCATCCGCGGTCCTTCGAATCGATGTTGGTGTGAGGCGTGACTGCCCGCCCCTGGCCTACTCGGCCTCGAGGGCGGCGAGCTGGTCGATGATCGAACCGGCGGCCTCCACGTTGCGGATGCCCGCCTCGGTGGCCGCGAACGGCACCACGATATAGCGGTCGTTCAGCACCGCGTCGAGTCCGGCGGTCGCCGCGTTGGCCTTGAGGTTGGCGATCTTCGAGTCCGCGGTGTTCCAGGTGGCGTCGACGAGCACGATCACGCTCGGGTTCGCCTCCACGACCGACTCCCAGCCGACCGAGGTCCAGGTGTCCTGCACATCGGCGAAGATGTTGGTCAGGCCCGCCGCATCCATGATCATCTGCGGTGAGCCGATGCCGGCGCCCACATACGGGGTGTCGGTGCCGCTGGAGTACCAGAGCGCGGTGGTCTCGCCGGTGGCGGGTTCAAGGCCGGCCAGTTCCGCCTCCTGCTCGGCGACGAGCGCGTCGGCGGCATCCGGCACGCCGAACACGGCGCCGGCCTCGTCGATCTCGGCGAACACAGTGTCGAACGTGAGCGGATCCGGCATGGCGTCGCCCTTGCACGCGGCCGGCGACACGTAGCTGCCGATGCCCAGGTCGGCCAGCGCGCTGCGCTCGCCAACGCCCTCTGCGGAGAAGTTCGACTCCCAGCCGCCGTAGACGAAGTCGGGGTTCAGCGCCAGCACGGCCTCCTGGCCGGGCACGAAGTCGCTGATCACGGTGAGATCGGCGCCGGCGAGGGATGCCGGCAGCGGCCCGTCGAGGAACGCCGAGCCGACGATGCGCTCGCCGAGTCCCAGCGCGAGCAACAGCTCGGTGGTGTTCGACTTGATCGTGACGATGCGTTCGGGGGCGGCCTCGAGGGTGATGGTGGTGTCGCAGTTCTCGAACGACACCGGGAACGCGTTCGACCCGCCGGCCGAGGCGGTGGGGGCGGGCGCGGCGGCCGTCGATCCGGAGGCGCAGCCGGCGAGCAGGAGCACGGCCGCGGTGGCGGCGATGGCGGGGTAGCGAGTCTTCATGGGGACCAATCTGAGCGGCGGGAGCTCCGAGCATCCGTTTGCGTGGTCGCCAGGCAACGGACCGAAACACGGTGTCGCGGCCGACACCGGCACCGACCGGCGCCGCAGGCGTAACGCGTGGGAGCAGGGCTCGAACGAGGTGGGGATGAAACTAAAGGCAAAGCCCCGACCTGCCGCCCAAATCCGGGCCGGCGCAACCGGTCAGATCGAACCGGGGGTCACATCCAGCCTAAACCCCCGGCGTCCGCGGCGGATGCCCGTGGCCGGTACCCGCGGTGCCGCCCTAACTGTTGCCCGTGCGGACAAATGCGCCCGGTGCGCCGGTAACACGTGTCCGCACGGGGAACAGTTACTCCGCGGGAGCCCCGACCGGCGACCCACAGGATGTTTCGTAAACGTTTGCGCAGCCCGCCGACGGTTGTTTAGCCTCAATAAGCGCAACAACGCAAACGATTGCGGCCACCGAGGCCGCTCGGCGTGACCCGCACGAACGACCCAACGGAGGGCTGGATGGTGACGATCAGAGACGTGGCGCGCTACGCCGGTGTGTCGCCTGCGACGGTGTCGCGCGTGGTGAACGGACTGACCGGCTACTCCAAGACCACCCAGCTGCGCGTGGAAGAGGCCGTCCTGGCCCTCAACTACGAGCCGGACTCGCTCGCCCGGGGCCTGAAGACCAAGCAGTCCGCGGTCATGGGCGTACTGGCGCCATTGGTGTCCGACGCGCTGGCCTCCGAGATCATGGGCGGGGTCGAGAGCGCGGCCCGCTCGCGCGGCTACTCGGTCATGCTCGGCCGCACCGGACTCGGCTCCGAGCACGCCGCCGGCTACCTGCGCACCCTGCGCACCTACCGGGCAGCGGGCGTCATTCTCATCTCCGCGGCCATCACCGCCGACATGCGCCGCGCCCTCGGTTCGGGCATCCCCCTCGTTTCGGTCGCCATCCGTGACGGGCTCCGGTTTCCCAGCCTGTCCATCGACGACGAACGAGCGGCCTACGACGGCACCCGGTACCTGATCGGCCTGGGCCACCGGCACATCGGCCTCCTGGCCGGCGACCCCCGGTCGGTGCTGGTCAACACGGTCAGGGAACGGGGCTACCTGCGCGCCATGGCCGAAGCCGGGTTGCCCGCCGTGCTCGAACAGGGCAACTCGCTCTACGACAGCGCCCCGCCCGCCCTCGGCCGCCTGCTCCGACGCGACCCGCTCCTGACCGCGGTCTTCGCGCTGAGCGACGAGATGGCGGCGGCCGTGGTGAACGACCTGCAGCGCCTGGGCCGCCGGGTGCCCGAAGACGTATCGGTGCTCGGCTTCGACAACACCCGCACCGCCCGGCACGTGCACCCGGCGCTCAGCACGATCGCGCAACCGCTCGAGAAGATGGGCGAGCTGGCGGTCGAGAGGCTGCTCGCCGGAACCGACCTGCGGCCGCGCATCCTGCCCCACCGCCTGGTCGAACGCGGCTCGACCACCCAGGTGCCGCCCGGTTGAGCACCGGCGGCCCAGTCGCACCGCACCCCGTCACCGAACAGACACCCCAGCACCCCCTGTCCTTCCGCCATGCCCATTTTCAACCGAACCCATCTAGAAGGAGACATCATGAAGCAACGAAGCCATGATCGGCGCGGAGTCCTCAGCGCCGCACTGGTAACCGTCGGAGTCCTCGCGCTCACGTCCTGCGCGAGCGGCGCCGGCACCCCGGCGGCGCCCCGCGACGCGGCCGAGCTCACCGGCCGCGGCCCGATCACCTACGTCAGCAGCCCCGACGCCTCCGGCGCCGCCCAGCAGACCATCGATGCCTGGAACGCCGAGCATCCCGACGAGCTCGTCGACTGGATCGAGCTGCCGTTGGATGCCGACCAGCAGCGCCAGCAGATGGTGCAGAACGCCCAGGTCAAGGGCGAGGCGTACACAGTGCTCAACCTCGACGTGGTGTGGACCTCGGAGTTCGCCGCCAACCGGTGGATCACCGCCCTGCCAGAGGACGCCCTGCCGCTCGACGCCGAGATCCCCGCCACCGTCGAGGCCGCCCGCTACCGCGACACCCTCTACGCGGCCCCGTACTACACGGATGCCGCGCTGCTGTACTCGCGCACCGACTTGATGGAGGCCGCCGGCGTCACCGAGCCGCCCGAGACCTGGGCCGAGATGCAGAAGGCCTGCGACGCCGTCCTGGCCCTGCCCGAGGCTGCCGAGATGTCCTGCTACGCCGGCCAGTTCGACAAGAACGAGGGCCTCACCGTCAACTTCAGCGAGGCGGTGAACTCCGCCGGCGGTTCCCTGTTCAACGCCGATGGTGAACCCACCGTCGACACCCCGGAGGCCCTGACCGCCCTGAACTTCCTCGTCGACGGCTTCGAAAGCGGCATGATCCCCGAGGAGGCCATCACCTTCCAGGAGGAACAGGGCCGGCAGTCCTTCCTCGACGGCAACCTGGTGTTCCTCCGCAACTGGCCCTACGTCTACGCCTCCTTCAGCGCCACGGATGGCTCCAGCGCCGTGCAGGACAAGTTCGGCACCAGCCCCATCCCCGGCGAAACCGGCCCGGGCGTCTCCACCCTGGGCGGCCGCAACATCGCGATCTCGAGCTACGCCGAGAACCAGGCCACGGCGCTGGACTTCATCGCCTTCTTCACCGGTCAGGAGCAGCAGGGCGAACGTCTCGCGGTGAGCTCGAGGGCGCCGGTGTTCTCGGAGTTCTTCGCCGATGACGCTGTCACCGCACGTCTGCCGTACCTGCCCGACCTGCTCACCTCTCTCGAGAAGGCCCAGCCGCGACCCAAGGTCGTGCAGTACGGCGCCACCACTGCCGCGATCCAGGATGCGATCTACCCGGCACTGACCGGCGACACGAGCCCGGAGGCGGCCCTGGCCGACCTGCAGCAGGCCCTCGCCGACATCGTCGCCGAGTAACCGAACACCCCACCCGTTTCACCGGCGGTCGCCGGGCACCTTCCGGCGACCGCCCTTCCCACTGACCAGAAGGACCCCCATGTCGACATCCACGACACAGCGCCCCGGGCAGCGCACGACGCCCGCGCGAAAGACCGGCCGCCTCGACCTGGGCGAGGGGCGCAGGGCCGCGCTGCTGCTCTCGCCGACCTTCCTCGTGCTCGCCCTGGTGGTGCTCTACCCGCTCCTCTCGGCCTTCCACCAGTCCCTGTTCAGCTCTCAGTCCGGGCTCGACGCCGACGGCTTCGTGGTCGAGGGTGACGCGTTCGTTGGCCTGGGCAACTACGTGCAGATCTTCGCCGGCGCCGACGCCGCACGCTTCTACAATGCGCTCTGGAACACCACCTTCTTCACCTTCACCACGGTCACCCTCGAGGTCATCATCGGCATCGCGATGGCCGTGGCCATGAACCGTGCCTTCCGCGGCCGGGCGCTGCTGCGCGCCAGCATCCTGGTGCCGTGGGCGATCCCCACGGCAGTGTCCGGACTGCTCTGGCGCTGGATGTTCCAGGCCGACGGCATCGTCAACACCCTGACCAACCAGCAGGTGCTCTGGACGGCCGAAGGGTTCGCCGCCCAGGCTGCCGTCATCGTCGCGGAGGTCTGGAAGACAGCACCGTTCATCGGCCTGCTCGTGCTGGCCGGCATGCAGATCATCCCCGAGGAGGTCTACGAGGCGGCCAAGCTCGACGGTGCGAACGCGTGGCGGCAGTTCGTCGCCATCACGCTGCCGCTCGTGCGGCCCGCCCTGCTCGTGGCCGTGCTGTTCCGGCTGCTCGACTCGCTGCGCATGTTCGACCTGCCCTTCGTGCTGATCGGCCCACGAAAGAGCTCGGTGGAGACGCTGTCCATCCTGGCCTGGGACGAATCCAACCAGCTGCAGTACGGCACCGCATCCGCGTTCTCGATCATCCTGCTGCTCTACGTGGCGGTGATCGCCTACGTCTTCATCACCATCCTGGGCGCCGACGTGGTGGGGGAGAAGAAGCCCAAGGCCGTACGCGCACGCCGGCGGTCCCAGGAACCGCCTGCCGCAGACGTGACCCGATCCGAACCGACCCAGACGAAGGTGACCCGATGACGACAACGGCCACGCGCCCCCTCACCGACCGGCCGGCCGTGACGCGGCCCGGCACCCGTACCGCCCCGACCAAGGGCTGGTTCCGCGGCATCGGCCCGATCGGGCGCACCGTCGCGATCATCCTCATCGCGGTCTACTGCCTGGCCCCGTTCTACTGGATGATCGTGTCGAGTTTCCGCCGCTCCACCGACATCTTCCAAAACACCCTGCTGCCCACGACCTGGTCCCTGGAGAGCTACCGGCAGGTCTTCGACGGGTCGACGATGTTCGGCCAGGCGATGCTCAACAGCCTCATCGTGGCGAGCACCACCACGGCGTTCGCCCTGGTACTCGGCATTTTCGCCGCCTACGCCATCGCCCGGCTCAACTTCAGGTTCAAGACCGTCGTGCTCGCCGTGATCATCGGAACGTCCATGTTCCCGGGCATCTCCGTGGTGGTCCCGCTCCTGCGGCTCTTCTCGGACATCGGCTGGATCAACACCTACCAGGCCATGATCGTGCCGAGCCTCTCGTTCGCCATCCCGTTGGCGGTCTGGAACCTCACCACCTTCATGAAACAACTGCCCTACGAGCTGGAACAGGCCGCCATGATCGACGGCTGCACCAAGTGGCAGGCGTTCCGGCTGGTGCTGCTGCCGCTGGCGGCTCCCGGCATCTTCACGACGGCCATCCTCACCTTCATCCACAGCTGGAACGAGTTCATCATCGCCCTGTCCATGGTCAACGACCCCGCCATCCAGACCGCCACCGTGGCGATCTCCAAGTTCACCGGCGCCAGCGACTTCCAGGCGCCATACGGTGCCCAGATGGCGGCGGGTGTGCTCGTCACGATCCCGCTGGTGATCGTGGTGCTGATCTTCCAGCGCCGAATCGTGGAAGGCCTCACCTCGGGGGCGAACAAGTGACCGGCACCGCCTGGTGGCAGACCGCCGTCATCTACGAGGTCTACCCGCGCTCGTTCGCGGATGCCGACGGCGACGGCGTCGGCGACCTCCGCGGGCTCCGCCAGCGCCTGCCGTACATCGCCTCCCTCGGCGTGCAGGGAATCTGGCTCACCCCGTTCCAGACCTCACCCCAGGTCGACCAGGGCTACGACATCAGCGACTACTGCGACGTCGACCCGCTGTTCGGCACCCTCGCCGACTTCGACGCCCTGCTTTCGGATGCGCACGCCCTCGGCATCCGCCTCCTCGTCGACCTCGTGCCCAACCACACCAGCACCCAGAACGTGCTCTTCCAGGCGGCCCTGCAGTCGGCGCCGGGCTCCGACGCCCGGGCGATGTTCCACTTCGTCGACGGCCCGGATGCGGCCGGGGCCACCCCGCCCAACAACTGGATCAGCGTCTTCGGCGGCAGCGTCTGGGACCGGGCGCACCCCGGTTCCGCCCAGGACCGGCAGTGGTACCTGCACCTGTTCTCCGCCGCTCAACCCGACTGGAACTGGCAGAACCCCAAGGTAGCCGACTACTTCGACGGCGTGCTGCGGTTCTGGTTCGACCGCGGGGTCGACGGCATCCGGGTGGATGTGGCGCACGGTCTGTTCAAGGCCGAGGGGCTGCCCGACGCGCCGACGGTGCCGACGGTGATCGACGGCCTGCGCTCCAACCCGATGGCCATGGATCAGGAACCCGTCCACGACGTGTACCGCCGGTGGCGCCGCATCGCCGACGAGTACGACCCGCCGCGGCTGCTCGTGGGTGAGGTGAACCTCGAGCCCGATCGCGCCGGCCGGTACACCCGGCCCGACGAGTTGCACCAGACCTTCGCCTTCGCGTTCGCCCGCCTCGGCTGGCAGCCCGAGGAATGGGTGGCCGTGGGGCAGCAACTGGAGGCGGCCCGCCGCCGCTACGGCGCCGACCCGAGCTGGGCGTTGGAGAACCACGATCTCGTGCGCACGGTGACCCGCTTCGGCGGCGGCGGCGCGCGCGGCGCTGCCCGCGCCAGGGCGGCCCTGCTGGCGCTGCTCGGCCTGCCCGGAGCGATGTACGTCTACCAGGGCCAGGAGCTCGGCCTGCCCGAGGTGGATGTGCCCGTGGAAACCCGGGTCGACCCGATGTGGAGCCGGGGCGGGGTCAGCCGCGACGGTGCGCGCATCCCGCTGCCATGGACGTCCGCTGCGGCAGGCACACACGGTTTCTCGCCGGATGGCGCCCAGCCGGCCTGGCTGCCGGCGCCGGAAGGCTGGGGTGCATGGGGCATCGACGCCCAGCAGCTCACCGAGGAATCGGCGTATTCCGCCTTCACCGCCGCCATCAAGCTGCGCGGTGAGCTGCTGGCGTCCGGGGTGTTCCAGGCCAGCGAATCGACGCGTTGGCGGCTGGCGGGTGACGGCCTGGTGCTCTGCGAGCGCGAGGGCGGCGTCACCGTCGCGGTGGCGATGGGCGACACCCCGGTGAGGTTGCCGGCCGGCCGGGTGCTCGCCAGCTCCGCGCCCCTGCTGCCGGACGGCCGGCTCCCGGCCGACTCAGCGGCCTGGGTCCTCCGCGCCGCCTGACGCGCCCCGCCCCGCCTCACGGCAGCGCCCGACTGTTGCCCGTGCGGACAAACGCACCCGGTGTGCCGGCAACGATTGTCCGCACGGGGAACAGTTACTCCGCGGGAGCCCGCGGCCGCCCCCGGCTCAGGGCACGATGTTGTGGTTGAAAGCGAGCACGTTCTCGGGGTCGTAGCGCCGCTTCGCCGCCCGCAGCCGCTCCACGGTGGCCGGCGGATAGATCCGGGTGATCGTCGTCGCATCCGGGTGCATGCTGAAATTGCCGTACTCGCCGGTCACATCGCCGGCCAGAGCGGCCCAACCGTCGTGGATGCGGCGCTCGGCGTCGGCCGGAGCATCCGGCGGCAGAAACGCCGCCGACACGACGAAGGCCTCGGCGTCCCGGTAGGCCAGCGCCGTGGCATCCGCCGGCACCCGGTTGAACGCCCCACGCAGATAGCGCACCATGAGCACGGCCGCTCCGAACGCGGCGTGCGCGGTGGTGAGCCGGCTGATCAGCCCGTCGTCGACGTTGCGGGCAAAACCGTTGTGGTCGACCAGCCGGATCTGGGCCGGAGGCAGCTCGGGCTCCTCGAGAACGTCCACATAGGCCTTGGCTGCCACATCGTGTCCGGTCACCCCGGGCAGGGTCAGCAACGGCTGGATGGCCGTCATCGCCTCATCGACGTCATTGCCGCCGAAGCAGACCAGAACTTGGGTTGCGGCCGGCATCTCGGGGCCGAAGGCGGGCATCGCGATCACGGTGGAGTTGAGCTCCTCCGGGGAGTGCCGCATCACGTCGCGCCAGCCGCGCAGGGTGTCGGCCAGCCGCGCCGGATCCACGGTGATCGAACCGGCCACCACACCGGGCAGCGGATGCGCCTGGAAGGTGAACCGGGTCACCACGCCGAAATTGCCGCCGCCGCCGCGCAGCGCCCAGAACAGCTCCGGCTCACGGGTGCCGCTGGCCGTCACGACGGCGCCGCTGGGCAGCACCACCTCGGCCTCGCGCAGGCTGTCGAGGGCGAGGCCCTGCTGCCGAACCATCCAACCGATGCCGCCGCCGAGGGTGAGGCCGCCCACGCCCACCGAGTAGGTGTCGCCGCTCGAGATGGCCAGCCCGTGTGGTTGCAGTGCTCGGGCCACGTCGCCCCAGACGGCGCCGCCGCCCACCCGCACCAGTCCGTCGCCCAGCACCTCCACGTCGCTGATGCCGGCCAGATCCAGCACCATCCCGCCGTCGTTGGTGCTGAACAGAGTGTGCCCGCCGCTCCTCACCGACAGTGGCAAACCGTGCGCCCTGGCATAGCCGATCGCCGCCGCGACATCCGCCGCGGACGACGGCCGGGCAACCAGCGCCGGGCTGCCGAGCACGCCGTAGGCGGTGGCGGCCGCCGGGTATTCTGCCGAGTCGGGCAGGAGAATGCTGCCCGCGAATCCGTCGATCATCGTTCCTCCCACGCCTGTCGCGTGCGGCGCCGACACCCCCTGTCGCAGTCGCCGGCCCGCACGGGCTGAGTAGCCGTCGACGCCCAGCATGCCCCTCGTGCACCCGCACCGCGACCCCCGTCATCCGGGCTCAGGGCACGATGTTGAGGTTGTGGGCCAGCACGTTGTCGGGGTCGTAGCGACGTTTCGCCGCCCGCAGCCGTTCCATGGTGGCCGGCGGGTACATCAGATCGAGCACGTCGGGATACGCGCGCAGATTGAAGTTGCCGTAGGTGCCCGTCAACCTCTCGGCCACGGGCGCCCACCCGTCCAGGATGCGCCGCTCGTCCTCGTCGGGGGCATCCGGCGGCAGGAACGCCGCCGACATCACGAAGGCCTCCACATCCCGGTGCGGGAATGCCGTGGCATCGGTGGGCACCCGGTTCAACGCCCCGCGCAGGTACCGCACCATCAGCACCGCCGAATCGAGGGCGGCGTTCACGGTGGTGACCCGTTCGATGAGCGTGTCGTCGAGGTCGCAGGCGAAGCCATTGCGGTCGACGATCCGTATCGACCCCGGCGGCGCCGACGGTTCGTCGAAGACCTCCACGAAGAGTTTGAGCTCAACGTCGTTGCCGATGCCGATAACCCCCGGCAGAGCGAGCAGGGGCCGGATGGCCGACCAGGCTTCGTCCTCGTCGGCGCTGCCGTAACAGACCAGTACCTTCGTCGTCGCGGGCATCTCGGGACCGAACTCCGGTGTGGCGTACACCGTCGAATTGAGCTTCTCCGGCGCGGCGCGCATCACGTCCCGCCAGCCGGGCAGAGTCTCGGCCAGGCGCGCCGGCTGCACGTCGATGGTGCCGAAGACCACACCCCGCAGCGGATGCGCCTGGAAGGTGAACCTCGTCACGACGCCGAAGTTGCCGCCGCCGCCGCGCAGCGCCCAGAACAGCTCCGGCTCACTGCTCTCGTTGGCCGTCACGATGGCGCCGCTGGGCAGCACCACCTCGGCCTCGCGCAGGCTGTCGATCGCCAGGCCGTGTTGTCGCACCAGCCAGCCGATGCCGCCGCCCAGGGTGAGACCGCCGACGCCCACCGAGTAGGTGTCGCCGCTGGAGACCGCCAGGTCGTACTCGAGCAGCTCCTGGGCCACACTGCCCCAGGTGGCGCCGCTGCCCAGGCGCACCAGGTTGCCGCCCTGCACCTCGACGTCACGGATGCGGGAGAGGTCGAGCACCATGCCGCCGTCGTTGGTGTTCAGCGGGCTGTGCCCGCCGCTCCGCACCGACAGCACGAGGCCCTCGGCCCTGGCATAGGCGATCGCCGCCGCGACGTCCGCCGCAGTGGTCGGTCGGGCCGCCAGCACGGGCCTGCCGACCTTGCCGTATGCGGTGGCCGCCAAGAGGTATTCGTCTGAATCGGGCCCGAGGATCGTGCCCGCAAAGCCGTCGATCATGATGCCTCCACACCTGTCGCGTGCGGCATCGATCGTCCCCGAGTCGCATCCGCCGGACCGCACTGGTGAGTCACTGTCAGCGCCCAGCATGCCCCTCGGCAGCGCGGCCCGCGACCCCGCCCCGAGAAGGCTGGCTACGCCAGCGCTCCGGCCGCCGCCGCGATCGCCCGGGCGACGGGCGCCACATCGTCGACCAGCGCCCCGGCGGTCACCCGGATGAAAGCCTCCGGCCGCTCCGATGCGAGGAACGGGCTGCCGCCGGCCACCCGGATGCCCGATGCCGCCAGCCGCACGATGGCGTCGCGCTCGTCGGCCACCGGCACCCAGGCGTTGATGCCGTCGGCCCGGGCCAGCGGCAGGCCGAACCCGGTGAGGGCATCCGCCAACGCCTTCTGCCGGGCGAAGTACACGTGCCGGGCCTCGAACACCAGCGCCATGCTGGTGCTGTCGGTGAGCAGCTCGTGCAGGATGGTCTGCAGCATCCGGCTGGTCCAACCCGGGCCGAGCATCCGCCGGGCCACGATCCGGTCCACCAGCGCGGCCGGCCCGCCGAGCGCGGCGATCCGCAGGTCGGGGCCGTGCGATTTGGAGTAGCTGCGCACGTGCAGCACCCGCTCGGGCAGCCAGCGGCCGAGGGACACATCGGGGGAGGTGCTGATCGCACCGGAGTGGTCGTCCTCGATCACCACGGTGTGCGCGGCCCGTTTGCCGGCGGTCAGCAGCCGGGCCAGCTCGGCAGCCCGGTCCGGCGACATCGACGCCCCGGTGGGGTTGTGCGCCCGCGGCTGCAGGATGACCGCGGCCGGCGACTGCGCCAGCGCCGCCTGGAAAGCGGCCGGCTCGATACCCTCCGCATCCACCGCAACGGGCAGTCGCTCGATGCCCATCTGCTCGAGCAGGTCGAAGAACGGGGGGAAGCCCGGGTCTTCGACGATGACCCTGTCACCGAACCTGGCCACCTGCTCGAGGCTGCGCGAGATCGCGTCGAGGGCCCCGTCGACCACCGTGATCGACTCGCACGGGTACGGCCAGGAGCCGGTCAGCACGGTGAGCAGCTCCGGGATCACCGGTGGCGCCTGGTAGCTGGGCGTCATCGCGCGCTGGGAGACCCTGGAGAGTGCGGGGCCCAGCGCGGGCAACAGGAGCGGATCCGGCGTGCCCCGGGACAGGTCGATGCGGGTCTCGCTCAGATGGCCGGCCAGCGATTGGGTGCGGGCCGGCAGCCAGTTCGTGGGCTGCTCCCGAACGAAGGTGCCGCTGCGGCCGCGCGAGACGATCAGCCCCGCCGCGGAGAGCGCCTGCCAGGCGTGGCTGACCGTCGCGGGGCTCACCCCGAGCACCCCGGCGAGGTCCCGCACTGTGGGCAGGCGCTCGCCGGGGGCGATCCGGCCGGTGCTGATCAGCCGGCCGAGGGCGGCCGCGATTCCGGCCGGCGTGGCCTCTTCGATCTCGTTCAGATACAGCTGCACGGGGTCCTTCCTGGGCAAATGCTTGCCAGCAGCATCCGCTAACGACAGGATGATGATTTACGCATGCGTCATGTGAAGAAACAGAACAGAAATGTTTACGTCGAATAATAACAAAACCGGACACCGTAACGTGGCTCGATCTCGACAAGCACTCTCACCGTTCAGCTCGCAGAACACCGCGTTGCCGTCCGACCCCCGCTGACGAGGTTCCACAGTGTGAGACCCAGTGGAGGCAGACAGTATGAGCGTTGACACAACCAGCACCGGCACAGCCAACATCGTGCGAGCGGCGATCACCCAGACCACGTGGACGGGGGATATCGAATCGATGATCGTCAAGCACGAGCAGTTCGCCCGCGACGCAGCGGCCGACGGCGCGCAGGTGATCTGCTTCCAGGAGCTGTTCTACGGCCCCTACTTCGGCATCACCGAAGACGCCAAGTATTACGACTACGCCGAGCCCGCCGACGGCCCGATCGTGCAGCGCTTCGCAGCGCTGGCCCAGGAACTGAACCTGGTCATGGTGCTCCCCATCTACGAGGAGGAGCAGCCCGGCGTGTATTACAACACCGCGGTGGTAGTGGATGCCGACGGCACGATCCTCGGCAAGTACCGCAAGCACCACATCCCCCACCTCGACAAGTTCTGGGAGAAGTTCTACTTCCGCCCAGGCAACCTCGGCTACCCCGTCTTCACCACCGCCGTCGGGCCGATCGGCGTGTACATCTGCTACGACAGGCACTTCCCGGAGGGCTGGCGGGAGCTGGGCCTGAACGGCGCCCAGATCGTGTTCAACCCCAACGCCACCAAGCCGGGGCTGTCGAACCGGCTCTGGGAGATCGAGCAGCCGGCCGCCGCCGCCGCGAACGGATACTTCGTGGCCGCGCCCAACCGGGTGGGCCGGGAGGACAACGAGTACGGCGAGGACGCCGTGACGTTCTACGGCACCAGCCAGTTCGTCGACCCGCAGGGCAACTACGTGGGCGAGCTGGGCAGCAGCGAGAACGAGGAGGTCGTGATCCGCGACCTCGACCTCGGCATGATCCGCCAGGTGCGCAACAACTGGCAGTTCTACCGCGACCGCCGCCCGGAGTCGTACACCTCGATCCCCAAGCCGTAGCCACTGTCCGTTGGTCGAGCTTGTCGAGGCCAGGTAACGAGGTCTCGACAAGCTCGACCAGCGATACCCAACGAACAGGAGAACGTCATGAAGACCCTGATCAAGAACGGCACCGTGGTCAATTCCACGGGCACGGCCACAGCGGATGTGCTCATCGACGGCGAGAAAATCGCCGCGGTGCTCGCCCCCGGTTCCACCCTGCTCGGCTTCGACATCGAGCGAAACGTCGACACCGTCATCGACGCGGCCGGCAAGTACGTCATCCCCGGCGGCATCGACGCGCACACCCACATGCAGATGCCGTTCGGTGGCACCGAGGCCAGCGACACCTTCGAGACCGGAACCCGGGCCGCGGCCTGGGGCGGCACCACGAGCATCGTCGACTTCGTGGTGCAGTACGCGGGCGAGAACGTGCTCGACCAGTATCACCTCTGGCAGGAGAAGGCCCGTGGCGAGTGCGCCATCGACTACGGCTTCCACCAGATCCTCTCCGACGTGCAGGACTCCTCCCTCGTCGCCATGGACGAGCTGGTCAACGAGGGCGTCTCCAGCTTCAAACTGTTCATGGCCTACAAGGGGGTGTTCCTCTCCGACGACGGCCAGATCGTCAAGGCCATGCAGAAGGCATCCAGCAACGGCAGCATGATCATGATGCACGCCGAGAACGGCAGCGTCATCGACCTGCTCGTGCAGCAGGCCGTCGCCGCCGGCAACACCACGCCGTACTATCACGGCCTCACCCGGCCGTGGCAGGCCGAGGAGGAGGCCACCCACCGGGCCATCATGCTCGCCAACCTCACCGGGGCGCCGCTGTACGTGGTGCACGTGAGCGCCAAACAAGCGGTGGAGCAGATCGCCACCGCCCGCGACCGCGGCCAGAACGTGTTCGGCGAGACCTGCCCGCAGTACCTCTATCTGTCGCTGGAAGACCAGCTCGGCGCCG
The DNA here is from genome assembly GCF_019599185.1 of Cryobacterium inferilacus. Lineage (GTDB taxonomy): Bacteria > Actinomycetota > Actinomycetes > Actinomycetales > Microbacteriaceae > Cryobacterium > Cryobacterium inferilacus. Next base: position 40,164 of record NZ_JAIEUL010000003.1, on the reverse strand, counting down.
AGAGCGAGGAGTGGGGCCGCTTCGAGGGCGCCAAGTGGGTGTGCAGCACACCCTTGCGGTCCAAGGCCGAGGGCCACCAGCACCACATGTGGCAGAGCCTGCGCACGAACGACATCCAGATGGTCTCCACCGACCACTGCCCGTTCTGCATGAAGGGCCAAAAGGATATGGGCCTGACCGACTTCTCCAAGATCCCCAACGGCATCGGCTCGGTCGAACACCGGATGGACCTGCTCTACCAGGGCGTGGTCGACAAGCAGATCTCCCTCGAACGCTGGGTGGAGGTCACCTCCACCACCCCGGCGCGCATGTTCGGCATGTACGGCCAGAAGGGTGTCATCCAGCCAGGCGCCGACGGCGACGTGGTGATCTACGACCCGAACGGGCACACCTCGATCGGCCTGCCAGAGACCGGGCGCGACAAGACCCACCACATGAACATGGACTACTCGGCCTGGGAGGGCTTCGAGATCGACGGCCACGTCGACACCGTGCTCTCCCGCGGCAAGGTCGTCATCGACCACAACCAGTACCTCGGCGCCAAGGGCGATGGCAAGTACATCAAACGCGGCCTCAGCCAGTACCTGATCTAGGGGACACCATGGACTTCGGCGCAGTACTCCAGACCAACCCGCCCTCGGCTCGCACCGTGCAACTGGCCGTGTTGGCCGAGAACCACGGCTTCAGCCACGTGTGGACCTTCGACTCGCACCTGCTCTGGCAGGAGCCCTACGTGATCTACAGCAAGATTCTCAATGAGACCCGCAAGGTGATCGTGGGCCCGATGGTCACCAACCCGGCCACCAGGGACTGGACCGTCACGGCCTCCACCTACGCCACCCTCAACGAGATGTACGGCAACCGCACCATCTGCGGCATCGGCCGCGGCGACTCCGCGGTGCGGGTGACCAACGGCCGGCCCAGCACGCTGAAGACCCTGCGCGAATCGATCCACGTCATCCGCGAGCTCGCCAACTCCCGCCCGGTGGAATACAACGGCGCGACCCTGCAGTTCCCCTGGAGCACGGGTTCCACCCTGGACGTGTGGGTGGCCGCGTACGGTCCGCTGGCGCTCAAGCTCACCGGTGAGGTCGGCGACGGTTTCATCCTGCAGATGGCCGACCTCGACGTGGCCGAGTGGATGATCACGACCGTGCGTGCCGCCGCCAAGAACGCGGGCCGTGACCCCGACGCGATCAAGTTCTGCGTGGCCGCGCCCATGCACATCGGCGACGATATGCCGCACCTGCGTGATCAGAACCGCTGGTTCGGCGGCATGGTGGGCAACCACGTGGCCGACATCGTGGCCAAGTACGGAGACCCTTCGACAGGCTCAGGGCAAGGGGCGGTGCCGAAGGCTCTCACCGATTACATCAAGGGCCGTGAGGGCTACGACTACAACGAGCACGGCCGCGCCGGCAACACCCACGCCGACTTCGTGCCAGACGAGATCGTCGACAGGTTCTGCCTGCTCGGCCCCGCAGAGGCGCACATCGAGAAGCTCAAGGCGCTCAAGGAGATGGGCGTCGACCAGTTCGCCGGCTATCTGCAGCACGACAACAAAGAGGAGACCCTGCGCGTCTACGGCGAAACCGTGATCCCCGCCCTGGCCAACCACATCACGGCCAAGGCATGACCCAGCGGATGCCGCGGCGCATCCTGGTGGGCGCCCTCGGTGTGCTCGCGCTCGCGCTTCTGTGGGAGCTGTACATCTTTCTCGGACCCGCGGACGGCGTGGTCGTGGGCGGTCTCACCGTGCTGCCGCGGGCCAGCGAGATGGCCATGCCGCACCTCTGGGTGATGCTGGAGCGAGCTCTCGACCCCGTCACCGGCAGCGCGAGTGCTGTGCCGATGTGGCAGGCCGTGCTGGCTGCGTCGCTGTTCACCCTCGGTATCTCCGCGGTCGGCTGGATCGTGGGCGTCACGGTGGGACTGGCGCTGGCGCTGCTCATGCAGCGGTTCACGCTGGCCGAATCGGCCATCCTGCCCTGGATCATCCTCAGCCAGACCGTGCCGCTGATCGCCCTCGCCCCGCTCGTGCGGCGCTGGGGTGCGCAGATCGAGTTCGGCGCCTTCAGCTGGGAGAACTGGATGTCGGTGGCGCTGATCGCGTCCTACCTCGCCTTCTTCCCGGTCTCCATCGGCGCCCTCAAGGGCCTCGGCTCACCCGACGCCAACCACGTGGACCTCATGCGCTGCTACGCGGTGGGCTGGTGGAAGACCCTCTGGCGACTGCGGCTGCCGGCCAGCGTGGGCTACCTGCTGCCGGCCCTCCGCCTCGCCGCGGCCAGCGCCGTGATCGGCAGCGTCGTCGCTGAGGTCTCCATCGGGCTGCGCGGCGGCATCGGGCGGCTCATCGTCGAATACGCCGGCGCCGCCGGCAGCGACCCGGGCAAGCCCTGGGCCCCCATCTTCGGGTCGATCCTGGTTGGCCTCGTCGCCGCCGGGTTCGTCGGCCTGATCTCACTGTTCCTACGTCGATTCCGCAGGGGAGAGGTGGCCGCATGACCACGGCAGCAACACCGGTACAGCACGCCGTGGAGGTGAACGACATCAGCCGGGTCTTCACCGGCCGCAAGGGCGCATCCGTCACGGCCCTGGATGCGGTGAACCTCACCGTCGCCCCCGGCGAATTCGTCTCGCTGATCGGGCCGAGCGGCTGCGGCAAGAGCACCCTGCTGCGGCTGATCGCCGACCTCGACACCCCCACCAGCGGGTCGATCGAGGTGTTCGGCAAGACCGCCAGGCAGGCGCGCATCGACCAGGACTACGGCATCGCCTTTCAGCAGGCCGGCCTGCTGCCCTGGCGCACGGTGGCCGGCAACATCGAACTGCCGCTGGAGCTGCACGGCGCCGACAAGGCCGCCAGGCGCGAGCGCGCCGCCGAACTGATCGAGCTGGTGGGCCTGACCGACTTCGCCGCGCACTACCCCGACCAGCTCTCCGGCGGCATGCAGCAGCGGGTGGCGATCGCCCGGTCCCTGGCCGAGAGCCCCAGCCTGCTGCTGATGGACGAACCGTTCGGCGCCCTGGACGAGATGACCCGTGAGCGCATGCAGAACGAGCTCGTGCGCATCTGCGCCGAGACCGGTGCGGCCGTGGTCTTCGTCACCCACTCCATCCCCGAGGCGGTGTTCCTGTCCAACCGGGTGGTGGTGATGTCGCCGCGGCCCGGCCGCATCCGTGACGTGCTCAGCGTGAACCTCGGCCGGATGAGCGACCGCGGCGAGAACCTGCGCGAGGAGGAGGGCTTCTTCCACTCGGTCAGCCGGGTGCGGGAGCTGCTGCACGGCGCCGCCCCCACCGGGGCGCGCGGGGTCGAGACGCGATGAGCGCCGGGGCGAGCACGCGGGTGGTGGCCCCATCCGGCCCGGCCCGCTCGGGTGCGGCGGGGTCCGGCCTGGCCCGCACCGTGCTGCCGCCGGTGCTGCTCGGGGCGGCGGCCATTCTGCTCTGGCAGGGTTTCGTCACCGTGCTGGCGGTGGAACCGTTCATCCTGCCCGGCCCGTTCCTCATCGGCGAGGAGTTCGCCGGCAACCTGCAGAACGTGCTGGCCGGCTCCATCGTCACCGGCCGCAACGCCCTGATCGGGCTGGTGCTCGGCGCGATCGTCGGCGTGCTGCTGGCCATCCTCTCGGCCCTGGTGCGGGTTCTCGACGAGATGGCGGCCCCGATCGTCGCGGCCGTCGCGGTGGTGCCGATCGTGGCGTTGGCGCCCGTGTTGTACACGATGTTCGGCGCCAACGCCGAGACCGCCCGGCAGCTCGTGGCCGCTCTGGCGGTGTTCGTGCCGGTCTACTTCAACACCCTCAAGGGCCTGCGGATGGTGCGCCCGGTGCACCGGGACCTGATGCGGTCCTACGCCGCGTCGAGCTGGCAGGCCACCAGGACGGTGACCCTGCCCACCGCGGTGCCGTTCGTGTTCACTGGTCTGCGCATAGCCGCGTCCCTCGCCGTGATCTCTGCCCTCATCGCCGAGTACTTCGGCGGCCCGGTCGGCGGCCTCGGCAAGTCGATCACCTCGGCGGCGTCCAGCAGCAACTACGGCCTGGCCTGGGCGTACGTACTCGGCTCCATCATCCTCGGGCTCCTCTTCTACTGCGCAGCCCTCGGCCTGGAGAAACTGGTCAGCCGCCGCGCCCCCACCGCTTGAACCTCTCCCGCACAGCCAACCCGCACCGCAGCATCCGCACCCACCCCCACAGCACCACCCCCACAGCACCACCCCCACAGCACCACCCCCGCAGCAGTACCTATCAGGAGGCAGACATGACACACAGCACTCGATGGCTGGGCACGGCCGGCGCTCTCGCGGCGGCCAGCGCCCTGGTTCTCACCGGATGCTCCGCCGCCGGCGACACCGAACCCTCGGAGGACTCCGCCGGTCTCACCCCCGTCACCCTGCAGTTGCAGTGGGTGGCCCAGGCCCAGTTCGCCGGCTACTACGCCGCCGTCGACCAGGGCTTCTACGAAGACGAGGGCCTGGACGTGACCATCGCCGAGGGCGGCGCCGACATCGTGCCGCAGGACGTGCTCGCGTCCGGCGACGTGGACTACGCCATCTCCTGGGTGCCCAAGGTGCTCGGCTCGATCGAACAGGGCGCCAACATCACCAACGTGGCCCAGATCTTCGAACGCAGCGCCACCACCCAGATCTCGTTCAAGGAGGCGGGCATCACCAGCCCGGCCGACCTGGCCGGTAAGGACGTGGGCAGCTGGGGCTACGGCAACGAGTGGGAACTCTTCGCCGGCATGCAGCAGGCCGGTGTCGAGGTGGGCGACATCAGCCTCGTGCAGCAGGCCTTCGACATGAACGCGTTCCTGGCCGGCGACATCGACGCGGCCCAGGCGATGACCTACAACGAGTACGCGCAGGTGCTGGAAACCATCAACCCCGACACCGGTGAGCTGTACCAGCCCGACGACATCAACGTCATCGACTGGAACGACGAGGGCACGGCGATGCTCCAGGACGCCATCTGGGCCAACGCCGACATGCTCGCCGACGACGAGGCCTACGCCGACCAGACCGTCGCCTTCATCAAGGCCTCGATCAAGGGCTGGATCTACGCCGCCGAGAACCCCGAAGACGCCGCCACCATTGTCGCCGACGCAGGCTCGGCCCTGCCCGCCGGACACCAGCTGTGGATGACCAACGAGGCCAGCAAGCTGATCTTCCCGTCCTCGAACGGTGTGGGCCTGATCGACGAGGACGCCTGGGCGAACACCGTCGACATCGCAATGAACACGGAGAACGAAACCGGTGGCACCATCATCACCACAGACCCGCCCGAGACCGCGTACTCCAACGAGTACGTGCAGCAGGCGCTGGATGAGCTGACCGAGGAGGACGTCGACGTGATGGGCGCCGAGTGGGCACCGATCGAGGTCACCCTGCAGGAGGGCGGCGAGTAGAACAACCCCGACCGGGCGGTCGCCCCGCGGCCGCCCGGTCACCACCTTCCCGCCTCGAGCGGGCAGAACCGAAGGAACGAACATCGTGACCGACATCGACACCGACACCGGAACAGCCGCTCCCGCCGCTGCCGGCCTGAACGAAGTCACCACCGAGCTCGACCGGGCCCACGTCTTCCACTCCTGGTCCGCCCAGGGGGCACTGAAGCCCCTCGTCATCGCCGGCGGCCTCGGCTGCCGGGTCTGGGACCACGACGGGCGCAGCTACCTCGATTTCTCCAGCCAGCTGGTGAACGTCAACATCGGCCACCAGCATCCGGCCGTGATCAGGGGCATCATCGAGCAGGCGAAACTGCTCACCACCATCGCGCCGTCCACCGCCAACCTGGCCCGCGGCGAGGCAGCTCGGCGTATCGTCGACCGTGCTCCGGCCGGCTTCAACAAGATCTTCTTCACCAACGGCGGTGCGGATGCCAACGAGAACGCCATCCGGATGGCCCGCCTGCACACCGGCCGCGACACCGTGCTCTCCACCTACCGCTCGTACCACGGCAACACCGGCGCGGCCATCGTCGCCACCGGCGACTGGCGCCGGATCCCCAACGAATACGCTCGCGGGCACGTGCATTTCTTCGGCCCCTACCTCTACCGATCCGAGTTCTGGGCGACGACGCCCGAGCAGGAAACCGAGCGGGCCCTGCACCACCTCGAGCGGGTCATCCAGAGCGAGGGTGCCACCTCGATCGCCGCCGTGCTGCTGGAGTCCATCCCTGGCACCGCCGGGGTGCTGATGCCACCGCCCGGCTACCTCGCCGGAGTGCGGGCGCTCTGCGACCGGTACGGCATCATGCTCATCCTCGACGAGGTGATGGCGGGCTTCGGCCGCACCGGGCGCTGGTTCGCGTTCGAGGGCAGCGGGGTGGTGCCCGACCTGATCACCTTCGCCAAGGGGGTCAACTCCGGCTACGTGCCCGTCGGCGGGGTGATCATCTCCGACCCGATCGCCGCCGACTTCGACGAGACCGTGTTCCCCGGCGGGCTCACCTACAGCGGGCATCCGTTGGCGATGGCCTCGATCGTCGCGGCGCTGGACGCCATGGCCGAGGAGGGCATCGTGGAGAACGCCGCCCGGATCGGCACCGAGGCGATCGGCCCTGGCCTCGCGGCGCTGGCGGCGAAACACCCGATCATCGGGGAGGTGCGCGGCGAGGGCGTCTTCTGGGCGATCGAGCTCGTGGCCGACCCCGTGACCCGTGAGCCGGTGTCGCCGGCCGTGATGGGCCGGATCAAGACCGAGCTGCTGGCCCGCAACCTGCTGCCCTTCATCATGGAGAACCGCATCCACGTGGTGCCGCCTTGCGTCGTCACCGACTCCGAGGTGGCCGAGGCCCTCGCCATCTACGACGAGGTCCTCTCCCTCGACCTCGCTGGTTGAGCTTGTCGAAACCCGCCCCCGATCGCTGGTCGAGCTTGTCGAGACCCGTCCCCATACGTTGGTCGAGCTTGTCGAGACCCGGTGACCGTGCCTACGTTCAGAGGACGGCTAACCAGATCTCGACAAGCTCGATCAACCGCTCTCACCCCCAACAGAATCGACTGACATGACCGACCTCCCCGTCCTCACCCACTGGATCGACGGCGCCCCCGGAACCGGCGCCTCCACTCGTACCGCCCCCGTCTACAACCCGGCCACCGGCGCAGTGCAGCGCCTGGTGTCCCTGGCCTCCGCCGCCGATGTCGACACCGTCGTCGCCTCGGCCCAGGCCGCCTACCCGGCCTGGCGTGACGCCTCCATCGCCAAACGCCAGGGCGTCATGTTCTCCTTCCGTGAACTGCTCAACGCCCGCAAGGGTGAGCTGGCCGACATCCTCACCAATGAACACGGCAAGGTCACCTCAGACGCCCTCGGCGAGATCGCCCGCGGCCTCGAGGTCGTCGAGTTCGCACTCGGCCTGCCGCACCTGGCCAAAGGCGAGTTCTCCGAGAACGTCTCCACCGGCGTCGACGTCTACACCCTGCGGCAGCCGCTCGGTGTGGTCGGCATCATCAGCCCGTTCAACTTCCCGGCCATGGTGCCGCTCTGGTTCTTTCCCATCGCCATCGCCGCGGGCAACACCGTCGTGCTCAAGCCCAGCGAAAAGGACCCGTCCGCCGCCAACTGGCTCGCCGCCCTGCTCACCGAGGCCGGCCTGCCCGACGGGGTCTTCAACGTCGTGCACGGCGACAAGGAGGCCGTCGACGCCCTGCTGGTCAACCCCGACGTGCAGGCCATCTCCTTCGTCGGCTCCACCCCGATCGCCAAGTACATCTACGAGACCGCCGCGCACCACGGCAAGCGGGTGCAGGCGCTCGGCGGCGCGAAGAACCACATGCTGGTGCTGCCGGATGCCGACCTCGACCTGGCCGCGGATGCCGCGGTCAACGCCGGCTTCGGGTCGGCGGGGGAGCGCTGCATGGCCATCAGCGTGATCGTGGCCGTCGAGCCCGTCGCCGACGAGCTCATCGCCAAGATCGCCGAGCGCGTGAGGGGCCTCACGGTGGGCGACGGCATGCGCGGCTGCGACATGGGCCCGCTGATCACCGAGGCGCACCGCGACAAGGTCGCCGGTTACATCGACATCGCCCTGGCGGACGGCGCGGACGTCGTGATCGACGGGCGCGGCATCGAGGTCGACGGCGACGCATCCGGTTTCTGGCTCGGCCCCACCCTGTTCGACAGGGTCAGCCTCGACTCCGCCGTCTACCAGGACGAGATCTTCGGCCCGGTGCTCAGCGTCGTTCGGGTGGCCAGCTACACCGATGGGGTGGCCGTGATCAACGCCAGCAGATACGGCAACGGCACCGCCATCTTCACCAATGACGGTGGCGCCGCCCGGCGGTTCCAGCACGAGGTGCAGGTGGGCATGGTCGGCATCAACGTGCCGATCCCGGTGCCGGTGGCGTACCACTCGTTCGGCGGCTGGAAGGACTCCCTGTTCGGCGACGCCAAGGCCTACGGCCCCGCCGGCATCAGCTTCTACACCCGGGAGAAGGCCGTCACCGCCCGCTGGCTCGACCCCAGCCACGGCGGCATCAACCTGGGCTTCCCGCAGAACACCTAGCTGGCGACGTAAAGGCGGAGTTTTTGCCGACACGCCGTGTTTCCGCACGTGCCCGGAACGGCGATTCACGAAGATCTCCGCCTGTACGTGCCCGCCTTACCTGTCGGCAGCATCCTGGGCATCATGGGGGCATGACGCAGTCGGATGTGGCCTGGCGCGGGCACGATGACCCTGGTCGCATCGATCGAGCGTTGATCGAGATCGGCCAGAGCGGCATGGAGGCTCAGGGCGCCTCGATCACGGCCGCGTACGCCACCGCCTGGTCGCTGGATGCCTCCGATGCCTGGCGCACCCGCACGGTCGACATCAGCGCTCACGGCGCCGGCTGGATGCGCTCGCTGGCCCTCATCCGGGACGAGAACGACCACTGGACCGCGGTGACCCAGATGCACGGCGACGCGGATCTTCCGCCCGCCGGACTCGCTGACCCCGGCAGCGTGGACGGTGCACTCGACTGCGACATCGCCCTGTGCCCGGCGACGAACACCATGCCGATCCGCCGCCTGGGGCTGCTGAACGGGAACGTCCAGGAGACCTCCCTGGTGATGGCCTGGATCGAGGTGCCCTCCCTGCGGGTGTTCCGGAGCGACCAGGTGTATGCCGCATCGATGCCCGGCCGGGTGCGGTTCCGTAGCGCCAGCGGCGACTTCCACGCCGAGTTGACCGTCGATTCCGACGGCATCGTGATCGACTACCCGGGATTGGCGACCCGGTTCGGCCGGCCCTGACGCTGCGGGGGAGGCGGGCAGCCGGCCTAGTCCTCGGTCCAGACCAGAATGTCGCCGGGCTGGCACTCGAGCACCCGGCAGATCGCGTCGAGGGTGGAGAACCGGATCGCGCGGGCACGACCGTTCTTCAGCACGGCCACATTCGCCGGGGTGATGCCGACCCTGGCGGCGAACTCGCCCACCGACATCCGTCGTTCGGCCAGCAGCCGGTCGATCAGAACCTGGACCGCCATCACACCACCTCGTCCAGCTCCACCCGCATCGACACCGCGCTGCGGAGGAGGGAGCGGAGAACGAGGAGAACCAGCGCGAAGGCGGCCCCGACGGCCGCACCGCCGAGCAGCAGCAGCGCCAATGCGGGTGGGCCCGGAATCGCCACCAGCACGGCCACCACGATGATCGTGGCCACGGCGATCGCGCTGGTCAGGGAGTCCACCAGTCTCAGCGCGGCCGGCTCGAAAATGCGGCGATCGCGGGTGTAGCCCACCAGCACGGCGGTGACGACCAGGGCCACCTCCACGCAGACGCCGAACGCGAGCGCCGCGATGACGAAGGGCACCTGCAGGTAGGCGAATTCCGGGTAGAGCTCGGCGGAGGACGAGGCGGAGATGATGACCACCACCTCACCGAGAACGACCAGAACGACGAGAACGCCGAGGGCCACCCGTGTCAGCGCGATCATGGCGGGATGGGATGTGGTCGGCGTCGTCAGGGTCATCTATCGATTATCAATACGTTGCCTATCGATTGTCAATAGGCATCCGTCAGGGTAGAACAGTGCCCACGGCGCCGGCGCCGAGGGCGAACCGAGCCGGTCAGCGCACGCGCTGGTCGTGGCCGAGCTTGGCGCGCAGCCCCGAGTGGATGGTGAGACAGGTTGCGGGGGCGTCACCGACGACCCGGGCGAGGTTGTCGATCAGCCGGTCGGCTTCCTCCACGATGAGTCGGGGCGAGACGCCCTGCCGCGGTGTGATGCCCAGGTGCAGCACGGGCCGGCGCTTCACCGTGAACGCGCCGACGGTGCTGCCGACCAGGTCTGGGCGTTTGTCGAGGGAGTGCTTGAGCGCCTCCGCCGCGAACGAGGTGTCGATCAGCAGCCGGTCCGAGGCGGCATCCTGCTCGCTGATCCGTTTGCGATAGATCTCCCGGCTGCCCCCGCCACCGACGTTGGCGATGATGACCACCATCAGAATGACGAGGAGCAGCAACACCGCGGCGGCGGCGAGCAGCCACCAGCTGAAGTCGGTGCCAGGCACAGGGGAGGCCTCGAGGGCATCGGTCACGGCGGCGTCGGCGGTTCTGCCTGCCTCCTCCCACCGGTTCGCCCACCATGGCCACACCAGCAGAGCGGCGGCCGCCGCGCCCACAACGAGGAGGATCAGCCCGACGACGAAGATGAAGAGGCGGTTCAACGCCCGGTTGGTGTCGTTCATGGGCCGATCGCTCCTGTCGTGTTCACCCGCACGGTGTGGCGCAGGGTTGGCTTGAGGTTGTACGAGGCGATCTCCTCCGCGACGGCGGTACGGATGGCCGCCTCGTCGACCGGGATCCCGGACGTGGGGGTGACGTCCACGACCGCGCGGCGGTGCGACACCGATACCTCGGCCTGCCCCTGCGGAATGCGGGCGACGGTTTCGACGCGTCGGGCGATGCTCGACGCGAGAACCCCGTTGTCCACGATCACGGCCCGGCCCTCATGCAGCATCTGGTGCCTGGCCAGCCGTCCGGACCGCACCGCGTGCACCATGAGCAGCAGGCCGATCAGGCCCAGCACGGCGCCGCCGAGGCCGATCGCCCAGATCGGTTGCAGGGTGGGCAGCGCGGCCAGCCAGCTGAGTGCATCCTCCGGGGTGACCAGAAGCGCCGGTTGCCCGAGCATCCGCAGCACCAGTTCGGTGCCCAGGTAGACGCAGCCGAGTGCGATCATGCTGGCGAGCACGATCGTCGTGACGGTTCGAGGGGAGTGGGTCTCCCGGCGCACAATGCGGGCGTATGGAGTCTTCATCGGGGTATCCGCCGTTCCCCGGCGATGTGTGCGCCGCGCACACGGATGTCCACGCGCCCCACCTGGTTGCCGGTGATGCGGGTGGTCATGGTGCGGATGGCCAGCTGCGCGTCGGACAGCCGCTGCAGCAGGGTGGGTCCGGCGTAGTCTGGCCCCACGGTGTCGAGGTCTGGCATGCTGATCGGGGTCGTGACCTCCAGTGCGAGCAGGCCGTGGTCGTCCCGCAACGTCACGGTGACCTGCCCGGGATTCACGCCGAGCGTCTCCGCGGAGACCGCCCTGGCGACGGTGTTCAAGGCGTTCTGTCGCACCGTGATGTGGCCGGGTAAGCCGGCCGCACCAGCCGGGAGGGTGACCTTCCGGCCGGTGGAGCCGAGGCTGGCGGTCGACATCAGGACGTACGTCTTCCGGTCAGGGCGTTGGCGAGGCCACGCCCGTCGAGCTTGCCCTCGACAATGCGCCCGACCAGGAGCCCGACCGCCATGAACACGGCGACCAGGAGGAATCCCCAGAAGCCGAAGACGAGCGCCGCGAATGCGAGGACCGCGCCGACGGCCATGCCACTGACGGTTGCACTCATGAGACGCGTGCCTCCGTCTGGTCATCCTGGTCGTCGGTCGGCAGGTGCACATCGTTCACGGCGACGTTGACCTCCACGACCTCCAGGCCCACCAGGTTCGTCGGAAATCGGTGTGGTGGCCTCGTCCGGCACTATCGTGGCTCCCGTGAGCAGTCCCCGCAATCCCGGGTCGCAGTCATCTCTGCGTGAGGCGAATCGCGCTCGCATCGTCGACGCGATCACCCATCACGGCGCCCTCACCCAGGTGGAGCTGGCCGCGGTCACCGGGCTGTCACCCGCCACGGTGTCCAACATCGTCAAGGAGCAGGCCGCCGCGGGGGTTCTGGCCACCACTCCCACTTCACGGAGCGGCCGGAGGGCCGTGCGGGTCACCCTGGCCCGCGAGATGGGCCTGGTGGTGGGCCTGCACGTGTCGAACCGGCAGCTGCGGGTGGCCCTGGCCGACGCCGGGCATCAGGTGCTGGTCGAGCGGATGCTGCCGCTCGCCCGCGACCACCGCGCCGACAGCGAGCTCGACCGGGTGGTGCTGCTCATCCAGGACATGGCCGAGTCGGTCGGCACCGGCCTCGACGAGGTTCTCGCGGTGGGCGTGGGTCTCGCCGCACCCATCGACCCTGGCACCGGCCTCATCGCGACTCGGGGCCTGATGCGCGGCTGGGACGGAGTACCCGTCGCTGACGAACTCGAAACGCGATTGCGCAGGCCGGTGTTCGTCGACAACGAGGCCAATCTCGGCGCCCTCGGCGAGTATCGGATGGGGGCAGCGCAGGGTGTCCGGCAGGCAGCCTACCTCCGCGTTTCGCACGGAGTCGGCGCCGGGCTGATCATCGACGGCCGGGTATACCGCGGCGGCAGTGGAAAGGCCGGCGAGATCGGCCATCTCACCCTCGACGAGCAGGGCCAGGTCTGCCGCTGCGGCAACCGGGGGTGTCTGGAAACCCTGGTGGGGGCCGCGGCGCTCGCCGCGAAGTTCCCCGGCAGCCACACCCAGGTGAAACTGCGCGATATCGTGCTGCGGGCCAACGCCGGCGACGCCGCGGCGCGGCGCGTGATCGCCGATGCCGGCCGGCACCTGGGCGTGGCGCTCGCCGGCCTGAGCAATCTCGTCGACCCGCACCGCATCGTGGTCGGCGGTGAGCTGGCCGAGGCTGACGAGATGCTGCTCAGCCCTCTGCGGCACGCGCTGGAGCGGTCCACTCTGGCCACGGCATCCGGGGTGCCCGACGTGGTGAAGGGCGAGTTGGGCGAGCGGGCAGAGGTGCTCGGGGCGGTCCTCTACGCCATCGACCTGGCTCACATCACGGCGGGCCGGCCATCGGACGCCGCTCGGACGACAGGGCCGTATCCGATGGGCATTGCCGGGCCGCGGATCAGTGGGATCGTGCCCGATCTGGCGCCGGAGAACGCGCCGGACAGGGGCGGCCTGGCCTCTTGAGTTCAAGCCTTGACGGCATTTGGCCCCGGGGCCATGCTCGTTACGCCGCCAACGAGGGTGGTCACAGTAGGAGGCACATCATGAGAAAACCCAGGAAGAGTGTCGCGCTCCTGTCGGTCGCATTGATCATGACCGCAGGCGCCCTGACCGCGTGCACCAGCAACGGCGGCGACGCCGGCACCGATGGCGGCGGTGGCTCCGGCGAAGCCGTGAAGATCGGCCTGCTCCTTCCCGAATCCCAGACCACCCGGTACGAAAGCTTCGACCGGCCGCTGTTCGAAGAACACCTGGCCACGCTCGGCGACTACGAAGTCGTCTACGCCAACGCCGACCAGGACGCCGCAAAACAGCAGCAACAGGCGGAGTCGGCACTCACGGAGGGAATCGAGGTGATGGTGCTCGATCCCGTCGACGGTGCTGCCGCAGCGAGCATCGTGGCCAACGCCGCCGCTCAGGACGTGCCCGTGATCGCCTACGACAGATTCATCGAGAGCGACGAGGTCGCCTACTACATCTCCTTCGACAACGAGCAGGTCGGCGTCCTCCAGGGCGAGGCCCTGGTCGAACGGCTGCAGGCCGACGGAACGACAACCGGAATCATCATGATCAACGGGTCACCCACGGACGGCAACGCCACGCTGTTCAAGGAAGGCGCACACTCGGTCATCGACGAGAGCGGTATCCCTGTCCTGGCCGAATTCGACACCCCTGACTGGAGCCCCGAAGAGGCCCAGACCTTCGCCGCCGGGCAGATCGGCCAGTTCGGCGACCAGATCTCGGGTGTCTACGCAGCCAACGACGGCACCGCCGGCGGCGCCATCGCGGCCCTGCGGGCTGCCGGGGTCGACCCGATCCCGCCGGTCACCGGTCAGGACGCCGAGCTCACCGGCATCCAGCGCATCGTCGCCGGGGACCAGTACATGACCGTCTACAAGGCGATCCGTGAGGAGGCCCAGCTGGCTGCGGAAATCGCAGACCAACTCGCCCGTGGGGAAACCCCTGAGGGCGACACCGAGGTCGATGGCATCCCCGCGACGCTGCTCACCCCGGTTGTGGTGACCGTCGACAACATCCAAGACACCGTGATCGCGGATGAGTTCTACACTGTCGACGAGATCTGCACCGCTGAGTACGCCGAGGCGTGCGCCGCGGCCGGCCTGCAGTAGCGCCGTCCGCTCGCACTCCGTCACACGTCGGCCGGGAGCCCCTCCCACGATGGGCGCCCGGCCGGCCCCCAGTTGATTCCCGCACCCGCCGTCGCACAACGGAGGAACCGAAATGACCGTGCTGAATCAGGACCAGGTGCGCAGCGCACCGACCGGCGAACTCGTGCTCTCGATGCGCGGGATCGACAAGAACTTCGGCGCCGTTCAAGCGCTCACCGCCATCGATCTGGACATTTATTCCGGTGAGGTGGTCGCCCTGGTCGGCGACAACGGTGCCGGCAAGTCCACCCTGATCAAGATCCTCGCCGGAGTGCACCCCAAAGACGGCGGCACGATCACCTACGGTGACCGGCCGGTGTCGATCAACAACCCCGCCGAATCCAACGAGCTGGGCATCGCTACGGTGTACCAGGACCTGGCCCTGTGCGACAACCTCGACGTCGTCGCCAATCTGTTCCTCGGTCACGAACTCGGCCGCGCCACTATCGACGAGGTCGAGATGGAGAAACGGTCCTGGGATCTCCTCCGACAGCTCTCCGCACGGATCCCGTCGGTGCGCATCCCGGTGGCGTCGTTGTCGGGCGGCCAGCGTCAGACCGTGGCAATCGCCAGATCCCTCATCGGCGACCCGCGCATCGTGATCCTCGACGAGCCCACCGCTGCACTGGGCGTGGCCCAGACCGCAGAAGTGCTCAACCTCATCGAGCGGCTCCGAGAACGCGGCCTCGCCGTCGTGCTGATCAGCCACAACATGGCGGATGTGCAGGCCGTCGCCGACCGGATCGTGGTGTTGCGCCTCGGTCGCAACAACGGCGAGTTCACGGTGGCCGAGGTCACCTACGAAGACATCATCGCGGCCATCACCGGCGCCACCGACAACGCCGTCACCAGGCGTGCCCAGGCGAGGGTCGATGCCGCAGGGGACGCGGCTGTGGCCGCCGGTGCATCCCCAGACGCTGCACCACCAGAGGAGGACCGGCCATGACAACCCCGACAACTCCCTCACCGTCGAGTTCCTCCGAGTCGGCGGCGCCGCCCACTGAGACCGTTCGGCTCGCCGCCGTCGCTGCGGACCTGCAAGACGAGCGACTCATCCAGCAGCACGGCATCGGCGGCGCCATCAGCTCCTTCCGCCGCCGGGTGCGCGCGGGTGACATCGGTTCGCTGCCCGTCATCATTGGGCTGCTGGTCATTTGGGTGGCGTTCTCCCTGCTCAATCCAAACTTCCTCTCCAGCACCAACCTGGTCAACCTCACCCTGCAGTGCGCGGCCGTCGGCACCATCTCCATCGGAATAGTGCTGGTGCTGCTCCTGGGCGAAATCGACCTGTCGGTGGGCTCGGTCAGCGGGCTGTCGGCCGCCATCCTTGCCGTTGGCTTCGTCAACCTCGAGTGGCCGCTGGTTCTGGCGATCCTCGCCGCCCTCGCCGCCGGCGTCGTGGTCGGTCTCCTGTACGGGTTCCTGTACACCCGGTTCGGGGTGCCGAGCTTCGTGATCACGCTCGCCGGGCTGCTGGGGTTCCTCGGCCTGCAACTCTGGGTGCTCGGTAGCACCGGGTCGATCAATATCCCCTTCGACTCGTGGATCGTGCAGTTCGCCCAACAGACCTTCCTGCCCGACTGGCTGTCGTACCTGCTCGTGGTGCTCACGGTTCTCGCGTATGCGGCCCTGCGCTATGGCACCTCCCGCCGCCGCACCGCCGCCGGGCTCTCCGCGCTCCCGGTTTCCTCAATCGTGATCCGCAGTGCGGCCCTGCTGGTGGTGCTCACCGTGCCGACCTGGTACCTCAATCAGACCCGCGGGGTCGGCGCCATGTTCGTCCTGTTCCTGGCACTCGTGGTGATCATGAATTTCTTTCTCACCCGCACCCGCTGGGGCCGTGCCGTCTACGCGGTCGGCGGCAATGTCGAGGCCGCCCGTCGAGCCGGTATCAATGTCACCCAGATCTACGTCACGGTGTTCGTGCTCTGCTCCACATTCGCGGCGCTCGGCGGCCTCCTCGCGGCCGGTCGTCTGGCGGCAGCCAATCAGGGGTCCGGTGGCGGTGACACCAACCTGAACGCCATCGCCGCCGCCGTGATCGGGGGCGCCAGCCTCTTCGGCGGCCGCGGCAGCGCGTTCTCGGCGTTGCTGGGCATCCTGGTGATCCAGTCGATCTCCAGCGGCCTCACCCTGCTCAACCTGGACTCGTCGATCCGGTACATGATCACCGGCGCGGTGCTGCTACTCGCGGTCATCGTCGACTCGCTGTCGCGCCGAAGCCGGGTGTCACACGGTAGAGCCTGACCGCCTCCCGCCCGGGGCCGGGCGGAGGCGGCAGAGAAGGCGGTGATTCTGCTGCCTCATCGGCAGCGAGCCGGCCGGCGGCGGGATCACCGTCTGTGCCCGTTCGGGTGCACAACTCCTGCAGATTTTCCTCAGATGGGCGCGCATCCGCGTGTTTCCGGCATCCGCTGCCCGTCGAACCGGAAAAATGCAGGAGTTGTGCGCGAGGCCCGGGCGCACCGGCACCGCGTCACCGCCCGAGGCGTTCACCCGGGCGGATGCGACGGAGGAGGTGGCCGAGAGCGGCTGGGGGCGGATGGTGGCAGGGCGGCTAGCCGGCCAGCTCCGCGGCCTCGCGCAGCAGGGCGGCGGCGGCGTCATCGCCGTGCGAGGCCAGGCTCACGACCTCGCCGATCACCACGACGGCGGGCGAGCGCACGCCCGCGCCGGCCGCGAGACCGGCGATGGTGTCCAGCCGGCCGAGGGTGGTGCGTTGGTCGTGGGCGAACCCGCGTTCCACGATCGCCACGGGCATGTCGGTACGCATCCCCAGCCTGCTCAGGCCGGCGACCAGCTGCTGCAGGGTGCCGATGCCCATCAGCACCACAATGGTGCCGTTCAGGCCCACCAGGTGGGTCAGTTCGGTGTCGCTGATCGGCGCGTGTCCGGAGATCACCGTGAACAGCCGGGTGATGTCGCGGTGGGTGACGGGGATGCCGGCGGCGGCCGGCACGGCGATGGCGCTGGTCACACCCGAGATCACGGTCACGGGCACGTCGGCGGCGCGGCAGGCGAGCACCTCTTCGCCGCCCCGGCCGAACACGAACGGGTCGCCGCCCTTGAGGCGCACCACCGTGAGGCCGGCCAGGGCGGATGCCACCAGCATCCGTTCGGCATCACGCTGGGGGATCGCGTGGTGACCCGGCGCCTTGCCCACGTCGATGTGCTCGGCGCCTGGCGCCCACGCGTCGAGGCGGTCGGTGGGGCCCAGTCGGTCGTAATAGACGATGTCGGCCGCGCCGAGGGCCGCCAGGGCGCCCTGGGTGAGCAGTCCCTCCACGCCGGGGCCGCCGCCGACGAGGGTGACCGAGCCGACGGGGGCAGTGGCCGCTGCGCTCTCCCTGGTCAGCCAGGTGCGGTGCCTGGCGCAGGCCGCCGCGATGGTGACGTCGGTGCCCGGGCTGGTTTCCACGATGGCCACCAGGTCCACGGCGGCGATGAGCGTGTCCCACGCGCCCAGCGACCGGGGGTATACCGGGGTGGTCACCCCGGCAACAGCGGGTGCACCGGGAGAAACGGGGCCGGCCAGGTGGTACACGCTGGCCCCGGAGGCCAGGTAGCGGGCGAGCACCCGGCGCGCCGCCCTGGCACCGCCGATCACCAGCACCCGTTTTCCGGCGAAGTCGAGGCCGAGGCTCACTGGGTCACTCCGCGCCCATTGCCGAGGCGACCTGGGTGTCGACGCCGTCGCGGCGAACCGGGATGGTGAGTCCGGCCAGGTGCACGGGGCCGGCGGCGCTGGTGCCGTCACGTTCGTCCGGTCGGGCCGGGCGCGGCTGGCCGCGCTCGATGACCTGCAGCAGCGACGGGTCGGGGGTGTCGGCGTTCACGAACGGCCGGAACCGGCGCAGGCGCTCCGGATCGGCCAGCGTGGCCGCCCACTCGTCTTCGTACACGTCGATGTGCGCGGCCATGGCCGCTTCGAGGTCGGCGGCGATGCCCAGGGAATCAGTGCAGACGACATCGCGAACGTGGTCGATGCCGCCCGCGATCTCTTCCTGCCAGCGGGCGGTGCGCTGCACGCGGTCTGCGGTACGGATGTAGTACATCAGGTACCGGTCGATGTACGTGATCAGGGTGTCCTCGTCGAGGTCCTTCGCCAGAAGAACGGCGTGCACGGGCTGGAAGCCACCGTTGCCCCCGACGTAGAGGTTCCAGCCGAGCTCGGTGGCGATGACGCCGATGTCCTTGGCGCGGGCCTCTGCACACTCGCGGGCGCAGCCGGACACCCCGATCTTGAACTTGTGCGGCGAGCGCAAACCGCGGTAGCGGTTCTCCAGCGTGATCGCCAGCGCCACGGAATCCTGCACTCCGAAGCGGCACCAGGCCGATCCGACGCAGGACTTCGCCGTGCGCAGGCTCTTGCCGTAGGCCTGGCCGGATTCGAAGCCGGCGTCCACAAGTACCCGCCAGATGTCGGGCAGTTGGTCGAGCCGGGCGCCGAACAGGGCGATTCGCTGGCCACCGGTGATCTTGGTGTACAGGTTGAATTCCGCGGCGACCTCGCCGATCGCGATGAGCTTCTCCGGGGTGATTTCGCCACCGGGGATGCGGGGGATGACCGAGTAGCTGCCGTCCTTCTGCATGTTGCCGAGGGCACGGTCGTTGGTGTCCTGCAGGCCGCCCCGGCCGGCATCCAGGATGTAGGCGGAGGACTGCGAGGCCAGGATCGACGCGATGGTGGGCTTGCAGACGTCGCAGCCGAGACCGGTGCCGAAACGCTCCATGATCTGGTCGAACGAGCTGAGCTGCAGCACCCGCACCGATTCGAACAGTTCGCTGCGGCTGATCGAGATGTGCTCGCAGAGCGCCGTGGAGATCTCGAGGCCGGCGGCGGTCAGTTCGGTTTCGAGCACCTTCTTGAGCAGCGGCACGCACGAGCCGCACTGGGTGCCGGCTCTGGTGCAGGCCTTGAGGGCGCCGAGCTCGGTGACCGGGTCGCCGTGATCGCCACGGATGGCCGCGCGCACGGTTCCGAAGGAGACGTCGTTGCACGAGCACAGCTGGGCGTCGTCCGGCATGTCAGAACTGGACGGCAGCTCGGCGCCGGAGGCGGACAGGTACGCGCCGGGCTCGGTGGGCAGTTCACGGCCGAGCAGGGGTCGCAGCGACAGGTAGGGCGAGGCATCGCCGACGAAGATGCCGCCGAGCAGGGTCTTGGCATCGCTGGAGACGACGACCTTCTGGTACAGGCCCCGGGCGGGGTCGGCGTAGACGACCTCGAGGGCG
Source organism: Cryobacterium inferilacus (assembly GCF_019599185.1). Lineage (GTDB taxonomy): Bacteria > Actinomycetota > Actinomycetes > Actinomycetales > Microbacteriaceae > Cryobacterium > Cryobacterium inferilacus. Next base: position 20,460 of record NZ_JAIEUL010000003.1, on the reverse strand, counting down.
CGGTCGCCGGTGCCGAAGGCGTCACCGAAGCTGGCCACCTCCACCCCGGAGAGTTTGAGCTTGGTGGCGTCGTCGATGCCGGGGAACAGGGCCTGGCCGCCGTTCAGCCGGTCGGCGACGACCTCGGCCATCGCGTTCGCCGGGGCGACGAGGCCGATGCACCGGCCGTCGTAGCTGGCGACCTCGCCGATGGCCCAGATGCCGGGCACCGAGCTGGCGCAGTCGTCGCCGATCACGATCCCGCCGCGCGGGCCGATCTCCAGGCCCGCCGCGCGGGCGAGTTCGTCCCTGGCCCGGATGCCGATGGACCAGACGATCAGGTCGGCGTTCAGCTGGCGGCCGTCGTCGAGGGTGAGCCCGAGAACCTGGCCGGTCTCGGCGGCGAGGATCTCGGTGGGCCGGTGGCCGAGTTCGAGGCGGATGCCCTGCTGGTCGATCAGGCGGCCCAGCGCCATGCCGGCGCCCTGGTCGAGCTGGGTGGGCATCAGCCAGGTGGCGCCATCCACGATGGTGGTGTTCGCGCCGAGGCGCTGCACCCCGCCGGCGGCCTCGAGGCCGAGCAGGCCACCGCCGATCACGGTGACGTTCGCCGGCCGGCCGAACTTGGCCTTCAGCCGGGCGGTCTCGCTGACAAGGAAGTCGACGTCTTCGATGGTCCGGTAGACGACGCCGCTGTCGCCGCCCGGCACAGGGGGCACGAATGCGCTGGAGCCGGTGGCGAAGACCAGGTCGTCGTAGGTCAGGACGTCCCCGTTGTCGAGGGTGACGGTGCGGGCCGTGGCATCCACCGCGGTGACCCGGCTGCCGCCGCGGTAGTGGGTGTGCTCTGACTGCCAGAACACCGGGTCGCCCAGGGTGAGGTCCTCTGGGCCGTTCAGCCGGTGCGACAGCGAGACCCGGTCGTATGGCAGGTGGATCTCCTCGCCGATGACGGTGACGTCACTGCGGCGGGCAGAGTCGCCGGCGGCCTCTGCGCGGGCCACCATGGCCTCGGCGAACCGGTGTGCGGCCGGGCCGCCGCCGATCACGATGACGCGACGTACGCCGTTCGATTCGCTCGCGTCTGAAAGGGGAATGTTCAATGTCATTTCGGCATCTCTCGGGGTAGATCAGGCCGCATAATCCCAACGGCGTCGTCCGCCGCCGCGCTGCCTCATGGCGTCTCTCAAGTAAGCCAGACCCGCGCGCTCTTTAAAAGGTATTTAGTCCCGAGAAACCCACCGGGGCGATGGGTACCCTGAAGGTGCACCGCACGCATCCACTGGCCCGGCGCCGGAATAGAGGAACACCATGCTGACCGAAAACGGCACCACCGCGACCCGGGTCGACGCCACCGGCTGGGCGACCGTGTGCGAACTGTCGCAGCTCGAACCGCTCTGGGCCGAAGCGGCCATGGTCGACGGCCTGCAGCTCGCCCTGGTGCTCATGGCCAACGGCACGGTCTACGCGGTCTCCAACCAGGACCCCGCCACGGGATCCTTCGTGATGTGCCGCGGCATCGTGGGCTCGCACGGCGACCGCGACACCCTGGCATCGCCGTTGCACAAGCAAGTCTACGACCTGGCCACGGGGGAGTGCTTCAGCTCGGCCGACCTGACCCTGCCCACCTACGAGACCAGGATCGAATCCGGCTCTGTACGGGTGCGGGTCGCCGCGGAGACTTCGGCGTCCGCAGCCTGATGACCGCCGCGTCAGCGCCGGCCGCCTCGCCGCTGCTCCTGCTCGCCTCGCACGGCTCCCGCGATCCGGCTGCCCAGCGCGCCGTGCTGGCGCTCGTGGCCGCGGTCACCCGGGCGCTCGCCGCGAGCAGCCCGACCACGCCGGTCGTGGCCGGCTTCATCGACGTGCAGCAGCCGGATGTTCCGCGCTGCCTCGCCGAGGCGGAGCCCGGCCGCGACGCCGTGATCGTGCCGCTGCTGGTGTCCGCCGGCTATCACGTCAAGTTCGACCTCGCCAACGCGGTGGCCGAGGCCCTGCCGCGCCGGGTCACGGTCACCGCTGCCCTCGGCCCAGACAGCCGGCTGACGGGCATCCTGGCCGACCGGCTGGCGGTGAGCGGCCTGCGCGAGGGCGACAGCGTCATCCTCGCCGCCGCGGGCTCGAGTGACGCGGATGCCGTGGCCGACTGCCGCGCCGCCGGTGAGGAGCTCGCCGCCGTGCTCGGCCGCCCGGTCACCGTGGCCTTCATCGCCGCAGCCCAGCCGAGCCTGGTCGACGCGGTGGCCGCCGCACGCATCGCGTCGCCGACCGCCCGAGTGGTGGTCGCCAACTACCTTCTCGCGCCGGGCACCTTCGCCAGGTGGGCGCGCGATGCCGGGGCGGATGTGCTCAGCGCCACCCTGCTCGTCGAGTCCGAGGAGCCCCCACCCGCCCTCGTCGACCTGATCCTGGACCGCTACCTGGCCGCCGCCACCCGCGGTCCGTGGGCATAACTCCTGCAGAATTTTGCCGCCGCGGCAGAGTTCCGCGTCGTTCCGGCAGCTGTTGCCCGCGGCTGCGGTGAATTGCAGGAGTTATGCACCGCGGGGCGGGCACCGGGCCGGTGGGCGGGGCGGATGCTGCTGCGGCCGGCTGCGCTAGACCTCGAGGCCGTCGCGGATGACCGTCTGCCCGGTGGGCCAGTCGGCGAATGACGCCGTCACCGGCAGCACCAGGGCCGGGCCGGTGAACGTCTCCGGTCGGTGCTCGGTGTCGATCATGCGGGTGACCTGGCCCTCGGCCTGCCGCCACCCGCCGGTGGCGTAGAAGCCCACCACGCCGGGGGCGCAGGTGAGAAACCCGTACGGCAGGCGCAGTCGGTTCAGGGCCGCTCCGGCCTCCGCGAGCAGCCGGCCGCCGAGTCCGGTGCCCTGATAGTCGGGATCGACGCCGACCAGGCCCACGTCGCCGACCAGCTGCGACCCGCCGTCGTCCAGGCGCAGCATCCGGCGCACGAAGCCGAGGTGGGCCACGGGGCGGTCGCCGTCGTAGCCGATCACCCGGGCCTCCGGCCGGGCGCCCATCCAGCTGCGGGTCCCGGTGAAGGTGGCGTGGTCGCGGGGGTAGTAGCGCGCGAACAGGGCCGCCAGGGCGGTGTGGTCCTCGGCAGCGAGATCGGCTTCCCAGCGCAGGGTCCAGACGATGTCAGCCATCCGGCCAGCCTAACCGCAGGCCACCGCCGGCTACGAGAACCGCACCAGGTGCATAGCAGGGAGGGGAGACGCTAAGGTGGCTGGTTGAAAGCTGGCGCGGCAACATCGGGTGAACTTCACCCGGCTCCAACACGCCAGACGAGCTCCATCGATGAAGATCTCCCTCGCCCACGCAGTCCTCGACGTCGACGCCGACGTTGATATCACCCGCGCCGTCGAGATCCGGGTGGCCGACCGCCGGGTGCTCACGCTCACCGCGGAGGCCCGCTCGGGCCAGGGGATCCCCGCCGATCAGCCCGTCGAACCGCACGCAGAGCCGGATGTCGAACCGGCCGCCGAGCCCGACTCGGTGCCCGGCGCGGAGCATCCCGCCGCATCGGTGAGCTACCGGCTGCCGCCGGCCTTCGGCGCCACCCTCTCCGGCAGCGGCGAGCTGGCGTTGCACTACGCGGACACCGGCGAGCTGATCGACCGCACCCAGGTGGCGGCCCACGTCGACCCAGACTCCGGGGCGCTGCGATTCGTCGACGGCGACGGCAACCCGGTGGTGCTCAACAAGTGGGGGCACCGGTCGATCACCTTCGCCGATGCCTCGCCGGCCATGGTCGACGGCCTCCTGCGCCACACCCGCCAGGTGATCGCCCAGATCACCGAGTTCGGCCTCAGGCCGTGGCTGATGGGCGGCACCCTGCTGGGCGCCGTGCGCACCGGCGAGCTGCTTCCGCACGACGACGACGCCGACCTCGGCTACGTCAGCGCGCACACCAACCCGGTGGATGCGGCGCTGGAGAGTTTTGCCCTGCAGCGTTTCCTCGAAGCCGCCGGCCACACCGTCATCAGGTACAGCGCCACTCAGATGCAGATCCTGTTCCACACCGGCCCTGGGGCGGGATTCCACGTCGACGTCTTCGGCGGTTTCTACCGCGACGACATGTTCATGCAGCCGTTCCATGTGCGCGCCGCCCTGCCGAAGGCGATCTTCACCGACCTGGCGCCGATCACCCTGGCCGACTGGGAGTTCCCCGCACCGAACCCGCCAGAGCCCTGGCTCGAGGCGAACTACGGCACCGGCTGGCGGGTCCCGGACACCGGCCACAGGTTCGTCACTCCGGCCTCGGCGGCCGACCGCTTCATCAACTGGTTCGGCAACCTCAACCAGCACCTCGACTTCTGGGACGAGTACTACGCCGATCGGGTCACCGCGGCGGATGCGCCGTCGACCCTGGCCGTCGACCTCCTGGCCGCGGCCCCGGCCGGCGCCACCATCTTCGAACTCGGCCACGGCAACGGCACCGACCTCGCGCACCTCGCCGGCCGTGGGCACCGGGTGGTGGGCATCGACTTCGCCCGCTCGGCCGCTGTCGCCGCCTCTGCCCGGCTGGGCACGGCCTACCCGGCCGTGGAACTCCTGCAGCTCGACCTCGGTGACCGCCGTCAGACCCTCGCCCTCGCCCGGCGGGAGGTGCACTCGAGCGAACCGGTGCGCATCCTGGCCGTGAACCTGCTGCAGGTGCTCACCATCGAGGCCCGCCCGGGTGTGCTCACCCTGGTGCGCCACCTGCTCGGCGCCGACGGCGAGTGGCATGTGAGCTTCCCCACCGTGCTGGGTGACCGGTTCAGCGTCGACGACCCCACCACCTGGCACCTCACCGAGAGCCAGTTCCGCGATCTGATCGCCACCGAACCTGACCTGCGGATCGTCTCGATCCGGGTCGACCCCCTCGCGGACCGGCACCCCGCCACCGCCATTGTGATGAGAACAGGAGACTCGCTGTGATCGTGAAAAGACGTGCCGCCGACATAATCCGGCGCCTCGCGCCGGAGACCATGCGGTCGCTGGAAGACCTGGCCACCCTCCGCCGCACCGGTCAGACCCTGCCGGGCTTGATCGAGCGCGCCGACCGGCTGGAGGAGCGGATGAATGAACTGGCCGAGCGGGAGCAGGCCATGCAGACCGCCGTGAACGAGTTGCGGCAGGACTCCCTCCGGATCGCCGAACTCGCCGACCTCGTGGTCACCGGCGTCGCCGCCAACGAATCGACCCACTCCCGCTAGGCGGTCGCCGCCGCGTGCTCCGCCTGCACCTGGGTGGCGCGGGCGCGGAGGGCCTCCACCACGGTGCGCACGGCCAGCCGCTCCGCCCGGTCGGGGCGCATCAGGGCCACGATCTGCCGTTCGGCGTCGAGACCGCGCAGCGGCTTGAGCACCATCCGGCCGGTCGGGTCGGCGCTCGAGGTGTAGCGGGGCACCAGGGCGATACCGAGGCCGGCCATGATGAATGATTCGATCAGCCGCATGTCGGCGAACCGCTGGGTCACCAGGGCGCGGCTGCCGGTCTGCAGTTCGATGTCGTGCAGGATGCGCCCGAACGGGTAGCCCAGCGGCACCCCGATCCAGGTCTCCCCGACCACGTCGGCGGCGCCGAGGGACGCACGAGTCGCCAGCCGGTGGCCGGTCGGCAGGCCGACATCCAGCGGCTCGGTCATCAGCGGTACCGAGGTGAGGCCACGGCCACCCCAGGTGTGCTGGCCGCGCATGCTGTGGGCGAGCACGATGTCGTACTCGCTCGTGAGCGCGGGAAAGTCGCTGAGCTCCGGGTCCATGTCGGTGCAGTGCACCGCGAGGCCGTCGTGGTCGGCGAGATCCTGCAGCGCGCCCGGCAGCAACATCTGACCGGCGGTGGGGAACGTCACCAGGCTGACGTCACCGGTGGCCCGGTTGCGGAAGGTGTCCCAGACCGCCGTGGCGCGCTCCAGGGCCACGGCGATATCGGTCGCGCTCGCGGCCAGCGCCCGGCCGGCATCCGTGAGTACGAGCCCGCGCCCGCTGCGCTCGGTGAGGGGCAGGCCGGCCTCACGTTCGAGCACCTTGAGCTGCTGCGAGACCGCGGACGGGGTGCGGTGGGTGGCCCGCGCCACCGCCGTGACACTGCCGCGCACGGCCAGTTCGCGGAGCAGCTCGAGGCGTTGCACGTCCATGTAGCCAGACTACATAGTTCTTGCTAAACAATGAGATTGTGCTGAAAGGTTGTTAGTGGTCTGATGAAGACGTCGGTTCCCGGGCATTCGCCCCTTTTGACCGGCCATTCACTTCATTCGAAAGGCACGCCCGTGTTCGTTTTCCTGCTCATCCTCTCCCTCGTCGCCGTTGCCTCCATCGTCGGTACCGTCGTCTCCGTGAGCACGGATGGTTACAGCCGCGTGCCCGAGCGCAAGTTCGTTCGCAGCTTCTAGTCAGCCCCGTCGCGGGAGCCCCGGTATGACTCGCGGGACTCCCGGCGGGCATGTGGCCTAAAGTGGGTCTGTGACGGATACACGCAAGCAGCTCATCGACTTCATCTCGGCCGACGCCGTCTTCCACGGTGACTTCACCCTCACCAGCGGCAAGAAGGCCACGTATTACGTCGACCTCCGCAAGGTCAGCCTCGACCACAGGGTCGCCCCGCTGATCGGTCAGGTCATGATCGACCTCATCAAGGACATCCCGGATGTCGTCGCCGTCGGCGGCATGACCATGGGCGCAGACCCCGTCGCCACCGCGATCCTGCACCAGGGCGCTGCCCGAGGCCTGGCCTACGACGCCTTCGTGGTGCGCAAGGAGCCCAAGGACCACGGCCGCGGCCGCCAGGTCGAAGGCCCGGACCTGGCCGGCAAGCGCGTCATCGTGCTCGAAGACACCTCCACCACCGGCGGCTCCCCGCTGGCCGCCATTGAGGCACTGCTCAAGGTGGGCGCCGTCATCGCCGGCGTCGCCGTGGTGGTGGACCGCAACACCGGCGCCCGCGAGGTCATCGAGGCCGCCGGATACCCGTACTACGCCGCCATCGGACTCGAGGACCTGGGTCTGAGCTGATGCGTGAACCGCGGGACGTATACGGCGACGACGAACGCAACGAGGACGAACTCGGTATCGAGTGGCTCACCTCGCAGCTGAGCGATGACGAGAATGCCATCGACGTCGACGAAGACGCCCCGGCGGACGACGCCGGTGACGCTGTGGCGCAACCGAATTCCTCGGCTGACTCGGCCTCCACGGTCGTCATGCCCGTCGTACCGCCCGCTGCGCCCGCCGCGTCCTCCCGCGAACTGCACTTCTCCAGCACCCCGCCCACACCGCCCGCCGACGAGTCCGCTGAGTCCTCAGTCGAGCCGATGGCGGTGGATGCCTACCCCACCCGGGCCGAACGGGTGGAAGCCGAGCGGGCCGAGGCCGATCGTATCGAGGCCGAACGGGTCGACGCCGAGCGCGTCATCGCCATCCGCGCCGCCGCCGAACGTGCCGCTGCCGAACGCGTGGCCGACGAACGCGCCGCGGTTCAGCGCGCTGAGGCCGGTCGTGCCGAGGTGGAGCGGGTCGCGGCCGAACGTGCCGCCGCCGAGCAGGCCGAGGCCGACCGCCTCGCCGCCGCCACGGCCGCGGCAGCGCTGGCCGAGGCCGACCGCATCGACGCCGAACTCGCGGAGGCCGAACGGGTCGCCGCCGAACGAAACAGCGCAGAACGAACCAGCGCAGAACGAACCAGCGCAGAACGAACCAGCGCCGCCAGGGCCGAATCCGAACGCGCCGTCGCTCACCCGTCAGCGTCCGATGACGACCAGGAGTTCGACGAGACCGGGGAGATCGATCCCAACGCCTACCGGTGGGGCCTGACCCCCACGACCGAGGCCGACCCCCTGGTCGCGGCCCGGCAGGCGAAGGAGAGGACCGCTGCTGCTGCCGCCGCGGCCGCAACTGCGGCGTCCGCTTCGGCAGCTGCGAAGGCTGCCGCCGCTTCCCAGCCGGCCGCCGCTGCGCCCGCGCCCCAGCCGGCCGCCGCTAACCCCGCCACCGGGGAGTCCTCCGCCGAGTCCGCGGGTGCCGAGGCCGAGCCCGCCGTGCCCGCCGCCGCCGAGTCTGCGAGTGCTCAGCCCGTCGCCGGTACGCAGTCCACACCACCGACGACGGCCGCGACCGGCGCCGCCGCATCCGACCTGCCCGACCCGACGCCGGCGGCCGGCGCGAGCGTGCCGCCGGCACCCGTGTCCGCGGCAACGGTGCCGCCCGCCGACCCCAGCCAACCCCTCACCAAGCCGCCGTTCTCCGCCCGACGCGCCCCGCTTGACCCCGAAGCCGCACCCTGGTGGACCACGCCGGCCCAGGCCAGGCTCGTGCCCACCGCCGACGACGAAGCCGCGGGCGCCATCCGCCGCACGCCGCCGATGCCGCTGGGAACCACGCCGGTGCCCGCCGTCGCCACGCCCCCGGTCGGCGCCACCACACCGACCCCGCCCGCCAGCACCGCTGCGCCCGCCGTTTCCGGCCCGCCGGTCTCGGCTGCTGCCGCGCAGCCGCTGCTGCCGGCCGACGCCACGGCGGAGACGGCCCCAGCGTTCGCCCGAACCTCTGCGCCCACCCCGGTCGCCGCCCAGGGCGGAGCAGAACGCCCCACCCCCACGGCCGGCTCGACCACCGCTTCGACGGCCGGCTCCGGCTCCACGAGCGGCACGCCTCCGCGCGGCCCCGCCAAGCGCACCCTGGTCTGGGCCGGAGCGGCGGTGCTCGCGGTCATCGTGATCATCGGACTCTTCTTCCTCGGCCAGAGCCTGGCCGGGCCAGAGGCGACGGCGCCCGTTCCCACCGAGTCGGCCGCGGAAAGCGCCGCCGAGTCCGCCACTCCCACGCCCACCGCAGAGGCCGTGCCGGAGCCCACCGCGCCGCAGCCCGTCGGTGTGCACGCCTGGGACACCATGTTCGGCTCCGAATGCCTCGAGCCGTACACGTCACCGTGGGACGAAGAGTTCACCGTGGTCGACTGCGCCACCCCGCACACCGGCCAGCTGGTCTACCGCGGCATCCTCGAGGGCGAGAGCGGTTCGGAATTCCCCGGCGAGCAGGCCTTCGCCGACCAGATCAACGTGCTCTGCAGCGCGCCAGGCGTGATCGACTTCACGGCCGCCGGGGCCTACGACGACCTGCAGCTGCAGGGCAGCTACCCGGTCACCGCCGAGCAGTGGGACGCCGGCGACCGGTACTTCTACTGCTTCGCCAGCCGATCCTCCGGCGAGCCACTCACCTCGAGTCTGGCCCCGGTCGCCTGACAAGCCGGCGCATCCGCCCCGACAACGACAACAGGCCGGGCCAGAGGGCCCGGCCTGTCTGGTGTGACCAGATCAGATCTGGTCGGACTCCAGCGGCTCGGTGGCCAGCAGCTGGTGCACACCCTCGAGGATCTCATCCGGGCGGAACGGGTACCGGGCGATCTCGGCGGGGTCGCTGATGCCGGTGAGCACCAGCACGGTGTGCAGGCCGGCCTCGATGCCCGCGACGATGTCGGTGTCCATCCGGTCGCCGATCATGCCGGTGTTCTCCGAGTGCGCGCCGATGCGGTTCATGGCCGAGCGGAACATCATCGGGTTGGGCTTGCCCACCACGTACGGTTCCATGCCGGTGGCCTTGGTGATCAGCGCGGCGATCGCACCGGTGGCCGGCATCGGCCCCTCAGCGCTGGGCCCGGTGGCGTCCGGGTTGGTCACGATGAACCTGGCACCCTTGAGCAGCAGCCGGATGGCCTTGGTGATGGCCTCGAACGAGTAGTTGCGGGTCTCACCCACCACCACGTAGTCGGGGTTGGTCTCGGTCATGATGAAACCGGCCTCGTGCAGCGCGGTGGTGAGCCCGACCTCGCCGATCACGAACGCCGTGCCGCCGGGGCTCTGCTGCTTGAGAAAGTCGGCCGTGGCCAGGGCGGAGGTCCAGATGCGTTCCTCGGGAACGTTCAGCCCCGACGAGCGCAGCCGGGCGGACAGGTCGCGCGGGGTGAAGATCGAGTTGTTCGTCAGCACCAGGAACGGGGTGCCCGCGTCTGTCCACTGCTGCAGCAGTTCGGCGGCGCCGGGCAGGGCCTGGTTCTCGTGCACCAGCACGCCATCCATGTCGGTGAGCCAGCATTCGATCTCATCACGGGTTCTCATGGCTCGCTCCTTCGTGGGTGACGCGGTTGGAAGCAGCCCGGGAACACGCTGCCGCGTCCAGACTATCGGGGCAGGGTTTGTCACCGTCACCCGCTGGCCACACGCGGTCGGGCCGCCGACTCAGCCGGTGAGCCAGACGGCCGCGGCCACATCGGCCGAGAACGGATGGGCCTGGCCGGCGTCCAGCCGCAAGGTGGCGGAGTCGACCACGGTGACATTGCTGCCCGGCCCGATGCCCGCGTCGGCGAGCAGGCGCAGGATGGCCGGGTCGCGGTCGCTCACCCGCAGTACGGTACCGGAGTGGCCGGCCGGCGCATCCGCCAGCAGAACGGCCCGAACGCGGGCGGTGGAACCGTCTGCGGCGGGGATGAGGTCGCCGTGCGGGTCGGCTCGCGGGTGGCCGAGGTGCGTGCTGATCGCCTCGAGCAACCGGTCGGAGATGGAGTGTTCGAGCACCTCGGCCTCGTCGTGCACCTCGTCCCAGGTGTAGCCGAGCTCCCGCACCAGCCAGGTCTCGATCAGGCGGTGCCTGCGCACCACGGCGGTGGCGCGCAGCCGGCCCTCATCGGTGAGGGTGAGCGGCCCGTACGGCACGTGCGCGATCAGCCCCGCCGCGGCGAGCTTCTTCACCATCTCGGTCACCGACGACGGCGCGATGCCCAGCCGCGTGGCCAGCACCTTGGGGGTGATCGGCTCTGGCTGCCACTCGGTGTGGGCGTAGATCGTCTTGAGGTAGTCCTCGGCGGCGGGTGTGGTGGGTTTCATGGCCCCTTCAGGGTAGCTGGCCGGGTCAGGGTGCGCTGAAGACGAGCACCAGCAGCACGGCGTTCAGGGTGACCAGCAGCACCGCGGCGATGCCGCCGGCGACCGTGGTGAACCAGCGGTTGGCGAAGTCGCCGAGCAGGCCCTTCTGGGCGGTGAGCCAGACCAGGGGGATGAGGGCGAACGGGATGCCGAACGACAGCACCACCTGGCTGAGCACGAGTGCCTGGGTGGGGTCGAAACCCACCCCCAGAATCAGCAGCGCCGGGATGAGGGTGACCAGACGGCGCAGCAACAGCGGTACCCGGATCTTGAGCAGGCCGTGCATGATCTCCGCGCCGGCGTATGCGCCCACCGAGGTGGAGGCCAGGCCGGAGGCCAGCAGGCCCACGGCGAAGATCGTCGCCACCACCGGTCCCAGGCCGTCCTGCAGGGCCCGGTACGCGCCGTCGAGGGAGTCGGTGCCCGGCACGCCCTGCAGCGCAGACGCGGCCAGCAACAGGATGGCCAGGTTGACCGTGCCGGCGATGGCCATGGCGATCGTGACATCCCACTTGGTGGCCCAGAGCAGCCGTTTGGTCGCGGCGGGGCCCTCCTGCATCGGGAAGCGGTCGCGGGTGAGGGCCGAGTGCGCGTAGATGGCGTGCGGCATGATCGTGGCGCCCAGGATCGACGCCGCCAGCAGCACGGAGTCGGTGCCCTCGAACCGGGGCACGAGCCCGTCGACGACCGAACCGGCATCCGGTGGCGCGAAGAAGACCCCGGCGGCGAAGCCCACGGTGATGATCAGCAGCAGCGCCACGATCACCCGTTCGAACACCTTCGGGCCGCGCCGGGTCTGCACGGTGAGCACGAGCATCGAGATGACGCCGGTGATCACACCGCCGGCCAGCAGCGGCAGGCCGAAGAGCAGGTTGAGGGCCACGGCGCCGCCGATGATCTCGGCCAGGTCGGTGGCCATGGCCACGAGCTCGGCTTGCACCCAGTACAACCGGCGGGAGGTGCGCCGGCGCAGCCGCACGCCGAGCACCTCGGGCAGGCTGGTGCCGGTGACGATGCCGAGCTTGGCGGAGAGGTACTGGATCAGCCAGGCCATCAGGTTGCCGGCCACGACCACCCAGACCAGCAGGTAGCCGTAACGGGCGCCCGCGGTCATGTTGCTCGCCACGTTGCCAGGATCGAGGTACGCCACCCCGGCCACCAGGGCAGGGCCGAGCAGCCAGAGCAGGCGGGTGGAGGCCACCGAGTTCAGTGCGGGTGGTGAGGCCGGCGCATCGGTCGTGGCCGCATCGGCGGATGGAGATTGAGGCATACCGAAATCTTACAGATTATTTAGGCAACCCGAAACTTTGCCGTGGTTCCGCTTTTCTCCGCGTACTGTCTCCGCGCACCCGGGGTCAGGCATCGAGGTGCAGCACCAGCCCGCCGGGGCTGTTCGCCTGCGCGAAGAGGGTGTCGATCCGATCGCGGTCGAGCACCGGGGCGCGTGCGCTGCGATAACGGAACAGCAGCGAGGTGCTGGGTGTCACCCAGATGGTGCTGCGGCAGCCGCCGGCATTGTCGGGGTCGCCCCAACTGAGGTGGAAGGACTGCTGCAGGCGCAGTTTGGCCCCGATCACCGCCTGGAGGTGGGCGAGGGTGTCGTCGTCCAGCAGTACGGTCAGGCCGGAGGCATAGATCAACCGCCCCACGGTCAGGCGTCCGCTCCCGGCCGGCGCGGCCCGGCTGGCCTCGGCGTGTGTGTACTCCAGTGCATCAAGACGTCCCCCCGGCCGTGTGATTCACCTCACGGTACCCGGCCGGGTGGTGTTGGATCAGCCCCAGTGCGGGGCGCACGCTACTCGCGAGCGTCTTCGCGCACGTCCTCCGGCAGCTCGACGGCGGGCACGGGGGCCTTGCCACGGTTGCGCATGGCTTCCCGGCCGGCCTTGTAGAGCTCGGTGAGGATCGGGATTCCTGAGAGCAGCACGATGCCGATGATGAAGTACTCGGAGTAGTCGGCGACGAACTGAATCTGGCCGAGCAGGTAGCCCACCAGGGTGAGGCCGACTCCCCAGGCGAACGCGCCGATGAGGTTGAAGGTCACGAAGGTGCGGTAGCTCATCTTGCCGACACCGGCCGCGAGCGGCACGAACGCGCGGAACACCGGCAGGAAGCGGGCGATGATGACGGCCTTGCCGCCGTGCTTGGCGAAGAAGGCGTTGGTGCGTTCGACGTTCTTGGGGTTGAAGAACCGGTTCTGTTCGCGGGCGAACACGGCCGGGCCGGCCTTGCGGCCGATGCCGTAGGCCAGCTGGTCACCCGCGAACGCGGCGACGAAGATGATGGCGCAGGTCACCCAGATGGGCACGGGCACGTCACCGGTTGCGGTGAGCAGTCCCACCGTGAAAAGCAGCGAGTCACCCGGCAGGAAGGACAGCACGATGAAGCCGGTCTCGACGAAGACCACGGCGGCCACGCCGATCAGCACGAACGAGCCGAACCAACCGATCAGCCACTCGGAGTCGAGAAAGTCGATGCCGAAGAGTAGGGGTTGCATGCGGATGCCTTCCGGTCGGGGTCATGATTACGGTCTCGATCGGATGGTGCCGGCTGGGCGGCGACCGAGGCCGCGCGGGTGCCGGCGAAAACGCACCCTGCCCTTAGGGTAGCGAACCCCGTATGAACGGAAGCTGGGTAAATCGCAGACGCATCCTGCTGCTCGTCGCTCACCCTCGTGCTCGTCGCGGACCCTGCAGCGAGCACAAGCCTGCGCTGGCGAGATACGGTGGTGCAGTGCCAGAACCGCTGAACCCCACGCCAGAACTGTCCACCAACGGGGTCGGCCCGTGGGTCGGCGAGTGGCCGGACGAGCCGTACTACGACCGCGAGCTGCTCGAACGCGGTGACACCCGCAACGTGATCGACCGCTACCGGTACTGGACCATGGCCGCGATCGTCGCCGACCTCGACGAGACCCGCAACCCGTTCCACGTGGCTATCGAGAACTGGCAGCACGACATGAACATCGGCTCGATCGTGCGCAGCGCCAACGCATTCGGCGCCGACACCGTGCACATCATCGGCCGCAAGCGCTGGAACAAGCGCGGCGCCATGGTGACCGACCGCTACCAGCACGTCATGCACCACCCGGATGTGGCGACGTTCGTTCAGTGGGCTCGCTCCGAGAGCCTCCCGATTATCGCCATCGACAACCTGCCTGGCAGCGTGATCATGGAGACCTTTACCTTCCCGCAGCGCTGCGTGCTGCTCTTCGGCCAGGAGGGGCCGGGGCTCTCCCCGGAGGCCGTCGCCGCCGGCGACGCCCTCGTCGAGATCAGCCAGTACGGCTCCACCCGCTCGATGAACGCCTCGGCCGCGGCCGCGGTGACCATGCACGCCTGGATCCTGCAGCACCGATTCTGACCGGGATGGCCCGCTGGGGTCTACCGTGGAGTCATGACTGTGATCACCGACGATCTCCCTGCCAGACTCCTGCACGAAGCCCACGAGGGTTGGCGCGCCATCCTCGCCGGCAAGGGCGGTGACTACTACCAGCGCACCATGACCGGGGATGCCCTGCTCATCCTGCCTGGCCAGGTGGTCGGGCGCGACCAGGTGCGCGCCGCCTTCAAGGCCGCGCCGCCGCTGGACCGCTACGAGCTGCACGAACCGGCCGTCATCCGCCTGGGCGAGCACGCCGGTGTGCTGGTCTACCGCTCACTGGCCTGGCGGGGCGACGCGCTCACCGAGCTGCAGATGTCCACCACCTACCTCTTCGACGAGAACAACGGCGGCTGGTCGATCGCGGCCCACCAGGAGTCGCCCGTCTAGGCTCACGCTCGCTGCACCCCGTATGGCCCGGTGCACCCGCTCTAGCGGGCGCACTGGGCCATAACCGGTGCAGCCACCGACGCACCGCTCGATAACTTGCACTACCTAGCATAAAGTGCAAAGCTGCACTCTATGTCTGAGAGTGCAACGCCGACGCGCGTCGAACAACGGATGCGGCGCACGGCCGCCAGCCTCACCTCCGTCACGCGCCGACTCACCGCAGAGCGCGGCCTGGCCGGGTTCACGATCGAAGAGGTCTGCAGCACCGTGGACGTCTCCCGGCGCACCTTCTTCAACTACTTCGCCAGCAAGGAAGACGCCGTCCTCGGCGCCAACCCCGACGACGACTACCGGTACTTCGCGGACCGGTTCCTGGCCCTCGGCACGGGGGAGTGGCCTCGAGTGCTCAGCGACCTCGTCGAATTGGCCATCGCGCACATCGAATCCGATGGAATGGATCCCCGCGAGCACAGCGACCTCATGGCGGCTCTCGAGCGCGAGCCCCGGCTGCTCACCCGGTTCATCGGCCTCTCCCGCGACCGTGACCGCCAGCTGCGGGCACTCATTGCCAAGCGGCAGGGCGTCGACGCCGACGACCCGCGCGCGATCGCGATCGTGAGCATCGTCGGATCCCTGATGCAGTCATCCGCCGACACCTTCGTCGACCCGGCCAACGATCGCGACTTCGCCACCATTCTCACCTCCTCGCTCGAGGCCATGCGCACCGTCCTGGCCGCACCCGCATCCGCTCCCTTGAAAGGCACCAACCCGTGACCACCACCGCCTCCGCGGAGCCGTTGCTCCTCACCAAACGAAGAATCTGGATCATCTTCGGCGCCCTCATCGCCGGCATGCTCCTCTCCAGCCTCGACCAGACCATCGTCTCCACCGCCATGCCCACCATCGTGGGCCAGCTCGGCGGGGTGGAACACCAGGTCTGGCTGACCACCGCCTACCTGCTGGCGACGACCATCGTGATGCCGGTCTACGGCAAGTTCGGTGACGTGCTCGGCCGCCGCAACCTGTTCCTGATCGCGATCGCCCTGTTCACCATCGCCTCGGTGGGCTGCGCCTTCGCCGGCGACTTCACCCAGCTGGTGGTCTGGCGCGCGGTGCAGGGCCTCGGCGGCGGCGGCATGATGATCCTCTCCCAGGCGATCATCGCCGACATCGTGCCCGCCTCGGAGCGCGGCAAGTACCTCGGCCCGCTCGGCGCGGTCTTCGGCCTCTCCGCCGTCGGCGGCCCCCTGCTCGGCGGCTTCTTCGTGGACCACCTCACCTGGCAGTGGGCGTTCTACATCAACATCCCGGTCGGTATCGCTGCGTTCGCGATCGCCTGGTTCGCCCTGCGGCTGCCGAGCAAGAAGGCCACCCAGCCGATCGACATCCTCGGCGTGATCTTCCTGTCGGCCTTCACCACCTGCCTGATCTTCTTCACCGACTTCGGCGGCAACGCCAGCCACGGCTGGGAAGCCATCGAGACCTGGCTCTTCGGTGCCGGCATGGTGCTCGCGGCCATCCTGTTCGTGATCACGGAGGCACGGGCGAAGGACCCGATCATCCCGCTGTCGCTGTTCAAGAACCCCACCTTCGTCAACGCCACCCTGATCGGCCTCACCCTGGGCCTGGGCATGTTCTCCGCGATCGGGTTCGTCCCCACCTTCCTGCAGATGTCCTCGGGTACCTCGGCGGCCGCCTCCGGCCTGCTGATGCTACCGATGATGGCCGGCCTGATCGGCACCTCGATCATCTCCGGTATCGCCATCACCAAGACCGGCCGCTACAAGATGTTCCCGGTGCTCGGCACCATCCTCACCGCCCTCGCGATGGTGCTGATGACCAGCCTCACCGCCGAGACGCCGATCTGGCTGATCTGCGTGTTCCTGTTCATCTTCGGCGCCGGGCTCGGCCTGATCATGCAGGTCGTCGTGCTGGTGGCGCAGAACTCGGTCAACCCGTCCATGGTGGGCACCGCGACGAGCACGAACAACTACTTCCGCGAGGTGGGTGCTGCGCTCGGCGTGGCCGTGTTCGGCACGATCTTCACCAACCGGCTCACCGAGAACCTGCGCGGTGTGTTCACCGACGCCGGCGCCAGCGCCACGGATGCCGATGCGGCGACCTCGTCGATCGACCCGCAGACCCTCAACGCGCTGCCGGACGCCGTGCGTGACGGCATCGTCGTGGCCTACGCGGATGCCCTGGCCCCGGTGTTCTGGTACCTCCTGCCGTTCATCGGGCTGGCCTTCCTGCTCTCCCTGTTCCTCAAGCAGATTCCGCTCTCGGATGTGGCCGGCATGGTCGCCAGGGGCGAGGCCGTGGGCGGGGACGAGGCCGAAACGCTGGAGGCCGCGCACCGTTCGCACCGGGACCCGGCGGTCGGTGACGGTGTCATCGGTGCAACCGGCGCCGACGAGAGCGACGACGTTCTCGAGGAGCGCCAGCCGCGCTGAGTGCACCGCCGGCCGGGTGCGAGCCCGGCCGGACTCACCGGCGGGGGAGCACCCCGTGCAGAAACCGGATCGCCGCGGTCTGCATCTCGCTGTCGAAGCAGTGCGGAACGGGTGCGAAACGGCCCTGGTAGGCAGCCGTACCGGCGTATCGCCGGGTGAGAGCGTCGTGGGCGGCCCGCATGCCGGCCGGTGGAAACAGCGGGTCGGTCTCGCCGTATCCCACGAACAGCGGGCGCGGCGCCCGGGCGCCCGCGATGCCCGGCAGGTCGGCGATCGTGCCGAGGCCCGGGCTCATCAGGGTCCAGCTGTGCTCGTGCAGGTGGGCCTCGACCAGTTCGGCCAGGGTCGACATCATGCCGACCACCACCGTGGCACCCACCCGGTCACTGAGCGCGGAGGTCACCTGCGCCCTGGCACCGCCACCGGAGAACCCGACCAACGCAGGAGCGGCAGCCAGGGTCTCCGGCCGGGCGGCCAGCACATCGAGGGCCAACAGGTCCTCGCGGGCGATCAGGCCCGCCCACGACGTGCCGAGCACACCGAGCGCCTTGGCCAGGTCGTGTTCGACGGCGCCGGCGTGCAGGTCGTAGACCTCGGGCTCCGTCAGCGGCTCATTCGGCGGCTCGTTCGCTGTGGCGCGCAGGGCCGCCGCGACGCGCTCGCTCGACGCCGGCATATCGGCCACCGGGAAGCGCCGGCTGCCCCAGCCGAAGACATCGTGCGCGAGCACCGCGAAGCCGGCCCGGGCGAACTCGTCGGCCAGCGCCCGGCCGGAGTAGCACCGCTCCCGGAACGCATTGATGGCCGCTGGCACCGGGCCGGTGGGCCCGTTGGCGATCTTCTCCTTGCCGAAGAACTTCATGCCGCCGTGGCAGTGCAGCGCGAGCACCCCGGGCAGGGCGCCGGTCTCCCCGGCCGGCCGCAGCAGCCAGCCCCTGGCACGCGGCCCGAAACCGGTCTCCCACGACAGCTCCACGCCGTCGATGCCGTCCCTCGACCAGCGGATGTGTTCGGTCACGTCGACCACCGTCGGTGCCGGAAGCACCCCCAGGGTGTCGCGCAACCGGCGTTCGATCTCCGCGGGCGACGGGTCATCCGTGCCGAACAACGGGCGCACTGACCGTGCCAGGTCGACCAGGCCGGCGAAGGCGCCGAGCCCGGCGGTGGTGGGCGTTTCGGTCACGGTGCTCCGTCTCATCGTCGAGGGCCGCTCCCCGTTCGGCGGCGATGGCCGGTGCGGTGGGCGCGGCACCAGCCTAGGTGGCCGTCGGTCGGCGCGGTCAGCCCAAGCGCCCGGCGCGCACGATCACGTCGTGCAGTGGCAGACCCTGGCCGCCGGGTCGCTCGCGGGTCTGTTCCTCGGCGGTATCGATGCGCCACACCCCGGGGTCGAGCAGCGCGGTGATGTTCGCGAGGGTCACCGTCGCCTCGGCGGGCGGCTCCTCGCCGTGCGGGGCCTCGCGCTCTCCGTGCGCCTCGCCATGCCCGCCGCCGTGTGCCTCGTGATACCCGTGCCCGCCTCCGTGCGCCTGTCCGCCGGCATCGTGCAGGTGCCCCACGATCAGCAGGGTGCCGCCGGGTGCGACCCAGCGCGCGATGCGGTCGTAGAAGGCCAACTGCGGAATGGCTGGGTGGGCGTAGTTGGTGACCACGAGGTCGAACACGTTCCCTGGCTCCCAGGTGGTGAGGTCGGCCTCGACCCAGGTCACCCGCTCGACTCCCTCGGCCAGCTCCCTGGCTCGGGCCAAGGCGGCCGCGGAGATGTCCGCGGCGGTGACCTGCCAGCCCTGCCCGGCCAGCCAGAGCGCTTCCGCGCCGGTGCCGCAGCCGGCGTCCAGGGCGGTACCCGGCGTCAGGCCCGCCACCTCGCGCACGAGGTGCGGGTTCGGCGCACCTCGTTCGGCGACCGGCGCGGCAGGGCCTCCCGCCTGCTCCCAGTGCTGTTCCCAGTAGTCCTTGTCGAAGCTGTGCGTGGTCATGCCGGCCCTTCGGTTCGTCTGCTTCCCCCGATCGTGCCGCCCACGCAGCACGCCCGCAAGTCGGCTTGCCAGACCGGCAAGCGCCTCGGACTCAGCCGATCAGGCTGGGCTTGAGGTCGCGCAGGGTGCGGAAGTGCGTCATCCGCACCACGCCGACGGCGGCCAGGACGAGCGCCCCGGTGAGCCAGAGCAGCAGCACGCCGGCGTCGTTGAGGGCGGTGGCCGGGTTGCCGCCGTACATCAGCTGGCGGATGCCGTCGACGGCGTAGCTCATCGGCACCACGTGGTGCAGGAACGCCAGCGGTGCCGGCAGGGTCTGCCACGGGAAGGTGCCGCCGGCGGTGACCAACTGCAGCACCATCAGCACGAGGCCGACGAACTGGCCCACACTGCCCAGCCACACGTTCAGCGCCAGGATGATCGCGGCGAAGGTGAGCGCGGCCAGGCCCATCATGGCGTAGGTGCCGAGCGGGTTGTGCACTTCGAAGTGCAGCACCGCGGTGAGGATGCCGAACAGGGCGGCCATCTGCGCCAGCCCCAGGATGCCAGGGGTGAGCCAGCCGGCCAGGGTGATCTTCAGCGGCGAGTGCAGCGCCGTGATGGCGCGGCGGGAGACCGGCTTGACGATCAGGAACAGGGCGTAGATGCCGATCCAGCCCGCCAGGCTCGCGAAGAACGGCGCCAGCCCGGCGCCGTAGGTGCCTGCGGAGGTCACCGCGGCGGTCTGCAGGTCGACCGGGTCGGCAATGGTGGAGCCCTGCAGGTCGCGGGTTGCCGCATCCGTGTTCGGGATGCTGTCGACCCCCTCGGTGAGGCCGTCGCGCAGGGTGCCCGCGCCGTCTTCGAGGCCGACGAGCCCGTCGCTGAGCGACGAGGCGCCGGTGGCCAGCGTCTCTGCGCCCGACTTGGCGGAGTCCGCGCCGCTGCTGAGGGCGGCGGCGCCGTCGGCGGCAGAGGCCGCGCCGGTGCTCAGTGACGCCGCCCCTGCGGCGGTCTGGCCGGCCCCGGCGGCCAGGGTGCCTGCGCCGGTGTCGGCATCGGTGGCGCCGGCGGCGAGGGCGGATGCCCCTGTGGCGGTCTGGCTCGCGCCGGCGGCTACCGCAGCGGCCCCGGTGGCGGCGCCGCTCGCGCCCTCGGCGAGGGTCTGGCTGCCCGCGGCGGCCGTGGCCAGCGACTCGGCCAGGGTGTCGGCCCCCGCGGCGGTCTGGCTCGCGCCGTCGGCGAGGGTGGCGGCGCCGGTGGCTGCCGTGGCCGCGCCCTCGGCCGCGCCGGCGGCTCCGGTGGCCAGGGCGGCGGCCCCGTCGGCGGCCGAGGCGGGGCCCTCGGCCCGCGCGGTGGCGCCGGGGGGGAGCGCGGCGCTGCCCTCGGCGGG
>NZ_JAIEUL010000039.1 GCF_019599185.1 Cryobacterium inferilacus | reverse complement strand
CTCCGCAAACTCGGCTACGACGTCACCCTCACACCGGCGGCAGCATGACCTCACGTCTATTTTCGTGTTAGTTATGCTCAGGCAGTTCGGGGGACGGGGAGGGGCAGGCGCACCCGCTTCTGGGTGAGCAGGATGCCGACCAGCACGAGCGCGGCGCCGACGGGTTCGTGCCAGGAGAACGTCTCGGACAGCACCAGCACCCCGAGCAGCACCCCGACGACGGGGGTGACGTAGGTGACCGTCGACGTGGTCGTTGGCCCCCAGGCCCGCAACACATTGATGTGCCAGATGTACGCCACCCCGGTACCGAGCACCCCGAGGGTGAGCAGGCTCAGCACGATCGGGAGGTTCAGCGCCACCGGCTGCCAGGCCAACACCGGGGTGAGCACCAGCATCACGACGCCGGCCAGGCCGATGTTGAGGAAGGCGAAGGTGGTGCCGGCGATGGGCCGGCCGCTGAGGTGCTTGCGGGTGTAGCCGAAGGTGAAGCCGTAACAGAGCGCAGCGCCGAGGCAGGCGAGCTGGCCCCAGAGGTCGCCGGTGAGCTCGGAGTACTGCCACGGCGCGATGATGACCACCACCCCGCCGATGCCGATGAGCACGCCGATCACCTGGTCGCGGGCGAGTTTCTCCACCCGGAACACGGCCGTGACCATGAGTGCGGTCATGATCGGGGTGACCGCGTTGTAGATGCTCGCCAGGCTCGACGACACGTACTGCTCCGCCCAGGCGAAGAGCAGATGCGGGATGACGCATCCGCTGAACGCGATCACCAGGAAGTGCGCCCAGACCCGGCCCTCGCGCGGCAGCACCGGGCCGTGGTTGACGCGGGGACGGGTGGCCAGCACGATCAGGCCGAGGGTGAGGCCGCCGAACACCAGACGGGACCAGGCCACCTGGCCGAAGCTGACGCCGTCGAGGGCGACCTTCATGAACAGAAAGCTGGCGCCCCACACCACGCCCATGCCGAGGAATTGCAGGGCGACCCTGGGGTTTCTGGGGCTGGAAATCTCACTCACCAGCTGACCCTAGCCCACCGGCAGCACGCGTTTCGGGCTCAGCCGCCTGCGCCGAGGGTGATGTCCGAAAATCGCGGGCGGATGGCCGGAATCAGCTCGGTGTGACCCGGGGCCGGGTGGCGCGCGGGTCGCGGTACGCCACCGGTTGGCCGCCGAAACCGTCGAGCCGCTTCTGCAACCCGGCCTGCACGACCGGCCATTCGTCGGCGAGCACGGAGTAGACGGCGGTGTCGCGCCAGGAGCCGTCCGCTCGGCGTTGCACCCTTCGGTGGATGCCCTCGAATTGGGCGCCGATGCCGAGGATCGCCGCCCGGGAGCGGGAGTTGAGCACGTCGGCCTGGATCTTCACCCGACCGAAGCCGTGCGCGAACGCGGCGCCGAGCATGAGCAGCTTGGTCTCCGGGTTCACCGCGGAACCCCACACCTGCGGGGCGTACGCGGTCCAGCCCAGGTGCAGCGACTCGTTGGGCAGGTCGATGTCGCCGAGCGTTGAGGTGCCGACCAGGTCACCAGCGTGCGGGCCGGAGACGACACGGACCGCGAACGGCAGCGCGTCCCACCGGTAGTACTTCGAGGCGAACGCGACGAACTCGTCGAGGTCGGCCGGCAGCCCGTGCGGGCCGCCGGCGAAGCCGCCGGCGAACACGGCCGGATGCGCGATGGCCCGGTGCAGCTCGGGCAGGTGCGCGTGACTGAGCGGTTCCAGGCACACGAAGCGGCCGGTCAGCAGTCTCTCGTCGGGCAGATGCGCGCTCACGTGGGTTCTCCGTTCGCCCGGCCGTGAGACGGGCCCCGAAAACTCGAGGTTTTCGGGGCCCTGGCACGGTTCGCGGGGTGGTGCCTAGTCGATCAGGTCGTGGCGGGTGAGGATCGCTTCGCGGTCGGGGCCCACTCCGATGGCGGAGATGCGGGCGCCGCTCATGGCCTCGAGAGCGAGCACGTAGTCCTGCGCGTTCTTCGGCAGGTCCTCGAAGTGGCGCACCAGGGTGATGTCCTCGGTCCAGCCGGGGAACTCCTCGTAGACGGGCTTGGCGTGGTGGAAGTCGGACTGCGAGACGGGCACCTCGTCGTAGCGCACCCCGTCGACCTCGTAGGCGACGCAGACCGGGATGGTGTCCAGGCCCGTGAGCACGTCGAGCTTGGTGAGCACGAAGTCGGTGACCCCGTTGATGCGCGCCGTGTAGCGGGCGATCGGGGCGTCGTACCAGCCGCAGCGGCGCGGACGCCCGGTGGTGGTGCCGAACTCGAAGCCCTTGGCGCGCAGGAACTCGCCGGAGTCGTCGAACAGCTCGGTGGGGAACGGGCCGGCGCCGACGCGGGTGGTGTACGCCTTGACGACCGCGATGATGCGGTCGATGCGGTTCGGGCCGATGCCGGAGCCGGTCACCGCGCCACCGGACGTGGCGTTCGACGACGTGACGAACGGGTAGGTGCCGTGGTCGACATCCAGCATCGTGGCCTGGCCGCCCTCGAACAGCACCGTCTTGCCGTCGGTGAGGGCCTCGTGCAGCAGCAGCGCGGTGTCGGCGACCATCGGGCGCAGGCGTTCGGCGTAGCTGAGCAGGTCGTCGACGATCTCGTCGACGGTGATGGCGCGGCGGTTGTACACCTTGACCAGCATGTGGTTCTTCTGGCCGAGGGCGCCCTCCACCTTCTGGCGCAGGATGTTCTCGTCGAACAGGTCCTGGATGCGGATGCCGACGCGGTTGATCTTGTCGGCGTAGGTGGGGCCGATGCCCCGACCGGTGGTGCCGATCTGGCGCTTGCCCAGGAACCGTTCGGTGACCTTGTCCATGGTGCGGTGGTACTGGGTGATGACGTGCGCGTTGGCGCTCACCTTGAGCTTGGACACGTCAACACCGCGGGAGCTGAGCGCGTCGAGTTCTTCGAAGAGCACCTCGATGTCGACGACGACACCGTTGGCGATGATCGGGGTGACGCCGGGGGTGAGGATGCCGGAGGGCAGCAGGTGCAACGCGTACTTCTCGTTGCCGACGACCACGGTGTGGCCGGCGTTGTTGCCGCCGTTGAACTTGACGACATAGTCGACCCGGCTGCCGAGCAGGTCGGTGGCCTTGCCCTTACCTTCGTCGCCCCACTGGGCGCCGATCAGAACAATTGCGGGCATGGCTTAGTTTTCTCCTTGGATAAAGAACGCGGCGGTCGGCGGGGCCGGGTCGACGCCGGGTGAGACAGCCTCGGTCTGCTGCGAGCGCAGCAGCGGGATGACGGACGGGTCTGCGCCGTCGAGGAACGCGGTGAGGCGTTCGAACTCGTCGTCCTCGCCGATCTCGGCCGCGGCGCGGCGGAGGGCGAAGAGCGCGCGCAGCACGCCCTGGTTGGGTTCGTGGGACCACGGCACTGGACCCTGGCCGCGCCAGCCGGCCTTGCGCAGCGCGTCGAGGCCGCGGTGATAGCCCACCCGGGCATAGGCGTAGGCCTCGAGCAGGTTGCCCTGGCTGTGGGTGAAATCGGCGAGCATCGCCCAGGCCAACGAAGATGTCGGATGCGCTGCCACGACTGTTGCCAGATCGCGCGTTCCGGTTCGGCTGAGTGCCTCAATCACCTCCGGTTCCGCGGGTAGGAGGGTCTCGGGCTGTTCGATCAGATTTGCGCCGGTCACACTCGATCTTACCGCGACCGGCCCGGGGGACTCCCCTGTCGCCAGGCGAGCCGTGACTTCGGCGCGCATCCGGGCGGTTTTTCGACGGTGGGGTCAGGGTTCGCGGGTGAGACGGCCGGAAAAGGTGAGCAGGATCGTTGCGGTCACCTCGTGCAGCGGGCGCTCCTCGTCGAAGAGCAGCCATTCCAGCCCGGCCATCAGGGTGGCGCCGAAGACGCTGCTGGCCATCAGCGCGGTGGCGCCGGTGACGGATGCCTCCGGCACGGCCTCGTCGATCGCCGCCGCGAACTCCGCCAGGGCGTCGTGCCGGAAGGCGTACGAGGTCTGGCGCCACGCCCGGTCGGTGCGGAAGATGTCGCCGGCGATGACCTTGGCCAACGCGGTATTGGCCTGGATACGGCCGAGCAGGGTGCCGACGAGCGCCTCGATGGCCGGCCAGCCCTCCTTGCCCGCCCTGGCCTCGCGCAGCGCCTCGGTGAGCGCAGACATGCCCTCGCGCAGCAACTCCTCGAACAGCTTGTCCTTCGAGGCGAAGTTGTAATACAGGCTGCCCTTGGCCACGCCGGCGCGCTCGGCCACATCGTCCATGGTCGTTCCCGTGATGCCGCGCTCACCGGCCAATTGCAGGGCGGCGTCGAAGATCAGGCGTTTGGTTCCGGTCACCCGCGGCATGTCCACTCCTTGATTTTGTACTGACTAGTCAGTATAGTTGCCGACGGCGCCCGCTGCAATGGAGCACACCAGCCGGACCCACGTGTCCGGCTCACCGGTGCCGCTCCCCTCCCAGCGAAGGCATCCGCATGCGCATCACCCTCAGCAACGTCACCAAGGGGCCCACAGACTCGGCCCTCCCGCTCACCTCACTCGAGTTCGAATCCGGCGGCGTCACGCTCGCCAGGGCCGAAACCGAACGCCGCCCCACCGTGCTCGGCCTGATCGCCTCCGGCCGGATGCGTCCGGACGCCGGCACCGTCACCCTCGACGGCCGCACCGACTACGCCGGCCTCCGCCGCCACATCGCCCTCGTCGACGCCCTCGGCGTCTCCGAGCCGGCCGCGGATGTCACGGTCGCGGAGGTCGTGGCCGAGGAACTCATGTTCGCCGGCCGCCTCGGCCACCGCCGCGCCGTGGGCCAGGCCCTCGGAGAGCTCGGCCTGGCCGACCGGTCCCGGGCCAATATGGGCGATCTGGCCCCGGCCTCCCGCATCCGTCTGCTCACCGAACTGGCCGTCAGGCGCGAGGACGTGCGCGGCATCGTGCTCACCTCCCCCGACCGGCACGGCGGCGACCCGCTGGATTGGTGGGCCACCGCCGGCGCCCTCGCCGACCGGGGCTATGCCGTGCTGGTCATCGCCGGCGATGCCTCCGCGCACGCCATCACCGTCCTCACGACCCTCACGACCCTCACGACCCTGGAAGCCGACCTGTGAAGATCTTCGCCATGATCCGCGCGGAGCTCGCGCGCCTGACCGCCACCACCATGAGCCGGGTCGCCCTCGTGGCGCTCATGCTCGTGCCCGTGCTCTACGGCGGCCTCTACCTGTGGGCCAATCAGGACCCGTACGCCGGCCTCGACCGGGTGCCGGTGGCGCTGGTGGTGGCCGACACCGGCGCAGAGTACGACGGCGAGCCCAGTAACTACGGGGCGGATGTCGCCGAACAGCTGATCGACGACGGCACCTTCGACTGGCACACCGTCACGGCCGCCACCGCCACGGCCGGCGTGGCCGACGCCACCTATGACTTCAGCGTCACCATCCCCG
This sequence comes from Cryobacterium inferilacus, assembly GCF_019599185.1. Lineage (GTDB taxonomy): Bacteria > Actinomycetota > Actinomycetes > Actinomycetales > Microbacteriaceae > Cryobacterium > Cryobacterium inferilacus. Next base: position 636 of record NZ_JAIEUL010000039.1, on the reverse strand, counting down.
CCGACTTCTCCAGCTCGATCGCGTCGTCGTCGACGGACGACCCGCACCAGGCCACCATCACCCTCACCACCAACGACACCAACAGCTACCTCGCCTCCACGATCGGCAGCCAGGCCGCGCAGACCATCAGGGACGCGATCGTGGAACGGGTCAACGAGCAGGCCGCGGACAGCCTGCTGATCGGGCTCTCCGACATCCGCTCGAGCCTGGCCGACGCCGCCGACGGGGCCGGGCAGCTGACGGATGGCGCCAGCAGCGCCGCCGACGGCGGCACGAGCCTGGCCGACGGCGCGGGCCGGCTCGCCAGCGGAGCGGGCCAACTGGCCGACGGCGCCGGCAGCCTGGCCGCGGGCACCGGACAACTCGCCGACGGCGCCGGCCAGCTGGCCGACGGCACCGGGCAGGTCTCCACCGGCGCCAACGCCCTCGCCGAGGGCACCGGCGAGCTCGCCACCGGCGCGGGAGCGCTGGCGGACGGCACCGGCACCCTCGCCGACGGCGCGGGCGAGTTGGCCGACGGCACCAGCCAGGTGGCCCAGGGCGCGACCGCCCTCGCCGACGGCACCGGGCAGCTCTCGGCCGGGGCCACCGTCCTGGCCGCGGCAACCGGAGAGGGATCGGCCGGGGCCACCGCAC
>NZ_JAIEUL010000038.1 GCF_019599185.1 Cryobacterium inferilacus | reverse complement strand
CCATCCCACGGTGGCTCTTTACGTTGACGAAGCAACGCTCAAGAGCGGGAAACCACACCACTCACAGGGACGTAACCCCGATGCCATCATTTCGTAGGTCACTCGGCCGAAGAGCAGGGCATCGGCTCGCTCCAGCTGAGCGGTCCAGTAGCGCATCGACTCCTCGTCTGGGGGGAGTCCTGCCTCGTGATGGCAGCAGCCGTCGAGCGTGACGTTGATCGAGTATCGGAGCGGTCTCATCTCGTTGCCCTCCTTTGATTCGCGCCCGCGTTGGACGGACCGTTCTCACGTGGTTGACGGACTCGTTTCAGATCGACGTACTAAATAGCGCTCAGCGTATAGCGCTGTCGTGATGCGAACCAGACCGCGGACCAAGCGCACGGTCGATCGTCATCACCGGCCATGTTCGGTCACGCTCGGCGGCACATGGGGGAGAGGTTGAAAGGGGTCGTGGGACCGCTCAAAGCGGCCTCCAAAATCCATCATTTACCCATCTAATTCATCTCTATTTGACCCAAAACGATGGGCTACAATCGGAGGCAGCGAATCGCTTGGTTCCCTGTAAACACAAGGGAATCCGAGGGTTTTCGGAGACATTCGGTAACGACTAAATTAAGGCCAGAACCTTCAGCCGGTCGCTGGGTCAAATCTGGCGCCGAGCTCACGGAAATGTCGCGGGGGAGTAGGGCGCCTAGCTGGGGTACACGCCAGCTTGACGTCAGATCGTGCCGCGAAACCCGTCCATTTGAAGTTGAATCCGCATTTGTTGACACCGCTCCTGCCCGACTCTTAGAGTTCAACCTGACAGATCAGGCGGTGGACATATGGCAGGTCAGCGAATCGGCTATGTGCGCGTCAGCACCCTCGATCAGAACACGGCCCGCCAGCTCGATGGCGTCGATGTCGACCAGGTCTTTGCAGACAAGGCGTCAGGTAAAGACGTGAACAGGCCCGAGCTGGAACGGATGATCGATTTTGCCCGAGACGGTGACACCGTTCTCGTCCACTCGATGGACCGCCTGGCCCGCAACCTCGATGATCTCCGCGCGATCGTGCGCCGGCTCACGGAAAAGAAGGTGCGCGTCGAGTTCGTCAAGGAGCAACTCACTTTCACCGGCGAAGACAACGCGATGGCAACGCTTCTGCTGAACGTGATGGGCGCGTTCGCGGAGTTTGAGAGATCTCTGATCCGTGAACGTCAGCGCGAAGGCATCAACCTGGCAAAGCAGCGCGGCGCATACCGAGGCCGCACACCATCGCTGGACGCCAAGAGCGCCACCGAGCTGCGCGAGAAGGCCGCGGCCGGCGTCCCGAAGGCTGCCCTCGCCCGGCACTATGGCATCAGTCGAGAGACCGTTTATGCATACCTCCGCGCCGAGGCCTGAACGTCGCATCGTGCGCACGACCTTGAACAGCTGACCGCTCGAGGTCGCCTGCACCCGCCGCGGATAGACGCGGTAGGCCGTGCAGGTGACCTCGAGAAACGGCAGTGTCGATCGGGCGGGGGAGTGTCCGCCGGCCGATCGTCTACCGAACAAGGTTCTTGTCGGTCGGGTCACAGCTTCCACTTTTGTGAAAGCCCTTGAGGGTTACCCCGGGGTTACCGCCATCGGCGTGTTTCAGAATGAATGAACGCAGCCCCCGGACTCTATGAGTCCGAGGGCTGCGTTACGGGAATCTATCTAGGAGATGTTGCACCCAACGACATAGTTGTCGCCATCAACGAAGGGGCCATACTGAACCCCCTGAACGGTAGGGCGCGCAACCATGTCGTACCGGTACTGGGCAGCGGAGGTGCAGTTGTCGAAGCGCGTGACGGTTTGGACCCTGTTGTAAGCGCTGTCCGAACTCACACCAGTCCTGACAGTGTTCTGGAAACAGATGCCAGAGACGCAGCCTTTCCTCAGCTCGATCTTGAGCGAGTGGGGGTAAGCCGCCGTTGGGTTGGTGGTCGCGCAAGAACTTTGACCGCCCCAATAGAGCTGGTTGCTTAGCCTGGATATCCCAACGAAGGTGCCGGCACATATGCCGGCGTTGTAGGACTGAGTCTGCATGCCGCCATCGTTTGCCGCTTGTGGCAGCTCTAGGACCCAGTCGCCGGTGTCGTAGAGATAGAACTTGGCACCCTTGGCATCGGTCTGAACATCTACCACCGAGCCTTCGACGTTGTTTTCCTCCAGAAACTGGTCCGAGACTGGCGGGTTGTCCGGGGATGGCACTGTCGCCGCCGATGCAGCTTGGGCACCTCCCAGCAACAGAGCACTCGTAGCGAGGCTAATTGCAGCCCAGCGCAAAGTTTGGTTTCGAAATTTCATCGTTACCCCCACATTTCGAACGGCCGGGATTGAGCACAATGCCCCCGCTCGTGTCCCTAGAATGCCCATTCCGTGAGACCCGTGTCAACGCTTTGTGCAAAGCGCATCAGCGCTCGCGCATGAGCGTTTCTAGGTCAGCTCCTGCCAGCACCTGTCTGACCATCTCAACGGTTAGCCCGCCACGAGCTGCGATTTCATCGACAGATACGTCATTGCCTGACAAGTCTCGAATCTGTTGCTCGACATCGATGAATCCGGTCTGGCTCTCGGAGAGTTTGCGGACCGCTGCCAACAGCAGACTGTCATCAACGGCTGCCGCCGGGGCTCTAGAGCCGATCTCGGAATGGCCGTCGTGAAAATCAAATTTCCAGCTGTGCTCGCCCATGGTCCCCAGAATATCTCTGGGCGGCCGCTGTCGCGATGAAATCAGCAAGAGTGAGGTCATCCTGTGTGTGTGTTCAATAGGGGCCCTACCGGTCACCGAATTGATAGGTGCCGGACAACTAGGTCCAGGCCCAAAAGCTCCGCTACCTCGGAGATGACCAAGCAACGGTCCTTCCCTTCCCCGATCCAAGTGTTGCTCCGGGTGCCGTCCCCGGACGAGGCGGGCACAACCAAGCGCTGACCAGCGAAGGGGCCGGTGGTCCGAAAGTCATACATTCTGGGATCGTGGGACAAGAACTTCGGTGAGACGACTTTCCACGACGCGGGGGCCGCGAGATTACGGGGTAGTGAGTGGCGAGGTCTAGGCGTACCTAGTGTCTTGGAAAGCTGTACTTTTCTGAGACAGCACGTTGGTGACTCAGGTCCCGTCACGAACCAGCGAAACAAATCATGAGCGGGACGCGACCTCGAGCTGCCAGGGCTGACGATCACGCTAGGTACGATTGCGTCATGACCGAGACCCCTACCCCTAGCGTTCTGTTTGTCTGTCAGAAGAACGGCGGGAAATCACAGATGGCGGCGGCCCTTCTGCGTTCGGCAGCCGGGGACAGCGTCATGGTTCACTCGGCGGGAACCAAGCCAGGGGCGGCCTTGAATGCACAGTCGGTGGAGTCGCTGACCGAGTTGGGTATCAGCGTCGGTGATGAGCGCCCGAAGGCAATCACGGCGGCGATGGTGGCCGACGCAGACATCGTCGTCGTGCTGGGGTCAGAAGCGCAGGTCGACGAAGTCGCGGGAACGAAATTCGAAACGTGGATCACGGACGAACCGTCCGAGCGCGGTATCGAAGGCATGGAGCGCATGCGTCTCGTTCGTGACGACATCCGTGCCCGCGTTGAGGAGCTCCGCACCCGCCTCTAATACCGGAGCGCAGCGTCAGGAGCGTGGCTCCGCTCAATCCTTCCCGTCGGATGCCGGCGAAGCCAGCAGGGCTTCCAACGCCGGGATTCCGATTGGTTCCACCGCGAGCAAGGGCACGAGGGCAACGCGTGTGGCGTAGTGGGTGCGCACCGCGTCAATCTCAGGGAGTTCGTTAGCGGCTCGGCGCTGGAGCAGGGCAGACGTTGGTGCCGCAGCTGCGATCGAGTTGTTCACAATCCAGGCAGCTTGTTCGTTCTGCTCGCCACAACGATCCTTCAGCTGGGCGTCGTCATCATCAGCGGATCGGTGGCACTGCTCGCTGACACGATCCACAACTTCTCCGACGCACTAACGGCCGTGCCGCTGTGGGTTGCGTTCGTCCTCGGTCGCCGCGTTGCCACGAAGCGCTACACCTACGGGTTCGGGCGGGCCGAGGATCTTGCCGGCCTGTTCATCATCGCCGTGGTTGCCCTATCCGCTGTGGTCGCCGCGTACCAGTCAATCGAGCGGTTCTTCCACCCGCAGCCGTTGAACAACCTCTGGTGGGTTATCGCCGCTGGCTTCATCGGATTCTTCGGCAACGAAATCGTTGCCATCTACCGAATCCGGGTCGGACAAAAAATCGGCTCCGCCGCACTCGTCGCTGACGGCGTGCACGCTCGAATCGACGGCTTCACCTCCCTTGCTGTTGTAGCTGGAGGCTTCGGGGTAATGCTCGGCTTCCCGCTTGCTGACCAATCGTCGGCCTGCTCATCTCGGCCGTGATCGTCGTGCTCCTCTGGGGCACCGTCCGCAGCATCGGAAGACGCCTCATGGACGGAATTGAACCCGAGCTCCTCGAACGGGCACAGCACTCGATCGAGCACACCCCTGGGGTGCTCGCCGTCACCGGACTGCAACTTCGCTGGGTGGGACACCGACTCCAAGGCGCCGCAATCGTCACCGTCGCGGATACAACCGTGTCCGAGGCTGACGCCATCGCGCACGGCATCAAGCACGAGCTGTCTCACGCACTACCCAACCTCGACGCCATAGCACTAACCACCACTGCCCGAATCTGACAAGACGCTCCGCAACCTCGATGACTTTCTGGTTGCTCAACAGTCCCACGGCGCCCCTAGCGGAAGGCAGCCGCGGGTTTATTGCTCGACACCTCGGAAGCGCGGTCGTAGAGCACATTGCCAGGCTCAACCATCGACAGCCACGGCGAGATCGGCCGGTACCCGTGGAGATCGAGAATCGCTCACACTCGCGCACTCCGGTATCACTACATGCGAACGAGACCGTATCCGTCAATGACCCATGCCGCCGCCATCGGTGTCGTCCATGTCCAGATCCAGTTTGACGGTCGGCGCGATTCCTGCGGCCTGGGTTGAAAAGGTGATCCCGTTCGGCATAGATCCGACCGGGATACTGGCAACGACTTTCAACGTTTTCAGGTCGAGCACCGAGACCGTGTCGTCGAAGGTGTTAGTGATGTAGGCGTGTCGACTCGTCGGGTCGATGGTGACACCATGCGCGCCGGCGCCGGTCTCGACCGTGCGGACGAAATCAAAAGTGTCAGTGTCGATGACGGACACAGTCCTGCCGGGATACTCTTCTGTGCCTTGGTTGGCGACCAGAAGGTATTGACCATCGGGGCTGACAAACGTTTGGATTGGACCCACGCCTACCGGAAGTGTGGCAACGCGTTCGCGTGTGCTGGTGTCGATTTTGGCTACAGCGTTGTCGCCATTCAGTGATGCGTAAACGAATTTTCCATCGGGCGAGAATGCGACCTGCGCGGGCAATTTGCCCACCTCTATCTCGTCGATCTGGGTGTTAGTAGCGGTGTCGATGACACTGAGCGTGGTCCCCTTGTTATTCGCCACGTAAATGCTGGTGCCGTCTGGGCTTGACCTCAGCCCGTGAGGCCCGGCGCCTACCGGGATCGTGGCGATCGTCGTCATCGTGGCGATGTCGAAGGCTGACACGGTGTCGTCGGCGTTGTTGGTTGTGTATGCGCGGGTCTCGTCGGGGGTCACGATGACGTGGGCCGGCATAGAACCTGTAGACACTGCACCATGTACCTCATTGGATTTTGAATCGATTTCTACAGCCATCGCTGTTGTCCCGCTCACCGCCCAGATGGAGCGACCATCTTGCGTGGCTTGCACGTTGTGAGGGCTGTCGATGCCGGTGAGGGTCGTAGCCACAGTGTTGGTCGCAGCGTCGATTGCAGTGAGGCTGGCGCCGTCTTCGTTGGCGACCCAAATGGTGCCGGCGACCATGTTGTTGTGAGTGGCCGCTAGCGCGTCAGAATTTCCGGAGGTGCTTGCAACGACTACCGTCGTGGCGACAACGGCGACGACGCCGGCTGTGACTACAGCAGCTAAGAGAGTGCGTTTCTTCATGAGTACTTTCATTTGGTATTTCCTGTCGCCTGTTTCAGGCGTGGGATCCTGCACGCGCGGCAAAATTTCCGCCGGCAATGGCCGCAGCGGAGCCGAAGAGGAATAATTTCTCGTGCCCCCCCATTGCGGCGCCGTACCCCTGAGCGCGCTTAGCGCACCTTGCCCACCACGGAACTCAGTTCTTCGTAGGTAGTGGTGTCGATCTCACCTCGGGCCAGCCGGCGCTTCAGGATGTCTGCTGGAGAGTCGGTCCTAAATTCTTGGGCCGCTGCCGACGTAGTTGCGTGCCTGGGCTGAGTGACCATTCCAACGATCATCCAGACAATGGCGACGATCAATGTCACCCAAAGCAGACCCATCAGGATCCAACTAGCCCCGCCCATTCCGCCCGCATAATTTCCCATCATGGTGTTTCCTTTCGTCTGCGCCAGAGGCGCTCATACGTCGAGTCTTCTGCGCTCGGATATTGAACTGTCGAAGGAACTGTGAAGTTTCCATGTGGTTATTTCGATACTTGATCGTTCCTTTACCGGGGCTTGATCGTTTTCGAGGAGCGGGCGGAGGAAATTGGAACGATGAGCACTCCACCAGTCAGCCTTGACGATGTCTCAGTCGTCGACCCACGGCCCGCCACCGCGCCTGCCGCACGCCGACCCCGCACTGTACGGACAGTAATCACCGGGAGTTTGGGAGGGATCGCCGGCCTGGCCCCGCACGTCCTTCATCACATCGGCCCTCTCGTCGGTTCGGCCCTCGTGGCCGGTAGCGGCGGAACTGTCCTCTTCGGTGTTCTCGGCTTCGTAGCGACGGTGCCAATGCTCATTTCGCTACGCCGCAAGTTCGCGAACTGGTGGGCTCCTGGCATTGCCCTGGCACTGTTCGTCGTGATGTTTTTCGTTTCGTCCTATGTTGTTGGCCCACTGATAAGCGGGCCCACTCCGCAACCCTCTTCGGGATCATCGCAAGTGGATCACGAAGCGCATCACCGTTGAGGTCTACACCCACCTGCACCGTTCCAGAACGCCACCTGGCATGCCGTGCCGCCTGTGTGCTGAGACTCGATTAGTCGGCAGGGGCATCCACCGCCCAGCACTTGACCCATCAAAACCCAACTGAAATGAACCAATCAAGCATGCAATTGAACAGCGCGAGAAATGCTGGCCGTCAGGCGATCGTGAAAGCGGCTCGCCGGCAGATTAAGAAAGACGAGCGGCGGCGGAAGATCTTGGTCATCGGGTCAGGAGCCGTCCTCGTTACCGCCGTATTGGCCACGATCGGAATAGTTGTCTTCGGGAGCCCACAAGCAGAGACAGATACAGAAGTTTCGGCAGATGTGCAGTGACCCGTTTGTTCAGGACAGTGAGTGGAGTTTCATTTTATGCAGCGGCGAGGATGAGCTCGCCGAGTCTTT
>NZ_JAIEUL010000037.1 GCF_019599185.1 Cryobacterium inferilacus | reverse complement strand
GAGCCCAGCGCTCGTTGATCGAGCTTGTCGAGATCACAGGGTCGGTCCTTCGGGGCCGGCCCTGTTGTCGTTAACCCCAGCCGTCGGTCGAGCCCAGCGCGCGGGCGCGCCCATTTCGTCGGTCGAGCCCAGCGCGCGGGCGCGCCCATTTCGTCGGTCGAGCTTGTCGAGACCTCGTGTGTCGTCTCTGAGCGGGGGTCGGGATCTCGACAAGCTCGATCAGCGTGTGGGTCGCGCCCATCTCGTCGGTCAGTGTCTGAGCGGGGGTCGGGATCTCGACAAGCTCGATCAGCGTGTGGGTCGCGCCCATCTCGTCGGTCGAGCTTGTCGAGACCCGGTCAGACGATTTCTCCCTCAGCCTCCGCAGCGCTAGCCGATGTGTCTACTATTTGGGTATGACGCTAGACAAAACGACCGAGCGGCACCGGTGATGGCCGAGCTGCCCGACTCCGAGTCGTCCCGGCCGGCAAAGCCCGCCCTGGACTCGGTCGACCTGCACATCCTGCGAGAGCTGCGCGAGAACGGCCGAATCTCCATGGCGGCCCTGGCCGAGAAGATCAACCTCTCCCGTGCCAGCGCGTACAACCGCGTCGAGCTTCTCACGCGCTCCGGTGTGATCACCGGTTTCAGCGCCCGCATCGACCCGCGCCTGGTGGGCCTGGACATCTGCGCCCTGGTGTTCGTCACCGTCCACCCGCAGATGTGGAAATCCTTCAGGGATGCCCTGCAGGGCATGCCCGATGTGGAGTACTGCTCCATCACCACCGGCGAGCACGATGCCATGATGCTCATCCGCGCCGCGGACGTGAGCAGCGTGCACGAATTCGTCACCGGCGTGGTCGCCATCCGCCCCGAGATCAAAGCTGTCGTGAGCGTCGTGGTGCTCGACGAGGTGATCCGCAAACCGTACCTGCTGCCCAGCGACATCCCGCAGCGTCCGCAGCAGGCCGAGCGGCTCGGCATGACCCGCTGGACCCGGCCCGCCGCCGAACGGGAATCGCTGCCCAGACAATGAGCCCCGCCGGCGGGCGCCACCACCCGCCGCCTCAATCGTCTAACGCGGCCCACCCGGGCCACCCGCCCGAATGGACAGAACCGGCGCGTCCGAGGCCGGCACGCCAAGGTCGTCCAACGGCCTCACGCGGCCCCACGCGCGCGGTCTAGGCTCGGGGCGTGATCTGGACCTTCGACTTCCCGCTGCGCACCGAGCGGCTCCTCCTCCGCCCGCACACGCTCGACGATCTCGACGACCTCGTGCTCTTCCACGGCGACCCCGACATCACCCGATACATCCCCTGGCCGGTGCGCGACCGCGCCGCCACCCTCGCCGCGCTCAGCGCCAAACTGCGGCAGACGGATGCGCGCACCGCCGGCGACTGGATCGTCCTGGCCATCGAAGAGGCCGGCACCGTCGTCGGCGAGATCCTGCTCAAGCGTACGTCCGACACCACGGCCGAGCTCGGCTACGTCCTCGCCGCCTCCGCGCAGGGACGCGGCCTCGCCACCGAGGCCGCCGCTCACCTGCTGCAGGCGGCCGAGCGCCGCTTCGGGGTCACCGCCGTCGAGGCCGTCATCGAGGCGCCAAACGCCGCATCCGCCCGCGTGCTCACCCGCCTGGGCTTTGCCCCCACAGCCTCCGCCCACCCGCCCCTGCTGTCGTTCCGACGGCTCAGCCCCGCCCCGAAAGAACCGGTTCCCATGCCTGCACCCGCCGCCGATCGTCCCCTCCTGCTCGACGGACTGAGCTTCCGCATGATCTCGTCCACCGCTAGCGACGTCAGCGCGGAGGCGCCCACCCGGTTTCTCTACCGCCAGGACGGTACCCTGGTCTGGGGCGATTACACCGGCGACACCGTCACCCAGGGCCGCATGGTGGGCCGGATCGTCGACGACCGCATCGAGATCAGCTTCGCCCATGCCCTCGTGACCGACGGGTCCGTCGTGATGGGCTCGGCCGTCAGCGTGGCCGAGGTGCGCGACGACGGCCTGGTCTACCTGGTCGAAGAATTCGAGAAGAACGGCCAGACGCACCGGAGCGTGTGCGTTCAGGTCGTGTAACACGCCCGAAACACGAGCATTCGTCTTATCGCCGCGCGCGCGTCGTCGGCTCCTGTAGACGTTCTGCCAAAGAACGGCGGTGACACCGGAGCAATGTCCGGGCACCGCCGGTTCCGTTGGACAGATCGTCGGGGGATGTGGCAATCTCATCTAAACCGTCCGCGGTTGCTTGTTGCGACACTTTCACCCGTTTCACTCCAGGAGGCACTTCGTGCGTACGTCCCCCCGCTACACCGGCATCGCGATCGGCGCCGTCGCGGCGCTCCTGCTGGCCGGCTGCTCCGGCGGCAACTCCGCGCAGAACACCGACGACGCCTCCGGCGGTTCCGTCGTGATCGACGCCGCGTTCTCGATCGAAACCGCCGACCCGGGGAACACCTACGACCCCACCGGCAACATGGTCGCGAAGGCGCTCTACGAGACCCTCGTCGACTTCAAGGGATCCGACGTCAACACGCCCATCCCCGGCCTGGCCGACTGGACGCAGAACGACGCGGCGACCGAGTTCACCTTCACCCTCGAAGACGGCCGGGTGTTCTCCGACGGCAGCCCGATCACCGCCGACGACGTGGTGTTCTCCCTGCAGCGCATCCAGGGCATGGCCGACGCCAAGCCCGCCTTCCTGCTCGCCGGGGTCACCATCGAGAAGGTCGACGAGAAGACCGTCACGTTCACCACCGCCACCCCGCTGCTGCAGCTGCCCGCGATCCTCGCCAACCCGGCGCTGGGCATCGTCAACTCAAAGGTCGTGGAGAAGAACGGCGGCGCCACCGACGGCACCGACACCGCGCAAGCCTTCCTCGACGGCGAGTCCGCGGGCTCCGGCCCCTTCGTGCTCGACTCGCTCGACCTCACCTCCCAGGTCGTGCTCACCCGCAACGACGAGTACAACGGCGACGAGGAAGCCGCCTACGACCGCGTCGTGATCCGCAATGTCACCGAGAGCGCCACCCAGAAGATCAACCTCGAGGGCGGCGACACCATGGTGGCCATGGACCTCAACGGCGACCAGGTCGCCAACCTCGCCGACAACCTCACCGTCGCGTCGGTGCCGTCCGCGCAGACGATCTTCCTGCTGGTGAACCAGAACGCCACCGTGGGCGGCGTCACCGCCAACCCCAAGTTCGCCGAAGCCGTGCGGTACGCGCTCGACTACGACGCCCTGCTCGAACTGGCCGGCACCGGCGCCTCCGAGGCGACCGGCGTGATCCCGCCGTCCTTCGCCGGAGCCCTGGCCGACGGCGTCAAGCAGGACCTCGCCGCCTCGACCGCCGCCCTCACTGCCTCCGGCTACACCGGGGAAACCGTGCGCCTGCAGTACCCGAACGACTACCCGGTCGGCGGCGTCGAATTCACCCCGCTCGCCGAGCGTGTGCAGGCCCAGCTGAAGGATGCCGGCATCAACGTCGAGCTGGCGCCCGCGCCGTTCACCACCGAGATCGACCCCTACGTGAACGGCACCGAGGCGTTCAGCATGTGGTTCTGGGGCCCGGACTACGCCGACACGGCCAACTTCCTGCCCTTCGCTCCCGGCCTCAAGGTAGGCCTCCGCGCCGGCTGGACAGCGGACGCGAACCCGGAGATCGCCGACCTCGCCACGCAGGCCGCCGCCGCGACCGATCCCGACACCCGGGAGGCGATCTTCACCGACTTCGCCACCGCGATGCAGCAGGACGGTCCGTTCGTACCGCTGATCGTGCCAGGCTCGAACATCGCCACGGCCAACACCGTCACCGGCGCCGTGTACAACGCGGTGTGGACGATGGACATCGCCGAGTTGAGCCCCACGAGCTGACCGCGTGACCCTGGACAAAACTGACCCTCGTCCGAGCCGGCGCAGCAACAAGAAGGCGACGTCCCCCCTCGCCTCCTACCTGCTGCGCCGGCTCGGCACCTCGGTGTTGCTGCTGCTCGGCGTGACCATCGTCACGTTCGCCCTCACCAACCTCGTGCCCGGCGATCCCATCACCGCGGCTCTGGGCGAGGGCGCCTCGAACAACCCCGCCACCGTCGCCGCGTACGTGGAACGGTACGGGCTCGACCAGCCGCTGCCCGTGCAGTACCTCACCTACCTCGGCAACCTGCTGCAGGGCGACCTGGGCCGCTCGCTCAGCACGGGCCGGGCGGTCACCGCCGACCTGGCCGTCGCGGTGCCGGCCACGATCGAGATCGCGATCGGCGCCATCCTGGTCAGCCTGTTCGTGAGCGTGGCCCTCGGCACCCTGGCCGCCTACCGCCGCGGCCTCGTCACCGACCAGGTCGTGCGGGTGGTCTCGCTCATCGGGCTGAGCGTGCCGACCTTCTGGCTCGCCCTCGTGGCGTTCAACCTCTTCTTCCTGCAGCTGGGCATCGCGCCGGGCTCCGGGCGGCTCTCCCCACAGCTGAGCCCGCCGCCCACGATCACCGGGTTCCACACCCTCGACTTCCTGCTCAACGGCGACAGTGTGGGCTTCGTGGATGCGATGGCCCACCTGGCGCTGCCGGTGTTCGTGCTCTCCCTGTTCACCGTCGGCCTGCTCACCCGGTTCATCCGCACCTCGGTGCTCGAGGTGCTCGACCAGGACTACGTGCGCGCCGCCCGGGCCAAGGGGCTCAGCGGCGCCCGCGTCGTGCTCGACTACGTGCTGCGCGGCGCCTCGCTGCCGATCCTCACCGTGGTCGGCATCGCGTTCGGCTCGTTGCTCTCCGGCACCGTGCTGGTCGAGGCCGTGTTCGCCTGGCCGGGGCTGGGCACCTACGCCTACAACTCCGCCACCAGCCTCGACCTGCCCGGCGTCATGGGCGTGGGCCTCGTCGTGGGCGTCATCTACCTCCTCGTCAACTTCGTGGTGGACCTGCTGTACGGATTCCTCGACCCGAGAGTGAGGCTCGGATGATCCGCCGCCGACGCATCCCCATCCCACGCGCCTGGCTGACCCCGCTCGCCGTGATCGGTGTGGTCATCGCCCTGGCCTGGGTGCTCATCGCGGTCACCGCGCCGCTCTGGATTCCCTATGCGCCCAACGCGCAGACGCTGCCGAGGCTGCAGGCGCCCGGCATCGACACCCTGATGGGCACCGACTCCGTCGGCCGCGACGTCTTCTCCCGGCTGATGAGCGGCGCGAGCGTCACCATCCCGCTCGCCCTGGCCCTGGTGGCCGTCTCGCTCACCATCGGCACCACCCTCGGCGCCGTGGCCGGGTACTTCGGCGGCTGGGTCGATGAGGTGCTGATGCGCCTCACCGATCTGGTGATGGCGTTCCCCACCGTGATCCTGGCCATGGTGATCGCCGCCTCCCTCGGCCCGTCGCTGTTCAACGCCGTGCTCGCAGCGATCGTCGTGTCGTGGCCCGCCTACGCCCGCGTCAGCCGCAGTCTTGTGCTCAGCCTCCGCCAGCAGAACTATGTCATCGCCGGCCGGCTACTCGGCTTCAGCCCGGTACGATCGCTGCTCACCGACATCCTGCCCAACATCGCCGGCCCCGTCGTCGTGCTCGCGACCCTCGACGTGGGAACCGCCATCCTGCTGCTCAGCGGCCTGTCATTCCTCGGCCTGGGCGCCCAACCGCCGACCGCCGAATGGGGCTCCATGATCTCCAGCGCCATCCAGAACTTCGACGCCTGGTGGATCGGCGTGTTCCCGGGCCTGGCCATTCTCACGGTGGTGCTCGCGTTCAACTTCATCGGCGACTCGCTGCGGGACATCCTCGACCCGGTCTCGGGTGGCGCGCGTGAAGCGGCCGCCACCACCGCGGTCGCGCCCGGGCAGCCGAACGCACGGGAGGCCGTCGCATGAGCGTGCCAGTGCTGCAGATCGACGGCCTCACCATCGGTTTCGGCGCCACCGCCGTGGTGCGCGGGGTGTCCCTCGACCTGCGTGCCGGCCGGGTGCAGGGGCTGGCCGGCGAATCCGGCTCGGGCAAGACTGTCACCGCGATGTCGGTCCTCGGCTTGCTGCCCCGCACCGCGACCGTCACCGGGTCCATCCGGCTCGGCGAGACCGAACTCGTCGGACTCCGCCGGCGCGAACTCAGCGCCGTGCGCGGCCGCCGAGTGGCGATGGTCTTCCAGGATCCGTCGGCGAGCCTGCACCCGCAGCTCACGGTCGGTCACCAGCTCACCGACCACGTGCGCCGCCACCTCAAGCTCAGCAAGGCTGCGGCCCGCAGCCACGCGGTCGAGTTGCTCGCCCGGGTGCGGGTTCCCGACCCCGGGAACGCGCTGGGGCGCTATCCTCACCAGTTCTCCGGCGGCCAACGGCAACGCATCGCCATCGCGATCGCGCTCGCCTGCGACCCCGAGGTGCTGCTGGCGGATGAACCGACCACCGCGCTCGACGTCACAGTGCAGGCCGGCATCCTGCACCTGCTGCGTGACCTGGCCATCGAGCGCAACCTGGCCGTGCTGCTGGTCACCCACGACCTCGGCGTGATGAGCGCCATCGCCGACGACGTGGCGGTGATGCGGCACGGCCTCATCGTGGAGTCCGGCACCCGCGAGCAGATCTTCCTCGCTCCCAGCCACGAGTACACCCGGGCGCTGCTGGCCGCGATGCCCGACTCGGCGCCCGCGGTACGCGCCGACGCCGGTGCGGATGCGTCCGCCCTCGATTCCCCCGACGAAGAAGGCACCTCATGAGCGCACTGCTCACCATCGATGATCTCGTCGTCGAGTACCCCGGCCGTGTCACCGTGCGCGCCGTCGACGGCATCGGGCTGTCGATCAGGCCCGGCGAGGTGCTCGCGCTCGTTGGCGAGAGCGGATGCGGCAAGTCCAGCACCGCCCGGGCGGTCGTAGGCATGGAGCGGCCCCGGTCCGGATCCGTGCTGTACCGCGGCGAGGCCGTGCCCCCGCTCGGCCTGCGCCGGCGGCCGAACCGCTTCACCGCCATGCAGATGGTCTTCCAGGACCCCAACTCGTCGCTCAACCCGCGCAAACGCGTCGGCGCTCAGATCAATGACGGCATCATGGCGGCCGTGGCACGTGGCGCGGCCGGCTCCACCCCGGGGGAGTGGATCGAAGCGGTCGGGCTGAGCAGCAGCCTCCTGAACCGGTTCCCGCACCAGTTCTCCGGTGGTCAGCGGCAGCGCATCGCCATCGCCCGGGCGCTGGCCGCCCGGCCGGACCTCATCGTCGCCGACGAACCCATCTCCGCCCTGGACGCGTCCAGTCAGGCCGCCGTCGCCGGCCTGATGCGCCGACTGTGTCTCGACGCCGGCGCGGGCATGCTCTTCATCTCGCACGACCTCTCGGTCGTTCGAGTGATCGCCGACCGCACCGCGGTGATGTACCGCGGCAAGATCGTGGAGTCGGGGCGCAGCGAAACCATCTGGTCGGACCCGCTGCACCCCTATACCCGGGCGCTTTTGTCGGCCATCCCGCACCCGGACGGGAGGGGCATCCTCCCCGCCGCTCCCGACCTCGAAGCCCCGGCCAGTTGGTCCACCGTGCTCCCCGGGGCGCTCGAGCGCGTCTGAGCGCCGATCCGGACCCGACCGCCCGCTGGGTGCCCTGGTGTGACTAGGGGCGTCCCATGCCGTGGTAAGTCCAGCCCGCCGCGCGCCGCGCGCCACGCGGCCGCGTCCAGTGCGTTGCGGCCGTCGATTATGGTGGGGGTCGCACCAGTCCAGCTGCCCACACGGGATCGATTGCGACGAATTCAGGCCATTCGGTCACGAGCACAACCAACTCGGCATCCTGGATGGTTGCTGCGATGCTCTCCGAGTAGTTCAGCTGCGGGTGCTTGGCTTGCGCGTTCTCATTCGACTTGGGGTCGTGCGCGAGCACGTCGGCCCCGAGACCGTGCAGTTGCACGGCCACGTCCAGCGCTGGGGAGTCGCGTACGTCGTCCGAATGCGGCTTGAAGCTCAGACCCAGCACTCCCACCTTCCCGTCGTGCAGGCGCTCACCCAGAGCGGCTGTGGCCAGGTCGACGACGTGGGAGCGTGGAACCCTCAAGATCAACTCCGAGGTCGAGGTTGTCGGCATCCGCCCGACCATCAAGACCACGGTCACTGG
>NZ_JAIEUL010000036.1 GCF_019599185.1 Cryobacterium inferilacus | reverse complement strand
CGAGCTCGCGGGCGACGGTCGCGACCGCTCTGCCGGTGGTCAACACCAGCTTCACGGCCTCGTCTTTGTACTCAGGGCTGAAGTCCCGACGTGATCTTGCCATAGTGAACATTCTCTCTTGTGAGGTGTCCACTCGCTGGGGTCAGGGCCAGTTGCGGTGGCGGCGCATGTCGATTTGGCCGAGGTTGATGACCCGGGCGTTGTTGGCGAGGCGGTTCACGATCGAGTCCGCCGCGACCCGGTCAGGCAGCTCGGCAACCCAGTGGGCTGGCCCGGTCTGCGAGGCGATCATCGTCGGCAGCCGGTGTTCACGGTTCGCGAGGATCGCGAACAGGTCGCTGGCGGCGTCGCTGTCGATGCCGACGGTGAGGAAGTCATCGACGATGAGCAGGTCGATGTTGGAGAGCTCGTTCAACAGCTTCTGGTGGGCGATGCCGTCGCCGCGGGCGATGACAAGCCGCCGGGCGAGATCGTCCATCCGGAAGTAGAGGACCGAGTGTTCGCTCTGGCAGGCGCCGATGGCCAGCGCGCAGGCAAGGTAGGTTTTCCCGCCGCCGGTGGGCGAGATGATGAGCAGGTTCGTCGCATCGGAACGCCAGTCGTGGGCGGCATAGCGTCGCATGCGTGTCAATGGCCATTATGAACTGGGCGGTTTCTAGCCATCGTCGCATCACCCAAGGTTCAGGAGAACCGATGCCAGGCAGTCCAAGAAAGCGACAAAAGGTCGCCGGTGCTTTGCCGATGGTCGAGGCACGTAACCAATACGCTCAGCTGATGAGGCAAGGAATCAGCAACGCCGAGGCGTGCCGAAAACTAAACATCAACCGGCGCACGGGCATGCGGTGGCGACACGGACGCACGGTTACGGACACACACGGTCGCGCGACGACGTACGCTCCAATCTCGCTGAAAGCGCCACCGGAGATATCGCCTCGATACCTCTCAGAGAGTGAGCGCATTCAGATCGCTGACGCGATTCAAGCGGGCAAGAGCCTGCGGCAGATCGCAACCGCGTTGGGGAGAAGTCCGTCCACGATCAGCCGCGAGGTGATCCGAAATCGGTCGCCACGCCTGAAACGATATGCTCCCCGTGCAGCGCAGGTCTTGGCGGACGCCGCACGCAAACGCCCTCGTCTCGGCAAAATCGCCGGCAACCCAGAACTGCGGGACGCCATCGTGAAGCACCTTCTCCAACAGTGGAGCCCTCGACAGATCAGTCACCAGCTGAGCGTCGATTTTCCGGGGCGGCCCGAGATGCAGGTTGTGCACGAAAGCATCTACCAGGCCCTTTACGCGCCGAAAGCGACTGGGCTATCCCGGGAAATGACCAGCCATCTCCGGACCGGACGCCGAGGACGCCTGACCCACCGACACACCACAAAACGCCGTTCGAGGTTCTCTGGCCCGCTGCTGAGCGAACGCCCAGCCGAGGTCGAGACCCGACTTGTTCCCGGGCACTGGGAAGGTGACCTGATCTGCGGAACATTCAACCGTTCTGCTATCGCAACCCTCGTAGAACGCACCAGCGGCATGCTGCTGCTCGTACACTTGAACGGCAAGCGGGACGCCCCCACCGTCCGTGAACGCGTCGGCCAAGCCATGGCAGCGCTGCCTCCACACTTGCGCAAATCCCTGACGTGGGACCAGGGCTCAGAAATGTCGGAGTACCTGCAGTTCAAGAAAGAAACCACGATCCCGGTCTACTTCTGCGACCCGCATTCGCCATGGCAACGTGGCTCAAACGAGAACACCAACGGGCTCATCCGCCAGTACTTCCCCAAGGGCACCAACCTCAACCAACACAGTCGAGAGCGCCTGGCTGAAGTCGCCGCAAAGATCAATGGCCGCCCTCGCGAATCACGCAACTGGGAACCCGCTCAAGCGCACTTCGATAGGCTCGAGAAACAGCCCCAAATTTAATCAAGTGATGCGACGTTGGGTAGAAAACACCCAGTTTGTCATGGCCGCTAACACATGCGAACCGGGGTGATGCCGCGCCCGTCGCGGTAGTCGACCTCAGCGACGGTCGCGCCCGGGATCGGGAACGCGGCCTGACGGATGAGCTTGTCGACCTTGTTGAGACGCCTCGACTCGAGGGCGTCATCGACGGCAGTGAGGAACAGCTGCTCAGGGGTGAGGGTGTCGTTGCCCTCGTCCTGGATGAGTTCCTCCAGCCGGGTCGCAACGTGAGTGACGCGGAGGGCTCGGAACTTGTCGTAATCGATGCTGGTAAACATCAGTTGCCCTCCTCGTCGCGTGCATAGTGAGAGGCGTCGCGAACATAAACGTCTGGCATCGTGTCGCGGAAAACGACGCTGCTGACGCGTTTGCGAGTCGAGGCCGCCGGGACCACCGGCCGGGGCTTTTTCGCGTCGCTGTCGATCGCGGCCATCAACCGTTTCAGTGTCGAGTAGGTCGGTTGGGCGCTGCGGTTCACGAGCTCCTGGCAGGCCGCCTCCAACCGTTCCCGGTTGCTCTTGCCGAGCCCGTCGAGGATGTTCTGGCAGGCCAGGTAGCCTTGCGCCTCGATTGCCTGGCCGTCGAGGATCTGCTCGATCACGGTCACGGTTGCCGGCCCAACGCTGCGGGCCCGGTCGGTGAACCACTGCCGGGACCAGAGCCCGTCGATGTTGCGGTGCTGCGGCGGGACGTGCTCGGGCAGGGTCGAGTACTGGCCCTTCCGGCCGGTCAACCGCGGGTGTTCGCAGAGCATCTCGTGCCCATCGAAGACCGTCACCCGGGACGAGGTCAGCCTCACCCGCAGCAGCTTGCCCGCCAGAGTGAACGGCACCGAATACCGTTGCGTGTCGGCGGTGACGTGGTAGTTCCGGCCGGCCTTCAGCTCCTTCCAGGAGACGTCCTCGAACGCAGCGTCCGGCAACGGCTCGAGGAAGTTCCGTTCCTCGGTGTCGAACCTCTCCCACCGGGTCGTATCGTCGGCTCGGCGGATGTCGTGGTTGATCTCTCGCACCCGCTCGTCGATCGCGTCGTTCAGCTCGGTGAGGGTCGTGAAGACGTCGTCGTCGAGGTAACCGATGACGCGTTTGTTCACGACGTTCACCGCGTTCTCGGCCGCGGCCTTGTCGCGCGGGCGCTTCACGCGGGCCGGGACGATCGCGCACTGATAATGGTCGGCGAGGTGCTGATACCGGGCATTCACGACCCGCTCCGCGTCGCCCTTGTGGGTTTGGTGGGTCGAGGTCGTCGGGTTGTCCGGGACAACGATCTGCGGAACGCCGCCATAAAACGCGAACGCTTGAACGTGAGCGTTGAGCCAGGCCGGGGACTTCATATCCGCATAGGCACGGCAGAACATCATCCCCGAGAACGGCAGAACCGCCACGAACAGCACCGCCCTGGTGACCTCGCCGGTGACTGCGTCGATCAGATCGATGGTGTCGCCGGCCCAGTCCACCAGCATCGCCCGGCCAGGCTCGTGCCGCAGCACCGCCACCAGATCGTGGGTGCGGAGGTAGTCGGTGAACAGGGCGCAGAACTGCGAATAGCCATACTTCTTGCCCGCGTCTTTGGTATCGACGTAACGGCGCCAGGCCAACAGCAACGTGAAGTGCCGGTTCTGCTTCATCGACGCCACCACCCGCGCCAGGTCGGGCTGGACGTACTCCTCCGAAACCCTCCGGCGCCCGTCCGGGAACCACTTCGCGAGGTCAGCGTCGGTGATCGCGACGATCGAGGTCAGAGCCCGGTCCTGGACCTCCTGCCGAACCCGAGCCACGTCGCGATGCGAGCACCCCGCGATCTCGACGACCTCGCGGTAACTCCGCCCCTCCAGCAACAACCCCAATATTTTCCGATAGTCCGCCATGACCCGCCCTTAACAATGAAACGACAACGCCGAATGCGTCGTCCTTTCACAGCAGAGCAGCGCACCGCCCGACGGCGCTACCGTGTTCCCGGAAACGTGCTACCAACTCGCCGGACTACCGCTACCACCAAGCGCTACTCGCCACCCCGTGTTGGGGTGCGGCCGACAGCGACCCCGTCGAGGCCGCCGGCGCGAGTGGGCGGCTAGCGATCCGAAGGGTGGCGGCAGCAGTCTGCACTGAACGTTCCACCGTCACGGCAGACCCGTTTCCGCGACAGGGTCTGAAACCCGCAGTCGGAAGTAGACGTCGTTCCGCAAGGCCAGGAGGACTGTCAGCGGACATGAGAAACGGCCCATACGCGGCCACGGCAGAGCCCGTATACGGCCACTAGCCAATGGCCGCCCGTGGGCAGGTGTCTCCCCTTCAGATGAAGAAGTCCTTCTCACAAAATGCGCCATGAGCCGCACCTTGTCGGCGCCTCCTTCCCCCAGTACGCGCAAGGGGATCGTCGTCAGCACCATTTGGCGGGCGCCCAGGAATATCCCTGCAATCACAGGCCAGAACAGGTGCCAACAGGCTGCTGAGCTGCCACTGGCGAACCAGGCGCGGCGGCCTGCACAAACTCTTCGGCCTCCTTTCTGAGGTCGTAACCATGGCGCCATCTATGCACCAAAATTGCGAGATTCGGCTGGCCGCCAGTGGGCCGTCGTTGTGGCCATGCGGCCGAGAAGCGGCGATTCCCTATTGGCCGCCGTGGGCAGTTTCCAATGTCCGCCGACAGAGGACTTCAGACCGCGGTACCGACAGACCGGCCGGCAGCACCCGTTGTAGCTGAGGTCTGGTCCGTCACCAGGAAACTACTCCCTGAACCAAAAGTAGCGACCAGGACCGCCGGATCTCCGGCCATGGACGATTCCACAGCGCTGCGACCGAGTACCTCGCGGTGGGAGGTCCCCCGCAGGCCGGTTAGCAGTGCCCAAGCAAGGTTCTGCCCGGCACCCTATGAGATCGCTGTCGGAGGTCCTGCTTGCCCCTCGGCCACAGCCCTTGAATCGCTACTGCATGACTGCGGCACCCAAACGATCAGCGAGCGTGGGGGCCAATGTGTAGGCAAACGAGCGGGATAGGTGGTTGTCATCTGCGTACACAATGGCTCCTCCGATAACAGGCGGGCACTCATCTTCCGTGCAAAGCAGATCATTGAACGAAACCACTGTCGTCTCTGACGCTTCCGCGCCGATCAGCACGGGGTCATCCCGCTCCGGGATGCTCGTATCGCACGGAAGGAAGGACTCAATGCAGGCCGCGCCGGTGGTTCCCTTAGGCATCCCAGGAACATCCTCCAACACAATGGGCTTGATTCCAGCCGCGGCCAGCTCATCGAACCAGGAAGCGATCGTCGCAGTGTCCAACGGACGATGCCACGACCGGCTACTGAAGACCACTGCGTCGGGCTTTTCATCGAGAAGCGTGGCGTTGACGTGCTCCGTCCAATCCAGGCAGCCCTCGGTGCGGATGATGGCCTGTTGATCCCGGATCGAGTCGATCGTGAACTGATCCTCGAGGGTGGAACAGCCGCCGAGCGCGAAGACGCGGAGGGTCCAGTCGTTGGCGGCCGCGGCCATCTTCATGGGCTCAACAAGGTGGCCCGTATGTGAATCTCCAACGAACGCGACGGTCGTCGCGCCTTCGCCGAAAGTGCAGTCGCGGGCCGGATAGCCCGGCGTCGGCTCCGTACGGATGCAGGACTCCGCGCCGGGGTCGTTGCGTCCCCAGGAGTCCTTGTCTCCCACGCTGAAAATCGGGCTGGTCAGCGATGTGTGCGCATAGGGTTCAGCACATTCGTTAGTGATCGCGTAGAGACCGTAGCAACCATCAGTGTCTTCAATCGCTGCCGTGATCGACTCTTTGACTCCCTCTTGAGACTTGGCAAGCGAGTAGCTGCCACCTGCGGTGATGGCCACAATGACCGCTATTCCAGTCGCCATGAAAAGCAAGGAGCGCCGCCGCGATCCGAGCGGTCCCCGTTGAGACCGTAGCGGGCTCTCCACGAAACGCTGGGTCAGCACCGAGAGCAGAATCGTGACCCCGACGATCACGAGTCCCCACTTTGCGTCGATGTTGGTTTTCCCGGTCAGGAACGGGAACGCAACGATAAGAGGCCAATGCCAGAGGTAGATTGCGTATGAGGTATCGCCCAGTACCTGGACAGGGCCGAACCGGGCAAGGTACTGGGGAGACCAATGCGAGTTCCTATCCCCAATGACAAGCAGCAGAACGGTTCCAGCCACGGGCACCGCCGCGGTCCAGCCGGGGAAGGGCGTCTCTCCTGTGTAGAAAAACGCGGCACCCAGGATGAGACCCAAGGCAAACCAACTCGCTACGTTCGCCGCCGCGTCAGGTAGACGGCGCATAAATGCTGCCGGCAGCATCGCCGCGAGTCCACCGGCTGCGAATTCCCATGCCCGCGCATGCGTGACAAAGTAGGCAGAGGCTGGAGACTGAGTCGTTTCCCACACGGAGGCGATGAACGAAACCACGAATACCGCACCGAGGAGGTACGCAGCGGTGCTCCTCGCGTTGTCCTTCCTGGACCGTGCGGCGACCCAGACCGCGACCAGTAGCAGTACCGGCCACAGAATATAGAACTGCTCTTCAATGGACAGCGACCAATAGTGCTGCACCAGTGAAGGCGTGTTCTCAGCGGCCAGGTAGTCCACTGCATTGAACGCCAGGAGCCAGTTCAGACCATAGACAGATGCCGCAGCGATCTCCCCGAGATTCTGTTGACCGACGGAGGAGGGCATCACCGTCGCGACGAGCACGAGTGTGAAAAGCAAGACAAGGAATGCGGCAGGAAGGAGCCGACGCACCCTCTTCGCCCAAAATTGCGTCAGCGACACTGTGCCGCTCAAAGCCACCTCTCGTAGGAGGTGCGCGGTGATCAGATACCCGGAAATCACGAAGAAGACATCGACACCGATGAAACCGCCGCTGAGCCGGTTTGGCCATAAATGGTAGGCGACGACCAGGAGAACAGCAACGGCTCGCAACCCTTGGATGTCAAACCGCAACGAACGCTGGGGCGTGAGGGTGGGTTTGGGCAGCGTTTCTGTCATGTTCAGCTTTCGTCTGGGTGAGCGCCTCCGATAGTAGCGGCTCTCAAGGCGTTCGCCTTACCCGACCTCCGTTGCCCGATGAACGTTGCCGGGTGGCGGCACGCCGAGCGATCAGGCATACCGACACGCATCATCGTCGCCACCCAACTTGAGTACCTAAGTCAGCGTCTTTCGTCCCGCTAGGGTGTCTAACGATCACCAAGTGCTGCAGCAGCGGCCTGTACGGAGCGTTCCACAGTGAGGGCAGATCCGTTTTCCACCACGTGATCTGAGACTCTGCGTCGGAAGGAAGCGTCGTTGGAGAGAGACATCAAGGCCTGCGACCACGGCGCCGACTGCCCGGTGGGCAGAACCAGCCGGCGACTCAGCTCGGGGTCCTTGACGAGAAGACTTGCCGAACCAAAGGTATCGGCCAGGACCACCGGAATGCCGGCCATCGAAGCCTCAACCGCGCTCCGGCCGAAGGCCTCCCGGTGGGAGGTTCCGACGTAGGCCAGGGCGCCGTCCCAGAGGGACGCCGCGTCGGTCCAACCGGCGACTTCGACGTTGTCGGGCGCAGCCGCCCGCAAGTCGTCCTCAAGAGGACCCGAACCGTACATCACACCGCGCAACGGCAACCCGCGCATGGCCTCGAGAAACAATTCGGGATTCTTGTCGGTGTCGTAGCGTGCGGCCCACACGATCTTGTTGCGATCACCGGAACCGTCCCACTGCCGGGCCACTGCTTGCAGCCCGGCGGGAACCAACCGGACCTGTCGGCGGAGGTTGGCCTGGGAACGCAGCAACTCCGTCGTGGCCCATACGTCGCTAGCGCGCCCGAGGGCGTGGCGTTCCAGCATCCGCCATACGGTGCGCCTGGCCAGCGAGGACTCGCCAGCGGCCGGCCACGGCAGACCACGGAGGTAAGCCACCCAGTCGAGGTTGGTTCGGGCGAGAGCCATGTCCGTCTGCGGAAGAAGACTCACCACGACGTCACTGTTCGCCACTACCGGTGATGCTTGCAGCTCGGCCGCGAGGCGGGCGACACCGCCAAGTCCGCTGGGTTCAACGGTGGTCTCTTGAATCCAGGAGGGATCATCCGCCGGCGCTTTCCCGCTGGCACGAGCTGACACTCCGAGAACAAGGGACCAGTCCAGTCCTTGCGCCCGCGCCTCGGCGACGAGTTCGCGAGAGGATTTGTAGACACCGGTCCTAGCTGTCAGTGGCGCAGCTACGAAGCAGACTCTGTTCGACAGACCCGAGGTGTGGTTCATGTTATTGGACCTTCTCTGTTTTGCGACTGGGCCCGAATCGCGGAACCGCCCGGCGTCCCGACGTGGGGCCGTGGGCGTGCCGCCGGCGAGTCGTGACAACACCGGCTTCGTTTCGAATCGCCGATGTGTATGGCACCGCCGCAAGCGCGATCAGCAACCAGAGGAACGGCATTGAGAGGTCGGGCTTGGCGGTCACCTGGGCAATGAACACAGCCAACAGACTCCAGGACACCGCCCGATAGGTGACGCTCTTCCAGGCCGTGAAGGCATAGGTGCTGACAAACCAGAGGTAGGTGAGCGTGCCTACTGCACCGACGCAACTAAGCAGCATAAAGAACAGGCTGGAGGGTCGGTTGCTGCCGAGCCCGGCGCCGAGACCGAAGGTATCGAGGAACAGCTCCCAGGCGATCTCGTTGCTGGCTCCCCGGTTGTCGAAGGATGACGTACCCAGTTTTTCAATCACGAGCGCCACGGTCATCTGATTGATGATGGGCCAGAAAGCGATGACGACGACCAGGCCCGCGAGGAACCCTCCACCCAGGTACAGGAGTTGGCGGCGGCTGGCCTGGCGGATGGCCATGATGACAACGACGAGGAACCCGAGACCAGCGGTCGCCCCCAAGGCGAGCAGCGCTGTCCCCGTGTACGAGACGGCGTACATGTAGACGCCGACAGCGGTGAGAATTGCATAGTAGATGCGCTGACGCAGGGTGGCCCGGACGATGGCGCTCACCAGATAGGCCAGAGACATTGCAAGGAACATGCCCAGAATGGAAGGTTCGGCGAAGGATCCCCGTTCACGTCTGCCCTCGGCAACCCAGGAGTAGAAATTCGACGGGCTGTTGTCGAACCACGCGTACGGCCAGAGGCCGGGGGCGAGATGCTTGAACAGGGCGAGGGCCAGGCCTAAAACGATGGCGGCCTCGATGACTCGAGGAGTGACGTTTTTCTCCACGACCACGTAAATGACGAGGAGCACGCCGAGGATGACGTAGACGCCCTGGGCCAAGTTCGAAACTTGAAAGCTGAGCGTAGCCAGGTCATCGACTTGCGAATCCAGTCCACCCCGCGGGGTGATCACGGGCATGCCCTCGAAGATCAGGGGTCCAACGATGGTGATGAACACGCTGTAGACCAAGAAAGCAAGGAGGGCGATATTCGCCCACGCTCGGAAGAAGCCACGGCCGAGCAGGGTCCAACGTGATCGCAGAGACAGGTAGGCCAGTCGACCGGCCGCAACGATGGCTCCCACCCAGAACGGGGATACCCCGTTGTCGCCGACAATGAACATGGCCGTGTGCGAGAACGGCAGGGCCGCCGAGAGGACCCAGACAAGCCAATGCGGCCGCAGGACTATGCATAGTGCGTATGCGACCGCGAAGATGACGCCAATTTCAGAAATCACAAGCGTTCCCCCACTTGTCGCCGCAATCGTGTGCGGATGAAAAATTCACCGTGCGCGGATGCGATCTCCGCGTCAGTGCCGATGCCTTCTGTTTCGCTCGCACCCACCGCGAGCTTGTGGCGCAGCGCGGAGTCACCGTTCAGCACGCCGAGGGCCTGCGCCAAGGCAGTGGCCGAATCAATTTCGAACAGGAGCCCGTTGGTACCGGAGTCGACCCATTCCGCGGGCCCGCCTGCGTTGACGGCGATAACCGTCTTGCCCGCTGCAAGGTACTGCAGCACGTTTTGGCCCAATGGCTCGGGGCGCGTGGAGGCCTGGATGCAGATATCGAGCCCGTCGATGACCGTTCTTACATCGGTGACGTGCCCCAAGAAGTCGACCTGATCCGTGATGCCGAGCTTTCGGGCTCGCTCCCGCAGCTCATCTAGGATCGCCTCTTTGCCGAATGCCGCACCACCAGCGAACACCAGGCGCGTGTGTGTGCCTCTGAAAACCGTGGAGAAGGCCTCCATGACGAGCACGTGTCCCTTCCAGGAGTCGATACGCGCAACCATGCCCACGGTCTTGACGTCGGCGGAAAACAGCGGGGCCTCGCGGTCGTCGAAACCGATCGGGCTCGCAATGACGGCCCGAGTAGTCCGGATCCTCAGGTGAGGCACAGCGCTAGCCAGCGTGGCTCGGGAGTTGGCAATGACGCCGTCTGCGCGGCGTAGCGCGAGTCGCGTGAACAGCGCATAGCCGATGGACCCGAGACTGTCTTTGGAGGTCATGTCACGCAGGTGCACAACGAATGTCTTGTTCGTCAGCAGACAGGCAACTGCGCCGTAAACGGCGGATCGTGAGGTGTTGGCGTGGACTACATCTGCCTTGACGAATCCCTTGGAGAACTTCAATCGGGTGGATTCCCGGAGGGCATCCGTCGCGAAACGCACCATCCTCAGCACTCCCGCACCTTGGCTGGCACCAGGCTTCTGCTTCTTGCCGTGCGCTATGACCGTGATCGCAGGGATCGACGCAAGACTGTCGAAGACGCCGTTGCCGTCGCGCTGGCCATCTGGAATGCGCACCGACGGGGACCAGTTCGCCGCGTGCGTCACGATTCTCAGCAGGGCCAGTTCGGCTCCGCCCGGCTCGGTGCTGTGATCAAGGTGCAACACGTTGACGGGGCGGTCGGTAGCAACACTCATCGGTCGGCGGTCCCCCGACCAGCTTGTTCGATCGAGCCGACGTCAAACACCGAACGAGACCGATTCAGGCCGGTCGTGGATGCGCCCCATAAGAAAACCAAATGCGTCATTCGTAGTCAGCCTGCCCCATGCCTGTCCCGGCGCGATAGGAGCCGCCGGGGGTAGTGCACCCCTGCGGAGCGCTTGATCAGATTTATACAGGGTACAGGGCCTTCTATGCATGATGCTCGCGTCCCGCGGTGCGCGGGCAAACACACAGCTATGCCGGCTGAGCTTGTCGCCCAGCCGGGACCGCGCACTCCATCCAGCTACTTCAGTTACTTCGCGCCGGGATTCGTATCGCGGGCGGTACCGTCGTCGTCCCGCCCGACGTGCTTGTCTGCGGTGTCACGGGCCTTCTGTATCTTCTCAGCGTGCTTGTCACCCGTGACTTTGTTGGCCAAGCTGGCCCCGCCGTCGAGAATCTTGTCGCTGATCTCCTCACCCTTGTCGCTCTTGAGGAAGTCCTGCGCCTGGCGGGTGATGTCGTTGAGGTTCATGGTCAATCTCCGATCTGAGGGACGTTACCTTCGAGCCTAGATGGCCCTCTGGGCTCCTTCAACCGTGGAATTGACCAGCAGCGGACAACCCCGCTACCGCTCGCAGGCGATGCCGTCTTTGTCGCGGTCGCTCTTTTTGTTCAGGGTGTACACCGCCGTGGAGAAGAACGGCGGGCCCTTGAGCACCCGAGGCGTGCCGTTGGCGAGGTTGACCTTGATGCCGGCCTTGGCCACACCGTGTGGATACGCGGCAACGAG
Source organism: Cryobacterium inferilacus (assembly GCF_019599185.1). Lineage (GTDB taxonomy): Bacteria > Actinomycetota > Actinomycetes > Actinomycetales > Microbacteriaceae > Cryobacterium > Cryobacterium inferilacus. The sequence goes on along the minus strand of NZ_JAIEUL010000036.1, from coordinate 1,826 downwards.
AGCCGTGCAGTTCTTGTAGGCCAGGCCAGCGGCTTTGGCGGTGGAAGACGACTGCCGGGCTGCGGTCTTGTAGTTGGTGCGCTTGGCCGTGACGGTGACGGTGAGTGCAGCGCCCGCGTCAACGGGGCGAACCCGGTAGGTGCTGCCGGTGGCTCCGGCAATGACGGTTCCGGCGCGCTTCCACTGGTAGCTGAGCTTGGTGGGCGTGGGCGTCCAGGTACCGGCCTTGGCGCTGAGCACCTGGCCCACCTGGGGCGTGCCGGTGATGCGTGGAGCGGGGGCCACGCGGAAGCTGGCCACGGACGCCGCTTGCACCTGCGCGGGCGCCTGCAGCGGTGCTGCCAGGGGCTGAGTGACGGGGCCCGCCTACTATTCGCAGGCGATGCCATCCGTGTCGCCGTCTCGGGACTTGTTGAGCAGGTAGAGCGCGGTGGAGACGTAGGGAGCGCCTGTGAACGCCCGTTTGACGCCCTTGACCGTGTCGCGGGTCACACCGGCCTTGACGACACCGTGCGGGTACTGCGCGTTCAGCAGGGCACAGGTGCGGTACACCAGGCCGACTGCCTTGACCGAGCTGGTCGACTGCCTGGTCACAGCGCTGTAGCCGCTCTTCTTGCCGGTGACGGTCACGGTCACGGATGCATCGGCGTCGGTGGGGCGCACAACGTAGGTGCGTGCCGTCGCTCCGATGATGGCTACGCCTGCGCGTTTCCACTGGTAGCTGAGGGCCACCGGAGCTGGGGACCACGTGCCCGCCGTGGCGGTGAGCGTCTGCCCTACCCGCACGGTGCCTGAGATGCGTGGCACGGGGGCCGCGGTGAGCCGCCCCGTGACCTTCGCCGTGGCTGAGGATGTCTTCGTGACGGCAGGGAGCCCCACCTTGAGGACCGTGACGGTGAAGGTCAACGTCGTGCCGACATCGGCGGCCGTGACCGTATAGCTCTTGGCCGTCGCCCGTGGGATCGCGACTCCCCCGCGCTTCCACTGGTAGGCGAGCATGTCCGGTGCCGGCGACCAGGTGCCGGGGGTGGCCGTGAGCGTGCTGCCCACCCGCGGCGTGCCGGCCACCTTCGGGGTGGGCGCGGCGGTGAAGGCGGGGTAATTGGCGAAGTTCTGCACGAAGAATCGGCCGCCGCCGTCGGGGTCGTCGTAGTAGCCGATGCCGATGTCGGTGCCCGCTCGCATGATGTTGGCGTAGTGCCCTGGGGAGTTGATCCAGGCTGCAACCACCGTGCTCGAGGTGTAGTTCCAGGCGATGTTCTCCGAGGCGCTGTTCCAGCCGGTGGGGATCTGAGTGGAGTAGGCCGGGTTGTGGCGGTACCCATCGGTGGCCATTTTCGCGGCCCAGGCCTGGGCGACCTTGTTCATGGCGGCGTTGCTCTTGAGCGCCGGCAGACCCTGCTTGGCACGGGCGGCGTTGGTCTGCTGCAGGATGGTGGCGATGTCGCTGGCCGCCGCGTTGGCCGACACCGTGGGAGCCGCGAGGCTCAGACCCAGAGTGAGGATGACGGCGGTGAACAGCGCCAGCATGCGGCGAGACAGCAAAGACGGTGGACGGACGGTCTGGTGCACTGTTCCCCCTGGACAGGGGCATCCGTGGTGGGCCCTCAATCTGAACAGTAGTGGGTTAACGACAACAGGGCCGGCCCCGAAGGACCGACCCTGTGATCTCGACAAGCTCGATCAACGAGCGCTGGGCTCGATGATCTCGACAAGCTCGATCAACGAGCTGCCGTGAGTACTACTGAATTACTTGAGAACCTTGATAACGGTTCCGGCGCCGACGGTGCGGCCACCTTCACGGATAGCAAAGCCGAGGCCCTCTT
>NZ_JAIEUL010000035.1 GCF_019599185.1 Cryobacterium inferilacus | reverse complement strand
TGGGTCGCCGCCCAAGACAGCCCCGGCGGGGCCGGGAAGTTCCTCCGCAAATACGCCGCGTTCACCCTGCTGGTCATCGACGAGTGGTTACTGGACCGACCCACCGAATCGATGCGCACCATGCTGCTGGAGTTGATGGAACGCCGCTACGGCGAGACCTCAACCGTGTTCTGCACCCAGTACTCGCAAAAGGACTGGCACCAGCGCCTCGGCTCGGGAGTCCACGCCGACGCAATCATGGACCGGATCATCCACAACACGATCTGGGTCGAGACCGGCACCTACAACAAGCGCGAGCACACCGCCCTCGCCACCGCCTAACAGCAAACGAGAGAGCCAGTGGCTCCCAGTCACACCGCCACTGGCTCTCTTGCGCACGATCGCTGGCTCTGAACCGCACGATCGGGTGGCTCTCAAGACCTCGAATACTCACCTGAGTATTAGCGCGCCTGGGGGCCACCGTTATTGCCTTTGGGGGCCACCGGGCGGTGTGGCCGGTAGCGTGCTCGGGGGCCACTGAATATTGGTGTTGGGGGCCATCTGCTTAGCTCCTTCCGCCGCGTGTATAGGCACGCGGCAGAAGGAGTAATCAACAATGGTACGAAGGATCAACGCGAAGCTCGTGCTTCAGCTCAGAGCCGAGGGTATGACGGGGCGCGCGATCGCTCTCGCTCAGGGCATGTCGCGCAAGAGTGTGCTGGCGGTATTTGACGCCGCGGAGAAGGCAGGCATTGGCAGCGACGGCCTTGCCGGCCGCAGCGAGGCCGAGGTGTATGCGCTGCTGTTCCCGGGTCGGGGCGAGCACGAGAGTGTGTTCGTGCAGCCTGATTGGGACGGGGTGCATAAAGAGCTCGCCAAGGTCGGGGTGACGCTGAAGCTGCTCCATGGCGAGTACGCCGACCGGTGCACAGTGACGGGGCAGCCGGCGATGGGTTACGACCGATTCTGCAAGTCCTACGCAGCGCACGCGTTGGTCACGGGGGCAGCGTCCCGGGTAGGCCACAAGGCCGGGCGGACGGTCGAGGTCGACTGGTCGGGCCCGACGATGCAGCTCGTCGACCCGGTCACGGGCGAGACGTCTCGGGTGTATTTGTTCGTCGCGTGCCTGCCGTTCTCTCGGTATGCGTTCGTCGAGCCGGCGCTGGATATGCGGCAAGACACCTGGCTGCTGGCGAACGTCGCGATGTTCGAGTGGTTCGGCGGAACGGTTCCCCGGATCGTGCCCGACAACCTAAAGACCGGCGTGATCAAGCACCCGCGCGAGGGTGAGGTCGTATTGAACGACGCCTACCGCCAGATGGCCGCGCACTACTCGGCAGCGGTGCTGCCGGGCCGACCTCGGGCACCCAAAGACAAGGCGTCCGTGGAGAACACCGTCTCTCATGTTGCTACCTGGGTGATTGCGGGGTTACGTCATCGGAGCTTCGGGACGCTTCCCGAACTGCGGGCCGCGATCCGGGAGCGGATGAATGCCTACAATCGGGAGCCGTTCCAGAAGCGCGCCGGCTCACGGCTGAGCGTGTTTGAAGCCGAAGAGAAGGCGTTGCTGAGGCCGTTGCCGTCGGCGTCTTTCGAGATCAGCCGGTGGATTCTGGGGCGCCGGGTGCAGAAGAACGGGCATGTGGTCTGGGAGAAGAACTTCTACTCCGTGCCCTACGCGCATATCGGCCAGGCCGTGGACCTGCGCATCACCTCCCGGCTGCTGGAGGTCTATCGCAACCACGAGCGGCTCACCAGCCATCTCTTGTTTGGCGAGCATGTCGTGAACGAATACCGCACCAACGATGCCGACCAGCCCCAGGGCGAGAAATATCGCGAGTGGGACAGCGTCAGGATTCGGGCCTGGGCGACACGGATCGGACCGAACATGGTGGCCGTGGTGAACAGGATCTTCGAGGCCGTGCCGGTGGAAGAGCAAGGCTTCGACGCGGCACTGGCCGTGCTGCGGCTGAGCCGGCGCTACTCCAGCGAGCGAGTGGAAAGAGCGTGTCAGATTGCGCTGGATGGTCGTGTTCGCTCGCCCCGGTATGCGCACTTGCAGCCGATCCTGGAGACCGGACAAGACAAGCAAGACAAGACAGGCGCCCGCAGGATTCCGCGTTTCGAGCCGACCGAGCCCGAACCGGGCGGATACGTCCGCGGCGCCGACTATTACGCCGGAGGTGGTGCACGATGAGCCGGATCGATATCGAGACCAAACGCAAACTCCGCGAAATGGGCGTGACCACCCTGTTGGACGCGTTCGACGCCCAAGACGACACCCTCACCCTCGGGCTGGCGTTCGAGGAGCGAGTCAAACTCGCCGTCGACGACGCCCACTCCGTCTTCACCCAAACCAAGGTCGAGGGGCTGATCCGCCGGGCGAACCTGCGCTATCCAAACGCTGACCTGCGCCGCCTGGACCTCGTCGAGGAACGCGGCCTCGACCGGTCGATGCTCGCCGGCCTGGGCACCTGCTCGTTCATCGACCGGCAGCAGAACGTCGTGTTCCAAGGCTTCACCGGGTCGGGGAAATCGTATCTGGGCTGCGCACTGGCGAAAGCGGCCTGCCGGTGTCAATGGCCAATGAGAACTGCCCGTAGGCGGCCAGCAGAATTGCCCGCTGGTGGCCACGGAAACTGCCCACTCATGGCCAACAGATCTGCCCACCTGGGTGTTGGTGGCGTTGGCCATGCGCGGTCGTCGGTTGTCTAACTCATCTTCGTGACGCCCTTCCCGGCGAGGGCCTGGGTGAGGCGGATCGAGTCGCCCGAGGTTTGGCAGACGTGGGCGTGGTGCAGGAGCCGGTCAACGGTCGCCGTCGCGAGAGTCTTGGGCATGAGCTCGTCGAAGCCCGCCGGGTGCAGGTTCGACGAGATCGCGATGGACCGTTTCTCGTAAGCGGCATCGACGAGTCGATAGAGTCCCTCGGCCGCGTCGGCGCCGACTTCGAGCAGGCCGATGTCGTCGATCACGATCAGGTCCGAGCGCAGGATCCGGGCCACGACCCGGCCGACGGAGTCGTCAGCGCGGTGCGCCCGGACCAGCGCGCCGAGGTCCTCGAGGCGGAACCAGGCGACTCGCATGCCGGCCTCGACGACTTGCTGGCCGAGGGCCTCGAGGAAGAACGTCTTCCCGGTCCCTGACGGGCCGCAAACGACGACGTTCTCCTTCCGGCCGATCCATTCCAACGTCCGTAGTGCCTGCTGGGTGGGCACCGGGATCGACGATGCCGACTCGTCCCAGGTATCGAACGTTTTCCCCGTTGGGAACCCTGCCGCGCGGCGCCGGGTCGCGAGCATTGACCGGGACCGGCCGGTGACTTCCTCGACGAAGAGGGCCTTGATGATCTCGGTGGGTTCCCATCGTTGCGCGCGGGCGGTGGCGATGAGCTCGGGGGCCAGGGCGCGGGCGTAGGGCATCTTCAGCTGCCGCATCAATGCCTCCAGCTCTGCCGGCAGGGCGGGCGGGGCGGTCTGTGTGACGCTCATGCGCTCTGCTCCAGCTCGTCCTCGGTGGTCTGACCGATCGCAGCCCACCCGGCGGTGCCTTGCGCAAGCGAACTGGTCTCGGTCGCTGACCGCGCCGGCGGGCGGGCGCCGCCCGCGCTGAGAAGGGAGGCGAGGTCACCGGTCGCGAAACGCCCGTAGGTCGCCGCTTGGCCGAGGGCCTCGTCGACTCGGGCGGTGCCGCTGATCTTGGCCAGGGCGACGGCCTCGGCCATCTTCACGTTCATCCGCGCGGTGCCGACCGCGGCGGCCTCGAGCAGCCAGGCGTGCGCGCCGGCGCCGATGGCGAGGAACTCGGTCTCTGCGGTGCTGCGCGGGGTGATCGTGTAGTCGCCCGGGATCTTCTCCTTGTGGTTCGGGAAGTGGGCGTCGTCGATGCGTGGGCTGCCGGGCCGGGCCCGGTGGTGTCGGGCGACCTCAACAGGGCCGTCGCTGCCGACGTGGACGATGACGACCTGCTCGTCGGCCCCAACGCCGTGGCTGCGAACGAACACCCGCGCGCCGAGCAGGTGCGCGGGAACGGAGTACTGGCCGGTCTCGAACGTGACCATCGGCGTGTTGTCCGGCACCATGCGGGTCAGGCCGAGGGCGACGGTGTGTGCGGTGTCGGGGACCCGGTGCAGCCGGGGTCGTTCCTCCTCGAGCATCACCGCGGGCTTGCGCTTGGTGGCGCGGTGCTCCCGGTTGTTGACCTCGACCATGAACGCCTCGCAAGCCGCTTCGACCTCCGCGAACGAGGCGTATTCGGCCCGGAGGTTGGTGTCTTTGGGCACGATGTCAGCCTTGGCGAGCTTCACCGACGACTCCACCCCACCCTTGGAGGCAGGGTCGGCCGGCTGGCAGGTGAGCACGGTCACGCCGTAGTGGCGGGCGAACTCGACCGTCTGTGGGTTCCGCACCGGAACACCGGCAACGTGCGAGACGGTGACGGTCTTCTCGTTGTCGGTCAGGACGTAGGTCGGCGCTCCGCCCAAGATCCGAAACGAGCGATCCAACGCGGCGAACACGCTCGGCGCCGTCCGGTCGCGCAGCGCGATCACGATGCGGAACCTGGCCCAGGCCAGCCAGGCGACGAACAAGACGGTCTTCTTCCCGTCGATGACGGGGCCGTCGCCGAAGTCGTATTGCAACCACATGCCCGGCTCGGTGATCCAGGGCCGGTGCACTCGAACCTGGCCCAGCCGGAACGCGGCGCGGACCTGCGCGACCGCCCGCCGGGTCGACCGCTCAGACCCGTCATAGCCCAGAGCGCGGAGTTTTTCGTGGGCTTTGTCGGCGCGGATCTTGCCCAGGGACTTCTCGACCCATTCCTCGATCTTGGGCAGGAACGGGTCCGTGACCCGGCCCCGGAACGCGGGTTCCGCGATGGGCCGGCCCGCGTCGCGGGCCGCGACGTGCCGGGCAACGGTGTGGTGCGAGCATCCGGTGAGCTCGGCTGTGGCGCGCAACGACCCGGTCAGGTCGTAGGCAGCGAGTATTTCCATGATTTCTCCGTCAAACTTCATTCAGGGCCTCTTCCTGGGCGACTTTGATGCGACTAGACACCGTCATCAAATCCCAGGAAGGGGCTCCCGCCGTGTAACCGGGCGGGGGTTCAGAAATAGAAGTGGGCAGATCTCATGGCCACCAGCGGGCAGTTCTACTGGCCGTCAGTGGGCCGTTCCGTGGCCGCCTATGGGCAGGGCGGTTTCTAGCCATCGTCGCATCACCCAAGGTTCAGGAGAACCGATGCCAGGCAGTCCAAGAAAGCGACAAAAGGTCGCCGGTGCTTTGCCGATGGTCGAGGCACGTAACCAATACGCTCAGCTGATGAGGCAAGGAATCAGCAACGCCGAGGCGTGCCGAAAACTGAACATCAACCGGCGCACGGGCATGCGGTGGCGACACGGGCGCACGGTGACGGACGCTCACGGTCGCGCGACGACGTACGCTCCGATCTCGCTGAAAGCGCCACCGGAGATATCGCCTCGATACCTCTCCGAGAGTGAGCGCATTCGGATCGCTGACGCGATTCAAGCGGGCCAGAGCCTGCGGCAGATCGCAACCGCGTTGGGGAGAAGTCCGTCGACGATCAGCCGCGAGGTGATCCGAAATCGGTCGCCACGCCTGAAACGATATGCTCCCCGTGCAGCGCAGGTCTTGGCGGACGCCGCACGCAAACGCCCTCGTCTCGGCAAAATCGCCGGCAACCCAGAACTGCGGGACGCCATCGTGAAGCACCTTCTCCAACAGTGGAGCCCTCGACAGATCAGTCACCAGCTGAGCGTCGATTTTCCGGGGCGGCCCGAGATGCAGGTTGTGCACGAAAGCATCTACCAGGCCCTTTACGCGCCGAAAGCGACTGGGCTATCCCGGGAAATGACCAGCCATCTCCGGACCGGACGCCGGGGACGCCTGACCCACCGTCACAGCACAAAACGCCGTTCGAGGTTCTCTGGCCCGCTGCTGAGCGAGCGCCCCGCCGAGGTCGAGACCCGACTTGTTCCCGGGCACTGGGAAGGTGACCTGATCTGCGGAACATTCAACCGTTCCGCTATCGCAACCCTCGTAGAACGCACCAGCGGCATGCTGCTGCTCGTACACCTGAACGGTAAGCGGGACGCCCCCACCGTCCGTGAACGCGTCGGTCAAGCCATGGCAGCGCTGCCTCCACACTTGCGCAAATCCCTGACGTGGGATCAGGGCTCAGAAATGTCGGAGTACCTGCAGTTCAAGAAGGACACGACGATCCCGGTCTACTTCTGCGACCCGCATTCGCCATGGCAACGTGGTTCAAACGAGAACACCAACGGGCTCGTCCGCCAGTACTTCCCCAAGGGCACCAACCTCAACCAACACAGTCGCGAGCGCCTGGCTGAAGTCGCCGCAAAGATCAATGGTCGCCCTCGCGAATCACGCAACTGGGAACCCGCTCAAGCGCACTTCGATAGGCTCGAGAAACAGCCCCAAATTTGATCAAGTGATGCGACGTTGGGTAGAAAACACCCAGTTTTGCATGGCCGCTAACATGCCGGCACCGGGTGCGAGCGCACTACATCCGCATGCCAGAGCTCGAAGAGGCCTGGCAGCTGGCCCGAGACAAGCCGTCCGGGACCACGAAGTTCCTGAACAAGTACGCCGCGTTCTCGCTCCTGGTGATCGACGAATGGCTCCTGGACGAGCCCGACGAAAGCACAAGAAGCATGCTGTTGGAGCTCCTCGAGCGGCGTTACGACCACGCATCAACGGTGTTCTGCACCCAATACGCCCAGAAGGATTGGCACCAGCGCCTCGGCTCTGGGGTTCACGCTGACGCGATCATGGACCGCATCGTGCACAACACCATCTGGATCGAGACCGGCGGCCACAACATGAGAGAACACACCGCCGGCCAGGTCACGGCATAGACACTCGCGCGGTCGGGCGCCGCTGGCCCCCGACCGCGCGACTGCGTGGCCCCCAAAGGCAATACCGGTGGCCCCCGAAGGCAATATTCACTGGCCCCCAAGCCCGCAAATACTCAATCGCCCAGCTGGGCACCTGCACCTTCATCGAGAGGCGGCAGAACGTCGTGTTCCAAGGATTCACCGGCTCCGGAAAGTCCTACCTCGGATCGGCACTCGCGAAGCAAGCCTGCCAACACCGGTATCGAGCGCACTACATCCGCATGCCCGACCTCGAAGAAGCCTGGGCTGCCGGCCGCGACAAGCCCGGAGGCAAAGAGAAGTTCCTCCGGAAATACGCGGCGTTCACCCTCCTCGTGATCGATGAATGGCTGCTCGACCAGCCGGACGACAACACCCGCAGCATGCTCCTCGAACTCCTGGAGCGCCGCTACGACACCACCTCGACCGTGTTCTGCACCCAGTACGCCAAGAAGGACTGGCATCAGCGCCTGGGATCCGGCGTTCACGCCGACGCGATCATGGACCGCATCGTGCACCGCACGATCTGGATCGAGACCGGCGGCACCAACATGCGCGAACACACCGCGGACAACGCGGCGTGACCCACGCCGGTGAGCGCGAGCTGAACCGCTGGCGCTCACCGGCAATACCCAGTGGCGCTGAAACGCAATATTCAGTGGCGCTCAACCGCAATAACTGGTGGCGCTCAAGGCTTCAAATACTCACGATGTCCCACTATTGCGAGATTGGGCTGGCCAGCTGTGGGCCACCGCTATGGCCAGGCGGTCGCGAAGCGGCGATTCCCTATCGGACGCCGGTGGGCGGTTATCCATGTCCGCCGACAGGCCGGCACAATCCCCTGTACGGCGATCTACCGTGCCAAAAGCCCTTGGTTTCGCAGCTGAGAGACGCAGTTTCGCCATTGATCCTCAGAATCCATCGACCACTTGGCTCTCACCTGGTGGAAGGAGCCTTTCGGGTGCCTCTCAACCACACCAACCGTGGCGCTGAATGACACAATGCACGATTCGATGCAGTGGCCCTCGCCCGTCTGGCTCCCTTGGATGCCGACACCACAAGCACCCGGGACGATTCCGCACCCGACCGACAGCACCAGCAGCAGCAGCAGCCGCAGCAGCAGGCACCGTCGGGATCAACATCCCCGAAAAACGTCTATACCTAACCCTGGTAACTCCGGTCGGCTTGACAGCGCACAAATCTAGACTCTTTTCCCGCTGGTGTCTGCTTCGCCCTCGTCGTCGACGAGGGAAAAACTAACGGGGGCCGCTCTCCGCCCCAGCGGTGCTTACCGAGACATGTGCATGGTGCGCGTCCGCCGATTGAGTGCGCCGCGATACGACCAGCCGCCGAACGGGCTGAGTCGTTTTGTGGACCCAACCAAAGTTCCGGTCCAGCACGACGACGCTGTAGTACGCCAGCAGCATCCACCCCGACAAGAACACTGGCAGGTAATACATGAAGTAAAGCGCAGGCGCCGTGAGGAAGATCAGGACCAATCTTGCTCCTACCAGTGTGACTAGGCCCGCTGCAATCCACTTTTTTCGAGCAATTCCAACGCCTAGTGCAACGAGCAGCAGAATCCCGACCGGGATGACGGTCCACGTGACTTTGGCGCCAATGCTTGGCTTTCCATCATCGTCGACCATCAGAAGTGCTTGTATTGTGCTGTCTCGCACCTCTGGGCTTAGGGCGTTGGAGAAGTAGTTGTTCTTGTCGAACTTGTCACGGACTTCCAAGACCCTGGGAGTCGGTTCGGTCAGATAGGCTCTCGCCCCGAAGATCTGCGGGAATCTGTCGGTCAAGGCATTCGCGGCTATGAACGTGTCGACGCGCGCACTTACGAAGGCCCCCGGGTTGTCCATCACTACTTGGAGGAATGCCCGGTTGTATCCGCCGAGGTTAGCTTCGAAATCCGGCCTGAGTGCGCCTGCGAAGAAGGAGGGGATCTCGTAGGCGCTTGGCATCTCCTTGACCACCTCGAGATCAATCACTCGATCGATGGCCGCGAGGCTATCCTCAAGCTTGTCTCCCTTCAGGGGCTGCTGCAACATCACAGAGAGCGGATTCAGGGTCGCCGTGACCTCGTATCTCGGGTCGGTCGCGGACTTGTTGAGGCCATACCCTCCAAGAACGATCGCCAAGGATACAACCGTTGCACCAAGCGCGAGGAGCTTCTCCCCTTTGATTCTGAACATCTTGAAGGCGATGAACAGGATCGGAAGCAATATCAGGTAGTAGACGCCTTCAGAGCGCCACACTGCGAGCAGCATGATAGCGGCGCTCAATGCCATGAATTCGACGTAGCGATTGGTGGTTCTGGCGTTGCCCTTCGCGATGAGAATCAGGCGGAAGAGCACCAGTAGTTCGAGATAGCTGTACACCGTGAGGCGGAGCGGATAGAAGTTGTAGAGCAGCACAGGTGCGCTCACCAACGGAATGAGAAGCAGTCCGGCGAGCCAGCTCCGTTTGAGGAGCCCAGCCGTTTGCGCAATGACGTACCCCACTACGGCTGAGGCGATGAGAACCTGCACGATCACGACCCCGCCACCTGTCGGGATGAGATAGAGGCAGAAAACGTAGAAGATGCCCGTGAAGAGTCCTTGCCAGACCGGGAGCGTTCCATCGCGAACGCCGTTCAGGAGGAAGTACTCATCCCACACCCAGTATCCCGGCCAGATGAACGCCAACACGACCACGTTGACCAGTAAGTACACACCACCGGCGAGGAGCCATCGCCGATACAGCAGCCCGCCGGCTACGATTCCTTCGGCGAACTTGAGCACGCTGTAGATCAAGCCGAACAGGAGCACCGCGAAACCCGCGCGGAGGATCAAGGACGTGATCGCCTTTTTCGAATCATCCCCAGGAATATCGAAGAATATTGCCTGGTTGATCGGAAGAATCAGGAATAAGTGGAGGAAGGTGAGGAACAACGAAACGAGCAGCTTGTGCTGCAGGAGCGTCTTTACGGCTCTTGCCACATGATCCACGGTTATTCGTCCGCCGTTCCCGAGCCGATAGGCAGCCCGGTTTCCTGGTAGTCGGCGAGCTCCTGGGGAGTACCGAAGCAATAGAAGTCTCCGTTGGCCACGCCAACGTGAGCGCCGGCCGCCAGGAGTTCGTTGAACACCAGCGACATGTAGTACTCGGGCATTGCCGGGCTGATCGGCCGTTCCAGCAGGCGTTCAGCCGCGTCGAAGAAGACGCTCGCCCGACGGAAGAAGTAGGAGCCCGCGAGGGCGTTATTCGAGATCGGGTCCTTTTCAGCGGTTCGGACGGCGTGGCCGAGTTCGTCTGCCTCAACGTAGCTGTATCGAGGGTCCGTGGAATGAAATGACAGGAGAACACCGTCGTCGCCGGCATCCGTGGCGATAGTCGCCAGATAGTCATCGCTGGTGAACGCGATGTCGCAGTCGAGGATGACCAGCGGCTGGTCAGCGTCGAGAACGTCCCGGGCGAGAAGCGCCGTTTCTGCCGCTCCACGCGTGTTGCTCTTGAGATGAACGATTGTCGCGGACGGCTCCGACGCCAGAATTTGGCTGGATAGGCGTGAATCGGCGTCATCGTCCTCTCTCACGATCACAGTCAGTGTCTTCGGCGCCTGAAGCCCGTCGAACGAGGACAGCGCCTTTCGGAACATCGGCTTGCCATCGACCTCGATGAGAGGCTTCGGCGTGTCGATGCCGACAGCTTTGAAGCGCTGCCCGAGCCCGCCCATTGGCATGAGAATCTGGATCATGTGCTAGCCCTTAATTTCAGTCGACGAGTAGCGGGCCTGATCCACGGCCGGCTGGCTCGTGGGGCGCACCAGGCGCCACCGCGTAAGGATGCGCAGCGCACCCAGGAAAACGTTGACATTGCGTGCGTTGGAAACCTGGTCGCTTTCCTCCCAGGTGATCGGAACAAAGGTGAAGGGCACTCTGCGTGCGACCAGATCGAGAATCAATTCGAAGTTGAAGGTTAAAGCGTCGGCGAACCGATGATATGTCTTCGGGTCCAGCCGGGCCACTTCGAAAATGTTCAGGCCGGAACCGAGATCCTCGAGGCGGCGCCCCGCCGTCGCTGAGTAGATCAGGTTGAGGACTTTGTTACCCGCAATCCTCTTCCAGTCGTACCCTCGAAGGCGAGAACGCCCGTTGAACCGGGAACCAAGCACGGCGCCGACGGCAACCGACGAGGAGGCAATGTCCAGGAGATCGTGGAGCTCCTCGGTGGTGGCCTGATCATCGCCGTGAAGAATGGCGACGTGAGTCGCCCCGATCGTCCGCGCCTTGTCGAAGGCAATTTTGTGCGTACCTCCGAGGTTGACATTCACGTCGTTCTGAAACACTCGCAGGTTCGGTATGCGGCCTTGGCGCTGATACTCGACAGCGGCTGCCAGAGTTCCATCGGTGCTGCGATTATCGAACACCCAGAACTCTTCGACCCGTCCCATCAGCCTCTCGTCAACCCCATTCAGGACACGTTCCAGTTGGGTTGCACAGTTGTAGGCGGGAATAGCGACGATGGTGCGGGCAATCACAGGGCGGACCTCACTGGTGTGTACTGGCTGGCGAATCGGTTGAGTCCTACGACGCATGTCGCGTAGTAGCGAAGTACCGTCTCAGGGTCCATGACGACTCGATGCGAGAGCATCCGGCCGTAAAGGAGACCGACATGAAAATCGATCGACCGCAATTCCCCGGGGGTCAACCGCGCTATTGCGATTTCAGAGAAGAGGAACTCCTCAAGTTGAACGTATTGTTCCGACCGCAGCGTGGGAAACTCGATGGTCTGCTGTCCCGCCGCGTCGGTACCGAGGGACACCGGCGACTCGTCCAGGTTGAGGAACTCGTATCCCATCCTCAGGGACTGGAACTGTCGGGCAAAATCGAGCACCGGGCCGCGCACCTTGTTGTCGTCAGACGGGTCGATGATCGTGAAGGTATCCGCGGCCCGATCAATCAGGATGTTGTCGATGGTGAGGTCACCATGGATTGCATCCGACGCCTGATAGGTACAGAGGTCGGACCACGCCTCGGGGCTCTGACGAATGGTCGCCATCACTGTGTGGAAGTTCGAGTACGTGCGACCGTTGATTGATATGAACTCGCCTTCGAGGGCTCGAGCCAGATCGTCGTGCACCGTGGCGACAGCATTCACCCGTTCAACAAAACGTTCCTGGACGTACTGCTCCAGTTCGTCGGCGTGGAGTGCCGGCTCATGGACGGTGTAGATGTTGTCGAACATGAACGCCCATAGCTCCGTGAGCTTGCGTTCGGATTCAGGAACTGGGTTCACGTGGATGAATTCAAACATCGGAACTGAAGTGGCGCAGTATTCCAGTTCGATCGAGTAGAACGCGTCGCCGGATGAGTCGCCGATGACTTGAACGATGCGGTCATGGTGGCCATGGGCGATCAGCCAGTCGTACTGCATCTTGAGTTTTTCAGCATGTGCCCGGGGAACCAGCTTCTGCACGCTGAGCTCGCCACCCTGGCGGGACAGAACTGCGACCGCGTTCGAACCACCCTTGAAGACCCGAACCAGCGTCAAATCACCGCGCACTTCCAATTCGTGAAGAACGTGAAACAGCGATTCCCCGCGAAAGTACGCGTTCAAGAACTTGGGAAAATCGCGGCCTGACAGTTCGCTGCGGTCCAGCTTGTTGCGGTTCCCAGGCAGTTCCACCTGCACAACACTCTGGGGTCCTCGACCCACGCGCACCGAATAGAGCGGGGTCCAGATCAGCCCGATCACTGCAATCGGAATGGCGAGGGCGAACCAGGTCGCCGAGCCGAGGAGAATCGCACTCGCGTCCGGCACGTCAAGCTCGCCCAATATGCCCACGTAAGAGTCCGGCATCGCCGGCCAAGGGGAGCTTGCAGCCAGAATGAACGGCCCAACCGCTGCGCTGACGGTTTCCCTAATAGGGAACGCTGGGAGCAACACGAGGACCAGAACCGCGGTCGCCGTCAGGTAGCAAGCCCAGGAGCCGAGAAAAGCGCCGAGATACAGCACCATCTGCCGCGGCTTCTTCGCGAGTCGTTGAAATCCGTAGATCAGCGTCCAGGCCGAAAATTGAGTGCGCCCTTGAATCTGCGGGTTGAATAGCGACGTCGCCCATCCGACAAATTTCATGACGCTTCCGTTTCCACTCATCAGAGTCGCAAAGACCAAGATGACTGCCAGCGATCCCACGAGAGCGACGACGGCGGCGGTGACGAGGGCAGAATGTTCGGTGCCCGGGAACAGGAACGTACCGGCCAGGAATAGGAAGGAAATTAGCGCAATGTCCAGCACCCGCTCAAGCGCTACTGTCGCGAAGGTGTACAAGAGGCTGATTCGCAGGCGCCGGGCCAAGAGCCACGTTCGGATCACCTCGCCCAGCCGAAATGGCAGAATCGCGCCGAAAAAGTAGCCGACACTCAGTGCCCCGAAATGCGCCCTCCACGGCGCGGGAAAAGCGTTGTTTATAGCTAATCGCGTGCGCTGTGCCCGCAGCCCATGGCCGAGAAGGACCAGAATCACCGCTGTCCAGAAATGCAGCGAGAACGCCCCGGCTACCTCGATCGCTCTGCCCACGCCGTCGAGATAGGCACCGAAGTTGAGAGTTAACGACAAGGACCCGCCAACCAAGGCGAGGCCCGTCAATCCTGCCCGCGTGCGCCCGAACTTGCTAAGCATTGAAGGCCCGAATCGGTACTACGAGGATGCCGGCAGCGGTCGCTGCGGTGATTCCGGTGTGCGAGTCTTCGAAGGCGACAGCCGCACCGGGTTCAACTCCCAGCAGGTCCAGGGCCTTGGTGTATCCCTCGGGACTTGGTTTCGGCTGAGAGACGTCATCTCCACAAACCGTCACGTCAAACAGTCCGTTCAGATTGTGAGCGCGCAGCACCGAACGTACGTTCGCCGACTTCGCCGTCGTGACCAGCCCCAACTGAACAACTCCACGCATGGAACGTGCAAATTCGATCAAGGCCGAGTTTCCCTGGGACTTGTCGACGTACTGCCCGTAAAGGCCCGCCTTGTGGCTACGAATCATGTCAACATCCGCGATTCCGATTCCGGGCAACAGCGCCGGAATGAAAACACGGGAATCGCTCCCCCACGTGTCGGCAAACTGATCCCGGGTAAGCGACCGCCCGAGGAGCTCGAACGCATCACGGTACGCCAGAAAATTCGCTTCGCGGGTGTCGACAAGCGTCCCGTCAAGATCGAACAGGAACGCCTGCGCTTCCTTCATGTGCTTCTTCCTAAGTTACGAACTCGATAAGTCATGATCAAGCGCACAGCCACGAAGTTAGCCGCGAACGAGAGGGGTAGCGTCAGGAGCTTGGCCCAGAAAGCCTCTACCGCGAATGTGTCGTGAGCGACCTGCACGAGCAGAGAGAAAACCATGATCGAGGCGACGTACCACATGACAAATAGCACAAACCGGCTTGTTGTTTGAGCGGAGCGGAAGGTCAGTCGGCTCGATAGAAAATACATGACGGTGACGGCGCACGCTGAGCTCAGAAGATTCGCCAGACCCGGCATCAGGCCGGCAGCAACGCCCCATGCAAAGAGTCCCAGATCTATGCTCAGCCCCAGCAACGTACTCAGAAAAAAGCCGACCAGTTCCCTGCGGACACGTCGGAACCTCGCGAACGGTGGTGAGTTCGAGGGCCCTATAGCGAGATCGCGCATGCGCGCTTCATCCCGGCCGTCCCCCTCGTTGTCCACTTCGACAGCCTAACTCACCCCGTTGGCGAGTAGCGCCAGCTGGTAGCGCGAGTCCAGGCAGGTGGTAGCGCAGTTCTGACGAGGTGGTAGCGGCCCGGGCTGGTGCCCGGGCCGCTTGGGTATTACTCCCAGTAGCCGTCCTGGGCCCGGGCTTGATCGTTTGGCCTTGACCCCGGAGAGTGGACACGGGTTAAGCGGCGAGTTGGATCTCAGCGGCCTGTGACGAGTATTGCATCTCGAACTCCACTGGCGTGACATGCCCGATCGAGGAGT
>NZ_JAIEUL010000034.1 GCF_019599185.1 Cryobacterium inferilacus | reverse complement strand
ACCTTCAACACCGACGCCGTCGCCGACCAGCTCCTCGTCGGCATCGCCACCATCACCGTCAACACCAAGTAACACCCCGCACAACACGCAGCACCCCGCAGCACAACCGCTGCACACGAAAACGGCCGAGCACCCGCTCGGCCGTTTTTCGCGCCCCCGGGCACGCGCATCCGCGGCACGCACGCTCACTGCTCCACCTCTCGGCCACTGCGCCCGCTATAGCGGGCGCAGCCAGCCGTACGAGGCGCAGCGAAGCCCGGAAGGGCTCAGGGCACCCGGTCGCGGCTAGACGAGGAGGTCGACGGCCATCCGCTCGGCGACGACCGAGCGCACATAGGCGCCGGCCTCCACGTGCGCCGGATGCACCTGGTAGCGACCCAACGCCGCCTCATCGTCGAATTCGGCGACGAGCGCCACGTCCCAGTTGGCGCCGCCGACCACATCCGGGCCGAGGCGTAGCGACCGGATCTCGTCGATCACACCAACGAGGCCGCCGAGCCTGGCCGCGATCTGGGCCGCGTGCTCGGCCTTCTCGGCAGGGTCGGTGGCCGTGAGCTTCCACGACACGAGATGCAGAATGGTCATCGGACCTCCAGGAGAGCGGTGCGCAGACGCGTCGGGTCGATGCGCCAGTAGTTGTGGACCAGCCCGTTGATCAGCAGCACCGGGATCTCCTCGACGTAGAGCTCGTGCAGCTCGGCGTGATCGAGGATCGACTTCTCCTCCAGCGCAACATCCGGCGCACCCGGCTCGGCGGCCAGATCGGCCAGAACCGTCGTGACCACCGCCCTGGCGTCATCACAGAGGTGGCACCCCGGCTTGCCGATGAGGGTCAGGAGAGCTGTGGACATACGCCCAGCCTAGGCCGCCACGGGAGCCGGACAGTCAGTAGACTCGGACGAAATGACCGAAGAATCCGGCCCTCGCGCGATCGCGTTCTTCGACGTGGACAACACCCTGCTCCGCGGTGCCAGCCTCTACCATCTGGGCGTGGGGGCGTGGCGGGCCCGGTTCATCTCCGTGGCCGATGTGCTCGCGTTCGGCTGGAGCCAGACCCGGTTTCTCGCGGTCGGCGAGGACGGCGTGAACATCGCCCGGCTGCGTCTGCGGGCGATGGACATCATGACGGGGCGCACGCGGGCGGAACTCATCACGCTCAGCCACCAGATCTTCGACAGCCAGCTCATCCACCGGCTCTGGCCGGAAACCGTGGCGGTAGCGCACGCCCACCGTGACGCGGGTCGCGAGGTGTGGCTGGTCACCGCGACCGCCCAGGAGGTCGCCGACGTGATCGCCGAGCGGCTGGAGCTGACCGGTGCGCTGGGCACCCGGCTCGCCACGGTCGACGGCATCTTCACCGGCGCGTTCATCGACGGTATCTGCCACGGCGACCGCAAGGCCGACGTCGCCCGCGAGATCGCCATCGAACGCGACGCCGACCTGGCACACTGCTGGGCCTACTCGGACTCGCACAACGACATTCCGTTGCTCGAGCTCGTCGGACACCCCGTCGCGGTGAATCCAGACAGCACGTTGCGCCGTTACGCGCTGGCGCGTGGCTGGCCGATCATGCACATGAAGATCGCGCAGATCAAGGCGGCCAGGGCAAACAAAAAGCGCTAGGTCGGTGACCTAGCGCTTTCCTAAAAAAACGGCCGGAACCGTCTACTTCTTATTACGACGCTGGTGGCGAGTCTTGCGAAGCAGCTTGCGGTGCTTCTTCTTCGCCATACGCTTGCGTCGCTTCTTGATTACAGAACCCACACGGACCTCACAAAGTTTTGGTTAAGCCGCGGGATTCGCGACCGACACGAAAACCCCATTCTAACGGATAAAGAAAGTCCCGTTCTACGCACTGCCGGCAAACGGTGGTTCGATGGCCTTGAGCACGGCCGATTCCGGCACCCGGAAGGAGCGGCCGAACCGCACCGCGGGGAGCTCTCCGGCGTGGACGAGGCGGTACACCGTCATGCGGGACACCCGCATCATCAGCGCCACCTCTGCCACGGTCAGGAACCGCAGATCGTCCAGTCGCGAGTCGGCGAGTTCGCGTGACATAAGCGACTCCCTCGGTTCGGCTGGTGATTCTGCCGCAACTCTAGAGCGAACCGCTGGTGCCCGCTAGTCGTTCTTGCGCCACTTCTTCACGCTCTTCTTCACCGCGGAATCCTTGACCACATTCGACATCTGGAAGGACGTGTCGGCGAATGCCTTGCCGATCGCCGCGGCGAAGGCACGCTGCTCGTCCTTGAGGACCTCGGTCTCGTCCACACCATCGATGGTGGTGGCCACGTCGAGGCTGAGGAACGGGATCAACCAGTCCTCGATCTCCTCGAGCGGGGCGTAGTCCAAGTGGTAGTAGCGATGCTGACCCTCTTCACGCACCCCGACCAGCCCGGCCTCCCGCAGCACCTTGAGGTGTTTGGACACCGTGGGCTGGCTCAGTCCGAGCGAGCTGACGATGTCGGAGACACTCAGCTCCCCCCGGGCGGCGCTGGACTGGTTGTAGCGCTCGAGGAGAATGCGTAAGATATCGCGTCGGGTCGAGTCCGCCACCACGCCAAAGATGTCTGCCATGCCCCAAGGGTAGTCATTCCCGGTGCGCGTACTGTGACAAGTCGTCAACGACCACCGGCAGTTTCGGGGATTCAAGTGAAGACGCAGGCCCCTAACGCACGTTTCAGGCACCATTCCAACACCTGGTACGGCCGCATCCGCGACTCCGTCGATGTGATTGTGCGGCAGTCTCCGTCCCGGTTCGCCCTGTTCGTGTTCACCGCGCTGATTCTCGTCTTCACGCTCCTGTTTTCTCTGCCGATCGCGTCGGCGGGCGACACGGAGACTCCCCTGCACGATGCCCTCTTCACCGCGATGTCCGTGATCTGCGTCACCGGCCTCAGCACGGTCGACATGGCCACGCACTGGTCCCCGTTCGGCAACGTCTTGGTGGTCGTCGGGGTCAACATCGGCGGCGTCGGCGTGCTCACCCTGGCGTCGCTGATGGGCCTGGTGATCTCCCGCCGGCTCGGCCTGCGGGCCAAGCTGATCGCGGCCAGCGATTCGAACCCGTCGCGCATCCACATGGGCCCGGTCAACGAGGGCCAGGCCGTGCGCCTCGGCGAGGTCGGCAGCCTGCTGCTCACCGTCGCCGTCAGCACCCTCGTCATCGAAGCCGCCGTCACCCTGCTGCTGTTCCCGCGGATGCTGATCGACGGTGTGCCCCCTGGCGAGGCCCTGTGGCAGAGCATCTACTACGCCGCGATGGCGTTCACCAACACCGGCTTCAGCCCGAATGTGGGCGGCCTCGGCCAGTTCGCCAACGACTACTGGTTCCTCGGCACCCTGATGGTCGGCGTGTTCCTGGGCAGCCTGGGCTTTCCGGTGTTGATGACCTTCGCCCGGCACTGGCGCACCCCGCGCCGGTGGTCCGTGCACGTGAAGCTCACCCTCTGGACCACCCTCGTGCTGATGTTCGTTGGCATGATCTTTTACATCATCCTGGAGTTCGACAACCCGAAGACCTTCGGGTCGCTCAACGCCGGCGACACGGTCTTCCAATCCCTGTTCATGTCGGTGATGACCCGCTCTGGCGGGTTCGCCACCATCGACATCATCGACCTGCACGGTTCCAGCCTGCTGCTCACCGACATGCTGATGTTCATCGGCGGCGGGTCCGCGTCCACGGCCGGGGGCATCAAGGTCACCACCCTCGCGGTGCTGTTCCTGGCCGCCTTCGCCGAAGCACAGGGCAAGGAGCAGATGGAGGCCTTCGGCCGGCGCATCCCCAGCGACATCCTGCGCCTGGCGGTGAGTGTGGTGCTCTGGGGCGCGACCACCGTCGCGGTCTCCACCGTGCTCATCCTGCACATCTCCAAGGCCCCGCTCGATCTGGTGCTGTTCGACGTGATTTCGGCCTTCGCCACCGATGGCCTCTCCACCGGGTTGACGGCCGAACTGCCGCCTGAGGGCGTCTACGTGCTGGCCATGACCATGTTCATGGGCCGGGTTGGTACAGTGACTCTCGCGGCGGCGCTGGCAGCGAGCCAGAGCAGACAGTTGTTCAAACGCCCCGAGGAAAGGCCCATCGTTGGTTGACCGGATCAAGCACGACGCCCCCGTGCTCATCATCGGCCTCGGCCGCTTCGGCGCGGCCACGGCCGGCAAGCTCGATCGTCTCGGCCGGGAGGTGCTCGCCGTCGACAGCAGCGAGGCCCTCGTGCAGAAGTGGTCGGAGCGCATCACCCACGCCGTGCAGGCCGACGCGAAGTCCATCGACGCACTCCGGCAGATCGGTGCGCAGGACTTCTCCGTCGCCGTCTGCGCCGTCGGTTCCTCCGTCGAGGCGAGCGTGCTGATCGTTGCGAACCTGGTCGACCTCAAAATTCCACAGATCTGGGCCAAGGCGATCTCGCAGACCCACGGCAAGATCCTCGAACGCATCGGCGCCAACCACGTGATCTACCCCGAAGCCGACTCCGGCGAGCGCGTCGCCCACCTGGTGTCGGGGCGGATGCTGGACTTCATCGAGTTCGACGACGACTTCGCCCTGGTGAAGATGTACCCGCCCAAGCCGATCCGCGGGCTCAACCTCACCGAGTCCGGTGTGCGCACCAAGCACCACGTCACGGTCGTGGGCGTCAAGAGCCCCGGCCGGCCGTTCTCCTACGCCACGGCCGAGACCGTGGTGTCCGACCACGACCTGATCATCGTGGCCGGAACAGAGGGCGACATCGAGCGGTTCGCCGCGCTCGGCTCCTAGTCGGGCACGCGCCCACACGCTGGTTGAGCCTGTCGAAACCCGGTGACGTGCGTTCAGAGACCGACCCACGAGGTCTACTTCGACAGGCTCAGCACGGCCTCGACAAGCTCGACTAACGAGACGGGCCGGCCCCGCGCGCACGGTGGTGCAGAATTGTTCAATGACACACCTCTCCGGCATCGACCTCGACGCAGAACTCCGGCAGGTTGAAGCACACTGGACGCCACGAGTCGTCGGGCAGGTGAACGATCAGTACGTCAAGGTTGCGAAGCTTCTCGGCGAGCTGGTCTGGCACGCGCACGACGCCGAGGACGAAATGTTCCTCGTCGTCTCGGGTCGGCTTCGAATCCAGCTGCCGGACGACCAGGAGGTTGTGCTCACGCCGGGACAGTTTTACGTCGTACCCCGCGGCGTGCAGCACAACCCTGTCGCAGACGAGGAAGTGCACATCGTGCTCATCGAGACGGTGACCACCGCCCATACCGGGGATGTGATCGTAGCGGGCACCGTGCCGGTAGAACGGCAATTAGGCACCCCGAACCGGACTGACATCGGTACCCAGATCGCCTGACGAGACGGGCATGACCCACACGCCGGTTGCGCGGTCTCGACAGGCTCGACCGACGAGAGGGGTGCGTGAGGCGAGCGGGGCTACGACGCGGCGAGTTCCCTGGCCCGCGCGAGCGCGGCATCCGTCGCCCGGTCGAAGAGGCCCTTGAGGTCGCCGGTCTCGAGCTGCTGCAGGGCCCGCTCGGTGGTGCCCATGGGACTCGTCACCTGACGACGCAGCTCGGACGGAGTGAGATCCGAGACCGCGAGCAGCGCGCTGGCGCCGAGGAAGGTGCCGTTGACCATGGTCGCCGCCTGCTCGGCGGTGAACCCCTTGTCGATGGCCGCGAGGGTGAGCTGCTCGATCAGGTAGAAAACGTAGGCCGGGCCAGACCCGGAGATGGTGCTCAGGGCGTCGATCTTGTCCTCCGGCACCACCAGCACCTCTCCCACGGTCTCGAACAGTGCCGTGGCCAGGTCCATCTGGTCCGGGGTGGACCTGGTGCCGGCGCTGAGCCCGGTGACGGCCAGGCCCACGACGGCGGGGGTGTTCGGCATCGACCGGATCACGGCCACCCCGGCGGGCAGGTGCTTTTCGAAGGTGGCGATGGTGACGCCGGCGGCCACGCTCACGACGAGGGTGCCCGGCTCCAGGCTGTCGGCGATCTCGGCGAGCAGGTCGGGCACCATCTTGGGCTTGACCGCCACGATCACGATGCCGGCGCCGGCCACAGCGAGCCGGTTGGCGTCAGGTTCGGTCTCCGTCGCCCACGCGGTGACCCCCTCGGTGTCGGCGAGTTCTGCGGCCTTGGCTGCGGTGCGGTTGGTGGTGCGGATGCCGCCGGCCACCGTGACGGTGGGTTTGAGCAGCCCGGCCAGAACGGCCCTGGCCATAGATCCGGCGCCGAGGAAGGCGATGGCGGGCAGGGTGACGGGTGCGGTCGAAGTCATTCCCCCAGTGTAGTTTTCGCCCGGCCGCCGGTATCCGGTGCGGTGGTGGACGGTTCTAGGATGTGGGCATGAGCGCATCAGGCGGCAACACGGCAATCGTGGCGGCGCTGCTCGCCAACCTCGGCATCGCGGTCACGAAGTTCATCGCCTGGTTCGTCTCCGGCTCCTCCTCGATGCTGGCGGAGGGTGTGCACTCCCTGGCCGACTCCGGCAACCAGGTGCTGCTGCTGATCGGCGGCCGGAAGTCGCAGAAGGCGGCGGACACCGACCATCCGTTCGGCTACGGCCGGGAACGCTTCGTGTACGCCTTCGTGGTGTCGATCATCCTGTTCTCGGTCGGCGGCGTGTTCTCGATCTACGAGGGCATCGAGAAGCTGCAGAACCCGCACGAACTGGACAACGCCTGGCTGCCGATCCTGGTGCTCCTGGTCGCGATCGGCCTCGAGTCGTTCTCGTTGCGCACCGCGGTGAAGGAGTCGAACCGGGTGCGGCGGGGCGAGAGCTGGGTGCAGTTCGTCCGTCGCGCCAAGGCTCCTGAGCTGCCAGTGGTGCTGCTCGAAGACACCGCCGCGCTGACCGGCCTGACCCTGGCGCTGGGCGGGGTCGGCCTGACCGTGCTCACCGGCGACGCTACCTGGGACGCCATCGGCACCCTCGCCATCGGGGTGCTGCTCGTGCTGGTCGCGATCATCCTGGGCATCGAAACCAAGAGCCTGCTGGTGGGCGAGGGGGCCAGCGTCACGGATGTCGACGCCATCAAGGCCGCCATCCTGGCCGGTGACGAGACGAAGAAACTCATCCACCTGAAGACCCTCTACCTCGGCCCGGACGAGTTGCTCGTCGCCGCCAAGCTCGCCTTCGACTCCGGCCAGCGCTTCTCCGACGTGGCCGCCGGCATCAACGCGGTGGAGACCCGCATCCGGACCGCCGTGCCGAGCGCCAGGGTGATCTACCTCGAGCCAGACCTGTACGTCGATCCGACCGCCGTCGTCCCGCCAACGGATGCGATCGTCATCAAGGGCCTCGAGTGACCGCGAGTCGCGTCGCGCTGGTGCTGCGGCACGCCCCAGAGATCCACCTCGGCAACCTGGAACAGGTGCTCGTCGAGCACGGCTACACGGTGCGCTACGTCGACACCCTCGGCGCCGCCGGGGTGAGCGGGATCGACCCGGCCGAGGCCGAGCTGCTCGTAGTCCTCGGCGGCGAGATGGGCGTGTACGAGTCCGAGAGTTTTCCTGTGCTCACCGACGAGATCGCTCTGATCGCCGACCGGCTCGAGGCCAAACGGCCTGTCTTCGGCGTGTGCCTGGGCGCCCAGCTGATGGCCAGCGCCCTCGGCTCAACGGTCTACCGGGGCCCCAGCAACGAGATCGGCTACCGGCTGGTCGAGCCCACCGAGGCCGGGCAGGCCGGGCCGCTGCGGCACGTCGCCGGCATCCCGATGATGCAGTGGCACAGCGACACCTTTGATCTGCCGGCCGGCACCACCCGGTTGGCCGGCTCGGCCGCCTACGGCAACGAGGCTTTCGCGATCGGCGAGTGGGCCCTGGCGGTGCAGTTCCACCCGGAGGTGACCGCCCAGATGCACGAGACCTGGTTGGCGTCCTCCGACGCGGAGGTGCGGGCAGAGGGCCTGGACCCCGACGCGCTGCGCCGGGACCGGGAGCTGCACTCCGGCGCCATGCAGCACGCCTCTCGGGCGCTGTTCAGCGAGTGGCTGGCCGCCCTGCCGGGCGCCGCAGCGGGTCCTCGAAAAAGTCCCTGAGCACCCGGGCACACGCGGCTTCATCCACCCCGGACACCACCTCGACCCGGTGATTGAGCCGGCGATCGCGCAGCACGTCGTAGAGCGAGCCGGCCGCACCGGCCTTCTCGTCCCAGGCACCGAAAACCACCCGGTCCAGGCGGGCCGCCACGATGGCGCCGGCGCACATCACACAGGGCTCCAGGGTCACCACCAGGGTGCAGCCGGTGAGGTGCCAGTCGCCGGTGGCTGCGGCGGCCTGGCGGATGGCCACGACCTCGGCGTGCAGGGTCGGATCCTGGTGCAATTCGCGTTCATTGCGCCCCCGGCCGATCACCGTGCCGGCCGCATCCAGCACCACAGCGCCGACCGGCACGTCCCCGCTGGCCAGAGCGCCGTGCGCCTCGTGCAGGGCCAACCGCATCCAGGCCGCGTGTTCGTCGCTCTGCCGCACCGCGCCACCCCTTTTCCGGCCACCCCACGAGAGCCGGATGCCCGTGTGAGCTAGTAGATTGAGCCTATGCGAGTCCACGTAGCCGACCATCCGCTCATCACCCACAAGCTCACCGTGCTGCGTGATCAGAGCACCTCGTCACCGATGTTCCGGGCGCTGGTGGAAGAGTTGATGACCCTGCTGGCCTACGAGGGTACCCGTGGCGTTCGCGTCGAAGAGGTCACCGTGCAGACGCCGGTGGCGATCGCCCGTGGCGTGAAGATCAGCGACCCCAGGCCACTCGTGGTCCCCATCCTCCGTGCGGGCCTGGGCATGCTCGAGGGCATGGTCAAGCTGCTCCCCACCGCCGAGGTCGGCTTCCTGGGCATGGCCCGCAACGAAGAGACCCTGCAGCCCACCACCTACGCCGAGCGCCTGCCGGACGACCTGTCCGACCGTCAGTGCTTCGTACTCGACCCGATGCTGGCCACCGGTGGTTCGCTGATCGCTGCCATCGAGTTCCTCTTCGCCCGCGGCGCCGTCGATGTCACCGCCATCTGCATCCTGGCCGCCCCCGAGGGTCTCGCCGCCGTTGAAGAGGCACTGGCCGGCCGTGAGGTCACCATCGTGCTCGGCGCCGTCGATGAACGCCTGGACGAGCACGGCTACATCGTGCCCGGCCTCGGCGACGCCGGCGACCGGCTTTACGGCCTGGTCTAACCGGCTCGCGGCGGGCTTCGCCCTCCGGCGAGCCCGGGTGGCCGCAGATCCTGCGACCATCGACGCGCCGCACGGTCAGAAATTCACAAAACTTTGAAACCCCTCCATTTGGAGGGGTTTTCTTTTGTCAAAACGCTGTTTGTGCGAGATCCTCCGATTTCTCGCGACCTCGGTGAACGTGGTGCACCGATGAATCGCAGTCGGGTCGGCAATGAATTGACACAACTCGTCATAGTCGGCTTTACTCACATTCATGACTTCCTCCACACGCATCCCGACCTCCCCCGAGGCCTTGGGCACAGCCGGCATGATGATGCCCGGCGGCGTGATGGCGTGTTGCCGAATGTGTCGCTAACTCACTGACACCACCTCCGTCGCCGAGTCGATAGCCCCCTCACCCGCTCTCACACAGCCGCTGACGCATCGACTCCCGGGCCTTCCGCCCGCAACCCGGCCCATCCTCGTGGCCGACAATTCTTCGAACCCGAAAAGCGCCTGGCGCCGGGTACTCGCATCATCACAGTCAAGGATTCCAGCCATGTCTCTCGCACACATCGACTCCGCCCGCTCCGTCCAGTCCTACCGTCCAGAGCTCACCCTCGCCCCGGCACCCGCGCCGGCCGCACCGCGCATCCGCGCCGTGCCCGACGGCACCCAGGCCCGCGGCTTCGTGCTCTACGTCGGCATCGACGAGGCCAAGGCCGCTGCGGCCGGCACGAGCCTGCACCGCATCGTGGAGGAGCTGAAGAAGCTCACCCAGGCGATCGCGCCGTCCTCCGAGACCCACGCCGCCGTGGCCCTGGCCCCCGAGGGTGTCGGTGGGCGTGATGTCGACGTCGTGCGCCTGGCCCTGCAGGACCCGGCCGCCCTGGCCAAGCACCGCAACCCGGCCGAGGAGGCCGACCGTGCTCCGGGCGGAGTGGTGGTCGACATCTCCCGCAAGCGCGTGATCCTGGACAACGAGACCGCCGCACTCACCTACAAGGAGTTCGAGCTGCTGCAGTACCTCGTGCTGCGCGAGGGCCGCACCATCGAGCGCGCCGAACTGATCAGCAAGCTCTGGGATGCCGACAGCGAAGAGGACGCACCGAACGAGCGCACCATCGACGTGCACGTTCGCCGCCTGCGCTCCAAGCTCGGTCGGTACGAAGACATCGTTCGCACCGTGCGCGGCGTCGGCTACCGCTTCGACCGCCACGCCGACGTGTCGATCCGCCAGGCCAGCACGCCCAGCCCCGACCGCTTCTAGCCGGCACGGCGTCGTCAGTGCGGGCCCGCCTGCGGGTTACGCCCCTGTCGCCGGTCGAGCGTGTCGAGACCTCGCACCTCGACGCTCACGCGCGGGTCGAGCTCGTCAACCGAGGCCGATCCCTACCGGGGGTTAACGTGATTGAGGGCCGGTCGTAGAGGCAAACGACCGACCCTCTTCCCTTGCACCAAGAGTGTCCTGCAATCACATTCGCGTCTTCCGCCACAGCAAACGGTTGACGCACTACGAATATATAACGAAGCGGTAACGGAAAGCCAGTTATCCAATCGTTATTTTCCTGCGAGTTCACCTTGCGTTGGCTTGGACAGGCAAATGCCCTCCCTGGCCGCCCCCAGCGTCGAGGCTGTTTTCGGCGTAATGCGCCAGCCAAGTACCGCGCTCCTGCATTCCGCGCACGGAGACCGAGACCCTGGAGCGACTGTGGACATCACCCGCCTGCAACCCGCCGGACTCGTTGTGAGCCCGGCCTTCAGCCATGTCGCGATAGTTCCGCCCGGCGTCACAACCATCTATGTGGGCGGCCAGAATGGAATCGACGCGGCCGGCACCATCGTGTCGGCCGACATCGCCGAACAATCGCGCCAAGCGGTCGACAACGTGGCCACAGCGCTCAACGCGGCCGGCGCATCCCTCAGTGACGTCGTGCAGTGGACCGTGTGGATCGACGCGGCCGCCGACCTCGGCGACGCCTACGGCGCCATCGCCCCGAGACTGGCCGGGCCCGGCGCCCCGCCGCTGGTGACCGCCGCCCGGGTCGCCGGGCTCGGTGTGCCCGGCGCGCTCATCGAGGTGAGCGCGGTTGCCGCGGTCATCCCTGCGTCTGA
Organism: Cryobacterium inferilacus; assembly: GCF_019599185.1. Classification (GTDB taxonomy): domain Bacteria; phylum Actinomycetota; class Actinomycetes; order Actinomycetales; family Microbacteriaceae; genus Cryobacterium; species Cryobacterium inferilacus. The sequence continues at coordinate 18,001 of NZ_JAIEUL010000034.1, read as the reverse complement.
CCGAGTGCCCTGACCACCACCGACCGCGCCCTCGACCGAGGGCGGCGCGATACTGGTCTGCCGAACCGCCGGGCAGACGCAACCGACTGCGAGACCGGGCTAGGCTGCCGCGGGACGCAGCAGCCATCGCATATTGTTGGACAGAAGATGCCCCGGGGCACAATGAGGAGGCGACATGGTTGATCGAGCGGCAGCCGTGGGCGCCTGGGAGTCGCTGTTTCGGGCCCAGGTAGCGATCATGCGCAACCTGGCCGAGGAATTCCCGTCCCGGGAGATCTCCATGAACGAGTACGACGTGATGTTCAACCTGTCCCGTCAGCCCGACCGCAGCATCCGTCTGCGCGAACTCAACAAGCACGTTCTGCTCACCCAGCCCAGCGTCAGCCGGCTGGTCGACCGCCTCGCCTCCCGAGGGTATGTGCACAAGCACCCGGACCCCGACGACGGCCGCGGTGCCATCGTCGAGTTGACCGAGGCCGGCTACGCTCTCTTCCGCCGGGTGGCCATCGACCACATGTCATCGATCACCACGCGCATCGGGGACAGCCTGACCGCGGAGGAACTTGTGCAGCTCACCGCCCTCTGCGATCGACTGCGGCTGGGCTCCGACGAGTCCCACTGAGCCGGCCGCGGCCCAGCCGAGCGGGTGAGCGGCGCCGACCAGGGGTGAGCGGCGAAGCAAGGGCCCTACCCCTCGCCCCGCCGTGGCGCTCCCTTGCAGGATTGCCATCCCGGTCTGGCGACCCGAACGTTGCCTGGCCGGGAATCCAGGTGCCTGCGAACGGTGGACCAACTCGGCACGCGGTGTCCGGCGCCGACGTCGGCACACCAGTTCGCACAACAGAACTAAGGTTATCTCATTTTAACCCCGCGGCCGCCGCTGCCGACCGACGCCCCCTGTCCATCCGGTCGGGGCGAGCGTAACCTGCCCGTCAAGGAGGTGAGCGTCATGCGCGCAACAGAAAACGACCGCATCATCATTCGGGGCAAGACCGACTCGACGCCAGACCGGCACGGAACGGTCCGCGAGGTGCGCGGCCCGGATGGAGAACCGCCCTACCTGGTCACGTTCGACGACGGCCACGAGTCGCTGGTCTTTCCCGGCTCAGATTTCATCATTGAACGGGTGCACTGAGTTCCCGCACTGAGTTCCCGCACTGAGATGCCCTGCGGAGAGCCGCGCCTCACTTCCGCACCGTCACGGTCACATTGCGGGTGAACGCGGCGGCGTGCGCCTTCGTACCCAGGTACTTGGCCTTGAGCACGTGCTCGCCGGCGGCGAGCCGGGAGTACGACATCGAGGCGTGGCCCCTGACCAGCGCGACCGGCTTGCCGACCTTGCGATTACCGTCGTAGAACTGAACCGACCCTGCGACCGCCCGGCCGCTGGCGCGGTCGTGGATCTCGGCGACCGCCCGAACGGCGCTGCCGGCCTTCACCCCGCTGCGCGGCCTGACGGTGAACGACCCGCCCACCGCCGCCGGTGCTGTGGGCGGCCGCGGTGTTGCAGTCGGTGTGGGCGTGCCGGTCGGTGTGGGCGTCACGGTCGGCGTTGACGTCGGCGTGGGCGCTCCGGTCACCGTGACCGACACCCGGGGCGAGGTCGACTCGACGTAGTAATAGTAGAAAAGCGGCTCGAACAGGGCGGTGATCGTGCGGGTACCCGCCCGCGAGAACGAGGTGGTGAGCGTGGCGTACAGGGTCTTGCCCGGCTTGGTCCCCCTGGTGACCTCGATCGGCTCGCCGAGCGGCTTGCCGTTCTCGAAGAAGGTGACGTAGCCGTTGGCGCCGATGGCGTCGAGCGCGCGGCCGGCGTCGTCGGTGGCATTGGCGGTCAGGGTGATCCTGCCGCCGACGCGCACGGGCCCCTGCGGACTGACGCTCAGTGTCGTCTTCGTCAGCGGCCCCGTGTTCACCGCGTAACGGATGACCTGGCTCGTGGCGGCGAAGTACGCGTCACCGGAGTACTCCACGGTGAAGCTCCTGGTGCCGGGCTCGGTGGGGTAGACCCAGGCCGAGAAGTATTCGAGAAGGAAGGGGTCGTCGGGGATCGTCGCCTCAGAGACCGGGTGCCCGGGCTCGTGGGAGATCACCCGGACCGAGCCGGTCGGTCTCCCCAGTTCGGGATCCACCGCGGACACCACGCCGGTGATCATGACGTCCTGCCCGGCGAAGGCGACCTCATCCGTCGTACCGGCGTTGATCTCCACCGCCGCCTTACCCGACGCGGCGAGCGCCGGCGGGGCGGCCGCGAACCCGACCAGTCCGACTGCCACCAGCACGGCAAGAGCTGCCCGCGCCCGCTCGCGCACGCTGTCGGGGAACGGCGGGTTGGGCTGCTGCACGATGAACCTCACTTCACTTCGGCGAAACCACGGGGTGGGGACGGGGCGGCAACCATCCGGCTACCTGCGTACCGTGACGGTCACATTGCGGGTGAACGCGGCAGCGTAGGCCTTCGTGCCCAGATAGCGTGCCTTGAGCACGTGCCGGCCGACCGAGAGCTTCTGGTAGCGAAGAGTGGCGTGTCCCTTGACCAGAGCGACCGGCGTGCCGACCTTGACGTTGCCGTCGTAGAACTGCACGAAACCGGTCACGGCCTTGCCTGTGGCTCGGGAATGGATCTCCGCCGTGGCCCGCACCGAGGAGCCCGGCGCGATGACGCTCCTGGGGGTGACGACGAAGGATCCGCCGACCGCTGCCGGCGCTGCCGGGGGTACAGCCGTTGCGGTGGGTTTCGGGGTAGCGGACGGCTTGGGCGTTGCGATGGGTTTGGGGGTTGTCGTCGGCGTGGCGGTCGCGGTGGGCTTCGGTGTCGGGTGCGGGGTGGGCTTGGCGGTCACGGTCAGTGTGAGCGGGGCCGAGGTGGACTCGACGTAGAACGGCAGACTCGGCTGGAACATCGCGGTGATGACGTGGGTGCCGGGGGTGCTGAACGTGGTCGATTGAGTGGCGTACAGAGTCTTGCCCGGGGTGGTCCCGCGGGTCACCTCGATCCACTCGCCGAACATCACCCCGTTGTTTAGGAACGCCACCGCCCCGCTGGCGCCGCCGAGCTCAAGAGTCCGACCGGCGTCATCCGTGGTGTTGGAGGTGAAGGTCACCTTTCGGCCCACCGTCACCGCGCCGGAGGGGCTCGCGGTCACCGTAGTTTGTGTGTTCGGCCCCGGCGGCACGTAGTACTCGAACACCTGGGAGGCGGGCGCGAACGTGGCGTCGCCGGAGTAGCGGACGGTGAACAGACGCACGCCCACCTGAGTGGGGTACGCCGATCCCCCAAAGAACCCGTCATCCTCCGGGTCGCCGGAGAGTTCCCAGTCCGATGAGGGGTGCCCCGGCTCCTGGGAGACGATCGTGACCGATCCGGTCGGCACACCCAGGGCCGGGTCGACGGCGCGGATATTTCCGTTGACCAAGGCCGGGGTGTCGGCGAAGTAGAAGTCCAGAGTGAACGCCGTGATCGCCACCGCGGCCGTGCCGGTCTTCGCGGCCGAAGCCGGGGGCGCGGTGCCCGCGCCGACGAGACCGAACGACAGCACCAGCGCGAGGGTCAGGACGGCCCGACTGCGCCAGCTGCGCGGGGAAGCAGGGGTGGGCAGGATCACGAGTGGACCTCGCTAACGCTTCGGTGGAGCCGGAGGTGCGGCCGGTCGCTCGGGCGGCAACCCCGCCCACTGGCTGCCATCGTGACTGTCGCGCACAGTATCCCGATCGGGCCCGCAGCAATAGTTGCCCGTGCGGACAACTGCGTCCGGTGCGCCGGGCGCACCTGTCCGCACGGGGCACAGTTGCCGGCGGCTACCCTCGACTATGGCCTCTGATCCACACCCCGCTCCCCCGGCGGGCACTGCCGCCGCCGACCTGACCGACCGACTGCGGCAGTGGATGCCTCTGCGCGACTCTCAGGCGACGCTACGGGACGACTATCTCGGCTTCGTCACCGACGCCCCGCAGGCAGCGCTGGAGCGCGACGGCGGCCCTGAGCACGTGACCGGGAGTTGCTTCGTCTTCACCGCCGACCTCACTCGGGTGCTGCTCTGCTTCCACCGGAAGGGCCAGTTCTGGGTGCAGCTGGGCGGGCATGTCGAGCCGACCGATTGGTCGGTTGCCGACGCCGCCTACCGGGAGGCCAGGGAAGAGTGCGGCATAGACGATCTCGCCCCCCTCGGCACGGGCATCCTCGACGTGGACCGGCACGCCCTGGGCGGCGGATTTCGCTGCAGCGCGCACTGGGACGTGGGCTTCGCCGCTATCGCCCGCGCGGATGCGGCGCCGGTGGCGAGCGCCGAAAGCGACGACGTGGCGTGGTGGCCGGTGGCGGCCCTACCCGAGAACGTTCCGCCGCACTTCGGTCGGCGCCTGGCCGGGGTACTCGCCGAACTCGCGCACCAGCAGCGGCAGCCCTAACGCCGGTGCCGCCGGCGTCAGCCCTGCGTCGACCCGAAGGCGTGCAGGTCGAGGTCCACGCTGAGGTGATCGCTCGCGACGCAGCCGCGCACGCTGGTGCCCTGCTCGTCCAGCGGCGGGCTGATCACGGCTGCGCCGAGCCGGCCGGGCACGGCGAGTACGATGGCGCCGGAGACGCTGGACTTCGCCGGAACACCCACGCTCTGCATCCACCGCCCCGAGCCGTCGTACACTCCGCAGGTGGCCATGACCGACACCACATCGCGGGCGACCGATGACGGCACCACCCGCTCGCCCGTGACGGGATTCACGCCGCCGCAGGCCAGGGTGGCGCCCATGACCGCGAGCGCCTCGGCATCCACCAGCACGGCGCACGCCCTGGCGTACACGGCCACGGCGTCGTCGGCGGAGACCCGGAGGGTGCCCTCTGAGCGCATCAGGTGCGCGAGGGCGTGATTGCGGTCGCCGAGGAGGTGCTCGGCGCGGGCGACGTCCTCGTCCACCTCGAGCTTTCGTCCCGCGAAGGCCGACAGGCCTCGCAGGATGCGCTCGTTGCGGCCGTCGACATCGCCGCCGTCGACCAGGGACGCGGTGAGCAGCGCCCCGGCGTTGACCATCGGGTTCGGCGGCCGGCCGGTGCCGCTCTCGAGCTTGAGGGCGTCGAAGGCCTCCCCGGTCGGTTCGATGCCGATCCGATCGAGCGCGGCGCCGTCGGTGTCGACCAGGGCCAGGGCGAAGAGGAACGGCTTGACGGCCGACTGCACGCTGAAGGGCACATCCGCCTGCGCACTGCTGCGCACGGTGCCGTCCGGCAGCACGAGGGCGATCGCGCAGAGAGCGGGGTCCGCCTCGGCGAGTTGGGGGATGCTGTCATCGACCGCTCCCCCGTTCTCGGAGAGCACCCGCTCCCGGAGCGCGTCGAGGTCGTACGTCCGGGCGTCAGGGGAGCGACTCATCCGCCCATCCTGTCACGGCCGAGACCCGACCCCGGAAACGACGAAAGCGGCCCACCTGAGTGAGCCGCTTTCAACCTGTTTTATCCTGTGCGCCCGAAGGGATTCGAACCCCCAACCTTCTGATCCGTAGTCAGATGCTCTATCCGTTGAGCTACGGGCGCAGTGGTGACTTCTGCAGCGTAAACGCTCGAAGACAACTTGAAAACTATAGCAGCTTTTCTGACCCGCCCCGTGCCGAATCGGCTCGTCGGCTCTGTAATTGCACCAGTTGCCGCTTGAGCGCGACCTGACGGTACGACGTTTCCGCGAGCTCGGCCAGCTCGACCCAGTCGGTGTTTGGCGAGTCGAAGTCGATCGCGAGCCACCCGGCGGGCCCGTAATACGGCGGGATGAAGAAGCGATCGTCCTGCACGAGGGCCCGCCTCTCCTCCGGGTCGGGCTTGAACACCATGCTGTGCGGGCGATCCATGCTCGCACCGGCCGTGACGAAGATCCTCTTGCCGGCGCGGAAGGTGGGGCGGCCCCAGGCGAGCACTTCCACGGCTTCCGGCAGGGCCAGGCAGACGGCGCGCAGCCGGTCAAGCGCCGCATCCGGTTCGTCAAAGACGAGGGGATGCTGCATGTCAGGCCGCCTCTCCTCTGGCCGCGGCCGGCGCATCCGTGCCCTGCACGACCGTGCGGATGCCCAGCCAGGAGACGATGCCGCCGGCGAACATCAGTGCGGCGACGACCACCATAGCGCGCTGGAAACCGGCGACATCAAGGGTGGATCCGACGATGGTGCCGGTCATGGCGATGGCCACGAGGCCGGCCACGCGGGCGACGGCGTTGTTGACCGCGGAACCGATCCCGGCCTGGCCGGCCTGGATCGAGCCGAGCACCGCAGAGGTGAGCGGCGCCACCGTGATCGCCAGGCCGAGCCCGACCAGCACGATGCCGGGCAGCACCTGCCACCAGAAGTCGATCGGCGGCACCGCGGTGACCAGCAGCAGGAACCCTCCTCCGGCCACGATCGGGCCGACGGTCATGAAGAGTCTGGGCCCGTACCGGCCGGCGAGAGTGCCGAACAGGGTCGCGAACAGGATCATCATCACGGTCGCCGGGATGCCGGCGAGGCCGGCCAGGGTGGCCGAGAAGCCACCGACCTGCTGCAGGTAGAGGGCGAAGAGGAAGAAGCCGAGGTTGAGGGCGGCGTAAATGCCGACGGTGGCGATGTTGCCGACGGCGAAGTTCCGCACCCGGAACAGCCCGAGCGGCATCATCGGCTGCGGCGCCCTGGCCTCCCACCAGAGGAAGGCGGCGAAGGAGGCGAGCCCGATCAGCATCGGCAGGTAGACGACCGGGCTGGCCCAACCGAACCGGCCCTGCTCGATGAGCGCGAAGACCGGCCCGCCCAGGCCCACCACCGCCAGCACGGCGCCGAGCACGTCCACGCGGGCCCCGGCGGCGGGGCGGGTCGGCTCGTCGACCCGACGCAGCAGGAACAGGGTGAGGGCGATCGGGATCACGTTGATGAAGAAGACCAGCCGCCAGCTCGACGCATCCACCAGGATGCCGCCCAGCAGCGGCCCGGCGATGCCGGCCACCCCGGTCCAGCCGGTCCACGCGCCGATGGCCTTGCCCTGCGCGACCCCGCTGAACCTCGACGTGATCAGCGCCAGCGAGCTGGGCACCAGGAGCGCCGCGGCCACCCCCTGCAGCAGCCGGGCGATCACCAACACCACCCCGGTGGGCGCCAGGCCGCAGGCCAGCGAGGTGATTCCGAACCAGATCAGCCCGACCCGCAACACCCGCACCCGGCCGAAGGTATCCGAGAGCGAACCGGCGACCAGGATGAGCGCGCCCAGGCTGAGCAGATAGCCGTCGACCACCCACTGCTGCAGGGCGAGCCCGCCGCCGAGCTCCCGGGAAATCGCCGGCAGCGCCACGTTGATGATCGAGCCGTCCAGGAACGCCACGAACGACGCGAGGATGGCGACAACGAGGATGCGGCGCTGGCTGGGGGTCATCCCCTCAGTCAACCCCACCGCGGGCGTTGTAGACCAGCACATCGGCCTCGCCGTATTCGCGGAAGACCCTCAACGCCTCGTCCCGGCCGACGTCCTGCACCACCGTGATGCCGCGGGCCTCGAACTGTTCGGCCCAGTCCTCGCGCATCGGGCCCTCGTCGAACCCGGTGAGCGCCTCGAGTTCCGCACCGGAGCCGGCCACGACCAGTCGCCGGACTCCCGACCACATGGTGGCCCCGTAACACATCACGCACGGGCGCCAGTTGACCACGAGTTCCAGTGGCCTGGCCGGGTCGGCGCCCAGGTCCCAGGAACCGACCGCCCGCTGAGCCAGGCCCAGGGCCATGATCTCGGCGTGCGCTCCGGCGATGCCGGAAGAGAGCACCACGTTCACGCCGACGGAGACGAGCTCGCCGGTGACGGCGTCGACGACGATCGCGGCGAACGGGCCACCGTTGCCCTCGCGGTAGTTGCGGTCGGCGAGTGAGTTCACCAGCGCCATCCGCTCGTCGAGGGTCGCCAGGGTGAGCGGCAGGCCCGGGATCAGCTCGGTGAGCCACGGCGGCAGGGTCAGGGTGAAGTCGGTCTCCATGGGAGCCTTCCGGTCGGTGGCGCCGCACCACGCGGCCGCCGAGATCCACCAGCGTACGAGGCCGATGTTTCGGGCAGGTTAGCGGCCCCGTTCCGGTCGATGGTCTCCTGCGGGCGGCAGGTGCACACCGTGGTGGCGGCCGGAGTGGCCTAGACGGTGTCGGGGGCCGGTGCTTGACTGACCCCATGGCGCACAGCACGCGGAACACCCAGGCCTCGTTCGAGTACCACGGCCTGCGCGCCCTCTTCATCAACTGCACCCTCAAGCGCAGCCCGGAGACCAGCAACACCGAGGGCATCATCACCCTCAGCGCGCGCCTCATGCGCGAGCAGGGCGTGCACGTCGAGGTGCTCCGGGCCATCGATCACGACATCGCCACCGGGGTGTACCCCGACATGACCGAGCACGGTTGGGCCACGGATGCCTGGCCGGCGCTGTTCGACAAGGTCGCCGCCGCCGACATCCTGGTGCTCGGCGGTCCGATCTGGCTCGGCGACAACAGCTCGGTCACCAAGCGTGTCATCGAGCGGCTGTACGCCATGTCGGGCGAGTACAACGACAAGGGCCAGTACGTGTACTACGGCAAGGTGGGCGGCGCCATCATCACCGGCAACGAAGACGGCGTGAAACACTGCGCCGCGAACATCCTTTACAGCCTGCAGCACATCGGCTATACGATCCCGCCCGCCGCCGACGCCGGCTGGATCGGCGAGATCGGACCGGGGCCGAGTTACCTCGATGCCGGCTCCGGCGGCCCGCAGAACGAGTTCACCAACCGCAACACCACCTTCATGACCTGGAACCTCATGCACCTCGCGGCGATCCTCAAGGCCAACAGGGGCATCCCCGCCTACGGCAACCTTCGGCAGGAGTGGGACGCCGGCGAGAGGTTCGGGTTCGAACCGAACCCGGAGCATCGGTAGGAAGAGTCAAGCCCCGGGACCAGGACGGGGCGGGAGGGAAACCCCATGTTCCGCCCGCTACAGACCATTCCGGCGCACCCACCCGCATCCGCGGGACGCACCTGGCCCCTCGAGGTGCGGGTCACGGGTGGTCTGCTGCGCGGCAGTCGCCCGAACGAGGGTGTGCAGTCCTGGCGCGGAATTCCCTACGCCGCTCCGCCGGTCGGGTCGCTGCGGTTCCGCGCGCCGCGTCCGGTGCTCCCCTGGGCGGGGGTGCGGGATGCCACCGCATACGGCCCCGTCGCCCCACAGGACCGGGGCACCCAGTTCAAGGGGGTCGACCGGCGTACCCGGATGGGCGAGGACTGTCTCACCCTCAACGTGCAGCGCCCCGCCGCAGAGTCTGACGTCACCGACCTGCCGGTGATGGTGTTCTTTCATGGCGGCGGGTACGCCGCCGGCTCATCGCAGGATTTCACGGAACGCAGCCAGGCCATCGTTCGCTCCGGCCGGGCCATCTATGTCGCACCCAACTACCGGTTGGGCGCCCTGGGCTACCTCGACTTCCGCCGGTTCAGCACGCGCACCCGCCCGTTCGAGTGCAATCTCGGGTTGCGCGATCAGGTTGCCGCCCTGCGCTGGGTGCGCGCCAACATCCGCTCGTTCGGCGGCGACCCAGACAACGTCACCGTGATCGGGGAGTCAGCGGGCGGCAACGCCGTGGTGACGTTGCTCGCCACACCCGCCGCCACCGGGCTGTTCGCCAGGGCCATCGCCCAGAGCCCGCCGTCGAACGCCGCGTATTCGTCCGAGCTGGCCGGCCGGTGGGCCACCGAGTTCGTCGAGGTGCTGCGCCAGGCACGGCCGCCGGAGCTGGCCGGCGGGCGCCGGCCGGCGGCGGAACTGCTGGACACCGCGACCTGGCCGGCGCTGGTCCGGGCCGCCCTCGTGCTGCAACGCCGCACGCCGGATGTCGACCCCGGCACGTTCTGCATGGCTCCCGTCGTGGACGGTGACGTGCTGCCGGAGCGCCCCCTGGACGCCTTCCGGCACGGACACGCCCACCCGGTGCCGCTGATCATCGGCACCAACGACCGGGAGGGTTCGTTGTTCCGTGGTCGGATCGACATCCTGCCGCGGTCGATCGGACGCATCCAGTCGCTCTTCGACGACGCCCCGCCGCACTCGCACGAGGGGATGCGGGAGGTGTACTCCGCTCTGCCGGCCCTGCGCGCCGAAGTCGACTTCGGCGGCGACTACGCATTCTGGTTTCCCAGCGTTCAGGTCGCCGAGCTGCACTCCCGGTCGGCGCCGGTCTACCTGTATCGTTTCGACCTGGCGCCCCGCCTGCTGCGGGTGCTCGGCTACGACGCCACCCACGGGCTCGAACTGCTCGCCCTCTCCACGTCGGCCACAGACCGTCGGTTGCGCAGGCTGACGGCGTTGGGCGGCCGGGAGAGTTTTGTGCGCACGGGTGACCGGATGCGGGCGCACTGGCTGCGCTTCGCCGCCACCGGCCAGACCGGGCCGGACTGGCCCGCCTACACCGAGGGCGAGCGACTCACCCTGATCTTCGACGAGGTCGACCGGGTCGAGTCCGATCCCCGCGGCGAGCGCCGGATGGCCTGGCTGGCGTTCCTGCCCGACCTGTGACCGGTCGCCGGCGTCATACCGGGATTCAGCGCCCGCCGACGATGTCACCGGCGTTCACGCCCACCCACCGCACCAGCGGCAGCAGATGTACAGCCAGTTCGTGGCCGCGGGGGGTGAGGCTGTAATCCACCCGGGGTGGGATGGTGGGCTGGGCGTCCCGGTGCACCAGGCCGTCGGCCTCGAGGATGCGCAGAGTCTGCGCGAGCATCTTCTCGCTGATGCCCTCGATGCCGCGCCGTAGTTCGCCCCAGCGCAGGCCGGTTTCCGCCAGGGCCACGATCACGAGCACACCCCACTTGCTGGTGACGTGGTCGAGCACCACCCGGCTGGCGCAGCCCGCGGCGAAGACGTTCGGTGCCGGTGTTTCGTGCCCGCCAGGTGCTGGATCGCCGACCAGCCGGGCGAGCCGGTCGCGCACGGCGCCACTCGCAGTACTCGCAGTACTCGTAGTGGGCGGGACGTCGGGGCGGACCAAGGCGGTGGACATGGTTAGTAGCTTACCAAAAGGTGGGTACCTGCGTGCGGGAAGTATTGGTCACCGTCCGGGGTTACACCTCCCAGAAGGCGCGCACACGGCGGGCCGCGAAGGGAACACCCCATGTCTATCGTCGTCACCGGAGCCACCGGCCAGCTCGGCCGCCTCATCGTCGAACACCTGATCAGCCGCGGCGTCGCGCCGGCCGAGATCACCGCGGTGGGCCGCAACGCCGAGCGCCTGGCCGACTTGGCCACGGCGGGCGTGGGCACCGCTGTCGCGGACTACTCCGATTCGGCCAGCCTGGCCGCCGCGTTCGCCGGGGCCGACGTGGTGATGCTCGTCTCTGGCAGCGAAGTGGGTCAGCGCGTGGCGCAGCACAGCAACGCCATCACCGCCGCCGTCGCCGCGGGCGTGAACCGGATCGTCTACACCAGCGCCCCGAAGGCGGACACCTCCGCACTGATCCTCGCCCCTGAGCACAAGGCCACCGAAGAGGCCCTGCGGGAGTCCGGCGTCGCCTTCACGATCCTTCGCAACGGCTGGTACACCGAGAACTACGCGGCTGCGGTGCAGCAGGCCAGGGAGACGGGCGTCTACCTCACCAGCTCAGGCGACGGCCGGGTGGCCAGCGCCTCCCGCACCGACTATGCCGAGGCCGCCGCCGTGGTGCTCACCACCCCCGGCCACGAGAACGCCGTCTACGAGTTGGCCGGCGATGTCGCCTGGACCGGCGACGACATGGCCGCCGCGCTCACCGAGGTCGTCGGCCGCCCTGTCGTCTTCACCGCCGTCTCGCCGGAGGAGCACACCGCGATCCTCACCGGCGCCGGCCTGGACGGCGGCACCGTGGGCTTCGTCGTGGCCCTGGACGGCAACACCCGCGACGGACTGCTCGCCGGCGGGTCGAGCGACCTGACCGCCCTGATCGGCCGCCCCACCACCCCGCTGTTGGACGGGCTGCGGGCGGTCGCGTAACCCCGCCAGGCGTTACCACCGCACCTGAGCGCATCCGCCCCCGGCCCGTCACGTGCCGGGGGCGGTGCCATTGAGCCCGTTGGAGGCCTCGACTACGCTGACGGAATATCGCGAGGGAGATCATGAAGCCACTGTCTGCGACCGAGATCCGGGCGTCCATCGTGAACGCCACCACCGACGAGATCGCCCGGATGCCGCTGCCCGGGTTGCACGAAACCATCTGGAACGAGCGTGAGTACCTGGGCTGGCGCGACCCGCAGTCCCCGCAGCGCGGCTACATCGTCTTCTGGCGGGACGATGCGCCGCTGGGCATGGTGCTGCGCGCCGCGACCCGCGGAAGCACCCGATCGATGTCGGCCTTCTGCTCGCTGTGCCGTACCCAGCAGCCGGCGCACCAGGTGAGCCTGTTCAGCGTGGCCAAGGCCGGCCAAGCGGGCCGAGACGGCAACACCGTCGGCACCTACATCTGCTCCGACCTGGCCTGCTCCACGCTCATCCGCATCCTGCCGCCGCCGTCGCAGATGCAGCCCAACCCCGCCGAGATGGTCGCCTCCCGCGGCGCCGGCCTTCTCGCCAGACTCGAGGGGTTCACGAACGAGGTGCTCAAACCCGTCGAATGACCGTGTGTCACGTTCTGCGGGGTCGCGGGAGTAGATTGGGCGGACCCGGTGATGACGCCGACAACTTGTGGGGCAGGGGGTGGGGGCATGGCGCACTCTGCGCAGCGCCTCGGCGTGGCCTATCGCCCCAGCCTCTTCAATTCGGCCTCCTCGGCGGGCGTGCTGCTCAGCGTCGCCCAGGTCGGTCTCGGTCTGCCCTTGGTGCTGTACGCGGGGTACGGGGCGCTCCAGGGCGATGAGCCCAACGGTGTGCTACTGCTCGCGGGTACCGCCCTGCTGGTCAGCGGGGCGGTCTCGGCGTTCTTCCGCCGACGGATGCGTCTTCCGCTGCGCCATCTGCTGCTGTGCTGGATGGGAGCCGTGGGCGTGCTCTGCCAGGCGGCGACGGGCAGCCAGGCGGTCACCTTCACCTTCGCCTGGACCCCTGGCCTCCTGGCGCTGATCGCTTTCGCCGTGGTTCCGGCGGCCCAGTCGGTGTTCTACCCGCTCGTTTTCATCCCGCTCGCGCTCATCACCCTCGCGGTGCACCCCGCTTCGAACCCGGCGGATGTCGCCATGTCGGCGCTCCTCATGCTGGCAACCGGTCTGGGACTCACCTGGTTCGCCCGCAGCGCCGTCCTGGCGGAGACCGACGAACTCACCGGCATCCATAATTTCGCCGGCTTCGAGCAGGTGCTCTCCGCCGCGATGCGCGATACCGCGCCGACCGAGCCGATGTCGTTGGTTCGCCTGGACATCAACGAGTTCGCCCTCATCAATCGGCGCGACGGACTGGCCGGCGGTGACGCCGCCATGGTGGCCTTCGTCGCCGGCGTCTGCGCCGCCCTGCCCGGCTCGGCGACGATGGCCCGGATGGAGGGGGACGCATTCGCTATCCTCCTGCCCGGGCACACGGCGGCTCAGGCCCGGCGGCTGCTCGAGCGGGTGCAGGCGTCGGTGGTGGGGTTCTCGGCCGGCATCGCCGCGAGGGAGGGTGCGGAGTCCCAGAGCGAGTTCTTCGGCCGGGCAGGGAAGGCCCTGTTCGAGGCGCAGCGGGTCGGCCGCGGCAAGGTCATCACCCACGGCGGCTACTACGCTTCGCCGGCCGCCGTGCGGGATGGCCTGCGCAACGGCGAGTTCTTCCTGCACTTCCAACCCGTCGTCGACCTCGCCACCGGCATCGCCGTCGGCGCGGAGGCGCTGGTGCGCTGGCAACACCCCACCAGGGGCCTGGTGTCTCCCGCCGAGTTCATCCCGCTCTGCGAGTCCAGCGGTTCGATTCAGGTGCTCGGCCGCTGGGTTGTGCACGAATCGATCGCCGCTGCCGCCGAGTGGCGCAGACGGCGCCGCTGGGACCGAGAGCCGGTGAGCGTGTCGATCAACGCCTCCGCCCGCGAACTGGCCTCTGTGGGCTACAGCGACTACGTGCTTGGCGAGTGCGCCGCGGTGGGATTCCCGCCGGCTCTCGTGCGAATCGAGGTCACCGAGACCGACTTCGGCACCGACTCCGGTGACGTACGCGACAACATCCGGAAACTGCGCGCCGCCGGCGTGCGGATGTCGATGGATGATTTCGGCACCGGGCACTCGAGCCTCTCCAGGCTCACCGAGATCGACCTCGACGTCATCAAGATCGACCGGTCGTTCGTCTCCACGATCGACGCCGAGCACGACTCCCCCGTGGCCGACCTGACCATCAAGATGGCGATGTCACTCGGCCTCGACGTCATCGCCGAGGGCGTGGAGACCGAGACCCAGGCGCAGTGGCTGCGTGACCGGGGCTGCCAGTACGCGCAGGGCTACCTGTACTCGCGGCCAGTACCCTCCGACGACTTCGTCGAGGGCGTCCTGAACCTGCGCACCAGCAACCGGCCGTAGTCGTCCGGTCGGGTCCTACTCCCGCTCGACGGCAACCAGGGTGACCTCGGCAAGCCGGCCGGCGTCGGCGACAGCGGTCAGGTAGGTGTGCTTCGGCTGACGCCGCCGGTCGGTCGGCGATCCGGGGTTGAGCAGTCTGAGGCCGCCGGCCGTCACTGTGTCCCAGGGAATGTGGCTGTGCCCGAACACGAGCACATCGGTGTCGGTGAAGGCCGCGTCCATCCGTTTTTCGCGCCCGGCGGCTGCCCCGGTCTCGTGCACCATGGCGAACCGGATGCCCTCGATGGTGACCCTGTTGATCTCCGGCAGCACCGCGCGAAGGGGCGGTCCGTCGTTGTTGCCGTACACACCCACCAGGCGCCTGGCGCGCGCGGCGAGATCGTCGTACAGGGCGATGTCGACCCAGTCACCGGCGTGCAACACGATGTCGGCCTCGTCCACTGCCCGCCAGACCTGGTCGGGCAGGCGCCTGGCCCGCAGCGGAACGTGGGTGTCGGAGATCAGCAGCAGTCTGGTGGGCATGCTCCATTCTGGACCGGCTACCCAGGCGCATCGACCGGGGCTAGGTTCGCAGCGTGGCAGACAGATTCAATACCGCCGCCGATATGCGGGATGCCGTCTTCTTCGACGGACCGTCCTCCGGGGCGCGGTATTCCCGGTTCTGGCTGTTGCTGGTACTGGCCTCGATCATCGCCTCGGCGGGGATCGTCGGCGACTCCACCGCCACGGTCATCGGCGCCATGATCGTCGCGCCCCTGATGACGCCGATCCTCGGCACCATGCTCGCAACCGTGGTGGGCGACCGGGCAAATCTCGGCAGGTCACTGCTGCTCGTGCTGGGCGGCGCCGCCGCGGCCGTCCTGATCGGATTCGCGGTGGGGCTGCTCGTGCAGACCGCGGTGCTGGCCGGAACCAACGCTCAGGTCGCCGCCAGGGTCAGCCCCCGGCTGATCGACCTGCTGGCCGCCCTGGGCACCGGAGTGGTCGGTTCGGTGGCGCTCGTGCGCCGGGACATCTCCGACACCCTGCCAGGCGTGGCGATCGCGATCTCCCTGGTTCCGCCGCTCAGCGTGGCCGGCCTGGTGCTGGAATCCGGGTCGGTGGCCCAGTTTCTGGGCGCCCTTCTGCTCTTCGTCACCAACGTCGTCGCCATCCTGGGCACCGGCATCGTGGTGATGTCGGTCTACGGCGTCAGCCGGCTCTCCCGCCGGAGAGTCCCCGGCGACAGCTCCACACCGGGTCTTCTGGCCCCGGTGGTCCTGCTCTCGGCGATGCTCGTACTGATCGGGGTGCCGCTCACCCTCACCAGTGTGGACATCACGGCGCAGAGCAACCTGGAGGGCGCGGTGCAGGCGGTGGGGCAGGACTGGGCCGACGGGGTCGGCTGGTCGGTTACCGGTGTGTCGACGCAGGGC
This sequence comes from Cryobacterium inferilacus, assembly GCF_019599185.1. GTDB lineage: Bacteria > Actinomycetota > Actinomycetes > Actinomycetales > Microbacteriaceae > Cryobacterium > Cryobacterium inferilacus. The sequence continues at coordinate 2,137 of NZ_JAIEUL010000034.1, read as the reverse complement.
GACGAGGTGCTCCTGCGCGTGCAGGGAACCCCTCCCCTGCCAGGAACCGACGACCTGGAGGCCGCCCTGGCCGAGGCCGGCATCGACCCGGACCGGGTCACCCTGGATCTCACGCCGGTCAATGTGGTGAGGCTCACAGGGCGCCCGTGAAGGCAGCATCCGCTCGCAGCGCGCAAAAAACCCGCCTGATCAGCTGATCAGGCGGGTTTTGAGAAGTGCGGAGACGGAGGGATTTGAACCCTCGGTGCCCCGTGAGGGGCACTCCACCTTAGCAGGGTGGTGCACTAAGCCGGGCTATGCGACGTCTCCCGAGCGAGAGCTTTCGCAAACGCACATCCACCATACTAACCGCACCGCGGCATCCGTTTGCACATCGGGCCGACGGATGCCGCGTGCAGCGGTGCGGCTGGCTACTGGTCTTCGACCGGGCGACCGGACGAGCAGGTGAACTCGGCCGCGTTCTGGCCGTAGACGTTGCTGGCCTGGGTGCCGGGAACCTCCTCGACGGGGACTTCCTCGACCGGGGCATTCGGATCGACGGGAGCCTCGGTGGCGGGGGCGTTCGGGTCTGACTGGGAGAGGAACGGCGCATCGGCGGAATCCAGCTGCGGCGGCAGGTCGGCCTCGATGGTGCTGATCAGCGTCTCTGCTGCCACCTCGTCGACCTCCAGCCCGCCGTCGACGTTGTAGACCGGGTACTGCACGAAGACCACGTTCTCCAGCGGGATGTCCTTGAGCGCCATCGCGATGGAGACCATGGTGTCAGGGCTCTGCATCGAGTTCGACAGCTCCATGTTGTCCACGGCGGCCTTGGCGATGGAGTACAGCTTGAACGGGTCGCCGAGGGTCTCGGCGCTCTTCAGCGTGCGGACGAGCGAGGAGAGGAAGACCTGCTGGTTGCTGATGCGGCCCAGGTCGCTGCCGTCACCGACGCCGTAGCGGGTACGCAGGAACTGCAGCGCCTCGAGGCCCTTGAGCTCCTGCTCGCCGGCGGCGAGGTTGAGGTCGGTCTTGGGGTCGACGATGGGCTCTGCGATGCACACGGGCACGCCGCCGACGGCCTCTGACATGGCCGCGACACCGTTGAACTGGATGAGTGCGGCGTACTGGATGGGCAGGCCGGTGAGTTCCGTCACGGTCGCGGCCGTGCACGACAGTCCGCCGTAGTTCAGGGTGGTGTTGATCTTCTGGCTGCTCATGGCGCTGTAGGTCTCGCCGTCGGGGCCGACGCACTCCGGGATGGGCACGAAGGTGTCACGGGGGAAGCTGACCACGGTGGCGCTGCTGTGGTCCTCGGCGATGTGCATGAGCATCGTGACGTCGTTGAGGACGGCGGTCTCCTCCTCGGGGTCGCCGTAGCCGTCGCCCTGGCCGGCGCGGCTGTCACTGCCGACGAGCAGGAGGTTCGCGCCGCCGTCGATCGATCCGATCGACGGGATGGCGCCCTCGGTCTCGCTGGGCAGTTCGATGCCGGGCTTGATGCTCGCGGCCACGTTGAGGGTGGCGAGGGCCGCGACGGACACGCCGCTGACCATGACCACGGCGAGCGCGGCGGCGAGGACCTTGGCGACGTTGGCGAATGCGTTGGAGCGCTTGAGCCGGCCGTGTCGGGCGATTGGGCTGATCTGCTTCGATCGCTTCGAGCGGGGGCGCAATTGGTCGCTCACGCAGGTCCTTTCGTCGTTATGCAGGTACAGCGCCTCTCAGCGCGGAGGGCGTGGGATTCGAACCCACGAGACATTTCTGCCCACCAGTTTTCAAGACTGGCTCCATCGGCCGCTCGGACAGCCCTCCCGTGTTCGACGCTGGGCCGTCCCGTGACAGGCAGGATCCAACTTCGAACTGCGCCCGATCTTAGCCGATCACGGAATGTGCAGCCTGACACGGCTATCTGGCAAGGTGCTGCACGACCCGGCGGGCGGTTTGCGAGAGGCTGCTCAGGACCCCGGTCAGGACCACGGGCGCGACCACGGGCGCCACCTGTCCCCACCCAACCTCGCCGCGGCCGCACCCGTTCCTTGCATAACTCCTGCAATTCTCGAAGCGGGCGGTCCAGGCATCTGCGGTGACCCGGTGATTCCGGACAGTCCATATGAGATTTGATTGGATTGTTGTTATGGCACATCGAAAGTACGGG
>NZ_JAIEUL010000033.1 GCF_019599185.1 Cryobacterium inferilacus | reverse complement strand
GAGGTAGGCGGTGCCGGTGGGGTCCTCGAGGGCGTGGAAGAGCATGCCTTCCTGCAGCGGGGTGGGGTCGGCGATGTTGGCGATCGTCGAGCCGATGGCGCGCTGCTGCATCACATGCCTCACTGTTCATTGACAGGTCCGCGCGAGGGGCGATGGGCATCAACCGGATACGTCGGTGAGATCCCCCATGGACAGTCGCCCCCCGCGGCCGTCGAAGTATGGGTGTCAACCTACGGGGTAAAAACGCTCCTGTCCATCACGGCGCTGACAACGGCGCCCAGCCGGTTCGGAACACGACGGGTGCATGAATTCGGTGTGAACGCGAGACGGCGGTTGCGCTCCCCGTCGCGGGGCCTGGAGCATCCATGAAATGTGCCGGCGCAATAAAAAGGCTGGTGAAGGCTGGATCGACCGCGGCGATTTCCGGCGAAGCCGCAATTCGTCTACAAGTTCTTCGAGTCGAGTCGTGGTGTTTGACTGAGTATCCTCACAGACAGTAGGGTAACTCGACATGGGGTTCCATGCTCCAGGGGGTGCCGCGGGGATGGGAATCTACTTTCCATCCTGTGCGGAAACGATGCCATCAAGGGTCGTTGATGAATGTTCGCGAATGCGGATCTACGGGGGAATTTCGGCATGATCAAACGGGCATATCTTTTTTCCGGTCAGGGTTCTCAGTACCCCGGAATGGGTCGCGACATTGTCGGCAGTGATGCCGTGGCGGCGGCGACGTTCGCTGAGGCGTCCGAGGCGCTCGGCCTCGACGTTGAGGCGCTCTGCTTCGATTCCTCCGCTGAGGAACTCGCGCAGACCGCGAACACGCAACCGGCGATCCTGACCTACAGTGTTGCCCTCTACCGGGCCTGGACTGCGCGAACGGGCATCGCCCCTGACGTCGCCGCGGGCCACAGCCTGGGCGAGATCAGCGCGTTGACCGCCGCTGGAGTCCTGCCCTTCGCCGACGCGGTGCGGCTCGCCCGCCGCCGTGGACAGCTCATGCAGGAGGCGGTCCCCGCTGGTCGCGGTTTGATGCTCGCCGTTCAAACCCGGGACCACACGACGGTCCAGGAACTCTGCGAACGTGCCGCAGATGACACACACGAGGTCGTCAGCATCTCCAACTACAACTCGAACACGCAGGTCGTCGTCGCTGGTGGCCGCTCGGCGGTCCTCGCCGTTCAGGACAAGCTCGACGCCGCCGACATCCGCTCCGTGCTGCTCAACGTCAGCGTGCCGTTCCACTGCGCGCTCATGGAGGATGTTGTCGAGCCGCTTCGAGAGGAGCTCGGCCGGATCATCCTTTCCGAACCAGCGTTCCCCGTGCTCTCCAACGTCACCGGACGACCATACGGTTCAGCGGCCGATGTCACCGGTCTGCTCACGCGCCAGGTCGTCGAACCCGTGCGCTGGACCGACGATCTCCGGCACCTGCGGATGAACGGCGTCACCTTCGCCGTGGAGTTCGGCCCGGGCGACACCCTCACGAAGTTCATGCGCCACACCTACTCCGACATCCGCTCCTTCTCTCTGGACAAACCAGAGGGCCGCCGCGACGTCGAGCGGATGATCGAACGCACGACCTACCCGTTCGTGCCGCGCGCACTCGGCATGGCCGTCGCCACCCGGAACACCAATCCGGACAACGCCGCGTACACGGCGGGCGTCATCGAACCGTACCAACGCATCCGTCGGCTGGGAGCCGAGCTCGAGCGGGAGGGCCGCACCCCGACCCCTGACGAGGCGCGCACCATTCTCGCGCTGCTGTTGACCATCTTCCGCACCAAGGGCGTATCGCAGGCGGAGCAAGACGAACGGGTCGAGGAACTGATCCGGGATACTCGCACTGCGGAGATCTTTGCGGACGTCGACGTCACCGGACTCTGAGCGGTTCGACGCATGGACACCCCGGATTTCGACGCCCTTTTGGCCAACCTCGACGATGACCCCGAATTCCCGGCAGAGTCGGAGCGCATCGACATTGCCGTGATCGGCATCGCGGCCCGTGTCGGTGAGACCCGTTCTCCCGACGAGTTTTGGGAGGCTCTCGCCGGCGGGGTGGACCTCATCCGCGCCTTCCCCGACGAACGGCGCGCCGATGCGGACGAACTCGTGCGCGCCTCACTCGGCAGAGGCCTCTCCGAGGCGATCACGCCCTACGGCTATCTTGACGACGTCGACCGCTTCGACCCGGAGCGGTTCGTCCTCGCGCCGTCAGAGGCAGCCCTGATGGACCCGCATCAACGCCAGTTCCTGACCGTTGCGATGGAGTCAATCGAGGACGCCGGCTACGGCGGCGATGCCCTGCGCGGGTCGCGTACCGGCGTATACCTCGCCACTGCTCCGGCTCAGGGACTGTACACCGCAGGACTCGAACCGCGCGATGCGGCAGCTGCCGGCATGGCAGTGTCCGGTGGGCTCACCTCGATCATCGCCGGCCGGTTGAACCATCTCCTCGACCTCCGCGGACCGGCCCTGGTTATAGACACTGCGTGCTCGTCCTCCATGACGGCGATCGTCACCGCGTGCCGCGATCTGCGCGCCGGAGAGGTCGACACCGCCGTGGTGGGCGGCGCCAGGCTTACTCTCGTCCCGCCGGAAGAGAGTCGGGCGGGCTTCGGCATCGAGTCGGCCTCCGGACGGACGCGGACGTTCTCCGCCGACGCCGACGGCACCGGTGGTGGCGAAGGTGTCATTGCCTTCGTGTTGAAGCCGCTGGCGGCTGCGTTGTCGGCTGGCGACCACGTGTACGGAGTGATCCGCGGCGCAGCGCTCAACCACGACGGTGCCTCAGCGGCTGTCACCGCGCCGAACGCCGCAGCCCAGTCGGATGTGCTCCGTTCCGCCTGGCGGGACGCGGGGATCGACCCAACGACCATCGGTTACATCGAGGCGCACGGAACGGCCACCGAGCTAGGTGATCCTGTCGAGATCACCGGGATCACGGATGCCTTCGCCTCGTATACCGACCTCAAGGCGTTCTGCGGCATCGGCACCGTGAAAACCAACGTCGGGCACCTCGACGCCCTGTCCGGCGCGGCCGGTCTGCTCAAGGTTCTGCTGATGCTGCAGCACCGCCGCATCCCCGCCTCGCTGCATTTCACTGCACCGAACCCGGCCCTCGACTTGGCGGCGAGCCCGGTCTACGTCTGCGACCGGCTCACGGAGTGGTCCGGCCCCGGTCCGCTCCGGGCCGGCGTGAGTTCTTTCGGACTCAGCGGCACGAACGGGCACCTCGTGATCGAGGAGCCGCCGGTCGCGGCACCGCGCGCCGCTGAGGTCCCGGTCACCACGGCCGTCCCGCTCGCCGCACAGTCACCGGCCGCTCTCCGGGCCGCCGTCCTGGCCCTGCGGGATGAACTCACCGCCAAGCCCCACCTCCGACCGGCCGACATCGGCTTCACCCTCAGCGTCGGCCGCTCGGCCTTCGACCACCGGGTGTGCTTCGTCGCGGACTCCGCCCCAGCCCTGCTCTCCCTCGCCGATCGGTTCCTTGCCGGGCACAGTCACCCACGCATCCACCATGCTCGGGTGCGGGTGAGCGCCACCGCGGGTCCAACGGACCCCAGCGCCATCGACCTCGAACGGGAGCGGGAACTCACACGCGACGCGTCGACGCTCTGTGAGAAGGTCGCCGCCACTGCCGCTCCGGCCGACCGCTCGACCCTCGACCGGCTCGCGGATCTGTTCGTCGGCGGCGCGCGCGTGCCATGGGCCCGCCTGCACAGCGGCCGCGACGTGCGCCGGCTCAGCTTCCCGGCCTACGAGGGTTCGCCCCGGCGAGTCTGGCGCCCGGCGGGACCCTCCGTCGCCGCGGCGGGAATCTCGGTCTTGCACCCGCTGGTCCACCGGCACGTCGTCGAGGGCCGCGACCTCGACGTCTTCGAATCCGAGTTGACCGCGGCGACGACCTTGGAACTCGGTGAGCACGTCATCAACGGGCAGCATGTGCTCGTCGGCACCGCCGTCATCGAGATGGCCACTGTTGTCGCGTCCCGTCTCCTCGGCGGGCGCGTCGTTCTCAGCAACCTGCACTATCGTGACCCGCTTGTCACGCACGGCGCGGAGACCCGGCTGCTGCAGTGTGTCGCCACTCGCCAGGACGACGTGCTCACCCTCGAGTTCCGCAGCCGACTTGTCGGCACCCGCACCTGGGTCGAGCACTGCCGCGCAGACGCGCGAATGATGCGGCCCGACGAACGACCGGACGAGTACATCGACATCGCTCGGCTGCGCACCGTTTACGACGCCGTGGGGGAGTCCGTCTCATACTTCCGCGAGATGGTGCAGACGGAGGGCGCCCACTGGCGGTCCTCCCGCGAACTGTTCTACGGTCCGGGCGGGGAGGCGCTGCTGCGTTTCTCGGCCGATCCGGAAACCTCGCGACTGAAGAAGCACTACACGCTGTTTCCACCCATCCTCGACTCCGGAGTGAATCTCGGGCTGCTGCGGGAGTCTGAACCGTTCCTACCGCTCGCGTTCGGCCGCGCAGTCTTCGCCGAGGACCTCCCAGACGAGGGGTACTCGTGGATCGTGCCGGTGGGGGACCTCCCGGCCGGCACCGACGTGCGCAGCTATGACATCAGTTTCACAGACCTCGACGGTCGTGTCATCGGCCGCGTGGAGAGGTATTCGGTGAGCCGGGTGAAGGACCCCGGCACCTTTCTGCGCGCTGACGACAGCACCCCGAGCCTCCACATCCTCGACTGGCGGGCCGTGCCGGCGGGGGATTTGGTCCCAGCCGGGAGCATGCTGCTCTCCGGCGACGCAGAGACGATCGGTCAGTTCGCCGAACTCCTCGAGCCGCGGGTGCCCACCGTCGTCACGATGCCGGATGCCTGGGGCACCGATCAGGCGAGCGTGTGGTGGTCGGACAGGATCGACAAGGACAACATCGCACGCATCGTCCATGTCCTCCCCGTACTGCCGGACTCCGACGCCGACCGCACTGAGCATGTGCTGCGCCCGGTGTTCAGGATGGTCACCGCGCTTGCCCGCGCCTCGTTGAGGTCCCCGGTCGACATCGTCCTTGTGACCCGGCACGGCCAGGCAGTGCGGCCGGGCGAACCTGTTGACGCGGACGCACGTGCCGTCGCGGCCGCCGCGCTCTGTTTTGCTGTCGAGTACCCGAACCTGCGCCTACGGGTCGTCGACACCGACTCAGCGACGACAGCGGCCGAGATCATCGCCGTGTTCGGCACCGTTCCAGCCCGCCGCATCATGGCGTTGCGCGGCGGTACCTTGCACGAGCAATCGCTTGTCCCAGCACCGGCCGGTGACGGTACCAACGTGCTCGACGATATCTCTGGCCTCGTTGTCGTCTCGGGCGGGCTCGGCGGGATGGCTCTGGCCTTCGCCGACAGGCTCACTGAGAGCGGCGACGACGTCACCGTTGCCCTTCTCACCCGTTCGTGCGACGACACCGACCCCGACGGGCTGCCAGAGCAGCTCGAGCGGCGCCTCGCCGCGACCGGCGGACGCCGCGAGCGGATCCTTGTGCGTCGGGCCGACGTGACGGACGAGGTCGCGTTGGAACGCTGCCTCGACGCCTTGCGTGCCGAGCACGGCCCGATCGTCGGCGTCCTGCATACGGCAGGTCTCGCCGGCGACGGCTTCGCCATCACCAAGGACTGGGACGCGTTTGCGGACGTTCTCGGCCCGAAGACGACGGGAACACGGCTGCTCGAACGTCACACCGATGCCGACCCGCTGCGTTTCTTCGCCCTCTGCTCGTCCCTGACCGGCGTCATCGGCGCCCCCGGGCAAAGCGACTACGCCGCGGCGAACGCCTACCTTGACGCCACGGCAGCCCGGCTGCGCGCGGCCGGCCGACCGGCCGTGTCGATCGACTGGACGGGCTGGAGCGAGTCGGGCATGGCGCATCGACACGGGATCACCGGTGAGGGTTTCATCGCCTCTTTCGTCGACGACAAGGACGGCGTCGATTTACTCGCCGCCGCCATCGCCACACCCGCAGCGCAGGTGATCGCCGCCCGTTTCCTGCCTGACGAGGTCGCGCGTCAGCGGGCAGACCTGGAAGCCGTTCTCGACGTTTCCTCTGTCGCACCTGCCGTTGTGACGGAGACCGCACCGCGGCGGCGCGCGGCTCGCGGCCGAGACGTCCACGTCAACGGCCTCGCCGGTCGTGAACTCGAACCCATCGAGCGTGACGTCGTCGAGGTGTGGTGTTCGACCCTCGGCACCGACGAGGTGGGCATGAACGATCAGTTCTTCGAGACGGGTGGCAACTCGCTGCTGGCCTCGCGGCTCCAGCTCGATCTCGATGCGCGCTTCCCCAACACCGTCAACATCGCCGATATCTTCAGCTACCCCAGCGTCGCGCTGCTGAGCGCCTTCATCACCTCCAGGGTTGCACCGCCAGCCGAGGTGATCCCTCCGGTTGCGGCGTCCGACTCAGACGACACAGCTCTGTCCGATCTCCTCGACGCGTTCCTGACTGGTCGTGTCGACATCGATGCGGTCATCGATCGATGACTCACCGGCCCATCCCCTCCCATTCCCATCCCCTCCGCACAAAGAGAGCGTCGTAATGAACTCGGTCAAGCGCATAGTCCTCGAGAAACTCTCTGAAGGTGCCATCACCAAGCAGGAGGCGATGGACGCTCTCACGGCGCTCTCCGAACCCAAGGAGACAGGGCTGAAGGAGATTGCCATCATCGGTATGTCCTGCCGCTTTGCGATGTCGCCGGACGTCGGGCAGTTCTGGGACAACCTCGTCAACAACCGCAACTGCTTCGTGTCCAAGCCCGCTGAGAAGCTCGTCGAGGATCGCGTCTTCGAGAACGCGCACTACGCGGAGTTCTACGACCGGGTCATGCACTCGCCGGAAATGGAAGATCTCGAGCGGTACGTGGGCCCGTACCTGGCCGACGCCGACAAATTCGACGCCCAGTTCTTCGGTATCAGCGACACCGAGGCAGACACGATGGACCCGCAACACCGTGTGTTCCTCGAACAGGCATGGAGCGCCCTCGAAGACGCCGGCTACTCCGAAGATCAGATCCGCGGCTCGCGCACTGGCTGCTTCGTGGGCCGCGACGGCACCAACTCGAACTTCTACCGCCACATGGTGGGACCGGAGAGCGCGTATCTCGGGGGTATTTGGGAGGGCATCCTCGCGAGCCGCATCAACTATCACTTCGACCTGCGTGGACCGTCCTATGTTGTTGACACCGCGTGCTCATCAAGCCTGGTCGCGATGCAGATGGCGATGCACCACCTCAGCACAGGGGAGATCGAGATGGCCATCGCCGGCGGCGTCTCCCTCACCTGCGGCGGCACCGACAACGACCAGGTCGACATCGACGACCTGCTCTCCCGCGACATCGCGCCGGGCTCCGTCGTGGCGGCGGACAACCGCATCCGTTCCTTCGACGCGAAGGCGGCCGGCTCGGTTTTCGGCGAGGGCGCTTCCGTCGTCATATTGAAGACGCTCGAGGCAGCGGAGCGCGACGGCGACCACATCTACGGGATCGTTCCCGCCATCGCCACGAACAGTGACGGCGCATCCAATGGGCTCACCGCGCCGAACCCCCGCGCACAAGCCGACCTCATCGTCGACGCGTGGAAGCGCGCCGGAATCGACGGCGCCGCCGTGGAGTATGTCGAGACGCACGGGACGGGAACCCCGCTGGGCGACCCCATCGAGGTCCTCGGCCTCACGAACGCTTTCGCGCAGGTGACCACCAACAAGCAGTTCTGCGGCATCGGCTCGGCGAAGAGCAACATCGGCCACACGATTGGCGCGGCCGGCGTTGCCGGCGTCATCAAGGTGCTGTTGGCCATGCAGCACGAGGTGATCCCGGCGTCAGTCAACTTCGAAGAGCCCAACCCGCACATCGACTTCCCCAACTCGCCCGTTTACGTCGTCGACCGCAACACCGCGTGGCCGCGTCGCGACACCCCGCGCTACGCGGGAGTCAGCTCGTTCGGCTTCAGCGGCACGAACGCGCACGTTGTGCTCCGCGACCATCGCCCGACCGTGCCGGTGGCCGCGGCGACCGCCCGGCCGCGGCTGTTCACGGTCTCGGCGAAGACAGAGACGGCCTTCCGACGCTACCTCGACTCCTATGACCGGTACTTCGCCGCCCAGCCCACCGCACCCTTGGAGGACATCAGCTTCACGTCGACATGCGGTCGCGGACATTTCGAGTACCGACTTGTGGTCGTCGCCTCGACCGTCGAGGAGCTGCGCACCAAACTCGCCGAAAGCCGTGTCGCCGGCTGGTCGGAGAACCCGGCACGTGGCGTATTCGTCGGCTCGCACCGGGTCGTCTCGGATCGCAAGCTCGAGCTGGCCCGCGGTGAGGTGCGCGAGCGGGACCTCGGCGACCTCAACCGCGCCGGCGAGCGGATCATCAGTGAACTAGCCGAAACGGACGGCCTCGCCGCCGGGGTGCTGGCGCGCGAGCTGGCCAGGAACTACGTGCTCGGCGCTGCCGTCGACTTCCCCGCCCTCTACGGCGGGACCGGGCGGCGCGCATCGCTTCCGACCTACCCGTTCGAGAAGACTCCGCACTGGGGCGTACCACGCACCAGCAAGATCGCACCCGAACGCGCTGAAAGCGGAACGCCGGTCGGCCAATCGCTCGTCACCCGGCTCCTCGTCGATGCCGGCGGGCTCAGTGTGTACGAGGCTGCGCTCTCGCCTGAGGAGCACTGGGCGGTACGCGACCACGTCATCATGGGGCACCGGTTCGTGGCCGGCACCGTGCTCATTGAACTGATGCTGCAGAGCCTGCGGCATCACCTGGGAACTGACCGGATCGTCCTGGATGACGTGATGTTCCTGAGCCCCGCGACCGCCGAGGACGAAGCCCCCCTCTTGGTCCAGATCATCCTGCACGACGCGGACGGCACCGTTTCCGTCGACGTCGTCAGCCGCACGGACGGCGACGAGGGGGACTGGGGCGTCAACGCCAGGGGAACCGCACGCGTACACACCCAGGCCGCGCCCGACCGGGCGCGGACACTCGCGGAGATCCTCGACGACCCCGACCTGATCATGCACGACGTGCCGAAACTGAACGAATTCGGCCCCACGTGGCAGAGCCTCCAGAGCATCCACCGCTCGGCGAGCGACCCTGACGACGCGTACGGCGTCATCGAGCTGCCCGATATCTTCCGGGACCAGCTCAACGACCACGCCCTGCACCCCGCACTCTTGGACAACGCCGTATCGATGGTGCCCTTTCTGCTCCACATGAAGCCCAGCGTGTACCTGCCCATGGCATATTCGGGGCTGACGGTGCACCGACCGTTCCCCCAGCGCTTCTATTGCCGCAGCCGCCGAATCCCTGCCCGCGGCAGCGAGCTGATGAGTTTCACGACAGAACTCGTCACCGAAGCCGGCGACATCATCGCGACCGTCGACCAGTTCTCCATGAAGCGCGTGTCGGAACTGGACGGATTCGTGTCGGGTTCGCACTACAGCCTCACCTGGCGGAACCTCCCCGTGCTGGAGAGCGCTGAGCTCGACACCGCGGGTGTCATTCTCGTTGTCGGCGGTGACGAGGCGATGGTGGGCGCCATCGCCGAGCGGGCCATGGGCGCGCAGATCCTACGCATCGAATTCGGCCACGAGCGCGTCGAAGCGGGGATCGGCCACGTCACAACCGAGGAAAGCGAGGAGGGCGTGGCCTGGGCGTTCGAGCGGCTCGGCGACATCCAGCCCACCCGGGTCATCGACCTCTCCGCGGCGACTCCGGGCCGGGACACCGTGACTGAAGATGAACTCACGCACTTGGTCGGCAACGGCCTGCACGCCTTCGCTGCACTCGTGCGCGGGTTGCTGGCACGCTGCACCGGGTCGGTGGAGTTCGTCGTCGTCGCTGACCACGCGCATGAGATCACCGGCGAAGAGCCGTTCATCGACGCGGGCAGCGCAAGCCGGCTCGCAATGCTCAAGGGGCTGCGCCACGAGTGCCCGAGCTTTACCTTCACCGCCGTCGACATAGACGTCACCACACCGCAGGACGCGATCGTCGCGGAGTCGCTCTCGACAGTGCCCGGCCGGGTCGTCGTAGCCCTGCGTGGGGTGGACCGTTTGGCCCCCGAGCTCATCGAGCGGCCCGTGGACGTCGGCGGGGTTCGCCCCGTCGACCTGCACGCCGACGGTTACTACCTCATCACCGGCGGCCTGGGCTCGCTCGGGTCTGTCATCGCCTCTGCGATGGCCAGGGTGAGCAACGAGCCACTCACCCTGGTGCTCGCGGGCCGAACACCGCTGCCGTCTCGAGCTGCATGGGACGGCCTGCGCGCCGCCGACCCGACCGGCAAGTTGGCGATGGTCATCGACAACATCCTCGATCTGGAGGAACGCGGCTCCACCGTCCACGTCGTCGCGCTCGACGTGGCGAATTCCGACGGCGTCCGCGAGGCGCTCGATCAGCTGCGGGTCGACCACGGGCCGCTGCGCGGCATCGTGCATGCTGCCGGTGTCGCCGGCGACGGGTTCCTCTTCACCAAGACCAGTGCCGACGTCGAGCGCACGCTCGCGCCGAAGGTAGGCGGCCTGCGCGCCCTCTCCACGCATGCCGACCCCGCAGAACTGGATTTCCTGGTCTCCTTCTCGTCGATGACGGCGCTCATTGGTGGCCCCGGTCAGGCCGACTATGCGGCAGCCAATGCCTTCCTTGACGCCTATACGCTGGGCCTGCGCCGACGCGGATTCAACGCGAAGTCGATCAACTGGCCCGGCTGGAGCGAGGTGGGCATGGCGGCCGATAGCGGCCTGGCCGGCTCGGCGACGTTCTTCGAGATGCTCTCGACAAGTTCGGCAGTCTCCGCATTCAACGAATTGCTCGTGCGGGACGTGACCGGGGTTGTCCCCGGGCGGTTCAATCCCGATATCTTCGTGCACGTAGGTGAGGAGTTCGTTCCGTTCGGCTTCTCCGAGGCGATCGCCCGCTCGATACGTCGGAGCCAGGCCAAAGCCAAGGCTGCCGGGGGGACCGACCGTGTGGAGGTCGCTCGCATCGCCGTGGAGAACATCGAACTGACGGGCAAGCCCGCCGATCAGTTCACCGAGCAGGAGCGCGTGGTCGCGTACACCTACGCGACCGTGCTCGGCCTGGGGGAGATCGATGTTTTTGACTCCTTCACCGCGCTGGGCGGCAACTCGATCGCGGCGACCGAACTCATGCGAGCCCTCAATGCGAGTTTCGGCGACGTACTGAATATCTCGGACATGTTCAGCTACTCCACTCCTGATGAGATGGCCGCGCGCATCGCGGAGCTGACGGGAACAACCGCCGAAATCGACGGAGAGGTCGAGGAGACCTTCGATCAGATGTTGGCCAAGCTCGAAAGCGGCGACATCGACGCCGATTCGATGCGCGAATTCCTCGGGAAGTGAGGCGGCATGCATCACCGAGCGCTGAAGGGAATGGTTCGATGATCGGTATTCTTTTCCCGGGCGACCGGGCATATCGCCCCGGCATCGGGCGTGAACTCCACGAGAATTTCTCGGTACTCGGCCCATATGAGACCGAATTCTCCCTGCAGACGGGATCCACGCTCGCCGATACCGTCTGGTACAGCGAGGCGACGGCGGCTGGTTCGTCAGCCGGAGCGAAGTCGGCCGCCGTTCTTGCGATCAGCTGTGGCTTCTACCAGACGTTCATGGCCACTTTCCCGCTGCCATCTCCGCCGGTCCTGATCGGTACCGGCACCGGTGTCCTCGCCGCACTGGTCTCAGCCGGGGCGCTCGAGCTCTCCCATGGAGTCGCGATAGCGCTCGGAGCCACCGCGCAGAAGTCGTGGTTCCAGCCCACCGACATCGCCGTTGCATCCCTGGATGACGCGGTCGTCCTCCGAGACACTGACGACATGCTCCGCGCGGTCAACGCGATCGGCGCCGAGGACGACGACTCGCAGCTTCAGGCGGACGCGCTCACCCGTCTCGGGGTCGAGATTGCGCTCGAGATCGGTCCCGGCGACACTATCGTCTCGCGCCTGCGTCCACACGTCGCCGACACGATGATCACCGGTGCGCTGGACACGTCCGTCAATGCGCAGAACTTTCTCGACACCGTGGCTGTGCAGAAATACCTGAACCTTCGCTATCTCGCTGAGCGTGCGCTCGGCCAGCTCGTGGGGACACGCAACCGGGTCGGTGGAACGGAGGGAGAGGACGCGGTCCTCGTGATCGGAAAGCGACTTCGACAGCTGCTGGCAGAGCAGCCCCTCCCCACCGAGCCAGCCGAGGCGCTGTCTGGGCGCTGGACGGACGCCGTCGTCACGATCATCGACCTGTGGGTTGAGAACGGTCGACTCAAGGGCTATTCCCCAGGGGAGATCACCGCTTCGCTGCGCGCACTCGAGAACTCAACACTGCTTCCGGTTCGTTTCCTCGCCGGATACGGTGCGGAGCCGACCTCCGGGCACAGGAAGAAGGAGGAGGGGATCCTTGCGCACTGACATTGCAGACGCGGTACTGGCGGGGCTGCGCGATGGGACCGTGTCGAAGGAGGCGGCCGTGACGCTCCTCCAACTCGTCAAGAAGGAAAGCCCGATCGCCGTCATCGGTCTCGGCTCACGCACCTCGGACTCCGACGATTACCACGACGTGTGGCGCACCGTGAAGGAAGGCGGCAGCCGAATTCGGCGCGCTCCGCTGCTCCGCGGCGACCAGATCGCCGCCGGAATGCCGCCCGGCACCCACGGCGGCCCCGAACACAACGCCAAGGGCGCGTACATCGAGGACATCGGCGCGATCGACAAGGCAGTATTCGGCTTCGACGACCAGGAGGCGGCGCACCTGCTTCCGCACGCGAAGGTCGTCCTCACGTCGGCGTTCCGGGCGGTCGAGGATGCCGGTCACGTCGGTGAAGCCGCGACTCGCTATCGCACCGGCGTGTACGTCGGTTACAACCACACCAAGGACCATCTGCAGTCCTTCCTCGGCTTGGCGATGATGACCGGTGCGATGACCGACCCCCAGGCCGCGATCTTCGGCAGTTGGACCAGTGGAATCGCCACCCGAATTTCCCGTGCCTTCGATTTCCGCGGCCCCGCGTACGTGATCGACGCCGCCTGCGCATCGTCCACGACGGCCATCGCAACGGCATGCGACGCGATCCGCTCCGGCCGCTGCGACGTTGCGGTCGCCGGCGGGTTCTACCTCGACTTCACCCCCGTGAAGCTGTACAACCGGGGCGGGCTCGCCGTCACCCCTGACGACGCGAGCGTCACCAAGCTCTATGACCGCCGCAACGTCGGAATGTACACCGGTGAGTACTCAGGCTTCGCGGTGCTCAAATCACTCGACAAGGCGATCCAGGATGGCGATCGTATCCACGGTGTCATCGAAGGGTGGGGGATTTCCAACAACGGCAGCGACGGACGGTTCGATCAAAATGCACCGGACGCCGTCGAGCAGGCGATGGTCGATCTCATCCGTTCAAGCAATATCGACGTCGACGACATCGGGTTGCTCCTGGGCGAGGGCTACGCGCACCCCATGGAGGAGGCGCTGGACACAATGGGACCGCTCGGTGCCATCAGGCGTTTCAGCAAGAGACGGCAGTTCGCTGCCCTCACGGCACTCACTCCCAACTTCGGATACCTTCAGTCCGCCGTGGGTATTGCAGACCTCACCGTCATGCTCCAGGCTCTCGAGCACCGGCTCATTCCGCCACTGCCCCACTTCGACACGCCTACCGACCTCATGGACCTGGTCGACTCACCGTTCTACGTGCCCACCTCGCTCGAGGAATGGCCGGAGTCGCCGAACGGTCGTCGGCTCGGGATCATCTACACCAACGGTTTCGGCGGCGCGAACAGCATGCTGGCTGTCAGTGGAGCACCGGCACCGGCACCGGCACCTGCCCCGCCAACGGGAACAGACGGAGCGGACACCACCGCCATCTACTGCGCCTCCGCGAGCGACCCCCAGTCGTTTGCGGCGAAACTCGAGGCGGACCTGGCGTTCCTCGATGAGGCGGTCGACGAGGACTTCGCCGCGATTTGCCACACGAGCGCCACCCGTCAGCACGTGCACGACGGGCACCGGATTGCGATCACTGCGGGCAGCCGCGCTGAGCTCGTTGAGATCCTCGGCCAGCATGTTGGCGGCGAACTGACGCCGCCGGGCGTGTACCTCAGCAGCAGCCTCGCCGGACCGCGTGGGCGGCGTCGCGCGGCTGAACCGGCGACCCCGGCCGAGGCGGCGGCAGCGTTCGCTCGCGGGGGGTCACCCGATCTGACTGCGTTCACCGCCCCGCCGGACAGGCGCATGATCCCGCTGCCGCGGTACCAGCTGCGGCCCACCCGCAGCTGGCCCGTGCCGGTGCCGGCGGGCGAATAACCGCCGCAGCCACCGACCTCCTCAGCCTCGCCCCGCTCATTCGAACCACAACCGAACGGTGACCATGCAACTCTTCTGCCTTCCGCACGCCGGAGGATCCGCGACAGCGTTCCTCCGCTGGCGACCCGAGCTCCCTGCCGACGTGGAGGTGCTGCCCATCGAGCTCGCTGGCCGAGGCACGCGCCACGACGAGCGACCGGCGATCGACGCCGCCAGTGCGGGAGCCGACGCTGCAATGCGCATTCTTGCTCAACGCCGCCCCGGGGTGCCATACGCGATCTGGGGACACAGCATGGGCAGCCTCGTCGCCTACGAGGCGCTGTCCTCGCTGCGCGAACGAACCGACGACCTCCCCGGTCACCTGATCGTGAGCGGGCGTTCCGCACCGCATATCCCGCTGAAGTCGAACGACATCCACAAGATCGCCAACGACGACGCGTTCATCGCCGCAGTCGACACCTACGGCGGCGGCACCAAGGAGGCTCTCGCGGAGCCGTCGTTGCGCGCCCTCTTCCTTCCCGTCCTCCGGGCGGACTTCCAACTGTCGGAGACCTACGCGTGGGCGCAGCGCGCCGCCGTCGACTGCCCCATCACTGTGGTCAACGGGGTGGATGACCTCAGCATCGATCGCCCCGGCGTCGACGCCTGGCGTGAGCTCGCCGCGACGGGAATCGACTTTCGCTCCGCCCCCGGCGGTCACTTCTTCCTCTACCAGAACCAGGACATCGTGCGATCCGTCGTCGCCGATGTCAGCGCGGCGCTCCAGCGCCGACGAATCGAACTGATCGGAAAGGGCACACAATGATCATCGAAGTCAACGACCTCAGGAAGTCGTTCGGGTCGAACGCGGCCGTGGCCGGCGTCACCTTCGACGTCGCGGAGGGCGACGCGATCGGTCTGCTGGGCCCTAACGGCGCGGGCAAGTCGACCACCATCAGCATGCTGCTCGGCCTCGTGAAACCGGACGGAGGCAGCGTGTCAGTTTTCGGCGAGGATACCCGCCGCTTGTCTGCGAAGACCCGCGCGTCGATCGGCTTTGTGCCGCAGGAGCTCGCGTTTTTCCCCGAGCTGTCCGGCCTCGCGAATGTGACCTACTGGGGAAAGCTGTACGGTCTGCGAGGCGGTGAGTTGAGCGCCGCAGTTCGTGAGGCGCTCGAGTTCACCGGACTCTGGGACCGTCGCAAGGAGGCAGCGAAGAATTACTCCGGCGGTATGCAGCGACGACTCAACATCTCCTGCGGCATCGTGCACAAGCCGCGGATCCTCATCATGGATGAGCCGACCGTCGGCGTGGACCCGCAGTCTCGTAACCATATTCTGGAGTCGGTCAGGGCGCTTCGCGCCGGCGGATCGACGATCATCTACACCTCCCACTACATGGAGGAGATTCAGGCCGTCTGCGATCGGGTCGTCATCATGGACGACGGGCGAGTCGTTGCTGACGGCGATATCGACGCGGTCGTCGACGAGCACACCCTCGAGCGCATCGTCCTGCTCGAACTGGAGACGCCGGAGCAGGCGGCGGCTGACGCCGACCGCGTCCTCGCTGCCGGGATCGCCGCCTTTGACAAAATCGAGCTCGAGGAGTCAACGGTCACGCTGCGACTGGACCCTGCCCGCCGCTTCGCCGACGTAGCAAAAGACGTGTTCGCACTGGGCCTGAACCTCGTGAGCATCAGCGAGAAGCGCCCCACCCTTGAGACGGTCTTCCTGAGCCTGACCGGCCGGACGCTGAGGGACTAGGACACTATGCACATCATCGGAACACACTTTCAATACGCGCTCAGGAAGGCCTGGGCGGAGAAAAAGGTCTCGCTGATCCGTCTGCTCCAGTTCGTCGGCATCACCGTCATCCTGGGGGTCGCCTTCAACTCGGCGTTCCAGACGCCGGACTTCGAGAAGGTCGGCATCGGCTACGTCTCCGAGGACCTCGGCGAGGGCGGGGCGACCTACCTCGAGCAGTTGAGCGGGACCGCGGCGTTCCAGGACGTCGCCGAGTTCACCGAGGTCGAAAGCTCCGCCGCGGGGCGCTCCCTGGTCCAGGACGAGGAGCTCGGTGCGCTCCTGGTCCTCGGCGAGAACTTCACTGCGGATCTCGACACTGACGGCGGACAGGCGACAGTCGAGGTGTACAGCGAGCAGTACTCTGGCATCAATTACATCGTCGTCAGCTCCGTCGTCGACGGCTTCAACAACGGCGCGAACGCCTCCTGGGCGATCCAGAGTCTCGGCGAGCAGCTCGATGCGTCCGGCCAGAGCACGGCCATCGAGCAGCAGTCGATCGACGACGTGCGCGAGATGACCGGGATCATCTACTACTCCGTTGGAATGCTCCTGTTCTTGCTGCTCTTCGGCGCCGAGTACGGCTCGTTCGGTATCAGCCAGGAGTACCTCGGTGCGATGCAGTCACGCACTCACCTTGCACCGCAGAAGACCTGGCAGATGATAGTCGGGAAGCTGAGTGCGTACAGTCTCGTCACCTTCGTGCAAGGGGCGCTGTTCATGTTGATCACGGGGCTCGCGCTCGGGGTGCCCTGGGGTGACAACCTTCCGCTCGCTTTGCTGGTCGTCTTCGTGTTCGGCGCCTTCGCGATCTCCCTCGGAATGGCGATCATGACCGTCACGCGGGACATGCAGAAGACGACGACGATCATCCAGGTCGTCCTCATCGGCTTCACCTTCCTCGGCGGAGGTTTCATCGCGATCGACCTGTTCGGAGCCGAGCAGATATCACCGAACTTCTACGCGAGGGAGGCACTGTTCGCCGCCGTGTTCGGGGACGGACTTGACGTCGCCTGGCGCAACATCGGCATCCTCGCCGCGCTGATCGCCGGCCTCACGGGAATCAGCGCGATCGCTGCGAGCAAGAGGAGAACCGCATGACCATCATCGCCAACAACCTGCGACGCATGTTCCGCAAGAAGTCGAGTTGGGTCTACCTGCTACTGATCCCCGTCGTCGTGAACGTATTCATCATCTCGCTCTCCGTGCAGGAGGCGAGGTGGGTCATCGGCGTTCACTCCGCGGAGACATCTGAGGTGACCGAGTCGTTCACCGACACCTTCGGGGCAGACAGCACGATCGTCATCGTCGAAGACCCGTCGACGCAGACCGCGTCGCTGGAGGATTCGGCGTACGACCTGGGAATCAGCTTTCCCGCCGGCTATACGGACAGCGTGATCGCCGGGGAGAGCCCCGTCGTCACTGTCATGGACCGTGGAGACAACAATCAGACCGACTCGCTCAAGCAGCGGGTCGACACCTACCTGGTCGGTGTGAACGCAATCGGCGTTGCGGCTGCAGGGGACGAGGCGCGGTTCTCCGATGCGCTGACGATATACCTCGAGGAGAAATTCGCGGCCGAGTATCTGAACTTCGACCTCGGCAGCACGGAGGAGGCGACGAAGTCGGTCACGGCGCTCGGCTTCCTTGCCTTCGGCCTCGTTCTCATGATGGCGTCGGCGGCGAGCATGCTCCTCGACGATCGCATCCGCGGCGTGTACGACCGCGTGCGGACGACGCCGCTGCGGTCCAGCAGCTATTTCGTGCAGTACTTCATCAGCATGGGGCTCATCGCGGCGGTGCAGGTTGCCGTGGTGCTCGCGGTCATCCCGACCCTGACCCCGGTGTCGTTCGGGACGACTGCGACGCAGATCGGCGGCGTGGCGCTGTCGGCACTGTGCTTCACGGCATTCTGCACGGCTCTCAGCGTCCTTATCTTCCGCTTCGCGAAAACCGCGATCTTCGCGGCGACGCTGTACTCGGTACTGACGCTGCCGATGCTCATGCTGAGCGGGGCCCTGTGGCCGCGCGATGTGATGCCGGAGGCGATGCAGCGCATCGGCGACTACCTTCCCGCCCGCTGGTTCCTGGCGGCAGCGGAGGAAGCGCTCCAGGACAACGGCTTCGCCGGCCTCGCTGGACCGCTGGGGCTGCTTGTCGGCCTGTCGGCCGTGCTGATCATCGCGACCTTCACGATTCGCACGGAGAAGTACCGGTGACGGTGGTCGCGTGCGCGGACGGCACCACTGTGACGGAGGCGGCGATCGACCGGCTCGCGCTCGGCATGCCGGCGGAGCGGCTCCTCCGCTGGCGGCGGATCAGCCACCGCCCCACGGCGAGGAGCTCTGTCCTGGCCTACTGGCTCGCGCGCGTGGTCCTCGACCGCGCGACGCACGGTGGCGATTCCGCACGCGGCTGGCTCATCGACGAGCGGGGCAAGCCCCGGCTCGTCGACGGGCCCCCCTTCAACCTTTCCCACACGAAGGAGGTACAGGTGTGCGCGGTGTCCGGCCGCCAGGTCGGAATCGACGCCGAGCGTGTTGACGAGCGCGCCGTCGAGGCGTGCCGCGTCATCGCCACAGAGCGCGAGCGCGGCGTGATTGACGCGTCTGCCGAGCCCGCCGATGCCGCCACGCTGCTGTGGGCCATGAAGGAGAGCTTCGCGAAGCGCTCCGGAGAGGGCCTGTCCGAGGAGCTCGCGTCGACGGACCTGGGCGAGCCGCTCTCTGACACACGCTTCGAGTCCTGGCGCCTGCGGGACCATTGGATCGTCAGCTGCGATCACGAAGGCTCCGAATCGCACGGCGACCTCGAGGTGCTGCCGGCTGCCGACCTGGTCAGCGCTAGCGACGTTCTGCTCTCCGGCGCGGTCGGCGGAGTCGAGCCGGCAGTGCTGGCCGGCCAGCGGACGCTCTGACATGACGATGGGGGAGGAAAGAGGAACGCTCGGAAGGGCGACGCTGCCCACGGCGGCCGAGTCGGAACTTCCCGGCCGCGGCGAGGCTGCCCTCGCAGCGGCGGCGCTCGTCCTCGGCGAGCTGGGCGAGGCCTCGACCGTGGAATTTGTCGTTGCTGTCCAGGGCCGCGACGAGGTCAGGGTCGAGCTTCCGTCAGACCGGGATCGGCCGCTCGCGGCGCACCTCGCCGACGTTGTCGCGACCCTCCGCGCGGCGGGCATCGCTGTGATCGACGGTGCCGCCACAGCGCGTACCCGGCTCGACGCGCCGTGGCCGACGCCGGAGACCGTGGAGGTGATACTCCTCGACGACGAACCCGCGCGCGTTCGGGTCGGTCGTTCGGAGGATCCGGTGGACCTTTCGGCGCTGCTGACGGGCCGCCTCGACGCCGTCGTCACCGCGCTCGTCGCCGGGTCCGACGCTCGGGCCGGGCGCTCCGTACCGCTGCCGCGTGCCGAGGGTGACCTGCTCGAGATTCTCGGCACCGGGCCGCGCACTGAGCTGCGCACCACCGTTGTGGCACTCGTTGACGCAGCGATCCGCGCCGACCCCAGCGTGCCGCTCCTTGTCGACAGGGATGTCTCCATCAGCTACGGTGAGGCGGACCTGCGCGTCGACGCCATGAGCGCGGTCCTCACCGCGGCCGGCATCGGCGCCGGGGACCGCGTCGTGATCTGCACCGAGCCGAGCGTCGATCTTGTCCTCATCGTCCTCGCGGTCTTGCGCTGCGGGGCCGCGTATGTGCCCGTCAGTCCCCGTGACCCCGCCGATCGCCGTGCTTTCATCCTCGCCGAGTCCGGTGCCCGGGCGGTCATCGGCGATGATGACGTCCTCGCGACTGCGGGCTCGGCTACCTTCATCGACGTCACCGCGTTGCGCACCGCGCCCGCCTCCCCCCGTCGCGTGGTCGACGTGTGCCCAGATGACGCGGTGTACGTGATGTTCACCTCCGGCACGACGGGGCGGCCGAAGGGTGTCGTTCTCACCCATGGCGGCGTCGCCAACCTCATCACGGGACTTGTTGCGCACACGGGTATGCCCCCGAGCGGAGCCGTGCTCTTTCACACCTCTTTCGCGTTCGATGCGTCGGTGTCCGAGATGCTGCTGCCCGCAGCGACCGGGAGGTCCATCGCTGTCGCCCGCGACGGCCTCGACCTCGTCGCCCTGGCCGACACCATCGAACGGCACGGCGTTGGCCTCGTCAGCATGGTGCCCAGTGTGCTGACCGCGTTCCTCGACATCGTTGAGGAGCGGATGACGTTGCGCACGGTCACGACATTTCTGTCCGTCGGCGAGGCGCTCCCGCCCCGAATCGCCCGCCGCTTCCACCGCATCGCGGAGCGGCACGGCTCGGCCGCGACGCTCGAGAACATGTATGGGCCGACCGAGACGAGCGTGTTCGCAACCGGGAGCCGGATCGGTGCCGACGCCGCGCGGGTGACCCTGGGCCGCCCCCTTCCCAACGCTCGCGTCCGCCTGCTCGAGCCTGATGGTATCGAGCCTGTCGGCGTCGGCGTCCCCGGCGAGATCTGCATCGCCGGCGCCGGCGTGGCCAGCGGTTATGTTGACCGCCCCGAGCTGACCGCGAGCCGTTTCATCCCCGATCCGCTCGGCGAGGGACCCTTGTACCGCACGGGCGACATCGGACGGTGGCTGCCCTCCGGCGAGCTCGACTACCTGGGCCGCCGCGACGACCAGGTGAAAGTGCGGGGTCAACGGATCGAACTGGGCGAGATCGAGGAGGCCCTGGCCGCGATCGACGGCGTGCGGGACGCGGGTTGCTGCGTGCGCATCGACGACACGAGGAGCAGCCTGCACGCGTTCGTCGTGACGGACGACGCTGAGGCTGCTGAACGCGCCCCGCTCGCCCTCGCCGCGGTTCTCCCCGCCCGAATGCTCCCCGCTTCCTGCACCCGCCTGGACAAACTACCCGTGAACGGCAACGGGAAGCTCGACCGGGTTCGCCTGGCGGCGCTCGTGCCCCGGCCGACAACGGCGACCGGCGCACCTCTCACCGGTGAGACGGAGCACGAGGTCGGCGCCGTCGTCAGCCTGGTACTCGGCATCCGGGAGCCAGGAGCCGATGACTCGCTGCTCTCGCTCGGCGGCGACTCCCTCACCGGCGTCCTCGTCGTCGGGGAGCTGCGGCGGCGCGGCCGCACGATCGACCTCGCGTCTCTGCTCGCCGGTCGCACGCTCCGAGAGTGCGCGGCTGGGTCCGGTCGCGTCGCCGATGCTCCCGACCCGACGGACGACGAATGGATGGAGACGGCGTGGATCGCCGAGGAGCGCCGGAACGGTCGGGATCCGCGAGTGACCGCGGCGATCAACCCCGCCCCGGGCGTCAAAGTCCCCGACGATATCGAGGCGGTCCTGCCGCTCACGGCGATGCAGGCCGGAATCGTCTACACAACGATGCATGACGAGGACGACACGGCGTTCGTCGTCCAGCAGCGCTACGACGCCGCTCCCGGCCGACTGTCGGCCGAGGCGTTGCTGGTGGCCGTTCGCGCCGTTGCGGCTGGGCATCCGGCGCTGCGTGTGCGCATCGTCCCACGCGCTGACGGCGGCTTCACGCAGCTCGTTCTCGCCGGAACCCAGCTGCCGATGGTCGTCGTGGAGGCTGAGGACGAAGCAGCGGCAGCCGCACTCCAGGACACCGATCGGCGCACCCCCTTCCGCTTCACCGGTGAACCACTCGCGCGGGTCCTCCTGATCGAGACGCCCGAACGGCAAAGCCTCATCCTCACCTACAATCATGTGATCCTCGACGGCTGGTCGCAGGACCTCCTCCTTCTTGAGCTCATCGCCAGGCACGACGGGTCGGCGGCGCCAACTGGTACTCCGGCCGATCGCGAATCCACGGTGCGCGGATACGGCGGAGCTGTTCGCGCGCAGGTGCGCGCCGCCGCGCAGAGCGTTCAGGACGAGGACGGGTGGACGGCGATGCTCGCCGGGTTCGAGCGAGACTCGACAGCGGTGATCACCGCCTCACGTTCGCCGCTGGGCGACGCCATCGGGTCCGTCTCGCTGCCGCTGACCCGCACCGCCGGCGACGCGGTAACATCCGTGGCAACCCGTCTGGGCGTGACGGTGAGCGCGGTGGTCGAGTCCGCCTGGGCCGTGACGCTGGCAACGGTCACGGGCGTGGCCGACGTGCTGTACGGCAAGACCGTGACGCAGCGCGGACTGCCGGTCCCCGGCATCGCCCAGGTCGCGGGTGCCCTCATCAACACCGTTCCCGCACGCACCCGCGTCGAGCCGGGCACCAGTCTCGCGGCCCTCGTGAAGAGCGTGCACGCCGCTTCCCTCTCGGCGCTGCCTCGCGCCCACGCCCCGCTGGCTGAAACGCTGCGCCGAGGCGGCCTGACCGCCGCGGCGCTCGGAACGCTCTACCTCTACGAAGGGCTCTCGCAAGCGCGTTCGGCGATCGAGGCGGCGGGCCTGGATCTGCGGCGGGAGAGCACCGAGCGGACAGGTTTCGAGGTCACGCTGCTCGCCTCCGAGACGCACGACGGCCTGCTGCTGACAGTGCTCTTCGATGGACGCCGCTTCGGTAGTGACGATATGTCTCTGCTGCTGCGGCACCTGGCGGGTACGCT
The DNA here is from genome assembly GCF_019599185.1 of Cryobacterium inferilacus. Classification (GTDB taxonomy): domain Bacteria; phylum Actinomycetota; class Actinomycetes; order Actinomycetales; family Microbacteriaceae; genus Cryobacterium; species Cryobacterium inferilacus. The sequence goes on along the minus strand of NZ_JAIEUL010000033.1, from coordinate 7,200 downwards.
CGCGCTGCTCTCCGTCGACCCGTACGCGCTCGTCGGCGACGTGCCCACGTCCCTCCCCGACGAAGCCACCGAAGCGGAGCTGTGGCCGTCGCGACCGGACGCACGGGTCGACGTCGCGTTCCGCCGGGTCGCCGCGCGACACCCCGAACGACCCGCGCTCGTGCACGGAGATGACAGCCTCAACTATGCTCAGCTCGACCGCGCCTCTGACACCGTCGCGGCGCTGTTGGCGGCAGCCGGCGCTGGTATGGGTGCGACCGTCGGTCTGATCGCGCGGCGCAGCGCGCCGACGCTCATCGCGATTCTCGGAATTGTGAAGGCCGGGGCCGCGTATGTTCCGCTGGATCCCGGCCTCCCCGATGAGCGCCTCCGCGCGATCATCGAGGGCAGTGGGCTCGCCGCCATCGCGGTGGTGGACGACCTGGCGCGGGACAGAATCGCCGGCCTGGCGGGATCCCCGCTGGTGGTGGACACGCGGTCTGCTCAGCCTCATGGAGGCGGCACCCGGCCTGTGACCACGTCAGTCGACGGTCCAGTCGCTGTCTTCCACACCTCGGGGACGACCGGGCGTCCCAAGGGCGTCGTCGTCCCTCATCGCGCAGTCGTTCGTCTTGTCGTCGACGTGGACTACGTGTCGCTCTCGCCGGAGAGCGTCATCCTCCAGTGCGCATCGCTCGCCTTCGACGCTGCCACCTTCGAAATCTGGGGTGCGTGGTTGAACGGCGGCGCGCTGGTGCTCCTCGCCGAGGACGCTCACCTCGATTCCGTCCGCCTCCGAGCCGCGATCACGGGGCACAGCGTCACCCACATGTGGCTCACAAGCTCACTCTTCAACATGCACGTTGAACATGACCCGGCGCTCTTCGCAGGCGTCAAGGAACTCCTCGTCGGCGGGGAGCGGCTTTCGCCCACCCACATCCGCCGCCTGCACCAGCACGACGGTACGACGAGCATCATCAACGGATACGGTCCGACCGAGACGGGCACATTCGCGACCACGCACCGCGTCGGGCGCGGCTTCCGCTCGATCCCGATCGGCAGGGCCGTCCCCCGCACCGGATTGCATGTGGTCCGGGGCGGCCGCGCACTCGGTACCGGAATCCCGGGAGAACTGTGGGTGACGGGCGACGGGGTGGCTCTTGGCTACCTCGATGATCCGGAACGGACGGCCGAACGATTCGTGACGAACCCCTTCGGCTCGGGACTGGCCTACCGTACGGGCGACCTCGTACGCCGCGACGCCGACGGCACCCTCGATTTTCTCGGCCGAATCGACGATCAGGTGAAGGTGCGCGGCCACCGCGTCGAGCCTGAAGAGATCGTCACGGCGCTCGAGGACGTCGAGACGGTCGGGCGTGTCGCAGTGGTCGCGCGGACGACCACGACTGGCGCGACCGAACTCGTCGCTTTCGCAACCCGGCTGACCGTAGATGATGCGGAACCTGATATCGAAGGACTGCGTGCGCGGCTGAACGAGGTGCTTCCCTCCTACGCCGTGCCCGCCGAGATCCGGGTCCTCCCGGCACTGCCGCTCACCGCGACCGGGAAAGTTGACCTGGCGGAACTGCGGCGGAAGGCCGCCGTGCCGTGCCGAACCAAGCAGGACTCTTCGTCGGAGGGTTCGGATTCGGACGCCGTGACAGGGCGCACTGGCGTTGAACGCGCCGTGCTGGCCGCCTACGCACTGGCGCTCGGCGCGACCGTGACGGTTGACACCCGGTTCCTGGAGTCGGGCGGAGACTCCCTCAAGGCGATGCGAATCGTGCACCTGCTCCGGGCCGGCGGCTACGACGTTGCCGTGCGCACCGTGCTCACCGCTCCGACGCCCGGCGGAGTGCTCGCTGCGGTCACCGAGGGGGCCCCCAGCACCCAGACTTCCGCTGGAGCCGCTTCCCCGGACCCCTCGACCGCTCCCGAGCTGCATCCGATCCATCGCGGGGTGTACGCGGCATGCGCGGCCGACCCGTGGAGTCGTGCGTACAACGTGCCGTTCGCGCTCATCTGCGACGGCCGAGTGGATGCCGTGCGGCTCGCCGAAGTCCTCACCGGCATCGTCGCCCGGCACCCGGCTCTGCGGCTGCGCGTAGAGCTCACTGATGACACCGTGTTGGGCCGGACGACGTCGGCGCGACCGATCGCCATCGAGACCCTCGCGTACCACCCTGATGTCATGACACTCATCGATTCCTTCGCGCGGCCGTTCCATCTGGACGACCCGCCGCTGTTGCGGGCAGGAATCGCCGCGTCCGCCGACCACGATGTGATCCTCCTCGACGTCCACCACATCGCGTTCGACGGCACAAGCCTCGGGATCCTTCTTGACGAACTCACTTCTGGGCTTGGAAAAGGCCGGACGGGATTCGTGCCCGCTCCTCTGCCGCCGAGCGGTGCCCCCGAGCGCGCGGCCCACCGACCTGACGATCTGGCGCACTGGCTTGACGTGTTCGACACGCTGCCGGAGCCCGCGACGACGATGTTCGGCGGTTCCGGCTCGGCCGAAACGCTTGCGGGTGCGGCCCTCACAGTGCCGAAAGAACTCCGCGCCGCTGTGGACGCGCTCACCGCGCGGGAGGGGATCACCCCGTTCGCCGTGTATGCAGCCGCCGTCGCCGCGCTTGTCCAGCGATACACAATGCTCGACGACGTCGTCATCGGCGTCCCCGTCGACGTGCGCGCCGCCGAGGGGCGCACGGGAGAACTGGGCATGTGGGTCAACACAGTCCCTCTCCGACTCCGGCCAACCGATGACTCGACGCTTCGGAGCCTCCTGCACGAGGCGAGCACGGTGGCGTCGACGGCGCTCGAGCACAGCGCGGTGCCCCTCGCCACGATCACCTCGGCGCTCACTGCCCGGCACGGGACGGCGGCGCGTGGTCTCGTCGAGATCGCCCTCGCCTTCCGCGCCGCGTCGCCCGCCGCCGTCGATCTCGGGCGGACCATGGCCCGCGTCGTCGGGCCGGTGAGCCTCCAACCGAAGTTCGCCATCGAGTTCACCCTCGAACGGTCGGAGTTGACCGACGCACTCGGCGTCGAATACCGGTCCTCGGTCCTCGACGCCGACTCCGCCGCGCTCCTGCTTGACCACCTAGTCCACCTCGTGTCAGCGTTCGCGGGGGACCTCGACCGTCCCCTCGTCGACATCGACTTCCTCTGATCCACGGCGACACGTCGCCATCCAGGAGCACTCATGACCACCATCGCCAGCATCGGCCGGTTCGCCTCCGACCACGGGTCGGCACCCGCACTCACCTGCGGCGACCGTACGCTCAGCTACGCGGAACTGAGCGGAGCGGTCGGGTCCCTTGCCCGGCGCCTCGTCTCCACCGGTGTGAGGCCGGGGGACTTCGTCGTCGTCGTCGCCCACCGCAGCGAGCGGATGATCGTGGCCGAACTGGCGGCGCTCGCCGCTGGCGCCATCTTCACGCCCGTGGAGCGTCGGCAACCGGCTGAACGCCTGCTCCGGGTGGTCGCGGACGTGGCTGCCCGCTGTGTGATCGACTGCGATGGCGACCTCGTCGTACCCGGCACCGCAGTCCTCCTCCTCGACGAGGCTATGCTCACCGACTCCACTTCCGCCCCTGCGTTCACCGTGCCGCACGGCGATGCCTCGACCGCCGTGTACTGCATTTACACCTCCGGCAGCTCGGGGACCCCCAAGGGCGTCGTCATCGAAGACGGTGGCCTCCAGAATCTATGCACTGCCTTCATTGCCCCGCTCCTGGAGGAGTCGAAAGTCGCTCACATCGCGCTGCTCGCTTCCTTCGCGTTCGATGCGTCGATCAAGATGATCTACGGCGCACTCACCACCGGACGGCACCTCGTCATCCTCACCGACGATGAGCGCGATGACGTCCTCGGACTCGCCGACCGCCTTGCCGTCCTGGGCGTCGACGCCTTCGACTGCACCCCCTCGTACCTGCGGGCGCTCCGGCGCGCCTGGGAACCCGCGGGGATCGCCCCACGGCTGGCCGCGCTGCTCGTCGGCGGGGAGGCTCTCGATGCGCAGACCGCCGACTGGGCGTCCTCGGCGCTCGGTGCGGTGGTGTCGAACGTTTACGGCCCGACGGAGGCCACCGTCGACGCGACCGTGCACCACTACGTCCCGGGCTCTGGGACCGTGAACATCGGTGCACCGATCCCCGGAGTCGACGTGCGGATCGTTCGGGGAGGCCGCCCTGTCGGCACCGGGCTGCCGGGTGAACTGTGGATCGGCGGCGTCGGAGTCGCCCGTGGTTATGTCGGCGACCCCGGTCTCACCGCCGAGCGCTTTGTCATTGACCCGTTCGGGGTGGGCTCTGGACGCTACTATCGCACCGGCGACCTCGCCCGCCGCGTGCCTGACGGCTCGTACGCGTACCTCGGCCGGATGGACGACCAGGTGAAAATCCGCGGCTTCCGTGTCGAGCCGGCCGAGATCGAGCACGCCATGACCGACCTCGCCGACATCACGGGCGCCGCCGCAATCGTTGTCGACGACGAACGCGGATCTCGACTCGTCGGCTTCTTCAGTTCCGGGGCACCGATCGACGAGCAGGCGGCCCTCGACGCCCTGGCCCGCGTGCTGCCCGAGCACATGGTACCCGTCGCTCTGGCTCGCGTCGACATGCTCCCGCTGACCCCGAACGGCAAACTCGACAGGGCTGCGCTTCGCACCCGTGGGCTACCCGCCCCCACGGTGCAACCGGTCAGTGCAGCGACAAGCACGGAGCAGACCGCCGTTGTCGAGGCCGTCGCCCACGTCCTCCACCTCGACGAGGTCAGCGTCGACGCCGATATCTTCGCGCTCGGCGGCGACTCCATCTCCGCCATCCTCATCGTCGCGGCCCTCGCACGACGCGGCCACCGGATCCGCGTGCGTGAGGTCATGCGGCTCCGCACACCAGGGGCGATCGCCGACGCCCTGGCTCCCGTCGGGGCACCGCTGGCGGCACTCGCCGCGGACGGCGCGATTGTGCCGACCCCTCTCCTCACTGACTTCCTCTCCCGGGGCTACGCGGACCCGCACCACCACCACCAGAGCATCGAGATCCCACTCGCCGCCGCGCACCTCGCGCACGTGGCCCCGGCGCTCGTCGAGCTCGTCAGGCGGCACCCAGTGCTCGGCGCGCGACTGGCAGTGGACGGCCTCGTCGTCCCCGCCCCCGGGCACACGTCGCCCGTGCTCCTTCACGATTGGGACCTCGCCGGCCTGAGCCAGCAGGCTGCGCAGGACGAGCGCGAGAGGCTCGCGACGGCTCTCTTGGGAGGATGCGACCTCACGACAGGACCGCTCCTCGCCGCGGCCGTCGTATCAATGCCCGACGGCACCTCCCTCTTCCTCGCCGCTCACCACCTCGCGGTCGACGCCGTGTCCTGGCGGATCATCGCCGATGACGTCACCACTGTCCTGACGGCTTGTTCCGCCGGCCTCACGCAGCCCCGGGCGGCCGCCTCCGCGCCGTTCCGAGAGTGGGCGGCCGCCCTGCATGCGTTCGGCCGCTCCTCGGAGGCGGAACACGACCGCTCGCACTGGACGGGAGTCCTTCAGGCCGCTGCCGAACTGCCGGAGCGGCTGCGCCCCGCCGCCGCTGCTCCGTCGCACGCGGCCGTCGGGCATCGGATCGTGCTCGACAAAACGGCGACGGCGGCCCTCGTCGCCGGGCACGCGACAACGCTGCTTGCCGGACCGCAGGAGATCCTCGTCGCCGCCGTCACCGCCGCAGCCCAAAGCGCATGGGGCCTCACCCGGGTTCCGCTGCTGATCGAATCACACGGGCGCCCCGAGGACGTCGCGGCGCTCGACGGAATCGACGTGTCGGCGACTGTCGGCTGGTTCACCGCCGTCTATCCGGTCGTCGTCATCGCAGACGGTGGCGCCGCCGAGCTGATCCGGGCATCCCGCGAGGCGCTTCGGTCGGTGCCGAACGAGGGACTGACCGCGGGACTCCTGTTCCCCGCCGAGCACGCCCGGGCGGGACTCGGCGTTGTCAATTTTCTCGGTGACTCTGGTGGTGGCAGCCTCAACCCATACGGTGAGGCGTCCTCCGCACGCAACACCGATCGGCAGGCGTTCTCGGTCGACGCGGCGGTCGTCGGGGGCGAACTTGTCGTCGACCTTCGACTGCGGGCGGACCTCGCCGCCGACGTGGCCGTCGTGGACGCGCTGCGCTTCGCCCTCGAGGACTATGCGGCGACCGAGCGCTATCGCTCCGTGCAGGGTGTTCTGCCGTCGGATCTCGGGCTGCGAGGCGTGGGCATCACCGAGCTCGACGCCCTGCTCGCCCGGGCCGGAGGCACCGTTGAGGCGGCGCATCCACTCACGCCGCTGCAGGAGGGCATGCTCTTCGAACACCTCGCGGGCGGCACCGACCACATTGTCCAGCTCGAATACGAGCTTGCGACATCGTTCGATCGCGACCGTCTCGAACGCACGATGGTAGAACTCGGCCGGTGCACCCCGGTGCTGCGCTCCCGTCTGGTTTCGGATGGCGTCGGGGTCCCTCTGCAGATCGTCCTCGCCTCCTCGCCCCTCCCGTTCTCGGCTGTCGACCTGCGGGGTCGACCGACTGAGGAGCAGCAGGCCGTGATGCGGGCCAGTACCGAAGAGCAACACGCCCGGCCTTTCGACTTGGCGGGGGAGGCGCCGTTCCGCTGCGACGTCTTTGCGCTCGACGACCTCTCCACCCGGGTCGTCTTCACCCATCACCACGTCATCCTGGACGGCTGGGGTCTCGCCGAACTGTGCCGCCGCTTCGCCGAGATTCACCACGAACTCGGTCAGCAGCAGCCGCGGCTGCCAGCAGGGGACGGGGGAGAGACTCCGACGTTCGCCGAGTATGCGACGTGGGCGTCCGAGCTGGATCCCTCGCGCAGTGACGCCTACTGGGCAGAGGCGCTCGGCGGCTACGAAGCGACCGCCGCCCTGCCGCTCTCTGGCGAGACGGCCGGCGTGGGTACGGAGCGGGTTGACAGGGTCGGGTCGGCGTCTCTCGCGGTGCGGCTTGGTGAGCGGTTCGCGGGAACCGGTGCGACGCTGGCCCACGTGGTGCAGGCGGCTTTCGGTCTGGTACTCGGGCGGGCGTGCGGCAGCGAGGACGTCGTGTTCGGCTCTGTCGTGTCCGGGCGTGATGTTCCGTTGCCGGGAATCGACCGCACGGTCGGACTGTTCATCAACACGGTCCCGGTGCGGGTGCAGGCGTCGCCGGAGGCGACGGTGTCGGA
>NZ_JAIEUL010000032.1 GCF_019599185.1 Cryobacterium inferilacus | reverse complement strand
GGCTTGGGCATGATGACATCTTTCCAGCGAAGACGAATCTCCACAGGTTAGGAGTCAACTAAACCGGGGGCAGTCCCCAGAAAAGAGAAAATCCATGAACGGGCACAACCACAGCGGCAAGTCTCATCTCATCGGCATGATCGTCATCGGTGTCGTCATTCTCGGCGGACTGCTTGTGGCCGGCCGGTCGATCGGTGAGGCGCTTCCCCTCGCAGCGGTTCTGGCGTGCCCAGTGATGATGATCGGGATGATGTTCATGATGATGCGCGGCAAAAATAAGAACACTGACGCCACGCAGGAATCCCACGTCCACGGTGACACCGGCTCTAACGAAGCCGCAAAGGCTACGACCCAAGCCTGATCTTCCCGGCGCCACGCCGTCCGTCGCCTGGCTAGCCCTTCCGAAGTGATTGGCCGGGTCGCACGGGCGATTTTGCACCGTGATCCGCATTACCCGTTTACCCGCACGGCACAGCCGCCGTGCGCCTTTGAAGGAGCACTACATGGGGCAGGTCCTGCTCTCCACCACAATCCTCGCCTCGTTCTTAGGCGGCATCGTCGCCCTGTTGGCCCCGTGTTGCGTGTCGGTGATGTTGCCGGCGTTCTTCGCGTCCAGCTTCCGCCGTCGCGGCCAGATCCTGGGCATGACACTGGTTTTCGCTGCCGGTGTCGGAACGATCATCCTGCCCATTGCGTTGGGAGCCGCGATCGTCAGCCGCGCCCTGGCGCAGTACCACTTCTGGATCTTCAACGTCGTGGGAATCGCCATGGTCGTCGTGGGTCTCGCCACGTTGGTGGGGTGGAAGCTGATGCTCCCGATGCCGTCGGGGAAGAAGTCCGGCTCCGGAATCGGCTCCGTTTATGGCCTGGGCGTGTTCTCTGGCGCGGCGAGTGCCTGTTGTGCACCGGTCCTGGCTGGGGTGGCCGCGATGGCTGGGGCGGCGTCGTCGATTTCTACCGCCGCATTGGTGGGTGTGGCCTACGTCTTCGGCATGGTCGCCCCGCTCTGCGTCCTTGCGCTGGTGTGGGACCGGAAGGACTGGAGCAATAGCCGTCTGCTCACGGCGCGCACTGTCGCCCTGCGGCCCGGCGGGCGCCGGCTACCACTGTCGAGCCTGTTGTCCGGTGGCTTGATGCTCGGGATGGGCATCGTCACCATGATCATCGCGGTTCGCGGTATTGGCATGGCGCCTGACGGCTGGCAGGTGAGGGTCACCGCTTGGCTGAACCACGCAGCTGTGGTTATTCAGGAGTCCACCGGGTTCATCCCCGGCTGGCTCTCGGCGCTCGTGGTCTTCGCCGCCCTCGCCACCCTGGTGTGGAAGGCGCTGCGCGCCCGACGCCCACAGGCCGGTCACACCTCTTCGGTAACAAAGCCCGATACGGCAGAGCAGGTTACGGCCGGTTCGACCACCCCGGCCTGTCACGACAACGCAAAGGAATCGAAGTAATGGCATCACGAAACAAGAAGCCGGGAGCAGCGATGCGGCCGCTGAGGAAAAACACCAACCGCCTCGCCGTGCTGATCGGCGCCGGCGTGGTCGTGGCCATTTTCGGCGCGTTTTTCCTCGTTCTCGCCCAGCAGCCCTCCGCGCCCGCCCAGACGGCCCAGTCCGCTCCTGCGGGCAGGAGCGCCGATGCGGCCGACTACGCAGTGGGATCTCCGGGAGTGGGAGAGATGGCCCCGGGATTCGCGATGGAGTCCACAACGGGGGACACCGTGGATCTGACCGACTACTTGGGCAAGTCGGTGCTCTTGTACTTCCATGAGGGACTGGGTTGCCAGCCGTGCTGGGACCAGATGCGTGACCTGGATGCCGCATCCGACCAGCTCGTCGCGGCCGGAGTTGACGATGTGCTCACGATCACCAGCGGACCGGTGGAGCTGATCGCGCAGAAAATGGACGACGACAAACTTGCCTCCGTCGCCCTGGCGGACACGAAGATGGACGTCATCAAGGAGTACGGTGCGAACGACTACGGCATGATGGGCGACTCCCGCGCCGGACACAGCTTCATCCTTGTGGGGCCTGACGGCACGATTCAGTGGCGCGCCGACTACGGCGGCGCCCCGGATTACACAATGTACGTGTCCATGACCGACCTGCTCGCCGACATGAAGGCGGCCGGGGTAAGCGGATCATGATGATCACCGTCCTGACCCAGGAGTCATGCCCGTCCTGCGTGAACGCCAAGAACACCCTGGCGCAGCTCTGCGACGAGTACCCCCTGGATATCGTGGAAATTCCCCTGGCATCAGCCGAAGGGCGTGAGCTTGCCAACCGGGTCGGCATCGTTTTCGCCCCGGGCATCCTGATCGACGGCGAGCTGTTCAGCTACGGCCGCCTGTCCGAAAAGAAACTACGCCGCCACCTCTCCAAACTGCAGTGGCCCGACACGGCGATACCCGCGAGAAAGAACTAACGAAAGCAAAGAAATGGTCACTCACTTCACCCGCCGTACTTTTCTCGGCGCGACTCTGGCTGCGACGGTGACAGTCGCCCTTGCCTCCTGCACGACGGGAACCGTCCCTCGGGCTGGGGTCGACCGGATCAAGTCGACCGATCCATTGGTCGCCCAATACGAGGCGCGGCGTACGGCCAACGGCGCCACCGTCACCCAAAACCTCACCGCCGGTGACTTCGACACCGTGGTCGCCGGCACCGCTCTGACCACGTGGGGATACAACGGGACACTCAACGGCCCTCTCATCCGCGCAAAAACTGGCGACCTTCTAAAGGCGCCGGTGACGAACACCCTGGCGGAGCCCACGAGTATCCACTGGCACGGCCTCGCCCTTCGAAACGACGCCGACGGTGTTCCGGGCGTGACCCAAAAAGCCATTGCTCCGGGCGGCGACTATGGATACCAGTTTCTGCTCAACCGACCCGGCACTTACTGGTATCACTCTCACGTGGATATGCAGCGAGAACGTGCCTTGTCGGGTGCGCTCATCATCGACGACCCAAACGAGCCCATGGCTTATGACCAGGAATGGGTCATCCTCCTCGACGACTGGCTCGACGGTCTCCCGGGCACCCCCGACGATGCGCTGAACGCTCTGGCCGACGGATCGGGTATGAGCGGGATGGATTCGGGGATGGGTGGAATGGGGTCACGCTCTACCAGTCGGTATTTGGGTGGTGACGCCGGCGACGTGCCGTTCCCTGCCCACTTGTTTAACGGGCAGGCTCCGCAAACGGCCGAAGTCTTCGACAGTCGAGTCGGCAATCGGATCCGCTTGCGCATCATCAACGCGGCGGGGGACACCGCCTACAGGGTGGGGATCCCCGGGCAGAAGCTCACCCTCACCCACACCGACGGATTTCCGGTGCAGCACCAGGAGGTGGACGCAGTTGTCCTCGGAATGGGCGAACGCAGCGATGCGCTCGTCACCGTCGTCGACGGCTACACTCCGGTCTTGGCTCTCCCAGAAGGCAAGGACGGAAGCGCCTACGGGCTCATCCGCACTGGTTCTGGCACCCCACCCACACCGGATCGAATGCCGTCCACGCTGACGGGTGACGTCACCGACGGCGGTCAGTTACGAGCAGATGAATCCGTCCGCCTCCCGTCCCGAACGCCAGATCGGCGACACGAGATGCGACTGACGGGAGGAATGCACTCCTACGACTGGAGCATCAACGGGCGGACCTTCAACATGGACGACCCCTATGCCGGTGCCTTCGATGTCAGCCTCAACGAGCGAGTGCAGATCACGATGATCAACGACACGATGATGTGGCATCCGATACACCTGCACGGACACACTTTTCAGATCATGGGCAACGGAGCACGCAAGGACACCGTCATCGTCCGGCCGGGGGAAACCGTCACCGTCGAATTCGATGCTGACAATCCCGGCCAATGGCTGGTCCACTGCCACAATGCTTACCACGCTGCTCGCGGCATGATCGGCCTGGTCTCTTACGTGAGGTGACGCGGGACGAGCAGCGGGCTCTCCTGCCCGCCCTCAGCCCTCATCCCGGCCCAACTTCGGCTTCCCGTCCGGGTTGCTCAAGAGCGCGCGTTGCACGGTCACCGTGTCGACGCCGAGAGTGGTCGCGATCGTGTCAATGGTTGCGCCGTTCTCCCGCATATCGATAGCAATAACGACCCGTTCAGCAGTCATCGCCGTGGGGCGGCCGCCCTTTGTCCCATGCGCTCGAGCTGGTGCAGGGCCCTCGCGCCTGTGCACCTGGATAGCATCAGCACGCAGCTGCGCGAAAACATCGATGATGTCGTAAAGGGTGCGGCCAGCGGGGCCGGTGGTATCGATGGCCGGTTCCGCTAACGACCGAAGCCCGATGCCGCGTTCGCCGAATTCATGGAGGAGCGCAATCAAACGATCGTCACGACCCAGCCGATCTAATTGGCTGAGCTGGCAAACCAACAAGAGATCACCAGCACGCAAGTAGTCCAAGCAAGCCGAAAACTGCGGCAGCGACGCCTTATTTCTCGACTCGCCATGGTCCACATAGAGGCGCTCGGCACCAGCTGCAGTCAATGCGATCTCTCGCTCATCAACGCTCAACTTGCGCGTTCCAACGCGCGCGTAACCTATGACGGTCATGTCTGCACAACGCGCTCGGCGCCGTTACAGGCCAACCGCCCGCCCCTCACGAGTCCTTCTGAGGATGGGGCGCGGGGGCGTCGGAAGAGGCCGGTACCGCAACAGCTGTAGATGGCAACTCTCCTCCGCCCTGCTTGGCCGACCGAGTGGGATCGGTCTCCAACTCGGGGTGACGCCGCGATTGCACAATGAACAGGACCATACCTGCCACCGCGACGAGAGTGGCGATGAGCATGTTGATTTTGAAGCCGCCGAGTTCGAACTCGGTGGGGTCGAGTCGGAAGGACTCAAACCAGGTGCGGCCCATCCCGTAGATGATCAGGTAGAGGCCAAGAGCCTTTCCCCACCGGAGGTTGAAACGTCGCTCGACGAGCAGGATGATCATCACCCCGAGCAGGTTCCAGACAATTTCGTAGAGAAAGAGGGGATGGAACAGCGTGCCCTCGGGCAGGCCGGTGGGAAATGCGGGCTGGGTTGGATCAATTTGCAGTCCCCAGGGGAGAGTTGTTGGAGTGCCGAAGAGTTCTTGGTTGAAGTAGTTCCCGAGCCGTCCGAAGGCTTGCGCCAACAACATCCCCGGTGCAAGGGCGTCGGCGAAGGACAGGAAACGCACGCCTGCTCGGCGGCAGGCGATGTATGCGCCCAGGCTGCCAAACAGGATGGCGCCGAAGATGGCCAGCCCGCCTTCCCATACGTAGAACGTCTTCCAGAGGTCAGCGCCGGGGAAGAAGTAATCGGTGGGGTGGGTGATCACATGGTAAAACCGGCCGCCGATTATGCCGAACGGCACAGCCCAGAGGGCAATGTCGAGCACCGTGTCGGGCGCCCCTCCCCGTGCCGTAAGACGCCGCGACGTGAGAATCACGGCCGCGGCGATCCCAGAGAGGATGAAGAGGGCATAGAAGTGGATTTGGAAGGGCCCCAGTTGGAAGGAGCTGATGTCGGGGCTGGGGATGCTGAGTGGAACGTTCATGGGCTCGGTGTCGTTTCTTGGAATGTTGGGGTGCGTGGGAGCGTCATTGGTTGGCAGCGTTGCTGAGGACTGGTGTCCAGGTAGCGCCGAAGTCCGGGGAGGCGCTGATACCGCGCTGGTCGGCGACCAGGATCCAGGGGGAGCTGCCGTCGACGGCGCTAAAGGCTTCGGGTGCTCCGTTCGCCTCGCCGGTCTGCGTCCAGAGGCCGGATTCTTCCTGTCTCCACAGCGCACCGGCGGGGTCGACGCCAACAAGCTGGCCCCCGGCGTTTTCATCGAAGATGTCCACAAGCAGCAGGACGGGCGAGTCGGAAGCGCCGCCGAAGGTACGGCCACCGTCGGTACTCTCAATGAGTCCGTCTGCCGTTGTCGCGATGACCCGATCAGGGTCGGAAGGGTCTGCTGTCAGGTCCCGGATCGGGGCGGTCGCACCCTTGGTCCAGGTGAAACCGCTGTCGTTGCTGATCAAGAGGACGCCTTGCTGCGCGTCATACCCATAGACGCGGAGCTCGCCGGTGGGCAGGGTCACGGTGTCGAGGTCGTGAAAGTCCGTCTGTCCGCGCAGCGATACCGTGTCCCAGGTCTGTGCTTGGTCGCTGCTGGACACCAACCCGAGGTTCGGTGCCGCGGAGGCCGATTGTTCTGTGGGGTCCGGGTGGCCGGACATGAAGAGATCCCCGGAGGGGGAGACCGTGAACCCCATGGCGTCCGGGGCGCGGTCACCGATCTGGGTCAGCTCTGCGGTGGTGGACCGGGGCGCACCGGTGAGATAGGTATCGGGCAAGCCATCCGTCGGGAGGAACCACACGCCCTGATGTGTCGCCACGTACGTGTTTCCGCTCGCGGGGTCAGCGCCAAGCCCGTGAATGTGCTCAAACGCGGTACTCGGAGTCGGCGGACTCAATGAATCGTCGGCCGTGGAGCAGCCAGCAAGGGTAACTACTGCTCCCGCAGCGATCAGCCCTGTCACGGTGAACTGAGGCCGGCGCCGCTTAGCCAAGGGTGATCCCTCGTGCGCTCATGAACGGCTCCGCATCGATGCGGGCGCCATCGACTCGAGTTTCAAAGTGCAGGTGGCAGCCGGAGGATGCTCCGGTGGTCCCGACCAACGAAATGGTCTGTCCGGCGGACACCTGCTGGCCGTTGCTGACCAGGATCTCGCTGTTATGGGCGTACCCGGTTTGGACCCCGTTTCCGTGATCGATGAGGACCCAATTGCCGTAGCTGCCGAGGTACCCGGAGTAGATGACGGTGCCTCCCGTTGCGGCCTTGACCGGCACGCCGCATCCGGCAGCGATGTCCGTGCCGTAGTGGAACGCGCCGACGCCGGCTACGGGTCTAACGGGGCGTGGCCCAAATGGGGCGCTAATCCAGCCAGAGACGGGCAACGCCCAGCCCTGGCCGCTGAGCTGACCGGAGTCTGACCCTGACCCTGACCCTGACCCACTTGACCCTCCCGAACTGCCCGTGGATGCCTTAGCTGCGGCTGCAGCCGCCGCGGCCGCAGCCTCGGCAGCGCGTCGGGCTTCCTCGCCTTTGGCGAAGTCGGCTTCTGTGGCGGCGCGTCCCTCGGTGAGGACGGCGAGTTGTGCTTGCATCGTGCCGGCGTTTGCTTGTTGCTCGGCGAGTGCGACCTCCACTGCGGCGCTAGCGGCGATGGCCTGGGTGAGAGCGGTCTCGGCTTCCTTGGCTAAGGCGCCGAGTTCGTCTTGTGCCACCTTCGCCTGGTCGGTGAGGGCGGTTGCAGAGTTTCGGTCGGACGCGGCTTGATCGTAGACCGCGGCGGAACGCTCCGTGAGTTTGCTCATGGCCCCCAACTGATACAACAGGGACTCGGTGCCATCTCCCGCCATGAGGATGGCGAGCGAAAGGTCCGGGCCTCCACTGCGGGCAAGACCCGATGCGAGCCGACCAGCCTGTTCGCTGGACAACGTGGCTTGCGCGCCGGCCTCGTCAGCCTGGGCCTGCAGGGTTGTGGCGCGGTACGTGGCCTCGTCGAAGGCGCCCTGAGCCTGCTCAAATTCGGTACCTCGCCGCGTGGATTCTTCTTGTGCGGCGGCGACGTCGGCCGTCAGGCCGGAGATCAGGGTGTTGAGTGTGCTGATCTGGGCTTGTTTGGACGCTTCGTTTGCTCTCGCGTTTTCAACATCGGACCAGGAAGGATACTCGGCCGCTGCTGCCGGCTGGGCGGCCCAGCCCGCGCCCGATACCAAGCTGAGGACCAAGGCAGCGCCCGAAAGAGCTTTCAGGGTCCGTGGTTGCATGCGGCGTTGATCGCGTTTCGGGTTCGTCATGATGTGCTCACCTTGTCTGTCAGCCAGGCGTACGGGTCCGTGGGGGTGATGCCGTTCAGGAGGATCTCGAAGTGAAGGTGTGGGCCGGTGCTTTGGCCGGTGTTGCCAACGTTTCCCACTAGCTGGCCGACGAGGACGGGGTCACCGACGGTAAGTGCCAGGGTGCCTTCCCCCATATGGGCATACAGACTGCTAACGAGACGCCCTTCGATCATGTGGTCGATGATCGCGTACACACCCAGTCCGCTCTTGTCGGTGCTGGAGACTTCCCTCACGACGCCATCCGCGACCGCCTGGATCGGGGTGTTCACGCCCGGATTCATGTCCAAGCCTTTGTGGAAGCTGGAGCACCCGTCACACGGCGGAATCCGCGGGCCAAAGTCAGTAGAGATCGGCACACCGACGAGGAAGGGCCATTGGATCGCAGAGCCGAGATCATTTGTATAGGTGTTGGCGGTCTGGGAGTAAACGCCCGGGAGCGAATCCTCCGTCCGTAAAGTTGCCTGAATGGCCTGGGACGAGAACGTGTCCTGGGCGACGGTGATGGTTCCGTTTCCCGACGCTGTCAAGTTCTGCACTCCGACATCGGATCGTTCCGCGGGCGCAGCGAGGGTCTGCGCGTAAGGGTTCACCGCCAGGGCTGGGACCGACACGCTGACGGCAAGGAGGGCAGCGAACGCTAGAGCGACTGCGGACGAGAGTTGTTTACGAACGCTGACGTTCATGCGGCGGGCTGGTCGACCGGGTCTGGGGAGTGGCCGTCGTGTTCGGCGGCGACTGGCGCGGTGTTTCTCGGCCAGGCGCAGTTGTTTGCGGGGAAGATCGGGTGATGCGGTCATGAAGATGGTCCTTGCGATCACAATGGCGCGCTCCATCTGCGCCTCAGGCAGGCGAGGAAGTGGTGACCGAGTTGGGCACGCCGCGGATCGGGGCCGCAATGCGGCGGCCCCGATCCTGGTGGAGGATTTCTATAGGGTGGCGAGGATGTCGTTCATGACATCAATCTCGGCGGTCTGGCTCTCCACGATGTTCGTGGCCATGTCCACCGCGTCCGGGAATTGTCCCTCATCGATCTCGGTCTGAGCCATCGCAATGGCGCCCTGGTGATGAACGATCATCTGTTCGAGGAAGAGCTTCCCAGCGTCCTCTGAGGACGCTGACTTGAGAGCGTTCATGTCGTCCTCGGACATCATGCCGTCCGTGCCGTGATCCATCTCGGACATATCCATCTCGCTGGAGCTGGTGTCATCCATGCCCCATGCTGTAAGCCACGATTCGAGCTGCTTGATTTCGGGCTCTTGGGCGTTTTTGATCTCGGTGGCCAGATCCACGATGCGCTGGTCGATGCCGTCCTTCGCAAGGAGGTCGTCGCTCATTTCAACGGCCTGTTCGTGATGGGGGATCATCATCTGGGCGAACTCGACGTCCGCGTCGGCGAAATCAACCGAGGAGGCGGAGGAATCGGGGGAGCTGGGGGCGGCGGATGAACCGGTATCGGTGGTTCCACCGGCGCAGGCGCTGAGCGTGAGCGCTGTCGCGATGGCCGCGGCAGTAAGCAGGTAGGTACGTGGCTTGGGCATTGTTAATCCATTCAGAGTCAGACGTAAGAAACCGGTTCGCCATACGGCGTCATGAAGGCAGGCGTCAAGTGACGCGAAGGCCAATGCCGGTTCTAGGTGCGACTGATGGAAAGAACGACCAAGCTAGGCCGGAAAAGATGAAGCGCAGGGCCCTGGAATAGAGCGATGACTCGCCCGCCGGCGTCGAGCAGACGCCGATAGGTAGATGGCGAGCGAGCGAGCACGATCAGCGCCGCCAAGACCAGCAGGATGGCGCAGGTCATCGCCCACACTGCACAGACGAGCATGCAGTCGGCGCAACCGAGGATTCCTACGTCGGCATGCGCAATTAGTGGAATGACCGCCGCCACAGCTCCGGCGGTTGTGAAAGCCTCAGCTTCGGCGCCGGCAGGTCTGACGTCTTCATGGGCCGCAGAATCGGCGGTATGTGAGATTGAGTCGTGACTGCCGATCATGGAGTGCATGGCGAGCAGGCTCAACAGCATGGCTGCCAACACCAGGGAGGCCGTGAACACGATGGAGCGAACGGGCTTTCGGTGACGACCAACAGCAGCACTGCTCTGTAAGTTCATGTCACCTCCAGTCGACCAAAAAATAGATACCCCGCTACCGTATCGGTACTCGATAAATTTCAGCTGTGAACGTGAGCAGCCTGCTAACGAATCCCTGCTGGCTGGGCGCTGGGCAGGGGCTTAATGGGAGTCGCCGCGGCAATGGTCAGTCCTTGGAAGCCGCGCAGTCGCAGGCTATTGCTGACGACGAAGACCGACGACAGCGCCATGGCGGCACCGGCGATCAGCGGATTGAGCAGGCCCAGCATGGCAAGAGGGATCGCGGCCACGTTGTACGCGAAAGCCCAGAACAGGTTGGCCTTGATAGTTGCCAGGGTGCGACGAGAAAGCCGGATGGCATCAGCGGCTGCGACCAGGTCGCTTCGTATCAAGGTGAGGTCGCTGGCTTCGATGGCGACATCGGTGCCGGTGCCCATCGCGATGCCCAGGTCCGCGGTAGCCAACGCCACTGCATCGTTCACTCCGTCGCCGACCATGGCCACAACGCGCCCCTCCCGCTGGAGTTCCCGAATCACTTCGGCTTTCTCGGCCGGGAGGACGCCAGCACGAACATCAATGATGCCGAGTTTTGTACCTACGACGCGCGCCACGGTCTCGTTGTCACCCGTGAGGAGCACGGGCTGCAAACCCAGGCGACGAAATTCCTCGACTGCGGCGGCGCTGGAGTCCTTGACAACGTCAGATACTGCCAGGATGCCTTGCGCACGCCCGTCCCAGGCGACGGCGACAGCGGTCTGTCCCTGCGATTCACATAAGGACAAGGCGAGCTTGAGCTCGCTGGGGAGCTCGATTGACCAATTCTCACTGAGCCAGCTGGGGCGTCCCACCAGCACGACGCGTCCGTCGACAACGGCCTGCACGCCGAGGCCATCGGTAGATGAGAACGACTCCGGCGTCGGAAGGGTCAGCACACGCGCCCTCGCTCCGGTCACGATCGACTTGGCGATCGGGTGTTCTGATCCCGACTCTGCAGCGCCGGCGAATGCGAGGAGTTCCTCGTCGGTGACGGTTTCATTCGGGTGGACAGCAACGAGGGTCATCTGCCCGGTTGTGACGGTGCCGGTCTTGTCGAGAACGATGGTGTCGACTCGTCGAGTCGACTCGAGAATTTGTGGTCCCTTGATGAGGATGCCCAGTTGAGCGCCCCGACCGGTTCCGACGAGCAGAGCGGTTGGCGTGGCCAAGCCGAGGGCACAGGGGCAGGCGATGATCAGTGTCGCCACCGCTGCGGTGAATGCCACCACGGGGCCGGCCCCGACCAGAAGCCATACAACGAGGGCGCCCAGGGCGAGGGCAATCACGATGGGCACGAAAATGGCAGATACTCGATCAGCGAGTCGTTGCACCTCCGCTTTGCCCGTCTGGGCCTGTTCGACCAAGCGCCCCAACTGGGCCAGCTGAGTATCGGAGCCGATACGCGTTGCCTGGATGACGAGGCGGCCACCGGAGTTCAAAGTGGCGCCAACCACTGCATCGCCCGGGCCGACCTCGACGGGAACGGACTCTCCGGTGAGCATGCTCGCATCGACCGCTGAGTTGCCCTCGACGACGGTGCCGTCCGTGGCGATTTTTTCGCCGGGCCGCACCACGAAATGGTCACCGACGATCAGAGAAGACGTGGGCACAGTTGTTTCGACGCCGTCACGCAGCAGGGTTGCTTCTTTCGCGCCCAGTTCGAGCAAGGCACGGAGCGCCGCGCCCGATTGCTTCTTCGCCCGCGCCTCGAAGTATCTCCCGGCCAGGATGAAGACGGTGACGGCCGACGCAACTTCGAGGTAGATTTCGTGCGCAGCGCCACCGGGCTCTGTCGTGAGACTGAAGCTCATCGTCATTCCGGGCATCCCCGCGGTACCGAAGAACAGGGCATAAAGCGACCACCCGAGTGCCGCGAGCACTCCCATGCTGATCAAGGTATCCATAGTCGCTGCACCGTGTCGCAGGTTGACCCAGGCAGCGCGGTGGAATGGCCAGGCACCCCAGATCGCTACGGGGCCGGCGAGTGCAAGGGCAAGCCACTGCCAGTTGGAGAACTGGAGGGGGGCGATCATGGACAGGGCCACGACCGGTGCAGCCAACACCGCTGAGATCACGAGTCGCTGGCGAAGACTTTCAACTTCATTTTCGGCCTCGGTGGGGACCCCGGCCCCTTCAGGCGAGGGGCTCACGGGACGGGGGAGGACGGCCGTATATCCGGTTGCCTCAATGGTTGCGATGGCATCCTCAACCGAGGTCCCGTCCGGAATGAACACGCTCGCCTTCTCCGTCGCGTAGTTGACGGTGGCCTCAACGCCCGTCATCCGATTCAGTTTCTTTTCGATCCGCGCTGCACACGAAGTGCAGGTCATCCCGCCGACAACAAGATCGACCTGCACGCCACTCACGGGGTCTCGAGGATCAGTTCGTAACCCGCTTCGTCGATAGCGGCGGCAATTGCCGCTGGGTCGACAGGATTATTGCTCGAAACGGTGACCCGGGACAGGCCGCCAGGAACAAGATCAACATCAATCCGCTCGGCTCCCGCTACTCTGCCTACTTCTGAGGTCACGCTCTCGACGCAATGAGAACAGGTCATCCCTGCCACCTGGAATGTGTATGCCATGCTCGGCTCAGTCACAGTGGTCCGCTTGTTGGACTCAATGGCAGGCGTACCCGAATGAGCACTGCACGAACACGATGAATCAGTCAGGCCGAGATCATTCTTCATGTCAGCGCACATTTTGTTAGGTCCTTTCATTTCAGACGAACCATTTCCGTCTTCTTTACCCCAGGGGGGTACAATGAAAGCTATACCCCCTTAGGGTATAAAGTCAATTATGGTTAGCCCGCTAGAATGGGCCAATCCCGCCCCCGGAAACCGCCGACGGGACTAGTGACACGGTTCGGCCGCTCTGGCATGGGCGGGGGAGCAATGAAAGAAGGATGACATTTTCATGACCGATTCACGGAATTTGGCCGTTGAAGCGCCGACCGGCTCCCACGGATACATTTCCAACAAAGACGAATACCTCAACCGACTGCGACGCATCGAAGGGCAGGCTCGCGGCCTCCAGGGGATGGTCACGAACGAAAAATACTGCATCGATATTTTGACGCAGATCTCGGCCATGACGAGCGCGTTGCAGTCGGTAGCCTTGGGTCTGCTCGACGAGCACCTCAATCATTGCGTGGTCGCCGCCGTGGAAGCTGGCGGCGACGAAAGGGACCTGAAAATGAAGGAAGCGTCGGTCGCCATCGCCCGATTGGTTCGCTCCTAGCCACCTAGCCGTATGCTTCACTGCGGGGCATCGCTGCCGCGATGTTCTGCGCCAACCGTGCTGTGGAGACAGTGCGCAACGACGCTCGAAGATATATAGCGACCGGCGGCTGGAACCATCTCTCAGACGGGAGCAGCGCTGCTCGTGGTCCGGTAGCCAAGTCGTCGTTTTGTATGTTCCTCCGAACATCCCCGCCCATTTCGACACTCTCTACCGCCCGCGGTCATTCGACCGGTTCCGTCCGTGGGCTGATCACTCGTGCCCAAAACAGGGTCGAGAACAGGGCGGGCGTGCTACTTAGATCGGGAGCACGAAACCGCCGATCAGCGCCTGCATACTGTAGATCCACATCGTCCAAACTCCGGTGATCATTAGCGCGCCAATCAGGATAAGCATCGAGCCTCCCGCAATGTTCATCGCGCGGATGTGTCGCTTCAGCCAGGAAACTGCGCCCGACATCCAATTCAGGCCGAGCGCGACCAGTAAGAAGGGAATGCCGAGCCCTAAACAGTAAAAGAGTCCGAGTAGCGCTCCGCGCCAGGGGGAGCCCGAGCCGAGGCTGAGCAGGGTAATCGCCGTCAGGGTCGGCCCGAGACATGGCGTCCAGCCGACTCCGAAGACGAGACCGAGCAGCGGAGCTCCGGCCAGTCCCGTAGGAGGGGCGAAGCGTGGTTTCGCGGTGCGTTGGAGGAAGGGGAAGGCGCCGATGAACGCAAGTCCCATCACGAGCACGACTAGGCCTAGGATCCTCGTGAGGGGATCTTGCCAACGCACCAGCCAGTAGCCGGCTGTCCCGAAGGCTGCCCCGTAGGAGACGAACACGACCGAGAAACCCAACACGAATAGGCCGACACCGACGAGAAGGCGACGCCTGGCATGGGCGATGTCCGGTCCTGCCATCCCTCCGACATAGGCCAGGTATCCGGGCACTAGTGGCAGCACGCACGGCGAGGCGAATGAGACTAAACCGGCCAGCAACGCGATCGGGATCGCGACCAGCAGCTGGCCGGTAAGCACGATGCTCGCGAAGTCCTCAGCGATTCTCGCTCACCGCCCTCGCCTGTTTTGCTCGCTCTTCTGCTTCGACCCGGGCGTAGGCCTTCCGCTCGTTTCGATCCGATCGGATGATGGCGCGCATGATGAACCAGAAAATCAGGCCGACGCCGAGGCTGGGCGCGAGCGAAAAGACGGCATTGAACCAAAAATCCTCCATGCTCATCGTCATTCTCGCCCAGCTACGATGCCACCGATGATGAGCAGGGCCGCGCCCATCGGGTATCCGGCAACGATGTCGAGCCACAACGCAGGCTGTTGTGGTCCGAATGCCTCGATGTGCGCGAGCCAGTGAACGGCGGCGACGAGGACTCCGGCGATCATCAACAGTTGTCCGATTCGAACAAAGCGTCGCTTCCGCCAGTATTTCTTCCTCGCGAGCTCCTCTGCGCTCAGCGTCGGTATCGCGGCCGCGCTGGCTGCATTTCCACGTGGGTGTTTCATTGAGTCTCCTGACTAGTGGGCGATTGGATTAGAGGCCGGAGTACGAATGCAGGCCCTTGAAAAAGACGTTTACGACGCCGAAGTTGAACAGGACGGCGGCGAAGCCGACGATCGCCAACCAGGCTGACCGGGAGCCGCGCCATCCGCGGGTCGCCCGCGCGTGTATGTAACCGGCGTAGACGACCCAGATGATGAAGGTCCAAACCTCCTTGGTGTCCCAACCCCAGTACCGGCCCCAGGCCCGCTCGGCCCAAATCGACCCAGCCATGAGGGTGAAGGTCCAGAGGATGAATCCGATGATGTTGACCCGATATGCGAGGTTTTCCAACGTCGCCGCCGACGGCAGCGTGGCCAGGAACCGCAGCCGCACCTCCATGGCATCGGTGAGGAGTGATTCCTGCCTGAACTGCACCAGCTGGACGGTCGACAGGGCGAAGCCGAGCGCGAAGAATCCAGTGCCGAGCGAGGCAACGAAAACGTGAATGACCAGCCATACGGATTGGAGGGCCGGAGGCAGTGGGGCGACCTCGACATAGAACCGAAGCACTGCGACCCCCAGCAGAATCAGCACCAAACCAGTGACGAAGGTGCCAAGGAAACGCAGGTCAGCCCGGGTCAGCACGATGAGGAACACAGCGACGATTAGGAGGGTGCCCATCATCGCGAACTCGTACATGTTCGCCCACGGGACTCGGTTGGCGGCGATCCCGCGGAGCACTGTGGCGGCCAGGTGCAGTGCCCAGGCGAGCACTATGAGCGAAACACCGACGCGCAGGCTGGCTGAATGGCTATACGGGGTGGCCGCGTCATACGCGATCCGCGCGCTGATCCGGGTCAGGGTGGTCGTTCCTCCTCCTGCTCCGGCCGCGGTCGATCTGTGGGACTCGGCCACCAACGGCGCCTGGCACTGGGCGGCATCCACCGCGGAGGAGCGCCTCGCTAGGTCGATCGAAAAGGCGATGAACGAGAACGCGTACACGCCCATGGCCGAATACAGGCTCAGGATCGAAAGCTCATTGAGATTCACTGGATATGCCTCTAGATCGGCTCGGTTGTCTGGGTGGATGGCGGGGTGGGAGCCAGCACTGCGTTGTGGCGTTTGGCGAGGGTGAAGACCGCCGCTTCGAGGGCGGGGTCGTCGCCGCGGGCAAGTCCGGCGTACTCGAGGCACACCGACCCGTTCTCTCGTCGGATCGCCTTCACCCAAATGCGGCGGCGCGGAACGAATAGGGAGGTGAGCAGCCCGAGCAGCGCGAGCACCGAGAACAGCAACACCCAACCCTGTGCCGGGTCGTTGTTGACATCGAAGGAGGCGAACCGCAAGACCGAACCGGAGAAGTCGCCATCCGTCGCGCCGGAGTCGGCATTCTCGAAGGTAACCGTGCCGAGCCCGTTCGGTAGTTCCTGCGTCTGCCCTGGCTTGAGCTCGAGCGACTTCGTCCCTGTGTCGCCACCAGTTAGCTGGGTCATCTTGTCGGTGTTGAGCGCGTAGACGGATGCTGGCACGCCCGCATCGAGGCCGAGCCCGCCGGCGTAGACGTTGAGTGTAAGCATCGGATACTCAAGGTCCGGGAAAGAGGAGAAGTACGCCCCCGACTGAGCCTTAGCCTGAGTCGGATAAAAGAAACCAGTCAAGCCCAGCTGCTGGGCCAGGCCGTCAGGGACCTTCACCACACCGAGGGAGGTGAGATTTGCATCCTGCGGCAGGAAAGGGACCGAATCGGTGAAGGCAATGTTCCCCTTCGGGTCCCTCACAGTGATGGTGGGCGCGTAGCCGTTGCCGAGCAAGAACACATCCGTACCCGCAACGCGGAGCGGGGCGTTGACCTTCACTTCATCGGTCCGGGCCGTCTTGCCCTGAACTGCGACGGTGACACCGGCGGTGTAGTCCACCGGCTGACCGTAGGCTTTCAGGTTCAGGGTTTCGTACTCGACATCGAAGCTGTCGAGGGCGAGCGTGTACGGGTCGAGGCGCTCCTCGTCAAAAAAGCGTCCGGGTTTGAACGAATCGTAGGCCAGCAGCGTATTCACAAAGGTCTGGCCCTCGACGAGGACCCGTTGCCCGCTGAATCCAAACCCGCTGCCGAATCCTCCCACGATCAAGATGCCGATCAGGGCGAGATGGAAGAGCAGGTTGCCGCTTTCGCGCAAGAACCCTCGCTCGGCGGAGATGGACACCTCACTGCCGGATTCGAACAGTGCGACACGGTAACCGCCGAATCTCAGCAGGCTCCGGGCGGAATCAATTGCCGCCGCGGCATCCGTGCCAGCCGGAGCGTCCCGCGTCGTGAAGCCGGCCAGCCTGCCCAGGCGCGCCGGTGTCTTGGGTGGCTTCGCCCGCAGCGCCCGCAAGTGGTGCCGTGTGCGCGGGATGACGCAGCCAATCAAAGAAACGAAAAGGAGGAGGTAGATGGCCGAGAACCAGACGGAGGAGTAGACGTCGAAGGCCTGGACTTTGTCAAGGGCTGAGGCGAGGTCAGGGTTGTCGGCGAAGTATTGGGTGACGCCGTTCGGGTCCGCGGTGCGCTGGGGCACAAGCGACCCAGGGACCGCCGCCATCGCGAGCAGCAGCAGTAGCAAGAGCGCAGTGCGCATGCTGGTGAGCTGACGCCAGAACCAGCGCAGCCAACCGATGAAGTCCAGCGGTGGCTCGGTGATTCGATCACCAGACGCCGCCACGCGGGAATCGTGGTGGTCGTATGGGCGCGACACGGTAGGCCCTACGCGGTCATTCATGGTTGATCCTCTGACCGCCGCGCAGTGGGGACGTCGGCTGCAATGGCCGACTGACGGTCCGCCACGCCGTCCGCTGACGGTTCCTGCCCGGTCGGTGCGAGTTCAGCTTTCGTTCCGGGGGAGTCATTGGTCACTCTCCTCGAGAGCGGTCTTGATGAGGGCATCGAGGATGCTCGCGTCGGAGATTCGTCCGAGTATTCGTGCGGAGACCCGACCCTTCTTGTCGACGATGAGGGTGGTGGGCACTGCGTTGGGTGCGATCACACCGCTGAAGGCGAGCTGTAGGGCGCCGTTGTCTGCGTCGATGGCAGACGGGTAGGTGATGCCGAATGTCTCCGAGAACGAGCGTGCAGTGTCCGTTCGGTCGCGAATGTTTACTCCCAGGAAACCGACGCCAAGGTTTTCGTACTTTTTCCACATCGCTTGCAGATCCGGGGCCTCAGCCCGACACGGCGCACAGCCGGCATACCAAAAGTTAACTACAAGAACGCGCCCCCGGTAATCCGCAGACGTAGCAGTTTCACCGGATTCGAGCGTGCCGGAAAAGTCGACCGGGGCAGCTCTGTTCTCGGCCGTGATCTCCGTGACTGTACCGTCACCGGCGATGTAGTTCTTGCCGCTGCCCTCCCGATACTGTGCGGCCAGCGAGTCGCTCACACACCCGCTGACAGCGAACGCGAGAACGAGGGCAAGGGCGAACACGCGCGAGGGCCTTCGTCGACCCCTGCTCTTAACCGATCTCACGGGCACGGGGTTGGGGCTGCGGGCCGGGGAACCCTCGCCAGTTGCGACGATGAGTCGGTGGGCGCGCCCACGCTTGTTGGCGGCGAAGAGATCCGTCATTGTCGTGACTTTCGTCTAGGCCGTCACGGTTCCCGGGTCGGACTCGGCGGGGGCGCTGATCGGCTCTAAAGAGCTGCCCATATCCATTCCGCCCATCCCGGACGATCCGTCTGCGCACGCGGTAAGTGTGATCGCTGTCGCCACGGTGATAGCGGCGAGAAAGTAGGGGCGTGTACTGCGCATTGTTTTTCCATTCATCGTTCAACGTTCAAGAAACCGGGCGGCCGTATGGCACGGCGATGCCACGCAGCCTGGTGATGATGCTGCGTGCGCGAGGTTCGGTCTAAACGCGACTGATAGAAAGGAAGATCAAACTGGGGCGGTGCAGGTGGAGCGGAATCTCACAGAAGGACTTAGCGACAAAACCGCCAGCGTCGAGCAAACGGCGGTATACCGCGGAACGTGAGGCTAGAAGAACGACAGAGGACAGGATGAGCAGTGCGAGGCAAGCAATCCCCATGATCAGGCAGCCCACCAGCAAACCGCCGCCGGCCGTGGGGGAACCACTGTCAAAAAAGGAGAGTGGGGGCGCTGCAATTTCCGTGCCGTCTTCGGCGACAGCACTCCCGTTGGATGACGCGACCGAGACCGAGCTGCTCTCCTCATCGCCGGAGGTGGCCGAATGCAATGCCAGCAGACCGAGCACCATCGCCGCCATGGTCAGCACTGCAACCAGTGAAGAGCGCATGGCACGTCGTCGGGGGCGGGCCATTGAACTGGTGTTCCTAAACATGTCACCTCCACTACTATTTTGCTGAGCGCAGACGGCGGCCATCGCACACAACCATAGACCATCGGATGCGTGGCACGCCTAGCTAGAAATGACAGAACTAAGACTTACGGGAACCTTCGAAATGCGGCACCCCGGGAAGTTGGCGCCGAGGCACGATCTTGGGCGGCAACACGTTGTCAACCCGTCACATCTGCCCGCGGCTCCGCTCCACCCATAACAAACTATTTGCGACGGGGAAGTCGAAGCCGGCGGCTGCCCGTGCGGCCATTGCCGCCCCTGGTGAGGCCTATGGCGAGGAGCAGGCCGCCCAGTCCGAGGCCTGAAAGTGTCAGTTCGACTCCTGCACCGACAAGCGTGGCCGGTGTTGTGGTTGTGCTCAGAGGGACATCTTGAACCATTGAACCGGGTTCGAATGTGGGCAGGCGGGCGATTGTGCTCCCGTCCGGGGCGATGATGGCCGAGGTGCCCACCGTCGAAATGTTCACGACGCTGCGTCCGTACTCGACGGCGCGTAGGCGGGCGATGGCGAGTTGCTGGACGCTCTCGTCGCTGTCGCCGAAATCCGCGTTGTTGGATGGAGCCAGGATGATCTGCGCCCCGCCAGCGATCATCTGGCGGATGAGGTTGTCATCGACGATGTCAAAACAGATTGCCACCCCTGTCTTCACATCATCTATGTCAAGTACGTTGTCTCGCGTGCCGACCGTGTAGTCGCGGGGGATCAGCGAGAGCAAGTCCGGGGCAAGGGGGTACCAAAAGTCTCGGTCCGGGATGTACTCGGCAAATGGCACCGGGTGAATCTTGTCGTACTGATCGACAGCTCCAATGCCTGGTTTCCAGAGCAGCAGGCTGTTGAAAACATCATCGCCTGTGGAAGTGATGGTTCCCGTGACCAGCGGAGCGTTCATTCGCCGGGTCACCAGGTCGAGCGTCGCTGCGGACTGTCCGACGGTGAGCGGATCGAGATCGGCAGCGTTCTCCGGCCACACAACTACGTCGACGTCCTGTCCGTAAAGAGGCTCGGTAGCTGCAGCATGGTTATCAAGAATCTCACCTGGCGCGTACTCCGCAAACAATCCGGCGTCCGAATTGCCTTGAACGGCCGCGACCCGCATGGTCCCCGACTCGACGATAGGAACAGGCGGCACGAGGAGGAGCACTGCGATGAGACCAACCGGCACCGCGCTGAGGGCTACCCGCCTTCTGACGGTTGGACCGCGCACGACTTGGACGAACAATGCGCCGACCCAGGCGAGCAGGAAAGAAAGCCCTGATATTCCTACCCACGCCACTAAATCGCCGAAGGGGCTTTCCGACTGGCTGAAGGCCAGCCGACCCCAGGAGAAACCGCCGTATGGCCAGTTGCTCGTGACAAGCTCCCGGAGAGTCCACAGCCCAGCGATGACAATCGGTGTAAGTCCAAGCCGCCCAAAGGTCCCAGGGAACGCGCGGTCGGTGAATCGCCAGGCCATCGCGATGAGCGCGCACCCCGCTGCGAAGAACACAGCCTCAAGGCCAGTGAGGGCAAGCCAGGGCACCGGGCCGAGATAGACGGTAAGCCAAAAAATTTGAGTTCCCCAGAAGGCAACCCCTCCGACAAGGCCCACCAGCAACGCCCCGCCAAGCCGTCGACCAAGAACAGATCCGAGAATGAGGGGAGTGCCAATAAGAACTAGCGGCCACCAGCCCAGACCGGGGAACGCCAAGGCGTTCACTACGCCGCCGCTCGCCGCCAGCACGACGGACAACCAGAGCGGCGGCCGTTCGCGCCCGAAACCAAGCGTTCCCCGAGTTTGTAGTTCAGCGGCAGTCTCATCCGTTTGGATTAACAAAGATGTCCCACCCGGGCGTCCGGGCCAGGTCGGACCCGAGCGCCGGTGACGGGAGCACCGTTGCGGTTGTCGGGGTATGTGTCGGAAAAACTTGGCAACTCTAACTTTCCTTCCAGTTGCATTGGCAAGGCGGTGGCCATGAGCCAACACGAGAACGAGAACCATTGGAGCATACCCCCCCAGAGTACCCAGCCTGCGTCCGGGCTGTTGCCGTAATTCAGCAAGTGGCATGCCGTCCATTGACGAATACCCTAGGGGGGTATAGCGTAAATGTGGAGGGAGGCAAGCGTGATCCCGCAAATGTTGAAGGAAGGAACTGTTCATGAGCATCGAAGAGGTATCTGCAGTCATGGAAGTGGGAGGCGTCCAGTGGGCGTCATCCAAGGCCGTCGCCGAATCCATGCTCAGCCGTCGCCCCGGGGTCATTCGCGTTGAGGCGAACCCGATCGCTCAAACGGCGCTCGTCACTTTTAACCCCGGGCAAACTTCTATCGCTGATCTGACCCGTTGGGTACAGGACTGTGGCTATCACTGCGCGGGCCGTTCGGTTCCCGACCACATTTGCGACCCTCAAGAAAGCGTCAAGGGGTCGGGCAACGAGTCTCAGCCGATGGAAATGGGTCATGACGCGTCGATGACGGATGAGGGGCATGACGCGTCGATGACGGATGAGGGGCATGACGCGTCGATGACGGATGAGGGGCATGACGCGTCGATGACGCACAAGGGGCACGCCGCCAGGACTGCCCAGGAGACCATGGGGCACGGCGGATCTCACGCGGGGATGTCGATGGACGCCATGGTGCGTGACATGCGCAACAGGTTTTTGGTGGCGGCGGTTCTGTCAATACCGATCATTCTCTGGTCGCCAATCGGACGGGACGTGATCGGTTTCGCCCTACCCGCGCCGTTCGGCCTCCGAGATGACGTGTTTTCGTTGCTGCTGTCCCTCCCGGTGATCTTCTGCGCAGCGTGGATTTTCTTCGATGGCGCGTTCCGAGCGCTGCGAGCTCGGACGTTGGACATGATGGTGCTCGTTGCGGTGGGCGTCGGCGCCGGCTGGCTGTACAGCGTGATTGTCACCTTGACCGGTGGAGGCGATGTCTTCTACGAAGCGGCCACAGTGTTGGCCAGCTTCGTTCTACTGGGCCATTGGTTTGAGATGCGGGCCCGCGGTGGCGCGAACGAGGCTATCCGGACCCTGTTGGAACTCGCTCCTTCCATGGCTGTCGTTCTTCGCGATGGCGAGGCGATCGAACTGCCCACCGCGGAGGTTCTGCCTGGTGACCTGATGATGGTGCGGCCGGGTGCGAAGATCCCGACCGACGGTGTCGTGGAGGAAGGCGACTCTGACATCGATGAGTCCATGGTGACGGGCGAGAGCCTGCCAGTGGCAAAATCGGTTGGATCAACCGTCATCGGCGCAACGGTCAACACCACCGGCACTCTCAGAGTTCGGGCCACGAAGGTCGGCGCAGATACCGCCTTGGCCCAGATTGTGGCTCTGGTCCAGGAAGCCCAAAATTCGAAGGCACCCGGTCAACGCTTGGCCGACCGCGCCGCGTTCTGGCTCGTTCTGGTTGCCCTCATTGGTGGCGGACTGACCTTGGCAGCGTGGCTACTCACCGGGGCTAGCCTCCCGACCGCCATCCTCTTCGCCATCACCGTTGTTGTCATCACGTGCCCAGATGCGCTCGGGTTGGCCACGCCAACCGCCATCATGGTCGGCACCGGGCTCGGCGCGAAGCGGGGCGTTCTGTTCAAGAACGCTACTGCCTTGGAAACCGCGGCCCGAATCGACACTGTCGTTATGGATAAGACCGGCACGCTTACCAAGGGGCAGCCGGAGGTCACAGACTTCCTCACCGTCGGATACGACGAGAAAACGCTTCTGGCGCTCGTCGCCGCCGTCGAAAAGGAATCTGAGCACCCCCTTGCCGGGGCTGTCGTTGACTACGCAACCACCAGAAACGTCCCGGAATTGAAAGCGTCGGACTTCCGAAACGTTCCAGGGCACGGTGCCGGCGCCACGGTGGACGGCCGCCGGGTGCTCGTGGGCAACCGCAAGCTGCTCCTCAACGAGGGAGTAGATGTAGGACCGGTCATCCCTCAACGAGACGAGCTGGCGGCGACGGGCCGCACGGCGGTTTTGATTGCTGTTGACGGCCAGGCAGTGGGGGTCATCGCCCTCGCGGATGCCGTTCGTGAGACCGCCGCCGCCGCAGTCGAAGCGCTTCACGATGCAGGGATCGAGGTCGTGATGCTGACCGGCGACAACGAGGCAACTGCGCACCGAATCGCGACCCTGCTAAAGATTGACACGGTCATCGCCGACGTCTTGCCCGAGGAGAAGTCAGCAAAAATAGCAGCGCTTCAGCAGGCAGGGAGGCGAGTCGCCATGGTTGGTGACGGAGTCAACGACGCTCCAGCGCTCGCTCAGGCCGACCTCGGAATAGCCATCGGGGCGGGGACGGACGTCGCCATCGAGACGGCGGACGTGGTCCTCATGCGCTCGGATCCGCTCGACGTTCCCGTTGCCCTGCGCATTGGGAAAGGCACGGTGCGCAAAATGCGGCAAAACCTCGGGTGGGCCATCGGATACAACGTGATTGCCCTGCCGATCGCTGCCGGCGTCTTCTACCCCGGCTTTGGTATCAAGCTCAGTCCGGAAATCGCCGCAATCTCAATGTCTGGATCAAGTGTCATAGTCGCCGTGAATGCCCTGCTGCTGAAAAGGCTGCAACTACCTGCCCCGGCTGACAACACTGCAGTATCAGTGTCCGAGCAAGTGGCGAATAAAATGTAGCAACCGATTCCGGGACCCCATCTCAATAAACAAGGGGAAACGATAGGAGAAAAGGCGAGGGGTTTACGGGCGTTGACGAAGGTTTACTGGGGATATCGGCGACGGAAGCCCTTTGGGCCAGCGTGCAGTGAGCGCGGAGAGACAATGAGACCATGACGTCAACCGCCTTCACACCCCAAACCGTTGCCGAACCGCGGCCGCGAGTCTTGGTGGTAGACGACGAACTGCCGCTGCTCCAGCTGGTCGCGGGCTACCTGGAGCGAGACGGGTTCGATGTGGAGCAAGCCGCTGATGGGCGGGCGGCTGTGACAAAGGCGCAGGAATGGGCCCCCGCGATAATCGTCTTGGACCTCGGTCTTCCCGGGATGGACGGCATCGAGGTTTGTCGCACCGTTCGCACCTTCACCGACTGCTACATCATCATGCTTACCGCTCGTATCGATGAGATAGACAAGCTCGTGGGGCTCTCGGTGGGAGCGGACGACTACCTCACCAAGCCGTTCAGCCCGCGCGAGCTGGTTGCGCGAGTGCGTGCAATGCTCCGACGGCCGCGCCCCAGCGCACAAGTCAATGACATAGGTCAACCGCCCCTCTTGTTCGGCTCCGTCCAAATCGACGTGGCGGGCCGGAAAGTTCAGCGGAACGGTGAGCCGGTGGACCTCACACGCACGGAGTTCGAACTCCTGGCGGCTCTAGCGGGCCAACCCCGCATTGTCTTCACTCGGCAGCAACTCATCGATGCTGTTTGGGGCGAAAGCTGGATGAGCGATCCGCACCTCGTGGATGTGCATATCGGACATATCCGCCGCAAAATCGGAGACAACCCGTCCGCACCAGTGTTCATCCGGACGGTACGCGGGGTCGGGTATCAAATGGGTGCCGGCGAATGAGACCACTAACTGGCCGTCTGCCGGGTCCGCGGGATTTGAGTACACGTTTACTTGTCGCCATCCTCGTCGTCGTTCTTGTCGGGGCCGCAACCGCGTGGGTGGTCGTGGCCGGGATAGGCCCGGCTATCTTTCACGCACACATGATGCAGACGCGTGGTTCAGAGGCCAACACCGCCGCCCATGCCGAAGAAGCCTTCCGAACAGCTTCTATGCTTTCCTTGGCCGTGGCGCTCATCGCTGCACTGTCAACGTCTATCGGTGTCAGTCTGTTTCTCTCGGGCCGGATCACCCGGTCGCTCGCGCCCGTTACCGTAGCCGCAGGTCGTGTTGCCGATGGGGATTACTCGGCGCGAATCCCACCTACGGCGCTGGGTACGGAATTTGAGAATCTCACTGCGGCGTTCAACTCGATGGCCGCCGATCTCGGCCGGGTAGAAGTGACCAGAACAAGAATGCTGGGTGACCTGGCGCACGAAATGCGCACGCCCATCACCACGATCGGGGCCTACCTCGAGGCCATCACCGACGGAGTGCAGGACGCGGACCCCGCAACGCTCAACATGCTGGGGGACCAGGTCACCCGCCTCACACGGCTCAGCGAGGACGTCTCCCTCGTGACGACTGCCGATGAAGGCCGACTCACCATGCACCGACGACGAATAGGCGTCGCGCAAATTGTGGCAGACGCTGTAGCGCAGGCGACGACACAATACGCAACCCAAAACGTGATCTTGTCCGCAAACACAACGGCCGCCGGTGACGCTGCTATTAACGCGGACGGTGATCGGATCGGCCAGGTCCTGACCAACCTTCTCGACAACGCGGTTCGACATAGTCCGCACGGTGGCGAAGTCGTTATTTCCGCTGCGGCGATCGGTACCGAAACAGTGATTTCGGTGTCAGATGGCGGCGACGGAATTCCGCCCGGCCATGTCGCTCATGTGTTCGAGCGCTTCTATCGCGTAGACGCCAGCCGTGACCGCGCGCACGGCGGTTCAGGCGTAGGCCTGGCGATCGCGAAATCTATTACTGAGGCTCACGGAGGAAGCATCAGCGTAGACAGCGAAGGTGTCGGACGAGGCGCAACCTTCACCATCAAGTTTCCGCTCTTTTCCCCGGACCCGAAAGCTGAAAAGGCGCCTCGGTAGCCCTCACCTCCATTTGCTTCGTCCTCGTTATTGAGGATGTGAGCAATTTGGGAGCGTCCGGGTAGTCAATTCCTTGATCAACGTTCAGCCGCCCTTCACGCCACAGTCCGGCGCCACCGCCAAATGACAGATCTCGGAGCTGTGAGGGCCAAATCAGACCGAAGGCCGCACAGGTCCACCCAACGACCCTAGAAACATACGATTCGGCGCCTACATGCCGATGAACGACGGGTGCGGCCACCCGTTCACGGACCTCGACACTCCGCCTTCAGGAACCATAGGTTCGGGAGGAAAACTTGCCCGTCAGCGTTGGGTCCGAGTCACCCGCCCGAGCACGCGCTCCAACGGCCCCTTCCCTAGGAACGCCCGCCAGAGAACAGCGAACAGCAGGGACGCAACCGTCATCCCGATCAACAACGGCCACCCGGGGTACTCGACCGCACCGCCTGTATCGTCTCGCAGGACCACAAACACCGCGAGGATGATGATCTGCAGCGTGTATACGGTCAGCGCCATCGAACCAGCCGCGCCGACCGGCGCCAATAGGGCACGGATCCCGGCGCCGACGCCCGCACGTTCCGGTGACGTCAACCACAACAAGCCGCCGATGATCGCGACCGCAAAACCACCGGAACCCAGAACTTCGGCAGTTGAACTGGAATGAGCTTCCGCGGTGATGCCAGGCAGCAGCTGTGCACCACCGTAACCTAACACCGCCGAAACGGTACCGGCGGAGACCATCCACAGCTGAGTTTTCGCGCGTCCCAGGCCTGACCGGGCCGAGATAAGGCCGACGAGCAGGAATGGCAACCAAATCATCACCGGGTAGTAACCGGTGAAGAGGTAGTACTGGACGAAATACGCTGAGGGCTCCGCCGACGAATCGGGTCCGCCGACGCCGAGCGCGAACGCTGGTGCGGCCACCGCCAGCACCGCAGCGAGCGCTCCGAGAACCCCCCGAGGAAGGAACAGCACCGGCGTCAGGAACAAGAACATAATCGCGTAATAATCGAGAATCACGGCGACTTCGCTGCCCAAGCCACCCAGAGCGACCCCGAGCAAAAACAACACCAGCGCACGCATCACGATGCTCACGACGCGATCCGCCCGGTGACCGGGCATCGTTGTTCGTTCCGAACCTGTCATGATTCCCAGTGAAATGCCTGCCAGAGTCGCAAAAAGAATGGACGACCGGCCGTCGACGAGCAATTCTGACTCGTCGGCCCGGGGAACTGTATGCGCGACCAGCATGCCGATGATCGCCAAACCGCGCGCAATATCGACACCGACGACACGCGGCCCTCCGGCGAACACCATTCCGGGATGAATGCTGGCCGCAATGCCGTCTAGGCTCCTGGAGAGAACTTCCCGACGGGCGGTTGCCACAGCGAATTCTTCTCCCGTCGAAATGGACCAGCCTGGTGCACCCATGCGGTCAGCGATTCCGCGAAGGCGCCGCTGGCCAGTAATGGATTCTACTGTCAAGTGCTGCGACCTACCCGGATGCGGGTGCCGGTGCAAAGGCGGAGGTATCAATCGCATCCGCCATACGGATCCGACGTGTCGCCACTCTCGGTCACACCACCGATGCGGAACTGATCAGCAGGGTCTACCCTGACTGGTAAGGCAGCCCTCGCGGCTCGCGATGGCGGAGGGGTGAAAGCGCCCAGACTTTCGGCAGAATGCGGACGGAACTAAGATCTGACCTCTCGCTCAGTCATCATGATCGAACTCAGATTCCGCCGATATGAATTCGATGTCATGCGCAGCTCAGGAAGGCGGAAACGATGGTGAGGGTGAATCCGCGGCTGGCTAAGCACCTCATCGCGGTCAGCCTCTCGTTCGTGCGGCAATTAGGGCCGCTTCAGCACGTGAAAGTTTAGGCCCCAGGCTGGATACGACCCGTGATCGAAGCGAGGGTGCCGGCACAGTACCGGGACAGGCGGGACGGCAGATGACCTCTCAGCCTTGCTCTTCTGCTGCCCTTGCTCAGCGGCTGCGCTGCGCTGGGGCCACTGCTGCGCGGGACTTCCTGGTGGTGGGCAATGGCAGCAGTTTCGACCATCGTCTTCGCTATTCCTGCCGTGCTTCGTCGCGCCGGGGTCGCCGGATGGCTGGTGAACGCTGCCACTGTTGGAGCTCTCGTCGCGACGCTCACCTTCATGTTTGGCCGCGGAAGTGGACTGCTATGGCTGATCCCCACGCCGAACACGTTCGGTCGGTTCCAGCAATTAGTCGAAG
This sequence comes from Cryobacterium inferilacus, assembly GCF_019599185.1. Classification (GTDB taxonomy): domain Bacteria; phylum Actinomycetota; class Actinomycetes; order Actinomycetales; family Microbacteriaceae; genus Cryobacterium; species Cryobacterium inferilacus. The sequence goes on along the minus strand of NZ_JAIEUL010000032.1, from coordinate 2,178 downwards.
CGGGGATCAAGTCCATCCGGGAACAGGGCTTGCCTGCCCAAGCCACGGATGGTGTCCTTTTCCTCCTTGCCGCAGGAGTAGGCCTCATCGCGATCCTGATGGATGTCTTAGCCATTTCACTACGCTGGCCTGCGCTGTCTGGTCTGCCCCTACTGGTGCCGGTCGCGGTGCCCGGCCTCCTGGTCGGTAGCGCAGCGGACGCTTTCGCGTTAGTCGTCACCTCAGTCGGATTTCTCGCTATCCTGCGGGTCGACGCACTGATGCGACAAAGCCGCCATACCCGCCCGCCGGAGGGGATACCGGCCGCTCCTGGCGGCGATGCACAACAGCGGCAGCGTCCGGCGCAGCTGGGCGGTTCAATCGTAATAGGCAGCCTCGGAATCGTGAGCGCGCTCACGCTGGGCGCCATCATTCCGGTGAGTCCGGCCATCGGCCCGGTCGCTGGCAGTTCGGGCGGCCAGTTCTTCTTCGGGGGAGCAATCAACCCGATGATCGACCTCGGTAAAGACCTGCGGCGACCGAACGCCACCGCAGCGTTGCACTATATGACAACAGCCAGCCAGCCTCCGTACTTCAAACTCCTCACCCTGGACCAATTCGTCGGTACTACTTGGGCAGCACGGTCGGATCCAGTCCGCCCTGGCAACACGGTTGACGACATCGACAAACCACTGGGACTGTCCGCAGACGTTGAAAGCACGGAAACCACAACCGCGGTCACCATCGATCGTCTCTCGACCCGGTGGCTGCCGGCACCAACTCCGGCGACGAACGTCGAGGGCCTGACCGGTACCTGGGGTTGGGGGAGCGACTCCTTGACGATCTTAAGCACAAGCTCCACCACCCGCGGGCAGGAATACACGGTCACAGCGCTCAACCTGAAACCGACAGCTGAGCAGCTGCGCGCCTCAGGCACCGACTATCCCGTCGCCGCGCTACAGAATTTGGAGTTGCCCACGGCCCGTCCAACCATTGTCGACGAGACGGCCAAAAGCCTGGCGGCTGGGACAGCGTCTAAGTACGATGCCGCAGTCGCCTTGCAGAACTACCTCCGTAGCGGTGAATTCAGCTACGACACCGAGTCACCGGTAGAGGACGGCTACGACGGCGGGGGACTAGACGTCATCGGAAAGTTCCTCGAGGTAAAACGCGGATACTGCGTGCAGTTCGCCTCCACGATGGCGGTCATGGCACGCGTGATGGGTATCCCGGCCCGTGTCGCGCTCGGCTACCTCCCCGGAACACCGTCATCGCAGCGCACCGACGATCCGGCGCGATACGACATCGACTCCGACGACCTCCACACTTGGCCGGAACTGTACTTCGGTGGCGTCGGCTGGGTGCCGTTCGAGCCGACCCCCAGCCGCGGCGCCGTACCGGCCTACTCCCGTGCTGACGCAACCCCGCCGACCAGTGGACCCGCGCGACCGAACCAGGAATACACACCGGCGGACCTGGGAGCACTCGGGGGATCCGAGAGTCAGCTGCAGGACACAAGCTCAGTGCCACGACTGGGACTGATCCTGGCTGGGGCGCTTGCGGTGGTGCTGCTGCTAGTGCCCGGCGTTATGCGTCGACTAGTTCGGGAACGGCGAAGACGCCGAATCCGATTGGGGCAAAGCGGGGCGCTGGAGGCATGGGCCGAGCTCACCGACACTGCACTCGACCACGGCGTCCAGGTCCGGGACACGGAGACACCGCGGGAGTTCGCCGACCATTTGGAGATGCGTGCAGGCACCGCCGGAAATGAAGTCGCTGCAGCGCTTGGCCGTCTCGTAGTCGTCGAGGAACGATACCGCTACGCTCGCCCCGAGCGGGTCGTCGCGGGCGGGGATGCTACGTGCCTGGCGGACGATCTCGACCGGCTCATCAGTGCCGTGCGCGCTGGTGCCACCACACGCGAGCGGGTCCTTGCTACGGCGTTGCCTGCCTCCCTTTGGCGAGCCATGTCCAGGTGGCGAGCCCAACGCGATCGTCGCACCGGAAGAAAATCAAGTATTGCCGCCGAAGTGAGCGCCGGCGTGGAGAGGGCCGCGTACGCGGCGCATAGGAGCGATTTGGGGCCGTAGGGGAACATGCGGAGTTCGGGGCCATAGCGCAATGAGTATTAGCGCGCCTGGGGGCCACCGTTATTGCCTTTGGGGGCCACCGGGCGGTGTGGCCGGTAGCGTGCTCTGG
>NZ_JAIEUL010000031.1 GCF_019599185.1 Cryobacterium inferilacus | reverse complement strand
TAGGTGTGGCGCGTCGCAGCCAGAGCGTCTCGCAATTTTGCCGACTGTCTCATATCCTCATTGCCTCATATCCCATGCCATATGAGACTGGTGATACCGCCTTGAGCCGCCCGAACGTGGCTCGTTGACCGCTCGCTCGCCTCTTCCGAGCACCAGCACCATTGACCGCATGGGCAGTGCCATCTAGAGTTCAGCCAGGTTGTGACGTAGCAGCCGACTCTTGGGGGGACTCATGTACACAAGCGCCGCGAACATGTCTCAGTCAGCTTCTGTTGCGCTTGCTGTCGCAGCGATGTTGATGCTGTCGCTCGCAGGATGTTCAGCCTCCCCAGCGTCGGGAGATAACGCACCTGTCGTGCTTGACAATCTGCCGGAAGTTGTGGCGTCGGATCAGCAGCTGGATGAGTTGGTAGGCGGCGTGTCGGAAGAGGAGTACACGGCGGCCTTCGACCGCTTCGAGGCGTGCATGGTGAAAGCCGAGCAGCCGCTGGTGGGTGTTGAGAAGGATGCGGACATCATTACGTTCTCAATGTCGAGTGCTGCCTATGATTCCGGCGACTATGACCGGTGTTACTTTGGCGAGTTCCAACGCGTCGATGAGCGATGGCAGTTCCAGAACAAAGACAGCTCAACCGCCACCATCATTTATCAGGCCTGCCTAACCGCGGCCGGAGTGCCACCGAAAGAGTCGTCCGAACAGGTCTGGGCGCAAATGATTGAGGCTGGGATCGACCCGGAAAAATGCGCGCTAGAAAACGGTCCCGAAGGCTGATCGACGTCGGCGACTGAGCATGCGCAAGGTGTCTCGAAACCAGAGCGTCTTGTATCCCATGGGATACAAGACGCTGTTTACCCACTCTGAGCCAACGCAAGTAACCAGGTCGATGAGCCAATAGCGGTCACAGAACGCCGCCACATAGCGCCGAAAATCACAGCTTCGAGCCGTACAGAAGGCATCGGACGCCGTGGTCGAGCAGGGAGAAGCACCGGCTCCGCTACCGGACAGCGCCCCGGACCCGGACCCGATGGAGGTCGAGCGCTCACAACGTCAAGTACATCTGTTCGGCGACCCCCTCCTCAACTCCGGCGAGAACGATCGCTGACGCTCTCCCGCACGCGATAGGTCCTGGACGCGAGACCCTGGGTCGACCTCTCCCCTGGCTTAACCGGTTCACGCGTGCTGGCTGATTTTGTCTGGACGAAAACCTGACCAGTGGTCGTGTTCGTCCGCCACGACTACGGGGGCTTGGCTGTAACCAAGCTCCTCCATGACGTACTCCAACGCGGCAGCGTTGGTGGTCAGGTCTATGACCTGGTACTCAATCCCCTTGCCGTCGAGCGCGCGATAGGTTGCGATGCACTGCACGCAGTTCGGCTTGCTGTAGACGGTCATCATGGTTGAGCCGTTAGTCGGTGAGGCCGAGTGACTGGCGCAGCTGGTCCTCTGTTGCGCCCTGCAGCTCGCCCTGGTGCTTGATAAGCAGGTCGAGGGCAACTCGTATCAAGGTGTTGTCTGTCAGGCGCTCACCGGCGCCCTGTCGGCGCTGGTTAAGTTCCTTGCGCTGCGCTTCAACCCATTCGAGCTGGTCGGGTCGAATGCGGGTTTCTTTGCGCTCGTAGGTGAGCCAGCGAGGGACGCTGCGAACGTCCTGAGGCCAGTCAGCGGGAGGCGCTGCCAGCACGCTCACGGGTGCAGCTGGTGCCGCTGCAACGGTCGGCGACGCGGCCGGCGCAGCCTTCTCGACCGGTGGCGCTGCGGGGCCGGCTACGGCAATGTCGCCGCCGAGCATGGAACCGAGATCCTTACGTGCCATTAGTGAACCGCCTCTGTCGTCTCGTGTGCCCAGACCGTGAGCAATTCGGTTGTTACTGCAGCCAGGTCGGCTTGCGCCTTCGACGCGTCCCGGCCGCCATAGTGCAGGATCGAGACGCCCTCCCCTGTGGCGTCCTCGTATACCTGGTACTCGCGCAGGAAAGAGCGGAAGTGCAGGTATCCCGCGCCGTCGAGAAGGTCGTACAGGCCGCGTGCGTCCTTGAACGTGCCCGTCGCGTCGATGCTTCGCGGCTTCACGCGGTTCGCCAGAACTCGGTAGGGCACGCCACGGGTTATGACGTGTTCGTTGAGCGTGCGCGTGAGGGGCTTAATCGACAACGCTGTGGCCTTGCACGGCAGGATGACAAAGTCGGCCACGTCGAGAACAGCGTCCAGCACGGGGAGGTCGTGCAGCGAGCCGGGTGTGTCCACCAAGATCACGTCGTATGGCAGCTCACGCAACCGGGCCAGGTTGCCCACCTCTGTATCTGCGGCTAGGTCGAACTCGAATTCGGGGCCGTGGTCGAACCACCAGGCGCTTGACTGCTGCGGGTCAACGTCAACGACCAGGACACGTGAACCAGATGCAGCCAGGGACGCGGCCAGGTTGATTGTCACGGTGGACTTACCGTCCCCGCCCTTTTGCTGAGCTACTGCGACTATTCGCATGTGGTGACCTTTCAGATTGAGACCGAGTTCGTAACTCGGAGTTCGGAACTCCGAGTTAGCAGTTCGGAGCTACAGAGTCAGCCTAGGTGCAACAGGTCGCGCCGTCAAGCAAGTTCGGAGTTCCGAAGTCGTAGTTCGTAGTTCGTAACTAGGAGTTCCGAACCCGGAGTTACTAAGTCCCACGGTGAATCTCGATGTCAATTCCTCGCACACCTCGTAACTCGTAGTTCCTAGTTCGGAGTTCGGAAGAGAAACAACCTCGTGGCAAGGAATCGCGCAGCTATTCGTTGGCGTCACCCGATGGGGAACGGTTGAGCTGGGGGAGTCAACGGCGCGCGGAGAGGCCGGCTGTCCCTCGTGTCGGTCTAATCCGCTTGGGGAAGTCGCGGCGCATCTGGTCCAAGATCGCTTGCACGGCTGCCTGGTCGATAGCGGCCACGCGCTCGGCCTCCTGGCGAGCTTCCGCGGCGCGCGCTGCCTGCTCGACGGCTCGACGTGCGGCTGCGGCGGCGTGGCGCGTGCGGTTGGGCTCTGCGCCGGCTTCTCGGGCTTTGTTGATGAGCCAGGCCAGGTAGGCCACGGGATCGCGGTGGGCGCGCGGATCGACGTTGCGTGCGCCAGTGCTGGCGCAGAACTGATCCACGGCAGCCAGGAGGCCGTGAGCGGTCCAGTCATGGCCGGTCACGCCCAAACGCTGGAGGAACAGGCTTACTGTGCCAACGTGCCGGCCCTTGTTGAGCCAGGGGAGGCGGGCCACCAACTCGGCGGCTAGGCGCTGATCGATCAGCGGGCGCGGTTTGCGATCGTGACCACGGCGCTTGTTCTTCATTGATCTTTGCTGGGGGAGCGAAGCGACCGGCCGACGCGCGTCAGCGCGTGTTGGTGATAATTTAACAACGGGAGATAAAGACTTACCTTCCCGGGGGGAAGGTAGCTGGACATTTTCCACAGGCTGCTTCTTCGGCAGCGTCAGCGCGCGCAGTGATGCGGCGCGGTACTGGCGGCCGCCGTGCACCTGGTGTGCGGCCGTGCGCTCGCTCCTGGTGAGGTAACGGCCGACAGCGATAGTGACGGAGAATCCCAGTGTTTCCAGCAGCTCACGGGCTCGCTGAACGGTCTTGCCTGACATGCCCAGCTCGGCCGCGACTGTCTCGTGTGCGGTGCTGACTCCCCGGCCGGTGGCCACGTCCGCTGAGAGCCAATCAGCGCGCGCCACGCGCAGCAGGGTGCCGGCGGCGACCTTGGCCAGGCGGCGGCATTCCTCGCCGGGGGGAGTCGCCAGGCAGTCCATTAGGGCGTCGAACCAGGCCGCGCCACTGGTCCATGCGACTACCTCGGAGTAAGCACCTTCGGCCGGTTGCAGCGACCAGGAGGCCGCGCGATTCTCTCCATTCTCACGAGGGGCGCCGGACGTCCGCACAATGGGGGACACGACAGTGCCGGTTTTTGGCGCGTGAGCGAGCGTTTTGGGCGTGTTTACGCTTATGATGAAGTCACTCCTTCATTGGGGTACAGCAAAGGCCCGGTTGGTAGCCGGTGGTTTTGCGGGAAATGCTCTGAACCTGGTCAGTCGCCAAACTTCTTCAGGTTCGAGCCATAGCTTCAAGGCCCGTCGCGAAAGCGGCGGGCCTTACTTGTTAGTCGGAGTCGATGGGCAGCTCCCCGTCACGGTTCTTTGAAGGCATCCACGGCGGTATGCCCTGGTCGGTGAGTTCAAGGTGATCGACAACCTGCTCAAACAGCACGGCCGCCGAAACGTCGGCTCTCTCGGCAATCGCAATGAACTTCTCGCGTTGCTGCTTTTGGACAACCCAGCCGAGGGTCACCGGATCAACAAGGGTGCCTCGTTCGCGCCGTCGGATTGCCATAGGAGAAACACTATTCCTATATCTCGGACTACGGCGCGCATCGGCGGCGTGTCTTCGAGATGAAGCGTGCATGCGTGCGCTGACGAACAGAGTCCAAGGAGACTCCCCGCTACGACTGCTGGGAGGGGTGTTCAGCCCAGAAGGTGCGCGACTGTAGCGCCGAGGTCTTCGGCGATCAGTTCGCGGTTGGCCCAGAACGTGGTCTTGGATGGTCGACGCTTCAGTTCGTCTGGTGCATCGTCCTCGATGTAGCCAAGTCGGCCGAGATCCTTCAGCGCCTCGTGCACCGAGTTGCGCGACATTACGTCTTCCGGGATGAGATCGAAAAGCTCGGTGTACGTCAACGGTCTTTTGAGAACAATGCGCAGCACGATCGCTCGCGTGGGAGCCGAATAGGCCTCGTGGAAACGGGCCACCCGTTCGGGGGCGTTGATTCCAGGCATGTCGTTCATTTTGGCGGAACTCCTCACGTCCTGTTGGAGCCGAGAGTAGACGGGCATGCTCCACTCCGTTGCATATCCACCAAATGTGGACAGTTCCGCCAGTGTCTGCGGGTCGTGATAGTGAGGTCATATCTCTCTTTTTGTGTCCGCATTTAGGGGGACATTGAGTAATTTACGCGTCATTACGGGAAATTTGTTTGAACTTTCTTTGGGAATTACCCCTATTCAGGTGCCACGCTACCGCCTCTTTCGGCGACACTTATAGGGCATCTCGGGGGCTCGTTATCTTCCTCGAATGTGTATGAGTCTATTCGAGAGGAAAACAATGACTGAGAACAGTCGAGGACGTGACGCCGGGGTATTCGGTGGCGCTGCCCGCGCTAGCCAGTACGTCGAAGTGGACACGAAGCGGCCAGCCGTGGCACCTACAGCCAAGGTGGCGGGCAAGGATGATGGCGGCCCGTCCAGCTCGATACCAATCGTCACGTTGGGCCCGGCCACCCCAGCGCCTGGTTCACAATCAGTTCTCTTCGGGGGCGGGGCGAACGAGTCAGCGCTGCCTGACCGAGGTAAAGCCACCATGGGTTTCCGCGGCGCTATGGCCAGGATGGGACTGCCGGTCAAGCCAGGGCCCGATGAAATCGAGGCCCGGCGCGTCGAATCGGTGCGCCGCGCCGCCGAAACGGTTATCCGCCAAGCGACCTGGACGCGCGCCGTTTCGGTCCTGGTGAACAACCCCAAGGGCGGGACCGGGAAAACTCCTACAGCGGTCATCCTCGCGGGTGTACTGGCATCGATCCGTGGGGGATCAACTGCGGTCCTGGAAGTTTCTGACGACCCGGGGGCGTTGGGTTATCGGGCCGAAGGCAACCCGAAGCTTGGTCTGGGGGAGTTGGTTCGCGATGTTGACCAGGTCAAGACCGCCGGCCGACTCCATGGCTACACCGCCCCGCAAACGTCGTTTGCTGACGTGATCGCCTCGACCGGCCGGCGGGACCGTCTGAGCGGTGAGGCCGTGGTCTCGGTCTGCAAGGTCATCGATGAGTTCTACGGGATTCGCGTTATGGACTCGGGCAACGTCACTACGTCGTCTGCTTTTCAGGGCGCGGTCTCGGTTGCCGACGTTCTCGTTATCCCCGTGATGAACGCGGGGGACTCGGTACTCGAAGCGATTCAGCTACTCGAGGAGCTGCGCGCTGCTGGCGGCCAGGCCAAGCGCCTGGCAGACACCGCTATCGCTATTCGGCTCACGGACGGCCGGCCGGAAAACCAAGCTGTTTCCGATGAGGTGGCGCGCCTGCTGTACGAAGCCGGCATTACGTCGCTGCACGAAGTTCCCTATGACGCCCACATTGCCGAGCGTCAGCAGATCACCCTCTCCAAGCTCGCGCCCGCGACTCGTGACGCATTCACGGCCGCCGCGGCCGCGGTAGTTACTTCCCTCAAAAACTCGGTTTCGACCGAACACTGAAAGGCACACCAATGAACGATTTGATTCTCTCTGCAGTAAGCCATCTGCCCCTTGCCGTCGATAACCCTCTTGATGGGCTTATCCCCGATTTCTCGTTCGGTGGCGCTGAGTTCACCCAGCTATGGCAAAAGGTCATCACCGCCATCTGGGCTATCGCGATCCTGGTCTCCATCGTCTACCTCGCCTTCGGGCTAGTGGCAATGGCCGGCGCTTCCGGTGACACCAACCCGAACCCGCAGCAGCACGCTCAGGGGCGCAAGAAGGCTGTTTGGGCTGCCGTCTCCCTTGCCGGTCTCGCCGGTCTCGCGCTGATCGTCGGCGCGATCCTCAGTTTCGTCGGCTAACTGCCCAACCCCTAGGAGGCGCAGCATGCGCATGTACACCAAAGCCGGCCGTAGCCGGTGGCCCTATGTCATTGGCGGGGCCGTGGTCGTTGTCGCTGTAGCCGGCGGCATCGTCTACTCGTCCGCCCAACCAGGTGGCAACCCCGCTGCAGTGGCGTCGAGCGAACCGACACCAAGCGCATCCGCACCCTCTGACGGGGGCAGCTCCGGCGCGGGCGACGACGACGACGGCGTAGCGCCCACCGGCTGCCTCGGCGGCCAGGACCGCAACGCCCTTATGGTGCAGGACGCGCAGAAAACGGCGAGCCACACCACCTACGGAGCGGTCGAAGTCGCTACTTCCTTCTACCGGTTCTACTGGCAGTACCCCTACGCACCCGCTGACCAGCTAGACGCGGTCAGTAGCGGCGTCATCGGCAGGAACGCGCCGGACAGCTTCAAGCAACTCTCCACAAGCTTTGAAGCTGTCGGGGACAACCCGACCGGCGGAAAGATCGCGGCGGGGACTCCCTTCCACATGTCATCCACAAACGGGCTCTGGCGCGTTTCGGAAGAATCGACCCCTGACCGGATCATCGTCTCCCTCGCGGCCGGGTACGTCATTGACGGGGCGCTCAGTCCAACTGAGGTCGGTGTGGGCGGCTTCGTCATGGTCTGGGAGAACGACGCCTGGCACGTTGAGTCAGGGATCAGCCCGGACCAAGACTTGCTAGCTGCCGGCGGCACCAGGTACACGGGCGGTTGCTAATGGCTGAGAAGCCTTGTGCAACTCCCGTGGAGTGCCTAAATAGCGACGTAAACGGCGGCCTCGAAGATGCCGTCGGTGCAGTCGGTGACTTCTTTGGAGGTGTCGGGGATGCCGTAGGCGGTGCAGTAGAAACAGCAAACGGATTCGCTGACTTCTGGTCTGACCCGGCGGGCAACTCTTTCCAGATGTTGCAGGACGGCGCTAAGGGCCTGGCCGATGATGTGCTGCCCGCGATCACCCATGCGACCCTGCCTGATTTGACGGCTGATTGGTTTATCAGCTCCTATCGGATCAGTTTCGGCCTGGCCGTGTTCGTGCTTGCTGCTCTGCTTATCCCGCAGTTCGTCCGCACGGCACGAGGGCAGCAGTCGGGCCGGGACCTAGCGGAATCGCTGGGCCTGTACGCACCGCTATTTCTCGTTGGCGCAGCGTTTGGGCCGGCTGTGGGTGCGGTTCTGGTGAAGTTCTTCGGCGCGCTGTCGGACTCGCTCATCAGCTGGGGAATCAATTCGTCCGCGCAAACCATCGTGGACAAGTTCTCCGAGATGTTAAGCCACGATGACAACGGCGCGGGCCTGGCCGGCGGCGCGATCATCGGCATAATTCTCATGATCTTCATGATTATTGGCCTCTTGATCGTGGTGCTGATCCTCATTGTGCAACTCATCACGCTGTACTTCTCGGGGGTACTTTTCCCCCTCGGGTTCGTCTGGATAGTTGACCCGACGAAGCGCGCTTTCGGTTTGAAGATTTCCTATCTTTGGTTCGGCATCCTGGCGTCTCACCCGCTGCTGTTCTTCATGCTCGCGATCGCCTATTCGATGGTTTCAAGCACCATCAATGTGTTCGATGGGGACGCAAACCTGGAACGCACGATAACGCTCGTGGTGTCGATCCTGTCGCTGCTGATCGCGGGGCTGTCGCCGGTATTGCTGACGAAGTTTGCGCCGGTCCTGCCCATGGGCGGCAGTGGCGGGGTTCCCTCTCGCGGGGGCAACATCGGTTCGAGTTCCATGCAGCAGGCCGATGCGAAAGTCAGCGACTCAGGGTCTAGCTCCCAGCCCGACAGCGGCGGGACCGCTAACAGCAGTGATTCCGCGCCGTCTAGCACCGGCATGTCCAGCTCGTCCGGCAGTTCCGGCGCTCCCAGCTCCGGCGGTACTGGCGCTGGGTCCGAGGAGGCCAGCTCATCGATCACCGCGGCCACAAAGGGCAGCGCTGCAGGCGGTGCTGCTGCTGAGGGAGCTACCGCGGCTACTGCTGCGGAGGGTGCGGCGGCCGCTGGCGCTGCCGAGTCCTCAACTGGTGTCGGTGCCGCTATCGGCATTCCGACAATGATCGTGGCCGGCGCAATGGCTGCCGGTGACGCCACGAAGAAGGTTTCTGACTCTGTGGGCGCGGCCGCGGCTGAACCTGTGGAGGACCAAGACGAACACTATGGGAAGGACTCGACCTCATGAGTAACACCAAGGAAACAGCGATTCGTTACCTCGGCGGCGAGTCTGGTCACCGGTCCTTCTTCGGCGGTACGTCCTCGAAGGGCCGCACGATTGGTTTGGCCGTGTTCGTCATTGGTGGCATTGTCGGCATGGCTCTGACCAGTTCCCTGGTCGTGCTTTTGATCGCTGCCGGCGGGGCTGGGGCGACCATGCTCGTTACCGCGCGCACGCACCGCGGAACCATCCTGCAGCGTCGGGCCAAGCGCTCACGGTGGCGCTCACGGAAGCGCCTCGGCACGGACGTGTACACGCCGTACGACGATGAGGAGTGGGGCCGACTGCAGCAGCTCGCCACTACCGGCACCAAGCCGGAGAAGGCCGCTGCGGCGCGTGCCCTAGTTCAGATGCGGGCTAACCCGGACGGCGCCGACGGGATGGGCTGGCTGCAGTATGCAGCCAACCTGCCGGGTATCGCTTGGCATGCTCCGATTGGGCAGCAGCCCTACCTCTCGGTCGCGTTCAGCGTCTCCGGGCAGCTCCGGGGGATGGAGACCGCACAGTCTCTCGTGCGGGCGTCTGCAGCCTGGGGTCGGTTCTTGGCCCGCCGGGCCTCGCCGTCGTCGCTCATCAGCGACATTCAGCCACTCACTCGGGTACTGCCGCCCGACTCGGCGCGGCAGCAACTCTGGGTGACCAATCGCCTAGAGACCGAAACGGCTGAGGAGCCGTGGACGGACGCGCAGCGGGAATCCTTCTACGCGCAGACCAAGTCCTATGACCAGGTCATTCGCCGGGCCAGCGCAGACGCCATGGTGCAGCGGCATTACGTCGTCGTGTCCTGGCCGCTAAACCAGCAGTTCACCGACGCGGCCGCAAAATTCGGCACGGGTCGTGACGCCTGGCGGGCTCTGATGGACGACGAAATCAGGGCTACCGTGCGCGGTCTCACAGACGCGCGTGAGGGTGACGTAGTCGCGTTGACGGCCAAGCAAACGGCGGCGCTGATTCTTCACCAGCAAAACCCGAGCATGCCCATTGACCTGGTGCGCCAGGTCGAACCAACACAGTTCGGGTTGGCCTCGCATGACGAGTTCTCGGCGCATGTGGTCGAGAGCTTCGATCCCACTTTTGTGCACCCGGGGGAGTCAGACGAAAACGCTCCGGCCGTGACCTGGTGGCACCGTACCGCCGCGATCCACGGGGAGAACCTGGCCGTTGCCGGCCGGTCCCCGCTGTGGAGCTTGGACCTGCTCATCGGGCGAGAACTAACGTTTGTCCGCACGGTTACGTTCCACCTCCACTTGATCCCCGCGGGCCAGGCTAAAGCCGCCGCACGCGCCGATGTGGTGCGCGATATGGCCGGCGTAGTCGCCGACCAAGAGAAGGGCCGTTTGGTCTCCGACGACTCGACCACTCGAATGTCAGCCGCGCAGCGCCGTGCCGCGGACCTCTCCGCCGGCTCGCACCACCACGGCGTTTCCTGGGTGGGATACATCACCATTTCCGCCGGCAGCCGCGACGAGCTCGCGCAAGCCTCACGGCAGCTCGAAGAAGCCTGCTCCACCGGTTTGGGCATCGATCACCTGGACTGGCAGGACTCCTATCAAGCCGCCGCCTCTGGCAGCACTTGGCCGATTGGGCGCGGACTACGCGCTGACTCGGCCTCCTTCGCGACCCGCTTCATTGGCCGCCTGGCTGGCCGTAGCGAGAAAGAAGCAATCTCATGAGCAACACCCGAATCAAGACCAAGCCGGCCGCAACTGCCGCCGTCGAAAACGTGGACATGCCGCGCCGGCAGCCGCGACTTGCCAAGATTCCATTGCTGAAAATCTTCGTGGCCCCGGAGGCCATGGCCCCGGTACTGACCGGCGGCGAGGGCACGGCCACGGCCGGCGCACCTCTGGACGTGACACCGTTCAGCCTGCCCGGCTCCCAGCTGCGCTCGTCGCCCTCAGCGGCCGCCCGCGGTTGGTACGCCCCTTCACTGGCCGGAGCGCCGACGACGACACGACAGGCCGAGATTCTGAATACGGGCATCATCGGTGCCCCGACCGGGATTGAGGGAGTCGTGAACGGGACAGACAATCTCTCGTCGACGATGATTTGCCACGATGCTCCGACCGCCTACAACATGACGCCGCGGCGCATCACCAGCCCTAACGTGCTGGTGCTGGGCACGGTCGGTTCTGGCAAGTCCTCGTTCACCAAAACGGTGCTTGTCATGCGCCCGCTGCTGCTGCGCAATCACCGCGCGGTGGTGTTCGACAAGAAGGACCAGAACGGCGAGGGCGAATACTCGGCCGCTGCCCGCCGGCTTGGTGCAGAACCGCTGCAGTTCGCCCCGGACGGCTCCGGCACCCGCCTGAACCTTATGGACCCCTTTATCGCTCAAGGCACCGGCCTGCAGGGCCAGATGCTGCTTATCAATGCCGTTGCGCGCATTGCGCGCAACGATCTGCCGGCGTCGGAGTGGGAAGAAAAAGCCACCCGCTACGCGCTGCAGAACTTGTTTGCTGAGATGGAAGCGAAGGGCACCACCCGCGCGGCCACCACGGCGGATTTACTGCCGCACCTGGGCGACGTTCCGGCGGATCAGAACCTCTCGGACCTGGCCAAGGAACGATTCCACCAGGCGGGTTTGTCGATCCGCTTTGGCCTGGAAAACCTGCTGGAAACCTACGCCGGAGTATTCGACGGAGAGACCAGCCGAAACGTTGACCTGGCACACAAGCTGACGACGTTCGACGTGTCCCAGCTCCCCGACGACGGGCCCGCGGTGCCCACGGTTATGGCGATCGGCAACATGTGGCTGATGGGCCGGCTCCGCCAGGAGCGCGGGTTTATCACCAACGTTGTCTATGAGGAGGGCTGGCACATGATCGGTGGGCCCTCTGCTCGCCTGGTCAAGGCCAATCAGAAGCTCTCGCGCTCGTTGGGTATCTCCAACGTGTTCGTGATGCACAAGGGAACCGACATTCCCGAGGACAGCCCCGGCTACACCGTTGTGCAGGAAGCGCAGACGGTTTACGCGTTCCGGCAGGACCGCGACGAGGACGCCCGTTGGGTTACTCAGACGTTCAACTTCGCGCCGGATACCGCGGAGACCCTGATGAATCTGAACCCCGGAAACTGCGTGTTCAAGTACGGCTCGAACCCGGAAACGCACATGCGCCATGTTCGCTCCGATTGGGAAATCGAAGTGACCAACACCGACGAGGCCATGGCAGCCGGCGCGGCGACGGCGTAACCGGGGGAGGGGGACACTATGGGAAAGCTCGGGGGCGTTGCCCTTCTAGTCGTGCTGGTATTCGCGTTTACCGGCATCGTGTTCGTGACCGGCGGCGGTAAGAACTCATGCGCTGTGGCGGCCACAATCAGCCCCGCCACGGCGGCCGGCCTGGAACCAGTGGCCGGCTATTCCGGCGACCAGCTCGTGAACGCTGCCGCGATCATCAATGCGGGCGCGGCCGCGGGCGTGAACGTGAAAGGCCAGACGCTGGGCGTGATGACGGCAATGGGGGAATCAGGCCTACGCAATATCGAATACGGCGACCTGGCGGGGCCCGATTCTCGAGGCCTGTTCCAGCAGCGCGACACCTGGGGCACTCTGGCGCAGCGCCTCAACCCGACTGAGTCGGCCGGCTTCTTCTTCCAACGCCTGGTGAAAGTCCCGAACTGGGAGACGCTGACGCCCACGGCAGCGGCTCACGCCGTGCAGATCAACGCGGACCCCGACCACTACGCGCCGTACTACTCCAAAGCAGAATCTGTTGTTGCCGCTCTCGTGGGCGGTGACGCTGCGTGCGCTGCGACGGCAGTTGCCGGCGGTAACGCGCAGCAGCTCGCGGCCGACCTGGTCGTGAAAATCGACGCGGGTAACATCACCGGGATTGCACCGGACCACCTGAGGGAAATCCGTTGGGCCGCGGCGGGTGAGGTTCACGAGAACTGCGGAATCAACCTGGCCGTTTTGCAGATCATCACGATTGCCGTGAACACGTTTGGCAGCGTGGGGATCTCCGACATTAACCGGTTGTGCACTGGTCAGTACCTAGGCAACCCGAATAGCTCCCACTGGGCTAACGGGGGCGGCCACGCGGTGGACTTCTTCTCCCTCGACCGCACACCGACAACAGGCGCGGACGCTAACGCGATCAAGCTACTGAATATCCTTGCGCCCCTGATGCCGGAGGGTTCCGCTACCGGGCAAGTGCAGTGCCGATCAGACGCCGGCACCTCGATTGATTTTGCGGGGCTGAATCAGTTCAACGACGGCTGCAACCACATTCACCTGCAGGTCGATCCCGCTTACACCGGATCACTGAAAACGGGTGCCTGATGCCAACCGAAACAACGTCGATCGCCAACCTCGCTAACGAAGAGTGGACCGTTACCAACGCGGCGCACGACGTCGTAACCGTGGACCTCTGGCTAGACGTCGCGCTGCGCCGGCACCGCGCCGAGCTGGCAACCATCACGGCCGAGCTGGTAGCAGTGAGCTACCAACTCAACGGCGTGGACATTGACGGTGACGT
Organism: Cryobacterium inferilacus; assembly: GCF_019599185.1. Classification (GTDB taxonomy): domain Bacteria; phylum Actinomycetota; class Actinomycetes; order Actinomycetales; family Microbacteriaceae; genus Cryobacterium; species Cryobacterium inferilacus. The sequence goes on along the minus strand of NZ_JAIEUL010000031.1, from coordinate 18,224 downwards.
GTGCGCCGTGCGCTCGGTCCTGGACTGGCTGCACGAGGCATACCGGGTCGCGAAAACGTATGACGTGACCACCCGGCCCGAACGCTACGCGCTGCTGCAGCGCTTAGCTGATAGCCGGGTCATGCCGTCAGAAATGGCGGTGATGGTCGGCATAGACGTGTCGATCGCTGAACGGTTCGCGGGAGCCGACGACGAAGCGCGGATTGCGCGCTCGATCCTGCACCGACTTAAAACCGCCTAACGAAGGGGTCACCTATGAACGACACCAAAAGCAAGTGGATGACCGCCGGCCTGGGAGCGCTAATGCTGGGCGGGCTCTATCTCGCGGTGCACGTCGGCGCGGCGATCACCCCGACCGGCCACACCTACTCCTGGAACTTCTTTACCCTGCTGGGCGATATGGCCCTTCGGGGCGCACCCTGGCCGCAGGCAGCGACCGGAGCCTCTGTCGTCGCCGTGATTCTCGCCCTGGCTGTGTTCATCGGCTTCATGGCCTGGATGGCACGACGGGCCGCGAACAAACGCGGAAACGCCGCAATCGCGCACATGGCTACGCGCAAGCAGTCTGCGGTGCTGCGACAGAAGGCCCGCACCAAGGAAGCCACGCAGCTCCACCCGCGCGCCGAGTCCCTGCCGGCGGGGCAGAGCGTCGGCCGGCTGATTGGAACGAAGAAATGGGTACTGCAGGGCTGGCGTGAGCTGGGCGTGTATGTGTTCGGGCCCGGCCGCGGTAAAACCTCCGGCATCGTCATCCGACACATGATCGAGGCACCAGGAGCCGCGATCATGACCTCAAACAAGGTTGACGGCGTCCGCGAAACTTTGGCCGGCCGGCAGGACCGCGGCCGCGCGTTCATCTTCGACCCGAACCGGATTTACCGGCGGGACTTCAACCCCGATTTTGTGTTTAACCCGCTGGACTACATCGAGAACGCGGCCGACGCGAAAGAGCTGGCGGCGATCTTCGAGGCCTCCACCAAGAAGGGCTCCGACCGGGGCGGGGATGCCCAGTTCGACACGGCCGGCCGCGACATGCTCGCCTACTTCTTCCTGGCAGCCAAGCTGGACGGTCAGCCGCTCTCTCAGGTGTTTTCCTGGCTCTCGCGCGCACAGGGCGACGAGGTCGTGGACATTCTCAGCCGCCACAACAAGACCGGGCCGGCCGACTTCATAGCCGGCATTCTGCTCTGGCCAGACAAGACCCGCGGCAGCGCGTACGCGACCGCGCAGCGCATGGCGTCCGCCCTGGCCGATGACGAGCTGCTGGCCTGGACCTCGGCCGAAGGGGTGCGCCGCTTCGACCCGGCCGCGTTCATCAGAAGCACCGACACTCTCGTGTTGCTGTCCAAAGATGGTGAGGGCTCCGGCGGGGCCCTCTTGACGGCTCTTGTCCGGGCAATCTGCAAGACCGCGCAGCGTGCCGCCGAGAACAACGGCGGCCGCCTGGACGTGCCTCTGGTGATCGAGCTGGACGAGTGCGCAAACATCGTGAAGTGGCCCGAGCTGCCCTCGGTTTACTCCTATTACGGCTCCATGGGCATCATCCTGAACACCTATTTCCAGTCCCGCGCCCAAGGAATCGACGCGTTCGGCCGCGACGGCTGGGGCACCCTCTGGGATGCCGCATCCAACCGCGTCTTTGGCGGCGGCGTCCTGGATGACGAATTCCTTAAAACGATCGCGGCGCTGATCGGAGAACACGACGAAATCACCTACGGCAGCTCCACCGGCCGTGACGGCGCTATGTCCACCTCGACCAACACCCGGAAGGTGAACACGATGGACGTTGCCACCCTGGCTTCTTTGCCGGAGTGGCGGGCGATCGTGTTCAATTCCAAGTCCCGCCCCGTCATGGTTCACACCGTGCCGTGGTTCAAGGACAAGACCCTCAAAGCGAAGATCGAGGGCACGGCCGCGGCCATCCCGGTTAAGCCCGCGATCGGGTCGGCAGTGCCCCGTGGCTGACGGCGACGTGACCGGCTTGACCGACGACGAGATAGAAGCGCTCACTGACGAGGAGCGCGATTCGCTCAACGATGGGGCGATTGACTCTGGCACCGATGAGGAGCCAGAAGAAGAAGTTGACGTGCAAGCGCAGTTCCTCGACTGGGTCGTGGAACATTTCTCCATCGTGGAGGTAGTTGGATCCAACAAGCGCTTTTACTGGTGCGCTCAGTGGTTCGAACACAAAGAAGTCGTGGCCCGCCTGGTCGCGCTCTGGAAAGCTCACCTGGCCGCCGAGCTGGGCGACGACCTCGGGGCGGTGTCGTCCTGGTGGATCAACGATTGGGACCGGCACGCTGCGGTCCTGTTCGACCCCGCGAACGGCCCGTTCCGGTTCTGCGACCGCACCCGCGGACACCTCTCCGAAACCAAAGAAACCGGCCCGGCTGTGTCTCTGACAATCCCCCCGGCGGAATGGCAGCTACCCGCGTAGCAGTGCGCAGCGGGCGGCGGTAGCTGCCTCCGCTGCCGACACAACAGGACCCCGACACATTGTGTCGGGGTCCTTTTCGGTGGGCGCCGCTGGCGTCCTAACGCTCTCGACCGTCGTCGCGGCTGCGGTCGTTGTCGGGGCGGTTGCGTTCGTCCTTGCGCTTGTCGCCGGCCTGGCTGGCCTTGACGTTCAGGCCGGAACGGCGCAGCTGCTCACGCTGCAGCTCGGCCTTGCGGGCGAACTGGGCGCGGAGGGCCTCCGCCGTCGTCTGCTGCGTCTTAGCCGGGCGTGTGGCTGGTGGTGCACTGACGCTCTCACGGGCGCGCTGCGTGGCCGTGGCGGCTGCTGCAGCGGCGCGCTGCCGGTCGTCCTCGGTGGCGGCGGGACGCGAGCTGAGAACCTGAGACTTGTGCATGGCCGTGACCCGCTCCGCCAGGTCGGCACCAACGGGGCGCTGCCGGTAGTCCGCCGGCACTGCAGCGGTTTCCTTGGGGTCAATGCGGTACTGAGTGCGGAACACGTCAACCTCGGCGGCAAGTTCCGTCCACTGCTGCCGGCGGTCGGTGTCAGCGGGAACTTCGCCCAGCTCGCGTGCCCACTCGGGCTGTTCGGCCGCGATTGTCGCGCCGCGCTCCTCGAGGCGGGTCTGTAGGTACTCGTAGCGTTCTGCCAGGTGTTCGCGCCACTCGGGGGCGGTGTGTTCGGAGTCGATCGAGCGGCGGTCTGCGATCCACGCCGGCACTGCCGGGGCGGCCTTCTCCTGGTCGGCTGGCACGGTGGCCAGGTGGCGGTCTGTGTTGTCGCTAATCCGGGAGGCCAGCACGGCGGCCTGGTCTTGGGCGTTGGCCATATCGCGTTGCGTCCACGCCTGGCGGATCGTGTCGGCGGGGTCCATGCCGGCAGCCTCGGAGTGGCGTAGCGCGGCCTCGACCGCGCCCCAGCTCTCATGCTCGCGCAGCGTGGTTGCCAGGTCTTCGCCAAGCCCTTGGTTGGCGATCTTCTCGAAGCGCAGCACGTCGGCGCGCTCGTTCACGTCGCCGTACTGGTCGATGAGGGTCACCAGGTCATCTACCCGGGCCTGTTCGGCGCGGATTGTCTCGGTAGCCGAGAGCATGCCGTCAGCGTTGCCGGCGATCTGGTCGAGTACGTCGCTGACCGGCTGGGCGTCGGCGGTCTCGACGTACAGGTGGTTTTCGTGCTTGCCGCGGGTCAGGCCGACGTAGGCGAGTTCCCGGCTGGTGCTGCTGTCGGCCAGGACGTGGGCGGTGTCGGCGGTCATGCCCTGGGCGCGGTGGATGGTGGACGCATAGCCCAGTTCAACGGCTCCTGTCACGTAGTCCTTCGGCAGGGTGATCGTGCCCCCGGTGCCCTGGTTGCTGACGGTGAGCGTTCCGTCTCGGTGTGCTTTCTCCACCGTCCACAGGTCGCCGTTTTTGACGATGTCGCGGCCGCCGCTGACCTTCAAGTGTGAGTTGTTCACGCGGGTCACAACGGTGTCGCCCTCGTACGCGGACAGGCCGTCGCGCAGCGGCGCTGACTGCTTGCCCTTGACGATGCCCTGACTCATGCGGAACGCCTGAGCGCGGGCGTTCAGCTCGGCCACGGTGCTGTTCTGCTGTGCGAGCATCACCGAGTGCAGGCCGGCTGTGGTGTCCGACTGCCAGGACGAGAACACTTCGCCGCTCATCCGGTCCACGCTGCCGCCGGCTACGCGATCGTTCTTGACGTACCAAGCGAACGGGTCGCCGGTTGTCGCGGGGTCGCGCAGAAGCTTCGTGGCCTCGGCTTCGTCGTTGTTGGAGAACCGGTGTAGCTGGTCGAGCTTGACGGAGCCAACTTCGTTTTCGAGCAGGCGCAGCGCGCCGCCGGCCTCGACGGCTGAGAGCTGGCGGTCGTCTCCGATGAGGCGGACGTGTGCGCCGTGCAGCTCGGCAATGCGGGTGACCTTGGCCAGGTTGGTGGTGCCGGCCATGCCGGCCTCATCCACCACGATTACGTCGCCCGGGTTGAGGTCCAAACCCTCGATGCGTTCCGTGCGCTGCTGCAGCTCGGCCAGGCTGCCTTTCTGGAACGTGAATGAGTGAATCGTCTTGGCGTCGATCGCAATTGCGTCTTTCATCACCGCGGCCGCGGTGGCGGACGGGGCCAGGCCAATGACCTTTCCGCCCTGCGCTTCGACGGCCCGGGCTGCCACGCGCAGCGCCGTTGTCTTACCCGTTCCGGCAGGGCCAGAGCCCACGATAAGGCGGGTGCTGCTGGTGGCGAATACCCGGGCCAGCTCGCGCTGGCCGGCGTCGAGGTGCTGGCCTTCCTTCGCTGCGACCTGGTCGAATACGTCGCGGGATACGGGCGAGGCGGTGCGCGTGCGCGCGGCGTCCAGCAGTGTGTCCTCAGCGGCCAGGATGCTCCGAGAGGTCAGGAGCTGGCGGCCCTTGTGTTCGTAGATGCTGGTGCCGTCGCGACGGGTGAGGGGCTGGAATGCGCCGTGCGGTGCCGGCGGGGTGACGGTGATGGAATCGGTGTTGAGGGCGTGCTGGGTGATCTGCTCGACCGTGCCCTCCACGGTGTTGCCGGAGCTGCGTTGCGCCTGGATATAGCGGCGGGTTTCGGCCTCGATCGTGTGCGGGCCCCACACTGCGTGATGCTCGGACACGGTCTCGACAACCTGGGCTGCAGCCTGCGCCAGGGTGATGTTTTGGGCCGGAGTCTTGGGGATGCTGTTGTCCCGTGCGTGCGCCTGGGCGTTCTCCAAAATCCCGCCCACCGCGCGGTCGCCAACGAGTGTTGCTGCCTGTGCGCGCCACAGCGGGCGCAGCGCCGACAGGGCGCGAGCGTGGAGCTTCTGCGGCCTGGTGTCTAGCGTGGCCTGCTGTGCCAGGGCAATGCGGGCTTTGGCGTCGGGGGTGCGTCCGTGCGTCTCCCGGTAGTCGGCTTCGAGCTTGACCATGGCCTCTTTGATCCCGGCCGACCTGGTCGAAAAACCGGCGGTGAGGCGTGCGTCAATCCCGGCGATTTCGACCACAGGGCGTTTGCCCGGGGTGACCTCGCGCAGCTCGGTCGCCAGCTCCAACCGGTCCGTAACCCGGTCCATTACGCGTTGGTTGTAGAACTCGGATGCGGCAACACCCTGCCGGTGCAGCAGCTTGGAATCGATGGTGCGCCACTTCCCATCTACGCCTTTGACCTTGTTCGCGACCACGAGGTGGTCGTGGAGCTGCGGGTCTCCGTTGCGGGAGTCGTAGTGGCGGAAACGAGTGGCAATCAGGCCGCCCTCTACGTCGATCTGGGCCACGCCGTTAGTGCCGGCGCGGGTGGCGATTGCCTCGCGTTCGAGGTAGCCGATGGTGTCGCTGATCGCGGCCTCATGCTCTTCCTCGATCGCCTTCCGGGTCTCGTTGTCGCCCAGTCCCCAGAGCGTTGACACGCTCTTAGCCGGAGAAAAGACCAGGTCGAATCCGGCAACGGCTTGCTGGGTCGGGCGGGTGGCCGCGGTGATGAACCGGCCCAGCTCTTCCTTGTCAGCCGGCTGCCGTCCCTTCGCCGTGCGGAACGCCTGCGCACCTTCGCGGACCCGGATAACGCGGCGTTCTTCGGCGTTAGGTTCGCGGTGGTTGATCCGGGTGAAGTCGCTGTATCCGGTCTCGATCTGCTCGCGGAGGTCGGTGGTTCCCTGCTTGTACGAGTAGTAGCCGCGGCCCAGCTTGGCCAGCTCGATCGCCTCATCAGCGGTCTTGCCTTCGCCCTGAGCTGTGGCAATGATCTGCTCTGCGTCCGGGTGCAGCCCCTCACCAAAGAGGGCCTTCATCTGCTCCTCGGTGACGGTGCCTGAGACGCCCATAGCGTTCAGTCCTGAGCCCACCCAAACGCCGGGAGGGTTGCCCTCGGCGGTGTAGTAATCGCCCAGCTCCTGGCCGGCCTCGCGCTTCACATCACCGGTTGCAGTCTCGCTGGTGTAGTACGCATACCCGTCTCCCGCGGAGAGGATATGCATGGTCATCATGGGGTCAGCCTACCTCGTTGATTACTAATGCCAGAGGTGTGACAGATTGAATGACGAAGAATGAGGAATGAGAGTGGCCAGGATCGTAGATACTGCGTCTGTGCTTTGAGACCGCTGGGAGTGCACGGAGCCGACGAGGAACGAGGAAAGCGCAGTAAACGCGGTCGATAAGCAACAGGCGGGCCACTCTGCAAAACGAGACCACGACTCCTGATCTGGACCGCTCCCCCGCTGCGTCGCCTGTGCGCCCGCGGGGCGTGCCTGTGACGGTGCCCATCTGCAGGGCGGGACCATTCCCCCATCGGGCGCGGCCGCATCCCAACGTCTCGCTTTCGCGCCCGCGGGGCGTGCCTGCATAATGGACACTGACCAACACAGGGGGATCACATGACCGAAGCACGCAAGTCCGCAAAACTCACCGCCGCCCGTCAGCTCGCACGCGAGAAATCGGCGCAGTTTCGGGAGCGCGAGGACAAGCTAGAGTCCCTGGCCGTCGATTACTTCACGTACGTTGAACAGGTCGAAGAAGTCAACGCGCTGGCAGAGAAGGAAATCGTCCGCATTCGCGAACAGGCGGAGAAGAACACCGCCGACCGTCGCGCCAGTGCTGCACGGATCATTCCTGCAATGTTGGCCGCCGGGGCTTCCCGCGCGGAGGTAGCCGGGCGTCTCGGGATCGCGGCTCGCGACGTAAAGCGGGCCTCGCCGGCCCCTGCAGCTCCCGCCAAAACCGGCACCGAGAATTCGGGTCCGGTCGAACACCGCACTGAGCAGGAAAGCTCGCCGGTCGGCCAGTAGGCGTTAGGTTCCGGGTTGGCACTTTGGGCCGGTCTGGGGCTCGGTTAGAACAGGCGCGGGTGCGTTTCTTCTACCCCGGCGAGAGCGGCGCTCATCCGCTCGGGGTCCCATCCGTGGGTGAGGATCACGTCTCGAAGATCGCGGGAGCGCTGGGCGCGTTCCTCTCGCGCAAGACCATTGAACCGCCATGCTGACCACCGGTTAGCGTGGCGGTTTTTCTGCGCCCGGTCGAGCATGTTGGTTTTGTGGGTGCCCTCGGATAGGTGCGACTCGGCGGCGTCTGTGACGGCGTGCACGCAGATTGGCACGTCGCACGAGTGCAGCAGCAGAACCGAGGACGGGAGCGCCGTTCCGGTCGCGAGCTGGTAGGCGAAACGCTGCGGCCGCATGACCTTTTGGCCGTCGCCGTCCTTGGTCCAAAAGCGGCCGTAACCGTCATCGGCAATTGCGCCCGTCCATATCCAACAGTCATCGGCGGTGGGTCCTTTGACGACGTGAGACCAGAACCGTTCCGGCTCTGTGGCTTTCACTTCTCCCCCTTCGCGAGCTGGGCCTAGGCCGTCTCTTTCACTTCATCGAACCAGCGCACAACGGCGTTAGTGCTGTGTGCTTTGTTGACCAGGTCGCCGGCTTCCCAGGCTGATGCCGCCGCCATGTTGAGGAGGGCGGTTGCTTGCCCATGGGCGCCGACAGCGGGAACGCCGGGGATGCTGTTGCTGTCCTCGCCGCTGTAGTGCGTGCCGTCTACCGCTGCCCCGTGCCAGGCGGCCAACTGCGCGTAGACCTGGGCTAGTGACTCTTGGGCCGAGCGGAGCGAGGCCAGCAGCTCGAAGGAATCTGAGGGGTGTGGAACTGTGCGCGTTGAGTGCGCGAGCGTGCGGGCGACCTCGGCCAGCTCGTTCGCAATTTCAATCTGTCGGCCTTCTTCGTTCACTGCCATTGGGTCTCCTGGTCGCTTGGTTCTAGTGGGTGAGCTGGCTAATGCGCTGCGGTGAGAGACCGAGAATCCGGGCGGTGTCCGCCTGGCTGAGTCCGTCTGCGGTGAGGGCCTTAACTGCTTCGCGGTTGAGCCGGGCCGCTTCCGCGACGGCGGCCCGGGCTGCTTCTTCGTTCTTCTTCGCGAGCGTCCACAACTCGGCGGCGTGCGGCGGAATTTCTACCGTCACCTGAACTTCGATTTGGTCCTCGTCCACGTCGAGCCACACTGCCGCAATGTCGCGGGCGGCTGCGTCAATGTCCTTAACGCTGCGGGCCTGACCTATCGCAATGATGCGGGAGTCTCCCCCTCGGGGCGACGGTGAAGTGAGTTCTGGAATCTCGATGGTCCACCATTTACCGTCACGGTACGCCCGCGCCGTTAGGGTTCGCTTCGTGGTTGTCGTGGTCATGAGAGCGCCTTATCTGTCTCGGTCAACTGTCGTTCTATGTCCTCTAGAAGGCCCGCCGCCACCTCAGCTAGCGCCTTCAAGTCGGCTATCTGGAACTCGTTTGGCTGTTCGTTCTGTTCCTCGTCGGCGGCCTCTCCGCGGGTGCGCTCGGCGTAGGCTTCGAGCGCCAGCGTGAGAACGCTATATGCGCGGTCCTCAGTGAGGTCCAGCACGACGTGGAACGGTGTGTTTTGCTCGGCCATGGCCTGTCCTACTTCCAGCTCTGGGGGGCGTTCGGGAATACGTCGATAATCTGTCGCACAACTCCCACTGTCAGTTCCTTGTGCCCCGGAATGACTATGGTCTGAGTCTCGTCCTCTGAGGCCCAAATCTGGTGACTGCCCTTGCCGGGCCGGAGGAAGAACCAGCCCTGCGAGCGGAGGAACTTGGTTACGTCCCGGTATTTCTGCGGCTTCGTCATAACTATAGTCTAGTCCCCCCTAGATTGTATAGTCAAGGGGGGACTAGATATCTGGCGGTGGTGTTGGTCGCCCTCGTCGTCGGCGGTGGCGTGGGCTTCTATCCAGTAGTCGGCGGCAGCGGTGGCTCCCACGGCGCGGAGCATTTCGGAAAGGGCCTCGACCTCGCCGCAGGTGAACCGGGGGCCCATGTCGCGCGCTAGGTCCGCTTCCTCGAAAACGTCGACAAATGCGACGACGGCGTTTGAGTCGATGGTGATTGTTTTCATGACTGGCTCTCCTGGTCTATCGGGCGGGTGTGGTGACGGTGCAGAGGTTCACGCGGTGGAGGATCGCCTGTGCGAGCTGTGTGGGGCTGTAGATGTAATCGTGAAAGTGACCGGCGACGTAAATGCTCTGGGGCAACGTCGCGCCGGTGATGGTGTCGCCCTCGGGGGTGAACAGAATCACGTCCTTTCGGTCACTGTCGGTGCTGATGAGGTGCTGTGCAACGCGGTAACCGGCGGTGGTGTGGTCGCGGTAGGTGTTGATCCCGTCGCAGCAGTAGTGCACTTCTCGGGGCATTTCTTCGCCGTCGAACGCGACGAGCGCTGACCCGTTGTTGTCGTAGCTGTCGGTCATGCCGTTGAAGCTGCGGCCCTCGTACTGGCGGGTGATCGCGCGCACGTCGTGGTCGGTGGGTCCGTCGCTCCATGCAACGCGCATCCACGCTGCAGCGGTGCCGGTACTCATTCGAACGCTGAACTTCACGCCGGGAAACGCGTTCTTCAATGCGGTGCGAACCAACTTGGCGGTGTCCTTGGTGCTGATGTAATCGGTCATGTTCTCTATCTCCCTCAACGTTTTTTTGCCTTTTCGGCGGTTTTCCGCCCTCATGGAGCGCTGTCGGGGTCAAGCCCCAAGGAGCGGTTGCAGGCCAAAGTTTTGGAGGAGCGCAGCGGGGCAAAAGTTTTGCCGAAACTGTGACGACGGCTTGACGCCGGCAGCGTGGAGTGAACAATCCCCCAGACGAAAAAGCAAAAAGATCACCGTGCGCCGGCCTGCACACTGGGGCACCAGGACTGCCGCATTTCCCCGTCTCGAGAACGGGTCTCGGCGGGGCCGGCTATGGTGCCGGGGATGGAACCGGACTCTCTGGGTGCTCCCCCGAATTGCGAGCGGTGCCTAGTGCCGATGGTGGCCGCCGGGTCGCCGGCAAGCCCGTTCTGGCGGTGCCCGTCGTGTGAGCTGGTGCGCCTGGTCTAGCCGCGCTAAGCCGGGCCGGCAATTGGGTCTCGGTGACGGTTTTGAGTCGGCCCCACCACCCCATAAGGGGACTCACTTTGGTGGGATGTGTCCGGATAATCTACGTCTGTAGCCGCCATTGGTGGCGGCACAGAATTGGGGGGAATTCATGAAAAACCATTCACGTATTCGGGGAACTACTGGGGTCATTGCGACGTGCGCACTGGCCGCCTCGCTCCTGATGACCGGTGGAGGCGCTGCGTTTGCGGACGACTCGTCGGTGAACATTCTGGAAGCGCTAAACAACTCCGCACCGTCAACGCTGGAAGACGTGGCCAGTGTCGCAACCACCGGCTCCGGTCAACTCGCAATCGACGCCCAGCTGCCGTCCACGCTGATCTCCGTGCCGGTGGACCCGGCGGTGGGAATCGTTTCCCAGTCACCACACTCAGAGGCCTCGTTCACGATCGGGCTACCTTTCTCCGACGAGGCCTCGGCCGCGGTGGTGGAAGCCACCGGCATCGTGTCCTACGACAACCAGAATGGGTCCACAACCGTACCGGTCGTTAAGGCCGATGGGAGTGTGCAGATCAACACGGTCATCGAAGGCGCCGACGCCCCCACTCGCTACGACTACCCCCTGTCCCTTCCTGAAGGCGCAACGATCGTGGAGGACGGAACGGGCGGCTTCGTAATCAGCGATGCCACTCAGATCATCGCCGCGATCGCAGCACCCTGGGCGAAGGACGCCAATGGCGTGGACGTAGCGACCCACTACGAGCTGACGGGCACCACGCTGACCCAGGTCGTAGAACACACCGCTGCCGGCGTTGCCTACCCCGTCGTGGCTGATCCTCAGGTCAGCACACTGTGGTGGGGTGTCGCTATCAAGCTCACCCACGGTGAGACTGTTTCGATGGCAAACAACTTCACTCCGGCCTATATTTCCGCGGCGTTCTGTGGCTTCATCCCAGTGCCGCTTGGTAACGTCGCATGTGGAGTCGCTGTGGGCATTCGTCTCTGGACGTGGGAAAAGCCCATCAAAGACGCGGCCGCTCAGTCAGGCCGGTGTGCGCAGCTGAATGCACCATACGTAGGAGGTGTCGTCGCTTGGAACGTCACAAACGAGCGCTGCTAGTTGATGCACTAACCGCAATAGCCGTCGCCCTGGTTGTCGCCCTTGCCATGTGGAGTCTGCAAACTCCCTATGCACAGGTCCTGGCAGTATCAGCCATCGTCGCGATCTTGGTTTTCACGATCAGATTCGCGATGAGGGCTCGCCGGAATCGCAAACAACATACGAATTCCGGTTCGGGTAACAATTTCGATTGACCATGCCCGCGACGCGTTCGAGGTAAGTTTCGCCGCAGCATGAACGAGTGCCCCGTCAGTTCTGACTGACGGGGCATTCATTTGTGTGTTGAAGCACCGACCAGGATCAGATAATTGGAAGGTGAAATGGAACCTGGCACACCGCCCACGGGACGCGGCCGAGTCAACGCCGGCCACCGTCGAAGCTCCTGACAGCTGGGCTGCAGTCGCGCAGCTGCGAGCCGCAATCCCGGCGGATCACCTGGTGCTGTACGTGCGCCCGGCGCACTAGCGACCAGGTCACGACAGCTAGGCCACTTCGACTCATTCGAACCTATGTTCTAATGGATTCATGGGAGCGAATAAGAGATACCCGAGCGGCCCGCACCCGGCACCCCCGGTCCAGGCCGACACCCTGAAACAGGTTGAACCCGACTACGGGCCGGAGTTCACTTCCCGGCCGTTCAGCCTCACAGCGGAGGAGCTGGGCCGGTTGCCGGCGACCATGGCTACCGAGCCCATCCCCGTCCTCGCTTGGGTACGCTCCCCTGCCGCGCCCGCACACGTTCAGGGCCGCGCCCTGGCCTGGACTCCGCGTGCGGTTTACGTCGAGTGGGAACACCGCGGGCTGCACCGCGCCTGGGTGTGGGCCTCGGCCGTCGAACGAGGCGGACTCGCTGGCTAGCCAGGCACCTTGACAACGCCTGTCTCACCGTGGGACGGTGGATCGTGTCTCACGGTGGGACAGCATTGGGGGTGGCAAGTTGAGATCCGTTAGCGCAAGGTTCACAAGCACAAGCGAAGCCTTCCGCCGGGCGCGGGAGCGGGCGAGCGTGGCAGATGCCTTTGAGGCGAACCTGCTTCACCTGGCCGTGTTCGACGCCCGCGAGAATGGCATGTCTGTGCGTCAGGCCGCGGCGGCGCTCAGCGTGCCCAGGTCCACCGTCGCTCGCCACTGGCGCGACGGTCATCGGTGCCCGGAAGTTCCTCCCCTTTGGGGATCAGACGCCGCGTGGAGTGAGGCGCACGCTGCCGTGTGGGCGCACGACCAGGAGGAGCTGGCGGACGCTTGGGTGCCGTACGAGTGGAACGACGAAGGTGCGCACCGCACCATCACTGCCAAAACTCGGGGGGTCGTTGCGCTCAGCCAGTGGCCGGGCCAGGCGCCAGCCGAGTGCGCAGGCGGCGTCTGCGGACGGTGTCAGTCTTGCCGGGCACGGCAACAATCAGGAGGTGCCGTTTGATGGAAGACGGTCCAGAGTTCGCAGAAGGCTCCTACGAGTTCGCCGGTAAGACCTATCGCCTGGCTGAGGTCGATTCTCAGGTGTGGCGGGTCTATGACGGTGAGACCTACCTCGGAATCGTCACCGAGACTGACCCAACGCCGGCCGAGCGGTGGCCTCACTACACCGCGCAGAGCGCCGGTGATGAGGCCCGCGTCGTTCCCACTACCGACGACTGGCGGGCCGCGCTCGATCACCTGATTGAGGCGGCCGACGTTAGTAATCGGTGAGCTGACACGCCTGCAGCTCGGTCGTTCTTCATAGGCCGAAAGCTGCAATGAGTTCCGGCAGCCCCGTGGCCAGCGCCACCAGGATCAACGTCCAGTCGATCCGGCTTGGGTGGTGCTGTTTGTCCGGGGTCTCGTTCTTCTTCGTCATACGGATTCCTCCTAGATAGCGGGGCGTCACTGTGACGCCTCCCCTCCTCCCTTTGCGTGGGCCGGCTGGCCGGCTGGCCGCGGGGTCGAGGAGTACTATCGACCGCCGGAATTTAGACTTTCGTGGTGCCCGGTAGAGGATCCCTAACGGGACGATCTTTCCCCAGTCAGGCTCGTTGCTCGTGAAGCGGGTTCGTCGCGCAGCTCGTGTAGAGGCGTCCATCCAACCGGCATGAATCCGCCGATGGAAGCACGCTCCCGGTCGCGTACTGCCGACCACCCCTGAGCGTCACGGCCGTAGGCCTGCGGGATCCCTTGCCTGGCGACCCGCAGGCCCGTTCCCTCGATCACAGCGTCCGGCGCACTCCCTCGCCGAACCGAGGCGCGGACGCTCCACGGAGGATCCGCGAAGCTACCCCCGCGGAAGACCCGGTACTCGCCGTATCTGGCCGGATCCAAGTAGTCCCAGCACCACTCCCACACATTGCCGAGCATGTCGTGCAGGCCGAATGCGTTCGGCTCTCTGCGCTCGACCGGTTGTGCACTCGTGACGCCGTCGAGACCGGTCCACGCAATCTCGCGTAGATCGCCATACTGGGCACCGGTTGTACCGGCGCGGCAGGCGTATTCCCACTCTGCTTCCGTCGGCAGACGGTAGCCATCCGCCGTCGTGGTCCAGGTGACTCGGCGCCCGTCGATCGTGTACACCTTCTGCGCACCGTGCGCTTCGGAGAGCTGATTGCAGAACCGGATCGCGTCAAACCACGTGATACTCGCCGCGGGCTGGTCCTCGCCTCTGGGCACCAGCACCGAACGGGACAACTGAAAGGCCTGTAGATCGACGTCACGAGTCGTCCCGGTGCGGGCGTCACGGAGCGACACAGTGCCCGCCGGGATAGGCATCATTTCATGCAGGTCCAGGTCCACGCACTCATCCTAGGAGCCGTGTGCAAAGAGAAGAGAAGACCCGAAAGTGAATCGCGCCTCGTCGCGGCACGTCCGGTACGGGATTCGCACCAGGGCGGCGTACTGAGAAAGCACTCCACCGCCAGGTGGATGCGGCTCCCGTCAAGACTGCCTAGCGTCGTAATCATGGATATAGCCTCGATGATCATGGGCGCGTCAATTGCTTCAATCGCCTGGGTCGGCTTTTATCCGTGGGAGAAGCTGAAGAGGCTCCGTGCGTTCGAAGCTGCGGAAGAAGTGTCCGGGGCCTCGGGGGCGACCCAATAAGGATGACTACGGCCGCCCCTCCCCGGTGGGCGAGGGCCGCCGCGCACGTCGCAGCATTGACCCCGCTTCCCTCTGCGCTATGGCGGGTCTCGCTCGTCTTCGGGTTCTCCGGTGGATTCACCGAGCGAGGACTAGTCGACCTGGACGTCGCCGGTTGGGGTTGGATCTATCTCCTGGGCCTCAGTGTGCTCACTGAGTTGGCCGCCCTACTCACCCTGGGGTTGGTCCAGCCGTGGGGAGATGCTGTGCCTAGATGGGTGCCCCGCATCGGCGGTCGCCCTGTCCCGACGAAACCGGTTGTCGCCGCAGCGATGATCGGCGCGGCCGTGCTGACGGCCTTGTGGACTCCGTTGCTCCTGTGGTGGACCATGCCGCACTCCGATATGACGGCGGCTGGGGCAAACGTGGTCGGCATCCTCTACCTGCCGCTGGTCGCATGGGGCCCCCTCCTCGCAGCTGTGACCGTCTCCTACGCCCTGCGGCACCGTGCAGCAGTCCGTGTCCGGTAGGGGATCGTCTACCGGCCACTCCCCCGGGCCGGCAACACGCCCGGAATGACGCGGCCGCGGGGTGCCCGATAGATGTGGAGTTTGGCGCTTTTTGGCGGTGTTCTGTGATCGCTTCGTGTCGCTATCGAGCGTCAGGCGCTTCCTAATCCGGCAAGAGACCGATGGCTCGCGCCCGCCGATAGAAGGTCGCTCGGGACATTCCGAGGTTCCGGGCGACTTCGGCGGCTGGCTCACCGCTGTCTATGAGGCTGCGAGCGTTGCGTATTTGACTGTCGGTGATGATCCGCGGGCGACCGCCCAGATTTTTGCCGGCGTTGCGGCGTTTGGCGATCGAGTCGAGTACGCGCTCTCGCTTGATTTCATGTTCCATCTGACCGAGTGCGGCCATGATCGTGAACAGCATGGAACCCATGGGTGTTGCCGTGTCGACGTCGCCGCCGCCCAGGTTCAGTACGCGGAGGCCGGCGCCGCGGCCTCGGAGTTCTTCGGCGAAGGCAAGCATGTTCTGTGTCGATCGCCCCAGCCGGTCCAGAGTCGTGATGACGAGAGTATCGCCCGCCTCGATGGCGTCGAGTGCGCGGTCGAAGTTCGGACGTGAGGCACGAGCACCGGAAACGCCGTTGTCGACGTAGAGGTCATCACGCCGGACACCAGCGGCCAAAAGGTCCACCTTTTGCCGGTCGGTGGACTGCTGGCGCGTCGATACGCGCGCGTAGCCGATCAGTTTCGTCACGATGCTCCTGGGTGTCTCATAACTAACGGTGAGTGTCGCAATTCAAGCAGGAGGTTACGCGACGTAGTTATGAGACTCGCCGAGCCCCGGAATTCCGCTTTTGTTGGTAAGCCTTAAGTCAGGGTCGTGAGACGTCTCGTATCCCTAGGGTTTCGAGACACCAGGGTCTGGGACATCTGCTCGATCAAGTGTGCTCTTTCGAATCACGAACTTCGTGCGCAGAAATTTGCACCATTGCAACGTTAGTTTTGACCCATGCGACTAGTGCCAGTGGATGAAAGAGATTCGTCGTGGGAGCGAGACGACCCGCGATTCCGCATCTATGTATTTGAGGGAGCAGGGAACGCGGTCACGACGGTAGACGTCATCGATGGCATTATCGAGCAGGCACTCGAATCCGCCATCGCACTATCGAAGGGCGACGAGCACTTGTGGGCGCTCGCACTGGTCGACGACCAGGCCACCAGCTCACGTGGTCTCATCTGGCTTTCGGGAATGGACTACAACAGCACTCCGAGCACCGTGCAGCAGTGGCGGCAGCGCCAACAGATGCAGAACCGATACTTGAGAGCAAAACACCTCCGCGGGTTGCCGCCGGTGCTCCCGAACGGCCTGCGGCTGATCCGGATGTTCCCGGAATGGGTGAGTGGGTGGCCACTCTGGGAGAACCACGCAGACGTGTACCGGCCCACCGGGACCGACCTCGGGTTGTCGAGGGCGCTCAGTGACGCCCTGTATGCGTGGAATGAGGTCTGGCTCAGCAGGCAGGAAGACGAGCCGGAGCCGGTCGGCTGGCGCGAGCAAGGCCAGGAGTTGTTCGAGAGCTTAAGCAGGGAATTGCACGACATTGCTGAGGTCCGACCTGAGTACCTTCGCTGACGTGCGTCCAGCGCCAACAGTTCCGCCTTGCGATCGCTCGGGGGCCCGCTAGTGTCACGAAACCGGAGCGCCTCGTATCCCATGGGTTACGTGACGCAGCTAGTCAGCGTCCCATGCCCGTTTTGGTGGTGAGTTGGAGTATGCCCACAGCACCATACTCATCATGAACGCAAGAACGCCACTCCCCATCAAGGCCATCGCGGGCACTACCAGGTACGGACTGAAAGTGCTCATTTTCTCCGGCATTGAATATATCCAGAGTCCGCATGAGAACCCAGTGGCGGAGACGAGCAGTGCGGTCGGGCCGAACCGCAGGAAATGCCAGCGGACTCCGCGTGGTGGGGTTTCGGTGTTTGCCAAGCGGTTGTTCATGTGCTGGGCGAGAAGCCACCAAGTGAATATTGCCGGGATGAGGGTCAATGAGATAGCGAGGACGAGCCAGAACACGACTGAACCAACGGGAGACTCCACTGGATCCACCGAATCACTACCCTCCTCGTGCCATCGCACTATGTGCAAACCCTGGCTGAGCGTACAAAAGAGCCATCTGGCCCGAGCACGAACTAAGACGAGATGTCTCGTATCCTATGTGCCTCGTATCCCATCGGATACAAGACACCGCGATGAGCCATTCGCTGGAGTGAGAGCGGGTCTCCATCCCATCCCTCACCGCCCAGATGCCGAGGGGCTAGGCTCCCAGCAACGAAAGGTGTTGTTATGAGAGCCCTCCGCACACTGGGACGTGTACTTAGCCTGGTCGTTGTGTCGATCGCGAAGACAATCGGCGGCATGTCGGAGAAGAAGACCTTCGACCATGACAACGCTACGTCGGCCTACGCGCGCCGCGAGGACTATCGGCCGTAGTGTCTCGATACCAGACCGTCTTGAAAGCCATGCGTTGCAAGACCGCTACCGCAGCGGCGTCCGCCTTCGCTCAAGAGTGGGCAATGGTGGACGGATGCCGACCGAGACGACTTCAGTCGATCACGGCCGCCACAGCTTCGATCTCGACAAGCTGATCTGTGTAGCCGAGTACGGTGACTCCCATGAGCGTGCTCGGTACATCGTGTTGGCCGAATGCCTCTCGAACAACCGCCCATGCGGCGCTGAGGTCGCTTTGCTTGGAGGATGCCACGAGGACACGGGTGTTCACGACGTCATCGAGTTGAGCTCCTGCAGCCGTCAGGGCGATGCGGAGGCTCTCCATGGCCTTGCCGGCCTGCGTGGCGTAGTCTCCGACTCCGGCCGTGGTGCCATCGAGGTTCAACGGGCAGGCCCCGGCGAAGAAGATGAGGCGCGCTTCGGCGGGAGCAGTTGCGGCATAGGCATACTGTGCCACGTCGGAAAGGTCAGCTGAGCGAATAAGGGACACTGTTTGGGACATGCGCTCAACTTATTTGAGGACTCGTCGCTTGGCCAGCCACAAGGTGCTCCTAGTAATGGTCTAAAGGGCAAGAAGCCACCTGGCTGAATTGCGCGCGCCACTGGGGAGGTGTCTCGTAACCCAGACGCCTCGTAACCCATGGGATACGAGACTAATCGAGCGCATCTGAGGATCACTCGGCCACAGTGAGGCGGCTCATATCCTTAGGGT
>NZ_JAIEUL010000030.1 GCF_019599185.1 Cryobacterium inferilacus | reverse complement strand
CTCCTTCTGCCGCGTGCCTATACACGCGGCGGAAGGAGCTAAGCAGATGGCCCCCAACAGCAATATTCAGTGGCCCCAGAGCACGCTACCGGCCACACCGCCCGGTGGCCCCCAAAGGCAATAACGGTGGCCCCCAGGCGCGCTAATACTCACGCGCCTCCGGGCTCGTGAAGTTCGGATTCCGCTGGTACAACCCGGTCACCGGTACCTGGACTCAGCAGGACACGCTGGATACGCCACTGGATCCGGGGAATGCTAACCGGTATGTGTTTGCGGGTGGCGATCCCATCAACAACTCTGATCCGAGCGGGCGAAACACGCTAAGCAACGTTCTGGGGGCATGTGCCCTGGGCGTAGTACAAAACCTCGCCATCGGATTTGGATTGGGTGCCTTGACAGCCGGTTCATCAATCGTCGTGGCCGCAGCAGCTGGTTGCGTCGTCGGAGCCGGGATCCAAATTATCAGTGAGGCGTATCCAGCCGCCGGCAATGGGTTAGGTTACATAAGCTTTCTGCTAGACATCGGTCAGGTCGGAAATGCGCTTCTCTGATGTTCCTGTATTTTGAAGACAATCCGCTCGCGACCATTCTGGCCCTTCTCGCGTTCATCCTCATATGCTTTCTCATCTACAAGGCCAGACGTCGTAGGTACAAATGAAACCCAAGAATGGGCGGTTAAACAGTGGACGACCCAATTATCTTCATAGTGGCAATCGTTGTCCTCATCGTAATTTTCGGGCAAGCGTACATCTGGTGGCGCGCTGTTGAAAAACGCAAGGCTGACGGCACGCTGGGGGATCGTCCACGCCTAACGCGCGGGGCCTGGATTGCGCTCGCAGGCGTGGCCGTGTTCCTCATTGTGATTTTGGTCGCGGCAGCACTGCTCAACGGCTGAGTCGGATAACGAGACGAGGTAGACACGGCCGCGGCCTTCCTGCGCTCAGACGGTCCACGGGATTTTCGGACTTTCGCCAAAGGATCGTCTATTTAGAGCGGATGCAGACTCGAAAAGTGGCCTATCGTTTCAAGGGGTCTTCGGGTCGATTCGAGTTCTGCAATCGACCCACAGTATGTAGTGCACGATGGATGAAAATCTGCGCGAACAGGAAAGGCCCCCGGGAAACCGGGGGCCTTTCGTCGTTCTCAGCGGTCGGAAGACGAGTTCCCGGCTCGGCGAAGCGCCTCGTGATGCAGGTGAGCGAATCGAGTGCCCCCTGGGGCGGCACCGGCAGATCCCGCATCAATGAGGTCGCAGTGGATGCCCGTTTTCTGCAATGCGCAATGACTGACCGACAGACCAAAGATCTCCGGTCTGATCGGTCGATTCCTGCCCCCTTTTCGGGTGCTAGCGAGGTTCTAGAGGCGAGCATAGGTTCCTGCCCGAGGGCGGCTTTCACAGCGCATCGGGATATTGATCGGTTCCACGGTGTCAGCTGCTTTCGAGTCCATAGCCGGGCATGGGCTAGGTCGGAGTGGTGTCTTTACTCGCGACCACATGATTGGGGCAGTTTTGTCTTTACTCACCGAACCATCCCGCCGCACAGGCAGGCGCTTCGCAGTTAAAACCGCGGTAGTCCTCAAAGCTGTCGACGCAGCGGGTCGGGAGAAATCGAAAACGTACACCGGCAACGCGGACACGCTCACGGCAACCGTCGGTGCGACCGGCGGCCCTGGCACAGGGACGACAACGGGAACGTACGGTGCCAACAGCGGGAACTCCCTCACGAAGGCACAGTCGCCTGGCGGGGCTGACTCTGAAGCGACCTACGGCACGACGACGAGCACCGCTTACCTGCCAGCCTCCACGACTGACTCCGCCGGCAACACCAGCTTGCGGACTTTCAACGGTGCCGGGAACCAACTCACGACCGCTGATGCTGCCGGAGCTACCGCGACCCTCACCTACAACGCGAACGGCACCGTTGCAACAGCGACAGCCCCCGGGAACGGAACTAACAAGACGGTCTACGCGTACAACGCCAACAAGCAGCTCTCGACGGTGACCCCGGTGACCGGCTCAAGCCTGGGCGTGAAGACCTACACCTACGACGCCTACGGGCGGATCGGATCGGCCACGGACGGCCGCGGGAACACCACTCAGTACACCTACGACAAAATCGATCGGCTCCTGACGACGGTCGCAGGCACCGCGACGGTGACCAACACCTACGACGCGGCGGGAAACCTGACCAAGTCCGTCAGCCCCACCGGGACGATCACGAACACGTTCGATCAGCTCAACCGGCAGTTGACGACTGCCAACACCGCCGGTGGGTCTGAAACCTACACCTACGACAAGGCCTCGAACGAGCTGAGTTCCACCGACTCGTTCGGAACCTACACCAACACGTACGACGCCTCCGGAGTCCTCACCAGCACCCAGTACCCCAAAGATGGTGCGTTCCAGACGACGCGGTATGCCACGGATGCGCAAGGGCGCCGTACCGACACCTGGTTGCAGTCCACCAACCCGGACAACTCGACCTACGCCGGCCACGAAGTCACCAGCTACGACACCTCCGGTCGCGTGAAGCAGCTGACGGCCACCACCAACGACAACTCCGGCACCTCTAGCGGTATCGATGTCGTGTTCGACATGGTCTATTGCTACAACACGGCATCAGCTGCACCAACCTGCGGCACGGGTGCCACGACAAACCGCGACAAACTGCAGTGGACCAAGAACAATGTCACCAACCAGGTCACGGCGTACAAGTACGACACGTCAGGCCGAGTGACTGAAGTCGCTCAATCAGGCGGCAGTGCCGGCAACAGCACTTTCAAGTTCACCTACGACGCCCGCGGTAACCGGCTCACTCAGATTGTCACCGGCTCAAACCCGTCCTCTCAGACGCTGACGTACAACGCGGCGAACCAGATCACGACCTCGGGGTACGCCTATGACGGAACGGGGAACCTCACGGCCACCCCGACGGCCTCGTACACGTATAACAGGTTCCAGCAGATGACGAGCGCAACCACCGGTGGAGTCGAGGCGACCTACACCTACGCTGGCGCCGACCAGAAAATGGTGCTGTCCGAAACAGTCCCCAACCTGACTTACAAACTGGGCTACGGAAAGAACGACGCCAACGGCAACCCGCAGGTCACCACCTACACCGTCAACGGTAACGGTGCACACGTCTACAGCGATCCGAGCACCGGCCAGGCACTCATGCTGACCACGTCCACCGGCGTCAACGGCATCTACGTCTGGGACGGCATCGGCAACCCTGTCGGCCTACTCGTCGACTTCTCGAGCAACGTGTTCAGCTACGAATACGACCCGTACGGCGCACAGGTACTCAGAGAAGGCGGAACCGGAAACGGCGCCGCACAGAACCCGTACGCCTTCAAAGCCGGCATCAATGACCGTGCTTCCGGGCTCGTCAAGTTCGGGTTCCGCTGGTACAACCCGGTGACCGGTACGTGGACCCAGCAGGACACGCTGGATAGTCCGCTGGATCCGGGGAATGGCAATCGGTACGCTTTCGCCGGCGGAGACCCCATAAACAGTTTCGATCCGACAGGCCGGGAGGTAACGACGTGCGGGGCGGTCGGCGCAATCACAGGTCTGGCAAGCTTCGCGCTGGGAACTGGTGCTTTTGCCTTATCGACCTTCGCCCTTCCTGTCGCTGCCGCAGCGCTGGGAGCTGGGGCCCTATTGTATGGGGGCGTGTCGGCTTCACTAGCAGTGTTCTATTTGGCAGGAGGAGAGTGTTAGGAGCAATCGCGGTACGCGATAGTCAGGACAGCAGGAGAGGAGAGAACGATAATGGGGTACGACGATAAAGACATTGCTCGAATCAAGGTCTCCTTTTTTGTTAGCCTGCTGGTGCTATCTCCGACGGTAATAATTGGAGGGATTGTGGCCTCCGCGTTGGGCGAGTCTTGGGGATGGGTCATTACCGTCCCGGGGGTCCTGTTCTTCCTAATTGCACTCCCGGGGTTTCTCTATTCGCGACGAGAATTGAGGAAGTATCAGTAGCGTCAAGCGTCGGGCCAAGCAATACAGATAGCTACCAGACAACAGATACGACCGCGTAGCTCCAAGCGAAAGGATTTCGAGACTTCGGCCAAAGGATTGGCTTGTCGATTGAGTCAATTGGCGTGCGGCTTCCTTTTGGTTCAAAGGACCAGGCGGTTCGTTTAGAGTTATGCAAACGACCCACAGTATGTAGTGCACGATGGATGAAAATCTGCGCGAACAGGAAAGGCCCCCGGGAAACCGGGGGCCTTTCGTCGTTCCTCGAGCTTGTTACCGCCGCCGCCGGTAAGTCGCGCGGCCCCTAGGGGCGGCTGACCTGGCGATTGGCCTGTAGCGCGTTGCAGGCCTACGACCCCATTCAATCCGAATCGAAGAACCCTACCGAACGCGATCGGACCCGTGGATCTGATGATGTCAAGTCCTGGCGAAGCGCACGCTCAACCCTCCGGAGCGGCGCGTAGCCGCTCATACGTACGCCCAATATTTCGCGCATACGCCCACTATTTCGCGCATATGCGCTGTCGAGCGTGTACGGAATCAAATAGTTCGCCCGCCCGATGCGCCGTGGGCTGACTAGTCCGCCGGGCCGCCGGAGACCGTGTCTTCCTCGGTTTCCGTGGTGCCGTCGGTCTGCGAGCCGTCCGGCAACTCCTCTTCCCTGGCCTTCTCGGCGTTGCTGATGTCGGTGGAACCGTCCGGGGTCTTCTGGTCGTTCGTGTCGGAGTTCATAAACCACTATAGGCAGCCGACAGCGGGGGTTCGCTAGTCCTCGAGCACGAATCCGAGCAGCTTGCCGGGGGTTCCGAGAACCCATACGCCGTCGTCGGCGTCGACCCCGACCATCCGTACCGCACCGGTGGAGAAGGTGTCGGTGGTGGTGCCACTCGCGTCGCACCCTTGGTAGTCGGAGCCGGTGGTGAATGGCGAAGTCTCGCTCTGGCCCGGGTAGGTCGCGAGCAACGGGTCGCGGGGCGTGGAGCAGGCGTAGGTGGAGTCTGTCGATGCCGTGGTGTGGTCGCCGGTGACGACGTTCACGACCACCGATTCGCCGTCGATGAGCATGACCTGCTCGGCCGAGAAGGAGGCGAAGCTGCTGTCGGTGTTGTCGCCGTTGAAGCGGTCTCCGCCGAGGGGAAGCGTCCACGCGATGTCGCCGGTGGCCTCGTCGACGCCGATGAGGTCAACGTCGAAACCCGTGCTGGTGCCCTCATAGCCCGACCCGTCGGCCTTCCTGGTGGCGGTCGAGGTGCCCGCCTTGTAGAGGCAGAGGGTGCGCGTGCCCTCGACGAGTTCGTCTTCGCGCACGCCGTTGTCACAGAAATCGGCTCCGTCGATGCTCCACACGGTCTCGCCCGTCTGCGGATCCAGGGCGACGACCCGGCGCTGGGTGGCATCCGTGGTGAACGAGTCGGTCTGGCGCGCCGCCGCGTCGACGACGTAGCCGGCACCGAGCATCAACTCGGCGGGATCCTCGTCGTCCCAGGCCCAACCGCCGTCGGAGGAGGCCCCGACGCCGAAGACGTCCTCGTAGGTGCGTTCCCACAGGGTCTGGCCGCCGGAGCTGGCGCCGAGAAGCTCGGTGCCGCCCGGTGCTCGCGAGTTGGTCGAATAGACCCGGTTGCCGAGCAGGCGAGCGGATGCCGGCAGCACGATGTCGCCATCCTGGCTGATCTCACCGCCACTGGCGGGGAAGCGGTAGCTCACGCTGCCGGCGTCGTAGGCGGACTGCTTGTAGCCGGTGAAGCAGACATCCTCGCCGTCGGCGCAGGTCGCCGGCCGGCTGGTGGCCCAGACCCGGTTGTCGGGCAGGGCGATCGGGGTTCCGGTGGCCAGGTCGGCCAGCACGATGTCCTGCCAGCCCTCCTCGTCGCCCGGGCGGAGGTAGACGGCGAGGTGCGTGTCGCCGTCCTCGACGATGCGCGCGGTCACCATGACACCGGGGGTGACCGCCCCGGTCACGGCGGTGTCTGCCCAGAGCTGCTCGCCCGTGGCCGCGTCCCAGGCCACGACCTGCAGGGTGCCGGAGGACGCCTTCGTGTACGCGAGGACCACGCCGTCCGCCGCGGCGGGCTGGCCGACCACGGACGCCTCGACGGTCCATGCCGGAGTTGCCTCGGTTTCGAGCTCCCGGACGGTGGCGTCGGTGTCAGTCTCGGTGGTCTCGGTGTTCCCGCCGGTCGGCGCGGCGGCATCCGCTGTGCAGCCGGTGAGTGTGAGCAGCAACGCCAGGGCCGTAATCGGCAACGCGGACGTGAGTCTGGACATGGTTTCCCCCGAATCCCCCCGGCGGACTCGCCAGGGTGCCAGTATGGCGCATCCGCCCGGGAAGGATGGGGAACAGTTGTGCGCTGCCGGGAGGGTCTGGGAGCGCGGCGGCTCGGCTGTTACTGTCGATTGGTCGCCTGAAACCGGGGGACACCACAGCTTTCAGGGAGATGACGTGAACCAGCCGCGCATGAACGTCGAGTCGTTCAACCTCGATCACCGCACCGTCGTGGCGCCCTACGTGCGCCTGGCCGATACCAAGCAGCTGCCGCAGGGCGACGTGATCGTGAAGTACGACGTGCGCTTCACCCAGCCGAACGCCGCGCACCTGGAGATGCCGGCGGTGCACTCGATCGAGCACCTCTTCGCCGAGCACTCCCGCAACCACTCCGAGCGGGTCATCGACTTCTCACCGATGGGCTGCCAGACCGGGTTCTACCTGATCCTGCAGGGCCAGCCCGAGGTCACCGAGGTGCTCGAGCTGATCGAGGCCACCATGACCGACATCCTCGCCGCCACCGAGGTGCCGGCGGCCAACGAGGTGCAGTGCGGCTGGGGCGCCAACCACTCGCTCACCGCCGCGCAGGAGGCGGTGTCGGTGTTCCTGGCCGGCCGCGCCGGCTGGGAAAACGTCACCGCGTGAGCGCCACGGAGCAGGCTGCGCTCGACGCGATTGTCGTAGTCGCGATGGCGGAGGAGGCCGCGCCGTTCCTGGCCGCGGCCACCGCTGCCGCTCTGCCGATCACCGTGGGCAAGGCCCTGCAGTACCGGCTGACCCTGGCCGGGCGTGAGGTGCTGCTCGTGCAGGGCGGCATCGGCCTGGTGAACGCGGCCGGGGCGACGACATCCGCCATTCTCGCCGCCCGTGCCGGCGACCCGGAGGCTGCGCCGCTGGTGATCAGCGCCGGGTCGGCCGGCGGGGTGGGCGTGGGTGTGCGCGTCGGCGAGGTGGTGATCGGCAGCGAATGCCTGAACAGCGACGCGGATGCCAGGCCCTTCGGCTACGCCCTCGGCCAGGTGCCCGGCATGCCGGCCCGGTACACCGGAGCGGACGCGGCCCTGGCCGCCGCCGAGGCGCCCAGCCGGATGCCGGACGGGAGCGCGCTGGTGGTGCAGCGCGGGCTGATGGTCTCCAACGACAAGTTCGTGGGCGCCGAGCTCGCCGAGAGCCTGCGCGAGCTGTTCCCCGGGGTGCTGTCGACCGATATGGAAACCGTGGGGATTGCGCAGACCTGCTTCGTCTACGGGGTGCCGTTTGTGGGCATCCGCGGTATCTCGGACCTGTGCGGGCCGGTGGGGGACCACCTCACCCACGTGGACGACGCCGCTGAGCGCTCGGCCGTGGTGGTGCTGGAGACCCTGCGCCGGCTCTAGGGCTGAGTCGCCGACCCGCGGCATCCGCCAACTGTTGCCCGCACGGGGCACAGTTGTGGCGCCGGACGGGGCGACCGTTCGGCGCATCCGTTCTAGGGTGTGCCTATGGGTACCCTGTTTGAACTTCTGCACATCGTCGCGGCCGTGTTCATCATCGGTCCGATGGCCATCCTGCCGATGACCGGGCTGCGCGCCCTGCGTGCCCGGGAGGCCGGCCCAATCACGGTGCTGGCGAAGTCGGTGAACATTTTCACGCTGCTCTCCCTGCTCGTGGCGCTGTTCGGCTTCGGCGCGTTGGGCATGAGCGAGCGCGCCTCGTTCGCGTCGACCTGGATCTGGCTGTCGATCGTGCTCTACGTGCTCGCGGTCGGGATCAATCTGTTCCTCGTGGTGCCGGCGCTCCGCGCCTCGGCCGAGGAGGTGACGGCGAACCCGTCGGGTGCCGCCCGGGTGGCCGGCTACCCACGCATCGCGGCCGGGTCCGGCATCGTCACCCTGCTGCTGGTGGGCGTGACCGTGCTGATGGTCTGGAAGCCCTAACCCTCGCAGCACCCGAGCGCGTCTTAGCCATGGTCGTGGAGCACAACTACGCGCCGGATCATAGACGGGGCCGCGTCGGCGGGGGCCGGAACCGCGACGGGCCGCGCCTCCGCTCGCTGGGCGAGAGGGGGCGCGGCCCGGTGCCGTGCGGGAACGCTAGTCGAGCGTGGGCATCTGCTCGGTAATGTGCGCGATCGTGGGGATCGACGAGGTGATCACCGTGCCGTCGGCGCGGCGGCTGCTCTCGATGAGCGCGGCCGTGGGCGCGCCGGGGTCGCGGGCGCCCTGGTGCGACAGTGGAACGGTCTCCGGCGTGCCGGCCGTGACGACGACCTGCAGGCCACGCACGGTCAGGCGCGCTTCGGTGCCCTCCTCGATGCTCAGGTGCACGCTGGTCTGGGTGATGGCCACCCGCAGCCGGCTGCCCTTGAGCGTGACGCGGAAGATCAGCTCGTCCCAGTCCTCCGGCAGGCGCGGGTCGAGGGTGATCCGGCCGCTGTGGTCGCGCAGTCCGCCGAAGCCCATCACCAGCGCGCTCCACACACCACCGGCGGATGCGACGTGCACACCGTCGGCCGCGTTGTGGTGCAGGTCGGCGAGGTCGACGAACAGCCCTGAGGTGAAGTACTTGAGCGCGAGCTCGTGGTAGCCCACCTCGGCGGCGATGATCGACTGCACGACGTCCGACAGCGTGGAGTCGCCCGTGGTCAGCGGGTCGTAGTAGTCGAAGTCGTTCCGTTTCTCTTCTGCCGTGAACTGGTCACCCTGCAACAAGAGCGCCAGCACCACGTCGGCCTGCTTGAGCACCTGGAAGCGGTAGATCACCAGCGGGTGGTAGTGCAGCAGCAGCGGGCGGTGTCCGGCCGGTGTCGCGGCGAGGTCCCAGCGTTCCTTCTCCAGGAACTGGGCGTCCTGCGGGTGGATGCCGAGGTTGTGGTCGAACGGGATGTGCATCGCCTCAGCGGCGAAGGACCACTCCATCACCTCGGCCTCGTCGAGCTTCAGGCGCGCGGCCATGGAGTCGAACGACGCGCGGTCGATCGAGTACAGCCGGCGCACGCTCTTCACCGCGGCACGCAGGTTGGAGCGCGCCATGATGTTCGTGTACAGGTTGTCGTTGACGACGGTGGTGTACTCGTCTGGCCCTGTCACGCCGTGGATGTGGAAGACATCGTGGCCGTTGCCGCGCCAGAACCCCAGGTCAGCCCACATTCGGGCTGTCTCCACCAGGATGTCGATGGCTTCGCGGGCGAGGAAGTCCTCGTCGCCGGTGGCCGCGACGTACTGGCTGAGCGCATAGGAGATGTCGGCGTCGATGTGATACTGGGCGGTGCCGGCGGCGTAGTACGCGCTGGACTCGAGGCCGTTGATGGTGCGCCACGGGAACAGTGCGCCGAGCTGATTGAGCTCGGCGGCGCGGGCACGGGCGTGGTCGAGCAGGCCGTGCCGGAACCGCAGGGCGTTGCGCGCCGCGTTCGGCGACGTGTAGGTGAGGAACGGCAGCACGTAGACCTCGGTGTCCCAGAAGTAGTGCCCGCCGTAACCGGAACCGGACACCCCCTTGGCCGAGACGCCCTGGCCGTCGGCGCGCATGGACGCCTGGGCGAGCTGGAAGAAGTTCCATCTGGTGGCCTGCTGGAGGGCGGGCTGGCCGGGCAATTCGACATCCGTGCGGGCCCAGAACGCGTCGAGCCAGTCACGCTGCTCCTGGATGATCGCGGCGACGCCGGACTCCTTGGCCCGGTCGAGGGTGCGGTCGCAACGGTCGGCGAGTTCGTGCGTGGGCACGCCGGCCGAGGTGTGGTAACTGAGCAGCTTGGTGACGCGGATGGGGTTGCCCATCTTGGCCTTCACCTTGTACACGTGCTTGGCCAGGTCGTCGCCGAGCTGCGAGGACTCGTGGAAGTCGTTGACGGTGTCGATCGAGTGATCGGACGCCGTGGCGATGGTCATGCCGGAGTTGGTGCAGCGGAAGCCGAGGATGTACCGGCCGTTGTTGGCGCGCTTGAACCGCGGCTGCAGCACCCGCTCGGTGAACGTCTCGGCGCGGCGCGGGTCCCAGTCGTTGGCCGACCCGGACTTGGGCCGGTCGTACTCGCCGATGCCGTCCTGACGGTTGAGGGTCTGGCTGGAGATGACGACGGAAGCGTCGGCGTCGAGCATGGTGACCTCGTACTCGAGCACGGCGAGGTGACGTTCGGTGAACGAGACCATGCGGCGCGAGCGGATGAGGACCTGCTTGCCCGACGGGGTGCGCCAGACCAGGGACCGCGACAACACGCCATCGGCGAAGTCGAGCCGGCGCTCGTAGCTGAGCAGTTCGGCGAGGGTGAGCACCAGCGGTTCATCGTCGACGTAGATGCGGATGATCTTCGCGTCGGGGGCGTTGACGATGGTCTGGCCGACCCGGGCGAAACCGAAGGCCTCTTCGGCGTGCCGGATGGGCCAGGTTTCGTGGAAACCGTTGATGAAGGTGCCGTGCACGTGGCCGTCACGGCCCTCGTCGACGTTGCCACGCAGGCCCAGGTAGCCGTTGCCGACCGCGAACAGGGTCTCGGTGCGGCCCATGTCGTCGCCGGAGAAATCGGTCTCGACCAGGGCCCACTCGTCGAGCGGGAACCGGCTGCGATCGAGCGGATCCGTGATGGCGGTGGTGAAGGTGTCTGTGGTCATGCGGGGACTCCGCTCGAGCTGGGGGAGGACAGTACGGTGCTGCCGATCAGCGGCAGGAGTTCGTCGAGGTCGGTGACGACGGTGTCGGCGCCGGCTTCGAACAGGACGTGCGCGCCCACGCCGCGATCGACGCCGAGCACCAGGCCGAAGTCGCCTGAACGGCCGGACTGGATGCCGGACTCGGCGTCTTCGATGACCACACACTGCGCGGCCGTGAGGCCGAGCAGCTCGGCACCGAACAGGTAGGTGTCAGGAGCAGGCTTGCCGGCGAGCTTCTCGGCACGGGCGCGCACGCCGTCGACGACGATCTCGAACCGGTCGCGCAGGCCGGCGGCGGTGAGCACCATCTCGCCGTTCAGCGAGCTGGTGACCACGGCGACCTTGAGGCCGGCAGCGACCACGGCGTCGAGGAACCGCAGCGAGCCAGGGTAGGCGCTCACGCCGTCTTCGGCGAGGGTCTCGTTGAAGGCCTTGTTCTTGCGGTTGCCGAGGCCGCAGACGGTCTCCAGCTCCGGCGCATCCGTGGGCTCGCCGTCTGGCAGGGAGAGACCGCGGGAGGCGAGCAGGGAACGCACGCCGTCGTAACGGGGCTTGCCGTCGATGTAGGCGAAGTAGTCGGCATCCGTGTACGGCTTGACGCCCTGGGCGTCGAGGAACGGGGTGAAGAGCCGTGACCACGCACTCATGTGCACCTCGGCGGTGGGGGTGAGCACACCGTCGAGGTCGAAGAGGATGCCGCGCGAGCTGAGGACCCGGTCACGGGTCTCGGCGGGAGAAAGGGGGGAGTGGGGGGAAGTCAATATGGTGCCCTGCTTGGTCGGTACGTACAAACGATGGCTTAATCCGGGTAGTCGAGCTTGTCACCTGCTCCGGTGATCACGAAATTTTCCGGTGCTGCCGACGGGTCGGGGCTGGGAGCTGTTGTGCGGTGCACATCGATCCTAAGACGTCGACCTGTCTTGCGTGGGGTCACAGTGTTAACGTTCTGTTGCCAATCCACCGCGGGCACTCGCGTACCAGGGACGACGATCGTCGTTGACTTCGCCTGACAGCCCGAATATGTTCGCGCTGAACCCGGTCGACGGCGCGTGGGCGCCGTCGCGAACACCGGGAGGCGACCGCGATGCAGGGGAGCACCCGTGCCGATCTACGAGTTCAGTTGCACCGGTTGCGACCGGTTCGAGCAGAACCACCCCATGGGCTCGGTGCCTGATCTCGTCGACTGCCCGGTCTGCGGCACCCCCGCACGCCGGATGATGAGCGCACCACACCTCTCGGCGGCAGGGTCGTCGGCCTACGGCCTGATCGAGAAGGCCGCCCGCAGCGCCGCCGAACCCGACGTGGTCGACTCGATCGGGCCCGGCCGCCGGGCCCGCCCCAGGCGGGCGGTCACCAGCAACCCACTGCACCGGATGCTTCCGCGTCCGTAATCCATCAATCGCGCCATCGAAAAAGAGGGGTCTCACATGCCAGAGCAACTGTTCCCGTTGGACTCGAGTCGGAAGTTCGAAAACCAGGAGAAGGTCGGGCACAATCGCTGGCACCCGGAGATTCCCCCGGTGGCCACCGTCAAGCCGGGCAGCTCCTTCCGGGTGGACTGTCGGGAGTGGTTCGACGGCGCGATCGTCAACGACGACTCGGCCGAGGACATCCTGAACGCCCCGCTGCTCACCGTGCACAAGCTCAGCGGCCCGTTCGCGGTGGAGGGCGCCAAGCCCGGCGACCTTCTGATCGTGGACATCCTGGACGTGGGACCCATCCCGCAGGAGGACTCCGGCCCCCTGGCGGGGCAGGGCTGGGGTTACACCGGCATCTTCTCTCGCAACAACGGCGGCGGGTTCCTCACCGAGCAGTTCCCGGATGCCTACAAGGCCATTTGGGACTTCACCGGCCAGACGGCCACGTCCAGGCACATCCCCGGCGTCTCGTTCACCGGGCTGATCCACCCCGGCCTGATGGGCACGGCGCCGTCAGCGGCGTTGCTCGCCAGTTGGAACAAGCGTGAGGGCGACCTGATTGCCACCGATCCGGGCCGGGTGCCACCGCTGGCGCTGCCGCCAGAAGCCGAACACGCTGTGCTGGGCAGTCTGCCAGCAGCGGAGTTCGCCCGGGTGGCCGGTGAAGCCGCCCGCACCGCCCCGCCGCGGGAAAACGGTGGTAACCAGGACATCAAGAACCTGTCCAAGGGCAGCAGGGTCTTCTACCCGGTGTTCGTCGATGGCGCGAACCTGTCGCTGGGCGACCTGCATTTCTCCCAGGGCGACGGGGAGATCACCTTCTGCGGGGCGATCGAGATGGGCGGCTTCATCGACCTGCGGGTGGACATCATCCGCGGCGGCATGGAGACCTACGGGGTGGGCGAGAACGCGATCTTCCTGCCCGGCACCGTCGACCCGCGGTTCAGCCAGTGGCTGGCCTTCTCCGGCACCTCGGTGACCCTGGACGGGGAACAGAGGTACCTGGACTCGCACCTGTCCTACCAGCGGGCCTGCCTGCACGCGATCGACTACCTGACCACGTTCGGTTACAGCCCGGAGCAGGCCTACCTGCTGCTCGGGGCCGCGCCCATCGAGGGCCGGTTGTCTGGGGTGGTGGACATCCCCAACTCGTGTTCGACCGTCTACATCCCCACGGCCATCTTCGACTTCGACGTGCGCCCGTCTGCGGCAGGGCCGTTCCAGGTCGACCGGGGGATCGGGGCGCCCCGGGCGGCCAATCGGTGAGCGCTCAGTGCGCCATCATCGGGGCGTCGTGGCCGTCGGTGACCGTCACGGCGGGCTTGCGGATGAAGAACGCCAGCGGGATCGCGAACAGCGAGATGATCGCGCCGTAGAAGAACGCGCTCTGGATGCCCGCGCCGGTGGCGGCGATCTCGTCGACCCCGTCGATCATCTGGGTCGCAGCGGTGGCGGACATCACCGTGATGAACAGGGCCGTGCCCGCGGCGCCCGCCAGCTGCTGCACGGTGCCGACCACGGCGCTGCCGTGCGAGTACAGCTTGGGCGGCAGTGCGCCCAGCGCCGACGTGAACAGCGGGGTGAACAGGAACGCCAGCCCGAAACTCAGGGCCACGTGGGCCACGAGCACGTACCAGAACGGCGTGGTCGCGCTGAGCATGGTGAGGAACCAGAACGCGCCGCTGACGATGATGGCGCCGGGCACCAGGAGCACGGTGGGCCCGAACCTGTCGAAGAACCGACCGACGAACGGGGCGAGCAGGCCCATGGTGAGGCCGCCGGGCAGAAGCAGCAGGCCGGTGACGAGCGCATCCAGGCCGAGCACGGTCTGCATGTAGATCGGGAGCAGGATGAGGGTGCCGAACAGCGCCATCATGCTCACACCGAGCATGACGATGGAGAAGGTGAAGGTGCGCGAGGCAAAGGTGCGCAGATCGAGCAGGGCCCGGTCGGTGCGCTGCAGGGTGATCTGGCGCCAGACGAACAGGGCGATCGCGACCAGACCGATGGCCAGCGGCACGAGGCCGGCCGCGGCGCTGCCGGTGGCGGATTCGCCCAGGTTGCTCAGCCCGTAAACGAGACCGCCGAAGCCGAACGCGGAGAGGATGACCGACAACACGTCGAGCGGTGCCTTGCGCGGGGTGGTGACGTTCTTGATCCGGGCGGCGCCGAGGGCCAGGGCGCCGAGGGCGATCGGCAGCACGAGGATGAACATCCACCGCCAGTCGAGCACGCTGAGGATGAGGCCGGAGATGGTGGGGCCGATCGCCGGGGCGACCGAGATGACGATGGAGATGTTGCCCATGGTCTTGCCGCGGGCGGCCGGTGCGACGAGGGTCATCACGGTGGTCATCAGCAGGGGCATCATGATGGCCGTGCCCATGGCCTGCACCACCCGGCCGACGATCAGCACCTCGAAGCCCGGTGCGATGGCGGCGATGAGGGTGCCGAGGCTGAACAGGGTCATCGCGGCCAGGAAGACCGGGCGGGTGTTGAACCGCTGCAGCAGGAAGCCGGTGATGGGGATGACCACGGCCATGGTGAGCATGAACGCGGTGGTCAGCCACTGGGCGGCGCTGGCCGTGATGTTCAGGTCGGCCATGAGCTGGGGGAGGGCGACACCCATGATGGTCTCGTTGAGGATGACGACGAAAGCGGACACCAGCAGCAGCGAGATGACGAGTTTCGTTCCCGCGGCATCCGGGGTGTTGCCGACACGGTCGGACGAGGGGGCGGGGCTGGTGGTGACGGCGGAGTCGGTCATCGGGGTCCTAACGGAACGGGCTCAGGTGCGACCCCAGTGTGAGGTACCCCTGTGTCAACCAGATTGCGCCGGATATGTTCCCGAATCGGACATTTGCGTCCGGCGTACCGGACGCACCTGTCCGCACGGGGAACAGTCGGGGTCTTCTAGACTCGGGGACCATGGGGGAATGGCTGATCGACAACTGGACCGAAGTGCTGGGATTCGGAACCGGGGCGGCGTGTGTCTTTCTGGCCGCGCGCCGCAACATCTGGAACTTTCCGATCGGGATCGCGAACAACCTGGTCTTCATGGTGCTGTTCTTCGGTGCCGCGCTCTACGCCGACCTGGGCCTGCAGGTCGTCTACCTGGTGCTCGGGGTGATGGGCTGGTACGGCTGGTCCAGGCACCGCGCCGCCGACGATCGTGCACTGGTGGGGCGGATGCCGCGCCGCGCCGTCCTGCCGCTCGTGCTGGCCGCCGTGGCCGGCACCGCGATCATCGCCTTCGCGCTGCACTCATACACCGATTCCACCACCGAGATCGCGGATGCGGCCACCACCTCGGTGAGTCTGGTCGCCCAGTACATGCTCAACCGGCGCTGGCTGGAGAACTGGTTCGTCTGGATCGCCGTCGACGTGGCCTACGTGGGCCTGTTCCTCTATAAGGGACTGAACATCACCGCGGCGCTCTACCTACTCTTCATCGGCCTGTGTGTGTGGGGCCTGCGCGGCTGGCTGCGCGCCCGAGCGGCTCAGACGGCCAGCGAAGCCGCCACGACCGGCGCGCCGGTTCCGGCCGGCCGGCCGGGTGCCTGACCCGGTGGCGGAACGGCTCGGGCACGGCCTGGTGCTGGGCAAGTTCTATCCGCTGCACGCCGGGCACTCGAACCTGATCCGCACCGCGTTGGCGCGCTGCGACCGGGTCACCGTGCAACTGCTCGGCGCCAGCCAGGAGTCCATTCCGCTGGATGTGCGCGAGCAGTGGCTGCGCGAGGAGCACCCCACCGCCCGGATCGTGAGCGCCATCGACGATGCGCCGGTGGACTTCGACTCCGCCGATGCCTGGGACGAGCACATGGTGCTGATCCGGGCGCTACTGCCGGCCCCCGTCGACGCCGTCTTCTCCAGCGACCCCTACGGCGCCGAGCTCGCCGCACGCCTGGGCGCCCGCTGGGTGCAGGTGGATCCTGGCCGGCGGTTCACCCCGATCTCTGGCACCGCGATCCGGGCGGATGTGCCCGGCCACTGGTGGGCGCTGGCCCCGGTCGTGCGCGCCTGGTTGACCCCGCGCGTGGTGGTGCTCGGCGCCGAATCCACCGGCTCCACCACCCTCGCCGAGGCCCTCGCGGACCACTACGACACCGAGTGGGTGCCCGAGTACGGCCGGGAGCACAGCGAGACCCGGCTTGGCGGACTGGACACCCCGTGGCGGAGTGACGAGTTCGACCTCATCGTGGACCGGCAGATCGCCCTCGAGGACGCCGCTCTGCGCCGGGTGCCGCGCCCGCTGCTGATCTGCGACACCGATGTGCTGGCCACGACCCTCTGGCACGAGCGCTACGTGGGCCCGACCCCGACCGGGATGCTGGCGCGCGCCGCCGCGCATCCGCCCGCCCTGTATGTGCTTACCGGTGACGAGATCCCGTTCGTGCAGGACGGCATGCGCGACGGTGAGCACATTCGGCACGCCATGCAGGAGCGGTTTCGCCAGACTCTGGCCGGGCAGAGTGTGCCGTGGCTGGAGGTGACCGGGTCGGTGGCCGACCGGGTCAGCCAGGCGGCCGTGGCCATCGACCGGATGCTCACCGGCGCCTTCGAGTTCGCGCGGCCGCTGGAGCAGCAGGCCGCGCTCGACTCCGCCCAGCTGTAGAGCCCGTTCGATAGGCTGCAGTGCATGGGGCTGGGGAATCGTTGGAACAAGGTATCTGAATCACCGACGCGCGCAGCCGCCTCCGGGCTGGCCGAGGAGCTGACCGCGGAGGACCTGTTCACCGAGGCCCCGCCGGTGACCGACACGGCATTGGACGAAAAACTGCGCCAGGCCTACTTCTGGCTGGTGAACCGGGCCGTGATCTCACCGTTCTACGACGTCGAATTCTCCACCGGATCCCCGGTCACCTTCGAGCTCGGCGACGCCGGCGCCGAACTGCACCTGCCCACCGACCAGTCCTACTCGTCGAACGTGCTGCTGCCGCTGCTCACCTTCGCGGTCGGCGGCAAGTGCCTGCTCGTCGGCGGACCCGGCCGCGGCAAGACCACCCTGGCGATCCTGATGGGCGTGCTGGCCGGGTCGAGCGCCCGCGAGGTGCGCCGCAACGTGCAGCAGGGCCAGCCGCAGGTGACCGTGAGCGACCTGGTCGGGATGCCGCTGCCGCGCGACCTCGTCACCGCCGGGAGCCTGGCCGAGATCGAGATCGCCTGGCGCAGCTGGCTCACCCAACCCGTGAAGATCATCGACGAGTACAACCGCATCCCCACCAAGACCCAGTCCGCTCTGCTCACCATGGTGGCCGAGGGGTACGTGGAGAGCCACGACCAGATGCAGTCCACGTCACCGGAATCCGGAGTGGAGAGCTGGTTCTTCACCGCCAACGACGACGCCGGCGGCGGTACCTTCCCCGTGATCCAGGCGCTCCGCGACCGGATGGACGTGACCGTCGCCGCACAGGGCTTCAACAACCGCTTCTTCGATGAGCTGGTCGCGCGGGTCGAGGCCGGCGAGCGGCCGGAGGACCACCTGCCACCCGAGCTCGTCTTCGACGCCGACGAGCAACGGCTGCTCGAGGCGGCCATCCGTGCCGTGCCACTGCCGGGTGCCGTTCGGCGCCAACTGGAGTTCTTCGCCAGCCACTTCGAGTTCGTGCAGCACGGCGGACGCCGATTCGAGTACCGAACGAAGGACACCGTGCGTACCGGCGGCGGTGAGGTGGCCGAGGTGATCGAGGCGAACTCGGGCGCCGACCTGCAGGTCGACCTGGGGTCGCAGACGGAGAACAGCCTCTCGGTGCGGTCGCTGCAGACCCTCATCCGCTACGCCAAAGCCATGGCATACTTTCGCGGCCGGGCCGTGGTGGGCCTGGACGACCTGGCCGCCGTGCTGCCGTTCGCGCTGCGCGGCAAGCTGCTGCCCAACGAACTACACCCGCGTTTCGACGTGGGCGCCGACCGGGAGCTGGCCACCGACGCGATCAGCTGGCTCGCCGACCTGTTCGCCGAGTCCCGCCGCCAGTTCACCGCCCTCGGCCTGGGCGCCAACGACCCGATCAGCGACGCCCTCGACCTGCTCAACCAGGGCCTGGACGGCGTCACCTCCGCGCAGGCCGCGCAACGGCTCACCGGAATTGAGACGCTGATCAGCGAAATCGCTAAGCAGGGCAAACTGTACGGTCGGCACTTCGACGATCTGCTCGCGCTCAAGTACCTGCACCAGCGCTACACGAACTACGTCAGCTGGCTGGGGTTCGGCGGGTGACCCAGCGCCCCCGGCACCTCGTGAACGAGTCGCTGGAGCTCACCGACGAGGCCCTGCCCGCGACCAGTGTGGACCTCGCGCTCTCGGCGACCCGCATTCAGGAGCGGCACGGCGATGCGGCCGGTGCCCGCTACCGGCACTTCATCGGCCGTGCCGTGGCGGCGGCGCCGGCAGCGGGCAGGGACGACCTACTCACCCTCGCCGCCCTGGCCGCCTGGCGGAGCGGCGCTCTCGGCTTCCGCACGGATGCGCTGGCCCGCCTGGAGCGGTCCCTGGCCGGTGACGGGCCCGCCCTGCCCGCCCTCGCGGACGCCCTGGGATTGGGCGAGGGCGGGGTGGCCCCGTTCGCTGCGCTGCAGCGGCGTTCCCGGTTCGGCTGGCCGGGGCTGCACACACCGGGCGAGCTCCTGGCCGTGATCGGCGGATTCCGCGGCCTCTACGGCCCCTGGTCTGCACCGCCGGTGGCGGCGCTGGCCGGTGAGCGGCCCGGCACCTTCCTGATTCGCACCGGCAGCAGTGCCGTCTCGGCCGGGGACTGGCTACTGACCGCGGACGTCTTCGGTCACACCCTGATGAGGCTCGCGGTGGACGAGACCGAGCACGAGACAATCGAGGCGGACGATCGCTGGGAGACCGCGGGCGACACCGCGGCGGGGCTCGCCGAGGCCGGCGCGGCCGGCGCGGTGCTCACCGTGGGTGCATACACCGCCCAGGTGTGGACGCCCGAGGAGGCCAGGTGACCCCAAACGAGGCGGTCCTCGGCCCCCAACAGCGAGCCGCCTGGCAGAGCGCCCAGGCACTCTGGGGTGTCGACCTGCACGACCCGGAGCTCGCACCGGACGCGAAGGAGGCATCTTTCGCGTGGTTCACCTTTCCGCCCCAGGTGACCTTCGACCTTCCGTTGGCCGAAAGATTGGGCGTCGGCGAGTTTCTGGAGAGCATCTTCGCGCACGAGATCGGCCACCACGCGCTCTCCCCATCGACTCGCCTGACCGGGCTGAAGATCCGGCACCAGATCGCCCGCGCGCTGGCCGCCACCGATTCCGCACGCATCCCGGACCGGCTCAGCCGCATCAGCGACCTCAGTAACCTGTGGTCGGACATGCTCATCAATGTGCGGGTGGCGGAGCTACAGCGCCGCAGGGACGCCGCCGCACGGCCGGCCGAGATGCTGCGGATGTGGGCGGTACTGGCCTGGAACGGCCAGCCGGACCGACTGTGGTGGGTGATCCTGCACGCCTACGAGATTCTCTGGACCCTGCCGGCCGGCTCGCTCTGCCCGGCGGAAGCGCCGGCCGTCGCGCCCCCATCAGAAGACGTCCCCGTCGGTGTGGTGCTGCACTTTCCCCCCAACCACCGTGGAGACCCGGCGACGCTGCCGGGGGAGACCGAGGAGGACCCCGACGCTGTCTCGGTCGAGAAGGCGGCGGCGATTCAGGCGGAGTTCGACGAGCTGGCCATCGCCAACCCCGCGGTGGATTCCCGGCTGCTCGCCGATACCGTGCGGGCCTTCGGCGATGACCCGGTGAGCGGGGCACTCCGCTTCGGCATGCTTGTGGCGCCCTACCTCATCGTGCGCGCTCCGACCCCCGAGTCGACGACCCGTATCCGACCGGGTCTCTGCACCGGCGAGAAGGATGCACCGCCGGCCACCGCCGCCGAACTCGAGGCCGTGCTCGGTGACGCCCGCATGCAGGACGACCCGCAGCATCCGGCCGTGCTCACGGGGCGCGCCCTCGCGGCGGCGGCCGGAACCGCCCACGTGGCGGACATGACGGGTGCGGAGGAACCCGCGGCCGGTAGTTCGACCGGTCAGGGGTACGGGCTGGCCGACACCCGGCTGCTGTACCAGGGCAGTGACGAGAACGCCGTCATCGCGGCCTGGTACCAGGCCAGGGCGCGCGCCTTCGTGCGCCCCCTGCTGCAGCGCTCTCGACCGCCGGCGACAACGGGATCGGGTATCCCGGGGCCGCTGGAGGGCTGGGACCTCGGTGACGACCTGACCGAGATCGACTGGTCTGCCTCGTTGGCGCGGAGCGTGACGGTGGTGCCCGGCGTGACCACCCGACGTCGTGAGGAGCTGCCGGATGAACCGCCGGTGGCGAAGGTCGGTCTCGATCTCGACCTCTATATCGACTCGTCCGGCTCGATGACGCATCCCTCGCGGGAGTCGTCGGCCGTGCTGGCCGGCACGATCCTCATCCTGTCGGTGCTGCGCGGCCGGGGCCGGGTGCGGGTGACCTCGTTCTCCGGTGCGGGGCAGGTAGCGGGTGGTGAGCGGTTCACCCGCGATCGCGCGGAAGCGCTACGCGACCTGACCAGCTTCTTCAACGGCGGCACCGTGTTTCCGCTCGACCTCTACGCCAAGCGCTATCGCGGCCTCGGCCGCAGCCATCCGACGGTGCGTCGCCACGTGGTGGTGCTCTCCGACGAGGGCCTGCTGTCGATGTTCGGCCAGGGTCAGCCCGGCTTCGCCGGGGTGGCCGCCGAGGTGCGCCGCGGCCTCGACACCGCCACCCTGATCCTGCAGGATGCCGGCCGTTCGGTCACCGACCCGGCCGCCGCCGCGGGCTACGACGTCGAGTACATCAACCGGATGGACGAGGCACCGGCCGTCTGCGCCCGGCTCGCTCGCCGGCTCGCCGAGAGAGAGCCCAGGGGAGCGACTCCTGGCCGCCCCGCCCGACCGACCGGAGGTTTCCGTGGCTGATCAACCCGCACCGTTCTGGTGGCGGCTGACCAATTCGGCCGGGCTGAGCGAGCCCGATGAGCGCGAGACGGCGATGGCGGCAGCGCCGTTCTCCCCTCCGTCTGCGCGCTCGACACCCGTGCCACGCCCCGAGTCGCCGGCTGCTCCGCTCGACTCCGAGGCACTCCTGGACGTGTGGTTCGCCAGGGAACAGGACGGCGTCAACGTGTGGCGAAACTGCCAACCCGGAGCGAGCGTCGCCGAAATCGCCACCAGGCTGGCTCTCGTTCCGGCGGCGTTCCTCTCCGACGACGTTGCCATCCTCCCGCTCGCCGAGAACATACTGCAAATGGAATATGGCAGAACGGTGCGAGCGATCCCTGACCGTCGGGGTCAGGAAATCCTCGAGGTCGCCGACCAAGTGCGCGCCTCCGGGTCAGCGTTCGCCCGCAAGGGCGCGGCCCTGGTGCTCTGGCTCTGGGCGAGCGACGACCAGCACGGTCCATTGTCGGTGCCGCTGAGCCCGGTTTGGTATGCCCGCACGCTGGCTGCGCTCGCCTTCAGGCTGGCGCCGGTGGTCGACCCGGCCGAGTGGGTGCGGGATGCCGACCGGCGCGACGAGGCGGCGCGAACCTTCCTGCTCTGGTCCGGCCAGCTGCCGGCCGGTGAGGACGAGGACGCGGCCAGGTCGATCCTTGCGATGCGCGACTCTCTGCAGCAGAACCAGGCGCTGGCCCAGACCATGGCCGAGCACGAACACCGGCTGCAGGTGACCAAGCGGCTGCAGGAGGCCAGGGCCCGGGAGGCCGCCGCCCGGTACTCGAATGAGTGACCCGCCAGGGACGGCCACTGCACTGCCGCACCCCGACGACCCGCTGGCCCTGGCCGAGTACGCCCCTGGCGGGGCCGTCGCGCTCACCGACGCCGAACGGTGGCCCACCCTGGACGCGGCCGGCGCGGCGCGTCTGGGAGCCGTGGCCGGGCATCCGCTCGCCCCGGCCTGGGTGCACCGCACTGGCGACCGGCTCAGTGCAGACGCGATTCACCGGGCCACGACGCCGCTGCCCGCGGCCGGTTGGCTGGAGGAGCACCTGGCGGTGGCCCGCCGGCTGCCGGCCTACCGTCGCCGGGCCGAGCGCCTGGGCGCGTTGGCGACCTGGCCCACCGTGACCCGCGACGACCTGCTCGACGATGTGTCCGCCTTTGTGCCGCTCGACGCCGACCTGGACCGGATGGTCGAGGGCTCCAGCTCGGGCACCACCGGGCGGGCCCTGCAGATCCCCGACGACATCGAGGAGGTCGCCCGCAGCTTCCACCTGCTGGTGCGTCTCGTGGCCGACCAGGGCATCGACTGGCGCCCAGATCCCGCACGGATGGCGCTGGCCTACGTGGTGCACCAGCGTCAGGCCTTCACCTACACCTCGTCGATCAGCAGTTTCGGTCAGGCCACGATGGCCAGGCTCAACCTGCACCCGTCGCAGTGGCCGGCGGCCGGGCAGCGCACCGGGTTTCTGCTGGCGCAACAGCCGCAGGTGATCACCGGCAACCCCACCAGCCTGGCCGAACTGCTGCACCCCGAGCTGGTGGCCGGCCTGCGGCCGTTGGCGTTGTTCAGCGGGGCCATGGCCCTGAGCCTGGGCCTCCGCCGCGACCTCGAGCGGGCCTACGGCTGCCCGGTGATCGACGTCTACGGGCTGCACGAGACCCGGCCGATCGCCGCCAGCGCCGACGGCGGACCGTTCGTGGTGCTGGACCGGCGGGTGCACGTGGAGATTCTGGATGCCGACGGTGCGCCGGTGCCGGCGGGGGAGCGCGGTGAGATCGTGGTGACCGCGGGGGAGAACCCGTTGCTGCCGCTGGTGCGCTACCGCACCGGCGACTTCGGCCGACTGGTCGACGTAGCCGGGCGGCCGGCGCTGGCCGACATGGAGGGCCGGGAGGCCACCCGGTTCGTGGCCGCGGACGGTTCGCTGGTGCCCTGCGTCGACCTCACTCAGCACCTGCAGGCCGGCGGGGCGCACGGCTGGTCGGTGCGGCAGGCCGGCGACGGCGCCGTGCGGGCCACCGTGGTGGGCGGTGACCCCGTGCAGATCGGCGCGGCGCTTGAACGCCTGCTGGGGCGGCCGGTGCCGGTGGTGCGGGTGGCGGGCCTGCTCGACCTCGGCGAGGGCAAGCCCCGCCGTTACGAGTCGCTGGCGCCCGGCGCGTAGCCGCCTGGCCTCCGCGCCCCGCCTGTTCACCGGCCCGCCGTCTCGCGACGCGGGCACCTGTTGCCCATGCGGACAATTGCGTCCGGCGTACCGGGCGCAAATGTCCGCAGCGGTAACAGTTGTCGGCGCGGGCGCCGGTGAGCGCGGATGCGAATGGCAGTGAGTGCACCATTTGTGGCAGTCAGTTCTCGCCGCCGGGCGGGGTCTCGTCCCTACGCTGGGGGAATGCCGATCACCCCCGACACCAAGGACTGGACCTGGGTGCTCGAGCGCCCCTGCGCCGAGTGTGGATTCTCCGCCGCCGATCTCCGCTACGACGACGTGCCCGCCCTGGTGCGCGAGAACGCCGCCGCCTGGGCGCCCGTCTTGCACCGAACGGATGTGGCGGTGCGGCCCAACGACGCCACCTGGTCGGCCCTGGAGTACGCGGCCCACGTGCGCGACGTGTTCTGCATCTTCGACCTCCGGCTGGGCCTCATCCTCGCCGAGAAGGACCCCCTCTTCGCCAACTGGGACCAGGACGCCACGGCCGAGGCCGAGCGGTACAACGAGCAGGATCCCACAACCGTGGCGGCGGAGCTGGCCGCGGCCGCCGCATCCGTGGCCGACGCATTTGCCGCGGTGCCGCCGGCCGACCGGGGCCGCACCGGCCGCCGCAGTGACGGCGCCCGGTTCACCGTGACAACGCTGGCGCAGTACTTCATCCACGACCCCACCCACCACCTGCACGACGTCGCCGGCTAAGACGGCCCAGACCGACCCAGACCGACCCGACCCGACCCGACCCGGCTCGACCCGGCCCGCCGCAACTGTTGCCACAGCGGACAATTGCGCCCGGCGCACCGGACGCAATTGTCCGGTTCGGCAACAGTTACCCACCGGCGCCACGCTGTCGCGAGGAAGTCGTTCCACTGGTACGCCGACGTCATCCAGTCGAACGGCGCCAGCCTCACCCGCTAGCGTCGATATATACGTACTAACCCTGTTGGTGGTCTCCGGGACGTTGTCCAGTCCCGGAGACCACCTCGTTTGGAGCTCCAGATGATTTCCCCGCGCATCGCCTTCCTCGACGTGGACGGCACCCTCATCGACTCGGGGGAGGTGATCGCCCCCTCCACCATCGAGGCCGTGCAGACCGCCAGGGCCAACGGGCACCTGGTCTACCTGAGCACGGGACGCGCGAGCGTGGAGATCTACCCCACCATTCGCGAGATCGGCTTCGACGGTGCCATCAGCGCCGGCGGCGGGTTCGCCGAGATCGGCGACGAACTGGTGATCGCCCGCACCATGCCAGCGGCTGCCGTGGCCAGGATGGTCGGTTTCTACCAGGAGTCGGGCTACGACTTCTACCTGCAGGCGTTCGATGAGCTCTACCCCAGCCCCGGCGTGCGTCACCGCTTCGCGCAGTACCTCGATGACGACAGCGAACGCAAGGGTGAGGCCCGCACCGACCTCGCCTCCGTCACCGACGGCGACGAGCACCCTGCGTTGAAGGCCTTCGCCGACGTGCGCCCGCTCAGCTACACCGGCATCGCCAAGTCGGTCTTCCTGGCCGGTGACCTCAGCGCGTTCGACCGGGTGACCGCGGCGCTCAGTGGCGAATTCCATGTCATCACCGGCACCATCCCGCACATGGGCAACGGCAGCGGCGAGGTCACCCTGAGCGGGGTGAACAAGGGCTCGACGCTGCTGCAGCTGCTCGACAAGCTCGGCCTCGACGCCGCATCCGCCATCGGTATCGGCGACAGCACCAATGACATCGAGATGCTGCAGGTCTGCGGTGTCGGCATCGCGATGGGCAACGCGACGGATGCGGTGAAGGCGCACGCCGACGAGGTCACCACGAGCGTGCTCGACGACGGGATCTGGAACGCGTTCCGCAAGCACGGCCTGATCTGACCTGCCCCTGCCGCCCCCGCCCCCGGCCCCGCGGCGCGTGAGCGCCTAACTGTGCCCGCTGCGGACAATTGCGCCCGGCACACCGGGACCATTTGTCCGCACGGGGAACAGTTGCGGACGGGACCGGGCGTCGCCGAAAAGTCGGGTGGAACTTTCAGCATCGGGGCGTAGTGTCTGGGCTACCTATTGCGACACTGAGAGGTTGCCGGTCATGTCACGTACCTGGGTGAAATGGATGCCCGCCGTCGCGGTT
This sequence comes from Cryobacterium inferilacus, assembly GCF_019599185.1. Classification (GTDB taxonomy): domain Bacteria; phylum Actinomycetota; class Actinomycetes; order Actinomycetales; family Microbacteriaceae; genus Cryobacterium; species Cryobacterium inferilacus. The sequence continues at coordinate 6,592 of NZ_JAIEUL010000030.1, read as the reverse complement.
CCCGCCGTCATCGCCGTGGGCGTCCTGGCCGTTCCACTGCAGGCCGGCGCCGCCACCGATCTGCCAGAGAAGACCCCGCGCGAGGTGCTGGAGCTGGTCGCCGGAAGCGACGTCGACACCTTCTCCGGCACCCTCGAGCAGTCCTCCGATCTCGGGCTGCCCGAGATTCCGAGCACCGGGGATGCCCAGGCCGGCGAGTTCGCCGACGCCCTCGAGCTGCTCACCGGCGACCACACCGTACGGGTGTACCGGAACGGCGCCGACCAGAGCCGGGTGCAGGTGCAGGACACCATGTCGGAGCGCAACCTGATCCAGAACGGCTCCGACCTCTGGCTGTACGACTCCGCCGACAACACCGCCACGCACCTCACCCTGCCCGACGCCGCCGGCGCACCGACCAGCCCGGAGAAGGCATACACACCCGGCGAACTCGCCGACACCTTCCTGGCCGAGGTGACCCCCACCACCATCGTCAGCCTGGGCGAGAACACCGAGGTCGCCGGCCGCGGCGCCTACGAGCTGGTGCTCACCCCGAACACGACCGACACCCTGGTGGACTCCGTGACCATTGCGGTCGACGCCGAGAGCGGCCTGCCCCTGGGCGTGCAGGTCACCGCGCAGGATGCCGCCGAGCCCGCGATCAGCGTGGCCTTCACCTCGCTCAGCCTGGACGCGCCATCCGCCGATCTCTTCGCTTTCACCCCGCCGGCCAGCGCCACGGTGACCGAGGAGACCCTGCCGGACACGACCGGCCATGCCGACAAGACTCGGCCAGACGTGGAGTCGAGCGGTGTCACCGTCGTCGGCACCGGCTGGGACGCCGTCGTGCTGATGCCCGCCGATGCGAGTGGTGCCGGCCTGGCCGAGCTCACCGCCTCCCCCCTCTACAGTCAGCTCACCGAGGCCGTGGACGGCGGCCGGGCCGTGAGCACCGCGCTGATGTCGGTGCTGGTCACCGACGACGGCCGCGTGCTCGCCGGTTCGGTACCCGTGGAGCGGCTGCAGGCCGTCGCGGCCGAGTGAGCGCAGGCGCCCGGGCCGGCGACCTGGCCATCGAGACCCGGGCACTCACCAAGCGATTCGGCCACCAGGTCGCGGTCGACGCCATCGACCTCGCCGTGCCGATGGGCTCGGTCTTCGGCTTTCTCGGGCCGAACGGTTCGGGTAAGACCACGAGCATCCGGGTGATGCTCGGCCTCGCCGCAGCAACGAGCGGCGCGGTGACGCTGCTGGGCGAGTCGATGCCCGGCCGGCTCAGCCGGGTGCTGCCGCGGGTGGGCGCGCTGGTGGAGGGCCCGGCGTTCTACCCCTTCCTCTCCGGTGCCGCCAACCTGCGGCGCCTCGACAGCGCCGACCGGGCCGCCCCAGGGCGCAGCCGCAGCGCACGGGTGGACCGGGCGCTCGAGCGGGTCGGTCTCTCCAACGCCGCCGGCAAGAAGGTCTCGGCGTACTCGCTGGGCATGAAGCAGCGTCTGGGTATCGCCAATGCCCTGCTGATGCCGCGGCGGCTGCTCGTGCTCGACGAACCCACGAACGGCCTCGATCCGCAGGGCACCCGGGAGGTGCGCGCCCTGGTGCGCTCACTCGCCGGGGAGGGCACCACGGTCTTCGTCTCCAGCCACCTGCTGGCCGAGGTGGAGCACATGTGCACCCACGCGGCCATCATGAGCGCGGGTCGGCTGGTGGCGCAGGGCACCCTCGACGAACTCCGCGCCGGTGAGTCGCGGGTGCGGGTGCGCACCCCGGATGCCGCGGCCACGATGCGCGTGCTGGCCGCCGCCGGACTCACCGCCGCCGTGGAACCGACGCCGGATGACCTGGGCGACCGCGCCGGCGCAACCGTGGCCGACGCCTGGGTGAGCGCCCCAGCCTCCGCGGTGGCGCCGGAGGCCCTCGTGGCCGCGCTCGTGGGCGGCGGCGTGCGGGTACGCGGCTTCGAGGTGCAGAACACCAGTCTCGAAGACCGTTTCGTGGCGCTGACCGGAGAGGGGTTCGACGTTGTCCGATAACACCACGGCCGCCTCGCCCGGCGTGACCGGGGCCGTCATCGCCCCCGACCAGGGCCCCGAGCCCAGAGTGATGGTGCGGGCGGGCGGCGCGTGGGCGCTGCTCGTCTCCGAGCTGACCGTGCTGTTTCGCCGCCGTCGCACCTGGGCGCTGCTGCTCGCGCTGGCCGCGGTTCCCGTGCTCATCGCCGTGGCGGTGCGGCTGTCCTCGCAGGACCCCACTCCCGGCCGGGGTCCGCCCTTCCTCGACCAGGTCACCCAGAACGGCCTGTTCGTGGCCGTGACCGGGCTGATCGTGTCGATTCCGCTCTTTCTGCCGCTCACGGTGGGGGTCGTGGCCGGCGACACCATCGCCGGCGAGGCCGCGCTCGGCACACTGCGCTACCTGCTCGTGGCACCGGCGGGCCGGGTGTGGTTGCTGGTGGTGAAGTTCATCGGTGCGGCGGTGTTCTGCCTGGCCGCCACGGTCACCGTCGTCACCGCCGGTGTGCTCGCGGGCCTCGCCCTGTTCCCGATCGGACCGCTCACCCTGCTCTCCGGCGACACGATCAGCCTGGCTGAATCATTCCTGCGCGCCCTGCTCATCGCCGGCTACGTGACGGTTTCGCTGCTCGGCCTGTCGGCGATCGGGCTGTTCTTCTCCACCCTCACCGTGGTGCCGGTCGGCGCGATGGCCGCCACCATCGTGCTCTCGGTGGTGGCGCAGGTGCTGGACTCGTTGCCGCAGCTGGAGTGGCTGCATCCGTGGCTGTTCAGTCACTATTGGCTCGACTTCGCCGACCTGCTGCGCCAACCGGTGGACTTCAGCTCGTTCGGGGCCAACGCTCTGCTGCAGGGCGGCTATCTGCTGGTGTTCGGGGCACTCGCCTACGGCAGGTTCCTGACCAAGGACATCCTCAGCTGACCCGCGCACGGGGGTCTTCGGGGCGCAGAATGTTTCTTGTTCCTACGGGGTTGCTACGAGGTTGGCATGAGTATCCCGCATACGGGCTGAGCGGCGCGTAGCGACCGCGGAGTACGCATACGGTAGTATCGTGCCCTCATATGGGGGGTTGATAGTGGAAGGCCGCAGTATGTCCAACGAAAGTATCCCGCCCGTCGTACGGCCGAGTAACCCGCCCCGTGTGACGCTCGCGGATGTCGCATCCTGCGCCCAGACCTCTCCGGCTTCGTCGGATGCTGCCACCATCGTCACCGGTATCGCCCTCTCCACCCAGTCGGTGCAGCCTGGCGACCTCTTCGTGGCCCTGCCGGGCAAGAACGGACACGGCGCGAAGTTCGCCGAGCAGGCCGTGCAGGCCGGCGCGGTAGCCGTGCTCACCGACGCCGCCGGCGAAGAAGCCGCGCGTGCCGCCGGCGTGCCCTGCATCATCAGCGATCGCCTGCGCGAACGCCTGGGCGACCTCAGCGCCTTCATCTACGGCACCGCCGACAACGCTCCGATCATCTTCGGCATCACCGGCACCAACGGTAAGACCACCACCGCGTACGTGCTCGAGGCCGTGCTGCGGCAGATGGGCCTGGTCACCGGGCTCTCCACCACGGCCGAGCGCCACATCGCCGGCGAGGTCTTCGTGTCCCGGCTGACCACGCCGGAGGCCACCGACGTGCACGCGCTGCTCGCCCGGATGAAGGAGCAGAAGGTGGAAGCGGTGGTGCTCGAGGTGAGCGCCCAGGGCCTCACCCACGGCCGGGTGGACGGCATCGTCTTCGACAGCGTCGGCTTCACCAATCTGTCGATCGACCACCTCGACGACTACGGCACGATGGAGAACTACTTCGACGCCAAGGAGCTCCTGTTCCGCCCGGACCGCGCCCGCGCCGCGGTCGTGAGCCTGGAGACATCCTGGGGCGCCCGCCTGGTGGCGGAACCGAGCATCCCGGTGTCGTCCATCTCGGCCGACCCCGACACCGACCCGGACTGGCTGCTGGAGATTCTCGACGCACTGCCAGAGTCCACCCGGTTCCGGGTGACCAACCGCGCCGGCGAGGTTGTCGAAACCACCGTCGCGCTGCTCGGTGACCACCTGGTGGCCGACGCCGGCCTCGCCGTCGCGATGATCATCAACGCCGGCTACCCGGTCGCCCGCGTGCAGGAGGCCCTGCAGGACGGCATCGAGGTCTACATTCCCGGCCGCACCGAGAGCGTGTCCGGTCCGACCGGCCCGCGCGTGTACGTGGACTTCGGCCACAGCTCGGATGCCTTCGAGAAGACCCTGCGCGCCGTCAACGCCGTCACCACCGGCCGGGTCATCATGCTCTTCGGCGCCGACGGTGACCGCGACCCGATCAAGCGCCCCGAAATGGCGCGCGTCGCCGCCGCCGGCTCCGACATCGTGGTCATCACCGACCACCACCCGCGCTTCGAAGACCCGGCCAGCATCCGCCGGATGCTCGTCGACGCCGCCAGGGAATCCTTCCCGACCAAGCAGATCGTGGAGGTTTCCCCGCCGGAGGCCGCCATCGACTACGCCGTGGACCTCGCTCGCGAGGATGACGCCATCCTCTGGGCCGGCCCCGGGCACCAGGACTACCGCGACATCCGCGGCGTGCGCACGCCGTACTCGGCCCGCGCGCTGGCCCGCGAGGCCCTCGCCAGGCACGGCTGGCCTGTCGACGCCTAGGCCAGGCCTACACGCCAACGGATAGCCGCAACTGTTTCCGATGCGGAACAGTCAGCGTGGCCCTGGGGCGGCCCCGGGTTCGGGTCAGTGCAGACGGCCGATGATGCTCTGGGCGGCGCCGAGCACGGCGCCGCTCCGCACGGATGCCGCAACGGCCTCGATCTCGGGGGAGAGGAACCGGTCGGGGCCGGGCCCGGCGACACCCCTTCGCACCTCGGCCAGCACGGCACCGGTGGCCGGTCCGGGCAGGAGTGGGGCGCGCAGGTCGAGGGCGCGACTCGCGGTCATCACCTCGATGCCGAGCACCCTGGCCAGGCCGTCGATGCCGGTGCGCAGCTTGCGGGCGGCGTGCCAGCCCATCGACACGTGGTCCTCCTGCATCGCCGAGGACGGGATCGAGTCCACCGAGGCCGGCGCGGCGAGGCGCTTGAGCTCGGAGACGATGCCCGCGGCGGTGTACTGCGCGATCATCAGGCCGGAGTCGACACCGATGTCGTGGGCGAGGAAGGCGGGCAGGCCGTTGCTGCGGGCCGGGTCGAGCATCCGGTCGGTGCGGCGCTCGGACATGCTGGCGACGTCTGCGACGGCGATGGCGAGGAAGTCGAGCACGTAGGCCACCGGGGCGCCGTGGAAGTTGCCGTTGGACTCGACCCGGCCGTCGATCGTGACGACGGGGTTGTCGATGGTGCTGGCCAGCTCGCGTTCGGCGATGCGGCCGGCGTGCTCGACGGTGTCGCGGGCGGCGCCGTGCACCTGCGGGGCGCAGCGCAGCGAGTAGGCGTCCTGCACCCGGGTGCAGTCCGGGGTCTGGTGGCTGGCGACGATGGACGAGCCGGCGAGCAGGCGGCGCAGGTTCTCGGCGGCGGCCTGCTGGCCCAGCTGCGGGCGGAGGCCGGCGAGGTCGGCGGCGAAGACGGCATCCGTGCCGAGCAGGGCCTCGATGCTCATTGCCGCGGCCACATCGGCCGTGGCGAGCAGGCTCTGCAGGTCGTGCAGGGCCAGGATGAGCTGGCCGAGCATGCCGTCGGTGCCGTTGATGAGGGCCAGGCCCTCCTTCTCGGCCAGAAGCACCGGTTCGATGCCGGCGGCGGCCAGGGCCTCGGCGGCGGGCAGCTCGGTTCCGGTGTTGTCGCGCACGGTGCCCTCGCCCATCAGCGCCAGGGCGCAGTGCGCCAGCGGGGCCAGGTCGCCCGAGCAGCCGAGTGAGCCGTACTCGCGCACGATCGGTGTGATGCCGGCGTTGAGCAGGCTGGCGTAGGCCTCGGCGGTCGTCAGGCGGATGCCGGTGCGTCCGGTGAGCAGGGTCGACAGGCGCAGCAGCATGAGGGCGCGCACCGTCTCCCGTTCCACCTCGGGGCCGGAGCCGGCCGCGTGTGAGCGCACCAGGCTCTGCTGCAGCCGGGTGCGGTCGGCCGCATCGATGAAGGTGGTGGCCAGAGCGCCGAACCCGGTGGAGATACCGTAGTGCGGCGCCGTATCGGTGGCGAGCACCTCGATGGTGGCGCGGCTGGCGGCCACGGCGGCGCGGGCGTCATCGCCGATCATCACCGGGGCGTCGTGCCGGGCGACGGCGACGACATCCGTCACGGAGACCGGGTCGGTGCCCACGGTGATGGCGTCCGGGGTGGTGTGGGTGGTGCCGCGGGTGGCGGGCAGGACGGTGTCGACGGTGTGCATGTCTCCATCTGACTCCTCTGCGGGGCCCGGCACACCCGCATCCGGCCGGTTGGTGTCTCGCATACGAGACGCTGGCGTCCCTCCCGCAAGCAGGGGGAGCATAACTCCTGCAATTTTTGCCGCAACGGGCCAAAACAGGCTGCAGTGACCCGTTTGTTCAGGACAGTGAGTGGAGTTTCATTTTATGCAGCGGCGAGGATGAGCTCGCCGAGTCTTTCGGCGGGTGTGGCGTAGCCGAGGGTTTGGTGCAGCCGGACGGTGTTGAAGTGAGTGATGTAGCTGTCG
>NZ_JAIEUL010000002.1 GCF_019599185.1 Cryobacterium inferilacus | reverse complement strand
ACTTAGACATCTCCACTAGAACCGGAGGTTCTCCCTTTTTTCAACCCCGACTGTCACCAACCTGTCGGCTCAGTACACCTAGCCCGGTCGACCCGGACACACCACCCGCCGTGGAACCAGTACGCTCGAAGCGAGCCCGGAACGCTTTCGCGGCACCGTTGAAAGGACCCAGCCCATGCACATTGTTTCCTTCGTCGTGGCGATGGCCGCGTTCGTCCTCGGCCTCTGGCTGTTCGGCCTCGCCTTCACCGTCACCGCCTGGCAGGGACCGATCTTCGTGGCCGGCATCCTGGCCGTGAGCGCCGCCGTCGCCATTCCCGCACACGTCCTGCGCGACTGACTCGCCTCGATCCCGCTCGTCGATGCGCGCCGATCAACTGACCGACCCGATCACCTTCCATGGTGAGGGACCGGTCTACTCGCCCGAGTGGGGCGGTTTACGCCTGGTCGACCTGTTTGCCGGGGATGTGCTGACCCTGGCCGATGACGGCACGATCGATCGTCGACATGTCGACACGATCGCGGCGGCTCTGCGTCCGCGCACCGGGGGAGGTGCGGTCATCGCGGGGGAACGGGGATTCATCCTGGAAGACGCCGATGGCACCCTCACCCGGCTTCCCGAGGTGTGGGCGGATCCGACCGTGCGAATGAACGACGGCGGCACCGCTCCAGACGGCTCGTTCTACTGCGGGACCATGGCCTACGACCAGCGCACCGGGGCCGGATCCCTGTACCGGCTCGCCCCGGACGGGTCGGTGAGCCTGGCACACGCCGGCGTGACGATCTCCAACGGCCTGGGCTGGAGCCCGGACGGGTCGCTGGCCTACTACAACGACACCCCCACCGGCCGGATCGGCGTGTTCGACTGGGCGCCGGAGACCGGTCTCACCGGCCTGCGCACCTTCGCGGAGATTCCGGATGCCGCCGGCTACCCGGACGGCCTCACCGTCGACGCGGACGGCGGCGTCTGGGTGGCTCTGTACGCGGGCGGCGCGGTTCACCGGTACGCGCCGGACGGCACCCTCGACGAGGTGATCGAGGTGGCCGCGGAACGCGTCACGGCCTGCACCTTCGGCGGCGCCGACCTGCGGCAGCTGTTCATCACCACCTCCAGGGAAGGCCTCGCCCCCGACGAGGACCCCCTCGCCGGGTCGGTCTTCACGGCCGTCCCCGGTGTCGCCGGGGTGCCCGCGACCGCCTTCGGCGGGTAGCCAGCCGCCGCCGCCGGGTGTCGGCGAGATACCAGAAACGCTGGTTAAGCTGGGGTTCGAACGATTTCGCGTTCCAGGTTCGAAAGAGACCGCACGAATGTCAGACAGTCCGGCCGCGGCCAGCCCGTACGAGGTGCTGGGCGTGGGACCCTCGGTGACCGACGAGGAGTTGCGCCGTGCCTACCGGCGGAAGCTCCGCCAATCCCACCCGGACGTCGGCGGCAGTCCCGCATCCTTCCACGCCGTGCAGGTGGCCTGGGAACGGATCGGCACCCCGGAGAGCCGTGCCGCCTACGACGGGGCCCGCTACCCGCAGACGTCATCCTCCACTACCGCAACCTCGGCGTCGACGTCTTCCTCGGCCCGGCCGTCCTCGTCGGGCATGAAGGCACGGATGCACGGGCACCCGGGCGGCCATTCCCGGCAGCGCTACCTCGCCCTGCTCCGGGAGTGGGCCGGCCGCGGCACCGTCATCGACGACCCCTACGCCCCCGATCTCATTCGGTCGGCGCCGCGAGAGATCCGCCACCGCCTGGCCAAGGCCCTCGCCGAGGAGTCGACCGCCCAGCTCATTTCCGGGCTCGGCATCGGCTATACCGCCTGGCACGACATCGCCACCAGGGACGACGTCGACAAGATCGACCATGTCGTACTCGGGCCCGCCGGGCTGTTCGCCATCCTCTCCGAGGATTGGGGTTCCCCCGTGCAGCTCAAACGCGGCGACATCGTCGGCGAGTCCGTCGAACCCGGTGATGCACCGGTGGACGACTTCGCCACCGCCGCCCGCATCCTTGCCAAGTCGTTACGGGTGCGTTTCACCGCCCTGATCGTGGTGGCGCCGGATGAGGCGGTGCCGGACCCGCTCTCCTTACCGAGCCGGGGCAGGCGGCCGATGCTGGTCGTGATTCCGCGGTCCCGGCTGGTCGGCGTCCTGCGCGACGGCATCGCCGGCATGGACCGCGGCAGCTTCGAGAAGGTCTTCGAACTGCGCAGCACCCTGCAGAACGGCATCCGCTTCGTCGAAGACTAGGCCGAGACGGCCGCGCCCAGACCGAGCTTCTGCACCCAGTAGCCCAGGAAGGCCGCGCCGGCCTCGTCGTGAATGAGGTCGCCCTCCACGATCACCGGGTACGGCTTGTCCAGGATCCCGTCAGCGGGTCGGACGTCAACGTGAGCCACGTCGTATCCGGCGGCGTGCAGGTGATCGGCCATGAGGTAGTCGCTGCGGGAGTCGCCCACCGACCGCCAGAGCCGGGGCAGGGAACCACCCTCGGCGAAGAAGGCCAGGGCACGCCGGGCGGCGTGGTCCTTGTCGAGGTCGACGGACTCGATGTCGGTGGAGATGATGGTGGTGTCGATCCGGAACGGCACCGCCCCTGCGGCGTCGGGGGAGACCAGGTCGCCGAAGCGCACCCCCAGTCCGTGCTCGATCAGGATGCCGTAGGCCGCGTTCTCGAACGACGCCTGGGCGGCGTGGTAGACGGCCCGGTCGACATCCGTGCGCTGTTCGACCGAGATCATGGCGAGCTTGGTCTCGTCGAAGAACATGGTGTCGGCGTAGTCGGTGGCGACCAGCTCGCGGATGCGGCTCACCACCGGGTCTGGCAGGGCCACGCTGTCGTCGACGACGACCTCGCCCATGCCGGCGTCGGTGATGGGGAACCACACGGCGCCCTTCTCGCAGACCCCGTACATGCGCATCTCGCGCGGCAGCCCGGCGGCGACCAGCGGGGCGACCACCTGCTCGCTGATGAACCGCGCCGACCGGCCGGTGATGAAGCCGATCGGCACGTTCGCGCCGGCCAGGGCGATGAGGTCGGTGATGATGCTCGGTGTCGCGATGGTGCGGGTGTCCGGGCTGGCGATCGGACCATCGACATCGAGCAGCAGGCCGAGCGGGGAGAGGGTTTCAGGCATGGTTCATTGAACCAGTTCCCGCCCTGGCCTGCTGGGGTGTGTTGCAGCGCCTATCGTTGTTCCTGATGATTACCAGACGAGAGGCCGCGCTCCGCCTCGACATTCCCCTCGAGATGGCGCAGCGCCACGACCTTCCCAGCCGCATGACCGAAGCCCAGCTCACCGAGATGGAGACGAATCCGCCGGCCTGGCTGGTGCAGTCGCGCGCGAATCGCACCGGCAAGAAGCCCGTCTGGGTAGCGCTCACCTGCAGCGTGTGCGGATTCACCGACTCCTCGCGGCCCAAGAAGTGGTGGCCGGAGTTCACCTATCTCAGTTGTGAGCACCACGGCTGGGACGATCTCCCGGCCGTGGCCGACGGCTTCAGCCGCCGGGAGATCGACGGCATCGGCAACCGGTTCATCGGCATCGTCGACACCGCAGAGGGCGAGCAGACCTCATGAGCCTGGTCCGGCTGAACGACGTCACCGTGCGATTTGAGAACACCCAGGTGCTGCGCGAGACCTTCTTCCGGCTCGAACCCGGCGATCGGGTCGGCATGATCGGCCGAAACGGTTCGGGCAAGACCACCCTGATCAAGCTGATCCTCGGCCAGGTGACCCCGGACACCGGTACCGTCACGGTCGAGGACGGCATCAAGATCGGCTACTTCTCGCAGTTCTCCGAACTCAACGGCGAGTCCACCATCACCGAGGTGCTCGATGCCCTGTTCGTTCAGATCAAGGCCGTCGAGGCCGAACTCGCCTCGATCGACGCCGCCATCGCCACGGACTCCTCCGCGAGCGCCGAACTCGACCGGCTGATCCACCGTCAGTCCGAGCTGTTCGAGGACATGGACCGGTTGGACGGTTGGGACTACCCGAGACGCATCGACGCCGCCCTGACCATCCTGGGCTTCGACGAGGCGCACCGCACCTGCGCCATCAACGAGCTCTCCGGCGGATGGCGCAACCGCGCGGCCCTGGCGAAGATCCTGCTCGAAGCGCCGGATGTGCTCCTGCTGGACGAGCCCACCAACTACCTCGACGTGGCCGGCGTGGAATGGCTGGAGACCTGGTTCCGCGACTTCAGGGGCGCCGCCGTGATCGTCTCGCACGACCGCACCTTCCTCGACTCCGTCGTCACCCGCATCATCGAGCTGGAGAACTTCCACCTGCACGAGTACCCGGGCAACTTCGGCGAGTACATCGTGCAGAAGCAGTTCCGGCTGAAGACTCTCGAGGCGCAGTTCGTGCACGAGTCCGAGCTGCTCGCATTCGAATCGGAGGGCATCGCCGATCGGCGCGAGGCCCAGAAGAACGCCAGTCGAAAGCTCGGCAGCCAGCTGGCCACCATCAAGAAGTCCCGCACGCCACGGCCGGTCGACAAGATCATCACCGAGATCTACGGCGGCCTGCACATCAAGGATGTGCTCTGCCGGGTGGAGATGCTCAGCAAGGCCTACGGCGACAAGGTGCTGTTCCAGGATCTGAGCTTCGAGATCCGCCGGGGCAACCGCATCGTGGTGCTCGGCGCCAACGGTAGCGGCAAGACCACCCTGCTGCGGGTGCTCACCGGCGAGGAGTCGGCCGATCACGGCGAGGTCGACTGGGCGAAGGGCGCCGGCATGGTGTCGTACAACCAGGTGCTCGCCGAACTCGACGACACCGACACGGTCAGCCACGCCGTCAACGCGCTCGAGGGCAGCCTGGCGTTCACCGCCACCAAGAAGTCGGTGAACCGGTTCCTCACCATGTTCCAGTTCTCCGAAGCCGACCTCAAACAGAAGATCGGCAACCTCTCCGGTGGCCAGAAGGCCCGCGTGGCGATGGCCCAGTGCCTGCTCAGCGGTGCATCGGTGCTGCTCCTGGACGAGCCGACCAACCACCTCGATCTCTCCAGCACCCAGGTGATGGAGCGGGCGCTGCTGCACTTCCCTGGGGCCGTGGTCGTGGTCAGTCACGACCGGTTCTTCACCGACAAGATCGCCACTCGCCGCCTGGTCTTCGGCAGCGAGGGTGCGGAGCCCGGCGAGGTCGAGGTCGCCGTCGCCTGACCCTGCACCCCGCCTCGGGGGCCGGTTGCAGAGGTACGCGGGCGAGGCGCCGATTCGCGGGTGGCATGCCACCCGCGAAACGGCGCCTGACCCGCGGATCGCTGAGCCGGGTCAGGTTCACCCCGGGCCGGCGAGCGTGCCGTCCGGCAGGGTGGCCCGGAGGTCGCCGGTTCCGGTGCCCAGGTGCAGCGGCCAGATCAGGTCGGCACTGCCGGGGATCTGCCAGACCAGCCCCTCGAGCGCGGCTGCGCGGTACAGCGGCTGGCCGACCGGTCGCCCAGCGCCGGGCTCCTTGATTTCCGTGTACTCGGAGGTCGGGTCCTCGTCGACGTGGCTGCGGGCGCCGTCCCAGGCCGGCTCAAGATACGCGACGATCGTCGTGCCGTCCGGCACGATCGGAGCGCACGCTTCAAAGCTGCCCGACGCGAACTCGATGTAGACGCTGCCGCTAGCGGCCGGGTCCAGTTCCCCGTGCACAACGGTGATATCACGCACGACGATCACGACGCTGTGCGTCGTCGAGGTGTGGTTCGCTGCGCCGACGGTGACCGTGCGGCCGGCTTGGATCCGGTCTATTTCGCCCATGATCACCACGGTGCTGTCGCGGGCCAGAACCGCCAGCGATTCGATCGGGTCGTAATCCACGATCCCCGGCGCGCCGCACACCGAAAAGACCTCCGCAGAGCTCGGTCCGAGAGGTGCCGGTTCAACGGTCGGGCCGGCGGCTGGTGCGGTGGCGCCGCCCCAGCCGCATCCGGCGACCAGCACAGCGACGCACACCCCGCACGCAAGCAGCCGCCAGGCCCTGGCGGCTGCTCTGCGATTGACGTCCATGCCCACTAATGTCCGGCCGACCGCATGGGGTTCCCTACAGGGTCGCGCGCACCTGCACGGTCGTCCCGGCGGGCGCGTACGGCACGGTGCGGCCGGTGATGGCCACGCCGTCCACCTCGAGTCGCGCCCGCGAGCCCTCCCGGCCCGAGTTCGCCACGGTGATCACGTAGGTGGCGCCGCGGGCCTGCCGGGTGACGGTGAACTCGGCCACATCCGGTCCGATCTGCGGGTCGACCACGAGGCCGTCGTAGTCGGTGCGCACGCCGAGCAGGTACTGCGAGACCGTCACGAAGTTCCACGCCGCCGTGCCGGTGAGCCAGGAGTTCTTGGCCTCGCCGTGCCGGGACGCCTCTTTGCCCGCGATCATCTGCGCGTACACGTACGGCTCGGTGCGGTGCACCTCGGAGATCTCCTCCCGGTACGCGGGCGTGATCTTGCGGTAGTGGTCGAACGCCTTGGCACCGCGGCCGAGCACGGTTTCGCCGATGATCACCCAGGGGTTGTTGTGGCAGAAGATGCCGCCGTTCTCCTTGTAGCCAGGGGGATAGGTCGAGACCTCGCCGAGTTCGACTCGGTAGCTTCTGTACGCCGGGTACTGCAGCACCAGTCCGTGCTCTGAACCGAGCAGCCGGTCCACCGAATCGAGCGCCCGGAACGCGGGGCTCGTCTTCACCGGGGTGCCGTCCTCGTTGTGCTCCACGCCCACACCGGCGAGCACCGCGAAGCCCTGCGGTTCGATCCAGATCTGACCCTCGGTGTCTTCCGCGGTGCCCACCTTGTTGCCGTAGAAGTCGTAGGCGCGCAGGAACCAGTCCCCGTCCCAGCCGTGCGTCAGCAGCGCCTGGCTCATCTCGGTGGCCGCGGTGCGGGCCAGCTCGGCCTGCGCCGTGTCGCCGCGTCGAGCGGCGATGGTGGCGTACTGCCCGGCCGCCAGAACGAACTGGGCGGCGATGAAGGTTGATTCGGCCACCCCGCCGTCCTGGTTCTCGGTGGTCTGGAACGACTCGCCCGGGGTGGTGGAGAAGCAGTTCAGGTTCAGGCAGTCGTTCCAGTCCGCCCGGCCGATCAGCGGCAGGCCGTGCGGGCCAAGGTTGTTCCGGGTGAACTCGAACGAGCGGGTGAGGTGCGTGTACAGCGTCTCGGCGAGTTCGTCGTTGTTGTCGAACGGCACGATCTCATCGAGGATGCCGAAATCGCCGGTCTCCTTGAGGTAGCCGTCCACGCCGATGATCAGCCAGGCCGGGTCGTCGTTGAAGCCGGAGCCGAGCTCGTTGTTGCCCCGCTTGGTCAGCGGCTGGTACTGGTGGTACGCCGAACCGTCAGGCAACTGCGTCGCGGCGATGTCGAGGATGCGTTCGCGGGCACGGTCCGGGATCAGGTGCACGAAGCCGAGCAGGTCCTGGGTGGAGTCCCTGAAGCCCATGCCGCGGCCGATACCGGTCTCGAAGTAGGACGCGGAGCGGCTCATGTTGAACGTCACCATGCACTGGTACTGGTTCCAGATGTTGACCATCCGGTTGAGCTTGTCATCGGGGGAGGTCACCGTGTACGCGGAGAGCAGGTCGGTCCAGTAGACGCCGAGGGCATCGAATGCCGTGTCGACGGCCTCGGTGGTGGTCAGGCGGGCGAGCAGCGCCTGGGCGCGGGTCTTGTTGATGACCTGCTTGGCGTCATCCGCCCACTTCTCCTGGCCGGTCTCGGCGTTGTTCTCGACGTAACCGAGTACGAAGACGAGGTCGCGGCTCTCGCCGGGCTGCAGGGTCGAGTCGACCTGGTGCGAACCGATCGGGTACCAGCCGGAGGCCATCGAGTTCTGGCTCGCCCCGGCATGCGGCACCTTGGCCTCCGCGAGGGTCTCGTACAGCCCGACGAAGGTCTCCCGGTCGGTGTCGAAGCCGGCGATCTCGGCGTTCACCCCGTAGACGGCATAGTGGTCGCGCCGCTCACGGTATTCGGTCTTGTGGTAGATCGCGCTGCCGTCGACCTCGACCTCGCCGATGGACAGGTTGCGTTGGTAGTTGGTCTGGTCGTCCTGCGCGTTCCACAGGCAGAATTCGAGGTAGGAGAACAGGGAGAAGGTCTTGACCGAATCCGAGGTGTTGGTGATCGTCACCTTCTGCACCTCGGCCGTCTCGCCGAGCGGAACGAAGTAGAGAGTCGAGACGCGCAAGCCGCCGCGTTCACCGGTGATCCGGGTGTAGCCCATACCGTGCCGGGTCTCGAAGAAGTCCAGGTCCTTCTTCATCGGCAGCCAGCTCGACGTCCACACGTCGTCGCCGTCTTTGATGAAGAAGTAGCGTCCGCCGGAGTCGGTGGGAATGTCGTTGTAGCGGTACCTGGTCAGGCGCCGCATCTTGGCGTCCTTGTAGAAGGTGTACCCGCCCGCGGTGTGCGAGACGAGCGAGAAGAAGTCCTCGCTGCCGAGATAGTTGATCCACGGGTAGGGGGTCACCGGGGTCTCGATGACATATTCCCTGGCTTCGTCGTCGAAGTGGCCGAACTTCATGCTGCACCTTTTCGGTATCCACGGACCGGCCAGCACGGCGAGTCAGGAACCTGAATCCGCCACCACAGCCGGGCCTACTATTGAATGAGAGCGCTCTCACGGACGCCTGCGTTGACTCTAGCAGCACTCGGGCCGACCGGGTGGTGGCGACAGGGACCTGGGTCGGAGGGCGGCCGGCTCCACGCCGATCCGGTGGGGAGGCGGACGGCGCCCACGACAGAGGCCGTGCCGGACGCCCGGATTCGACCGGACGAGATCCTTATATCCGGCCCGTTAAACGAGACAGGGCCGGATCCTAAGATCCGGCCCGTGAACTGTCTCAACCAGTTCTCGTTGATCGCTGTCTTACCAACAATCTCCGTGTCCGAGGGGGGACTTGAACCCCCACGCCCTATACGGGCACTAGCACCTCAAGCTAGCGCGTCTGCCATTTCCGCCACCCGGACTGGATGTTTCGGCCGCAGTAATGTTTTGCTGCCGGGGAATAACTTAGCACGGATCGGAACGCACTCCTGACACCGAGCGGCCCCTCGGGCAGTCCGCAGACCGGGACCGGCGCCCCACCGGGTCCGGTACCCACGGCTGGGGCCTGATGCCCGGTAGCGTGAACTGCATGACAGTCCCCGCCTCCACACCGACACCGGCAGACGCGCTCGACCTGACCGGCGAGATCGCCCGCGATCTGATCCGGTTCGACACCAGCAACTACGGTGAGGGCCGCTCCAACGGTGAGACGGATGCCGCCGAGTACGTCGCCGAGAAGCTGCGCGCCCTCGGACTGGCGCCGGAGTTGTTCGATTCGGAGCCCGGCCGCACCAGCGTGGTGGCCCGGGTACCCGGCCGCAACCGCAGCACCGGCGCACTGGTCGTGCACGGGCATCTGGATGTGGTGCCGGCCGACCCGGCGAACTGGTCGGTGGACCCGTTCGCCGGTGAGATCCGCGACGGCATGCTCTGGGGGCGTGGCGCGGTCGACATGAAGAACATGGACGCGATGATCCTGGCGTCCCTCACGGACGTGCTCGCCGACGGCGGCCAACCGGAGCGCGACCTGATCGTCGCGTTCTTCGCCGACGAGGAAGCCGGGGGAGTCTTCGGCTCGCACTACCTGGTCGACACCCGGCCGGACCTGTTCGCCGGAGCGACGGAAGCCATCAGCGAGGTCGGTGGGTATTCCATCGGCATCGGCGGCGAGCGGGCCTACCTGCTGCAGACCGGTGAGAAGGCACTCATCTGGCTCAAGCTCGTGGCGCACGGCCCGGCCGGGCACGGTTCCAGGTTGGTCACCGACAACGCGATCACCCGGCTGGCCGAGGCCGTCGCGAAGGTCGGGCGCCGGGAGTGGCCGATCCGCCTGACCAACACCACCAGACAGTTGCTCGCCGAGATCGCGCGGATCCTGGGCGTCGAACCCCAGTCGATGGGCCCGGACGAGCTGGCGCTGGCCACCGGCACGGCCTCCGGATTCATCCAGGCCAGCCTGCGCACCACCATGAACCCGACGGTCCTCACCGCCGGCTACAAGCACAACGTGATCCCCGACCGGGCCGAGGCGCTCATCGACGTGCGTGCCCTCCCCGGCGAGGAAGACGCCGTCCTGGCCGAGCTGGCCGAGCTGGTCGGACCGGACATCGAGATCGTCGTGATGCACAGGGACGTGGGGCTGGAGACCGAATTCGCCGGTCCGCTGATCGACCGGATCGTGCAGACCCTGCACACCCATGACCCGGGCGCCCCGGTGTTGCCGTACCTCATGCCCGCGGGCACGGACAACAAGGCGCTGAGCAAGCTGGGCATCAAGGGCTACGGTTTCGCCCCGCTGAAGCTTCCTGCCGATCTGGATTTCCCGGCGCTGTTCCACGGTGTTGATGAGCGGGTCCCTCTGGACGCATTAGTGTTTGGCAGGACGGTTTTGACCGATCTGCTGTCGACGTACTAGCTCACTGTCGCGCTACCGGCCAGCACACAGCACAAGCGAAACGAGTACACGTGGACTTCCTCAACGCGGTCATCCTGGGCCTGGTCCAGGGACTGACCGAATTCCTTCCGGTCTCCTCCAGCGCCCACATCAGCATCGTCGGGCAATTCCTCGGCACCGGGGAAGACCCGGGCGCCCGCTTCACCGCCATCACCCAGATCGGCACAGAGGCCGCTGTGGTGATCTTCTTCTGGCGCGACATCGTGCGCATCATCGGCCAATGGGCCAAGTCCCTGGTCGGCAAGGTCCCGCGGGGTGACGAGGACGCCAGGATGGGGTGGCTCATCATCCTGGGCACCCTGCCGATCGTGGTGCTCGGCCTGCTCTTCCAGGACCAGATCGAAACCAGCCTGCGCAACCTCTGGGTGACCGCGTTCATGCTCATCGCCTTCGGTGTGCTGCTCGGCATCGCCGATCATGTCGGAGCCAAGCGCCGACGCCTCGGCGACATCACCGTCAAGCACGGCGTTGTCTTCGGATTCGCCCAGGCCCTGGCCCTGATCCCCGGGGTCTCCCGCTCCGGCGGCACCATCACCGCCGGCCTCTTCCTCGGGTACGAGCGGGCGGCCGCGGCGCGGTACGCCTTCCTGCTGGCCATCCCCGCGGTCTTCGGCAGCGGCTTCTACCAGGTCTACAAGTCGTTCTCCGAGCCCTGCGCGGCTGCCGCCGCGAACTGCATCCCCGAGGTCTTCGGTCCCTTCGAGACCATCGTGGCCACGATCGTCGCCTTCGTCGTCGCACTGGTGGTCATCGGATTCTTCATGCGGTACATCTCCAAGCGCAGCTTCCTGCCGTTCGTGGTCTACCGCATCGCGCTGGGCATCGTCGTGATGATCCTGCTCGGCACCAACACCATCACCGCGTAGTTAGGCTGGGATCATGCGCGCCTGGTCACACCCCGATATCCCGTCGATCCCGGGGCGCTCAGACGCCCCCCGCCTGCACGACACGGCGACGGGGTCGATCGTCGAAGCCCGACCGACGGATGTGGCCCGCCTGTACGTCTGCGGCATCACGCCGTACGATGCCACGCACCTGGGCCACGCGGCGACCTATCTCGCCTTCGACACCCTGCAGCGGGTGTGGCGCGACGGCGGTTACCGGGTGCACTACGCCCAGAACGTGACCGACGTCGACGATCCTCTGTTGGAGCGCGCCACGGCGACCGGCGTCGACTGGCGCGACCTGGCCGAGGAACAGACCGACCTGTTCCGGGCCGACATGGAGTCCCTCGGCATCATCCCGCCGGACGATTTCGTGGCGGTGACCGACGTGATCGATGACATCTCCGCCGCCGTGCACACCCTGCGCGAGGCAGCCCTGGCCTACCGGGTTCCCACCCCGGAGGCCCTGGCCACCGCGGACGGTCCTGGCGCCGACCTCTACTTCGACATCCGGGCGGCCGAGCGCGCCGCGCCGTGGGCTCTCGGCGACGAGAGCAACCTGGACGCCCAGACCATGCTCACGCTGTTCGCCGAGCGTGGGGGAGACCCCGACCGGGCCGGGAAACGCGACCGGCTCGACCCGCTGCTCTGGCGCGCTGCACGTGCAGGCGAGCCGTCCTGGGACTCACCGGTCGGCGCCGGTCGGCCCGGCTGGCACATCGAATGTTCCGTCATCGCGCTGGCCGAGCTCGGCACCGACTTCACGGTGCAGGGTGGCGGTAGCGACCTGATCTTCCCGCACCACGACATGAGCGCCGGTCATGCGGCCGCGTTGAGTGGGCATCCGCTCGCGCAGGTCTACAGCCACACCGGCATGGTGGCGTACCAGGGCGAGAAGATGAGCAAGTCGCTCGGCAACCTCGTTCTGGTCTCACGACTCCGCGCCGGCGGCAGCGACCCCAGGGCCATCCGTCTGGCCCTGCTCAATCAGCACTACCGCACCGACTGGGAATGGACCGCGGGCCAGCTGGACGAGGCCGAATCGCGCCTGGCCGCGTGGTCGCTCGCATTCGGCCCGATCGCCGTGCCCGCGCCGATCGCAGCCGAGCGAGCCGCCGAGCGCAGCGACGACGTCATCGAGCGGATGCGGGCCGCCCTGGTCAACGACCTCGACACCCGCGGCGCCCTGGCCGCTGTGGATGCCGCGGTGTCGGCCGGAGTGGACGACCCGGCTCTGCTGGGGCGGGCCATCGACGCCCTGCTGGGCGTCAAGCTCTAACCGTCACCGCTGGCCGGAGCGCCCCGCCCGCGGACGGCAGCCCGATCAGGGCTGGCGGGGCTCAGGGCCGGCGCCGGGACGGCCATCGGCCCAGCCGCCCTGACCGTCGCCGCGCTTGCGCAGGTACTTCTCGAATTCCTGGGCGATGGCTTCACCGCTCGCCTCTGGCGAGTCGACGGTGTCCCTGGCCTGTTCGAGTTGTCCGATGTACGCGGCCATCTCCTCGTCCTCCGCGGCGAGGGCGTCGATCCCGGTCTCCCACTCCGACGCGTCCGTGACCAGGTCGCCGCGCGGGATCACGACGTCGATGATCTCCTCGAGCTTGTCGATCAGCGCGAGCATGGCCTTGGGCGACGGCGCGTTGTGCACGTAGTGCGGCACGGATGCCCAAATCGACAGGCTCGGGACACCCACGGTCTCCGCCGCGGCGGCGAGCACGCTGAGGATCCCGACCGGGCCCTCGTAGGTGCTGCGCTCGACCTGCAATTCCGCGCGCACCTCGGGGTTGTCGCTGGAGACGAAGATCGAGATCGGCCGGGTGTGGGGCACATCAGCGAGCATCGCGCCGAGGAACACGATCCCGCTCACATCGGCCGCGAGGACCGAATCGAGGATCTCGGCCGTGAAGCTCTTCCAACTACGGGACGGCTCGGTGCCGAGCAACAGGTAGATGTTGCCCGCGTTGGCGCCGCTGACCCGCAGCTGCGCATCCTCGGCCAACGGCACCCCGCTGGCGCCGGGAACGGTCGGACCGTACATCACCGCGCTCGGCCACTCGATGACCCGCCGACCGTCCTCGTCGGTGGACACCGTGGGCCGGTTGAACTGGTAGTCAAAATACAGCTCGGGGTCGATGCGCTTGACCTCGTCCACGTCGAGGAGGTCTTTCAGTGTCTTCACGGCACCCGTGGCGGCTTCCCCCGCGTCGTTCCAGCCTTCGAAGGCGACCACCAGGAGCCGACCGCTGAGAAACCCATTACCGTCTGTCACGTGCGTACAACCTCGTGTATTCCGGCCGCCGCGACTGGGCGGCCTCCTTCAAGGATAGGCCGTGCCCCCTAAACTTGAACCCCGTGACTCTGATCCCCGCACTCTCGTCCCCGCCCGCCGCCGTCCTCTGGGACATGGACGGCACCCTGGTCGACACCGAACCGTACTGGATGCGCGCCGAACACGAGCTTGTGGAGTCCTTCGGCGGGGTCTGGACCCACGCCGACGCTATGCTCCTCGTCGGCTCCGGCCTGCTCGGCTCCGCGGCCATCCTGCAGAACCGCGGGGTGAACCTCGCCGCGGAGGCCATCGTCGATCACCTCACCACCCGGGTGCAGGAACAGCTGGCCTCCGCCGGGGTTCCGTGGCGGCCCGGCGCCCTCGAGTTGCTCACCGAGCTGCACACGGCGGGCATGCCGATGGCTCTGGTCACCATGTCCGAGCGACGGATGGCCCACCAGATCAGCGGCATCGTCGGCTTCGACGCGTTCACCACCATCGTCACCGGCGACAGGGTGCAGCAGAGCAAACCGCACCCGGAGGCCTACCTCACGGCGGCGGACGAGCTCGGTGTCGACCCCGTGCACTGCATCGCGATCGAGGACTCCCTGCCCGGCGTCGCCGCGGCGGTCGCCTCCGGCGCCGTCACCGTTGCAGTGCCGCACATGGTCGAGATCCTGCCCAGTGAGCACTACACCCTCCTGGATTCCCTCACCGGCAGCACACTGGCCTCGCTGACCGAGCTGTACGGCTCCCGCAGGCCCCACCATCCGTCTTCCCTCGGCCTCACCGAGGACCGCCCCACCACACCCAAGGACACAACCCGCGCATGAGCGACAACCAGGTCATCCAGAACAGCGGTCCCTTCCGCGCCGGCGACAGAGTGCAGCTGACCGGCCCCAAGGGCAAGCTGAACACCATCACCCTCGAGCCGGGCAAGACCTTCCACACCCACAGGGGCATCCTCGAGCACGACGACATCATCGGCCGTCCGGACGCATCCGTGGTCACCAACAACGTCGGTGTCGAGCACCTCGCCCTGCGCCCGTTGCTGATCGACTTCGTGATGAGCATGCCCCGCGGCGCGGCGATCATCTACCCCAAGGACGCCGCACAGATCCTGGCCCAGGCGGACATCTTTCCCGGCGCCACTGTGGTGGAGGCCGGGGTCGGTTCCGGCGCCCTGTCGCTCTGGCTGCTCCGCGCCATCGGCCCGGCCGGCACCCTGGCGTCGTTCGAACGCCGGGAGGAATTCTCCGATGTCGCCCGCGCCAACGTCGCAACCTTCCTCGGCCACGACCCGCAGAACTGGTCGATCACCCTCGGTGACCTCGCCGACACACTGCCGGAGACCATGCCGGACCAGTCCGTCGACCGGGTTGTCCTGGACATGCTCGCCCCGTGGGAGTGCATCGACGTCGTCTCCGCCGCCCTCAAGCCCGGGGGAGTGCTGCTCTGCTACGTGGCCACGGTGACCCAACTGTCCCGCGTCGCCGAGGCCATCCGCGCCACCGGCCACTACACCAACCCCGACTCGCACGAGACCATGGTGCGCGGATGGCACGTCGAGGGTCTCGCCGTGCGACCAGATCACCGCATGATCGGTCACACCGGTTTCCTGATCACCGCACGCCGCCTCGCTCCGGACACCGTCCTGCCCGAGCTCAAGCGTCGCCCGTCGAAGACCGACTTCAGCGACGCCGACGTGGAACTGTGGACGCCGGGCGCCCTGGGCGAACGCTCCGTCAGCGCCAAGGTGATGCGCAAGCGCAACCGCACGGCCGAGACCGGCGCGGCGCTCTCCAAGGCTCGCGACCTCGACGCCGGTTAGGATGGGTTCCGGCCCGCGGCCCGCACCAGGTCGTTCGCGCCGGCACTCTCCCCGCAAACTCACCCTGCCAGCATCACGCTGGTGCTTCCCTGTATCGAAATGAGGACTCGTGCGTAAAGTTCCCGCACTCATCGCAACCGCCGGACTGGTGCTCGTGACCCTGACCGCCTGCAGCCCCGGCGCCGAATCGGCCGACTGCACGCCGCCGGTGGCATCGGGCGACGCGTCCGAGCTGGTGTCGGTGACGGGCGACTTCGGCTCGGCCCCCACCGTCGACTTCCCCACCCCGTTGAAGACGGACACCACCCAGCGCAGCGGGATCATCGACGGCACGGGCCCCGGTCTCGTCGACGGCCAGCAGGTGCAGGTCGACCTCAGCGTCTACAACGCCACCACGGGCGCCGTCATCGAGGAAAGCTCCTACGACGGCGAGACCAGGGCCACCTTCGTGCTGAACGACCAGCTGCTCGCCGGCCTCGGCGACGGCCTGCGCTGCGCCCAGGTCGGCTCCAGGATCGCCGTGGTCACCTCCGCCGCGGACGGCTTCGGTGAGGCCGGCAACGCTGATATCGGCGTGGGTGAAAACGACTCCCTGGTCTTCGTGCTCGACGTCGTCAAGAGCTACCTCACCCGCGCAGACGGCGCGCCCCAGCTGCCTGTCGCCGGGCTGCCCGCCGTGGTCCTCGCCGAAGACGGCACCCCCGGTATCACCGTGCCGTCGGCCGCGCCGCCCACCGAGCTCGAGGTCGGCGTCCTGAAGAAGGGTGATGGCGAAGAGGTCACGGACGGGTCCACCGTCACCGTGCACTACACCGGAGTGCTCTGGGACGAGAAGACCGTCTTCGACTCGAGCTGGGAAGCCGGCCAGCCGGCGGCGTTGCGCGCCGCAGACGGGTCCACCACCGAGGGCGGGCTCATCCCCGGGTTCGCGCAGGCCCTCATCGGCCAGACCGTCGGTTCGCAGATCGTCGCCGTGATCCCGCCGGAACTCGCCTACGGCGACGAGGCGTCGGAATCCATCCCGGCCGGTTCCACCCTGGTCTTCGTCGTCGACATCCTCGGCGTCGACTAGACCGTCCCGGCCCATCCATCGCGCCCTCAGGCGCGATCCGGATGGGCCGGTCAGCGCCCAGCCCAGATAGGATCGCGTACGTGTCGCCCACCACAGAACACCAGCATCCCGTCACCGTCGAGGAACGCCTCTTCAGCCTGGTCCTCGCGCTGATCGCGACTCAGATCGGCCTGACCAAGAACGAGATCCTCTCGACCGTTCAGGGGTATCGTCAGCGCTTCCAGGTCGGTAAGGACAACTCCAGCCTCGAGCGTCAGTTCGAACGCGACAAGGACGACATCCGCGAGCTGGGCATCCCGCTGGAAACCATCGAGTCTCCCGACGACCCCGGCAGTAACCACCACCTGCGCTACCGCATCCCCAAGGGCCTCTACGACCTGCCCGCCGACATCACCTTCTCCGCCGACGAGATCATGTTGCTCAAGCTGGCTGCCACGGTCTGGCGGGAGGGTTCGCTGTCCGCGGAGTCCCGTCGGGCGCTGACCAAACTGAATTCCCTCGGTATCGATTCCACCGACCCGGTCGTGGGGTACGCACCATTCCTGCGGGCGCGGGAGGCCTCCTTCGAACCTCTGAGCAAGGCCATGGACCGCGGCCAGGTGGTGGCGTTCCTCTACCTCAAACCCGGCGAGAGCGCACCGCGCCGCCGTGTGGTGTCACCTCAGGCCGTGGTGCTGCACGAGGGCCGCTGGCACCTCTACGGCACCGACCAGGATGCCGCAGCCACCCGCACGTTCCTGCTGTCCCGCATCATCGGCGCCGTCGTCGCTCTTCCCGGCACTGGCGGCCACCGCGCCGACGACGGGCAGGGCGAACAAGCGCTGGCCGAGCTGGACGCGCTGTGGCACGCGCAGACCGCGGCGATCATCGTGGAGCAGGGCACGGATGCCGCCGTGCGGCTCGGTAAGCGCGGGGTGCAGGTCGACAGCAACAGCGACAGCGACAGCGGCAGCGACAGCAACAGCGACAGCGACAGCGGCGACGGCCAGCTGGTGGAGCTGCACTACACCGACCTCAACATCCTGGCCGATGAGCTGGCCGGGTACGGCCCAGAGGTATTCGTGCGATCACCCGCCGCACTGCGCGACGCCGTCCTGCTGCGCCTGCGTCTGGTGCGCGACAGCCACGCCCCCTTCCCGGAGACCGACCGATGACCGCCAAGCCCGCCGCGTTCGGCGCCTCAGACAAGCTCACCCTGCTGCTCTCCCTCGTGCCGTACCTGATGGATCACGACCGGGTCAGCGTCACGACCGTCGCCGAGCACTTCGGCGTGCCCGCCGCCAGGGTCAGGGACGCGGTGAACCTGATCGCGATGTCGGGGGTACCGGGGGAGACCAGGCAGTACCTGCACGGTGACCTCTTCGACATCCAGTGGGACGAGTTCGAGAACAACGACACCATCGTGCTCACCCACCTGGTCGCCATCGATGACTCACCCCGGTTCTCCGCCAGGGAGGCGGCCGCCCTGATCGCCGGGCTGCAATACCTGTCCGCCCTACCGGAGAACGGCGACACCGACGCCATCGCGTCCCTGATGGCCAAGCTCACCCGCAGCTCGACCGGTTCGCCCAGCCAGCTGGCCGTGTCCCGCACCGACGGGGACGAGGCCATCTCGATCATCCAGGCCGCCGTGCGCGCCGGCACCCAGGTCGAGTTCGGTTATCTCACCGCCAGGGGCAGCGCCGAGCACCGCCGGGTCGACCCGCTGCGCATCGAGTCCGTCGACAACGACTGGTACCTGCGCGGCTGGTGTCATCTGCGCGGTGCGATGCGCACCTTCCGGCTGGACCGGATGAGCGACCTGCGCTCAACGGCCGTCCCCGCCGACAGCCACGACGACGGCGTTCTGCTGCCCGACACGCTCTTCGTGGGCTCAGCGGACGACACCACCGTGACCATCGAGGTTCCGGCCTCGGCCCTCGGCCTGCTCGCCGACTACGCCCCGGTGCCCACCCCGACCGCCGACGGCGCGTTGACGCGGGCGAAGCTGCGCGTCTCGCACTATCACGGGCTCAAACGCCTCGTCGCCGGCCTGGCCGGGGTCGTGACCGTCGTCGACCCCGGCGAGGCCAGGCAGACCGTCGCGGACTGGGCCGCCGCGGGGGTCGCCCGCTACGACGACGACAGCGGCGGCCGCGACGACGGCAGCGTCGGCCGCGACGACGGCAGCGTCGGAGCCGCGGCGGATGAGGTCCGCCCGTGATGCCGCTCTGGTCCTGGATCGTGATCTGGGCCGTGCTGGTCGTCGGCCTGATCGCCATGCTGGTCTGGTTCGCCGTGCGACTCTTCCGCAAACTGATGGGCACCCTCGGCGCCCTCGAGGACCTCGGCGACCAGCTCGCCGAGCTCGACCTCGATCGTGAGCTCCCGCGGGCCAGGTTCCACCCCGCGGTTTTCGCCGACCGACGGGCCCTGGCTGCCGCGATCGACCAGGCCCGCCTGACCCGGCTGTACCGCAGGGCCCTGCGGCGGGATCTCGCAATCAGCCGGGGTAAACTACTCCAACACAGTCCCTACAAGCCAGAGGATCGACCCTCATGTTGAGCAATCTGACCGGATGGCATTTCCTGATCATCCTCGTCGTCATCCTGCTGTTGTTCGGCGCGCCGAAACTTCCCGGCCTGGCCCGCAGCCTCGGCCAGTCGATGAAGATCTTCAAGAACGAGATCAAGAGCGACACCATCGACGAACCCGCCGACCCCGCAGGAACCGCCGCACGCCCCGACAGTGCTGACGGCACAACACGGCCCGTTGGCCCGGGCGACCAGACGAAGCCGTAACCGTCGTGGCCGTACGCACCGCCAAGCGTGCGAACCGGGCGGGCACCATGTCGCTCGGCCAGCATCTGCTCGAGCTTCGCAAGCGCCTGTTCCGCGCCGCCGCCGGCATCCTGATCGGCGGCATCATCGGTTGGATGCTGTCCGAGGGCGTTTGGGACGCCCTCCGGCAGCCGATCTACGCCATCGCGGAGGCGCAGAACCGCAACGCCGAGATCAACTACCCCGACATCACCAGCGCCTTCGACCTGCGGTTGAAGATCGCCTTCTATGTCGGCCTGGTCGTCTCCAGTCCGATCTGGCTGTACCAGATTTTCGCGTTCCTGATGCCGGGGCTCACCCGCGGCGAGAAGAAGTACGTCTACGGCTTCGTGCTCACCGCCGTTCCACTCTTCCTCGCCGGCTGCGCCGCCGGCTGGTTCGTGCTGCCGCAGATCGTCGGGCTGATGACGAGCTTCGCCCCGCCGGAGGACGCCGCCTTCATCAACGCCCAGAACTACCTGGACTTCACCCTCAAACTCCTGGTCGCCATCGGGATCGCCTTCGTGCTGCCGGTGTTCGTGGTCCTGCTCAATTTCGCCGGCGTGGTCAGCGCGGCTTCGATCATCAAGTCCTGGCGCATCGCCGTGCTGGTGATCGTGCTCTTCACCGCGATCGCCACCCCCGCAGCGGACGTGATCTCGATGTTCATGCTCGCGATCCCCATGATCATGCTGTATTTCGCCGCCTACGGCATCGCTTTCCTGCACGACAAGCGCGCCGCCCGGCGCGCACTCGCCCTCGAACGGGAGCTGGCGCTCTAGCGCTACCAGATGACAGACCTACAGTCGCCGGCGGACCGGTACACGGCAGCACGCCTCCGGGCTCAGACCCCCAGGCTCGAGACTTTTCGCCGCGGCCTCAGATTCGAGCTGGATGCCTTCCAACTGGCGGCCGGCGCCTCCCTCGAGGCCGGAAACAGCGTTCTTGTGGCCGCTCCCACCGGGGCGGGCAAGACCGTGGTCGCGGAGTTCGCCATCTTCCTGGCCATGCAGCAGCCCAGTGCGAAGGTGTTCTACACGGCGCCGATGAAGGCGCTGAGCAACCAGAAGTTCCAGGAGCTCGTCGCCGAGTACGGCGCGGACCAGGTCGGCCTGCTCACCGGTGACACCAACGTCAACGCGGGTGCCAGGATCGTCGTGATGACGACGGAGGTGCTCCGCAATATGCTTTACGCGGATTCCGACCTGCTGCACAATCTCGCGTTCGTGATCATGGACGAGGTCCACTACCTGGCGGATCGTTTCCGCGGTGCGGTCTGGGAAGAGGTCATCATCCACCTGCCGCAGTCTGTGCGGATGGTGTCGCTGAGCGCGACCGTCTCCAACGCCGAGGAGTTCGGCGACTGGCTGCAGGCGGTGCGTGGGGACACCGATGTGATCGTCTCGGAGGAGCGCCCCGTGCCGCTCGATCAGCACGTTCTGGTCAAGTCCAAGATGCTCGACCTGTTCGACTCCTCCGGCCTGGCCGCAACCCACCGGGTCAACCCCGAGCTGGCCCGCCTGGCCCAGTCCGGTGGCCGCCCGGTGCTTGATCGTTCCGGCGGCCGGTCCGGCGGCCGACGCGGGTCCGGCCAGGGCCGCTATCACCAGCAGCGCACCCAGACCGATGCCGGGCGGATGGACCGCGCCGAGATCGTCCGGATGCTCGAGGGCAAGCACCTGCTCCCCGCGATCTTCTTCATCTTCAGCCGGGTCGGCTGTGACCAGGCCGTGCGCCAGGTCCTGCGCGCCGGTGTACGCCTGACCGACACCGAGGAACGCGACGAAATCCGCCAGATCGTCGACGAACGCTGCCGGACCCTGCTCGACGAAGACCTCGCCGTGCTCGGCTACTGGGAGTGGCTGGACGGGCTTGAACGCGGGGTCGCGGCGCACCACGCCGGCATGCTGCCGGCCTTCAAGGAGGTCGTCGAAGAACTCTTCCAGAAGAAGTTGGTCAAGGCCGTTTTCGCCACCGAAACCCTGGCCTTGGGCATCAACATGCCCGCGCGCACCGTGGTGCTGGACAAGCTCGAGAAATTCAACGGCGAAGCCAGGGTGCCGATCACCCCGGGGGAGTACACCCAGCTCACCGGCCGCGCCGGACGGCGCGGCATCGACGTCGAGGGCCACGCCGTCATCCAGTGGCAGCAGGGCCTGGACCCGCAGGCGGTCGCGTCCTTGGCATCCCGCCGGACCTACCCGTTGAACTCGAGTTTCAAGCCGACGTACAACATGGCGGTCAACCTGATCGACCAGTTCGGGCGAGAACACACCAGGGAGGTCCTGGAGTCCTCCTTCGCCCAGTTCCAGGCCGACCGCGCGGTGGTCGACCTGGCACGCCGGGTTCGGCAGCAGCAGGGCTCCCTCGACGGCTACGCGACCTCGATGGCCTGCCACCTGGGTGACTTCACCGAATACTCCGGTATCCGGCGCCGTTTGAGTGACCTCGAACGCGAGAACGCCGCCGCGGACACGAACGCGCGCGGCCGCGACCGCCGGCAGAAGGAACTCGCCGCACTGCGCAAGCGGATGCGCGCGCACCCCTGCCACAGTTGCCCTGAGCGCGAGGCGCACGCCCGCTGGGCCGCGAGGTGGTGGAAACTGACCAGGGAGACCGAGGCGCTGACCAGTCAGATCACGGCCAGGACCGGAGCCGTCGCCCGGGTCTTCGACCGGGTCACCGACGTGCTGCTCGGGTTCGGGTATCTGCTTCCCGGCGAGGGCCGGGCGGTCACGCTGAGCGAGAGCGGGCGCATCCTGCGGCGCATCTACGCCGACCGGGACCTGCTTGTCGCCGAATCCCTGCGCCGTGGCCTGTGGAACTCGCTGGACGCACCCAGCCTCGCCGCGATGGCGTGCGCGCTGGTCTTCGAACCGCGCCGGGACGAAGGATTGACCGACGAGAGATTCCTGCCCAAGGGGCCGTTCCGGCCCGCCCTGGATGCCACGCAGACGCTGTGGAGCCAGCTGGACGATCTGGAGCGCGATCACAAGCTGCCCGGCAGCAATCCCCTCGCCGGCGGACTCAGCCTGGCGATGTGGAAATGGGCCAGGGGAGACTCGCTCGGCCTCGTGCTCGAGGAGGCCGAGATGGCCGCGGGTGACTTCGTGCGCTGGACCAAGCAGACCATCGACCTGCTCGACCAGCTGTCGGTGGTGGCCGATGGTCCGGTCGGTCGCACCGCCAGGGTCGCCATGGACTCCATCCGTCGCGGCATCGTCGCGTATTCCTCGGTCGCATAGGCTGTCGAGGTGACGAGAGCCAGACCGCAGAAGACCGGCCTGCCCCTGTGGGCGGCGCTGCTGCTTGCCGCCGGTGCCGGCGCCGTCCTGGACGCGGCCTTCCCCGACCGGTCCTGGTGGATGCTCGCCCCGGTCGGAGTGATCCTGCTCCTGCTCGCACTGCTCGGGCGTGGCCCCTGGACGGGCCTCCTGGTCGGACTGGTCGGTGGACTGTCCTTCTGGCTCATTCACATCAGCTGGCTCACTCTGTACCTCGGCCCGGTCCCGTGGCTCGCCCTCGCCGGGCTGCAGGCCATCTTCTTCGCGGTCGGCCTGGCGTTGACCGCAATCGTGCTCAACGTCGGCCCACGGGTGTGGCCCACCGCCGTCGGCCGTCTGGGCATGGTTCCCGTGGTCGTGGCCGGACTCTGGACGGCCCGCGAGGCCATCTCCGCCGTCTGGCCGTACGGTGGCTTCGCGTGGGGTCGCATCGCCCTCTCCCAATCGGAGAGCCCGTTCGGCAGTCTCGTCGCGTGGGTGGGCATGTCCGGACTCAGCTTCATCCTCGTCTGGCTCAGCACCCTGGTCCTGCAGCTGGGCCGGGAACGGCACGGCCGGATCGGCGTCAGGGCGGCGACTGCCGTCGCCGCCGTCGCCGTGCTGCTGGCCTTCCCGTCCTGGCCGACGGTGCAGAGCGGCACGGCCCGCATCGCCGCCGTGCAGGGCGCCTCGGACGCCGGCCTGTTCGCGCAGAACGCGCCGGGACAGATCCTTTCCGACCACGTCTCTGCCACCCTGCCCGTGATCGACGAGGACGTGGACTTCGTGGTCTGGCCGGAGAACGGCATCGACGTGGACCCGCTCCGCAGCGCCGATTCCGCCCGGGTGGCCGACTACATCAGCAGCGCGCTGGATGCGCCGCTCATCGCCGGCACCATCACCGAGCGTTCCGGCAAGTTCTACAACACCTCCCTGCTGTGGAAGGCGGGGGAGGGAGCCGTCGACCTGTACGACAAGGTGCACCCGGTGCCGTTTGCGGAATACATGCCCGACCGTGCGTTCTGGCGGCCGTTCGCACCGGACCTGATCGACCTGGTCTCCCGGGACTATGAGATCGGCACGAGGGACAACGTCTTCGACATCGACGGCATCCTGGCCGGCATCGCCATCTGCTTCGACATCGCCGATGACCAGCTGGTACACGAGATGATCGCCGACGACGCCGAGATCATCCTGGCGCAGACGAACAACGCCGACTTCGGCCGCACCGACGAGTCCGTGCAGCAGCTCGCCATCGCGCGACTGCGTGCCATCGAGGCCGGTCGCACCGTGGTCAACATCTCCACCGTCGGCACCAGCGCGATCATCACCCCTGACGGCGGCACGCTCGACAGCCTGCCCACCTGGGTGCCGGGCGCCATGGTCCAAACGGTCCCGTTGAGCACCACCGACACTCCGGCGATGAGCGTCGGCCGGCCGGTGGAATGGTTCGTGTCCGGACTCGGCCTGGCCGGTGTCCTGTTCTGCCTGCTCGCCGGGAAGACAACCCATCGGGTGTCACCCGGTTTCGGTCCCGACCGGGCCAGGATACGCAAACGGCGCCGGGGTTAGCCGGCGCCGTTCGTCAGGGGGCGAAAACAGGAGTGTTCGACCATCCGGTCAGCGCATCTAGGCGCCGACCTTCTGGCCGCGGCGCTGACGGAGAACCGTCAGCCGTTCCTCCAACAGTTCTTCGAGTTCGGCCCGGGTACGACGTTCCAGGAGCATGTCCCAGTGCGTGCGGGCGATCTTCTCGTCGGAGTGGTCGACGACCACGGGCTTCGAGTCGACCAGCCGGGTGGCGGTCTGGGAGCAGAAACGGCACTCCCATTCATCCGGTGCTTCTGCTTCGGCGGAGAAAATCATCACCGTCTCGCGCTCGCACGTTGCACACAAGTACGTGTGACTGACGCGTGGGGAAAAGGTCACGCCCTCTTCGCTCTGAAGGCTCTGTGAACCCAATCTCATGCCACGCAAACTACGATCTGCCATCGTGTGGTCTCCTCTCGCGATGCCTGTCTAGTTGTAAACCATCAAGCTGGACGTTATCTTTCCGTTATCGCCGATCTGGCGGGGTTCTCTCAGGAACAACGGAGGTGGAGACCGGATCGCGCGCGCAGGTCAGGTGGGGTGCGCGGCTCCGAAGGGACGGGGGCCGCCGCTGCCGCTCAGCGCAGCAGCCAGATCGCACCGGTCCGTGACCAGGCCGTCCACCCCCAGGGCCAGGAGTCTGGTCATCTGCGCGGTGTCGTTGATCGTCCAGACGTGCACCTCGACACCGAGCGCGTGCATGTGCCTGAGCACCCGTCGCGTCACGATCCGCACCGGCCCGGCTCGCACGGGAACCTGGATGGCGCTGATCCCGCGCACGAGCCGGGGGAGTGCCCAGTGCTGGCGCAGCAGGACCGCCGCCACCAGCAGGGTGACACCCGGCGCGGATGCCGAACTCACGGTGCCGGGAGCGGCCCGCACGGCTCGCCGCCGCCGGGACTCGGAGAACGATGTAAGCAGCACCCGATGCGCGGCCCCCGCAGAGCGGATGGCGCGGGCGGTGGGCAGGACCGCATCGGCCGACTTCACGTCCAGGTTGAACAACGCGGACGGAAACGCCTCCAACGCTTCGGCGAGCGAACAGTAGGTCTGTCCCCGGCCGAGGTCGATCCGGGCCAGCTGGGCCATGGTCAGCCGGTTCACGGCCTGGCCGGTGTCGGGCAGCGTGGGGTCGTGGCTGAGGACCGCGACCCCGTCGCTGGTGGCGTGCACGTCGGTCTCGAGATGTGTGGCCCCGGCGTTCAACGCAGCGAGAAACGCCAGCAGAGTGTTCTCCGGCGCGTCCAGGCTCAGGCCACGGTGCGCCAGGATGCGTGGCCGAGCCGGGCTGAGGAAGGCGGCTCGGACGGGGCTCATGACCGGGCGTCGGCCGGGGGAGTCGGAGCGCTGGGTACCGCCGGGTGACTGCCGGGCACGGGATTCGGGCCGAAGGCCCTGCCGATGCCCTTCATGGCCTCGGTGAGCTCACTGGGCACGATCCAGAGCTTGTTGGCGCTGCCCTCGGCGAGCTTGGGCAAGGTCTGCAGGTACTGGTAGGCCAGCAGTTTCGGGTCGGGATCGCCGTCGTGGATGGCCTTGAAGACCGTGGTGATGGCCTCGGCCTCACCCTGCGCACGGAGCACGGCGGCCTGGGCCTGCCCCTCGGCCTGGAGGATCGACGCCTGCCTGGCCCCCTCCGCCGTGAGGATCGCGGACTGCTTGGTGCCCTCCGCGGTGAGGATCAGCGCGCGGCGGTCACGTTCGGCGCGCATCTGCTTCTCCATCGAGTCCTGGATCGAGTGCGGCGGGTCGATGGCCTTGAGTTCCACCCGGCCCACCCTGATGCCCCATTTGCCGGTGGCCTCGTCCAGCACGATCCGCAGCTGACCGTTGATGTTGTCCCGGCTGGTCAGGGCCTCTTCCAGATTGAGGCCGCCGACCACGTTGCGCAGGGTGGTCGTGGTGAGCTGCTCGACCGCGCCGAGGTAGTTGGCGATCTCGTAGGTGGCCGCGCGGGCATCCGTCACCTGGAAGTAGACGACGGTGTCGATGGACACCACCAGGTTGTCCTCGGTGATCACCGGCTGCGGGGGAAAAGACACCACCTGCTCGCGCATGTCGATCAGCGGGCGCACCCTGTCGATGAAGGGCACCAGCAGGTTCAGCCCCGGCATCAGCGTCTTGTGGTACTTGCCCAGTCGTTCGACGACACCCGCGTTGGCCTGCGGGATGATCTTGATCGCGCGCACGAGCACCACGATCACGAAGACCGCGATCACGACCAGGAGTGCGATCACAAAGATCTGGCCGATGAATTCATCAGGGTTGAGCATTGAGCGGTCCTTTCCTGGGGACGACGACAGCTGTGGAACCTTCGATGGCGGACACGGTGACGGTGTCACCCGGGTCGACCGAGGATGCGGGGGAGAGGTCGGAGAGCCTGGCGGTCCAGGTCTCGCCGTTGGCCAGTTTGACCAGGCCGCCGGTGACACCGATGGTCGCCACGACCCGGCCGCTCAGCCCGATCAGGGCGGCGACATTGCTCGGTGTGGGGTCTGCGCCCTTTTTCATCACTCGGAGCAGGACGGGTCGGATCAGCACGAGAAGCAGCACCGAGAGGAGCGCTGCGATGAGGATCTGCACCCACCAGTCCAGGTCGAGCAGGTTCGCGGCCAGTCCGCCCAGGCTGCCCACCCCGATCATGAGGAAGGTGAATTCGAGTGTGAGCAGCTCGATGATGACGCAGACCAGGATGAAGCCCAGCCAGATAATCCACAGGTAGTCGGTCAAATCCACCATCTCGCACCCCTCGCGCGTTGATTTGCTACCGACGCTAGCACCTGAGGGTGGGAGGCATGTTGATAGTCTTTATCCCCGTGAGCACACCATCGATGAATCCCCTCCAGCCCGGCAGCCTTTCGGGAAAGCGCATCCTCGTCACGGGTTCGTCCCGGGGGATCGGAGCCGACACCGTCGCCTACTTCGCCGAAGCCGGCGCCCAGGTCGTCATCAACTACCGCAACAAGGAAGCGCGGGCGAACAAACTCGCCACCGCCATCCGCGCTGCCGGGGGAACCGCCATCACCGTGGCCGCCGACCTCACCGACGCCGCGTCGGTGGCAGCAATGTTCGATACCATCCGCGCCGAGTACGGCGGACTGGACATCCTGGTGATGAATGCGTCCGGCGGCATGGAGAGCGGCATGGCCGAGGACTACGCCATGCAGCTGAACCGGGACGCCCAGGTGAACCTCCTCAACGCCGCTGTACCGCTGTTGAGCGACGGCTCCCGGGTGGTCTTCATCACCAGCCACCAGGCCCACTTCGTCGACACCGCATCCAACGTCGCCGTGTACGAGCCCGTCGCGCGCAGCAAGCGGGCCGGCGAGGACGCCCTCAGGGCCGTGATCCCCGAGCTCGCGGAGGCCGGCATCGGTTTTGTCGTCGTGTCCGGCGACA
This sequence comes from Cryobacterium inferilacus, assembly GCF_019599185.1. GTDB lineage: Bacteria > Actinomycetota > Actinomycetes > Actinomycetales > Microbacteriaceae > Cryobacterium > Cryobacterium inferilacus. Next base: position 283,607 of record NZ_JAIEUL010000002.1, on the reverse strand, counting down.
TGATCCAGGGCACCATCACGGCCGTGCTCCTCGAGCGGGCCAACCCCGGTGCGATCAGCGCCAGGCAGGACTCCGCCGGCAAGCTGTACAACGTGGGCGAGTTCGCCGCCGAAATCGTCCTGGCCGCGGTCGAACCGGTGCCGGCGAACAACACCCGGTACGTCGGCGACACGTCGGATTTCACCAGCTGATCCGGCCACCCAGCTGAGCTGCCTGAGCCCGCTCCGGCGGCTCAGGCGGCCGAGCCGGTCACGCCGCGCCCGAAGGTGAATGCCCGCACGAGCTGGACCAGCCCGGAGATGATCAGCATGATCCCGCCGATCGTGACGAGCACCCCGATGGTTTCGACGGGCGCGAACAGCACGATGCCGCCGGCCACGATGCCGACGACGCCGAGAAGGATTCCGACCCACCGGCTGGAGTCTGTGCTGTACTCGACCAGGGCGGCCGCGCCGTCCACGATCCAGACGATGCCGACCAGCAGGCCGAGCACGGCCAGCGATCCCTCCGGGTTGAGCAGGGCGTAGATTCCGAGCACCAGGACCGCGAGCCCGAAAATGACGTTGAGTAGGCGGCTGCCCGCGCCTGCCCCGGAGCTGGTCACTCCACGGGCAATCCGCACGACACCGCTGATCACGAAGTACAGTCCGAACAGCACGGCGATGACGGCCAGGGTCGCCTCGGTCCAGACCAACAGGATCGTGCCGATAACGATGGCCACCAGGCCGCTGACGGCGAAGGCCACCCGGATGCTGGTGAGCTCACGCCCGGTCAGCCTGCCCGGGTCGATCGCGAGGGCGAAGACGGCTTTTCCGTTTTCGGCGCTGTTCGACATGACGCTCCTTCGGTTCGAGACGGCAGGGGAGTGAGAGCTCTGGCTGCGGCCAACCTATTCCGAAGCCGGTGCTGCGGCTACGGCGCTGGCACGGTGCGCACCACCCCGCGACACGCCCTCTTTTTTTCCTGTGCAAAAATAAAGGCGGACTCGGTGACGACCTCCAGCGGGTTCTGGCGGTGCCGAGTCGACGATCGCCATCGTCCGTGGCGTACGGCACCGAGCCGTCAGCGGGTTGCACCTGGCGACCGCACCTCCTGGACGATTCCTACAGTCCGTCAAAAACGCACGCGTCCATCGTGGGAACGACCCGTGAACACCAGGACGCCCCACCGCTTCCGGACCATCCCTACTGTGACCGATAATGCACATTATGTCAACAAGGTGATTTCCAGGGTGCTTCTCGGCCCCTCAGCCGGCGAGGCCGATCACCCGGCGCCGACGCGCCCTCTGGTGGCTCAGGTCGGCTGGTGGCTCAGGTCGGCGGGTCGGTCTCTTGGCGGCGCCGCATGACCATGCCCAGCTCATTCACCGGCTCGAAGGCGTCCCGGTCCCAGGCGCCCGGATGCGGCACCGGACAGTTCAACACCGTGTCGTGGGCAGAGTGTTCGATGGTGTGTTCCGTCATCGGGCGCCCGCAGACCGGGCACTCCGCCAGACCCGTCGTCTCGGCCGCGTCATAGGTGCCCACCGGTGGTGACTCGAAGGCCGGTCGGAGTCGGTTCTCCACCCAGTCGAATAAACGGTCGGGGCCCCTGCGATGCGCCCTGGCCGAGGATTTCTCATTCTGGACCATGGCGACAGCGTACGCCGCGACGCACCCCGAATTCTAGGGGCACAAGCGGTTACGCGACCGGGGTCACTCTTCGCCGAAGCCGGTCTCGATCAGGTCGGCCAGGGCATCCACGGCCGCGCGTGAGCGCTCGTCGGGGCCGGAGATCTCCACCTTCATTCCTCTGGTCAGCCCCAGAGACATGATTCCGAGGAGGCTGTGCGCGTCCTTGCCGTTGACCGTGACGGCGGCGTCGAAGGTGCTGGCCAGCTTGACGAAGTCTGCGGCCGGACGGGCGTGCAGCCCATCCCGGTTTCGCAGCGTCACCGTGCGGGAAACCGTGCCGGAATCCCCCGGCACCGCTCCCCCGGCCGTGTCCGTGCGAGCCTCGGGCTCACGGCCCGCCGAGGATTCGGCAGCGGCGATCACGGCATCCAGGTCGCCGCCGATTTCGGCGGCGACCGCGGCCGCCACCCCACCCTCCACGAGAGGAGCGTCGGCGATGCGGACGCGTTCCCGCACCTCGTCATCGAGGAACTCGAGGGCCGTTTCGGCTGTGAGGATGGCCGAGCCGAGGTCGCACAGCACGACGGCCCCCGCACCGTTCTCGGCCAGGGCGATGCCGGTGGCGATGGCGTCGAAGTCCGTCCCGATTCCGCCGTCCGGACGACCGCCTGCGGCCACCAGGGTGATGGTCGGAGCCATCTGACGAGCCAACTCGACCAGGCCCTGAGCGATCAGGGCGCTGTGCGACACGAACACTAGGCCGACTCGTTCCGGCACGGGCTCAGCCACAATCAGGCCTGCGCGGCCGCATCGGCACCACAGCGCAGGATCAGCGCCGTCGACTGGGCACCAGGGTCACGATGGCCGATGGCTCGCTCGCCCAGATAGCTTGCCCGACCCTTGCGGGCCACCCACGGCTCCGTCGCAACGGCGCCGGCCTCTGCGGCATCCGCGGCGGCGGCGAGGATCAGGGCGGCGCTTGCCCCGGCGGCCGCGGCCTCTGTCGCCGCGTCCACCGCCGGAGTCCAGGCGTCGATCATGGTCTTGTCACCGGATTCCGCCTTGCCGCGCAACACGATTCCATCCCGTCCGGCCGTCAGTAGGGCGATGATCGCCGGCCCGTCCAGTTCCGCCGCACCGCTCACCGCGGCAGCGGCCTTCAGGTAGGCGGTGCCGTAGAGCGGACCGGCGGCACCGCCGACCGTGGAGATGAGCGTGGCCGCGAGGGCCTTGAGCAGCTCGGCGGGCGTCGCCGCGTCGGTCAGGGAGTCGAGCTTGGGCAGCATGGCCTGGAAGCCCCTGTCCATGTTCTCGCCGTGATCACCGTCGCCGATCTCCCGGTCCAGCGTGTTCAATTCTGCGCGGTGCTCAGACAGAACCTTCGCGCTGCTCCGGATCCAGGCCTCTGCCCATGCGACGTCTACGCTCATTCGGTCTTCCCTACTTTCCCCACCGCAGTGCGGCCGTGTGCACCGGAGCGTCCCACAGGGTGGTCAACTCGTCATCGAGTGTGAGAACCGTGATCGACATGCCCTGCATCTCCAGTGATGTTGTGAAATTGCCGACGAGCGTTCGGGTGACCTCGATGCCACGATCGGCGAGAACTTCGGCGGCCCGTCGGAATACAATGTACAGCTCCACCTGGGGCGTCCCGCCCATTCCGTTGACGAACAGGAGGACCTTGTCCCCCGCCGTGACGGGCAGGTCCTCCAGGATCGGTCCCAGGATTCGGTCGACGATGGCGTCGGCCGGTTCCATTTTGATCCGTTCCCGCCCCGGCTCGCCGTGGATCCCGATGCCGATCTCGATCTCGTCGTCGGCCAGCGTGAAGCTCGGCTCGCCGGCGTGCGGGACCACGCACGGGGTGAGGGCCACGCCCATGGAGCGGACCCGACCGATGACCTTCTCGGCGACGGTCGCGACAGTGTCGAGGTCGTCGCCACGCTCGGCGGCGGCACCGGCGATCTTCTCGACCAGGACCGTGCCGGCCACTCCCCTGCGCCCCGCGGTGTAGAGCGAGTCCTTGACCGCGACGTCGTCGTCGACGATCACCGAGCGTACCTCGATGTCGTCTGCCGCCGCCAGATCCGCCGCCGTCTCGAAGTTCAGCACATCACCGGTGTAGTTCTTCACGATGTGCAGCACCCCTGCTCCCCCGTCCACAGCCTTGGTGGCCGCGAGAATCGGGTCGGGCGTCGGCGAGGTGAAGACGGCTCCCGGCACAGCGGCATCGAGCATGCCCAGGCCGACGAAACCGCCGTGCAGCGGCTCGTGACCGCTGCCGCCGCCGCTGACGATGCCGACCTTGCCCGAGACGGGCGCGTCGGTGCGCACAATGAAAACCGGATCCAGGGATACCCGCACGATGTCGCCGTGCGCAGCACCGAACCCGGCGACGGCCTCGTCGACAACGTTTTTCGGATCGTTGACAAGCTTCTTCATTTCCATTCCTTCGTTCGGCGGAATCGAGACGGCACGTTTCTGCACGTGCCGGACACCCACAACAGGTTCACGCACAACCTACGCGCTGCCATCGCTCTCGGTAAGAGGCAGGTTATCCGCCTATTCTGCTCCGTTTCGCTTCGGGCGCGCCCGCGCTATGGTGACTGCACAATCGCTCAGCGCGAAGGGATTGCTCCGGTTCAACCGGCATCTCGCTCCTAACGAGAAAGGTCATCGTGGACAATATCGGTCTTGTGTTTTTGTCGGAGGTGTTGGGCACAGGGATGCTCGTCCTCCTCGGTTGTGGTGTCGTGGCCAACGTGGCGCTGACGAAGAACAAGGGCTTCGGCGGCGGGTTCCTCATGGTGACCTTCGGCTGGGCATTCGCTGTCTTCGCCGGTGTGACCGTGGCGTACAACTCGGGTGCGCACCTCAACCCGGCCGTCACCCTGGGGTTGGTCGCCTCTGGCGCCACCGAATTCGGCCTGGGCGTTCCGGTGAACTTCCTGTCGGTGCTCGTCTATCTGGCCGGCGAGTTCCTCGGTGCTTTCCTCGGCGCCGTCGTGTGCTGGCTGGCCTACAAGCAGCACTACGACGAGGAGCCGGAACCCGCCAACAAGCTGGGCACCTTCTCGACGGGTCCGGCCATCCGCTCGTACGGCTGGAACCTGGTCACCGAGATCATCGGCACCTTCGTGCTGGTGTTCGTGGTGATCGCGTTCGGCGGCGGTCGCCAGGGCGAGACCGGTGGCCTCGCGGCCCTCGGCGCACTGCCCGTCGCCCTGCTCGTGCTTGTGATCGGTGTCTCCCTCGGTGGACCGACCGGATACGCCATCAACCCGGCCCGTGACCTCAGCCCCCGGATCGCGCACTTCATCCTGCCGATCAAGGGCAAGGGTTCATCGGACTGGGCCTATTCCTGGGTCCCGGTCGTGGGGCCCGTCATCGGCGGTGTCCTGGCCGGGTGGGCCTCGCTGGTCTGGCTGCCCGTCATGGCCTAACCGGCAGGCCGGTCCGGCACGGACCGGCCTGCCGCGCTGCCCGGCCCGAGTGGCCATCGCGGTACAGAAGTCACCCGAGCGGAACACTCCGCACGGTTTTATAGTGTGTCCAAGCCATCATGCAACGTACAAGGAGGTACACCATGGCACAGTATGTTCTCGCCATCGACCAGGGCACCACGAGTTCGCGGGCCATCATCTTCGACCACGCCGGCTCGATCGTCTCGACCGGTCAACTCGAGCACGAGCAGATCTTTCCCCGCGCCGGCTGGGTCGAACACAACCCGGTGGAGATCTGGGACAACACCCGTGAGGTCATCGGTCAGGCGCTGTCCAAGGCCAACCTCACCCGGCACGACATCGCCGCCGTCGGCATCACCAACCAGCGTGAGACCGCCGTTGTCTGGGACCGCACCACCGGCCTGCCGGTGTACAACGCCATCGTCTGGCAGGACACCCGCACCCAGCCGATCGTCGACCGGTTGGCCGCGGATGGCGGTGTGGAGCGGTTCAAGCCCAAGGTCGGTCTGCCGTTGGCGACGTACTTCTCCGGCACCAAGATCGTCTGGATCCTGGAGAACGTGGAGGGGGCAAGGGAGAAGGCCGAGCGGGGTGACCTGATGTTCGGTACCACCGACACCTGGGTGCTGTGGAACCTCACCGGCGGGCTGGAGGGCGGCGTGCATGCCACCGACGTCACCAACGCCAGCCGCACCCTGTTCATGGACCTGGAAACGCTTGAATGGGACGACGAGATCCTGGCGGCGTTCGACGTGCCCCGGTCGATGCTGCCGGAGATCAAGTCCTCCAGCGAGGTCTACGGCACCGTCAACGAGCACAGCCTGCTGCGTGAGGTGCCGATCGCCGGCATCCTCGGTGACCAGCAGGCCGCCACCTTCGGTCAGGCCGCGTTCGACCAGGGTGAGGCGAAGAACACCTACGGCACCGGCAACTTCCTGATCTTCAACACCGGCACCGAGATCATCCACTCCAAGAACGGCCTGCTCACCACGCTGGGCTACAAGCTTGGCGACGCCGAACCGCACTACGCCCTCGAGGGTTCGATCGCCGTCACCGGCGCCCTGGTGCAGTGGCTGCGCGACAACCTCGGCATGATCACCTCCTCGGAGGAGATCGAGACACTGGCCGCAAGCGTCGACGACAACGGCGGCGCCTACTTCGTTCCGGCGTTCAGCGGCCTGTTCGCGCCGTACTGGCGCTCGGATGCCCGTGGCGCCCTGGTCGGCCTCACCCGCTTCGTCAACAAGGGCCACATTGCCCGAGCGGCGCTGGAGGCCACCGCCTTCCAGACCCGGGAGGTTCTGGACGCCGTGAACGCGGACTCAGGGGTGCCCCTGACCGAGCTCAAGGTCGACGGCGGCATGATCAAGAACAACCTGCTGATGCAGTTCCAGGCCGACATCATCGGTGTCCCGGTCATCCGTCCGGTCGTGGCCGAGACGACGGCGCTCGGAGCGGCATACGCGGCCGGCTTGGCGGTCGGGTTCTGGAGCACACTGGACGAACTGCGCTCCAACTGGCAGGAGGACAGCCGGTGGACGCCGGTCATGAGCGAGGAGGAAAGCGCCCGCCAGCTGCGGAACTGGAAGAAGGCGGTCACCAAGACCTTCGGCTGGGTGGACGAGGACGTCATCTAGCCAGCAGCTCGCCAGCGAACCGCTTCATCCCGGCCGGTCGGCCGCGACGCCCCGACGTGCGGGGCACGCGGCCGGCCGGTCTTTCCGGTGGCACCGGACGAGCCGACGTCGCGCGACCGGGCTGGCTCAGGCGCGGGTGGCCTGCACCCACTGGGCGAGCTTGGCCGTCGCGGCACCGGAGTCGATCGCCTCGGCCGCGACGAGGAGTTTCGCCCTGAACCGGTCGAGGATGCTGACCTGGGACTGCGCGGGGTCGTGCGCGAGATCGTATGCGACCAGACCACCGGCCGCGTTGAGAAGGACGATGTCGCGCACCGGGCCCGTCTCCCCCGACAGCACGGCGTGCACCACACCGGCATTGTGTTCCGGCGACCCGCCGACCAGCTGGCTCATCGTTGCCCGCGGGATGCCGAGATCGCGCGGGTCGATGTCGTGCTCGGTGACCTGACCCCTGGACACCTCCCAGACGTGGCTGTGACCCGTCGTGGTGAGTTCATCCAGTCCGTCGTCACCCCGAAACACCAGGGCGGAGGCACCCCGGGTCTGAAACACCCCGACGAAGAGCGGCACGCGGTCGAGACTGGCCACCCCGACGGCCGACGCCTCCGGCCTGGCGGGGTTGACCAACGGACCGAGGAAGTTGAAGACCGTGGGGATGCCGAGGTCCGCGCGGACGGCGGCGGCGTGCCGGAAGCCGGGGTGGAATGCCGCAGCGAATGCGAAGGTGATTCCGGTGGAGTCCAGCACGGCCGCGACTTCGTCGGCGGACCGGCTGAGGTCGATGCCGAGTGCGGCGAGGACGTCAGAGGATCCAGAGGCGCTGCTGGCGGCTTTGTTTCCGTGCTTGATCACGGGCACGCCGGCGGCTGCGCAGACGATGGACGCCATGGTGGACACGTTGACCGTGCCGAACCTGTCGCCGCCGGTACCCACGATGTCCAGGCCCATCGAATTCACGTTCAGGGGGATGGCGTGGTCGAGGATAGCGTCTCGGAATCCGACGATCTCATCAACGGTCTCGCCCTTGGCGCGCAAGGCCACCAGGAACCCGGCGATTTGGGCCTCGGACGCCTCCCCCAGCACGATTCTCTCCATGCACCAGGCAGCATCGGCCACGCTCAGGTCTTCGCCCCGCAACAGGACATCAAGAATATTCGGCCAGGACTGGGATTCGAGCATGCTTCGATCTTAGGGAACCCAGCTCCCCGCCCCGCAATTACGGCCCCATCAGGCACTAGTTAGGGTCCCCTAACCCCTAAATTGGGCCTTATGGCACTTCAGTATGAGAAAAACCTGTGGCGTAATCGGCCATAATGGAATAGTGACGACGACCTCAATTACTCCTCGGGCGACCCTCCCCGTAGTGAACAGGCCCAACAGCGTGGCGGTTGGCACCATTGTCTGGCTGGGCAGCGAGGTCATGTTCTTCGCTGGCCTCTTCGCCATCTACTTCACCCTGAGGTCCACCTCTCCGGAGTTGTGGCAGTTCGAGACCGAGAAGCACAACTTCACCTTTGCTCTGGTGAACACGCTGATCCTGGTGTCCTCCTCCATCACCTGCCAGTTCGGCGTTTTCGCCGCCGAGCGCCTGCAGTCTAGGTCGACGGGATGGCGACCGAGCCAGTGGGGCATGGTCGAGTGGTTCTTCCTCACCTACGCCCTCGGCGCGATCTTCGTCTCCGGCCAGGTCTTCGAGTACGCCACCCTGGTGACCGAAGGCGTGACGCTGGCGTCCAACGCCTACGGCTCGGCCTTCTACCTCACCACCGGTTTCCACGGAATTCACGTGACCGCCGGCCTCATCGCCTTCCTCCTCGTGATCGGCCGTGGTTTCGCGGTCAAGAACTTCGGTCACAAGGAAGCCACCAGCGCCATCGTGGTTTCGTACTACTGGCACTTCGTCGACGTCGTCTGGATCGGGCTCTTCCTGGTCATCTACGTTCTTAAATAACAAGCAGGAGCGGACACACTCAGCATGCCCAGGACTCAGAAACCTACCAACGGCACTTCACGTCGTTCCGGCCGGCGCAGCCCTCTCGCCAGCGTTGCCCTCATTGCCATCGGCCTGCTCTTCACCGGCGGCGCCTACGCAGCATTCAGCACCAGCACCGCCAGCGCCGCCACCGAGAGCGCATCAGCGCAGACCGTCGCGGAGGGCGAGAAGCTGTTCGCCGCGAACTGCGCCACCTGCCACGGCCTCAGCGCTGACGGCACGTCGGCCGGTCCCAGCCTGATCGGCGTCGGCGCCGCCTCGGTCGACTTCCAGGTCGGCACCGGTCGGATGCCGATGCAGATGAACGGACCACAGGCCGAGGTCAAGCCCGTGCAGTTCACCGAGGAGCAGACCGCGGCCCTTGCCGCGTATGTCGCATCCCTCGCCCCCGGCCCCGCGATCCCCGCCGCCGAGCTGCTCGACGCGCAGGGTGACGCGGCAGCCGGCGCAGAACTGTTCCGCATCAACTGTGCGATGTGCCACAACGTCGCCGGAGCCGGTGGCGCCCTGACCGAGGGCAAGTACGCACCCGCCCTGGACGGTGTAACCCCGCAGCACATCTACGAGGCCATGATCACCGGCCCGCAGAACATGCCCGTCTTCAATGACATGAACATCTCCCCCGAAGACAAGCGCGACATCATCACGTACCTCAAGTACGTGGAGAACAACCCGTCGCCGGGCGGATTCGCACTGGGTTCGCTCGGTCCGGTTTCCGAAGGCCTTTTCCTCTGGATCTTCGGGCTCGGCGCGATTGTCGCTCTCACCGTGTGGATCACGGCGAAGTCCAACTGATCGGCCGTACGGGATATGACACAGCGATCACGCACAGCAACACCGCACACTGCACAACCCGCGTCATTGCCGACTATGTCGGCACTGACAGCCCCCACGAAGGAGAACAATGGCCAGCGATGAAACCAGCGGAAAGGACCTGACCGCCACCGATTCCGCGGGTGTCGACCACGGTTCGGCTGCCGCAGGCATTGCCGTCGTTTCCCGCGACGCTGTGGCCAACCCCGGTTTCCCGCCGCACCGACCCCGGATCACCGACCTGGATCCCCGCGCGGAGAAGCGTGCAGAGCGCACCGTCTACACCCTGTTCTACCTGTCGATCGTGGGCAGCATCTTCGCCATCGCGGCCTACATGATCTTCCCGATCGTGCCGGAGGACCCGGGCTCTGTTCGTCTGAACAACATGTTCATCGGTATCGGGCTCGCCCTGGCACTGCTTGCACTGGGTATCGGCGCCGTGCACTGGGGCAAGGCGCTCATGCACGACGAAGAAGGTGTCGATGAGCGCCACCCGGTTCGCGGCACCGACGAAACCCGTGCCCGCGCCGTGGAGATCTTCCAGGAAGCGAACACCGAGTCCGGCTTCGGCCGTCGCACCATGATCCGCAACAGCCTGATCGGTGCCCTCGTGGTCTTCCCGCTTCCCGCGGTCGTACTGTTCCGCGGCCTCGCTCCGCAGGACCAGGACCCCGTTGCGCTGCTCAAGCAGACCATGTGGGAAAAGGGGACCAGGCTCGCCCTCGACCCCTCCGGCGTACCGATCAAGGCATCCGATGTCACGCTGGGCTCCTCCTTCGCTGTCATCCCAGAGGGACTGATGGACCTCGGGCACGGTCTGCTCGAAGAGAAAGCCAAGGCCGTGGTCATTCTGGTGCGCATGAAGCCTGAAGACCTCATCGAGACGCCCGAACGTGCCAGCTGGTCATACGACGGAATCGTCGCGTACTCCAAGATCTGCACCCACGTGGGCTGCCCGGTCGGCCTGTACGAACAGCAGACGCACCACCTGCTGTGCCCGTGCCACCAGTCGCAGTTCGACGTGGCCGACAGCGCGAAGGTCATCTTCGGACCGGCCAAGCGCGCCCTTCCCCAGCTCCCCATCGCGGTGGACGCTGATGGATACCTGATCGCACAAAGCGATTTCCTTGAACCCGTCGGACCGAGCTTCTGGGAGCGACAGTGAGTACCACAACCGATATGAAACCCGCCGACACACAGAAGAAGAAGTCCGGCGGCTTCACGGGCGCCGCGGCCAACTACGTTGACGAGCGCACGAGCATCTCCACCGCCGTCAAGGAACTGGGTCGTAAGATCTTCCCCGACCACTGGTCGTTCCTGCTCGGTGAGGTCGCGCTCTACAGCTTCGTCATCATCCTGCTCTCTGGCACGTTTCTGACGTTCTTCTTCCAGGCCTCCATGGTCGAGGTGCACTACGACGGCTCATACGTTCCGCTCAAGGGCGTGGCGATGTCCGTGGCGATGGCGTCATCCCTGGACCTGTCCTTCGACATCCGTGGTGGTCTGCTGATGCGCCAGGTGCATCACTGGGCGGCCCTCCTGTTCGTGGCCTCCATCGGACTGCACATGCTGCGGATCTTCTTCACCGGCGCATTCCGCAAGCCGCGTGAACTCAACTGGGTCATCGGCTTCGTCCTCTTCATCCTGGCGATGGCCGAAGGCTTCACCGGATACTCGCTCCCCGATGACCTGCTGTCCGGTAACGGTCTGCGCATCATCGACGGCATGGTCAAGGGCATCCCCGTGGTGGGAACGTGGATCTCGTTCCTGCTCTTCGGCGGCGAATTCCCCGGCGTCGATATCGTGGGCAGGTTGTACTCGTTGCACATCCTGATCCTGCCGGCGATCATCGTGGCTCTGATCGCGATGCATCTGCTCTTCGTCGTTGTGCACAAGCACACTCAGTACCCCGGAGCCGGTCGCACCAACAACAACGTCGTCGGCTACCCGGTTCTGCCGGTCTACGCTGCCAAGGCCGGTGGATTCTTCTTCATCGTCTTCGGTGTTGTCATGCTGATGGCGTCGTTCTTCACGATCAACCCGATCTGGAACTACGGTCCGTACGATCCCTCCCCCGTTTCCGCCGGAACCCAGCCCGACTGGTACATCGGCTTCGCCGACGGTGCCCTCCGCCTGATTCCGCCGGGGCTCGAGTGGGTCGGACTCGGCGGCACCTGGTCGTTCAACATCCTGATCCCCCTGGTGGGCCTCGGACTGTTCATCGGCGTTGTCCTGCTGTACCCGTTCCTCGAGGCCTGGGTGACCGGTGACAAGCGCGAACACCACATCCTGGACCGTCCGCGCAACGCTCCGACCCGCACCGCCATCGGCGCGGCCGGTGTCACGTTCTACGCCGGCCTGTGGGCCGCGGCGTCGTCGGACATCATCGCCACCCATTTCAAGGTGACGATGGAGGGGGTCATCCACACCCTCCAGGCCGTCGTGATTCTCGGCCCGATCATCGCGTACTTCATCACCAAGCGGGTCTGCCTCGCACTGATGAAGAAGGATCGTGAGATCGTGCTGCACGGCTACGAATCCGGCCGCATCGTGCGTCTCCCCGGTGGCGAGTACATCGAGGTGCACCAGCCCGTCGACGAGTACGAGCGCTGGAAGCTGGTCAGCTACGCCGACTACAAACCGCTCGAGCTCACCCCCAACGCACGGGGCAAGATCTCGCCCGTGCAACGCGTACGTGCCGGACTGTCACGCTGGTTCTTCGAAGACCGGATCGCACCGGTCGGTACCCAGGAAATCGAAAAGAGCCACGGCGATCACCACTGATTCCACGGCTCCACCCGTTCGGGCATCGCAGCACCTCCTGACTCTGTCGGAGTGGCTGCGGTGCCCGAACTGTTTGGCCGACCTGCAACCCGCCGATACTCTCGTCCTGTCCTGCCCCCACGGCCATCGGTTCGATGTGAACCGCCGCGGGTACGTCTCCCTGATCAATGGATCACGCCGCCTGATCGGGGACTCCCCCGCCATGCTCGACGCCAGGGAGACCTTCCTGGAGCACGGCTGGTACTCAGACCTGCGCGATGCCCTGTGCACGCTCGTTGCCCAGGAACGAGCTGGCCGAGTGGCCGACATCGGCTGTGGGACCGGGTACTACCTCAGAGGTGTGCTGGCCGCCCTGGCCGATCAGCGGCGCCCTCAGGAGGGCGCTGTGGACCATACGGCCCGCCAGGGACCCGTGGGCGTGTCTGCCCTGGCCGTCGACCTGTCCGCGCCAGCCGTCGCCCGCACCGTGCGCGCCGCGACGCACGCGGGCAGCGTCACGGCCGGTCTGGTCGCTGACGTTTGGTCTCCGCTGCCCATTCGGGACGCAGCGGCGGATGTGGCCATCAACGTCTTCGCGCCGCGCAATCCGGCCGAGTTCCACCGGATCGTGGCCCCTGGCGGCCTGTTGGTGGTGGTGGTTCCCCATCCGAGCCACCTGGAGGAGCTCCGTGCGGATGGGTTGGCTCTCGACGTGCACGGCAATAAGACGGCCGACCTCATCACGAGCCTCGCCGGCCGCTTTGAACTCGAGTCGGGTACCGAGCTCTCTCAGCAGCTGTCTCTCTCCCCCGCAGACGTCAGAGCGCTGCTCGGCATGGGACCGTCCGCCCACCACTCGGGACGTGCCGGTAGCGCAAGCGAGCTCGGGTCGACGTCACCCGACAGGCCGGAACCGGCGAGGCCGGTCACCGTCGCCTTCCAGCTCCTCGCGTTCCGTCGCCTGACGGTGTAGCCGTCGGCTCCGTCCGACCGGCTCGGACACACAAAACGGCGCCGCCAACCCTGAGGTTGGCGGCGCCGTTTGCGGTTGAGGCGCTTACCGGGCGAACAGGCCCCGGTAGTACTCGTAGATCCAGCCGACCAGGCTGATCACGCCGACGCCCACGGCGATGTACGAGATCCAGAAGCCGACCGCGAGGCCGAGGAACAGCAGCGCCGCACTGGCGGCCAGCATGATGGGCCACCAGCTCCACGGGCTGAAGAAGCCCAGCTCGGGGTCGCCGTCGTCGATGTTCGCGTCGAGAAGGTCCTCGGGCAGTTCCCCGCCCTGCGCCTTGTGCACCTTATCCAGGTAGAAGGCCACGAACGCGACCAAGACACCGCTGAGAGCGATACCGAAGGTCCCCACCCATTCGATGCTCCCCTGCAGGGGGTCGAGCAGGCCCCAGACCACGTAGACGGCCGCGAGCAGCGCGAAGAAGACCGCGAGGATCCAGTAGAGGCTGATATTGGCTTTCATCTACTTGACCTCTTCCGATCCGGCGTCGTATGTGGGGGCGTCAGGCGCGTCCTTGGCCGGACCGATTCCCACGGGCATACCCGCTTCGGGGTGGTTCAGGTCGAAGGCGGGACGCTCGGAGCGGATCCGTGGGATCGACGTGAAGTTGTGGCGCGGAGGCGGGCATGACGTGGCCCACTCCAGCGAAGCGCCGTAACCCCAGGGGTCGTTCACGGTGACCTGCGGGGCATTGCGCGCCGTGATGTACACGTTCAGGAAGAACGGGATCATCGACACCGCCAGCAGCATCGATCCGACGGTGGAGACCTGGTTCATCCAGGTGAAGCCGTCCTCGGGCAGGTAGGACGCGTAACGACGCGGCATACCCACGACACCGAGCCAGTGCTGCACGAGGAAGGTGGTGTGGAAGCCGATGAAGAGCAACCAGAAGTGCCACTTGCCCAGGCGCTCATTGAGCATCTTGCCTGTCCACTTGGGCCACCAGAAGTAGAACCCGCTGAACATCGCGAACACGACGGTACCGAACACGACGTAGTGGAAGTGCGCCACAACGAAGTAGGTGTCCGACACGTGGAAGTCCAGCGGCGGGGACGCGAGGATCACGCCGGTCAGACCACCGAAGGTGAATGTGATCAGGAAGCCGATGGCCCAGAGCATGGGCGTTTCAAAGGTGATGGAGCCCCGCCACATGGTTCCGATCCAGTTGAAGATCTTCACCCCTGTCGGTACCGCGATGAGCATCGTCATCAGGGAGAAGAACGGCAGCAGGACCGAACCGGTCACGTACATGTGGTGTGCCCAGACCGTGACGGACAGGGCGGCGATCGAGATGGTTGCGTAGATCAGCGTCTTGTATCCGAAGATCGGCTTGCGGCTGAACACCGGGAAGACCTCTGACACGATGCCGAAGAACGGCAGCGCGATGATGTACACCTCGGGGTGACCGAAGAACCAGAACAGGTGCTGCCAGAGGATCGCACCGCCGTTGGCTGGGTCGTAGATGCGCGAGAGGAAGATCCGGTCGCTTGCCGCGGCGAGCATGGCTGCGGCCAGGACAGGGAAGGCCATCAGGATCAGGAGCGACGTCACCAGGGTGTTCCAGGTGAAGATCGGCATCCGGAACATGGTCATGCCGGGGGCACGCATGGTGATGATGGTGGTGATGAAGTTCACGCCACCGAGGATCGTGCCGAAACCGGACAGACCGAGACCGACCATCCAGAGATTACCGCCGATACCCGGCGAGAACGTCGTACTGGCCAGTGGTTGATACGCGAACCAGCCGAACGACGCAGCACCCTGCGGGGTGAGGAATCCGCCGACGGCGATCAGGCTGCCGAAGAAGAACAGCCAGAACGAGAAGGCATTGAGCCGCGGGAACGCCACGTCGGGCGCGCCAATCTGCAACGGCATCAACGCGTTGGCGAAGCCGAAGAACAGTGGTGTCGCGAACATCAGCAGCATGATGGTGCCGTGCATGGTGAACAGCTGGTTGTACTGCTCCTTGGTCTGCACGATCTGCAGGCCGGGCTCGAACAGCTGGGCGCGCATGACGAGCGCCATCACGCCACCGAGGCAGAAGTAAACGAATGAGGTGATCAGGTACATGTACCCGATGACCTTGTGGTCGGTAGAGGTGATCCATCGGACAACGATGTTGCCCTTGCGGTCCACACCCGTCGGCCGTGGGGCCTGGGCAGCGGCTGGTGCGCCGGCCGGAGCTGTTGTGGTGCTCATGGTCTAGTTACCTTCCTCTGCCGATGGAGCGCCGGTTCCCGGGAGATTCGAGTTGCGGTCGTACTCGTTGGATACCTGGCCCTCGTTGCCTGCTGCCCTGAGGGACTCGATGTACACGTCGTAGTCGGCCTCTGACACCACCTCGACGTTGAAGAGCATCAGCGAGTGGTACTCACCGCACAGCTCGGCGCACTTGCCGGCGTAGGTGCCGATTCGTTCGGGGATGACCGACATGTAGTTGGTCTTGCCGGGAATCATGTCTTTCTTGTACAGGAAGTCGATGACCCAGAAGGAGTGGATGACGTCGCGTGCTTCGAGCGCGATCTCGATCTCCTGGCCGACGGGGAGCACCAGAGTCGGAATCTCGCTTTCGACGAGCGCGCCCTGCTCCCCGTCGAGGTCTGGCTGGCCCTGGATGCCCTGGGTGAACACGTCGTCGGTGACGTAGTTGAAGTCCCAGGCCCACTGCTTGCCGATGACCTCGATCTGCAGGTCGGGCTCCTCGAAGCGGGCTTCGATGGCGTTCTGATCGCGGGCGGTGAAGGCGAAGAAGCCCAGCACGAGGATCAGCGGCACGATCGTGTAGAAGATCTCGATGGGCATGTTGTACCGCAGCTGCACGGGAAGGCCGGTCTGGCCCTTCCGGCGTCGGTAGACGATCACGGCCCAGAGAGTGAGTCCCCAGGTGATGAGGCCGACGATGAGCAGCACGATCCACGAGGTGGTCCACAGACCGGAAACCCGTTCGGTGTTGTTCGTTACCGGGGCCTCACCCTCCTCGAAACCGGGCAGATACCCGTTGAGTTGAGCCTGGGTGCATCCGGCCAGGACGAAGGCGAGGGTTGCTGCGACCGGTATGACGGCCCATCGGAGACGGCGGTTTTTGAGCACCGGTGACCTTTCGGGGAGACGTGAGGGCACTACACAGGAAGTGCGTTTATCATCTCTAGCCTACTCCGCGCCGGTCCCCCCTCGGTGCACGATCGGGCCCCGTGGCCGAAAAGTCGACGTGTTCGCCGTGCTGTTTCCAGAGGCTAAGGGCCTGTTCCGGGCTTCGTTCCGCCGCCGAGGTGAGTGGGCGCGGATACAGCTGAAGGAGACCACCCGCCGGATGGTCCCCTTCAGTGAGTCGAGAATTCCTAGTTGAAGGAATCTCCGCAGGCGCAGCTACCGCCGGCGTTGGGGTTGTCGATGGTGAAGCCCTGCTTCTGGATGGTGTCCTCGAAGTCGATGGACGCGCCCTCCAGGTACGGGACGCTCATCTTGTCGACGACGACCTCGACTCCGTCGTAGTCCATGACGGCGTCGCCATCGAGGGTGCGCTCGTCGAAGTAGAGCTGGTAGATCAGTCCGGAGCAGCCGCCGGGCTGCACCGCAACCCGAAGTCGCAGGTCCTCGCGACCTTCCTGGGCGAGCAGGCTGCGCACCTTCGCCGCGGCGATGTCGGTGAGGCCAACGCCGTGTGCGGAGGTGCTGGTTTCGATCGTGTCGGTCATGGTACTCCTCGGTATTATCCGGTTCCGCCAGGTCACGGTCCCATCGAGGGCCGGCCGGGCGAGTCTAGTCACAGTGTAGCCGTCGAACCCGTGAGCGGGCAGGACTTGTGGGCACGAGCCGGTGTCAGTGACCGGTTCTGGCGTTCAGGCGGCCCAGGAGGAACGCTTCGCTGAGGATCGCGCGTTTGAAGACGCCGAGATGAAGGGACTCGTTGGGGCTGTGCGCCCTGGAGTCCGGGTCTTCAACACCGGTCACCAGGATCTGGGCCTGCGGGAATTCGCGGACCAGGTCCGCGATGAACGGGATGGATCCGCCGACGCCGATGTCCACCGGGGCGACCCCCCAGGCCTCGGTCATCGCCAGACGCGTCTCGGCCACGGCCCACCCGCCGGTGTCGACCAGGAACGGCTCCCCGGTGTCCAGGTCGTCGATGTCCAGGTGCGCTCCGAAGGGTGCGTGTGAGCGCAGGTGCGTCTCGATGGCGGCTGCGGCCTCACGAGCGGACTGGCCGGGCGCGATGCGCACGCTGATCTGCACCGACACCGACGGGGTCAGGGTGTTCGAGGCGTTCGCGACGCTGGGCGCATCGATGCCGGTGACGGTCAGTGCCGGTTGGGACCATATCCGACTGAGGATGGAACCGTTCCCGATCGGGGACACACCGTCGAGCAGACCGGTCTCCTGCCGCAGGGCGTCCTCACCGTACGCCGGAGTGCCGGCGTTGTGGCTGGTGAGGCCGTCCACGGCGACCGAACCATCCGGCGCGTACAGGGTGCCGAGCAACAGGATGGTTGCCATCATCGCGTCGGGGACGGCGCCTCCGAACATACCCGAATGTGACGCGTGCGCCAGCGTGCTCACCGTGAGGCGGAACGTGACATTGCCGCGCAGCGCGATGGTGATGGCGGGGGTGTTGATGTCCCAGTTGTTCGAGTCGGCCACCACGATCGCGTCGGCGCGCAGGGCCTCCCGGTTGTCGGTCAGGAAGGTGGCGAATGACCGGCTGCCGAATTCCTCCTCCCCCTCGATGAACAGGGCCAGACCCAGGTCGATGTCGCCGGCGGTGGCCGCCACGAGTGCGCGCAATGCGGCAACGTGGGCCATCACGCCGGCCTTGTCATCGGCCGCACCCCGGCCGTAGAGCCGGTCACCACGGAGGGTGGGCTCGAAGGGCGGGGATTCCCAGTGCTCGTCCTGTCCGGGGGGCTGGACATCGTGGTGGGCGTAGAGCAGCACTGTCGGGCGCCCGTTCTTGGCGGCCCTGGTCGCCAGGACGGCGGGCTGGCCAGACTCGTCCGTCCCCGGGATGCCCGCGCGGGTGACCTGAACGGAATCGAAGACGCCGATCTCTCGGACGAGGGCTGCGACGGCATCGGCGCTGGCGCTCACCTCTGCGGGGTCGAACGCCGCCCACGAGACGGAGGGGATCCGCACCAACGCGCACAGGTCAGCGATGGTTCGCGGCAGCCCCGTCTCCACGGCGGTCTGCAGCGCCGGATTGAGCGCGCCTGACCCCTCGTCATGGTTGTTATCTGAACCTGTCTGCACGGTATCCGTCATGCGAGTAATCTTAAGGGACCCTAACTGCAAGGAATTGATGTGGCTAAGCAACCTGTAAACCCCGGAGCAGAACCGTCGATCGAGACCGGCGAAGAGACGCGCGCCCGCCTGGCCGGCGCGCCGACCGGCAAGGGCCAGCCGACGCCCAGCCGACGCGTGCAGGAAGCAGCGAACAAGCGCCCCCTCGTCCCTGACGACCGCAAGCTCGCCGCCAAGCAGGCACGTGCCAAGTCGGCTGCTGCCCGCGAGAAGGCCCGGCTCGGCATGGCCGCCGGCGACGACAAGTACCTGCCGCTGAGAGAACGTGGACCGCAGAAGCGGTTCGCCCGCGACTACATCGACGCCCGATTCAATGTGGGCGAGTTCATGATCCCGGTGATGTTCCTGGTCATCCTGCTCACGTTCTTCCCCGACCCTTCCGTACAGACCTACGGCATCCTGGCGCTGTGGGCGTTCTTCCTCGTCGCCATCGTCGACTGCGTGGTACTCGGGTTCATTCTCACCAAGAAGGTCGAGGCCAAGTTCGGCGCGGACCGGGCCGAGAAGATTCGCTGGTACGCCGCCATGCGAGCCCTGCAGCTGCGAGTGATGCGCCTGCCGAAGCCGCAGGTGAAGCGCGGAGAATACCCCGCCTGACGTTCAGCCGGCTGACCGTGAACGCCCCCCTCACCAGGAGGGGGGCGTTTCGTGTGTCCGTGCCGGTCAGCCGCACCAATCAGCGCCGGTAGGCGCCGAGCCTGAGCACGGGTACACGCAGTTCCTCATCGGTCAGCGACCCATGCTGGCCGATCATGCTCCTGGCGGACTGGTTGGGTTCGCGGGAATCGTAGTATGCGACCAGTTTCCGCGCGGCCACGATCACATCGCCGATCCGGGTCAGCGCCTCCGGTCGAACGAGACCGAACAGGCCCAGCTCCACGGCCTCCGCCCTGGTGAAAATCCAGGCCCGCTCCCCCTCCACGGCTCGCCAGGCCTCGGCCAGGGCATCCGCGTCCACCTCCGGCTCGGTGTACAGCTGCAGGCAACGCGGGTCGCCGCCGATGTGGCGTACTCCGTTGACGAGTTCTGGCACGGTGTCGAAAAGCACCTGCTTGGCGGCCGGCACGTCGACGACACCGTGATCGGCGGTCAGGATGAGGCCTTCATCCTGGCGCAGGCCCCCGGCGAACCTGGCGGTTTCCGCGTCCAGGGCCTCCAGCTGGGCGAGCCAGCGCCCCGACTCCCAGCCGTGGGCATGCGCGTTGATGTCGAGTTCGGGCACGTACAGGTAGACCAGAGCAGATGGTTCGGTGTCGAAGATCTCGCGGGCGGCGGCGAAACGCATGGCCATGGTTTCGGCCGACACGTATGCGGCGCCGCGGAGGACCGCGCCGCTGAAGCCAGACCCCGCGAAGCGTTTGGGCCCGACAGCGAAACTGGCGATCCCCGCGGCCGTCGCCAGTTCGAAGACCGTCGGCTGGTTCTGCCAGGTCAGTGGCTCCATTGCGGCATCCCAGCCGGTCAACTGGTTGACGACCCTGTCATTGGCTAAGTCGAGGACCTTGTAGCCGACAAGCCCGTGGGTGCCAGGGGCGGTGCCGGTGGTGAGCGACGCGATCCCGGCCGCCGTCGTGGCGGGGAACACCCCGTCCACGACATCCGTCTTCGCCAGGTGGCCGGTGAGGAACCGGGCATGCCCGGCTCTGGCGCGCAGGCTGCTCACGCCCAGGCCGTCGGCAAGCACCACGACGGCCTTGGCCGCGGGTGGGAGGCCGAGGGCGTTGGGCGCGGCCTGCAACGATGCCAGCGAACTTGTCAGGACATCGGCAAGGCGAACGGCGCTGAAGGGCCGGACCGGTAGCATAGGGGGCATCTGGCCCAGTCTGACATAGACCGGGCCGCCCAGTACGTAGCGTATGTCCCGTGCGCGTCAGCCTGGTGCAACCGGCCGTTCCGGCGCGCGCCACTCAGCAGAATCTACGAATGAGCCGCTCAGACAAAACCGTGCCCGCCGTGTCCACCGAGCGCATCGAAGACGTCGATGTCTCGACGGAGATGCAGGGGTCGTTCCTCGAATACGCCTACTCGGTGATCTATTCGCGCGCGCTGCCTGATGCCAGGGACGGCCTCAAACCGGTGCAGCGGCGCATCCTGTACCAGATGAGTGAAATGGGTCTGCGGCCCGACCGCGGCCACGTCAAGTCGGCGCGAGTGGTCGGTGAGGTGATGGGCAAGCTGCACCCGCACGGTGACACCGCGATCTATGACGCCATGGTGCGCATGGCGCAGTCGTTCACGTTGCGCGTGCCCCTGATTGACGGTCACGGCAACTTCGGCTCGCTCGACGACGGCCCAGCCGCACCGCGGTACACCGAGGCGCGCCTGGCCGCACCGGCCCTGTCGATGACCGAACACCTCGACGAGGACGTCGTGGATTTTGTGCCGAACTACGACAACCAGCTCACCCAACCGGATGTGCTGCCGGCCGCCTACCCGAACCTGCTCGTGAACGGTGCCAGCGGCATCGCGGTGGGCATGGCCACGAACATGGCGCCGCACAACCTGGTCGAAGTGATCGGTGCCGCCCGGCACCTGCTCGCCCACCCGCGAGCAACGCTCGAGGAACTGATGGAGTTCGTGCCGGGGCCTGACCTTCCCACCGGCGGCACCATCGTGGGCCTGGCCGGGATCAAGGACGCCTACCTCACCGGTCGGGGCAGCTTCAAGACCCGCGCGAAGGTGTCGGTGGAAGCGATCACCGCCCGGAAGTCCGGCCTGGTCGTCACCGAGCTGCCGTACCTCGTCGGCCCCGAACGGGTGATCGAGAAGATCAAAGACGGGGTCAACTCCAAGAAGCTCAGTGGCATCTCCGACGTCACCGACCTCACCGACCGCACCAAGGGATTGCGGCTCGTGATCGGCATCAAGACCGGGTTCAGTCCCGC
Source organism: Cryobacterium inferilacus (assembly GCF_019599185.1). Lineage (GTDB taxonomy): Bacteria > Actinomycetota > Actinomycetes > Actinomycetales > Microbacteriaceae > Cryobacterium > Cryobacterium inferilacus. The sequence goes on along the minus strand of NZ_JAIEUL010000002.1, from coordinate 262,126 downwards.
CGCAGTCCTCGAACAGCTCTACCGGGTGACCCCGCTGGAGGATTCGTTCAACATCAACGCGGTCGCGCTCGTGGACGGCGGCCCGCAGACGCTGGGCCTGGTCGAGTTGTTGCAGGTGTACGTCAACCACCGGGTCGAGGTCGTCACCCGACGCTCCGCGTACAGGCTCGCTCGCCGCCGCGAACGGTTGCACCTGGTCGAGGGGCTGCTCATCGCAATCCTGGACATCGACGAGGTCATCCAGGTGATCAGGGCAAGCGACGACACCGAACAGGCCAGAGTGCGCCTGATCGACGTGTTCGACCTCAGCCAGGTTCAGGCCGAGTACATCCTCGAACTACGGCTGCGTCGGCTGACCCGCTTCTCCCGGATCGAGCTCGAGGCCGAGCGTGACCAGCTCCTCGCCGAGATCAAGGAGCTTGAGGCCCTGCTCGCCAGCAAGCCGGCCATCCGCACCCTCGTCTCCGACGAGCTCGCCACGGTGTCCGACCGGTTCGGCACCCCGCGGCGCACCCTGCTCACCGAGGCCAAGCCCAGCATCGCCACGGCCGCGGCCCGGCGCAGCGCGGCAGTGCTCGAGGTGAGCGATACTCCGACCAGGGTGTACCTGAGCACCACCGGTCGGATCGCCAGAGTCGACCTGCCCCAGCCGGGGGACGACCAGACCGAACGCATCATGCCCGCTCACCGCCGCAGCAAGCACGACGCCGTGCTGTCCGCGCTGGACACCTCGAGCCGCACCGAGATCGGTGCGGTCACCAACCGGGGACGGCTCATCCGCTTCTCCCCCGTCGACCTGCCGGTCGTGCCACCGACGTCTATCCAGCTCGCCGCAGGCGTTCGCGTCCGCGACTACCTCTCCCTGGGCTCTGGCGGTGAGGTGGTCCTCGCGCTGGTGGCGCTGACTGGCGACCGGGCCATCGTGCTGGGCACCCGGCAGGGCATCGTCAAGCGGCTCACGCCGAACGACTGGGCCAACAAACCCGACTTCGAGATCATCGCCCTCAAGCCGGGCGATGAGGTCGTCGGGGCCGTTCAGGGTAACGAGGACGACGAGCTGGTGTTCGTCACGTCGGATGCCCAGCTTCTGCGTTTCCCCGCGGCGTCGGTGCGGCCCCAGGGTCGCACGGCGGGCGGCATGGCCGGCGTCAAGCTCGGCGCCGACGCCAGGGTGATCTTCTTCACCAGTCTCGCTGACGACGCCGTTGAGGAGGCCGTTGTGGCCACCATCGCCGCCAGCAGTCAGACTCTCCCCGGTACGGATCCGGGCAGCGCGAAGGTCTCCCCGTTCTCCGAGTACCCGGCCAAGGGCCGGGCCACGGGCGGAGTGCGCTCGCACCGGTTCCTCAAGGGTGAGGATGTGGTCAGCCTGGCCTGGGTGGGCGCGGCGCCGGCGCGTGCGCTCGGTGCGGAGGGTTCCCCACGGGTATTGCCGGAGACCGGCGCACGCCGGGATGCCTCAGGGACCATGCTCGACGCTGTCATCGGCTCGATCGGGTCCGGCATCGGCTGAGGCCCAGGGCAGGCCGGCGTGAGGGCAAACCTCGAGCCAGCGGCCGCACTAGGGTGAACCGCATGGGCGAATTGCGCGGTTCCACCATCCTGGTCGTCGGTGCGAGCGGCGGCCTCGGGCACCAGATCTCCCGACTGCTCGCTGAAGCCGGCGCGACCCTGGTGCTCAGCGGCCGTGACCCCGACGCCCTCGCCGCTCTGGGCCTGCCCGGCACCCGAGTGACCGCGGACCTCACCGATCCGACGGCGATCAGCGACCTGGTGGCTTCCGCCGAGGCCGTCACCGGTCACCTCGACGGCGTTGTGGTCGCGGCCGGTGTCGTCGCGTTCGGTCCGGCGGAGTCCCTGCGGCCCGAGACTGTGCAGACCCTGGTCGCCGTGAACACGGTCGCTCCGATCCTCTTGATGCAGGCGGCACACGCCGCTCTTGCCCGCTCCGCGTCCGCCGGGCGGGCCCCGTTCCTGCTCACCCTCAGCGGTGTGGTCAGTGAAAGCCCCACCGCGAACCTGGCCGCGTATTCGGCCTCAAAGGCCGGCATGGCGGCCTTCATGACCGCCGCGGGCCGGGAGGTGCGTCGAGCGGGCATCCGCCTCATCGATGCCAGACCCGGGCACACCGAAACGGCGCTGTCGACGCATCCGATTGCGGGCACGGCCCCGGCGCTACCCGCCGGTCTCGACCCTGCCGCCGTAGCCGCCCGAATCGTGCGTGCCATCCTCACCGGCGAACGAGACCTGCCCAGCGCTGCGTTCGTTCCCGCCGCGCCCGCCGCGCCGGCGCCCGCCTGACCGCGCCGGCCGTTCAGGCCGCTAGACCCACAATTGTTCCCCGTGCGGACATCTGCGTCCGGCGTACCGGGCGCAAATGTCCGCTTCGGGAACAGTTAGCGCGGTCGCTCAGACGTCGATGCGGTCCCGGCTGAGCTTGTCGGAGCTCTCGATGATGAATTCCTTGCGGGGGGCCACATCGTTGCCCATCAGCAGCTCGAATACCTTGCCTGCCATTTCGGCGTCGGCCACCCGCACCCGACGCAGGGTGCGGTGGTCCCGCTCCATGGTGGTGGTCGCCAGCTGGTCGGCGTCCATCTCGCCCAGGCCCTTGTACCGTTGGATCGGGTCCTGGAACTTCTTCCCACTCTTTTTCAACGCGGCCAGCACGCCCTGCAACTCAGCCTCGGAGTAGGTGTAGATGGTTTCGTTGGGTTTGCTGCCGGGGTTCATCACGACGACCCGGTGCAGCGGCGGCACGGCGGCGAAGATGCGTCCGGCCTCGATCATGGGCCTCATGTAGCGGAAGAACAGGGTGAGCAGCAGGGTGCGGATGTGAGCACCATCCACATCGGCGTCGGCCATGATGATGACCTTGCCGTAGCGCGCGGCCGAGAGGTCGAAGCTGCGCCCTGAACCGGCCCCGATCACCTGGATGATGGACGCGCACTCCAGGTTGGAGAGCATGTCGGAGACCGAAGCCTTCTGCACATTGAGGATCTTGCCCCTGATCGGCAGCAGCGCCTGGTGTTCACTGTCCCTGGCAAGCTTCGCGGTGCCGAGCGCTGAGTCGCCCTCGACGATGAACAACTCACTGAGTTCGACGTCGTTGCTACGGCAGTCAACGAGCTTCGCCGGCAGGGACGAGCTCTCCAGCGCGTTCTTGCGGCGCTGGGTCTCCTTGTGGGCGCGGGCGGAGATGCGCGACTTCATCTCGGCGACGATCTTGTCGAGCACAACGGCCGACTGGGTCTTGTCGTCGCGTTTGGTCGAGGCGAACCGTTCGGTCATGGTCTTGTTGATCACCGCGGCAACGATGGCACGCACCGCGGGGGTGCCCAGGATCTCCTTGGTCTGACCCTCGAACTGCGGCTCTGGCAGGCGAACGGTGAGCACAGCCGTGAGGCCGGCGAGGATGTCGTCCTTCTCGAGCTTGTCGGAGCCGACCTTGAGCCTTCGGGCGTTCTGCTCCACCTGGGCGCGCAGGAACTTGAGCATGCCCGCATCGAATCCAGCCTGGTGGGTGCCGCCCTTGGGAGTGGCGATGATGTTGACGAAGCTCTTGATGACGGTGTCGTACCCGGTCCCCCAGCGCAGGGCGATGTCCACCTGGCAGTCCCGGACCAGTTCGGTCGGGATCATCGCCCCGGTGTCAGTGAGCACCGGCACCGTTTCGGTGAAGCTCCCGGCTCCGGTCAGGCGCCAGGTATCGGTGATCGGGGTGTCCACCGCGAGGTGGTCGACGAACTCCGAGATACCACCGGCGAATGAGAACGATTCCGCAACGGGTTCCGCGCCCCGCCGGTCATCCACGTTGATGGCCAGCCCGGGGATCAGGAAGGCGGTCTGACGTGCACGGCCCATCAGCTCCTCGGTCTGGAAGGAGGCCCCCTTGGTGAAGATCTGCCGATCGGCCCAGTAGCGGATCCGGGTTCCCGTGACACCCTTGCGGACCTTGCCGACCACGCGGAGTTCGCTGCGGTTCTCAAACGGTGTGAATGGCGCATCGGGGCTTTTCTCGCCGGTGTCGGAGAAGATGCCGGGTTCACCGCGGTGGAAAGACATGGCCCAGGTCTTGCCGTCCCTGTCGACCTCGACGTCGAGGCGTTCTGACAGGGCGTTCACGACGGATGCCCCGACGCCGTGCAGGCCGCCGGACGCGGCATACGAGCCGCTGCCGAACTTCCCGCCCGCGTGCAGCTTGGTGAAGACCACCTCGACTCCGGAGAGTCCGGTCTTGGGTTCGATGTCGACCGGGATTCCGCGAGCGGTGTCGCTCACCTCCACGCTCTCGTCGGCGTGCAGCACGATCCCGATGGCCGAACCGTGCCCGCCGAGGGCCTCGTCCACGGAATTGTCGATGATCTCCCACAGGCAGTGCATGAGGCCACGGGAGTCGGTGGAGCCGATGTACATGCCGGGGCGTTTACGCACAGCGTCCAGGCCCTCGAGGACGGAGAGGTGGCGGGCGGAATAGTCAGAACTCACAACTGTTAAGGATACTGTCCCCGGCGCTCACGGCCTCGATCGACACTCGATCGGGCCCAATGCCGCCGACTCACCGCTGGAATGCTACGCGGTGAGCGAAATGTCACCCAACTGTGGCCCAATCGGGCCGTAGCCGTGTTTACATGGTCAGTAAGGATTCAATTGGTATCACCTGGTATCAGTCTGGAGGAGGAGAATATGTCCCAGATCGCCACCGAAAATGGTGCCGTCGACCAACAGGGCGCCCCCCACCAGCTCACCGCGGCCGACCGCTGCGACGCTTGTGGCGCTCAGGCCTACATCCGTGTAGTCGTGAACAACAGTGAGTTGCTCTTTTGCGCGCATCACGGGCGCAAGCACCAAGAGAAGCTCGCGGCCATCGCCGAAAGCTGGCACGACGAGTCGAGCCGTCTCTTCGAAGACCAGAAGTCCTAGGTGCCTCCCGGCGCCGCACCTCGGTGCGGCGCCGGTGGGCCACCCGGCCGCTGTCGGGCTGAAAACTCAGTCCGCGTCGAGGCCCAGCCGCACAGCAACCTGGTTGCGTGCGGCTTTTGCTATGTCGTCGGCCGTGTCTGCCTGCGCCGACATCGGACGGACGAGTCCCTTGGCGGTGCACGCGAGGCCGAGCATACGATCGGCGAGCTCTGGATTGCGGGCCAGCACCGGACCGTGCAGGTGAGTGCCGATGAAGTTGCCCGCCACGGACCCTTCAAAACCGTCGCCGTTGCCAGTGCCGGAGATCAGCCGTCCCACCGGACGACGGGCGCCGGTGAAGCCCCTGGCGTGATTCTCGAAACCGATCAGCCTGACGTCGTCGCCGGCGACGACGATGTCGTCGGTGGCACGGGCGGGCAGGGAGCTCGCGCGGCCTGCGATGAGCCCGAGCCCGTCGATGGCGGTTCCGTCTGCGAGGTCGAGTCCGCCGCTGAGAAGTTCCCAACCCGTGCCAACAGCGAGAACGGGCACTCCCCCGGCGAGCCACGCTCGCGCCACGTCGGCGAAGGGCAGGAGTGCGTCTCGCGCCATGATCAGGTCGGTGTCCGTGCCGGACCCGATGACCACCAGGTCAACGGAATCGGGTAGGTCGTCGACGGTGTGCACGGGAACCACACTGGCCTCGATGCCGGCCCAGCGGGCGCGCTGCGCGAGCACCCGAGCGTTTGCCGCGTCACCGTTCGTGTTGAGGAGTTTGGGCAGCAGGCTCACGACGGTGAGACCGGGGGTGGGAGCGAGCGTCATGTCGGGTCCGCTTCGTTGGTGGCCAACCCGAGGTGGGCGCGGGTGCGGCGCATCGAGTCGGCAGAGAAGATGATCGTCTTCACGCCGGTGGCCGGTTCGGGAAGGGCCAGAAAGTCATCCAACGCACGACCCAGGTCGGGCTCGATGCGGTCGACGGTGACGCCGTCGTAGACCAGCTGCAGCCCGATGTCGTGCGCCTTGGAGCCGGAGGCGATCAGGACATGACCGAGCCCGGAGGTGTCCGCCGGCCACAGGTAGGACGGGTCGCGAACATCCGAGCCAACAGCCACGAGGATTTGCTCGGTGTTCGGTGCCAGGCTGTCAACGTTGAGCTGCAAACTCGCCGGGTTCTGCACGAGTACGAATTCCACCGTTGTCCCGTTGACGCTCACGACCTCCCCCCGGCCGAAGACCGGGGGAATCGTGGAGATCGCGGTCACTGCGGTGGCCGCATCGAAGCGGGAGCTGAGGGCGGCCTGGGCGGCCGCCAACGCGGTCAGGGCGTCGACGGCGTAGTGCGTTCCTCTGGCCGGCAGGTGTACGGCGTGTTCGGTGCCGTTGATCAGGATCGTCGCGTCCCTGCCGTCGACGGCGCTGAGCAACATGCCGTCCTCGGCGAGCAGGCGGGTGGGTGACGTGAGAGTGTAGCCGAGGCCGCGGGGGTTGGCTGCCAGCACTTCAGGAGTAACGCCGTACCTGGCGACGTCCACCGTGGGGGCGAGCCCGTCGCCGAGACGGGACAGATGTAGGTCGTCGGCGTTGACCACGACGGTACCCGTGGCACGCCCCGCGATCTTGGCGAGCATCGCCGCAACCATGTCGGAGTCATGGAATCGGTCGATCTGGTCGACCATGACGTTGGTGAGCACGACAACTCGGGGCTCCAGGGAGCCGGAGATGAGGGCGCCATGGCCCTCGTCCATCTCGAGGACGGCGATATCACCGGCGATGCGGCCGGCCAGGCTGACCTGCTCGAGCAGAGCTGACGTCAGGCCCTGGCTGATGTTCGCGGTCGACTGATTGGTGAACACGCTGGAACCGTGGGCGCGGAGCGCCGCAACGAGCATCTTGGTGGTGGTCGACTTGCCGCTGGACCCGGTGACGATGACGAGGCCGCCGGGAAAGCTGTTCAAGGTTCGGGGCAGGAACCCGGGCGCGATGGCGTTGACCACCAGCCCTGGGACCGCGGAACCGCCGCCCGGCTTCCGCCAGCGCGCCAGGGTGCGGGCGACCCTGCCGAGCAGGATCGCCGGTGCATACCGCACGGACATTTACTCGAGGTAGTCGCGCAGCGACTGCGACCGGGACGGGTGACGCAGCTTGGCCATCGTCTTCGACTCGATCTGGCGGATCCGCTCGCGCGTGACGCCGAAGGTGTCGCCGATCTGGTCGAGGGTCTTCGGCATACCGTCGCCCAGGCCGAAACGCATCCGGATGACGCCGGCTTCGCGCTCGGACAGCGAGTCGAGCAGGCTTTCGAGCTGCTTCTGCAGCATGGTGAAGCCCACGGCGTCGGCGGGGACGACGGCCTCGGTGTCCTCGATGAGGTCACCGAATTCGCTGTCGCCGTCTTCACCCAGCGGGGTGTGCAGGGAGATCGGCTCGCGGCCGTACTTCTGCACCTCGACGACCTTCTCAGGCGTCATGTCGAGTTCGCGGCTCAGCTCTTCCGGCGTGGGCTCGCGGCCCAGGTCCTGCAACATCTGACGCTGCACGCGAGCCAGCTTGTTGATGACCTCGACCATGTGCACGGGGATACGGATGGTGCGCGCCTGGTCGGCCATGGCGCGGGTGATGGCCTGACGAATCCACCAGGTGGCGTAGGTGGAGAACTTGAAGCCCTTGGTGTAGTCGAACTTCTCGACCGCGCGGATGAGGCCGAGGTTGCCTTCCTGGATCAGGTCCAGGAACTGCATGCCGCGACCGGTGTAGCGCTTGGCGAGGGAGACGACAAGGCGCAGGTTGGCGCCGAGCAGGTGGCTCTTGGCCCTGGCGCCGTCCTTGGCGACCCACTGCAGTTCGCGGCCGAGGGCGCTCTTCTTCTCGGCGTCGGTCATCAGTGACAGCTTGTCCTCGGCGAACAGGCCGGCTTCGATGCGCATGGCCAATTCGACCTCTTCGGCAGCGTTGAGCAGCGCCACCTTACCGATCTGCTTGAGGTAGTCCTTGACCGGGTCGGCCGTGGCGCCGGTGATGGCGCTCGAGTAGACGGGAACCTCATCCTCGTCGTCGACCATGGACAGGACGAGCGCGCCGCTGGGGAGCGGCTCGGCCGGTGCGACGCGCTTGGCGGCACCCTCGGTGTCGTCCTCGTCGGTGTCGTGCTCGTCCGTGGCGGCGGCACCGTCATCGTCTCCGGTTTCGGAGCCGGCCTTCTTCTTGCCCGCCGCGGTCGTCTTGGCAGCGGCGCGCTTGCGCGGTGCGACTGGCTCTGTGGTCTCTGAACCATCGGACTCGGCGGCCCGTGCGGCCTTGGCCGCCTTGGTCGCTGCGCGGGTGACGGCGGCCTTTTCGGCTGGCGTCTTTGCCACCGCAACGGTCTCAGTGGTCTCTTGTGCGGGCTCTGTCTTCGTTGGGGTTGCCATTCGAACACCTCTCATGCCGTAGATCGTGCGCGTGCAGCGCGGCCCCGTTCGTCATGACCACTCGGCGTGGGCCACGGTGAAAGTCGAGCAGGGATTTTGGGCAGTACTTTTTGGGCAGTACTAGGACCCATGTCAAGTCCCCGGCAAGGCATCGGCGTGAAGCCTGTGCAACCAGGAACCAGAACGGGTCCTATTGACAATTATTGCACGGATTGTGTATAGAACGAGCCACGCTCGTCTATTGTCACCGTGCGCGTCGCAGCCTTCGAGACAGTTCAACCCAGAGCGGGGCTACTTCTATTCCCTCATCCCTGAGTAGCCAGCGGGTACGGCGCCGGGTGCGCACCAGCATCAGCACGCCCAGACCGATGACGAGGAATTGCACGGAAAAGGCGATCCGGAAGGAGTCGAGTGAGTAGAGGTCACTCGCGCCTCCCTCTGCTTGTCGCCACGTGTCCTGAAGGTCCAGGAGCACGCCGATCAGGAACATCATCACGAAACTGGCCAGGAACCCACCGACGTTGACCACGCCGTTGGCCGCGCCGAGGCTGTGGCGGGGGTTGAAGGTTCTCGCGAAGTCGAACCCGATGAGCGACCCTGGCCCGCCTCCACCGATCACGATGAGCAGAAGCACCACGAGCCACACCGGTGGTGTCGACGGCCACAGCAGGACCACCGCCCAGGCCGTTCCCATGGCCGTCACGATCGCGAGCACGATGTTGCTGCGGCGGAGCGGATGCCGGGCCGTCAGCACGCCGAGAACCGGTCCGCACACGATGGCGGCTGCAACCGGGATGGTGAGCATGGCCGCGGCCATGCTCGATTCGTAGCCCAGGCCGTAGACCATGAACGGGAATCCCCAGAGCAGGGTGAACACCGTCCCTGAGGACTGGGTCACGAAGTGGGACCAAAAACCGAGTTGGGTGCCGGGCCGGCTGAAGCTGTGCCGCAACAGGGTCAGCGCACCGCCCCACGTTGTGGGCCGGGGTTGGTCGGTGGCGTCCGCCGGTCGGTCCCTGATCGCGACGAGTACGATCACGAAGGCCGTGAACGCCGCCAGGGTGGCGACCAGGAAGGCGGGTGTCCACCCGAATTCGTGCAACACCCAGGCCAAGGGGACGGCGGACAGCACCTGGCCGAGCTGGCCGATATTGCCGAACCACTGCGAGAGCTGGGGGACGATGCGCCCACTGAACCACGACGAGATCAGGCGGATCATCGAGATGAAGATCGTGGCGTCCCCAGCGCCCACCAGCATCCGCCCGATCACCGCGATGGTGATGGACGGGGCGAATGCGAGTGTCAGCTGGCCCACCACCATCAGGGCGGTGCCCGAGAGCATGAGCACCCTGGGGCCGAACCTGTCGATCAGGACGCCGACCGGGATCTGAGCCGCCGCATACACGATGAGTTGCACGACCGCGAGGCTGGACAGGATCGCCGCGGAACCGCCGAATCGTTCGGCGGCTGAGACTCCGGCGATCCCGAGGGACGTGCGTTGCAGGATCGCGGATAGGTACACGAGGGACCCGAAGCCAAAGATCAACCAGGATCGACGAGTATTCACTCCACCCAACTTAGCCGGATGCGCCGGGGCCGCTGACCGGCACGGCCGACGGGGCTCAGCCCTGCTGCCCCTCGTCCCGCCCGCGACGGGTGGCCAGGAACTTCTCCAGCTCTGCGGCGATCTCGTCGGCGGTCGGCAACGCTCCGTCTTCGTCCGTCAGGGGCGAGCGAAGGGTACTGCCCTCCATATAGGCGTCATAGCGCTCTTCCAGCGTGCCGACCAGCTTGGCCAGTTCCGGATTGTCGGCGACCTGCTCGTCGATGCGGGCGATGAAGTCCCGGTTCTTTGCTCGCAGCGCATCGGTGGGGAAGATCAGGCCCGTCGACGCGCTCGTGCTCTCCACAGCGGACAGCGCCGCTGACGGGAACTCGGTGTCGGCCAAATAGTGCGGGATGAGTAGCACATAGCCGATGGCCCACGCGCCGATCTCTTGCAACCGGAACTCGATCAGGTGCAGGGCGTTGGCCGGGACCTGGGTGTGCGGCCGCCACACCGACATGCTCTCGATGAGGTCGGTACGGTTGCCGCTGACCGTCACGCCGATGGGCCGCGTGTGCGGCACCGGCATCGGGATGGCGTGAACCCAGGTGGTGGACGAGACGGTGAATCTCGCCACCAGTGCCAGAACAGCCGCGCTGAATTGTTCCCACCTGAAGTCCGGTTCGAAGCCGGCGAGGAGCAGGAACGGCTGGCCGATCTCATCGTGGGCCAGGTACAGACGCAGCCGCGGAGGCTGGTAGTCGGTCAGGTGGTCCTGGTCGAAATAGATGATGGGACGTCTGGCCCGGTAGTCGAGGAGCAGGTCGGCGTCGAAGTCGGCGATGACGCGGTGCTCGAGGGTGTCGAGCAGATATTCGGTGAACTGGGAGACGGCACCACCGGCGTCGGCGAATCCGGTCAGACCCGCGACGAGGTGCAGCCCCTCAGGGACGTCGGCGGCGTCCGCGGTGAGCTCGTAGATATCGTCTGGATCGCGCATTCCTTAACTCTAGGCTGACCTGTGGCCCGCCGCGGTGAATCGTCGCTGGCCACCGTGATGCCCAGAGCGAACAGCGCAACCCGTAGCATCGAAGCATGACCGTTCCCCGCATCTCAGTGTCCGCAGCGCCCTCGATCGAATCGACCGCCGACATCCTCGTCGTCGGCGCGATGTCGTCCCCTGACGGCCCGGTGCTGTTCGCTGATCCCGGCTTCGACGCGATCGCTGATCAGCTGTCAGCCCTTGCGGTGACCGGCGGGAAGGATCAGGTGGTGCGCCTGGCTGCGGTCGCCGGAGCCGCCCGCAGCATCGCCGTCGTCGGACTGGGCTCCGAGATCACGCCTGATGCGCTGCGCTATGCCGCCGGTTCGGCCGTACGCCAACTGACCGGAGCCGCCACCGTGGCCTTCGGCTTCCCGGTCGCCGATGCCGACCAGGCCGCTGCGGTGCTCGAGGGAGCGGCCATGGGCGCGTACGCCTTCACTACGTATCGCAAGGCCTCCCTGGCCGGCACCACGCTTCCCGCCGGTGACATCACGGTGCACACCGACCAGGCCGCGCCCGACTCTGCCGAGCGAGCCGAGATCGTCGCGGAAGCCGTGAGCCTGGTCAAGGACCTCGTCAACACTCCCCCGCTCGACCTTTTCCCCGAGTCGCTCGCCGCACTCGCCGCCGCCGCCGCGGACGGCCTGCCCGTTCGGTTGACGGTGTGGGACGAGGAGCAGCTGGTTGCCGACGGTTTCGGCGGCATCGCCGGAGTCGGCCAGGGATCGACCCGCCCGCCGCGCCTGGTCAAGGTCGACTACGACCCCATCGACGGGCTCAAGCACCTGGCGCTGGTCGGCAAGGGGATCACCTTCGATACCGGCGGACTGTCCCTCAAGCCGCCGGCATCGATGGTGGGTATGAAGTACGACATGACCGGCGCCGCGACCGTTCTGGCCGTGACACTCGCAGCCGCCCGCCTGCGACTGCCGGTGAGGCTGACCGCGTGGCTGTGCATCGCCGAGAACATGCCCTCCGGAAGCGCCATCCGACCCAACGACGTTCTGACCATGCGCGGGGGGCGAACCGTCGAGGTGCTCAACACGGACGCGGAGGGCCGTCTGGTCCTCGCCGACGGCCTGGTCGCTGCCGGTGAAGAACACCCGGACGCGATCATTGACGTGGCCACACTCACCGGCGCCGCGGTGGTCGCACTGGGTACGAGGTACTCAGCCGTCCTCGGCGACGACGATCTGGTCGCCCATGTCCTGACCGCCAGCAAGGCAGAGGGCGAGTTGGCCTGGCCGATGCCGATGCCGGAGGAACTCCGCGCGCTGCTGAACTCAGACGTCGCTGACATCGCCAACGCGAAGATCGGCAACACCGGCGGCGGCGCGCTGCTGGCCGCCGTCTTCCTGCGGGAGTTCATTCCGACCGTCGGCCAGGGAGCTGAGGCACGGGCCATCCCCTGGGCTCACCTGGATATCGCCGGCAGCGCTCAACTCGTCGGTTCCGGGCTCGGCTTCACCGCCCCCGGCCCCACCGGCGTAACCGTTCGCACGTTGCTTCGACTGGCCGAGGATTTTTCGCGCCCGTAGTAGGGTCGTATAGGCAGGAAAATCCTTGCCGTTCAACGCCTGCCGGCGCAAACCATATGCGCTGGGCAGGCCGTGAAAGTGTATGTGATGCACGAGGGAGTATCTGGGTGTCTGAACAGAATTTTGACCTTGTAGTTCTCGGTGGCGGCAGCGGCGGCTACGCGGCCGCCTTGCGCGCCGTTCAGCTGGGCCTGACCGTCGGCCTGATCGAGAAGGACAAGCTGGGTGGCACCTGCCTCCACGTCGGTTGCATCCCCACGAAGGCGCTGCTGCACTCCGCCGAGGTAGCCGACGTCAGCCGGGAATCCTCCAAGTACGGCGTCACCACGTCGTTCGAGGGCATCGACATGGCCGCAGTTACCGCGTTCCGCGAGGGCATCGTCGCCAGCAAGTTCCGCGGCCTGCAGGGCCTGATCAAGGCCCGCGGCATCACCGTGATCGCGGGAGAGGGCCACCTCATCTCGCCGACGACCGTCCAGGTCGGCGACGACACCATCGTGGGCAAGAACGTGGTGCTGGCCACCGGTTCGTACTCCCGCTCGCTTCCGGGCCTGGCCATCGAGGGTCGCGTCATCACGAGCGAGCAGGCCCTCGAACTCAACTACGTGCCCAAGAAGGTCGCCGTCCTCGGCGGCGGCGTGATCGGCGTCGAGTTCGCCAGCGTCTGGAAGTCCTTCGGCGCCGACGTCACCATCATCGAGGCCCTCCCGCACCTGGCTCCCAACGAAGAAGAGTCGGTGTCCAAGCAGCTCGAGCGGGCTTTCCGCAAGCGTGGCATCAACTTCTCCCTCGGCGTCCGGTTCCAGTCCGTCACGCAGGATGACTCCGGCGTCGTCGTGACGCTCGAGAACGGCACCACCATCGAGGCCGAGCTTCTGCTCGTCGCCGTCGGTCGTGGCCCGTCCACCGCGGGCCTCGGCTTCGAAGAAGCCGGCATCTCCATGGACCGCGGCTTCGTCATCACCGACGAGCGCCTCGCCACCAACATCCCCGGCGTTTACGCCGTCGGTGACATCGTTCCCGGCCTTCAGCTCGCGCACCGCGGTTTCCAGCAGGGCATCTTCGTCGCCGAGGAGATCGCGGGCTTGTCCCCGATCGTCGTGGACGACCTGAACATCCCGAAGGTCACCTACTGCGACCCCGAGATCGCCTCGGTCGGTTACACCGAAGCCAAGGCCGTCGCCAAGTTCGGCGCCGACAATGTCACCAGCTACGAGTACAGCCTTGGCGGCAACGGCAAGAGCTCGATCCTCGGCACCACCGGCTCGATCAAGGTTGTCCGTGAGGCCGACGGCCCCATCATCGGCATCCACATGATCGGCGCCCGCGTGGGCGAGCTGATCGGCGAAGGCCAGCTCATCGTGAACTGGGAAGCGTACCCGGAGGACCTCGCGCCGCTCCTGCACGCGCACCCCACCCAGAACGAAGCGCTGGGCGAGGCCTTCCTGGCCCTGGCCGGCAAGCCCCTGCACGCGATGTAGCCCGCTTTCGGCACACAGTTATTCACTAACATTGGTCAGACATTAATGGTTTCAAAGGAGACAAACGCATGAGCGAATCCGTCAACCTCCCGGCACTCGGAGAGAGTGTCACAGAGGGTACGGTCACCCGCTGGCTGAAAAACGTGGGAGACCGCGTCGAAGTCGACGAACCGCTGCTCGAGGTGTCGACCGACAAGGTCGACACCGAGATCCCATCCCCCATCGCCGGCGTCATCGAAGCCATCCTCGTGCAGGAAGACGAGACCGTCGAGGTCGGAACCCCGCTGGTCACCATCGGCGACGGTTCAGCCCCGGCAGCCGCCCCCGAAGCGGAGGCTCCCGCAGCCGAGGAGGCTCCCGCAGCCGAGGCTGCCGCCCCGGCACCCGCGGCCGAGGTGCCGTCCACAGAAGCTCCGGCACCCGCCGAGGCTCCCGCAGCCGAGGTCGCACCGCCCGCTCCTGCGGCCGTCGAGCCGCCGCCCGCGGCTGCTCCCGCAGCACCGGCTCCCGCAGCACCGGCACCCGCAGCACCGGCACCCGCAGCACCGGCTCCCGCCGCGGCGGCACCCGCTCCGGTCCCCGCAGCACCGGCAGCACCGGCAGCCGCGCCGGCTCGCGGCGCACACGCCGGGCCGAGCGGCTACGTCACGCCCATCGTGCGCAAACTCGCGAACGAGGCCGGCGTCGACCTGTCCACCATCACCGGCACCGGTGTCGGCGGGCGGATCCGCAAGCAGGACATCGAGTCCGCTGCCGCATCGACGACCGCCACGCCGGCCGCCGCCGCCGTGGAGGTATCGCCGCTGCGCGGAACGACCCAGCCGATGTCGCGACTGCGCAAGGTCGTCGCTGAGCGCGCCGTGGCCTCCATGCAGCAGACCGCCCAGCTCACCACCGTTGTGGAAGTCGACGTCACCCGCGTGGCCATGCTGCGCGACAAGGTGAAGGTTTCGTTCCACGAAAAGACCGGCAACAAGCTGTCCTTCCTGCCGTTCTTCGCCCTGGCCGCGGCCGAGGCTCTGAAGGCGAACCCGATCATCAACGCGACCGTCGACGGCACGTCGATCGTGTACCCGGGCCAGGAGAACATGAGCATTGCCGTGGACACCGAGCGCGGGCTGCTGACCCCGGTCATTCGCGACGCCGGTGAGCTGGATCTGGCCGGCTTCGCCGCCCAGATCGCCGACCTGGCTGCTCGCACCAGGGACAACAAGCTCAAGCCAGACGAACTGTCCGGTGGCACGTTCACGCTGACCAACACGGGTTCGCGTGGCGCGCTGTTCGACACCCCGGTGGTCTTCCTGCCGCAGAGCGCCATCCTCGGCACCGGCGTGGTCTACAAGAAGCCCATTGTCGTCAGCGACAAGGGGCTGGACTCCATCGCCATCCGTTCGACGGTGTTCCTCGCCCTCTCCTACGACCACCGCATCATCGATGGAGCGGACGCCTCGCGCTTCCTCACCACCATGAAGGCGCGGCTGGAAGCCGGAGAGTTCGAAGCCAACCTCGGCATCTGATTCGCCTGAGCATCACCCCGAACGGTGACTGCGTGCCCCGTGGGGTTCAGTAGTCGAACAGTTCACGCAGTCTCCAACCGGCCTCGCCCTTGATCACCAGGGCGGAGGCCGGTTGTGTGTTAACGGTGGCTTCTGCGCGGGTCGGTGCGTCGCTGTCGCTGTCGCTGTCGGGCCCAGGGGCGAGCACGACCAGCGCCGCATTACCGGTGCGCTCCTGAACCACCGCAGTGACAGGCGGGGCGTTGCCGGGCACATCGTCGTCCCCACTCGCATTCGGCGTGGCCTGCGCCTGCCGAATCGTGTATCCGTCCGCCGCCATGGCGACCGAGCCCGCCTGGTTCACCCCGTCCAGACACAACACGGATGCGGCGGCCAGGCACGCCTCGCGCTGTCGCAACAGCTCCAGCACGGCTGCGGCCGGATCGTCTGACTCCACTACAGTTCGGTCGGCTTCCATCTGTTCGCTGCCCACCTTCTCCTGTCGCTCCCCGTTGTGCCCGGCAGCGGCGCCGGGCCCGGGATCACCCACCGGCGCAGGCTCGGGGACAGAAGGCACGGTCGCCTCCGGCATCGAACCGCCCAATAGCGCCGAACCACCCGATAGCGCCGACCCACCCTCGAGCGCGGCGATTCCCCCGACCGACAGGACCACCACGAGTGTTCCGCCCAGCAGCAGCGGACGACCGACAGAACGCCGCTGGGAATCCGGTCTCGATCGTGGCCGCGCGGCGCGACGACGGTCCATCCGCAGCCAGGAGAGCGCGGCCCTGCTGCGCTCCACCGCATCGCTCAGCCGTCGCCGAACGACAGCCCGACCCCCGGTCAGGCGCTGGACAGTCGGCCGCTGCGCGGCCCGTTGCGCCGCCGCCCTGGCTGCCCCGCGAGCTGCCGGTAGTGCCGCAGCCCGACGTCTGCCCGGTTCTACGGGCGGGGCCGGCGCCACCCCACCTGCCGCCGCGACAGCCATCAGCCGGGGCACAGCGGCGGGAATCGACACGGGCGCGCCGGCTTCCGCTGGACCGTTCGGCAGACAGTCCACCGGCCCCGCCGCCGCCCACGTGAACAGGGCACTCTCCAGGCTCGTCAGGTCCGCAGGAAACGGTCGGACTGTCAACGTGGACTGGAACTCCGCCAGGAGGGCGGAGGCACCGGCAGCCTCTGCGGTGTCCAGATAGGCCAGAAGGCCGTTCAGGAACCCCGTGAGGCTGACCACGGCATCCCGCCGCGGCCCGACGCCCGCCGCTCCCCCTGGCAGCTCCCCCAGGTCGCCCAGCCCGAGCAACACCGGGCGCCCACACCTGTCGAATCGGACGCTGGAGGTGCGCACCATCGGGTGGGTCAGGCCCGTCTCGTGCAGCGCCTGCAGAGTGGCCGTGATCGTTGCCGCAATGGTGACCACCTCGGCGGCCTTGATCCGTCCCCGCACTGCGAGCAGCCTGTCCAGCGTGAACCCGGGCAGGTACTCCAGCACCAGGCACACCCTGCCATCCGGAGTCGACGCCACGTCTTCGAGACGCGCCAGCGTCGTGGCCGGCGTCGCGAGAAGGGCATGGACCTCCCTGCCGATCCGAGCCGGATCCGTCTGGCGACGGAAGACCTTCAACGCCACCGGGGGCGCGTCGCCGCCAGCCGATGCCGCACGTGCCAGGAACACCAGCGATTGGCCGCCGACTCCGATCCGACGGATCACCCGGTATCCGACCAGTGTGTCCGGGACTGCTGCGCCCCCGGCGAGACCCATGACGCTCTCCTCTCCACCCCTCACCTCGGGACGGTGGGGGTGCACCCACCATCCCGTGCCGGCCGGTACCCGGGGAGGAGTCCATCGCAATCTGCGCGAAATCCTGCACGTGTTCGCCTGGGGAGGGACGGCCCGGTAGGCTCCCCTTATGCTCGACTTTGTCGTCGCGGGGCTAAGCGCCAACTCCGTGCCGTATTTCGAGGGCCTTGAGCTCCAGCGCGCCGTCCATCGCACGGTGGTGTCCGGTCAACGACCGAACACCGTCCTGCTCCTCGAACATCCCGCCGTGTATACGGCCGGTAAACGCACCCAGCCGGAGGACCGTCCCACCGACGGAACCCCCGTCGTGGACGTCGACCGGGGCGGCCGGATCACCTGGCACGGGCCGGGGCAGCTGATCGGCTATCCCATCCTGCGGTTACCAGAGCCGATCGACGTCGTGGGCTATGTCCGCCTGCTCGAGGACATCCTGATCGCCGTGCTGGCCGACTTCGGCATTGCCGGCCGCCGGGTTGTCGGCCGAAGCGGGGTGTGGGTGGGACAGCCCGGCGCCGAAGACAAGATCGCCGCCATCGGCATCCGCATCGCCGACGGCGTCACCATGCACGGATTCGCTTTGAACTGCGACAACTCCCTCGAACCGTATGACCGCATCGTCGCCTGCGGCATCGTCGACGCAGGTGTCACCACAATGTCCGAGGTGCTCGGGCACAGGGTCACCACCGAGGAGACCGTCACGTCCGTCAGCACGCACTTTCGCAACCGGTTCCTGGTGTCGGCATGAGCGCCGAACCCGGCGGCCGCCGGATGCTCCGATTGGAGATCCGCAACGCCGAGACGCCGATCGAGCGCAAGCCAGACTGGATCAAGACCAGGGCCAGGATGGGCCCGGAGTACCGACAGTTGCAGGACCTCGTGAAGGCCGAGAACCTGCACACCGTCTGCCAGGAAGCGGCCTGCCCGAACATCTACGAGTGCTGGGAAGACCGGGAAGCCACCTTCCTCATCGGCGGCTCGCAATGCACCAGGCGCTGCGACTTCTGCCAGATCGATACCGGCAAACCGGCGGACTACGACACCGATGAACCGCGCCGGGTCGCCGAATCCGTACTGGCAATGAAGCTGCGCTACGCGACGGTGACCGGGGTTGCCCGCGACGACCTGCCCGACGAGGGCGCCTGGCTCTACGCCGAAACAATCCGGCAGATCCATCAGCAGAGCCCCGGCACCGGCGTGGAGATCCTGGTGCCGGACTTCACCGGCAACACCGCTCACCTCAACGAGGTGTTCTCCGCCCGGCCCGAGGTCTTCGCGCACAACGTCGAAACCGTGCCTCGCATCTTCAAACGCATCCGCCCGGCCTTCCGCTACGACAGATCCCTCGACGTACTCAGCCAGGGCCGCGCCGCCGGACTGATCACCAAGTCGAATCTGATCCTGGGTATGGGTGAGGAACGCCTCGAGGTGACCCAGGCTCTGCACGATCTGCACGAGGCCGGTACCGACATCATCACCATCACGCAATACCTCCGTCCCAGCCCACGGCACCTGCCTGTGGCCAGGTGGGTACGGCCAGAAGAATTCGTCGAGCTCAAGGCGGAGGCGGAGGAGATCGGATTCCTCGGCGTGCTGGCCGGCCCGCTGGTGCGCTCCTCGTACCGTGCCGGGCGGCTGTGGGCCCAGTCCATGGTGGCGACCGGGCGGGAGGTGCCAGCGCACCTCAGGCACCTTGCCGACGCCACGTTGGGCTTCAGCCAGGCCGTTTGACCCGTGAATCCGTTCCGCGCCGATCGAGCGACTGGGTAGTCTTAGAACCATGGCACGAAGCAAGGACAAGAGTCCCCGCACCCCCAAAGAACCAGGCCGCCTGAAGCAAATGTGGCAGGTCTTCCAGATGACCAAACGCTACGACTCGAACATCGTTCTGTTCATGGTCCTCGGCTTCCTGATCCCCGTGGTCATCGGCCTGGCGTTCGCACTCCTCTTGACTCCCGACAACGGTTTCAGCATCGCACTCTGGATCATCGCCGGCGTCCTCGGCGGGGTCCTGGCCATGCTGATCATCCTGGGCCGCCGGGCCGAGAAGGCAGCGTACTCGCAGATCGAGGGCCAGCCCGGCGCCGTCGGCGCGGTGCTGCGGTCGTCCCTCAAGCGCGGCTGGGTCGGTAGCGAGATGCCGGTCGCGGTCAACGGCAAGACCCAGGATGCCGTCTACCGAGCCGTCGGCCGCGGAGGTGTCGTGCTCATCAGCGAGGGCCCGCGCACCCGCACCGCCCGCATGGTAGATGAGGAGAAGCGTTCGGTCGCCAAGGTCGGCGGCAACGTCGCGGTCACCGTCATCGCCGTCGGTCCAGACTCTGATGCGGTTCCGTTGCACAAGTTGGCCCGTCGCCTCACCAAGATCAAGCCGTCGCTGACCAAGGCCGAGGTCCTCGCGGTGAACAACCGCCTCAACTCGATGACCAAGAAACTGCCGATCCCCAAGGGCGTCGACCCCACCAAGGCCCGCCCGCAGCGCGGCAACTAGCAGCAGTCGGAAGCAGAAGGAAGGGCACGGGGATCTCCCCGTGCCCTTCCGTCGTCATCGGCCGCCGATCCAGCGCCGCGCTAGCGACGGATCAGGACGGTCCCGGCGATCTTGTCGTGAAAGCCCCGCTGGTCCGAATCCCAGACCAGGGCCGGCACGGCCAGGCCCAGAAGCACGGAGCGCACCAGCGGACGCCACACTCCGACGCGTTCGCCGGTGAGCGTGATCAACCGCAAGCCGAGGAGCAGATGACCGGCGCTCCCGCCGAGGGCGGCGAGCTGGACGCTCTGGAGCAGAACGAACACGGCCAACACCACAAAGCCGTCATAGTTCAGCAGGGTGTAGCCCCAGATCAGGCAGGCGAGCGCCACGGCGATGGCCCAGTCGATGAGCAGAGCCGAGATCCGCCGTCCCACCCTGCCCACGGAGTGCGGACCTGCCGGGGGTAATCCGAGCCGCTCCCCCGGCCAGGTGCTGGGCGGGAGCTGGCCGAAAGTGGTCGGCGGAGAGGGGGGTGAATTCACCCGTTCAGTTTACCGAGCAACCCGCTCTGTAACATGGAGGAAACATAAGCGTCATTCTCAAGTAACCCGTCAGTAATAAGGTCGGGGAAGCCGCAGTGTTCGACATTTCCAGTCACACACGCCTACGTCGTTTGGAGTAAACCCGCATGTTCCGCGATTCGTCCGAAGTGCTCTCGTATATCAAGGACACCGATGTCAAATTCCTTGATCTCCGCTTTACCGACCTGCCCGGTGTTCAGCAGCACTTCAACATTCCGGCGTCGACCGTCGACGAGGACTTCTTCACCGTCGGCCAGATGTTCGACGGCTCGTCGATCCGTGGTTTCGCGTCGATCCACGAATCGGACATGCAGCTGATTCCGGACGTGACCAGCGCCTACATCGACGCGTTCCGCGCCGAGCGCACGCTCATCATGCTGTTCGACATCTACAACCCCCGCAACGGTGAGATCTACTCCAAGGACCCCCGCCAGGTGGCCAAGAAGGCCGAGAAGTACCTGGCCTCCACCGGCATCGGCGACACCGCGTTCTTCGGCTCAGAGGCCGAGTTCTACATCTTCGACGACGTGCGCTACGAGGTCAACCAGCACACCAGCTTCTACTCCGTTGACTCCAGCGAGGGTGCCTGGAACTCCGGTCGCAAGGAAGAGGGCGGAAACCTCGCCAACAAGACCCCGTTCAAGGGCGGCTACTTCCCGGTCAGCCCGGTCGACCAGCACGCCGACATGCGCGACGACATCTGCCTCAAGCTGATGGACGCCGGCCTCATCCTCGAGCGCAGCCACCACGAGGTCGGCACAGGCGGCCAGGGCGAGATCAACTACAAGTTCGACACCATGGTGCACGCCGCCGACGATCTGCTGAAGTTCAAGTACATCGTCAAGAACACGGCACACGAGTGGGGCAAGACGGCCACGTTCATGCCCAAGCCGCTCTTCGGCGACAACGGATCCGGCATGCACACCCACCAGTCCCTCTGGGCAGACGGCAAGCCGCTGTTCTACGACGAGGCCGGCTACGGCGGGCTGTCCGACATCGCCCGCTGGTACATCGGTGGCCTGCTCAAGCACGCACCGGCCGTCCTCGCGTTCACCAACCCGACGGTCAACTCGTACCACCGCCTGGTTCCGGGCTTCGAAGCTCCGGTCAACCTGGTCTACTCGGCCGGTAACCGCTCCGCGTCGATCCGTATCCCGATCACCGGTACGAACCCCAAGGCCAAGCGCCTCGAGTTCCGCGCCCCCGACGCTTCCGGCAACCCGTACCTCGCGTTCGCCGCACAGCTGATGGCCGGCCTCGACGGCATCAAGAACCGCATCGAACCGCACGAGCCGGTCGACAAGGACCTCTACGAGCTGCCGCCGGAAGAAGCCAAGAACATCCCCCAGGTTCCCGCTTCGCTGGAAGAAGCCCTACAGGCACTGGAAGCCGACCACGACTTCCTGCTCGCCGGCAACGTCTTCACCCCCGAGCTCATCGAGACCTGGATCGACTACAAGCGCGAAAAGGAAATCAAGCCTCTCGCACAGCGTCCGCACCCGTTCGAGTTCGAACTGTACTACGGCGTCTAGGCTGCGAGAAGCACAGCGCCACTGACAGACGACAGCAGGACCGCATCCACCCGGATGCGGTCCTGCTTTCGTTGAATCTGCTGACGTTGAATCGGTCGGTGTCAGCCGGAGAAGGGTCCAGGCCGCTCCACGGGACCGTAGAAACGGCGCTCGAAGACCGCCCTGGCCCGGCGCGTGACCGCGAGATAATCTTCTTCGAGCTGGTTCGCGGAGCCCGGCGGATACTCCAGCATGCGAGCCACACCGTCGAGTTGCATCCGGTCGCTGGGCAGCACGTCGGCGGTCTTGTTGGTCCACAGGGTGATCGCTGAGCGGCACCGGGACGCGAACAGCCAGGCCGCCCGTAGGGTGGCCGCTTCGGCGTCCGTCACGAACCCGTGCCTGGCCGCCTCCTGCAGGGCCACCAGGGTGGAGGTGGTGCGCAGGGACGGCAGGGCCGCCGCGTGCTGCAACTGCAGCAGTTGCACGAACCATTCCACATCGCTCAACGAACCCCGACCCAGTTTGAGGTGACGATTCGGGTCAGCGCCCTGGGGCAAACGCTCGTTCTCCACGCGCGCCTTGATGCGTTTGATCTCCCGCACATCCTGGTCGCTGATCGCGGTCGGGTAACGCACGGTGTCCATCACGGCGTGAAAACCGGCCAGGAGCGCGGGCTCTCCGGCCACGCCGCGGGCACGCAGCAGAGCTTGCGCCTCCCAGGTGAGCGCCCACCGGCGGTAGTACGCCTGATAGGAATCCAACGACCGCACCACCGGACCGTTCTTGCCCTCGGGGCGCAGCCCGATGTCGAGGTCGAACGGCAGCCGGTTGTCGTCGGTCAGCCGGTTCAACTCGCGCACGATGAACGACGCACGATCGTGCGCCGCTCCCCCCTCCAGGGTGCCGGGGCGGAAAACGTAGAGCACGTCGGCGTCCGAGCCGAAGCCCAGCTCGGCTCCACCGAACCTGCCCATCGCGATGACCCCGAACTCGATACCGTCAGGAGCCACCGGAGAATCCTCGCCGGTGAGGCCGGTCCCGCGGATGGCGCCGAGGACGCCCTGGATGATCACGGTCGCCACATCGGTCAGCCCGGCGGCGAGCTCGTCGATCGTGATGCGACCGAGGATCGCCGATAGCGCCAGGCGCAGCATCTCCCGCCTGCGGCTGGTGCGCAGCACCGACGCCGCGGCGTCTGGGCTGCCATGCCTGGCCAGGACGGCGCGGGCCTCGTCCTGCAGAACGCTGAGTGGACGCGGACGGAGGTCCTTGTCGTGTTCGAGCCAGGCGACGGCTTCGGGAATCGTCTCGAACAGCTCGCCAACGTACCGGGACGCCGAGAGCACCCTGGTCAACCGTTCGGCCGCGCCGGAGGAATCGCGCAGCATCCGGAGGAACCAGTAGGTCGATCCCAGGCTGTCGCTCAGCCGCCGGAAGGCGAGCAAGCCGTAGTCCGGGTCTGCGCCGTCCGAGAGCCACTGCAGCATCACCGGCAGGAGATGCTGCTGGATGGTCGCCCGTCGAGACACCCCGCCGGTGAGCGCGGCGATGTGGGCCAGGGCCCCGGCCGTGTTGCGGAACCCGATGGCCGCGAGTCTGGCTTCAGCCTGGGCGCTGGTGAGGTTGAGCCCCTCAGCAGGGAGCGCGGCGACCGCGGAGAGCAACGGTCGGTAGAAGAGCCGTTCGTGCAGGCCGCGCACGCGGTGCTTGGTGGCCTCCCAGCGGGTGGTGAGTGCGGCAGCGCTCGTCGCCAGGCCCGTAGCCCTGGCCAGGACCCGCAGACCGGCTTCGTCACGCGGCAGCAGGTGGGTGCGCCGCAGCCGGTCCAGCTGCAGCCGGTGCTCCATCAGGCGCAGCGTCCGGTAGTCCCTGGCGAACTCGGCTGCCTCGACGCGGCCGACATAGCCGGACTCGGCCAGGGCGGCGAGGGCGGGCAGTGTGCCGGGCTGGCGGACGTCAGGGTCGGCTTGGCCGTGCACGAGTTGGAGCAGTTGGACGGTGAATTCGATGTCCCGAAGTCCGCCGGGGCCGAGCTTGAGCTGGACGGCGACCTCGTCGGCGGGGATGTTGCTGGTGACCCGTTCGCGCATCCGTTGCACGGAGTCGACGAAGTTCTCCCGGCTCGCGCTCGTCCACACCTTCGGCGCCACGGCGTCGACGTACCGGGTGCCGAGTTCCAGGTCCCCCGCCAGCGGATGCGCCTTGAGCAGGGCCTGGAATTCCCAGCTCTTGGCCCATCGGTCGTAGTAGGCGATGTGCGAGTCGAGGGAGCGCACCAGGGCGCCGGACTTGCCCTCTGGACGCAGGTTCGGGTCCACCTCCCACAATTCGGGTTCCAGGCTCGGCTGGTTGAGTCCGCGCATCATCAGAATCGCCAGGCGAGTCGCAATGTCGACGGCGCGTCCGATCTCGAGGCCTGCGGCCTCATCCCCCTCCGCGACAAAGATGACGTCGACATCGCTGACGTAGTTCAGCTCACCCGCGCCGGCCTTACCCATACCGATCACGGCCAACCGCGTGCGCCGGACCTCGTCGATCGGGAATACGCCGTGCGCGGCGACATCTCCGCCGATCATTCCCCTGGCGACCGCGAGTGCGGCCTCCAGAGCCGCCGATGCCAGGTGCGCAAGCTGGCGGGCGATCAGGTCCAGCCCCGCGACGGGGTCGGCCTGCTCCAGGTCGTATGCGGCCAGTTCCGCGAGTCGACGCCGGTATCGCACCCGCAGGGCCACCCAGCCGTCATCCTCCAGAAGCGAGGCGAATCCGTCGGTGGCCTGCACGGCGGAGAGCAGGTCAGCGGTCAGGTCGGCCAGGCTGGGCAGCGTCGATGTCTTCGCGTGCAGCACCTCGAGTTCGCCGGGGTGCCTCAGGAAGAAGTCGGTCAGACCGGTCGACGCACCCGAGACCAGGACCAGCCGTTGCAGGGCGCCCGGGTGCCGCCTGAGGGCGGCGAACTCGGTCGGAGCCTGCCTCACCAGGCAGAGAACGGCGAACAGGGCCGCATCCGGGTTCGCGGCGCGGCTGAGCAGCGGGAACAGGTCGGACGGGTCCGGTCCGCCCCTCTCACTCACCTCGTCGAGCCGGGCGCGGGCCTCGCCGAGATCGGCGAAGCCCACGCGAGCGAGGTCTGTCAGGGTCAGCTGTTCTCTCGCCATAGTTGTGTGCCTGTCTGGACTGCTCCTAGAGCATCTCGAGGTTCTTGTTGAGCTCGAACGGGGTGACCTGCGACCGGTACTCGCGCCATTCCTGGCGCTTGTTCAGCAGCACGTAGTTGAAGACGTGCTCGCCGAGCGTTTCAGCGACGAGCTCGGACTCCTCCATGTACTGGATGGCGTGGTCGAGGCTGGCAGGAAGCTGGTGGTAGCCGAGCGCACGTCGTTCAGTGTCGCTGAGCCCCCAGACGTTGTCCTCGGCTTCCGGCGGCAACTCGTAGCCCTCTTCGATGCCCTTGAGCCCTGCGGCCAGCATCAGTGAGTACGCGAGGTACGGGTTCGCCGCGGAGTCGATCGCACGGTACTCGATCCGGGAGCTCTGGCCCTTGTTGGGCTTGTAGAGCGGCACCCGGATCAGCGCTGAGCGGTTGTTGTGGCCCCAGCAGACGAAGCTGGGGGCCTCGTCGCCGCCCCACAACCGCTTGTAGGAGTTGACGAACTGGTTGGTGACTGCCGTGATCTCCGGCGCGTGCCTCAGCAGCCCGGCGATGAACTGCCGACCCGTCGTGGAGAGCTGGTACTGTGCGCCGGCCTCGTAGAAGGCGTTGGTGTCGCCCTCGAACAGCGAGAGGTGGGTGTGCATGCCAGAGCCCGGCTGGTCGGAGAGCGGCTTGGGCATGAACGTCGCGTACACACCCTGCTCGATCGCCACCTCCTTGATGACGGTGCGGAAAGTCATGATGTTGTCGGCCGTGGTCAGCGCATCCGCGTACCTCAGGTCGATCTCGTTCTGGCCGGGCCCCGCCTCGTGGTGGCTGAACTCGACGGAGATGCCGAGGTCCTCGAGCATGCGCACCGAACGCCGACGGAAGTCGTGCGCGGTGCCACCGGGGACGTTGTCGAAGTAGCCGGCAGAGTCGACGGGGACGGGCCCGTTCTTGCCGAACTTGGACGACTTGAGCAGGTAGAACTCGATCTCGGGGTGGGTGTAGAAGGTGAAGCCCCGTTCGGCCGCCTTGGCGAGGGTGCGCTTGAGCACGTTGCGCGGGTCGGCGACGGCGGGCTGACCGTCCGGCGTGGTGATGTCGCAGAACATCCGGGCAGTCGGGTCGACCTCTCCGCGCCAGGGCAGGATCTGGAACGTGGTGGGGTCCGGGTGGGCCAGCACATCGGCCTCGAACGACCGGGTGAGACCCTCGATCGCGGACCCGTCGAAGCCGAGGCCCTCAGCGAACGCCCCCTCCACCTCTGCCGGTGCAATGGCGACCGATTTGAGGGTGCCGACCACGTCCGTGAACCATAGTCGAATGAACTTGATGCCCCGTTCCTCGATTGTCCGAAGAACGAAGTCGCGCTGCTTGTCCATTCACGCCCTTTCTTGTTGCACCTAGGCTACCGTGCCGCCCGGCCCGCGGGCCATGACCGGCCGGTCGGGGCCCGATCGGTCCGTGGAATTCGGTGCTGACTACACTGAAGCCATGTCAGAGTCAGCCGCACCCGACGCCGCCACGGCCGTCGAGGTTCAGAACCCGTACGCCAGCGCGCCAGCCGGACCCAAGCGGGTGCGCACCAGGCATTTCCAGAACGCCAAGAACCAGGGCATTCCGATCACCGGCCTGACCAGCTATGACATGTTGACCGCGCAGATCTTCGATCAGGCCGGCATCGACTTCCTCCTCGTCGGAGACTCCGCCGGCAACAACGTCTTCGGCTACGAGACCACGCTGCCGGTCACCGTCGACGAGCTGATTCCGTTGACGCGTGCGGTGGCCCGCTCGGTGACCCGCGCCCTCGTGGTCGCCGATATGCCCTTCGGCAGCTACGAGACCGGCGCGTCAGGGGCACTGCACACCGCGGTGCGCTTCATGAAGGAGGCTCAGGCCCACGCCGTGAAGCTCGAGGGTGGGACGCGTATCCGCAAGCAGATCAAGCGCATCGTGTCGGCGGGGATTCCGGTGATGGCGCACATCGGCTTCACTCCGCAGAGCGAGCACGGATTGGGCGGGCACATCATCCAGGGCCGCGGTGCGGCCGCTGACACCCTGATCGCCGATGCCCTCGCGGTACAGGACGCCGGAGCCTTCGCGGTGGTCCTGGAGATGGTGCCGGCGCAGGTCGCCGCGTTGGTCACCGAGCGGCTGGAGATTCCCACCATCGGCGTCGGTGCTGGGCCGAGCGTCGACGGCCAGCTGATGGTCTGGACCGACTTCGCCGGCATGACGACGGGGCGAGTGCCCAGATTCGTTCGGCAGTACGCGAACGTGCACACCGTGCTCACGGATGCGGTCCACGCGTTCAAGGACGACGTGGCGTCCGGTGCCTATCCGGGGCCGGAACACAGCTACGAGTAGCCGCCACCGGGCCCGCACTCGCCGCCGGGTTGTGTGACGGACCGCGTCAGCGGTCCTCCTCGGCGTCGTCCTCCGCCCATTTGGCGCTGTTCGAACGCAGCTTGTCGAGAGCATGAGTTGCCTCGTCGAAGGTCGAGAACGGCCCGACCCTGTCGACGGACGGCGACATCAGTCCCTTTTCGACCGCACCCGTGCGCATGTTGTACCAGAACTGTTGATCAGCATCTTCGGCCATAAGGTTGATCATATGCCTAAGGATTCTGCCGGTCACCTTCTTCCGGGAACCGTGTCCAGCCACCGTTCCGTACCCGCCCACATCATCAGGCCCGAGTACGTCGGGCGCACCGCACCCGCCCGCTACACCGGCTCCGACGTGTACTCCCCCGAGCGCATCGAATTGATCCGGGAGTCCGGGCGAATCGCTGCAGAGGCGATCCAGGCGGTCGGTCGAGCCGTCGTGCCCGGTGTCACGACCGAGGAACTGGACAGGGTCGGCCACGAGTTCCTCCTGAGCAATGACGCCTACCCGTCCACTCTGGGCTACCGGGGCTACCCCAAGTCGTTGTGCTCGAGTGTGAACGAGGTGATCTGTCACGGGATCCCGGACGACACCGTGCTGGAGAACGGCGACATCGTCAATATCGACATCACCGCGTACAAGAACGGTGTGCACGGCGACTCCAACGTCACCTTCATCGTCGGCGAGGCCTCTGAAGAGGTCACCCTGTTGGTGGACCGCACCAGGGAGGCCCTGGCCCGCGGGATCAAGGCCGTGGCACCCGGCCGCCAGGTCAACGTCATCGGGCGCGCCATCGAGTCGTACGCGCGCAGGTTCGGCTACGGAGTGGTGCGGGACTTCACCGGCCACGGGGTCGGCGATGCCTTCCACTCCGGCCTCATCATTCCGCACTACGACTCCGCGCCCCAGTACGACACCGTGATGGAGGTCGGGATGGTGTTCACGATCGAGCCCATGCTGACCCTGGGTACCAGCGAATGGGACATGTGGGCGGATGACTGGACGGTCCTGACCCGGGATCGCAGCATCACGGCACAGTTCGAGCACACCCTCGTGGTGACCGAGCGCGGTGCCGAAATCCTGACCGTCGTCTAGCCGGTAGATTGTTGCAATGAGTTCACCCACTGCCATCGGCATCGACATCGGCGGAACCGGCATCAAGGGAGCCGTGGTGGATCTCTCCACCGGCGCCCTGCTCTCCGACCGGGTCAAGCTGCCCACCCCCAAGGGCGGGCGCCCCCAGGACATCGTCGACACCACCCGCCAGATCCTGGCCACGGTCTCTGCCGGGGCCGGAGACCTCCCCATCGGTGTGTGTTTCCCCGCCATCGTGAAGCACGGCCACACCATGTCCGCCGCCAA
Organism: Cryobacterium inferilacus; assembly: GCF_019599185.1. GTDB lineage: Bacteria > Actinomycetota > Actinomycetes > Actinomycetales > Microbacteriaceae > Cryobacterium > Cryobacterium inferilacus. Next base: position 233,458 of record NZ_JAIEUL010000002.1, on the reverse strand, counting down.
CGTGTCGGACAAGTGGATCGGCCTCGCCGCCGAGGCGTTGTTCGAGAAGGGCCTTGGCGTACCCATCCACTTCGTCAACGACGCCGACGCCGCCGGTTACGCCGAGGCCACCTTCGGTGCCGCCAAGGGCGTCGATGGAGTCGTGCTCCTCACCACCCTGGGCACTGGCATCGGGACGGCGCTGATCAATGACGGCGCCCTGGTGCCCAACACCGAGCTCGGTCACCTCGAAATCGACGGCGTCGACTACGAGACCCGCGCCGCGTTCAGCGCCAAGGAGCGCGAGGACCTGAGCTGGTCGAAATGGGCCGGCCGGTTGCAGAAGTACTACTCCCGGCTGGAGGCGCTCTTCTCTCCTGACCTGTTCATCGTCGGCGGCGGGGTCTCCAAGCACCACGAAGACTTCCTCCCGCTGCTCAAGCTGAACACGCGGATCATCCCGGCCGTGCACCGCAACAACGCGGGAATCCTTGGCGCCGCCGCGCTGGCGGCGACGTACACGCCTGGCTCCTGACCCGAGAGGTCTAGGCAGCCGACCCGGTGGGGCCCGCAGCGGCCCGACGGTCCTGCCGGGCGCGCCACCAGGCGCGTACCCGACGTGCCTGGCGTCGTACCAGCTCCGTCAGGCGGTGCGCTGCCGGGAACTCGGTACCGAGCACGGCCACGCCGATGAAGACGATCAGCCAGCCCGGTCCGGGGAGGGGCACCAGGATCAGGCCAACGGTCACGACCAGCAGACCCACCAGGGCGACGAGAATCCGGTACGGCGCCCTGATCCGCGGATGGGCGTGGATCCAGACCCTGGACCCCGCCAGAGCGGCGCGGAGCCGTGGCCAGCGCCCGTTCGTCTCTGGCCGCACCGGCGTACGGTCGGCGGCAGACGAAAAGCCGGGTGTGCTCATGCACCCAGCGTAGAAGCAGCGGCCGAGAATAGGTCATCCAGACCTGTGCTCTAACCGGATTATCAGGAAGTGGAATGGGCCGGCTGGTACGCCGGGTTCTGTCCAGGCTTGCGCCCTGGACGGCCATCTATCTTGGGACTACGTTGCCGCAGCCCTCTAGCGGTCTACCCGGAAACTCGGCGAGCCGCCTTGGCGTTTCCTGTTCGACCTTGCTCCGGGCGAGGTTTACCGAGCCAGCCAGGTCACCCTGGCCGCTGGTGGTCTCTTACACCACCGTTTCACCCTTACCGCAGGCCTGGGGCCTGCGGCGGTCTACTTTCTGTGGCACTGTCTCGCGGGTTACCCCGGGTGGGTGTTACCCACCGCCCTGCTCTGTGGAGCCCGGACGTTCCTCGGCAGCCCCGGCTCCGAAGAGCCTGGACTGACGCGACCGTCTTGCCGACCCATTCCGTTGATCGAGCCTACAGGGCTGCGACGCTTTATCGCGCCGCGCCAGCTCAGATGCCGGATTCTTCCGTCCGCACCAGCACCGCACCGCAATCCGGGCAGAAAACGATGTCGTCGGCGGGGGCCGCGCGCACGTCTTCGAGGTCGCTGCCGGTGAGGGTCATGGTGCACCCGCTGCAGGTACGAGCCCGCAGGAGCGCGGCAGCGTTGCCGCGACCGAGAACGCGGCGTTTTTCGTACAGCGCAGCCAGATCGGCTCCGATGGCGGACGCTATCGCCGCCCGGTCCCTGGCCAGCTCGCCGAGCTGACGATTGAGGTCCTGCAGGAGGGCGTCCCGTTCGGCTTCGATCCCGGCCACCTGGGCCGTGACCGTGGCCCGCTCCGCCGCGGTCTCTGCGACCAGCGCCTCCTTCTCCTCGAGGCGCTCCATGACGGCGAGTTCGATTTCTTCGAGTGCGGTCAGGCGCTTGCCCAACGCGGCGAGTTCGGTCTCGAGGGCCTGGACGTCTTTGATCGAGGACGTGTGCTGGGCCCGTTCGGTGTCCCTCTGGATCCGCTTCTCGACGACCTCGACATCCGATTCGATCCGTCGCAGCTCGATCCGGGCGTCTTCGACGTCTCCGGTGCGGGACGTCAGCACGGTTCTGGAGGCGTCGAGGGTGCGGCCGAGAGCGGTGAGCTCGGCGTGCTGCGGAAGCGCCTTGGCCTGGTGTTCGACCTGCTGAATCTTGGTGTCCATGGCCTGGAGCCGCAGGAGCTCCTTCTGCTCAACTGGAGATGCCTTCACAATGACCTGACCTTCATGATTATGGAGTTGAAAAAAACTGGGGGGTGGGCCGGTTTCACTGGGTGACGACGAAATCCCACGGATCGGTGCGCAGGTCGCTGACGAGGATGCGCACGCCGGGCAATTTCGCGGCGAGTTGCGCCGCCGCGGTGTCCAGCCAGAGCCATTCGCTGGCCCAGTGTGACACGTCGATGAGTGCGGGGCCAACCCCGGCGAGGAGGGTCTGTTCCCTCGACTCCGACGCGGGGTGGTGGCGGAGGTCGGAGGTGATGAACACATCGGCGGTGTGCACGAGCGGTTCCCTGAGCAGGGAGTCCCCTGCGCCGCCGCACAGGGCCACGGTCTGGATCAGGTCGGAGTAGCCGCCGGCGACCCGGATGCCGGATGCCGTGGGCGGGATGAGCTCCGCCAGCTGCCGGGCGAGGGCGCCGAGGCTGACCGGTTCCGGCAGGCGTCCGACCCGGCCGATACCGGTGCCCGCCGTGCTGCCGGTGGTGATCGGACGAACATCGGTCAGCCCCAGCCGCTGAGCGAACACGTCGGAGACCCCGTCGGCGACGACGTCCGCGTTGGTGTGCGCGGCCAGCACGGCACAGTCGGCCCTGATCAGGCGCGCCAGCAGTGCGCCCTTGTAGCGGTCCTCTGCGACGCTGGTGACCCCGCGCAGCAGAAGCGGATGGTGGGCCAGAAGGAGGTCGACTCCCCCGTCCACGGCCTCCGCCACGGTGTCAGAGACGACATCGACGGCCAGCAGGATGGACTCCACCGTGCGGGAGGGGTCACCGCTGACCAGGCCGGGGGCGTCCCACTCCTCTGCACCGGCCAGCGGCCACAGGTCGTGGGCGATCCGGGCTACATCAGCAAGCGAGAAGGACACCGCACCAGCCTACTAGGCGGGCGACGTCGTGCCCTCTGGTCTCGGTCACCAGCCGGTCTGGCTACCAGCCCAGGGTGCCGGGGGCGCCCTTGAACGGCCCGACGATCCGGTCGGTGATCCAGCCGCCGTAGAACCCGCCAGGCTGCGGTCGCACGATCTCGCCGTCCACCAGGCACTCGTCCAGGCGGCCGGGGTACACGGCCACCATGTCGGCGAGGTCGACAAAAGCCGGCTCCGGATCGGGGTAGTACCACGCCACACCATCGGCCTGTCGATCGCCGACGACGATGGAGAGATAGGCGGCCAGGCCCTTGTACTCACACACGCTGTGACCGTGCGCCGGCTGCAGCACCCCGGCGGCGAAATCGCCCCTGGGGAGGTAGTACGTCGGCGGATGGCTGGTTTCCAGCACGCGCACGCTGGTGCGGGTATCGAGGATCGCCCGATTGTTGAAGCGCAACACGATGTGTTCCCGGCTGGCTTCCACCCTGGGCGGACGCGGGTAGTCCCACACCGACTCCTGGCCGGGGCCCGGCGCCACCCGGCGCCGATCGACGCGACTCATCGCCGGTTACCGGGGTCGCAGGCCGGCGCCGTACACGGCCGCCTGGGTGCGCCTGGCCATCCCGAGCTTGGCCAGCAGCCCGGACACGTAGTTCTTGACCGTCTTCTCGGCCAGGTCGAGCTGGTCACCGATCTGACGGTTGGTGAGCCCCTCAGCGATGAGTTCGAGAACCTGGCGTTCCCGCGTGGTGAGGTTGGAGGCCGGCGAATCCGCCGCGGTGCCGGTCAGTTCGGTCACGACCTTGCGAGTGACGGCCTTCTGCACGAGGGACTCCCCCCTGGCGACACGACGGATCGACTCGACGAGGTGCTGGCCGCGGATGTCCTTGAGCACGTAGCCGGACGCGCCGGCGAGAACAGCGGAATAGCTGGCCTTGTCGTCGTCGTAGGCCGTCAGCATCAGGCACTGCACCACCGGATTGGCCGAACGGATGGCGCGGCACACGTCGATGCCGCTGCCGTCCGGCAGGCGGACATCGAGCACGGCGACGTCAGGCACCGTGGCGGCAACGCGAGCGACGGCCTGACGGGCGGTGGCCGCTTCGCCCACCACCTCGAGGTCCGGTTCGGCGTTGATCATGTCGGCGATTCCGCGTCGCACGACCTCATGGTCGTCCACCAGGAAGACTCTGATCATCACGATTCCTTTCGTACAGGTACAGGTTCGGGTTCAATCTGTGCGGTCCACCGCAGCCGGCTGCCGCCCCTGGCCCTGTTCTCCAGCACGACGTCACCGCCCCACTGCTCAGCCCTGGCGGACAGGTTCGCCAGGCCGCTCCGGCGGTCCGATTCGACCACGCCGACTCCGTTGTCGACGATTTCGATCACCACGAGGTCGTCGCCCACGCTCAGGTTCACGACTGTTTCGGTGGCTTCGGCATGCCTCACGACGTTCATCAGGCCCTCGCGGATGACCGCGGCGATGTCGTCGGACATCGCCGGCGGAGTGAGCAGGTCGATCGGGCCGGTGAAGACCAAGCGCGGGGTCTGCTCGAACAGGGAGGCGAGTTCGCTGAGCAGGTCGATGACCCGGTGGCGGATGGAGCCGCGGTCGCGGCTGGTCTGCGCGGTGAGGGCGAAAATGGCCGTGCGGATCTCCACGATGGCGACATCGAGTGCGACGACTTCCTCGATGATGCGTTCACGCACATCGGGGTCTTCCACCGAGCCGCTGATGGCCTGCAGTCCGATGCCCGCGGCGAACACCCGCTGGATGACGTTGTCGTGCAGGTCCCTGGCGATCCGGCTGCGGTCTTCGAATAGGGCGAGCTTCTGGCCGGCGCTACGCCCCCTGGCCAGCTCCAGGGCCACACTGGCCTGACCTGCGAAGTCGGCCGCCATCTCCAGGTCGCTCGTGGTGAAGCGGGGTCGCCCGGTGGACCGTGACACCGTCATCACGCCGTGGGTCCGGCCGGCGGCGAGCAGGGGGATCACCATCGTCGGCCCGAGCACGAGTTTGGCGTCCGGCTGGTCGAGGCTGGCCCCGCCGTCGGCAGTGAGGATCGGCTGTCCGCTGTCGAACGCACGCCCCACCGTGGTTCCGGCCGACGGTATCACCAGGCCCTTGACCTGCTTGCCCCTGGTGCCGCGCGCCGTGTCGACGATGAGCGTACCGGTGCCCGCGGCCAGGACGACGCAGACCAGGTCGGCATCCGCCAGGGAGGCGAATCGTTCGGCGAGCAGCTCGAGGGACGCATCCGCCCGGTCGGAGAGCAGCGCAGCGCTGATCTCGGCCGAGGCGGCCGACCAGCGCTGGCGTCGCCTGGTCTCGTCGAAGAGCCTGGCATTATCGATCGCGATGCCCGCGGTGGCGGCCAGCGCGGTCAACAGTTCCTCGTCTTCTTCGCTGAACGCGCCCGACGCCTGGTTGGAGAGATAGAGGTTGCCGTACACCTCGCCCCGGACTCGGACGGGCACGCCGAGGAAGCTGTCCATGGGCGGGTGGTGCGCGGGGAAACCCGAGGACCGGGGGTCGTCGCCCAGGTGGGTCAGCCGGATGGCGTGCGGATCGTCGATGAGCGCGCCGAGAAGTCCGTGCCCGGCGGGGAGCTGGCCGATACGGGCCGCCAGGTCGTCGGGGATGCCCACGTGGATGAACTGCTCGAGGTTACCGCTCGGAGCGATGACACCGAGCGCCCCGTACTGGGCACCGACCAGGTCGACGGCGACGTCGACGATGCGACGGAGCACGGCCGCGAGATCGAGCTCCTCGACGACGGCCTGACTGGCCTGCAGGAGGCTGCGGAGGCGACCCTGGGTGGCGAGGACCTTCTGCGCGTTCACGACGAGTTCGGTCAGCGCCTGATCGAGGGCTGACCGCGGACCGTCGGGAAAGGAGAGCCTGGTCTCAGGAGCGGTCACAGAATACGTCCCCTTTCGGTCGGCGCTAGCTGAAAGTGTAGCTGACTGGGACCTTCGGCCCTTTCGAAATCCCGGTCGTGAGCGCAGTCTGACTAGGTGACATCTCCCGACGCACCCCGGGAAGAACTGGAGATCGACTCATGGTTGAGAGAGTGATCGTAGCCGTCGACGGGGGTCCCGCGAGTCGCGCCGCCCTCGAGTGGGCGCTGGAGCGGGCCGCCACCGTTCCCCTCCATCTGGAACTGACCACGGTGGTCGAACTCGGCTGGTCGCCGGTGGACGGTCCTGCCGATGACTTCCAGCCGGCGTACGAGCGGGCGTTGGCGGAGGCCGCCGGCGTCGTGCAGCGCACCGACCCCAGGTTGAAGACCACCAGTATCGTGCGCAGGGGCGCCCCGGTCGATGAGCTGGTGCGCGCGTCAGCGGATGCCGACCGCCTCGTCGTCGGCACCAACAAGACCGGCCTGCTCGTCGGCGCCGTGCACGGCACTCTGCCGCTGCGCCTGGCCGCACACGCCAAGTGCGCCGTCACCGTCGTCCCCACCGGCTGGACTCCCGGGGGCGACAGCGTGGTGGTCGGCGTGGAGGACGACGACACCGTCGACGCCCCACTCGCCGTCGCCGCGGCTGAGGCCGAGACTCGCTCTCTTCCCCTCGTCCTCGTTCACGCCTGGTCGATTCCGGCCACCCTCGGCGTGGACTTCGGGGCCGCGGTCCCGTTCGACGCCCTGATCGAGGCCCACGAGGAGATCCTGGTGCGCGCCCTCGCCCGGGTCAGGGCAACGCACCCGGCGCTCACCGCATCCACCGTCCTGATGCAGGGCGCCGCCGCGCCGGCTCTGGTCGATGCCGCCTCGTCTGCGGCCGTCCTCGTCGTCGGATCGCACGGCCGTGGCGCCATCGCCGGCCTCATTCTCGGCTCGGTCAGTCACGACGTGCTCCTGAACATGCCCTGCCCGGTGACCGTCGTACCGCGCAGTGCCCATGGTGTCGCCGACGAGTCCGCCCGGGGGTCCAGATGACGGTCACGTATTACATCGGTGTCGATGGATCCGGCCCCAGCCGCGCCGCCCTGCGTTGGGGGGTGCGTCGAGCCGCCGAGTGCGACGCGACCGTGGTGTTGGTCAATACCGTCGATGACGAGTGGGGCCGCATCGGCCGTGACGCCGCCGCCGATGCCGAACACCAGGCGAAGGAACTCCTCGCCGAGGAATCGGACCGTGTCCAGGCCCTGCATACCGGGGTCGCCCTGAGCACCCGGATCGTGCACGGCGGAACGGCGTGGGAGTTGGCCCGGCTGCCCCGGCCGGAGGACCTGCTGATCGTGGGTACCCACAAGACCGGGTTCCTTCGTGGTCGAGTCCTCGGGTCCCGCAGCGTGCAGATCGCCTCGGCGGCCCGGTGCTCCGTGGCCATCGTTCCCGACACCACCCTGGAGTCCCGCCACGACATCGTGGTCGGTGTCGACGGCGGCGACGGCTGCATCCCCGCCGTGCAGATGGGCGCCCAGGAGGCGAGCCGCCTCGACCAGGATCTGCTGTTGGTCTATGCGCCCGGCGCCAGGGCCGAGGCCGCGGACGATCGCAACCCGCAGTCCGCGCGCGTGCTTCTGAACGCCGCCGCCGTCGCATCCGCCACGGCGCCGCGGATCACGGTGCGGCGTCGGGTGGCCCACCGCGACCCGGCGGAGGCCCTGCTGGATGCCAGCTTCGATGCCGCCCTGCTCATCCTCGGTGTGTCGACGCGGCACGGCGAGAGCGCGCTGATCGGCTCCGTCACCCACGACGTGCTGATGAACATCAACGTCCCGGTGCTGATTGCCAGGGGAACGGGCGCCGCCAATTCGAGCGGCACGCTGGCGTCAACGGTCAGCGCCTACTAGGACAGCGCCTGCGACAGCAAGAGGCGGAGCCGTCCGGTCAGTAGTCGAATTCGTCGAACTGCGGTGAGCCCGCAGGGGCGCCGGCCCAGGCCAGGGACGCAGGAACCGAGCCCGAGCGCACCTTGTTCCGCAGCGACGTCGTGGTCGACGCTTCGGTCAGCTCGAGCACACCGTCGGCACTGGTCACGCTGACCAGTTGACTGGACCTGCCGATGAGGAACTGGGCTCGACCCTGGCTCCCGTCATCGGCGATCACCGGGATGTCCACGACGTCGGTCTCGTGGCGGTTGCTCAAAGCCTCGGCGTAGAGCATGACGGCGTCGGCGAGATCGCTGCCGGTGACGACAGACCCGCCCGGATGGTAGATGCGTTTCATGATTGACCCCTGCAGACTCACGAGAAGATGATGTGCCGTAGCCGGGGTCTGGGGCTATGGCGTTATCCTACGACCGTCGGAGTCATAAGGCGAGGTCTGAGCTGACGATCCGCGCTGCCACGTCGGCCAGCGCCAACCCGTTCGACCTGGCGTGCTGGCGGATCAGGGTGAAGGCCTCGTCCATGTTCACCGAGTGGGTATAGGCCACGACACCCTTGGCCTGTTCGATCACGACGCGGCTACTCAGGGCGTACTGCAGCTGCTGCCGCGCCAGGTCACTCTGTCTCAGGGCTCGTTCCTGCAGAATACCGATCGTCGCGACATCGGCGAGGGCCTGCACGGTCGGCGCGTCCTCGACCGGCAATCCACCCGTCCGATCCCAGAACAGGTTGAGTGAACCGATCGTGGTGTCCCGCAGCCGCATGGGCACCGAGAACATCGAGGAGAAACCCTGCTCGAGCGCGCCCTGGCGAAACCGTGGCCACTTCGGCCCAGACGCGCGGATGTCCGGGACGGACACGGCGTGCCCGGTGACAACGCTCTGAACACAGGGACCACTGCCGCTGCGCAGCTGCAGGATCTCCACCAGCCGGCTGCGCTCGTTCGTGGAGGCCACAACCTCGAATTCTTCGTCGTCGGTGAGGATGATCCCTGCGGCGGACGCGTCGAACAGAGGCACACAGTGGGACACCAGGGTGTGCAGCAGGTCGACGACGTCGTAGCCGACGACGAGAGTGTCGGCGAGCGTCACGAAGGCCTCAACGAGTTGGCCTTCACGGGTCTTGGTCGCCATGCCTACATCATAATGAACCGGCCGGAGGTGCCCAGTCCTCGGCCACGTCGACCCGGCGGGCCACGATATCGGCCGCGACGCGCCGCACCGTCATGCCCCGCGCGAAGGCGTACGCGTTGATCACGAGCAGGGCGTCAGCCGCGGTGAGTCCCAGCTGGGCCAACACCATGCCCGTCGCCTGGTGCACCTCCCGACGGGAGAACCCGTCCGGGTCCTCCTCGCCCCGCTGCACGGGCGACTCGGTCAGCGCCCGCCGCAGCACCTGGCGGGTGCAGATCTCGGCCAGGGTCACGGCGTCCTGTACCTGAGCGGTCGACAGCGTGCGCTCCTGATCGCTGTAGAGATCGACGGCGCCGATGTTCAGGGAGCCCAGGGTCAACGGAAAGGCGAACATCGCGCAGACGTCGAACCCGGCGAGGGCCGCTGTGAACAGCGGCCACCGGTCGGATTCCCGGTCCAGCTTCGCGGTCAGGACCGGGCGACGTTCCGTCAAGGCCTGCCAGCACGGCCCTTCACCGAGGTCGAATTGGAGTTCGTCCAGCCTGGCGGCCTGCGCGTCGGTGGCGCACACCGTCTCTGAACCGAATGGGGCGCCCAGCGTGGACACGGCCGCCCCGACGACCGGCAGCACCCTCAGGAACGGCCGGCACAGGCTCCGACCACGATCGACAGCAGTCGACAGTTCCTCGGCGGCGGCGGCGAGTGCCGATCGATCAGGCATCCGGGATCCCTTGCGGCGAACGGTCTTGTCGCGGTGTCGCCACGCAGACCTCGCAACCGATGAGAGTGGGCCCTACCGGGCTCGAACCGATGACATCCACGGTGTAAACGTGGCGCTCTACCAACTGAGCTAAAGGCCCCGACCGACGCGAGCGGCGGGATGGAAACAGCTTACCGGCACGGGAGGCCCGGGCGGCAACTCAGGCTAGGCCGGCTGCAGTTCCGCCAGCGCGGCCCGGTAGGCCGCGAGGGAGCGGGCCTCCCCCGGCGCGGTGATGAAGCTGGCGCGGATGATTCCGCTGGGATCGATCAGGAAGGTCGCCCGGTTGGCGAAACCCTTCTCGTCGAGGAAGACCCCGTATTCCTTGGCCACGGCCCCGTGCGGCCAGAAGTCGGCGAGGAGGGTGAAGCCGTAGCCCTGCTCATCCCCCCAGGCCCGGAGCGTGTGCCGGGAATCGACCGAGATACCGATCAGTTCGACGCTGTTGTCGGCGAACAGCGCCAGATTATCGCGCAGCTCGCACAGCTCGCCGCTGCAGATACCGGAGAACGCCAGCGGGAAGAACACCAGCGCGACCGATTTCTCACCCCGGTAGCGGCTGAGTTGGATGCGTTCGCCGTACTGGCTGACCAGCTCGAAATCGGGTGCCTGGGTGTCGTTCTCCAGAGCCATGGTGGGTGTCCTTTCCGGCCACCGGGAAACGGTGGCTGAATCCGAGAGTGCAGCCTAGTCTCCCGTTTCGGCATCGCCAACACGGACGAGGCCGGGCCGGCGGCCAGCCGTCTGCGCTTCCCAGCAAGAATCACTAGGCTGACGGGGTGCCTTTCGGTCGTGACCCGACCAGAGCTCTCTCCGGCACGCCTAATCCAGGCATGATCTTCCCCCAGCACGATCTGCCCTACAGAAAGAGGTCGAGTGTGACTGTCAACGACCAGGACCCGTACTCCATGGACAACTCGGACGCCGATCCGGACGAGACAAGCGAATGGTCGCAATCCCTCGACGCTCTCGTCGCCGCGAACGGCCCCGGCCGTGCGCGCGAGATCATGTTGAGCCTGCTCAAGAGGTCCAAGGAACTGCACCTCAACGTTCCGATGGTGCCCACCACGGACTACATCAACACCATCGCCTCGACCAACGAGCCCGAGTTCCCCGGCGATGAAGACATCGAACGGCGCTACCGCGCCTGGATCCGCTGGAACGCCGCCGTGCTCGTGCACCGCGCCCAGCGCCCCGGCATCGCCGTCGGTGGCCACATCTCGACGTACGCGTCCTCCGCGGCCCTTTACGAGATCGGCTTCAACCACTTCTTCCGCGGCCAGGATCACCCCGGCGGCGGCGACCAGATCTTCATCCAGGGCCACGCCTCCCCCGGAACCTACGCCCGCGCCTTCCTCGAGGGCCGCCTCAGCGCCAACCAGCTCGACGGCTTCCGCCAGGAGAAGTCGCACGCTCCCGACGGCATCTCGTCCTACCCGCACCCGCGCCTCATGCCGGAATTCTGGCAGTTCCCGACCGTGTCGATGGGCCTCGGCCCGATCAACGCGATCTACCAGGCCCAGCTCAACCGCTACCTGACCAACCGAGGCATCAAGGACGCCAGCGACCAGCAGGTCTGGGCGTTCCTCGGCGACGGCGAGATGGACGAGGTCGAGAGCCGCGGCCAGCTCCAGGTCGCCGCAAACGAGGGCCTGGACAACCTCAACTTCATCGTCAACTGCAACCTGCAGCGTCTTGACGGCCCCGTCCGCGGTAACGGCAAGATCATCCAGGAGCTGGAAAGCTTCTTCCGCGGCGCCGGCTGGAACGTCATCAAGGTGGTCTGGGGCCGCGAGTGGGACGACCTGCTGTCCCGCGACACCGACGGTGCGCTGCTCAACCTGATGAACGTCACCACCGATGGCGACTACCAGACCTACAAGGCCGAGAGCGGCGCATACGTGCGCGAGAACTTCTTCGGCCGCGACCCCCGCGCGCTCAAGCTCGTCGAGGGCTACACCGACGACGAGGTGTGGAACCTCAAGCGCGGTGGCCACGATTACCGCAAGGTCTACGCCGCGTTCAAGGCCGCCTCGGAGCACAAGGGCCAGCCGACCGTGATCCTGGCCAAGACGGTCAAGGGCTACGGCCTCGGCCCGAGCTTCGAGGGTCGCAACGCCACGCACCAGATGAAGAAGATGACTCTGGACAACCTCAAGACCTTCCGTGACAGCATGCACGTGCCGATCACGGATGCCCAGCTCGAGGCCAACCCGTACCAGCCGCCGTACTACACCCCCGGCGACGGTGACGAGGCCATCCAGTACATGCACGAGCGCCGCCGCGCGCTTGGCGGGTACCTGCCGGAGCGTCGCACCAAGTACACCCAGATCAACCTGCCGGACGACTCCACCTACGCCGTCACGAAGAAGGGTTCTGGCACGCAGGAGATCGCCACCACGATGGCGTTCGTCCGACTGCTCAAGGAGCTGCTGCGCTCCAAGGACTTCGGTCACCGCATCGTGCCGATCATCCCCGACGAGGCTCGCACCTTCGGCATCGACGCGTTCTTCCCGAACGCGAAGATCTACAACCCCAACGGCCAGCACTACACCTCGGTCGACCACGCGCAGCTGCTCGCCTACAAGGAGAGCCCGCAGGGCCAGATCATCCACGTCGGCATCAACGAGGCCGGGGCACTCGCGGCCTTCACTAACGTGGGAACGTCGTACTCCACCCAGGGCGAACCGCTCATTCCGGTGTACGTGTTCTATTCCATGTTCGGTTTCCAGCGCACCGGCGACGCCATGTGGGCCGCGGGCGACCAGATGACCCGCGGGTTCATGATCGGCGCGACGGCCGGCCGCACCACGCTCACCGGTGAAGGCCTGCAGCACGCCGACGGTCACTCGCCGCTGCTCGCATCGACGAACCCCGCTGTCGTGTCCTACGACCCCGCATTCGGTTACGAGATCGGGCACATCGTGCGCTCCGGCCTCGAGCGGATGTACGGCGGAGACCACACCGACCCGAACGTGATGTACTACATCACCGTGTACAACGAGCCGCAGGTCCAGCCCGTCGAACCGGCCGATGTGGACGTCGACGGCATCATCCGGGGCATCCACCGGGTATCGGTGTCCGGCCAGGACGGGCCGAAGGCCCAGCTGTTGGCCTCCGGCGTTTCGGTGCCGTGGGCACTCGAGGCCCAGGCCCTGCTCGCCGCCGACTGGGGGGTCTCCGCCGATGTCTGGTCGGTCACCTCGTGGTCCGAACTGCGCCGGGACGGCTTGGCCGCCGAGGAGCACAACTTCCTCTTCCCGAACGAAGAACCGAAGACCGCATACGTCACCGACAAGCTGGCAGACACCGCCGGCCCGTTCGTCGCCGTGTCCGACTTCATGCACGCCGTGCCCGACCAGATCCGTCAGTTTGTGCCCGGTGACTTCGCGACGCTCGGCGCCGATGACTTCGGCTTCTCTGACACCCGTCCGGCAGCACGCCGGTTCTTCAAGATCGACAGCCCGTCGATCGTGGTGCGCACCCTGCAGCAGCTGGCCAACAGCGGCGAACTGGACCGCAGCGTGATCCAGCAGGCGATCGACAAGTACAAGCTGCACGATGTGCTGGCCGGCAACACCGGCTCGGCCGGTGGCGAGAGCTAACCGACAACGTGGCCGCGTCGCCGAAGACAAAGGAACAGACGCTCACCTGGTTGCGCACAATTTCAGGTGAGCTGTCGACGGCGACGCTGAAACGGCTCGAGGACACGCTGCCCTGGTACGGCGATATGCCACCGGGGCGGCGGTCCGCCGTCGGCCTGGTGGCTCAGGCCGGCATCACGTCCTTCATCTCCTGGTACGACGATCCCCGGTCCACCCCGTGGATCGCCGCGGACGTCTTCGGCGCCGCTCCCCGCGAGCTTCTCCGCTCGGTCAGCCTGCAGCAGACGCTGCAACTGATTCGAGTCACCGTCGAGGTCGTCGAGGAGCGTGTCAAGGACGGCTCGGAGACCCTGCGGGAAGCGATTCTGCTGTACTCCAGGGAGATCGCGTTCGGCGCTGCGGATGTCTACGCCAGGGCTGCAGAGGCGCGCGGCCTGTGGGACGCCAGGCTCGAAGCGCTCGTGGTCGATTCGATCCTCAGCGGCGAATACGACGACGAACTGCCCAGCCGCATCGCCGCCCTGGGGTGGCACGGCCATGGCGAGGTCTGCGTCCTCGTCGGTACCACCCCGAAGATGCTCGACGTCGACCAGCTGCGCCGGTCCGCCAGGCACATGACCGCGGACGTGCTCATCGGCGTGCAGGGCAACCGGCTGGTCCTGGTGATCGGCCGTGCGCATCCGACCGTGCCGGAGGCCGACGAGGCCGCGGGCACCACGACCCTCAGCTTCATGGACATCGCCCTGCAGTTGGAGCCCAGCTTCGGCCCCGGCCATCTGGTGCTCGGCCACGAGGTGCCCAACCTGGTCGACGCGTCCAAGAGCGCCAAGGCCGCTCTGGCCGGTTTCGCCGTCGCCAGGTCCTGGCGAAACGCGCCCCGGCCCGTGTCGGCGGACGACCTGCTGCCTGAACGTGCCCTGGCCGGCGACCCGCTCGCTCGCGCCACCCTCATCCACCGCATCTACCGCCCGTTGCAGGCCCACTCCACCGAGCTGCTCACCACACTCTGGTGTTACCTCGACAACGGCCGCTCCCTCGAGGCGACGGCCAGGGAGCTGTTCGTGCATCCCAACACCGTGCGATACCGGCTCAAACGGGTCTCAGAGGTGATCGGGTACGACGCCACCGGTGCGAGGGAGGCTTTGATCCTCCAGGCGGCCCTGATCATCGGGTCCATCAGCGACCACGACGGTTCCAGCCGGCGACGGTAACCACACCCTGGCGCGGCGTTTGCGCATTCGCACAAACGTTTCCGGCATACTCGGTAGATTGTCCACACCCCTTGTGTGGGTCAAGTTGGGAGACTTAGGAAATGCTTGTTGTCGTCTGTCCCGGTCAGGGTTCGCAAACACCCGGATTCCTCGAACCCTGGCTGCAGAACCCGGTGTACGCCGACCAGCTGCGCAGCATGTCAGAGCAGGCGTCGACCGATCTGGTCACGGCGGGAACCATCGGCGACGCCGACACCATCCGTGACACGGCGATCGCGCAGCCGCTCATCGTCGCGGCCGGACTGCTCGCCCTGAACGCCCTCTTCGCCGACGGCCGTCGCGACGCGATCGGCGGCATCGCCGGGCACTCGGTAGGTGAGATCACGGCTGCCGCCGGAGCCGGTGTGCTCAGCACTGCCGACGCCATGACCTTCGTCGGAGAACGAGGCCGGGCCATGAAGGCCGCCGCCGCTCTCGTGCCCACCGGCATGAGTGCCATACTCGGCGGTGACGAGGCCGAGCTGCTCGCCAGGCTCGCCGAACTCGACCTGGAACCGGCCAACTTCAACGGCGGCGGACAGATCGTGGTGGCCGGCGAGCTCGGCGCCCTCGCCGCCCTCGCCGCGAATCCCCCGGCGAAATCCCGGGTCGTTCCCCTGCAGGTCGCCGGAGCGTTCCACACCCGTTACATGCAGCCGGCGGTGCTGCACCTGGCCGATGTGGCCGGCCGACTGACTCCCCTCGCGCCGACGCTGCCGCTCTGGACCAATTCCGACGGCAGCCTGGTCTCCGACGGGCCCGCTTTCGTCGACCTGCTCGTCGGCCAGGTCTCGTCGCCGGTACGGTGGGACCTGTGCATGCAGGCTTTCGCCGACGCCGGAGTGACCGGAATCATCGAGGTCGCTCCCGCCGGCGCTCTGGTCGGTTTGGCCAAACGAGCCCTTCGAGGCATCCCGAGCGTGGCCATCAAGACCCCGGACGACCTGCCCGCTGCGTACGATCTGATCGACCACCAGGCCTGAATCAGCAAGAATCGCCACCGGAAGAGAAGAATGACACAGCCACACCTCCTGCAGTCCCAGGGTGCCCAGTACACCCGCATCCTCGCCGTCGGCGCCGCCCGCGGGGACCTCATCGTTCCCAACGACGACCTCGTCGGGCCGATCGATTCCTCGGATGAGTGGATCCAGCAGCGCACGGGCATCATCACCCGCACCAGGGCCAGCCAGGACGTGGAAGCCGTCGACCTGGCCACCACCGCGGCCCTCGAAGCGATCGTCAAGAGCGGCGTCGACGCGTCCCAGATCGACGCGATCATCATCGCCACGATCAGCAACGGCCGCCAGACGCCGTCGATGGCCGCCGTCGTCGCCGAACGCATCGGCGCCGTGCCGGCCGCAGCCTTCGACCTCAATGCCGCCTGCGCCGGCTACGCCTACGGCGTGGCCCAAGCGGATGCCCTGATCAGGTCGGGCGCCGCCCACTACGCCTTGGTCATCGGTGCTGAGAAGCTCTCCGACCTGGTCGACCCCGCCGATCGCAGTATCTCGTTCCTGCTCGGCGACGGCGCCGGCGCCGTCGTCATCGGCCCGAGCGACTACCCGGGCATTTCCGCCTCGGTGTGGGGCTCGGACGGCCGCGCAGATGCCGTGGGCATGAACGGGACCCTGCAGGAGTACCGCAGGGGCGACAAGGACTGGCCCACCCTCCGTCAGGAGGGTCAGACCGTGTTCCGCTGGGCCGTGTGGGATATGGCGAAGATCGCCAAGCAGACCCTGGCCGCTGCCGGGATCACCGCTGATCAGCTCGCCGCATTCATCCCCCACCAGGCCAATATGCGTATCGTCGATGAGTTCGCCAAGCAGCTCAAGCTGCCGGAGTCTGTTGTCATCGCCCGCGACATCGCCACGACCGGGAACACCTCGGCCGCCTCGATCCCCCTCGCCACCCATCGCCTGCTCGAAGAACACCCCGAGCTCAGCGGTGGCCTCGCCCTCCAGATCGGCTTCGGAGCCGGCCTGGTTTACGGCGCGCAAGTAGTTGTGCTGCCGTAGCATCCCCCCGTCCCTCTAAACTGAGTCTCGGTCAAACGAGACACCCCCCAAGGAGAAACAACATGGCATTGTCCACCGAAGAAGTTCTTGCCGGCCTGGCCGAACTCATCAACGACGAGACGGGCATCGCAACCGACACGGTTGAGCTGGACAAGTCGTTCACCGACGACCTGGACATCGATTCCATCTCGATGATGACCATCGTCGTCAACGCTGAGGAAAAGTTCGACGTCAAGATCCCCGACGAAGAGGTCAAGAACCTCAAGACCGTCGGCGACGCCGTCGAGTTCATCGTCAAGGCCCAGGACTAGGTCCACGCCCGAACGGGCCGGTCGGCGCAGGCCGGCCGGCCCGTTCTCCAGGGACGCTCCATCCGGGGTATCCACCTCGCTTCGCGCTCGTACCCACTCGCGCACGCTCTGACGGAGAGTCGTTGTTATGACCAAAAAAATCGTTGTCACCGGACTGGGTGCCACGTCCCCCCTCGGCGGGACCGCCACGGACACCTGGAACGCCCTCCTCGCCGGCGAGTCCGGCGCATCCTCTCTCGACTATGAGTGGGTAGAGCGCACGCAGCTCCCCATCACCTTCGCGGCCCAGGCGCGCGTTCGTCCCGTCGACGTTCTCGCCCGCCAGGAAACGAAGCGCCTCGACCCGTCCAGCCAGTTCGCCCTCATCGCTGGGCGTGAGGCCTGGGCCGACGCCGGCATGCCCGAGGTCGAGCCAGAACGTCTCGCCGTTGACTGGGCGACCGGTATCGGCGGAGTGTGGACCCTGCTGGACGCGTGGGACACCCTGCGCGAACGCGGACCCCGCCGCGTGCTGCCGATGACCGTGCCGATGCTCATGCCCAACGGGCCTGGAGCCGCCATCGGCATGGACCTGCACGCCCGTGCCGGCATCACCACCGTCGTGTCGGCGTGCGCCTCCAGCACCGAGTCGCTCGTGAACGCGTACAACCGCCTGCAGGCCGGCCTGGCCGACGTCGTCATCGCCGGAGGGTCCGAAGCGGCCATCCACCCGCTCCCGATCGCCTCCTTCGCCGCCATGCAGGCGCTCTCCAAGCGCAACGACGACCCCGCCACAGCCTCCCGCCCCTATGACATCAGCCGGGACGGGTTCGTCCTCGGTGAGGGCGCAGCCGCTCTCGTCGTCGAGACCGAGGAACACGCCCTGGCCCGCGGAGCACACATCTACGCCGAACTGGTCGGCGGGTCGATCACGAGCGACGCGTACCACATCACCGCCCCCGACCCCGAGGGGTCCGCCGCCGCCAGGGCCATGATCGCGACGATCAGCAACGCCGGTGCCGATCTGGCCGACGTCATGCACATCAACGCGCACGCGACCAGCACCCCGGTCGGCGACATCGCCGAATACAACGCCCTGCGTCGGGTGTTCGGCGACCTGCTGGACGGCATCCCTGTCTCGGCGACCAAGGCCTCCACCGGCCACCTGCTCGGTGGCGCCGGAGCCATCGAGGCTCTGTTCACGGTCAAGGCACTGTCGGAGCGGATGCTGCCGCCGACGATCAACCTGACCGAACAGGACCCGGCGATTCCCCTGGATGTCGTCACGTCACCTCGAGCCCTCGGCTCTGGAGACCTGTTGGCCATCAGCAACTCCTTCGGCTTCGGCGGACACAACGCCGTCGTGGCCTTCCGCTCGGTGTAGCCGGCGGGGCTGAGTCGGCCGGCCGGCCCCGTCAGGGACCGGTCAGCCGACCCTGTGCAGCCAGACGACGCTGGTGAAGTCGCCGGCGTGCCGAAACACGTCCAGTTCGTCGTCCCAGTCCGCACCGAGCGCCCTGTGGAGTTCGCGGTGCAGGTGCACGGTGTCCCCACCCGCGCTGGCCATGGCCGCACGGATCCGGTCTTCGGGCAGGACGATGTTGCCCGCGGTGTCGGTCTGCGCGAAATGAATGCCCAGGGCAGGCGTGTGCAGCCAGCGCCCGCCGTCCCGCCCAGGACCTGGATCCTCCGTCACCTCGAAGCGCAGGTGGTCCCAGCCCAGCAGCGCGCTCGACAGCGCCGCGCCGGTGCCCTCTGCTCCTTCCCAGAAGAACTCGGCCCTCTGGGCCCCCGCGAGCACGGGTTGTTCGCTCCAGTCGAAGTTCACGGGTTCGCCCAGGGTGCGGCTCGCCGCCCATTCGACGTGCGGGCAGAGGGCGCGCGGCGACGAATGGACATACAAAACTCCCCGTGCTGTCGGTGGCAGACGAGTGGGGGGTGCCGTCATCGTGTTCTCCGTTCCCTGGTTGCTGTCTGAGAGGCGTCTTCCCCAACGTTCTCAACATCAACAACCCGAAACCCGCGAACACCCGGCGACGGTGCGCTGTTAGCTCAGATTATGCCCCACCGAGCCGATAATTCACAATGTCCCCCGCCCGCCGGGTGACGCTCGCGTGCCGGGGTCGACTGGTGATGCGGCCACCGATTATGTATATTCGGTATATCTTTTCGATATCGGAGGCCCCGTGTCCGTGCGCAATTCTCTCCTGGCGATCCTGACCATGGGCGACGCCTACGGCTTTCAGTTGCACGGCGAGCTCGATGCCAGGACGGCCGGCCGGCGGCGGGTCAACGTCGGCCAGATTTACAGCACCCTCGAGCGCCTGGTCGTGCAGGGCGCCGTCGAATCGGCCGGAAGCACGTCGGACGGCCTGCCGCTGTACCGGCTCACCGATCTGGGCCATACGGAGGCCGTGACCTGGTTGCACGGCACGCACAGCGCCACCGGCGACGACTGGGACGAGATGCTCGACCGCGTTCTGATCGCCTCATCCCTGCCCCAGATCGATGCGATCGGCATCGTGCACCGCTACCGGGAGGCGTGGGCGGCGCGGGTGGCCACCACCGGCCCAGGGCTGCCCAGCGGCCAGTTGAGGCTGGCCTCCGCCGCCGACGCCGCCCAGGCCCACGCCGCGCTCAGCTGGCTGGACACCGTCGGCACCCTCTTACAGGCGAGCAGCTCGCCGTCCGCCGGCGAGGACTCCCCGGTGTTCCATCGGGAATTCAGCGTGGAGCGGCCCAAGCGCGGCCGTCGGCCCAGTCTGGCCACGGCGGGCTGACCCGCATCACGAACCCCCTGCAGTGAGACCGCGGTCGCCTACTTGGCGTCGGCGTAGCTGTCCACCACCACGCAGGTGAGAGGGAAATCCACCGGAAAGTCGCCGAAGAGCAGCCGACCGGCCGTCTCAGCGGCGGCGGTGACCACTGCCGAGACCCGGTCGGACAGCTCGGCGGGCGTGTGCACGATGACCTCGTCGTGCAGGAAGAAGACCAGGTGCGGTGCGTTCTGGAACGGATTCGTCAGCGCCTGCCCGGCGCCGTGGCCTGCCTGTCCGGTTCCGTCCGTACCCGACAGATCCCAGAGTCCCTTTCGAATTTCCGCCATCCAGCACAGCGCCCATTCGGCCGCGCTGCCCTGAACGATGAAGTTGCGGGTGAACCGGCCCCAGTCCCTGGCCTGGCTGCGGGCCCGGCGTTCGTCGGCGGCCGTCGCGCCGGCCTCGGTGGCTCGACCCTGGTCGTCGTGCCACGCGGGCCCGGGCCGGGGAGAGGACCGGCCCAGCCTGGTGCTGACCACATCGCCGCGTTCTCCGGCCCGAGCGGCGGCCTCCGTCATCGCCAGCGCACGCGGGTACGCCCGAGCCAGCCTGGGCAGGAGCCGGCCGCTCTCCCCCGATGTGGCGCCGTACATGGCGCCGAGCATGGCCACCTTGGCGTGCGCGCGCGTCTCGACGACGCCGCTGGCCACGATGCCGGCGTAGAGGTCGACGCCACGGCCGGCCGTGGCCATGGCCGTGTCCGCCGACAGTGCCGCCAGGATCCTCGGTTCGAGCTGGGCGGCGTCCGCGACGACGAACGTCCAGCCGGGGTCAGCGACCA
This sequence comes from Cryobacterium inferilacus, assembly GCF_019599185.1. GTDB lineage: Bacteria > Actinomycetota > Actinomycetes > Actinomycetales > Microbacteriaceae > Cryobacterium > Cryobacterium inferilacus. Next base: position 212,948 of record NZ_JAIEUL010000002.1, on the reverse strand, counting down.
CGGCTCCCCGCACCTGGTGGGGCAGCTGCAGCGCCCCTCCTCCCCTGGTGGCCCAGCGCCCGGTGACCACACCGCCTGGGAGGTACTCCGGATGGAAACGGTCCTGGACGATCCAGCTCTCCATCCAGAACCAACCGTTGTTGCTCAGGAGCCTGGCGAGCTTCTTATAGCGCAGCAGCGGCTCAATGACGGGATGATCGATCTTCTCCAGTTCCCAGGCCCTGGTCGACGCCGTGGCGACGCCGGCTCGATTGAGTGCCCGCAGCAGCTCCGGCGGTGAATCCGGGTTGAGAGTGCTCTCCCCCAGTGCCGAGCGGATGCGGTCGGCCAGCTCCTCGAGTCGTGCCGGGCGGAGTCCCGGCGCGACTCTGGCCCCGAGCTCGGCTGTGAGCAGCCGGTCGTGGATGGCGCTGCGCCACGGTAGTCCGGCGAACTGCATCTCGGCCGCGATGAGGGCGCCCACCGATTCCGCGGCGAGGAGCAGCCGTAACCGTCCGGGTTCCGCGGCGGCGGCCACCGCATCCAGTTGGGCCTTGAATTCGCTCAGGTCATCGCCGGAGGGGCTCGCCGCCGTGGCGCTGCCGAGGTCAAGGTCGAACAGGGTCGCGCCCGTCTCCTGGGCCACCGTAACGGGACTGGCGGCGTCCCAATCGCTTGTGGGTGCGTTGGCCAGGGCACTGCCGGCAGTCGCCTCTGACAAGCGCAGGATGGCGTGGCAGAGCCGAAGGTCGTGGGCACGCCTGACCCTGACGCCGCCGGAGAGCAGCAGGGGGTAGACCGACGCGGTGTCATTCCAGACCCACCGCGGCAACAGTACCTCCCGCTCGGCGGCGAACTCCCGGAACTCGGCAACGGTCAGGGTCAGGTCGGTCTCGTCGGGGGCGCCGAGGGCGCCCAGTCCCCGCACCCGGAGCGACCGTGTCCCTGTGCGGCTCACCAGAATATACACGGGCCAGGATTTCCGTTCCTCGGGAACAGCGTTCAGTAGGGTGGACGGGACTTGAACCCGTGACCGTGCGGTTATGAGCCGCGTGCTCTAACCAGCTGAGCTACCACCCCGTGCCCCACCATCGTACTGGGCGTACGGGCGGGAGTCAGTCTCGAGCCGGAGCGACGTGCTGATCGGTGGGGGTCGCCCTGCCCACGGCGGGTGACCCGGTGCTGGTCGCCTCGAGGATCGGCTCCCCCCGGTACAACCGCTCGAAGGTGTTCAGGGTGCGCTTGATGTCGTGCGCCTCGATCAGCTTCAATGACTCGCGTTTGAGCGCCTCGAGGTCGGCCGGCGTGGCCGTGAGAACCTGGGTGATCTTGTCGGCGAGGTCCTGGGCGCTGCCCGGTTCGAACAGATAGCCGTTCTGGCCGTCGTGCACGAGGTGCGGCAACGCCATGGCGTTCGCGGCGACAACGGGGAGTCCAGAGGCCATCGCCTCCATGGTGGCGATGCTCTGAAGTTCCGCGATGGAGGGCATCGCGAACAGGGTCGCCCTGGAATACGCGGCCCGCAGCTCCTCGTCGGTGACGTAGCCGGTGAAGGTGAACCGCTCACTCATGCCCAGGGACTCGACGAGTTGCTCCAGATGGCGACGCTGGTCGCCGCCGCCGACGATCTCCACCCGCGCGTCCAGGTCGGCCGCCAGGAGGGCCACCGCCTGCACGAGCACGTCGATCTGCTTCTCACCGGTGACCCGGCCGACGAAGAGGATGCGGTTCTCGGTGCGTGGTGCGAAGCTCGGCGAGTAGTTGTCGGCGTCGATGCCGCAGGAGATGGCCTGGACCCCGGCAAGGCCGGTGTACTTTTCCAGGAACTCCGCCGCCCGCCTGGTCGGCGTGGTGACAGCTTCCGCACGCTTGAAGGTGTGCCCGGCGTCCTTCCAGAGGGCGCGAACGAGATGGTCCTGGAAGCCCTTGGGCACCAGGGAGAACTGCAGCATGTTCTCCGGCATGAAATGGTTGGTGCCGACAATGCGGATGCCGCGTTTCTGGGCCTCGATCGAGACGCCCCGGCCGACGACGATGTGGGACTGGAAGTGGACGACATCGGGCTGGAAGGTATCGAGGATGGACCGGCTGTGCCGTCGGACGATCCAGGGCAGGGCGAAGCGCAGCCAGTCGTGCGGGCGCCAGCGCCAGCTGTGCAGCCGGTGCACGGTCATGGACTCGCCCTCGTGCACCTCCGTCCAGGTGCCGTGCTTGCGGGTGGGCGCCGGCGCCATGATCTGCACGACGTGGCCGCGGGCGACCAGGCCGGCGGCGAGCCGCTCAGCGAACCGGGCGGCACCGTTCACGTCCGGCGCAAAGGTGTCTGCGGCGATCAGGACGCGGATCGGTGTCGACTCGACCGGGGTGACCCGGTCGGGCGAACTGCCCGGTTGATCAGATGAAGCGCTCAAGTGGCGTTTTCCCTACGTTGGTGGGGCCGGGAATGGTCATCCGGCACGAAGTCTGGGTATGGACGGAACTCGCCGTCGAGGTCTATCTGCACCCTATTCTAAACCGGCTGGGCCACGGGAGCCCCCAGACGCGTCGGGACGGCGAGAAACCGCGGGTCAGCTCTGTGATTGCGGATGGTGTTTCGCGAGCACGAACACACCCCAGATCGCTACGACTCCGGCGACGACGAATAGCACGGCGGCCCAGAGCGGGGCCTGCGACGCCTCCCCGAGCACGATGATCCCGATGCCGACCGCAATCAGCGGATCGATGACCGTCAGGCCCGCGATGACGAGGTCAGGCGGACCGGACGAGTACGCGTTCTGCACGAAGTAGGCGCCGGAGGCGGCCGCAAGCAACAGGCCCGCGAGGCAGGCCAGGGTGAGCCAGTCGAAGTTGCCGTTCTGGGTGCGGTTGATGATGACCTTGGCGAGGGTGGCCACGAAGCCGTAGAGCACGCCGGCGCCGATGATGTAGAAGATCGCCTTGAACCGGGTGCGGAGCACGACGAAAGCGGCGGCGAAGGCGAGGAGGACGATCCCGAGGACGATGAGAATGGTGATGAGGTTCGCATCCGTGACGGGCTTGTCTACGGCGGTGAAAGCGGCGACGGTGACGAACAGGCCTACTCCGCCGACGCACATGGCGATGGCGATTACCGATGCCCGGTTGATCTTCACCCTGGACACCCTGGCGTTCAGGACTGCCGTGATCACCAGCGCCACTGCCCCGAGGGGCTGCACCACGATGAGCGGCGCGAAGGCCAGGCTGGTGAGCTGGAACACGATGGCCAGGCCCAGCATGAGGGTGCCGAACACCCAGGACGGCCTCGACAGCAACAGCACCAGCTGCTTCGTGTTCAGGCCGCCGGTGACCTCGACGGTATGGGCTTCGACTTTGGTCACACCACGGTGCTGGAATTGTGCGCCCAACGAGAGGAACACCGCCCCGATCAGCGCGAGCGGGATTCCAATTGCCTGGCGCGGATCGATAGCGATCTCCACAGCCAGGTCTGTCAGGTCGGGACTCACCACACGAGACTATCGAGAATTAGCCGTTATCCTTGCCGAATGGCCGTGCGACCGATAGTTATTTCAGGCGATCCCGTCCTGCACTCCCCCGCCGAACCCGTCGTCGCTTTCGACGACGACCTGCGGGCGCTGGTGCGGGACATGTACGAGACGATGGATGCCGCCCCCGGCGTGGGGCTTGCGGGCCCGCAGGTGGGGGTGGGACTTCGACTGTTCACCTTCAGCTACGTCGACGACGACGACGTCGAGACCAGGGGTGTGGCGATCAACCCGACCCTGTGGATCACGCCGGTACCCGCGACGGAGGCCGACGAGGACGAGGACGTAGAGGGCTGCCTGTCCTTTCCAGGGGAACGCTTCCCGCTGCAGCGTGCGGCATCCGCGATCCTCACCGCCGTCGACCTCGACCAGAAGCCCTTCGAGATCCATGCGGATGGCTGGCTGGCGAGGATCTTCCAGCACGAGTTCGACCACCTCGACGGCACCCTGTACGTCGACCGTGTCGAGCACTTCTACGCCAAGATCGCCGCGAAGGTGAGCCGCAAACGCGGCTGGGGCGTCCCTGGTCTCAGCTGGCTGCCCGGGGTCGACGACCTCGAGGGCTGACGCCAGGGAACCGGGGGGTCAGCGGGACAGGTCGACCCCGTGCACCCCGTTGTGGAAGCGCAACGTCGGGAACACCGCCGAGACCGAGAACCCCACCCCTGGCACAGTCCCGGCGGTGAAAACTCCGCCGAACAGGGCTGTGCGCTCCCGCATCTGGGTGAGATCCGCCCCGGTGAGGCTCTCGCTCAGCGCCCTGAGGTCATCGTCGATGGTGTACGACGTCCTGGCGGCGAAGTCGGTGTCGTTCGAGGCCGCCCGGCGGGCAGCGGCACGGATGCCGTCGTCGTCGATGAGCAGCTGCAGTCCGTTCTGCGTCCAGGTGAAGGAGACCCGCACCTGTGTGCCGGCCCCGCCGTGCTTGAGCGCGTTCTCGAGGGAGCTCTGCAGGATGCGGTAGATCGCCAGTTCGGCGGCGGGCTTGAGGGGGAACCGGTCGCCGGACTCGGCGACGTCGACGGCGAGTCCGGCGTCACGCATCACACCGAACAGGGCGCGGGCAGACTGCAGTCCAGGCCGGGTGAACACCGCAGACTCACCCTCCCTGGCCAGCGTCAGTACGCGTCGCAGGTCGGCGAGGGTCACCCTGCCCTCGTCCACAAGGCCGGTGGCGGCCCGAACCGCCGCTGACGGGTCGTTCTCGGCCGCGTAGCGGGCGGCTTCAGCCCTGGTGATCAATCGGGCCAGGGACAGCACGGCGATGTCCTGCAGTTCCCTGATCATGACCAACCGGCCGTGCTGCTCGGCGAGGGACAGTTCCAGGTCGACGCGCACCCGATCGGCTGCCGTCCGGTCGAACCGGCTGCGGCGTTGGCGGCGGTCGGCCACCAGCCAAAGCATGAGGAGGACGACACTCGTCACGACGAGCGCGACGCAGAGGCTCTGCCAGAAGATCACACCGACCGCCTTTCGATGGCGTAAAAAAGGCCACCGGGGGTGGAGCCCCTAGTGGCCTTTTCGCTCCCCGACTTGGACTCGAACCAAGAACCTGCGCATTAACAGTGCGCTGCTCTGCCAATTGAGCTATCGAGGAATGCATGCTCAGCTTCGTGTTTCGCTTGAACAGCGTTGCTACTTTACCAAAAGATCGCCGTGCACCAAATCCGCAGGTCTCCCTCAGTAGCCGGCGGCGGGGTCGACAACCCCGACGAAGGCCCCATTTCCCAGCAATGCGGCCACATTGAGGCGAATTCGTTCGGCGAGCAGGGGTGCGGTCATCTCGGGCGTGTCGGCCATGTGCGGGGTGATCAGGCATCTCGGCTCGTTCCACAGCGGGTGCGAGTCCGGCAGCGGCTCCGGATCGGTCACGTCCAGGGCCGCGCCGGCCAGGCGCCCGTCGGCCAGCGCGGCGACCAGGGCGTCGGTGTCGATGAGCGGGCCCCTGGCGATGTTCACCAGGTGGGCTGTCGGCTTGAGCAGCGCGAGTTCGGCGGCACCGAGCAGATGCCGGGTTCCACCGGTGAGCGCGGCGGCGAGCACCACGACATCCGCCTGCGGCAGTTCGATGCTCAATTGGTCTGCCGGGACGGTGCGTTCGGCCCCCGGAACGGCTGCCGCACTGCGTCGCACCACCGTTATGGCGGTGTTGAACGGCTCCAGCAGTCGAATCAGCTCCCGTGCGATACCTCCGGCACCCACGATGAGCACTCTCCGCCCGTAGAGCGACTCTCCGGCCGGCTCGGCATTCCAGGAGCGTGCCCTCGCCCGCTCCGGCAGGAGCCGCATCGACGCCAGCAGCAAGGCCAGGGCATGCTCGGCCACTGGCTGGGCGTATGCGCCCTTCGCGCTGGTCACCAGGAGGTCGTCGCGCTGGTGACGACTGAGGACGTCACTGAAGGCGTCCACACCCGCCCAGGGCAGCTGTAGCCAGCCCACCTGGGGGTTCTTCTCCAGGACGTCGTCGATCTCGCCCGCACGGGCGTAGGAGAGCCAGATGATGGCCCTGGTGGCGTCGGACAGCGGGGCCAGCACTCCCCCGGCTTGCTCGACGGCCGCGGCGAACAGCGGCGCTGGTTCCGGCAGGATGGCGATGGGCCCTGCTGAGGGCTGCCAGGAGTGCTGGTCGCGCTCCGGTTCGTCGGCGAGGACCGCGCGATGCTGACCGGTCACGTTCACGCCTCCTGGGTCGGGTCGGTCGTGCTCAGTAGGGAACCGTCGTCCGGGTCGGGATCGTCCAGGGCCAACGCCGCCGCCAGCTCCGCCACGTAGGGGTGCCAGGGGTTGTCGAAGACCTCGTCGATGCTGCCCAGGCCGACCAGGACGCCCTCGTGCATGACGCCGATGCGATCGGCCACCCGCTGGAGGACCGCGAGGTCATTGCTGATCAGCAGGGCGGAGAACGCACGCTCACGCTGCAGCTCACCGATCAGGTCGATGATGTCATTGCGCACGAGCGCGTCCACGCCTGCGGTCGGTTCGTCCGCGATGAGCAGGGTCGGGCCGAACACGAGCGCCCTGGCCAGGGCCACGCGCTGGCGCTGGCCGCTGCTGAGCTCGTACGGGTACTTCGACAGCAACGACAAGGGAAGCCGCACGGCGTCGACCATGGTCGCCACGGCGGTGTCGAGAGCGTGGCGGTCGTAACGGTGGTCCCGATCGAGCACGGGTTCGGCGACGATATCGGCCACGGTGAGGCTCGCCGGAAGTGTCATCGCCGCGTTCTGGCTGAGCATCCCGACGCCGAAGGTCAACCTGGCCAGTTTTCTGCGGCTGATCCGGCGGAGCGAATGCCCCTGCACGCTGGCGTCCCCGCCCGTGATCTGCGCGCGCACGTCGCCGTGCCCGCTGCCGGAGTCTGCTCCGGACAGCACCCTGGCCAGGGTGCTCTTGCCCGACCCGCTCTCGCCGAGCAGGCCGAGCACCTCACCGCGCCCGAGAGTCAGGGTGAACCCGCGCACCGCCACGAAGGCGGAGCTCGCGCCGTGAGCCGGGTATTCGATGGTCAAATCACTGGCAACGATCGGATACGGCTCTTCTTCGACGCGTCTCATGGCACCTATTCTGCCGCACGCAGCTTGGCGAGCTCCTCACGTCGGATGGCCTGGGCCGCCGGGTCCGGCACGGGAAGAGATGCGAGCAGGCGCCTGGTGTACGGATCTGCCGGCGCTCCGAGCACCTCGGCACCCGTGCCCTCCTCGACGAGGCGGCCGTGATAGAGCACCGCGATCCGGTCGGCCAGGATGTCGACGACGGCCAGGTCGTGGCTGATGAACAGTGCCGCGAAACCGAATTCGCGTTGCAGTTCGGCGAAGAGTTCGAGCACCCTGGCCTGAACGGAAACGTCCAGGGCGCTGGTGGGCTCGTCCGCGATCAGGAGCGCAGGTTCCAGGGCGAGCGCCCTGGCCAGGCTGGCCCGCTGGCGTTGCCCGCCGCTGAGCTCGTGCGGATACCTGTCGCCGAATGCCCGGGGCAGCTGCACGGCTTCGAGGAGCTCATCGACCCTGGCGCGCGCGGCGCGGGGGCTGTCGGCCCGCCCGTGCACGACGAGTGGCTCCGCGACGCACTCCGCGATGGTGAGCAGTGGATTGAAGCTGGACGCCGGGTCCTGGAAGACGAAGCCGATCTGACTGCGCAGCGGCTTGAACTTCCGCTCCGAGAATCCGTTCATCTCGTGGCCGAGCACGGACAGCGAGCCGTCGGTGACACGGGTGAGCCCGGCGATGGCGCGGCCGATGGTGGTCTTGCCGCTGCCACTCTCGCCGACCAGGCCGAGAACTTCACCCGGCCGGATGGCGAAGCTCACGCCGTCCACGGCCACGAAACCAGGTCGAGCAAACCGGCCGGGGTACTGAATGCGGAGGTTGTCTGCGACGACGACGGGCGCTTGGGCGGACCACTCGCGGGTGCGGGCCTCTGCCCGCGCCGCCGCGCGCACCACGCCCTGACCCACGTACGGGACCGCTGCGAGGAGCTTCTGGGTGTACTCGTTCTGCGGAGAACCGAACAGGGTGGCCGCATCCGCCTCTTCGACGACCTTGCCCTGGTACATCACGGCGACCCGATCGGCCAGGTCGGCGACGACACCCATGTTGTGGGTGATCAGCACGATCGCGGTGCCGAACTCGTCCCGGCACCGCCTGAGCAGGTCGAGGATCTCGGCCTGGACGGTGACGTCGAGCGCGGTCGTCGGCTCGTCGGCGACGATCAGACCGGGTTCGAGCACCAGCGCCATGGCGATGACCACACGCTGCTTCTGACCGCCGGAGAACTGGTGCGGGTAGTAGTTGACGCGTACCTCGGGGTCGGGGATACCGACCCGGCCGAGGATCTCGATGGCCTTCGTCCTGGCGTCGGCGCGACTGACGGTGCCGTGCGCGCGGATGCCCTCCATGATCTGCCAACCGACCGTGTAGACCGGGTTCAACGCCGTGGACGGTTCCTGGAACACCATCGACACATCGCTGCCGCGTACCTGCCGCAGCTGCTTGCCGCTGAGGGCGATGACGTTGTTCGAGCTGGCGCCGTCGCGGCTGCTGAGGATGACCGCACCATTGGAGACAGCGGTCTCCGGGAGCAAGCCGAGGATGGTCTTAGCCGTGACGGTCTTTCCGCTGCCGCTCTCACCGACGATGGCCAGTACCTCGCCTCGGCGAACGCTGAGGGTGACGCCGTCGACGGCGCGCACGGCTCCGGCGTCGGTGGCGAATGACACCCCGAGGTCGGAGATGCGCAGGACGGGGGCGGAGGGGTCGGAACGGGTCGAGACCGGGGGTCGGATGTCGCTCATCGGGTGGCCTCGCTGTCGTCGCCGGGGTGGACTGGTGGGTGGGCGGGGGTTTCGAGCCCGTCCAGGCCGCCGGGTCCTGCGTCCAGCGTGCCGCCGGGCACCACGGAGGTCTCGGCGACCAGGCCTGAGGAGGCGCCGACGGCGCGGCGGCCGCGCAGCCGGGGGTCGGCGAGGTCGTTGAGGCTCTCCCCGACCAGGGTGATGCCGAGCACCACGAGCACGATGGCGAGTCCGGGGAACAGGGCTGTCCACCAGATGCCGCTGGTGACGTCGGAGAGGGCCTTATTGAGGTCGTAGCCCCACTCGCTGGCTTCGGTCGGTTCGATGCCGAAGCCGAGGAAGCCCAGGCCGGCGAGGGTGAGGATCGCCTCGGAGGCGTTGAGCGTGAAGATCAGCGGCAGGGTGCGGGTGGCGTTGCGCAGCACGTGCCGGAACATGATCCGCAGGTTGCTGGCGCCCAACACGCGGGCGGACTCGACGTAGGCCTCGGCCTTGATCCGGACCGTCTCGGCGCGGATCACCCGGAAGTACTGCGGGATGAACACGACGGTGATGGAGATCGCCGCCGCCATGACGCCACCGACGAGGTCGGACTTGCCGCCGGAGATCACGATCGACATGACGATGGCCAGCAGCAGCGACGGGAAGGCGTAGACGGCGTCGCAGACCACCACGAGGACCCGGTCGAGCCAGCCGCCGAAGTAGCCGGAGACCAGGCCGAGCAGGACGCCAGCGAAGAGGGACAGCACCACGGCGACGATGATCACGAACAGGGCGGTCTGGGCGCCCCAGAGCACCCTGGAGAGCACGTCGTACCCGCCGACCGTGGTGCCGAGCAGGTGCGCGCCTCCCGGCGGTTGTTGGGCGCCGAAAAGCCCGGCCGTATCGCGCAACTGGCTGTAGCCGTACGGCGCGATGACGGGGGCGAGTATCGCGGTCAGCAGGAACAGTGACGTGACGAGGAGGCCGGCGACGAGCATGCCGCGCTGCAGGCCGACGCTCTGCCTGAGCTGGTGGACGATGGGGAGCCGGGCGAACAGGGCGGGTCTGGCGGGCTTCAGGAACGTGGCGTCTGTGGAACTCATAGTCAGTACCGCACTCTCGGGTCGATGATCGCGGCGACGATGTCGACGATGAAGTTGGACAGAGCCACGATCACGGCGAGGAGGGCGACGATGCCCTGCACGGCCACGAAATCGCGGGCCTGGAGGAACTCGGAGAGCATGAAGCCCAGTCCCTTCCACTCGAACGTCGTCTCGGTGAGCACGGCTCCGCCGAGCAGCAGGGCGATCTGCAGGCCGATCACGGTGATGATGGGGATCAGGGCCGGCCGGTACGCGTGCTTGCGCACGAGCCTGAACTCGCTCACTCCCCTGGACCTGGCGGCGTCGACGTAGTCGGTGCCGAGGGTGCCGATCACGTTGGTACGCACCAGTCGGAGGAAGACGCCGGCGGTGAGCAGGCCGAGGGCCAGGGCGGGCAGAACGACGTGCGAGAGCACATCCTGCAGCACGGCCGGGTTGCCGGTCTGGATGGCGTCGATGGTGTAAAAACCGGTCTTGCCCGGCAGGAGCTGCATCTGCAGTTCGGCGCCGGTCGAGGCGCGCCCGGCGACGGGCAACACCTTGAGCCAGACCGCGAAGACCAGCTTGAACAGGAGTCCGGCGAAGAACACCGGGGTGGCGTAGCAGAGGATGGCGAAGATGCGCAGGAACGCGTCCGGGGCCTTGTCGCGCCAGTATGCGGCGACCATGCCGAGCGGGATGCCGACGATGAAGGCCACCAGGAGCGCGTAGAAGGCGAGTTCGAGGGTGGCGGCGCCGTACGTGACGAGGACCTCTGAGACCGGCCGGTTGGTGCTGATGGTGGTGCCGAAGTTGCCCGTGAAGATCTGGCCGAGGTATTCGGCGTACTGGATCAGGATCGGCCTGTCGTAGCCGGCGGCGGAGATGCGCTCGGCCAGCTGGTCTGGTGTGAGGCGACCGCCGAGGGCGGCCGTGATCGGGTCGCCGGTGGTGCGCATAAGCCAGAACACCATGGAGACGAGAATGAAGATCGTCGGGATGATGAGCAGGAAACGCACCACGATGTAGCGGCCGAGGCCGCCACCTGAGCCGCGTTTCTTCTTCGCTGCCGACCCGGCCAGAGGCGGCCTGGGCGTTGAAACTGCTGTCGTCATTACTACCTCACTCGAGCACACACGGTGCAGACACTGACTGCGAACACAGCGGAACGGGAGCGTTCAGCGAGCGTGCGCCGAACGCCCCCGTTCCACTGGGGTGGTCTAGCCGACCGGCCGGGTGTTAGCCCTTGGCCAGTGCAGCGTAACGGAACTTGAACGACGCGTCGAGAGTGTCGGAGGCTCCGGTCACGCTCGTGCCGACGACGGCGACCTGGGCGCCCTGCAGAAGCGGGACGGTCGAGAGCTGCGCCGCGACCTTGTCCTGGATCTCCTCGATCAGTGCCGTGCGAGCGGCGGGGTCGACGGTCACGGCCTGCTCGAGGATCAGGTCGTTGACTTCCTGGTCTTCGTAGTGGTTGCCGAGGAAGTTCTCGGTGAGGAAGAACGGCGTCAGGTAGTTGTCAGCGTCCGAGTAGTCCGGGAACCAGCCGAGCTGGTACAGCGGGTACACGTCGGAGGAGCGGTCCTTGGAGTACTGCACCCACTCCGTGGTCTGCAGGTTGACGGTGAACAGTCCGGATGCCTCGAGCTGGTCCTTGACCAGGGCGTACTCGTCGCCGGACGAGGGACCGTAGTGGTCGTTGCTGTACTGCAGGTTGAGCACGACCTTCTCGCTGATGCCGGCGGCCGCCAGTGTCGCCTGGGCCTTGTCGGCGTCAGGAGCACCAGCGCCGTCGCCGTAGAGGCCCATCAGGGACTCGGTGGCGCCGGTGAGTCCGGCGGGGACGTAGGAGTACAGCGGCGTGTACGTGCCCTTGTAGACCTGCTCGGCGATCTCCTCACGGTCCACGAGGTGCGCGACGGCCTGGCGGACGGCGAGGGACTTGGCCGGGTCGGCTTCAGCGGTGGCCGCACCGTACGGCTGGGTGTCGAAGTTGAAGACGATGTAGCGGATCTCGCCGCCTGGCCCGTCGACGACCTCGACGTCCTCGTTGCCGCGCAGGTCCTCGACGTCGGTCGCGGACAGGCTGCGGAACGCCACGTCGATGTTGCCCTCCTGCACGTCGAGCTTGAGGTTGGACGAGTCGGCGTAGTACTTCACGTTGACCACATCGGTCTTGGCGGCGCCGAGCAGACCGTCGTAGTCCGGATTGGCCTTGTAGCCGATCAGGTTGTTGAAGTCGTAGCTGGTGATGACGTACTGGCCGGCGAAGGCCTCTGCGGCGACGATGTCGTCGTCCGAGGTGAGCTCGGTGGCGGAGAAGGACTCCTCATCGACGATGGGGCCGGCCGGGCTGGACAGGATCTGCGGGAAGATCTGGTCGTCGGGGGCGAGCAGGTTGAACACGACGGTGGTGTCGTCGGGGGCGTCGACGCTTTCCAGGTTGTAGAGCAGCGACGATGGGCCGTTGTCTGCGGCGATGGCCAGCTGGCGGTCGAAGCTGAACTTGACGTCGGAGGAGGTGAGCTCGTTGCCGTTGGCCCAGACCAGACCGGGCTTGAGCGTGACCGTGTACTGGGTCGGAGCGGTGTACTCGGCCGACTCGGCGATGTCGGGTTCGACATCCGGGCTGCCGTACGGCGTGTTCATGAGGAACGGGAAGACCTGGTTCTGCACGGCGAAGGAACCGTTGTCGTACGAACCGGCCGGGTCGAGAGTGGTGACCTTGTCGGTGGTGCCGATGGTCAACGGCGCGCTGCCGTCGTCCGGTGTGCTGCCGGAGCCTGAGCAGCCGGCGAGAACAAGTGCCGCGGCGGCGATACCGGCGGTGACGCCGATGTAACGGCCGCGCCTGGTGGGTACAAAAGCCATATTCGAATGCCTCTTCCTCAAGGTGGACATTCCCGGGTCCACCCGCGCAGGGCGAACGGACGCAGAAATGCGTTGCTGTGTTCCAAGAATTAGCACACCCTGCGCGCGGAACCGCCATTGGCCGTCGCATCTTAATACAGCCGCAATATAAGCGGCGCGATGTAGCGCGAGCGGATTCCTCGCGAGACCGGTCAGGATTCGCGTAAGTTGCGGCGCTCTGCTTCCACCCGGACCAATTCGCGTTGGATCGCGACGTACACCTCACGATTGGTCGCATCCGCTCGTTGCAGCCGGCCAAGGAGCTCGGCCTTCTGGCGCAGCAGGTCCTTCTCGATCAGCACCGTCGTGATGTCGCGCACGTAGCGGGTGACTTCCCGTTCCGCGCGTTCGGGCAGCGGGGCCATCGCCAGTTCCGTCACCAGGTTCGCCAACGGCGCCGGGGTCTCAGCGACCACCCTGGCGAGCCAGTCCGGCAGCGCCGCGGACGGCAGTGCCGCGGCCAGGGCATCCCGCACCACCGCCAGTGAGGTGTTGCTCATGCTGGTCTGCACGGCGCGCTGAACCAGGTCGATGCCCACCTGGGTGGGGTGTTGGAGCATCGCCATCAGGGCGTCCCGTTCGATCCGGGTCACCGGGTCTGCCGGAAGGTCGACGAGGGAGAACTGGTGCTCCCGCGGCGGTGGGACGGGTTCGCCTGGACGGCGGCTGTCGGCCGATGGTGCGGTGCGAGACCGCGACTGGGCCTGGGTGACCGCCCTGGACACCTCGTTCATGTCCATGCCGAGCATGCGGGAGAGTTCGTGCACGTACCCGGGCCGCAGGGACGGGTCACGGATGTCGCTGACGATCGGCGCCGCAGCGCGCAGTGCGGAGACCCGGCCTTCGACGGTGTCCAGGTTGTACTGCGCCAGCAGCTGCCTGATCATGAACTCGAACATCGGCTTCTTGGAGTCGATGAGGCGGCGCACGGCGTCGTCACCGCGGTGCAGTCGCAGGTCACACGGGTCCAGGCCCTCCGGGGCGACGGCGACGAAGGTCTGCGCGTTGAAGCGCTGCTCCTCCGCGAAGGCGCGCACGGCGGCCTTCTGCCCGGCCGCGTCGGGGTCGAAGGTGAAGACCACCTCACCCACGCCGCTGTCGTCGCCGAGGACCCGGCGCAGCACCTTGATGTGGTCGACGCCGAATGAGGTACCGCAGGTGGCGACGGCCGTGGTGATCCCAGCGAGGTGGCAGGCCATGACATCCGTGTAGCCCTCGACGACGACGACCTGGTGATTGCGGGAGATGTCCCGTTTGGCCAGGTCGAGGCCGTAGAGCACCTGGGCCTTGTGATACACCGGGGTCTCGGGGGTGTTGAGGTACTTCGGTCCCTTGTCGTCGTCCAGCAGCTTGCGCGCGCCGAAGCCGATGGTCTGCCCGGTGATGTCACGGATGGGCCAGACCAGCCGGCCACGGAATCTGTCGTAGATGCCCCGATCCCCGGCGGAGACCAGGCCGGAGAGGGTGAGTTCCTCTGTGCTGAAGCCCCGCCCGCGGAGGTGCTTGGTCAGTTCGTCCCAGCTCTTGGGCGCGAAGCCGATGCCGAACCTGTCCGCTGCTTGGGAATCGAACCCGCGCTCGCCGAGGAAGGTGCGGCCCACCTGCGCGCCCGGGCTGCTGAGCTGCTCGACGAAGAATTCCGCGGCGGCCTGGTTCGCGGCCAGGAGCCTGGCCCGGTTGCCGTGGTCGGGGGCGTTGCCGCCGTCCTCGTAGTGCAGTTCGAACCCGGCCCGGCCGGCCAGCCGCTCGACGGCCTCCGAGAAGCTGACGTGGTCCATCTTCTGCAGGAAGGAGTAGACGTCGCCGCTCTCCCCGCAGCCGAAGCAGTGGTAGAAACCGACCTGCGGGCGCACGTGAAAGCTCGGGGTGCGCTCGTCGTGGAACGGGCACAGGCCCTTCATCGAGCCGACGCCGGCGGACTTGAGGCTCACGTAGTCGCTGATGATGTCGGCGATATTGGTGCGGGCCTTGACCTCTTCGATGTCGCCCTGGCGAATCAGCCCTGCCATGCGTCGACCTTCATGCCCCTGGACAGGTGCAGCCGTCGTTGCAGGGCGATCGCGCTCTGGTCGGTGAGGCTGGCGACCTGGTCGAGGATCACGCGCTTACGGGCGGCATCATCGTCGGCAGCCGCCCAATCCTCGCGGAAGCCGGGGTCGAGGTGCTCGTCACCGGTGGCCAGCAGGGTGTCGGCGAGGTAGGTGAGGGTTTCCCGCTGCTCGACGTAGAGCGGCTGGCGCACATGCGTGGACATCACGAATGCGGCCACGATGCCCTTGAGGACACCGATCTCTGCCTGCACCTCCCTCGGCACGACCACGTGCGCGTTGAACCGGATGAGCTGCTGGTCGGGGTAGGCGGCCCGGGTGGCGGCCACAGCCGCGCCGCTGAAACGCCCGATCAGCTGGCTGGTCAGGTTCTTCAGCCGACCCTGGTCGCGTCGGCCAGCGTCCCAGCCGTGCACCCACACGTCGAGGGCTTCGAGCCTGTCGAACGCGGCGATGAGCTCGTCGTGGCCGAATTGGCCGCCGGTCCACTCGTACATCGAGGTGACCAGGGCGGTGTGCTCCGTGCGGCTGCTGAGCAGTTCGACGTCCAGGTACCCGCCGACGACGGCATCCTCGAAGTCGTGCACGGAATAGGCGATGTCGTCGGAGAGGTCCATGACCTGGGCTTCGACGCAGAGTCGGCGGTCGGGGGCGTCCTCGCGGAGCCACTCGAATGCGGCGCGGTCGTCGTCGTAGAACCCGAACTTGGCGCGGCCGCTGGGATCGGCGACGGACGAGTCTGCCGCCCACGGGTACTTGCAGCTGGCGTCGAGGCTGGCCCTGGTGAGGTTGAGGCCATAGCTCTGGCCGCCGTCGCCGAACACTTTGGGTTCGAGGCGGCTGAGCAGGCGGAGGGTCTGGGCGTTGCCCTCAAAACCGCCGATGTCGCCTGCCCAGGTGTTGAGGGCCTTCTCGCCGTTGTGACCGAAGGGCGGATGGCCGATGTCATGCGCGAGGCAGGCCGTGTCGACGATGTCGGGATCCAGGTTGAGACGGAGGGCGAGCTCGCGGCCGATCTGAGCGACCTCGAGGGAGTGGGTGAGACGGTTGCGGGCGAAGTCCAGCCCGGCGGCGGGGCTGAGCACCTGAGTCTTGGCCGCGAGTCGCCGCAGCGCACTGGAGTGCAACAGGCGTGCCCTGTCCCTGGCGAAATCGCTGCGGCTGGAGTCGTGCTCCTCCGGCTTGAACCTGGCCTCGTCATGGGTGCTGTAGCCGGTCTGGTTAACCACCGCTGGTGTCCCCTTCTCCCTCGGTGAGATTGCTGCGCTCTGCCCCGACGATGTCTCGTGAATCGAGCCAGCGCTCCGGCAGCGACGTCTTCTTGGGGCTGCCGGCCCTGCCCCGCTGGCCCTCCGCACCGATGCCGGGGTACGGCTGGTCGGGGTCGAGGGTGGCCAAGAGGTCGTCGAGCTGTGCGAGCGACTCGACCGAGGCGAGGCTGGCGCGCAGGTCGCCGCCGACGGGGTAGCCCTTGAAGTACCAGGCCACGTGTTTGCGCACATCGCGGCAGGCCCGGTCTTCGCTGTCGAAGAACTCGGTGAGGAGTTCGGCGTGCCGACGGAACGCATCCGCAACCTGGCCCAGGCTCGGCTCGGCCTTGACCACCTCGCCCCGGAAGGCCGCCGCGAGGTCGCCGAACAGCCAGGGCCGGCCCAGGCAACCGCGGCCGACGACCACGCCGTCGCAACCGGTCTCCGCGACCATGCGCAGCGCGTCGGCCGCACTCCAGATGTCACCGTTGCCGAGCACCGGCACGCTGGTGATGGTGTTCTTGAGGGTCGCGATGGCCGACCAGTCCGCGGTGCCCGAGTAGTAGTCGGCGGCGGTGCGGGCGTGGAGGGCGATCGCCGCGACACCGGCGCCCTCGGCGACCCGGCCGGCCTCGAGGTAGGTGAGGTGGTCGGCGTCGATGCCCTTGCGCATCTTGACGGTCAGGGGAACGGCACCGGCCGCGCTGACCGCCGCCTCGACGATCTCACGGAACAGGGTGATCTTCCACGGCAGCGCCGCTCCCCCGCCCTTGCGGGTGACCTTGGGCACCGGGCAGCCGAAGTTGAGGTCGATGTGGTCGGCGCGGTCCTCGGCGACGAGCATCGTCACGGCCTCGGCGACGGTCTTCGGATCGACGCCGTAGAGCTGGATGGAGCGGGTCTTCTCACTCTCGTGGTGCGTGATCAGACGCATCGACTCCGTCGTGCGCTCGACCAGGGCCCTGGAGGTGATCATCTCGCTGACGTAGAGCCCGGCACCGTATTCGCGGCAGAGCCTGCGGAAGGCGGTGTTGGTGATGCCGGCCATGGGGGCCAGCACGACGGGCACGTCGAGTTCGATGTCGCCGATCCGAAGGGGGGACACCGGGCTGATCGTGGAAGTAGGAGTGTTCATCTCGTCCAATTCTCCCAGACCTTACCGTGCCCGGCTGCCACGCCCGGCCGGCGGTGGAAAACCGGCGGCCGGGCGTGCCTGTGCGGGACGGGCGGATGCGGGGGTGGGGCGCGCCAGGGACCTCAGATGCCGCAGGCGCCGCCGCCGCAGCAGCCGCCGGCGTCCACGTCAGCGTCCTGGTTGAGCAGCTGGATGAGCGGGCGGGCCGGGGCAGCCTCGTCGGTGGCGACGGTGGCTGCGGTGCCGGTGGTTACGTCGCTCACGCGGGGACCTCCTCGGTCGCGCCGGCATCGGCCGGGCTTCGTTCGCTCTGCACCTGGCGCAGTGCCTGCGCGAAGGTCTCTGGGTCCTGCGCGCCGGAGATGCCGTACTTTCCGTCGATCACGAAGAATGGCACCCCCTGGATGCCGTACTCGGCGGCCTGGGCGACATCCGCCTTGACGGCGGGGAGGTACTCGTTCGCGCTGAGGGAGCGCACCACATCGGTGCGGTCCAGGCCGACAGTCGCCGCGAGGTCGGCGAGGTCCTCGATGCGGCCGACGTGGCCGCCGTCGACGAAGTAGGCCTTGAGCAGGCTCTCCTTCATCTCCAATTGCCGGCCGTGCGCCTTGGCGTAGTGCAGCAGCTCGTGTGCCTTGATGGTGTTGGTCTGGTGCACCGAGTCGTAGTCGTAGTGCAGGCCGACGCTCTCGGCGATGCCGGTGACGCGTTCGAGCATCTCCAGCACCTGCGGCACCGGGATGCCCTTGCGCTCGCTGAGGTACTCGACCGGGCTGCCCGCGAAGTCGACGGGCGTGTCAGGGGCTAGTTCGAAGGAGTGGTACTCCACGTCGACGTCGTCGCCGAAGGCGGCAACGCCCGCCTCGAACTTTCGCTTTCCGATGTAGCACCAGGGGCACTGCACGTCGGACCAGATGTCTACTTTGATTGATTCGCTCACGTGAGGCCCAACCCGAGCGACCCCTCCAGTTATTCCCGGCGTGCGTTCACGAGACGATTCGGTTCAGGCCGTCGGCGTGTCGACGGCGCCACCGTAGCGGCGGTTGCGGGCGGCGTAGAGCTCGATCGCGTGCCAGAGGTCGACGCGGGAGAAGTCCGGCCACAGGGTGTCGAGGAACACCATCTCCGCGTATGCGCTCTGCCACAGCATGAAGTTGCTGGTGCGCTGCTCCCCCGAACTGCGCACGAACAGGTCCACGTCGGGCAGGTCGGCGGTGTAGAGCTTTCGCTGGATGGACTTCTCGGTGATACCGGACGGTTTCAACCGGCCGGCGGCGACATCGTCGGCCAGCGCACGCACGGCATCCGCGATCTCGGTGCGGCCACCGTAGTTGACGCACATGGTCAGGGTCAGCACGTCGTTGCCCGCGGTGAGTTTTTCGGCGAACTGCAGTTCATTGATGACGGATGCCCACAGCTTGGGCTTCCGCCCCGCCCAGCGCACCCTGACCCCCCAGTCATTGAGCTGGTCGCGGCGGCGGTGCAGCACGTCCCGGTTGAAGCCCATCAGGAAGCGCACCTCATCGGGGGAACGTTTCCAGTTCTCGGTGGAGAACGCGTACACGCTGAGGTGCTTGACGCCGATCTGGATGGCGCCGGCGACGACGTCGAGCAGCGAGGCCTCGCCCGCCTTGTGGCCCTCGACCCTGGAGAGCCCGCGGGCGTTGGCCCACCGGCCGTTGCCGTCCATCACCACGGCGACGTGCTCCGGAACCACCTTGGCCGGCAGGGTGGGAGGGTACAGGCCGGTCCAATCGACGGGCTTGAACGCCACGGCATCCTTGTGAGTATACGGGGTGGAACGGAAAGGGTTCGGCGTCATGAGCGAACGTGCTCCAGTGATCGAAGGCCGCGACCGAGGTGCCACTGCGTGTACGCGGCGACAACCCCGGTGGCCTGGGCTTGGGTGGTCTCTGGCGCCTGGGCGGTGTGCGCCCAGTCGCCGGTGAGCAGGGCGCTCAGCAGGCCGATGGTGGCCGGGTCGAGGCGGGGAGACCCCGGTGCCGCGCAGTTGTCGCAGACGATGCCGCCGACCTGAGGCACGAACGCGGAGTGCGGGCCTGGCGCGCCGCAGCGTGCGCAGTCGTGGAAGCTCGGCGCCCAACCGGCCATCGAGAGTGCGCGCAACAGGTAGGAGTCCAGGGTGGCGCCGGAACCGTGCTCCCGGCGGGAGAGCGATCGGAGCGCACCGACCAGGAGCAGGTACTGCTGCAGGGACCCTTCAGACTCGGTGAGCTTGTCTGCGGTTTCCACCATGGCGCTCGCCGCCGTGTAGCTGGGATAGTCCGCGGTGATCTGCGCGCCGTATGACGCGATGGACTCCGCCTGGTTGACGATGTCGAGGCTGCGGCCGATGTACAGCTGCACGTCCACGACCATGAACGGTTCGAGTCGGGCACCGAACTTGGACGCCGTGCGACGCACCCCCTTGGCCACGGCGCGCACCTTGCCGTGCTGGCGGGTGAGCAGCGTGATGATGCGGTCTGCCTCACCCAACTTGTGGGTGCGCAGCACGACGGCTTCATCACGATAAACGGGCACGGTCAATTCTCCCACCTCCTCACGCCGGTTCCCTGCGCCCGCGCCGGATCGTCGCGTCGGATGACGGCCGGACCGCCGGGCTTGGTCATTCCTGAGGATTTTTCACACCGGGTCACTTTGGCCTCGCCTTTACCCGAATCTGGGTTCAGTATTGGGGTACAACCACGTCGCAGGGAGGTACTCCATGAAACGATCAGAGGGCACTGCGCCCGACCTGTTGCCCGTACTGGCCAGGGGCAAACACAAGAGCCCGCGCAGTGGCGCCTGCTTCATGGAATTCGCCTCGCACCTGTCCGGCGAAGCCTGGAGCGACCACCCCGCGTGTACCCACCCCGTACTGGCATCGCTGGCCAGGATGGTGAACGACTGCACGTCAGACGACGCCAGGTCACGCCTGATGACCCTGATCCCGTCGGTCATCGGCCTCCGCGGGGATGACCAGCGGGTGCGCCTCGTCGTGGCCCTCCGGGCAGCGACGGTCGGTCTTCCCGTGGTCAGCGCCGATCATCAACGCGCGTTGGCCGTTGGCATCCTCAACTGTCAGCGGCACCTCGCTCGGGCACAGAGCGGCGCGGCCATCGACGTGTCCGACCAGGTGCGCGATGCGTTCGCACGGGCTCCCCAGACCGAACGATGGGCCAGGGAATTCATGGGCTCGGTGGGTTCCTGGTCCAGGAGCAGGTTCACCGACCGCACCGCAGAGTCGATCATCCGCATTTCGGTGCAGGGTATCGCCGAGTCGTGCAGCCCCGACACCGACCAGCGCCTCTACGGCCTGCTGGCCGCCGCGATCGATGACTGCACGCGGGTGCTGGGCAAGCCGGAGGGCGAACCCATGACCATGCCGACACCGCTCACCCCTGAGGCGGAGCGGAAGGCCCTGCGGGTGTAGACCGGCGCATCATCCCGGCACAGCAGCCTCAACAGACAACGTCCCCGGCGGGGCAGCGCCGGGGACGTTCTGTGCTGCCTATGTGGCTGCTGCCTGGGCGCGATCGGCTGCGCGCGGTTGACCGCGTGCGGCGCCCCGCCTAGACGGCGGCGAGTTCCCGGTCGCCGCTTTCGGCGCGGATGCCGCGGTTCACAGCCGACACGACGGCCTTGAGCGACGCCGTCGAGATGTCGGCATCGATGCCCACGCCCCAGAACCGCTTACCGTTCACATCGAGTTCGACGTAGGACGCCGCCATGGCGTCGCCGCCGGCGGACATCGCGTGCTCCACGTAGTCATAGAGCGTGATGGCGATGCCCCGCTCGGCCATGATGCCCAGGAACGCCGCAATCGGACCGTTCCCGGTGGCGGAAGCGCTGGCAACCGATTCGGAGTCACGCAGGTCGACGGTGAGGTCGACCGCGCCGCTGAGATCGCTGGAGGTGCGGGTGGAGAACAGTTCGAACCGGCCCCATTTCGCATCCGGGTGGGTGTGGATGGCGGGCAGGTACTCGTCGTTGAAGATGTCCCAGATCTGCTCGCTGGTGACCTCGCCACCGTCCGCGTCGGTCTTGGCCTGCACCACGCCGGAGAATTCGATCTGCAGCTTGCGCGGCAGGTCGAGGTGGTGGTCGGTCTTGAGCAGGTAGGCGACCCCGCCCTTGCCAGACTGCGAGTTGACCCGGATGACCGCCTCGTAGCTGCGGCCCAGGTCCTTGGGGTCGATCGGCAGGTACGGTACGGCCCAGACCAGGTCGTCGACGCTCTGCTCGGTCTCGGCAGCCTCGGCGGCCATGGCCTCGAAGCCCTTCTTGATGGCGTCCTGGTGGGATCCACTGAACGCCGTGAAGACCAGGTCGCCCGCCCACGGGCTGCGCTCGGGCACGGGCAGCTGGTTGCAGTACTCCGCGGTGCGCTTGACCTCGTCGATGTTGCCGAAGTCGATCTGCGGGTCGATGCCCTGGGTGAACAGGTTGATGCCCAGGGCGACGAGGTCGACGTTGCCGGTGCGCTCGCCGTTTCCGAACAGGCAGCCCTCGATGCGGTCGGCGCCGGCCAGGTAGCCCAACTCCGCGGCCGCGATCGCGGTACCACGGTCGTTGTGCGGGTGCAGCGACAGCAGCACGTTCTCGCGGTGGGCCAGGTGCCTGCTCATCCACTCGATGGCGTCTGCGTACACGTTGGGTGTGGCCATCTCGACGGTGGCCGGCAGGTTGATGATGACCTTGCGCTCAGGGGTGGGCTCGAAGATCTCGATCACCTGATTGCAGATGTCGACGGCGAACTCCAGCTCGGTGCCCGTGAAGCTCTCCGGTGAGTACTCGTAGTAGACGGCGGTGCCGGGAACCGTGGACTCGAGGGCACGGCAGGTGCGGGCGCCGAACAGGGCCAGGTCGATGATGCCCTGCTTGTCCTCGCGGAACACGACCTCGCGCTGCAGCACGCTGGTGGAGTTGTACAGGTGCACGATGGCCTGCTTGGCTCCGAGGATGGACTCGTAGGTGCGGCGGATCAGGTGCTCACGCGCCTGGGTGAGCACCTGGATGGTCACATCGTCGGGAATGGCGCCGTCCTCGATGAGGCTGCGCACGAAGTCGAAGTCGGTCTGGCTGGCCGACGGGAAGCCGACCTCGATCTCCTTGTAGCCCATCCGCACCAGCAGGTCGAACATGATGCGCTTGCGCTCCGGGCTCATCGGGTCGATCAGCGCCTGGTTGCCGTCGCGCAGGTCGACGGCGCACCAGCGCGGGGCCTGGGTGATGCGGTTGGCCGGCCAGGTGCGATCCGGCAGGTCGACGCTGAACTGGTCCTGGTACGGGCGGTACTTGTGTACCGGCATCTTCGATGCGGCCTGATTGTTCTTCATGGTCTGGTTTCTCCTCGCGAGTGGTGGTCAGCCGACGACAAACTCCGCGACGAGTGAGGCCTCAGATTAGGACTCGTCGCGGCAGCTAAGGAGGAGCAGACCGAACAGCACACAAAAAGGGTAACACCGATTGGCGAAGAGTTCCTCAGCATCTGCTCAGCCGGCGGCCAGGGCGGTCACCGGGGCCACCGACACCGCACGCCGGGCGGGCACGATCGTGGCACCGACGGCCAGGACGGCGGTTCCGGCCAGGCAGAGCACGACGAGCAACCACGGCACCGCCGGCAGCACCAGCCCGACGTTGGCCACAGCGCCGAACAGGGACTGCGCGGCTGCCCAGCCGTAGCCCACACCGAGGGCCAGACCCAGGGCGACGGCGGCGACGGTCATCTGCAGGCTCTCGGCCAGGATCATCCTGCGCACCTGCCCGCCGGTGAAGCCGAGCGCCCGCAGCAAACCGATCTCCCTGGACCGTTGGAGCACGCTCAGGGCCAAGTTGTTCACCATGCCCACGGCCGCGATGAGGGCGCTGAAGCCCACCAGCACCGAGATCACCGTCAGGCTGACGCCGACCATCTCCCCGATCGCGGCGCGCACCGACGGATCCTCCATCGCCAACTCCATCATCCTCTCGAAGGTGGCCCCTGCGACGGCGAACATGGTGATGAGGGTGACCCCGATGACCAGGCCGATGGTGGCCCTGGAGCTGCGCTCCGGGTGCTGCTGCGCGTTGGCGGCCGCGAGCCTGGACGGTGCGTTCGTGCCCAGCCCCCGGCCCACCAGCCGCAGGAGGGGCGGCATGATCAGGTGCGATCCCAGCACGAGCCCGCTGAAGGAGAGCAACCCGCCGACCAGGCCCAGGAGCACCCCGTACTCGCTGACCAGCCCGACGACGACGCCCCCGGCCAGGAAGACGAACCCGGCCACGATCAGGAGCACGGCGATCACGTTGCGGGCCGGCCGTCGTACGGCTTCCTCGAGGGAGCGTTCCTGGGCGGCGCCGACGGCCTGCATCGGACTGACCGAGAGCACCCGGCGGGAGCCGACCCAGGCGGCGCACCAGGTGGAGAGCACGACAACGAGGACGGGCAGCGCCAGCACCGGTTCGATGAGGGTGTAGCGCAGGTCGGGGAGGGCGCCCGCCGCCACGGCGATCCAGAGTCCGGCGCCGAGGAGCACCGTTCCCACGACGGCGCCGAGGACGGCACCGGCGACACCGACGAGCAGGCCTTCCCTGGCCACCGCGCGGCGCTGGTCCCTGGCGCTTGAACCGATCAGACGCATCAGGGCGATGGTGTGGGTGCGGCCGGCGATGATCGTGGCGACGGTGTTCGTGGTCACGATCGAGCTCACGTACACGGCGATGGTGATGAACAGCACCGCGACGAGGGACAGCGCCGACTTCACCGCGCCGATGCTGGAGACGTCGTCGCCGCTGATCACCGTGGCGAGCACGCTGGTCACCTGCAACAGCACCACGCCGAAGGCTGAGGCGAGACCGGCGACGAGCAGACTTGCACCGCGGCCGCTCATGCGTGCTGCTCCATGCCCAGCATGATGCGGGAGATCTCCTCGGCCGAGGACCGTTCCCGGTCTTCGACGAGGCGGCCGTCGGCGAGGAAGAGGATGCGGTCGGCGTAGCTGGCCGCGATGGGGTCGTGTGTGACCATGGCAATGCTCTGGCCGTAACCGGTGCTCGCCGCCTGGAGCAGGGCCAGCACCTCGCGGCCGCTGCGGGAGTCGAGGTTGCCGGTGGGCTCGTCGGCGAAGACCAGCTCCGGCCGGGTCGCCAGCGCCCTGGCGATAGCGACCCGCTGCTGCTGGCCCCCGGAGAGCTCGTGCGGCCGGTGGGTGAGCCGGTCGGCAAGGCCGAGCGACTCGATGAGCTGCTCGGTCCAGGCGCTCTCGGAGCTGGTGGGTCTCCGGCCGTCCAGTGCGAACGGCAACAGGATGTTGCCGCGTACGTCGAGGGTGGGCACCAGGTTGAACGCCTGGAAGATGAAACCGATCCGGCGCCGGCGGAGGACCGTGAGTGCGGCGTCGTCCAGGGCGCTGATCTCGGTGTCGCCGAGCCAGGCCCGGCCGGCGGTGGCGGTGTCCAGCCCCGCCATGATGTGCATCAGGGTGGACTTGCCCGAGCCGCTCGGGCCCATGATGGCCGTGAACTGGCCGCGACGGATGCCGATCGACACGTCGTCCAGTGCCGTCACCGAGGTGGTGGCGGAGCCGTAGGTCTTGCTCAGGGAGGTGACTCTGGCCGCGAGGCCGGGTTCTGACGGTGAATTTTCCATGTTTCCACGGTACGAATCCGCCGCAGTCCGCCGCGTCGGGCCGCGGGTGTACATCGCCGGGCCGTGCGGATGACTCCGGGCGGCGTCGGGTCATCCGCTGGGTAGCGCCAGCTACTGGGTGAGGCGGTGCTGGAAGGCGAAGACCACCAGCTGCACCCGGTCGCGCAGGGAGAGCTTGGCCAGGATCCGGCTGATATGAGTCTTGACGGTGGCCTCACTCAGGAACTCGCCGGTGGCGATCTCAGCGTTGCTCAGGCCCAGGGCGGCGAGGGCGAAGATGTCCCGTTCCCTGCTGGTCAGGGTCGTGTACGCCACCGGCACCTCCTGCTCGGGGGCCGGGGCGTCGAAATGGGCGAAGAGCTCGCGGGTGGCCGAGGCGGCGATGACGGCGCTGCCGGAGTGCACGGTGCGGATCGCGGCGAGCAGGAACTCCGGATCGGCGTCCTTGAGCAGGAACCCACTGGCCCCGCCGCGGATGGCCCGGCTGGCGGATTCGTCGAGTTCGAAGGTGGTGAGCACGATGATCCGTGGCGGCGTCGTTCCCGCCGCGGCGGCGGCAGCGATGATGGCCGCGGTGGCGTCGATGCCGTCCATCACGGGCATCCGGATGTCCATCAGGATCACGTCGGGACTCACGGCCGCGGCCATGGAGACACCCGCAGCACCGTTGCCGGCCTCCCCGACGAATTCCAGGTCGAGCTGGGAGGACACCAGCATGCGGATTCCGGCCCGGAAGAGGGCCTGATCATCAACGAGGGCGACCCGGATACGCGGGGCATCCGCTGCGTGGACGTCGGTCATGGTCGTTCTCCGATGGTTGCAGCGGGGCTGGGGGCGGTGGGGATGGGCCGCACCAGGGCACTCGTGGTGATGGCCGGCAGGCGCGCGGTCACGATGAACCGGCCACCGACGGGCTCAGCGGTCAGGGAGCCGCCGGCCAGAAGGGCCCGCTCGCGCATGCCGGGCAGTCCGTGGCCGAGTTCCCCTGTGCCGTCGGCGGCCGGGGTGGGGCGCACGGCGTTGTCTATCGTCACCGCAACCCATCCGTCCGTCCAGGCGAGGCTCAAATATACCGCCCGACCGGCATCGCCGTGCCGGAGGGCGTTGGTGAGGGCCTCCTGCACGATGCGGTAGACGGCCAGCTGGGCGCCGGAGCCGAGAGTGGTGGGCGTGCCCGTCGTGGTCCACTCGATGTCGAGCCCGGTGCTGCGCATCTGCGCAACCAGGCGGTCGAGGTCGGCGAGCACCGGCTGCGGACCGGCAGCGTCGTCCTGCCGCAACCGGGTGAGCAGGATACGGACGTCACCGAGGGCATCTCGTGCCGTGGTCGAGATGGTGGTCAGTGCGGCATCGACGGCGTCGGGATCCTGGGCACGCGCGTACCTGGCACCGTCAGCCTGCGCGATCACGACGGCCAGGGAATGCGCGACGACGTCGTGCATGTCGCGGGCGATGCGGTTGCGTTCCTGTTCCACGACGACGCTGCGCTGCGCCACGCGCTGTTCCTCCATAGCGCGGTGCTCGCCGACCCGCCCTGCCCTGGCGGTTTGCCAGGTGCGCATGAGCAGACCCAGGGTCCAGGAGAGACCGAGGACGGCGAGGCTGGCGACGAACGTGGCCACCATCGACCAGATCAGCCCGCCGATGTCCTGGGCCAGAGCGAACTCGAGCGACCGGTAACCGCCCTGGAAGATGGTGAGGTAGGCCGCCGCGAACAGCGCCCCGACCCCGACGGAGACCAGCCCGGCCCACCGGACGAACCGGTCGGCGTACGCCGCTGTGGCGTACAGCACGGCGAGCACGGCGAAGTTGCTGCCCAGCACCGGCTGCCCGGCCAGCATCTGCGTCAACGCGCCCACCCAGGCCAGCGCGAGGGCCAGCGCAGGGCAGAGCCTGCGCACGGACACCGCCGCGGTGAACACGGCCAGCACGATGAGTGACCAGGCGCTGCCGTACGGGTCGCTCAGAAAGCCGAACAGCGTGAAGCCGCCGGCGATGCCCAGGTCGATGAGCAGGGTTCTCCGGCTCAACGGCCGGAATCCCGGACGGTCGGCGAACAGGCTGGGACCGGTGAGCCAGCCCGTCGGCGCCGGGAGCATCAGCCAGGTCTCCCAGGTGAGCCGAGCGGGCTGGTGCTGGGCGGCCAGCCGGGCGTCCGCACGCATGCGGAGCACCAGGGCACCCACCCAACCGGCCACGAGCAGGGCCGTCAGGAAGAACCCCAGGGTGAGCCGGAAGGCCACCTCGACGAAGAACCCCGGCACGCCACCGAACCCGGTCTCGGTGCTGACCGACGCCGAGACCAGCAGCAACGTCGTCAGCAGGGCACCGACCAGCAGGGCACCGGCGAGGGCGACATACCTTTCGGCGGAGCTCCCAGACAGACACACCCCCCAGGTGATGAGGCATCCGCTGACCAACACCAGCGCCAGCGCGACCGGGTTGGTGAAGAGCCCGGAGGACGCCGCGACAGTGCCGACGGCCGCGACGACCGAAACGACGAGAGCGACGCTGGGCAGGGCACGGGAGACGGCGACGGCGACCATCAGGAGACCGACGATGAGCAGGGACGACCGGTGGCCGAAGACCAGGGCCGCACTGCCCCAGACGAGGGCGATGGCCACGCCGAGGGCAGGCTCGAGGGCCCACCGGTACGGCGCCGTGCGCGTGAAGAAGCCCTGAGCAGCCATCACCCCAGCGTAGGGCTCGGCGGCTGCCTGCTTCCCGCCGCGGCGGGGAGATCATCCCGGCATCGGCCGGAAGTCATCCCTGCGATGTAGTCGGGTCAGGTGTCACCGTGCGCGGAGGTCGGCGACGAGCCGGTCCACCGTCGCGGTGTCCGCGCCGACAGCGAGGCCGCGACGGGCCACTGCTCCCCCGATGGCGTCGAGCTCGTTCGCCTGCTCCGCCTCGAGGTCGTTCTGCAGGGATGAGCGCATGCCGGGCGGGAGTGCGGCGAGGGCACGGGCCAACTGGCCCGCATCCGTCGGAACGCCGTCCAGCGTCGCGATCTGGGCGACCTCGGTCAGGAGGGCGAGGGTGAGTGCCGGATCCCGATCAACCGCGGCGCCGATCGGTAGCCGCCAGTGCGAGGTGAGCAGGGCCATCGGCGCGAGGAAGCGGAGTTTGGTCCAGAGCACGTCGTTGTCGCTCCCGCCGATCGTGACGTCGAAGCCGGCGGCCTGCCAGGCCAGGACGATTGCAGTGTCTGCGGCGTGGGCCGGCACGGTGAGACGCAGGAACGGGCTGCGGTGCTCGATGACCGTCGGGGCCAACCGGGTCGACTCCACGGCGACGGAGGCGCCCGCCACGACCGAGCCTGGCGCGGCGTCGTGGAGCACGGCCAGGTGTTCGATGCCGTTGAGCAGCGACACGATCTCCGCGGGGCGCGCGGAGCCGATCTCTGGAGCCAGGGCCGGAAGCGCGGCGGCCTTGGTGGCGAGAATGACGTGGGCTCCGGCGGGGATCCGAGTGGCGACCCGGATTCTCGACACTCCGTCACCGAACTGTCGGCTGTGGATGGTGAGCCCGTCCTCTGCGATGGTGCGGGCGGTGTCGGGGCGGGCGACGGCGACCACATCCACACCGGTGCGGTGCAACAGTGCGGCGATGAGGCCGCCGACCGCTCCGGCGCCGACGACGGCGATGACGGGTGCGGATGGTGTCGGCTGCGACATGTGATCTCCTCGACCGGATTCGTCTGCTCGAACGGGTTCGTTCACGCCGGGTCCCGGCGCGTCCCGATCCGGACCAGTCTGGCAGCCCTTGCGGCCCACAACTGTTCCCCGTGCGGACAATTGGTGCCGGCACACCGGGCGCAATTGTCCGTTTCGGGAACAGTTGCCGAGAGCACGGGGAACGAGGCCGGCCGAGCAGGCGCGCACCCGCCGCTCCTCGCGGATCAGAAGCCCAGGCGGCCGAGCTGCTTCGGGTCGCGCTGCCATTCCTTGGCGACCTTGACCCGCAGCGAGAGGAAGACGCGCTTGCCGATGAGCGGCTCGATCTGCTTGCGGGCACGCATGCCGACGTCCTTGAGCCGGCTACCGGAATGGCCGATGATGATGCCCTTCTGACTGTCCCGCTCCACGAACAGGTTCGCGTAGATCTCCACGAGGTCCTGGTCGTCACGATCGATGATGTCGTCGATGGTCACGGCGATGGAGTGCGGCAGCTCGTGGGTGACGCCCTCGAGCGCCGCCTCGCGGATGTACTCGGAGATCCGTGATTCCAGGCTTTCGTCGGTGACGGCATCCGCCGGATACAGCGGCGCGTCACTCAGCGGCAGCAGGCGCAGCAGCTCGGTGCTGAGCACATCGAGCTGGATCCGGCTGGTCGCCGAGATCGGCACGATCGCCTCCCAGTCGCGCAGCTGCGACACCGCCAGGAGCTGGTTGGCGACACTGGTCTTGCTCGACATGTCGATCTTGGTGACGATGGCCACCTTCTTGGCGCGGGGGAAGTTGTCGAGCTGCTCATTGATGAACTTGTCGCCAGGCCCGATCGGTTCGTTGGCCGGGATGCACAGGCCGACCACGTCGACGCCGCTCAGGGTGGACTGCACCAGGCTGTTCAACCGCTCGCCGAGCAGGGTGCGGGGGCGGTGGATGCCGGGGGTGTCGACCAGGATCAGCTGGCCGTTCTTCTGGTGCACGATGCCGCGGATGGCACGGCGGGTGGTCTGCGGCTTCGACGACGTGATCGCGACCTTCTCCCCCACCAGGGCATTGGTGAGGGTGGACTTGCCCACGTTGGGGCGTCCGACGAAGGAAACGAACCCCGCCCGGAAATCAGGTTCTTTGGTCATGGCCGTGTGCTCCTTCGATGTCCGGCATTCCCAGGAATGCGGACTGTGCGTCTCTCAACGCCTTGTCTGGTTCGACCAGCACTGTGCTGATTCGTTTGCGGCGACCCTCGGTGCGTTCTGCGGTGAGGATCAGCCCGCTGGTTCTGGCTTCGCTGCCGGCGACGGGCAACCTGCCCAACGCCTTGGCGAGCAGCCCGCCGACGGAGTCGACGTCGTCGTCATCGAGGTCGAGGTTGAAGAGTTCGCCGAGTTCATCCACCGGCAGGCGGGCGCTCACCCGGAATCGACCCGACCCGAGGTCTTCGATCTCCACGACGTCCCGGTCGTATTCATCGGAGATGTCGCCGACGAGCTCCTCAATGAGGTCCTCGAGGGTGACCAACCCGGCGATGCCGCCGTACTCGTCCACGACCATCGCCAGGTGGTTCGACTCCAGCTGCATCTGCCGCAGCAGCGCGTCGGCCTTCTTCGATTCCGGCACGAACTGGGCCGCCTTGGCCAGTTCCCGCACCCGCAGGGTCTCGAGGTTGCGTGGACGCTCGTAGACCAGCCTGGCCACATCGCGCAGATAGAGGATGCCGGTGACGTCGTCGACTTCACCGTCGACGACGGGCACCCGGGAGAAACCCTTGCTGAGGAACAGGCCCATCGCAGCACCCACGGTGGCGTCGGCGTCGATGGTGACCATGTCCGTGCGCGGGATCATCAGCTCGCGCACCACGGTCTCGCTGAACTCGAAGATCGAGTGGATCAGTTCGCGATCGTCTTCCTCGATCACGTCGAGCTCCGTGGCCTCGTCGACCATGCTGAGCAGCTGGTCCTCAGAGGTGAACGTCGCCAGCCGGGTGCGGCCGGGAGTGACACGGTTACCCAGGGCGACGAGGGCGTTCGCGACCGGACCGAGCAGCACCCGGAGCAAGTGCACGAGCAGGGCGGTGACGGCCACCAGGGTCTTCGGATGCGCGCGCCCGACACTGCGCGGACTCGCTCCGACGAGCACGAACGACACCGCGGTCATCAGCAACGCCGACAGCAGCAGGGCGAGCCAGATCTGCTCGATCGTCGTGGCGAACACGAGGGTCACCAGGACCGCCGCGGTGGTCTCCGCGATGATCCGCACAAAGTTGATCGCGTTGAGGTGCGCGCCGGTGTCCGCGGCGATCGCGCGAAGGGATCGTTTGGCCCGTGCCGTGACGGCGAGCTCGGCGATGTCGGCCCTGGACTGGGCCATGATCGCGGAATCGACGGCGGCCATGAGCCCGCCGAACGCGACGAGCAGGATGGCGGCCGCGAGGAACCACCCGACGATCATGTGGTGCGGCGTCGTTCCTGCATGGCGAAGCCGATCAGGATGTCGCGCTGGATGCCGAACATCTCCTTCTCTTCTTCCGGCTCGGCGTGGTCGAAGCCGAGCAGGTGCAGCACCCCGTGGGTGGTGAGCAGCAGCAATTCGTCGAGGGTGCTGTGGCCGGCGGTCTCGGCCTGGCCCTGCGCCACCTGCGGGCACAGCACGATGTCACCGAGCAGGCCCGGCGGGGTTTGGGCGTCTTCGGTGCCAGGGCGCAGCTCGTCCATCGGGAAGCTCAGCACGTCGGTGGGGCCCGGTTCGTCCATCCACTGCACGTGCAGCTGTTCCATGGCGCCCTCGTCCACGAGCACGATGGCCAGTTCGGCGTCGGCGTGTACGTGCATGGCGTCGAGGGCGAAGGCGGCCAGCCGCAGGATGGCGGCTTCATCGACCGGGATGGCCGACTCGTTGTTGATTTCGATGCTCAACTGGATCTCCGTTTCGGGGTGCGATCGCGCGGGTTCCCCTGATGCGGAGCGCGGGCGGCGAAGTCGCGGGCCTGGTCGCTTTCGTAGCGTTGGGCCTGCTTCTGCGCGTCGTATTCGGTGTACGCATCGACGATGCGTCCCACCAGGCTGTGGCGCACGACGTCGGCGCTGGTCAGTCGGACGAAGGCGATGTCGTCGATTCCGTCGAGGACCCGGGTGACCAGGCGGAGCCCGCTGGCGCCTGCCGGCAGGTCGATCTGGGTGATGTCGCCGGTGACGACCATCTGCGAGCCGAAGCCGAGGCGGGTGAGGAACATCTTCATCTGCTCCGGCGTGGTGTTCTGCGCTTCATCGAGCACGATGAACGCCGAGTTGAGGGTGCGGCCGCGCATGTAGGCCAACGGCGCGACCTCGATCGTGCCCGCGGCCAGCAGCTTGGGCACCAGCTCGGGGTCCATCATCTCGAACAGGGCGTCGTAGAGCGGGCGCAGGTAGGGATCGATCTTGTCGGTGAGGGTGCCTGGCAGGAAGCCGAGCCGCTCCCCGGCCTCAACGGCCGGACGGGTGAGGATGATGCGGTCGACCTCTTTGCGTTGCAGCGCCTGCACCGCCTTCGCCATGGCGAGGTAGGTCTTGCCGGTGCCGGCCGGACCGATGCCGAAGACGATGGCGTTCTCATCGATCGCGTTGACGTAGTCGCTCTGCCCGAGCGTCTTGGGGCGCACGGTGACACCGCGAGAGGTGAGGATGGCCTGCCCGAGCACGGTCGACGGGCTGGACGAACTGTCGGCTCCGAGCATCCGCGCGGAGGTGCTCACCTCGGCCTCGCCGAGGTCGGCACCCGTGCGCAGCAGCTGTTCGAGCTCCTGGATCAGGCGCACGACGGCATCGACGGCCTGGCTCGGACCGGTGAGGGTGACCTCGTTGCCGCGCACGTGCACGGCGACGGCGGGGTATTCCTTCTCGATGGTGGTGAGGAAACGGTCCTGCGGGCCGAGCAGCCTGACCATCGCGACACCGTCGACGAGCAGCTTGCGCACCGCCGGCAGCACTTCGGCGCCGTCCTCCGGTTCCGGCGTCTGCGTGTCACCGGCCACTAAGCGTGCCCTCCTCGAGTCCGCCGCCGAGAACGTGCGCGTGCACGTGGAAGACGGTTTGGCCGGCGGAGGCGCCGGTGTTGAACACGAGCCGGTATTCGCCGGAGCAGTGCTCGTCGGCGACGCGGCCGGCCACCGCGACCAGCTCGGCCAGCAGTGCGGGGTCGGCGGCGGCGAGCTCGCCGACATTGCGGAAGGCCGCGCTCTTGGTGGTCACGACGACGTGCACCGGCGCCTGCGGGTGGATGTCGTTGAAGGCGATGATGTGGTCGGTCTCCGCCACGATCGTCGCCGGAATTTCGCGCGCGACGATCCGGCTGAAAACTGTGGGTTCTGCAGCGGGGGAAGACATGTCTCTATCTTAAGCGGAACTACCAGCGGCCGAGCGTTGCGTTCAGGATGGCGACCGCCGCCGGCCCGGCGGTCGACGTGCGTAGCACGGTGTCGCCCAGGCGCACCCGGCTCGCGCCGGCCCGCTCGAGCAGGTCAAGCTCCGAGGCGGCGATTCCGCCCTCCGGTCCCACGACGAGCACGATGTCGCGGTCGTCGGTGGGCGCCGCGATGGTGGTCAGGCGCACGGATGCCGTCGGCTCCAGCAGCAGCATCCGGCTGGTGGCCGCCAGGGCGGCCAGCTGCTTGGTCGTGGTCAGCGGGAACACCATCGGCAACCAGGGCCGGATGGACTGTTTGCTGGCCTCCCGCACGATGGCGGTCCAACGCGCCTGGCCCTTGGCGATCTTGACGCCCTCCCACCTGGCCACCGAGCGGCTCGCCGCCCACGGCTGCACGGCGTCGATGCCCAGCTCGGTGGCGGCTTGGACGGCGAGCTCGTCGCGGTCCCCCTTCGCCAGCGCCTGGACCAGCACGATCCGGGGCGTGGCGGGCGGGGTGCGCACCACCGTCTCCACCCTGGCCGTGAGCACGGTCGGTTCGGCCGTGAGCACGGTGACGCCGAGAACCAGGCCGGCGCCGTCGCCGAGCAGCAGGCTCTCCCCCGGCCGCACACGGCTGACCGTGACGGCGTGCTTCGCCTCTGCGCCGGTGACGCTGACGGTGCCGCCCACGACGGGGTCGGCGCTGGGCGTGCCGTCCGCGGTTGCGCCGAGGTTGTCGGAGAGGAAGTAGTGCGCCATCGAGCCGGCTCTAACCCAGGAACCTGTCGCGCAGCTTCGCGAACAGTCCCTGCTGGAATTGGCTGAGGGCCGGAGCCGGGGCCTTGTGCCTGGCCGCGAAGGCCTCGATCAGTTCGCGTTCCTTGTGGTCCAGTTTGGTCGGTGTCAGCACCTGCACACCGACGCGCAGGTCGCCGCGACCGTTGCCGCGCAGTCTGGTCACGCCGCGGTCCTTGATGGTGAGGATCTCTCCGGCCTGAACGCCGGCGCGGAGCTCTACCTCGATGTCGCCGTCGAGGGCCTTGACCGTGGCCGTGGTGCCGAGGATGGCGTCGGTCATCGCCACCGTGAGGGTGCAGAGCAGGTCGTCACCGTCCCGGCTGAAGACGTCGTGGTGGCGCACCTTCATCTCCAGGTAGAGGTCACCGTTGGGTCCGCCGGCCGGGCCGGCCTCGCCGCTTCCCGGCATCTGCAGGCGCAGGCCGGTGTCGACGCCGGCGGGGATGTCGACCGGAACGGTACGACGGGCACGCACCCGGCCCTGCCCCTGGCAGGTGACACACGGGGTGGCGATGATGGTGCCGTAGCCGCGGCAGGAGCCGCACGGGCTCGAGGTCATCACATTGCCGAGGAGCGAACGAACGGCGCGCTGGATGCTGCCGGTGCCGTGGCAGATGTCGCAGGTGACCGGGCTCGTGCCGGGCTGGCAGCAGGTTCCCGAACAGGTGGCGCACATGATCGCCGTGTCCACCTCGATGTCGCGGTGGGTTCCGAAAATGACCTCGTCGAGGTCGAGCTCCACGCGGATGAGCGCGTCCTGACCGCGTTCTCGTCTGGAGCGCGGCCCCCGCATGCCTCCGCCCCCGCCGCCGCCGCCGAAGAAGGTCTCGAAGATGTCGCCGAAGTTCCCGGCGTCGAAGCCGCCGCCCTGGCTGGAACCGGAGCCGCCGCGGTCGTAGTTCTGGCGCTGCTTGGGGTCGGAGAGCACGTCGTAGGCGTGGGTGACGGTCTTGAACCGTTCGGATGCTTCTGCCCCGGGGTTCACGTCGGGGTGCAGCTGACGGGCCAGCTTGCGGTACGCCTTCTTGATCTCTTCGGTGGAGGCGTCGCGCGCGACGCCGAGTGCTTCGTAGTGGTCAGCCAAAAGTGGCTCTCCTCGGGTTCTGGGGTGGGAATTCGTCGTCGGGATACGTGATGGGGCCGGCTAGTTCTCGCCCAGGAGGCGAGACAGGTAGCGGGCGACGGCGCGAACGGCCGCCATGTTGTTGGAGTAGTCCATCCGGGTGGGGCCGAGCACGCCGAGGCGTGCCGCGTCGCCCCTGGAGGTGTAACCGCTGGTGAGCACGGAGGTCTCGCCCAGACCGAACGGGGCGTTCTCCCGGCCGATGCTCACCGAGACACCGTGCTGGTCCGTCGCCATTTCGCCGAACAGGCGCAGCAGCACGACCTGCTCCTCGATGGCTTCGAGTACGGGGTAGATGCTGCCGGTGAAGTCTTCCTCGGTGCGCACCAGGTTGGCGGCGCCGGCCATGACGAGGCGGTCCTGCCGGTTGGCGCCGACCTGGTCGCGGAGGGTTCCGGTGATCAGGTCGACGAGGTCGGTCTGCTCAGGGGCACCGAGGCCGGTTGGACCGTTGAGGGCCGTCGCTGCGGCCGTCATGCCGAGGCCGCCGATGACGGCATTGAGCTTGGATCGGAGCTCCGCCAGGGCCGCCTCGTCGATCGGACGCGGCAGTTCGACCACCCGCTGCTCCACCCGACCGGAGTCGGTGATCAGCACGGACAGCACCCGGGTGTCGCTGAGCGGCACGAGTTCGATGTGCCGCACAGACGCCCGGGACAACGACGGATACTGCACCAGCGCCACCTGGTTGGTGAGCTGGGACAGCAGGCGCACACTGCGGGCGAGCACCTCATCGAGGTCGGCCGATTGGCCGAGGAACACCTCGATGGCCTGCCGCTGTGCTCCGGTGAGCGGGCGCAGGTCGGCCAGGTGGTCGACGAACAGGCGGTAGCCCTTGTCGGTGGGGATGCGCCCCGACGACGTGTGCGGGGCCACGATGAGTTCTTCCTCTTCGAGCAGCGCCATGTCGTTTCGGATGGTGGCGGCAGAAACCCCGAAGGCGTGCCGGTCGACGATGGACTTGGAACCGACCGGTTCCCGGGAGGCCACGTAGTCCTGCACGATGACACGGAGGACCTCGAGGCTGCGATCAGACACCATGTAGCGATCGCCTCCCTCTGCCTGTGTGTGCCGCCGACGACTGGCACTCTCGTTGTTTGACTGCCAATCATATCGCGGGCGCCCGGCATACCCGTTGCCCGACGTGGAATTGGCGCAGTACCGTGGGGACAACGGCAACCGCACGGGTCACCGAACGAAGTGGAAGGGCATTGTCATGAGCACCCCATACGGGCCGACAGGGTCGTCCGGATCAGGCACCGGCGCCGCGTTGAACGCCGAGCAGGACCGGATGTGGGCATCCCTCGCCCATCTCGGCGGCATCCTCTCGTTCCTGCCGTCACTGATCATCTGGGCGGTGTTCCGCTCCAGGGGCCCGTTCACCGACGAGGAGGCGAAGGAGGCCCTGAACTTCCAGATCACGCTGCTGATCGGGTACCTCGCCATCAATGTCCTCAGCACGGTCCTGGCACTGTTCACCTTCGGCCTGCTGGGCGGCCTCGGCTCGCTCAGTTGGGTGCTGTGGCTGATCGGATCGGTCTTCTCGGTGCTGGGCTTCGCCAGCGCCCGCGCCGGCCGCCCGTACCGATACCCGTTCGCCCTTCGCCTGATCAGCTAATTTGCAGGCGTGCACGACGGCAACCGGCGCTAATCTGGTGTCAGTGACACCCGTACCATCCCGATTCCCCGAGTGTCCACGAAGGAGAACCATATGTCTGAGTCGAAACTTCCCCCCGCCAACCCCTACTCCGCCCCGAGCCAGCTGGGCCCGGCCGACGAGAAGCTGTGGGCCACTCTGATCCACATCGGCGGGATCCTGTTCGGCTTCCTGCCCGCCCTGATCGGTTTCATCGTGCTCAAGGACCGTGGCCCGTTCATCCGTGCGCACTCCGCGACGGCCCTGAACTTCCAGATCACCCTCGCGATCGCGTACGTGGTCGGTTCGATCCTCACCGTGATCCTCGTCGGCGTCTTCATCCTCGCCGCCGCCTGGATCCTCAGCATCGTCTTCAGCATCATGGCCGCGATCGCCGCCAACAAGGGCGAGTGGTACACCTACCCGCTCACGATCAAGTTCATCAACTAACCCCGCGAACCCCACTCGCGAACCTCCCCAGCGAACCGCGCCGGCAGGCCCACACACGCGTGTGTGGGCCTGCCGGCGCGGTTCGTGGGGGCGCTTCAGTCGGTGAGCAGCCGACGCACCACGGCGTCGGCCAGGAGCCGGCCGGTGAGGGTGAGCTCGATGGTGCCGCCGATGGCGGCCCTGCCGTCGATCAGCCCGTCGTCGATCAGCCCGTCGTTGATCAGCCCGGCGACTTCGCGGCGGCCCAGCGGCGACAGCGTGGCCACGGGGATGCCCTCACGGATGCGGGTGAGCAGCAGTACGCGCTCGGTCTCCCTGGTGGCGTCGTCGAGGGTCTCCCGGCCCGCGGCCGGAGAGTGGCCGGCGAGGACCCGGTCGGCGTACGCTGCCGGGTGCTTCACGTTCCACCAGCGCACCCCGCCGACGTGGCTGTGCGCGCCGGGGCCGATCCCCCACCAGTCGGCGCTCCGCCAATAGGACAGGTTGTGCCGTGACCGGTGCGCGTCATCCGTCGCCCAGTTGCTCACCTCGTACCAGGCATAACCGGCGTCGCCGAGCATGGCGTCGGCCAGTTCGTAGAAGTCGGCCTGCAGGTCCTCATCGGGTTGCACCAGTTCACCGCGGCGGATCTGCCTGGCCAGCTTGGTGCCGTCCTCGACGATGAGCGAGTACGCGCTGATGTGGTCAGGGGCCTGGCTGATGGCGTGCGTGAGGCTGGCCCGCCAGTCCTCGATGGTCTCCCCAGGGGTGCCGTAGATCAGGTCCAGACTCACGTCCAGGCCGGCCTCGCGAGCCCAGCCGACCACGAGCGGCACCCGCTCGGGGTCGTGGGTGCGTTCCAGGGTGGCCAGCACGCGGGGTACGGCGGACTGCATGCCGAACGATACCCGGGTGAATCCGGCCTGCTTGAGCTGGCGCAGGTAGGCGAGGTCGACGGAATCGGGGTTCGCCTCCGTGGTGATCTCGGCGCCAGGCACGATGCCGAAGGTGTCGCGCACGGCGTGCAGCATCCGCACCAGGTGGTCTGCGGGCAGCAGGGTGGGGGTGCCGCCGCCGAAGAAGACCGTACTGGCGGGCCGGGCGGGCACACCCGATGCGGTCAGGACGCGGGCGGCGGCCTCGACCTCGAGGATCGCCTGGCTGGCGTAGTCGCTCTGTTTGACGCCGCGCAGTTCGGTGGCGGTGTAGGTGTTGAAGTCGCAGTAGCCGCAGCGCACCCTGCAGAACGGTACGTGCAGGTAGACACCGAAATCACGGGTCTCAGAACCGATCGCGGCCGAGGCCGGGATCAGGCCGTCCAGCGGGGCGGGGTCGCCGACCGGGTGCGGTCCAGCCACCCCGGTCAGCCCATCCCGACGGGGTGCAGGGCCAGCAGGTATTTGCGGGTGTAGCGCTCCTGCTGGAAGCGCAGGATCGGCGCGGCCAGCTTGTAGTACCAGGTGCTGGGGCGCGAGAAGGAGCGGATGGTGAGCCACACCGAGTCGTCGGCGCGACGATCCACGATGAAGCACTCCTCGCCGGTCTGCGGGTGGCCGCGCATGGTGCCGTAGGCGAAGCCGATCTTGTCGACCTCGTCGATGACGTACACGACACGAACAGGAGCGGCGACGGTGAACCAGGCGGTCGGGATCGCGAGGGTCGCGGTCATGCCGTTGCTGATGAACGGGGTGCCGTCCTCGGCGAAAGTGGCCTCGTTGACGGGGTGCTCCTGCTTGGGCGCAGGGGTGCCTTCCTCGGTGAAGACGATGCCGGTGTACTGCACACCGGTGCCGGCGTCGAGGTCGGTCACGGTGATGCCACTGCCGCGCTGGATGCCCCAGGTCATCAGGGCGGTCGTCGCCACCCGGAAGCGTTCCTCACCGCTGCCCAGGCGCACCGTGCGCTCGAGCGGACGGTGCCCCTTGGGCGGGTACCGCATCAGGTCGGGGGCGAGGGTGCCGCCGATGGCCGCGTAGGTCACGGCGGCGTCGGTGAAGGTCGAGCGGCGCATTTTTCGTTACTTCTTTTCCTTCTTGGCCGGCTCGTCGCCGGAGAGCGCGGCGATGAACGCCTCCTGCGGGACCTCGACGCGGCCGACCATCTTCATGCGCTTCTTGCCTTCCTTCTGCTTCTCGAGCAACTTGCGCTTACGGGAGATGTCACCGCCGTAGCACTTGGCCAGAACATCCTTGCGGATGGCGCTGATCGATTCGCGGGCGATGATGCGGGCGCCGATGGCGGCCTGGATGGGCACGTCGAACTGTTGGCGCGGGATGAGCTTGCGGAGACGTCCGGTCATCAGCACGCCATAGTCGTACGCCTTGTCGCGGTGCACGATGGCGCTGAACGCGTCGACCTGCTCGCCCTGCAGCAGGATGTCGACCTTGACCAGGTCGGCCTCCTGCGAGCCGATCGGCTCGTAGTCCAGCGAGGCGTAACCGGCGGTCTTGCTCTTGAGCTGGTCGAAGAAGTCGAACACGATCTCGCCCAGCGGCATCGTGTAACGAATCTCGACCCGGTCCTCGCCGAGGTACTCCATGCCGAGCAGGGTGCCGCGGCGGCCCTGGCAGAGTTCCATGATGACGCCGACGTAGTCCTTGGGCGCGAGGATCGCGGCCTTGACGATCGGTTCCTCCACCACGGCGATCTTGCCGTTGGGGAACTCGCTCGGGTTGGTCACCGTGACGGTCTTCTTGTCGTCGGTGGTGACCTCGTAGATCACGCTGGGTGCGGTGGTGATCAGGTCGAGGTTGAATTCCCGGTCGATGCGCTCGGTGATGATCTCCAGGTGCAGCAGGCCGAGGAATCCGCACCGGAAACCGAAGCCGAGCGCGACGGACGTTTCCGGCTCGTAGACCAGCGACGCATCCGAGAGCTTGAGCTTGTCGAGTGCTTCACGCAGCGCCGGGTAGTCGCTGCCGTCGATCGGGTACAGGCCGGAGAACACCATCGGTTTGGGTTCGGTATAGCCGGGCAGCGCGTCGGTGGCGGGCTTCACGGCGGTGGTGACGGTGTCGCCGACCTTGGACTGGCGCACGTCCTTCACACCGGTGATCAGGTAGCCGACCTCGCCGACGCCCAGACCCTTGCTCGGCGTGGGCTCGGGGCTGGTGACACCGATCTCGAGGATGTCGTGGGTGGCGCGGGTGGACATCATCTGGATCTTCTCGCGCGGACTGAGATGACCGTCGATCATGCGCACGTAGGTGACGACGCCGCGGTAGCTGTCGTAGACGGAGTCGAAGATCATGGCTCGGGCCGGTGCGTCTGCGTCGCCGACGGGCGCGGGGATCAGCGAGGTGGCGCGGTCGAGCAGCTCTGACACGCCGACGCCGGTCTTGCCGGAGACCCGCAGCACGTCGTCCGGGCTGCCGCCGATCAGGCTGGCGAGTTCCTTGGCGTACTTGTCGGGGTCGGCGGCCGGCAGGTCGATCTTGTTGAGCACCGGGATGATGGTGAGGTCGTTCTCCAGGGCCAGGTACAGGTTCGCCAGCGTCTGGGCTTCGATGCCCTGCGCGGCGTCGACGAGCAGGATGGCGCCCTCGCACGCGGCCAGGCTGCGGGAGACCTCGTAGGTGAAGTCGACGTGGCCAGGGGTGTCGATCATGTTCAGCGCGTAGGTCTGACCGTCGATCTCCCAGGGCATCCGCACCGCCTGGCTCTTGATGGTGATGCCGCGTTCACGCTCGATGTCCATCCGGTCCAGGTACTGGGCGCGCATGGAGCGGTCGTCGACGACGCCGGTGATCTGCAGCATCCGGTCGGCCAGCGTGGACTTGCCGTGGTCGATGTGCGCGATGATGCAGAAGTTACGGATGAACGCGGGGGCAGTGGCGGCCGGTTCCAGCGCCTTGAGAGCTCTCGGTGACATGATGAGCCCAATTCTCCCATGCCCCGCGGTGTCGGGGTGACCCGGAGCTTTCTGCTGCCGGTCAACCATTCGACGGATGACTGTTCCGGCCGGCCTGATTAGGCTGGGCGCACCATGTCCAGCCTCGCGCTCGCCCCCACCCCGCTCCGCCGGGATCCCACGCCGCCCGCCAGCATCGGCGAGGGTGTCCCCCACTCCGCCCTGACCCCGGTGTTCTCCGGCCTCCGCAACGGCCTGCACCTGCTGATCGCCGGGCTCACCGGTCTCGTCATCGTGCGGACCCTGCTCGGCGAGGTACCGAACCCGGTCGGCGTGGTGACGCTGGCGCTCGTGTTCCTGGCCAGCTACGTCGGGGGCAGCGAACTCGCCCGTCGCACCGCGTGGCGCTGGGTGGTACCGGTGTGGATGGCCGTGCTGCTGCTGGAGTGGCTGGCGCTCACCCTGCTCACCCCGGATGCCGCGTTCATCGTGTTCCCGCTGTTCTTCCTGCAGTTGCACGTGCTGCCGCTGCGGGCGGGCATCCCGCTGGTGCTGCTCAGCGTGGGACTGACGATCTGGTCGATGAGTCTGCACGTCGGGCTCAGCCTGGGTGCCACCCTCGGCCCCCTCGTGGGCGCCGCGGTCGCCGTGGCCGTGGGGCTGGGCTATCGGGCGATGCTGCGCGAGGCCGCCGAGCGCCAGAACCTCATCCAGGACCTGCTCGCCACCAGGGCCGAACTGGCCGCAACGGCCAGAGACGCCGGCACGCTGGCCGAACGCGAACGACTCGCCAGGGAGATCCACGACACCGTCGCCCAGGGACTGTCCAGCATCCAACTGCTGCTGCACGCGGCCGAGCGCACCGTGACCGATGACGCCGCTCTGGAGCACCTGCGTCTGGCCAGGGACACCGCCGCGGCCAATCTGCAGGAAACCCGCCGCTTCATCCGGGAACTGACCCCGCCCGCGCTGGACACCCAGAGCCTGCCAGGTGCTCTGGCCCGGCTCGCCGCGGCGGTGGAGCGCACCGCGACCGGTGGGGGCAGGAGCACCAGGGTCAGCCTGCACGTCACCGGTGATGCGGTGCCGCTGCCGATGACCCTGGAGACGACGCTGTTGCGCATCGCGCAGGGCTCGCTCGCCAACGTCACCCAGCACGCAGGGGCCGGACGTGCGGAAATCACGCTGAGCTACATGTCCGACGAGGTCGCCCTCGACATCGTCGACGACGGGCGCGGTTTCGCCGTCACCGATTCCGCCGCTCAGAGTCCTGACTCCTTCGGCCTGGTCGCGATCAGGCAACGGGTGGAGCAGCTGGGCGGCAGCTTCGTGCTCGAGTCTGCGCCCGGCCAGGGCACCGCCGTCGCGGTCACCTTCCCCACCGGGCCGGGGCCCGCATGATCCGGGTGCTGCTCGCCGACGACCACCCCGTCGTGCGCGCCGGCCTGCGCGCGCTGCTCGGCGCCGAGCCCGACCTGGTGGTCGAGTTGGAGGCCGGTACCGCTGACGAGGCCGTCGCACTGGCGGCGTCTGGCCGGGTCGACGTGGTGCTGATGGACCTGCAGTTCGGCGGGGCACTGCCTGGGCCGGATCTGCCCGGCGCCGACCCGCACAGTGCAAGCCCGTACGGCGTTCGCATGCAGGGCGCCGAAGCCACCCGCCGCGTGCGCTCGGTGCCAGGAGCCCCGCACGTGCTCATCCTCACCAACTACGACACGGATGCCGACATCCTCGGCGCCATCGAGGCCGGAGCCAGCGGCTACCTGCTCAAGGATGCGCCGCCCGCCGAACTCATCGCCGCCGTGCGGGCCGCAGCCGCCGGCCAGAGCGCGCTGGCCCCCGTGATCGTACGGAAGCTCGCCGATCGCTCCCGGATCCCGCAGGGCCGGCTCTCCCCCCGCGAGGTGGAGGTGCTCGGTCTCGTCGCGGCCGGTCGCTCCAATCGGCAGATCGGCCAGGACCTGTTCCTCAGCGAGGCGACCGTGAAGTCCCACCTGGTGCACATCTTCGGCAAGCTCGGCGTCAGTTCCCGCACCTCCGCCGTCGCCAGCGCCAGGGCCTCAGGCACCATCAGGGGGTCCTGACGTGCCGGAGCCGGTGCCCGCCGACGTACCGGAGCCGGTGCCGGTTCTGCTGGTGCACGGGATCCGCACCTCGGCCAGCATGTGGCGGCACCAGCGCGAGTGGCTGGCCGGGGCGGGCCACCCGGTGCTGGCCGTCGACCTGCCAGGGCACGGGTCCAGGCTCGGCGACGAATTCAGCGTGACAGGGGCCCTCGCCGCGATCGACGCCGGCGTCGACGCCCTGGGCGGCCGGGTGCTGCTCGTGGGACTGTCTCTGGGCGGGTATTACGCCATGGCCTACGCGGCCAGCCATCCGGCCCGGGTCATCGGCCTCGTCGCCGTCGGGTCGTCGTTCGAGCCCGGCGGTGCCGGGTTGGCGGCGTACCGTCTGCTCGCCCGGCTGATTCACCGTCTCCCTGACCGGGGGCTCGCGCTGCACACCTTCCTGGTCCGCCGCATGCTCCCGGCCGCCGGGGCGGCCGATGTCCTGGCCGGCGGGGTCGCGCTG
Organism: Cryobacterium inferilacus; assembly: GCF_019599185.1. Lineage (GTDB taxonomy): Bacteria > Actinomycetota > Actinomycetes > Actinomycetales > Microbacteriaceae > Cryobacterium > Cryobacterium inferilacus. Next base: position 169,663 of record NZ_JAIEUL010000002.1, on the reverse strand, counting down.
GACGTCATGGAGGCGGGCCTGCGGTCGACGGGAACGCTCACTCCCCTGGCCGACCTGCGCGCTTACGACGGCCAGGTCTGGCTGGTCAACGGGGCCTGGGATCACTTCCGCCTGCACCAGGGCCGATTCCTTCGCGCCGCCCCGAACGCCACTCTGATCACCGTTCCTGGTGCCGGTCACCTGGTGAGCCTGCACCGGCCGCACGCTTTCGATACAGTGCTCAGGCGGGTACTCGCCCGGGTGAGCGCGGACTCCCGGCCAGGTCGGTCCGATTCGGTCACCGATCAGCGCCGATAACTGGTATCGTTGCCTGTTGGCTTGCGTGTTGGGTCCCACCCCACACGATTTTCGCCGCACGGTGCCCTCTATCGCCGGGCGGCCCATCCGAACAAGAACCTAACGAAAGCGTATAAACGTGGCAAACATCAAGTCGCAGATCAAGCGGATCCTCACCAACAAGAAGTCGCAGGAGCGCAACAAGGCGGTCAAGAGCGAGTTCAAGACCGCCATCCGGGCCACGCGCCTCGCCGTCACCGCCGGTGACAAGGACAAGGCTGTCGCCAGCCTCGCCGTTGCTTCCAAGAAGCTCGACAAGGCCGTCAGCAAGGGCGTTATCCACAAGAACCAGGCCGCGAACAAGAAGTCCGCGATCGCCAAGTCGGTCAACGCTCTCTAAAGCGCGAACCTCGGTTCTCCCGCAGGGTTCCACCCCGCGTCGCTTCACAGACACACCCCCGCCCACTGGGCGGGGGTTTTCTGCGTCCGGGGTGTGTCAGGGCGGGTCGCCCAGAGTCAGAGCGGGTCGTCCAGAGTCAGAGCGGGTCGCCCCACCCTTTCCGAACCACCTGGCCGACGCTAGGGTGTCGGCGTGACGAGCGAATACGAGCACCCGGATGCAGCGCCCGGTCTGGTCTTGCGACCGAGTGGGCGCAGGAGGGCCGCCGCCCTCGCCGGCGCCTTCGGGATTGCCGCAGCCGTGATCGCTGTCGGACTCTGGTTCGCTCCGTCCGTACGGGCCTATTCCGGCGTCGAACCCTGGGTCGTCATCGGGGTGCTCGCCTTCGTCTTCGTTCTCGGCGGGGCCGCCCTGCTCGCCGCCGCGACGGTGTCCGCCCCCGCCCCCACCGTCACGCACGGCACGCGCCCGCCCGAACCACAGGCCTTCCCGGACGGGTCGTTCCCCGACGGGTCGTTCCCTGATGGGTCGTTCCCTGCCGGCACCCTGCCGAACGAGGCGCCCTCGCGCGTCGCACCAGACCAGGGCCGGCCGGGCGGCACCGCACCAGAGGCCCCCACCGGGCGCCTGCTCACCCTGCTGGGCGCCCTGCTCGGCACCGTGGGACTCGCGGTGGGTGCGCTGTCTCTCGCCCTGGCCGTTCTCCTGCCGACGCCCACGGAGTCGATCATGGTGCAGTTCACCGACCTGGTGGGTCGGGTACAGCTGGAATACTGCCCGACACTGCCGGCGTCCTTCGCCGGGACCGCTTCGCACGACGACCTGGCCGGGGCCGCGACCATTCTGCCCGTGAAGGTCAGCGCGGAGACCTGTGGAAACTCTGACTACACCGACGGCGTCTGGATCTATCTGAACCGCACCGCCGTCACGGTCTCTGACCGCCCCTGACCAGCCCTCGTCTGGCCATCGATGTGGCCGGGCGGACAGGTCGCTATTCGCCGCGCTTGGCGATGACCGTCACGAGCCGCTCGAGCGCGAAGACCGGGTCACGGCCAGCGCCCTTCACGGCAGCATCCGTCTCGGCAAGCATCACGATGCACCGGGCCAGCCCGTCATCCGACCAGCCACGCAGGTCTCGCTGGGCGCGTTCGACCTGCCACGGGGCCAGGCTGTAGGTCGCGGCCAACTGGGCCGACCCACCGCGCGCTCCGAATAGCTTGGCCATGGTGCGGATCTTGCTCGCGAATGCGGCGACGATGGGGACGGGATCGGCGCCGGAGGCCAGCGCGTGCCGGAGGGTCACCAGGGCTTCTCCTAGCCGTCCGGCGATCGCGGAATCGGCGACCTTGAAGGCGTTGGTCTCCACCCGGCCGCCGTAGTAGCGGTCCACGGTGGTTTCGGTGACTTCGGCGCCGGTGTCGGCGATCAGCTGCTGGCAGGCGGCAGAGAGCTCCGCCAGATCGTCGGAGAATGCGGCGACGAGGGCCCGGAGAGCGCTCGGGGTGACACGCTTGCCGGCCGTGCGGAATTCGGCAGTGGCGAAGTCGTGCTTGTCGGCGTCCTTCTTCAGTTCCGCACAGACCACTTCGATGGCTCCACCGACACCGCTGCGAATGGTGTCCAGCAGCTTCTTGCCACGCACTCCCCCGCCGTGCCGCAGGATGACATAGGTATCGTCTGCGGGGTTCTGCAAGTACTCGATGGCCTCGGTGAGGAAGGTGTCGCTGCACTTCTCGACCGAGCTGACCCTGATCATCCTGGGCTCACCGAAGAGCGAAGGGCTCGCCAGGGTGAGCAGCTCGCCAGGTGCGTAACTGTCGGCCTGGATATCGCTGATCTCGAGGCTGGGATCTTCCAGTTTCAGAAAGTCCCGGAGAGTGCGGATTGCCCGGTCGGCAAGGAAATCCTCGGTGCCGGAGACGAGCACAACCGGAGCAGGTCGCACCTGGTGCCAGGCCAGCTGCGGGATCTTCGCCGTCGAGGCCTTCGCGGCCGGTTTACCGGTTCGACCCGATGCTGTTGTTCGTGCCGCCACGGGGCTCCCTTCGCTACCGCTCCAGCCTAACCGGCAGGGCCGACCCTCTCGGTCCAGACCCTCAACGAGCCGCCAGCCGGGGCGATCACGGCCAGACCATCCTGGTCGGTGCGGACCGTTGCCGTGCTCGCCGAGTCCAGCAGGTCAAGGACAGAACGGGTGGGGTGGCCGTAGCCGTTGTCCTCCCCCACGGAGACCAGTCCCACGCGGGCTCTGAGCTCGGCGTACAGAGCAGCACTCTGATCGCCCGATCCGTGGTGGGCGACCTTCACCACGTCGACCCGGCCGATCTCACCGGCCGCGAGCAGGGCGTTCTGCGCCTCCTCACCGAGATCACCGAGGAACACTGAGCTGATGCCGCGACCCTCGAACCGGATGGTGACGCTCCCGTCGTTGCCGGTCGTGAAGACGTCGGCGGCGCCGATCGGCCAGAGCACCTGCCACGCCAGCGCTCCCAGCGTGCCGTGCTGCCCGCGCGCGGCCTCCGTGACCCGCGCGCCTGACCGGGCCAGCAGGGAGCCCAGCCTGGCGTCAGCGCCGGTGTCCGGCGGGCCGACCAGGGCCGTGTCCACCCGACCGATCACGGCGTCCAGTCCCCCGACATGATCGAAGTCGTAGTGGGTGAGAACAAGCAGGTCGACCCGGTCGATGCCCAGTTCGGCCAGGCAGGCGGTCAGCAGGGTGGGGTCGGGCCCCGCGTCGATGAGCGCGACCTGGTCGCCGTCACGCACCACGACGGCGTCGCCCTGGCCGATGTCGCAGGCGGCGATCTGCCAGTCCGCGGGGAAGACGGTGGCCCTCCCCAGGCCGGTGCCGAGCGAGGCGCCCACCGTGCACCCGACCGCCAGGCAGAGCAGCGCCCCGCTACCGAGCCGGGCCACGGCCTGGCCTTGTCCCGGCCGTGGCGCCGCAAGCAGCACGACGACCGCGACCGTGCATCCCAGGGTGAGCAGTACGCCCAACCCACCGCCCAGCCAGGGCAGGCTGCTGGCCGGCAAACCTGCCGTGGTCTGGGCCACAGCGGCGATCCACGTCGCCGGCAGCCAGGCCAGCCAGACCAGCGGCGCCGCCAGGGCGGGCAGCCACGGCAACAGCAGGCAGGCGGCCAGTCCAACGATGGTGGCGACGGGAGCCGCGGCCGCCGCGAGCAGATTCGCGGGCACACCGTACGCCGGCAGGGTGGGGCTGAGCAGCACGAGAACCGGCTGGCACGCCAGTTGGGCGGCGACCGGGATGGCCAGTACCGCGGCAACCGGTGCGGGCACCCAGTGCCGGAGCCGGCGCGCCAGGGGTACCGTGAGCACGAGCAGGCCGAGGGTGGCCAGCACCGAGAGCGCAAAGCCGTAGTTGCGCGCGAGCCAGGGATCGCTCACCAGCAGGACCAGCACGGCCAGGGCCAGCGCGGGCAGGCCACGGCCCGGTCGCCCCACCGATCCGGCGATCAGTACGATCGTGGCCATGGTGGCGGCGCGGATCACGCTGGGTTCCGGCGTCACCAGAACCACGAATCCCGCCAGCACCACGAGCCCGCAGGCGACCCGCCACCGCCGGCTCAGGCCAGACGCCGAGGAGACTGCCAGAACCAGCGCGAGCACGATCGCACAGTTCGCGCCCGAGACCGCGGTGAGATGACTCAACGAGCTCGCTTTCATGGCGGATTCGAGGTCCTCGTCCACGGCGGCGGTGTCCCCGATCGCGAGGCCGGGGAGCAGGTCCGCTCCGGGGCCTGGCAGGTCGCCGGCGGCGGCGGCGAAACCGGCGCGCAGCCGGTTCGCCCAGTCCAGGAACCAGGGAGCGGGGCGAACCAGTTCGGGCTCGCCCCGACCGAAGAACAATGCCGAAGCGGCATCCCCGGGTTCGGTGGCCACAAGAGTGCCCGTCAGGCGTAGCTCATCGCCGATGGCCGGGGTCCGTTCGGCGGCTGCGATGAACATCACCACGGGCACCGATACCTCCTGCCCCTTCCCCCTGGCGGTGGCCGCCGCCTCCAGTCTCGTCAGGGTGACCCGGAAGCGCAGTTGGTCTGCACCACCGAAGCCAGCACCGCTTCGCACGACAGGTGACGAAGCGACCGTGACGTGTGCAGTGGCTCGAGCGCGCTCGTCGATGACCGCGCGCACCGTGTCGGGGAGCCGGTGCGGGCCCTGCACCGCGACGGTCGTGGCCACCAGGCCGGCCGCGGCGCAGCACACGGCCAGGGTCCCGAGCAACGGCCCGGTGCTGCGCGTCGTGCGAGCCGGTTGCAGGCGAGCACGCGCACGGGGTGACCCCGGCCGGCCGAGACGCCGGCCGCGGGAACCTGGCGACCGGATGTAGCCCCAACGGAGCGACCGGAGAATCAGGACGAGCGCGGCCGCCCAGAGCACAGCGGCAACGCCGCCCGCGATCGTCGGCACCGCCACCAGCAGTCCGGCGGAGATCCAGCAGGCCGCCGCGGGCCAGACCAGACGCAGGTCCAGCCCAGACGGGGCGGTGCCAGGCGGCGCACGGCGGGACCTGCCTCGCCGCCCGTCTGCGCGGCCTGCACGGCCTGCACCGCGACCGCCGCCCGCCCTGCCGCGTCCGAGATCAGACACTGATCAGGTCCTGGAGGGCGGCGAAGGTCTTGTCGCCGATCCCGGTGACGTTGCGGAGGTCCTCGATGCTGTCGAACCGGCCCTCGGCCGCGCGGTAGTCCAGGATCCGCTGCGCCATGACCGGTCCGATCCGCGGCAGCGTGTCGAGGTCGGCGACCGTCGCGGTATTCAGGTTCACCGTCGTGCCGGCCCCGGCTCCCTGCGGCGTTCCTGCGGCGCCGGGAGAACCGGTCGCAGCTCCAGCGGCTCCGGCAGGCGCACCGGGGGCCACCTCACCCTGGGCGGGGACGTAGAGCTGTTCACCGTCCGTGACCGGGCGGGCGAGGTTGACCCCCGCCTGATCGGCAGTGGGTAGCAGCCCGCCGGCCGCGGCAACGACATCGACAACTCTGGCGCCGGCGCTGACCTCGAAGAGCCCCGGATGCGCCACGGCACCCAGGACGTGCACAAAAACGGCGGAGTCCTCGGCACCGGTGGTGCCGCCGGGCGCCGCGTCACCCGCTTCAGAGAACAGCGCCGATTCGTTCCCGGCGACCGGATCTGGATCCGGTTCGGTGGCGCCGGACCCGCCCGCCTCACCCGACCCACCCACATCATCTGCGCCGGGGGTGGCGGGAACCTCGACACTGTGGCCGACCTGGGCGATGGCCGTCACGGCGACAGCCACCCCCAGGGCGGTGAGGAGCAGCACCACCGCCGCACCGACACCGAGGCGCAACCGCGTGCGAACGGTTCCGGCCGGCCCTGGCTGTGAGCCGCTGGAGGTCGTGCGGGAGGACGGGGCGAGGCTGCTGTACGGATCGAACACCATGCCGGCAGGCTAGGACGGGTTCGTGCCCATCTCGATGCCGAGACCGGAACCTGTGCACAACCGCAACCGGCCCCACCTGTGGAGGTGGGGCCGGTGACTCGCACGGCCGCGCGGAGCGGCCGTCCGGCTAGGCCGCGGGCTTGGTGACGATGCTCACCATGCGGGGGGCGCGCACGATGACCTTGACGATCTCGCGGTCACCGACGGAGCGGATCGCGGCCGCGGACGCCCGGGCGAGGCTCTCCAGGTCGTCGTTGCTGATCTTCGGTGACACCTCGAGACGGTCGCGCACCTTGCCGTCGACCTGCACGACCGCGGTCACCGACTCGGCGACGAGCAGGCTGCGGTCGGGCTTGCGCCACAGTGCCAGGGCGACGCACGGCTCGTAGCCGAGGCGTTCCCACATGTCCTCCGCCGTGTACGGAGAGAACAGGTTCAGCGCCATGGCGGTGACCTCTGCCGCCTCGCGTACTGCGGCATCGGACGGGCCGGCACCGGTGTCGATCACCTTGCGGGTGGCGTTGACGAGTTCCATCATCCGCGCCACGACGACGTTGAACTTGAACGACTCGATCAGCGACGGGGCGTCGGCGAGGAAGCGGTGGGTGACGCGGCGCAGCGCCACGTCTCCGGTCTTCCATTCCACGTCGGGCGCGCTGGTGACGTCGCGGGCGACCCGCCAGGCGCGGGCCAGGAATTTCGCCGACCCGACCGGGGACACGTCGGCCCAGTCGATGTCGTCTTCCGGCGGCCCGGCGAATGCCATGGTGAGGCGCACGGCGTCGACACCGTACTTGTCGACCTCCTCGGTGAAGTAGACGAGGTTGCCCTTGCTCTTGCTCATCTTGGCGCCGTCGAGGATGACCATGCCCTGGTTCAGCAGAGCGGTGAACGGTTCGGTGAAGGTGACGAAGCCCAGGTCGAAGAGCACCTTGGTGATGAATCGGGCATACAGCAGGTGCAGGATGGCGTGCTCGACACCGCCGACGTACTGGTCGACTGGTGCCCACTTGTCGGCTTCCTTGGGGTCGAAGGCCTTGGTGTCATCGGTGGGGTTCAGGAACCGCAGGAAGTACCAGGAACTGTCCACGAAGGTGTCCATGGTGTCGGCGTCACGCTTGGCCGGGGTGCCGTCGATGGGGTTGACCACGTTGACCCAGTCGGTGGCGCCGCCGAGTGGCGAGGTCCCCTTGGGCTTGAGGTCGAGGCCGTCGGTCGGCGGCAGCAGCACGGGCAGCTGGTCCTCCGGCACCGGGATCTCGGTGCCGTCCTCACCGTGGATGATCGGGATCGGGGTGCCCCAGTAGCGCTGCCGGGAGATCAGCCAGTCGCGCAGGCGGTAGTTCTTGGTGGCCCGCCCGGTTCCGTCGGCGACGAGCTGGTCGATCATCCGTTTGATGGCGTTGGCCTTGGTGAGGCCGTTGAGCGCGCCGGAGTTGATCAGGCGGCCCGCACCCGTGAGGGCGATGCCGGTGGCGACCGGGTCGATGGTATCCGAATCCAGTGCGGGCAGTTCCTCCGAGCCGTCCAGCATGCCGGGGGTGATCACCGGGATGACCCCGGTGACCGGGGCCAGGGTGTCGACGACGACACGCACAGGCAGGTCGAAACGCAGGGCGAAGTCGAGGTCACGCTGGTCGTGCGCCGGCACGGCCATGACCGCACCGTGGCCGTAGTCCGCCAGGACGTAGTCAGCCGCCCAGATGGGCAGGCGTTCACCGTTGGCGGGGTTGATGGCGTACCGCTCGAGGAAGACTCCGGTCTTCTCCCTGTCGGTGGCCTGGCGTTCGATCTCGGTGCTGTTCTGCACCTGCACCAGGTACGCCGCGAAGCGTTCCCGCACCTCAGGGGAGGCGTCGGCGACGAGCTCGGCGGCCAGGTCGGCGTCGGGGGCGACGACCATGAAGGTGGCGCCGAAGAGGGTGTCGGGGCGGGTGGTGAAGACGCTGACCGGCGCGTCACGGCCCTCGATGACGAAGTCGACGTCGGCGCCGATGGAGCGACCGATCCAGTTGCGCTGCATGTTGAGCACCTTGGCCGGCCAGGTGCCCTCGAGCTGGTTGAGGTCGTCGAGGAGGCGGTCGGCGTAGTCGGTGATCTTGAAGTACCACTGGGTGAGCTTCTTCTTCACGACAACGGCGCCGCTGCGCTCGCTGGTGCCGTCCGCGAGCACCTGCTCGTTGGCGAGAACGGTCTGGTCCACCGGGTCCCAGTTGACCCAGCTGTCCTTGCGGTAGGCCAGGCCCTTCTTGTACAGCTGCAGGAACAGCCACTGGTTCCACTTGTAGTACTCGGGGTCGCTGGTGTGCAGTTCGCGGGACCAGTCGAAGGAGGCCGCGTAGAGCTTCATGCTCTTCTTCTGCTGCGCGATGTTGTCGTAGGTCCAGCCGCGCGGGTCGATGCCGCGCTTGATGGCGGCGTTCTCGGCGGGCAGCCCGAACGAGTCCCAGCCGATGGGGTGCAGCACGTTGAAGCCCTGCTGCCGCCAGTAGCGGGCGACGATGTCGCCGAGCGCGTACACCTCGGCGTGGCCCATGTGCAGGTCGCCAGAGGGGTACGGGAACATGTCGAGCACGTACTTGCGCGGTCGGGTGTCGTCGGGGTCGCTGGTGCGGAACGGTTCGAGTTCCTCCCAGATCGGCGCCCATTTCGCCTGGATGGCGGCGAAGTCGTAGCCGTCTTCGTCTTCGGGACCGTTGGACATGGTGTCGTGCTCGTGTGCCACGGGGCTCTCATTCATTGTGGTGAGGTGGCGTCTCTGCACCCGGATCCAGCCCGGTGGCGACGCCCAAGGTCCTAGGTTACTAAACCCTGGCTGCCCGCCAGGTCCGGCGTCGCCCCGGTAGCCCGGGCCGCGGCGAGAACCGCCCCGATCAGAGCGTCCGCCTTGATCCGGGTCTCCTCGATTTCCTCCGCAGGCACGGACAGGGCGGTGATGCCGCCGCCGGTGCCGATCGACGCTCCGTCGGGTCCGAGCACGATGCTGCGGATGACCATGGCCAGGTCGAGCGCCCCGTCATCGCCCAAGTAACCGAACGCCCCGGCATAGACGCCGCGTTCACCGCCCTCGAGGGCGCGCAGGATGCCCATGGCGCTCGCCTTGGGCGCCCCGGTCATCGAGCCGGCCGGAAATGCGGCCTGGACGGCGTCGACAGCGGTGAGCCCAGGCGCCAGGCGTGCCTCGACGGTGCTGACCAGCTGGTGCACGTGCGGGTAGCTCTCGGTCTGGAGCAGGCCCGTGACGGCGACGGTGCCGAGCGCGGCGATGCGGCCGAGGTCGTTGCGCATCAGGTCGACGATCATCAGGTTCTCCGCGCGTTCCTTCTCGCTGGCGAGCAATTCGGCGCGGAGCATCCGGTCTCGGTCGGGGTCGCTGGAGCGTGGCCTGGTTCCCTTGATGGGCCGGGTGCGCACTCGGCCGGCCGGGCTGACCGCGAGAAACTCCTCCGGCGAGGCGCTGAGCAACGCATGCTCGCCGAACCGGAGGAGCCCGCCGTGGTGGGTGGCGCTGGTGGCGCGCAGGTGCCGGTAGACCTCGTCGGCGTCGAAGCGTCCGGAGATGGTGACCTCGTTGGTCAGACACAGCTGATACGCGTCGCCGGCCGCGATGCGTTCCTGGCAGAGCTCGATCAGGCGGGCGTAACGGTCGGCATCGTGCCGCCAGCGCACCTCGGCCCCGGTATGGACGAGCGTCGCGGAGACGTCCTGGCTCAGGACGGGAGCTGGTGCGGCGGTCGAGGTGGCGTGAAGCAGCCCCGCCAGCCGCCGAGAAGTATCGGCGATCCAGGTCTCCAGGTCGGCGACGCCGGCAGCGGGGTCGGCGCCAGGCTCCGGCGCATCCTGGCGGGCCAGGATGGTCACCGTTCGGGCGGAATGATCGAAGACGATGGCGCGGTCCACGCGCAGGAGCGCCGCATCGGGCGTTCCCGTGCGGAGCGAGGGAGCACCGGGTACCGCCCCGACGGGATCGGTTGGATCGGTGGTGGCACTGCTGCCGAACGTGCCTGCGCTGCCTGACGTGGCCGGCGCCACCGGCTGGGCGACGTCGTAGCCGAGCCAGCCGACCCAGCCCAGTCGGAAGCCGACGCTGTCGTCGCCGTCTGTCATCGGCGGGTGGACGAGCTCGGCGCGGAGCAGGTCGAAGACGCTCTGGCTGGTCGTGTGTGGCAGATCGTCCGGGTCGAGCGGTCGTGAGCGGGTCACCGTGCCCAGACCCGCGTCCGCGGTGATCACCGTCGAGTTCGTGTGCGCTCCAGCGAGGTAGCTCAGCCCCGTCGTCGCGTCGGCACCGGCGTCGAGCCAGACGGCGTAGCGTGATCCGGCATACAGTTCGGCGTACGCGGCGGCGGGGTCGACCCAGCCCGGGAGCGGGATTCGGCGCAGCGCCGGACGAGGGCGGTCCGGGACGCCGTGGTCCAGAAAGCTGGGAGTCGACGGCACGTGTCAAGCCTAGGGGCGCTATCGACTTCGGGATATCGCGCTGCGGCCTAGGCTGGCGACGTGAACGACGTACTCAACTGGATCCTGGACGCCGTTGGCTCCGTCGACCCCATCCTGCGCACGGTTCTCGCTGGTGTGGGGATGCTACTGGAAACGTCGGTCTTGATCGGGCTGATCGTTCCCGGCGATACCATTGTGATCGTCTCGAGCACGGTGCTCGAGGGGCCGGTGGAGTACGTCGCCCTGATCGTCGCGGTGATCCTGGGAGCGCTGGCCGGCGAAAGCATCGGCTTCTACCTGGGCCGCCGGTTCGGGCCCTGGATTCGACGCAGCTGGTTGGGCCGGCGCATCGGTGAGAAGCACTGGGACGGCGCCGAGCGCTACCTGGCCAGACGGGGTGGGATCGCCGTGTTCCTCTCCAGGTTCCTGCCCGTGCTGCACTCCGTCATCCCGCTCACCGTGGGTATGAGTGCCATGCGGTATCGCACCTTCCTGGCCTGGACAGTGCCGGCGTGTGTTCTCTGGACCGTGACCTACGTGTCGGTGGGAGCCGCGGCGGCCGAGGGCTACCGCAGTATCTCCGATCAATTGCACTTCGCCGGCTACCTCTTCGTCGGGGCGATCGCCGCGTTCGGATTGGTGGTCGTGCTCGTCAAGCGCTGGCTGAAACGCCGGGAAGCCCGATTCATGGAACGAGAGCTTCCTCCGGAGTAGGGTCGGCCTGCAGTCCGGATCCGGCCGTGAGCGTGTAGGTGCGGGTGATCAGCTCGGTCGGCACCGGGGTGTGCGAGATGAGCAGCACGGCGCGCCCCGCGTCTGCCGACGCCGACAGGATGTCACGCACGAGGGTGTCGCCGAGACCGGTGTCGACGTTCGCTGTCGGTTCATCCACGATGAGCACCGGGAAGTCAGCGAGCAGAGCCCTGGCCAGGGCGATGCGCTGGGCCTGGCCACCGGAGACGAGTGCGCCGCGCTCGCCCACCCGCGCGTCCAGGCCGCCGCGGCTGTTCATCCAGTCCGTCAGACCGACCCGGGCGAGAACGTTCAGCAGGTCGTCGTCGGTGGCCGTGTCCCTGGCGAAGAGCAGGTTCTGGCGCACGGTGTCGTCGAAGAGCCAGGGTCGCTGCTCGCACAGGCCGACAACCTGACGAACGTCCGACGGTGCCAGCTCCCTGGCTTCGACGCCATTGATGCGGTACGAGCCGGTGTAGTCCAGGAACCGGACGAGGGTCTGGGCGAGGGTGGTCTTGCCGGCCCCGCTGGCCCCGGCCAGGTGCACACGGTCACCGGCGGTGAGGCGCATGGTCACCCCGGACAGCGCGGCCCGGTCTGCCCCCGGCCAGCGCGCGCCCAACCCGGTCAGCTCGAGAACCGCGCCGGCCGCCGGCAGCACCGCGGACACGGGCGCCGACGTGTCGACCAGGGCGTTGCCGGTCGCCAGTTCGGTCGGGATCTCGGCGGGAATCTGCTCCGGCACCACGGACTGCACCCGCTCGGCGCTTGAACGCACCCGGCGCCAGGCGCTGATGGCCGGTGGGATCATGGCGAAAACCTCGAACACGGCCATCGGGATCAGAACCACCACGGCCAGGGCCGGTCCGGAGAACCCGCCGGAGCCCAATGCCGGGATCGCGGTGGTCAGAGCGAGCACCGTTGCGGCACCGGCGCAGAGCGAGATCACGGCGGCCTGTACTCCGGCACCGGTGGAGGTGCGCAGCGCGGCCAGACGTAGCTTCTCCTCCACAACCCTGAGGTTGTCCAGCCGGGACTCCAGCGCGCCGAAGGCCGTGAGCACGTCCAGGTTCTCGACCACCTCCAGTACCTCGTCGGCCAGGGCACCGCGAAGCGGTGCCAGGGCTCGTTCGGAGCGGGCCGACAGCAGACCGGTCAGTAGCGTGCCCACGACCGCGGCCACCACGAGGCACAGGGCGAGGGTGAGCCCGGCCGCCGGCAATACCAGCCAGACCCCGACCACGCTGAGGATCGCGACGATGCCGGAGGTGAGCAGGGGCTGAACGACGCGCAGAGGGAAGTCCTGCAGCTCGTCGACGTCCCGCACCAGCCGGGTCAGCAGGTCGCCCCTGCGGGTGCCGGAGAGACCGGCGGGGGCCAGGGGCACCAGGCGGGCGAAGATGCCCAGGCGCAGGGCGCCGAGCTGGCGGAAGGCCGCGTCGTGGCTGAGGAGCCTCTCCAGGTAGCGGAATGCCGCGCGGGACAGCGCGAAGGCGCGCACACCGACGACGGCCAGCCCCAGGAAGAGGATCGGTGGCATTTCCGCGGCCCTGGTGATGAGCCAGGCCGAGCAGGCCAGGAGGGCCACGGCGCTGGCAGCGCTCACCGTTCCCGCCACGAGGCCCGGCAGGCTGCGGCGGGCGGGCGGCTGGGCGAGCCCGAGTACCGATCGCACCATCGCCGACGGCAGCCAGCTGTCGCGGTGGGGGCGGCCGGACGCGCGGGGATCAGACATGGGCGACCTCGTTCAGGTGGACGACGTGGTCTGCGGCGGCGACGAAGGCCGGTCGGTGGCTGACCACGATGACGATCCTGCCCTGACCGGCCAGGGAGGCGAGGCCGTCGATGAGGGCGTTCTCCGCGTCGGTGTCGAGGGCCGAACTCGGCTCGTCGAGCACGAGGACCCGGCAGTCCAGGGCGAGGCAGCGGTAGATGGCGCGGGCGGCGGCGACACGCTGGGCCTGGCCGCCGGACAGCCCGGCACCGTTGACGCCGAGCCGAAGCGTGGGCTCCAGGTCTGCGGCGCCGGCCAGACGCAGGGCCGTGACCACCAGGGAATCATCGGTGACGCTGGAGCCCAGGGCGACATTGCCGGCGATGCTGCCGGAGAACAGGCCGGCGCGTTGTCCTGACCAGGCCAGCCAGTCCCGGCGGTCGTCGGTCGGCACGGTCACGCCGTCGAGGCGGATGGTGCCGTCGAACGGCACAAATGCTTGCAGGGCCCCGATCAGGGTGGACTTGCCCACGCCGCTCGGTCCACGCAGCACGCTGAGCCGCCCGGCGGTGAAGGTGGCGCTGAGCCGATCGATGACGGTGCTGTCGCCGCGGCGGATGGTCACGCCCTCGAAGCTGAGGGCGCCGCCGCCGGGCCGGTCGGCTCTGGGCAGGTCAACCGCGGGCTGGCCGACAACAGGCTGGCCGACAACGGGCAGTGCGGATGCCGTGCGGACTCCCCCGACCCGGTCGCCCGACGCATCCAGGCGGGACGGTTCGTCGGCATCGAGGATGGCGAACACTTCCTCGGCGGCGGCCAGCCCGTCGGCCGCCGCGTGGAAGTGCACGCCGACCTGGCGCACCGGCAGGAACGCCTCGGGGGCCAGGAGAAGAACGAACAGGCCGACGCCCAGAAGCAGCGAACCGTCCACGAGCCGCAGCCCGATCGACACCGCGATCAGGGCGACGGAGAGACTGCCGGCGAGTTCGAGCACGAACCCGCTGAGGAAGGACACCCGCAGCACCTTCATCGTGCGGCCCCGGTACTCCTCCGTCAGGCTGCCCAGACGCTCGGTCTGGCGCCGTTCCCTGCCGTAGATCTTCAGTGTCGCCAAGCCCCCGACCACGTCGAGGAATCCGGCTGACAGCCGCTGCAGCGCATCCCACTGCGCGCGCTGCACACCCTGGGTGGCCTGCCCGATCAGGATCATGAAGACCGGGATGAGCGGCAGCACGATGATCACCGTGATCCCGCTCGCCGGATCCTGCCAGAGCATCACCAGCACCAGGATCGGCGTGGCGATTGCCGTCAACAGAAGCTGAGGCAGGTAGCGGGAGAAGTAGTTGTCGAGCGCGTCCAGCCCGCTCGTCACCGTGGTCGCGATCCGGGCATCCTGCTGGCCCGCCAGCCAGTTCGGGCCGCGCTCGGCCAGCCGGTGCATCACCGCGGTGCGCAGCTGGCTCTTCACGGCGGCGGCGCCGCGGTGGGCGGCGACGTCGAGCATCCAGACCAGCACGGCGCGTACCACGACCACCCCGGCCAATGCGGCGACGGTTCCGCGCAGCGACTCGAGCGAGTCGCCCCGCACGGCCAGCGTGATGCTCTGGCTCAGGAACCAGGAGAACGCGACGACGGTGAGCGTCTGAGCCAGTCCAAGGACCGCACCGGCCACGAGGAACCAGCGCGCCGCGGAGGCGTGCTTGAGGAGCCGTGGATCGAGAGGACGCATGTACGTTTAGTGTACGGCGGCTCAGTGCGCCGCGGCTTCGATGTGCGTGCGGCCGATTCGCTTGCGGAACACCCAATACGTCCAGCCCTGGTAGCCCAGGATCACGGGAGCGGCGATCAACGCCGTCCAACTCATGACCTGCAGGGTGTACGGGGTGGATGAGGCGTTCTCGATGGTGAGGCTGTTGGCCACGTTGTTGCTGGCCGGCATCACGTCGGGGAACAGCGACGCGAACAGGGTCAGAACGGCGAAACCGATGGTCACGGCCATGAGGCCGAACGCCGTGCGCTCCCTGCCGGCCAGGTTCATCAGGTACGCGGCGATGAGGGCCACGGCAGCGACGGCGGCCAGGATGCCGGAGGCGAACGTGCCGTAGGCCAGGGTGGTCCAGACCAGGAACGAGGCCGCGACGACGATGGTGACCAGCCCAGACTTGATCGCCAGGGCGCGCGCCCGCACCCTGATCTCACCCTCGGTCTTGGCGGAGACGAAGATCACGCCGTGGGTGAAGAACAACAGCAGGGTGGTGAGCCCGGCCAGCAGAGCGTAGGGGTTCAGCAGGTCGAAGAAGCTGCCGATGTAGTTGAAGTCGGCGTCCAACGGCACACCGCGAACGACGTTGCCGAAGGCCACGCCCCAGAGCAGGGCCGGCACAGCCGAACCCACCACGATCATGGTGTCGAAGGACTTCTTCCACTTCAGTTCAGGGCGCTGGTGCCGGTATTCGAACGACACACCGCGGGCGATGAGGGCCAGCAGGATGAGCAGCAATGCCAGGTAGAAGCCGCTGAACATCGTGGCGTACCACTCCGGGAAGGCCGCGAAGAGCGAGGCCCCTGCCACGATGACCCAGGTCTCGTTGAGGTCCCAGACCGGGCCGATGGTGTTGATCAGGACGCGCCGGTCGGTGTCGTCCTTGCCCAGGAATGGCAGGGACATGCCGACACCGAAGTCGAAGCCGTCCAGGACGAAGTAGCCGATGAACATGACGGCGATGATCCAGAACCACAGGGTGTTGAGTTCCATGGGTGGGCTCCTAGTAGACCGTGGTCGTGTGCTTGATTTCGCCGGACACCGGGTCGGGCACCGTCGCGGGGTCTGGCCCCTTCTGAACGGCCTTGAGAATGAGGCGGAACTCGACCACCGCGAGGGCGCCGTAGAGCAGCGTGAAGGCGATCAGGGAGATCAGGATTTCCAGCCCGCTGACATTCGGTGAGACACCGTCTGCGGTCTTGAGCAGGCCGAAGACCAGCCAGGGTTGCCGGCCCATCTCGGTGAAGACCCAACCCACACTCATGGCCAGCAGCGACATCGGGAAGGACCAGATTGCGATCTTCCACATCCAGGCCTGGGGGCGACGGCCCTTGCGGGTGAACCAGAGGCCGGCGACGGCGACCATGATGTGCGCGATGCCCAGGCCGATCATCCAGCGGAACGACCAGTAGGTGACCCAGATGATGGGCGCGTAGTCGCCGGGTCCGTAGAGCTGCACGTACTGCTCCTGGAGGTTGTTGATGCCCTCCACTGTGCCGTCGAAGGTGTGCGTGGACAGGAACGACAGCAGATACGGGATACGAATGGAGAAGAGCTCGCTGACGCCGTCCGGTGTGCCGAGCGTGAAGATCGAGAAGGATGCGTTGGCGCCGGTCGCGGTGTGGTACATCGCCTCGGCCGCGGCCATCTTCATCGGCTGGGCCTCGACCATGGCCAGGCTGAGCTGGTCGCCCATCAGGGTGGTGAGGGCACCGGCGATGACCATCATCCAGAGGCCGAACTTGAGGGCGGGACGCATGGTCTCGAGGTTCTGGTTGCGGGCCAGGTGCCAGGCGGCCACCGAGATGATCAGGCCGGCGGAGACCATGAAGCAGGCGAAGATCGTGTGCGGGAACGCCGAGAGGGCGATCGGGTTGGTGAGCAGCTCGCCGATGCTGGTCAGTTCGGCCCTGCCCTTCTCCTCGTTGATCCGATAGGCCACCGGGTTCTGCATGAAGGCGTTGGCCGCGATGATGAAGTAGGCCGAGGCGATGCTGCCGACGGCGGTGAGCCAGATCGTGGCCAGGTGCAGCCTCTTGGGCAGCTTGTCCCAGCCGAAGATCCACAGGCCGATGAAGGTGGCTTCGAGGAAGAACGCCGTGATGCCCTCGAACGCCAGGGGCGCGCCGAAGACGTCCCCGACGAATCGGGAGTAATCCGACCAGTTCATACCGAACTGGAACTCCTGCACGATCCCGGTCACAACACCCATGGCGAAGTTGATCAGGAAGATCTTGCCGAAGAAGTGGGTGAGCTGCAGGTAGTGGGCCTTGTTGGTGCGGTACCAGGCGGTCTGGAAGATCGCCACCGTCGTGACGAGGCCGATCGTGAGGGGGACGAACAGGAAGTGGTAAATCGTCGTCAAACCGAACTGCCAGCGTGACAGGAGTAACGGATCTAGCCACTCGTTCATGTGTCCTCCGGGAGTGAGTTCTACGTGTCGTAGAAGACTACTATTCTACGCACGGTAGAAAAAGACGAATCGCTTGATAAAGTTTTCCGTATGGGAAGTTTGGGCGTTTTGGAGAGACTGTTGATGGACCTGCTCTGGTCCGCAGATCGTCCTCTGACCGCAAACGAACTCCGCGATGCCCTGGTAGACCCTCAATCGACGGCCGCAAAACCTCTCGCAACGACGACGGTCCTCACCGTCTTGTCCCGGCTGGAGAACAAGGGCTTCGTCACCAGGGACCGCGAGATCCGGCCGCACGGCTACAGCGCGGTCAGCTCAAGGGCCCAGCACACCGCAGAACTCATGCACGAGGTCCTGGGCACAACGAGCGACCGCACGGCCACACTGGCGCGCTTCATCGGCAACGTCAGCCCGCAGGAGGCCGAGACCCTGCGCGCACTCCTGGCCAGCATCGGCCCGTCCTCGGAATGACGACGGCGTCCACTCGCCGCGCGAGCCCTGTTCTGCGGGCGGAGTAGCGCCGTATGCTCAGCACCGCACTGGCCCTGATGATCCTGGCCGTCCTTCTGGCCTGGCCCATTCCCATCCTGCTCGCCGGCGCCGCCTGGCCACCGCGCGCGCCCGGGCTGGCCCTGGCGTTGTGGCAGTCGATCGCCCTGGCCGGTGGCGTCTCGATGATCGGTTCCCTGCTGGTCTTCGGTCTCATTCCGTTCGGCGCCACGCCGGTGGCCGCCGTGGCCGCCCTCACCGGTCACGTCGCCGCGGGCACGCTCCCGGCCGGAGCCACGCTGACCGGGGTGATGGCGCTCTGCCTGGCGCTGATCCTCACCGCGCACCTGCTTCTGAACCTCAGCGCGACGTTCATCCGGGCTGAACGTCAGCGCCGCCGCCACCACACCCTGATCGGGCTGCTCAGCGACCCGTTGCCGTTCGACACCGAGGGCACCAGGGTGATCGACCACGCCGCCCCGATCGCCTACTGCCTGCCGGGCGGCACCCGGTCGGCAACGGTGCTGTCCAGGGGGCTGCTGAGCCTGCTGGATGCCGACCAGCTGCGCGGCGTGGTGGCGCACGAGCGTGCGCACCTGCGCCAGCAGCATCACCTGGTGCTCCTGGCGTTCAAGTCCTGGCACAGTGCCCTGCGCTGGTTCCCGATCGCCAACCGGGCCGAGAACGCCGTTGCGCTCCTGGTCGAGATGATGGCGGACGACCAGGCCAGGCTCGAGATCGATGACCGGACCCTGGCCCAGGCGATCGCCCTGGTGGGCACGGCGCACCTGGACGAGGTCGCGGGCACCCAGTCCCCTGCGGCGGTGGCCGGCGGCCTGGACTACACGTCCTCTGCCGACCTGGTGGGCCCTCGGGTGAGTCGGCTGCTGGGCGACATCCCAGGGCTCGGACCGATCGGGCGCACCGCGGTGCTCTCGGCCACCGCCGTCCTATTCCTCCTCCCCCTCGCTCTGCTGGTCACGACGCGGTAGCCGCGTTCGACCAGGCGAACCGAGGCGCGGACACACGAATGGCCCCGTCTGCTGACGGGGCCATTCGGCCGAGCCGGAGAACCGACTCTGAAACCGCTGCGCAGGGAACCTAGATCAGGCCCTGCTCCGTGAGCCAGTCGGTCGCGATGGTGTCTGCGGCGGCCTGGTCGTTCACACTCTGCGCGTTCAGCGCCACGAGGGTGTCGGCGCCCAGGGCGGCGCTGACCTCGTTGAGGATCTCGGCGGCCGAGTCGTCGACCTTGTCGGAGACCACCGGCACGACGTTGTCTGGCAGGAACAGGCCGTCGGGGTCCTCGAGGGCGATGAGGTCGTTCGAGGCGATGTTGGGGTCAGCGGTGTAGATGTTCGCCAACTGGATCTTGTTGTCCACCAGCGCCTTGACCGTCAGCGGTCCGCCGCTGTCCTCGACCGGGGTGAAGCCGGCGATCTCGATGCCGTAGGTCTCCTTGAGCGCGGTCGGCCCGTACGGACGGGTTTCCAGTTCGGAGTTGCCACCGACGGTGATCGGTTCGGTCACCTCGGTGAGCGAGGCGATGTCGGTGAGGCCGTAGGTGTCGGCGAAGGCCTGGGTGACGGTCCAGGAGTTCTGATCGCTGGCCTCTGCCCGGTCCAACACGCTCAGTTCGGCGGGCAGGGCGGCCTCGAGGGCCGAGTAGACCTCGTCTGCGGTGCCACCGGGTGCGTCGGCATCCAGTGCCTGCAGCAGGCTGCCGGTGTACTCGGGGAAGACGTCGATGGAGCCAGACTCTATCTCGGGCAGGTAGGCCTCGCGCTGGCCGATCCGGAACTGGCGCTCGACCGTGAAGCCGCCGTTCTCCAGGGCCTGGGCGTAGATTTCCGCGATGATCTCGTTGGAGTAGTAGTCCTGGGATCCGACGACGAGAGTTTCGGATCCTTCCGCACTGGTTCCCTCGTCCAGCGGATCTCCGGACGCGCACCCTGCAAGGGCTACGACAGCCCCAACCGCGACCGCGCTGACAAGCGCGAGCCGGCCTCGTGTGTGTGTGAACATGCTGTTGTCCTTCCTCAGGTACCGATGATTCGGTAGATGTGTCACCGGGCGGCCGCGGGGCTGCCGGTGCGAGTCGTTGGGGTGCTGGCGAGACGTCCTGAGACGCCCCGCGGTACAACAAACCGCTGGATCAGCGCGAAGATTCCCTCCAGCGCCAAAGCCAGCAGGATCACGAGTATCGACCCGCCCAGCATCTCCGCATAGTCACGAGTCTTCAACCCTGAAAACAGGTAACGGCCCAGGCCGATGTCGGCCACATAGGCCGCGAGGGTCGCCGTGGCGACCACCTGGAGGGTGGCAGACCGCAGGCCGCCGATCAGCAGCGGCAGGCCAAGGGGAACCTCGACCTTGCGCACGATCTGCAGCTCGCTCATCCCCACCGCGCGGGCGGCGTCGACGGTGCGCCGGTCGATGGCTTCGAATCCGGTGTATGCACCGGCCAGGATGGGCGGGATCGCGAGCACGGTGAGCGCCACGTACGGGGCGACGACGCCGATGCCCACCCAGAGGGCGACGAGCGTGAGCAGGCCGAGCGTGGGGATGGCGCGGAGCCCGCCAGACGTCGTCACCGCGAGGCCGCGGCCCCGGCCGGTGTGGCCGATCAGGTAGCCCAGTGGGATCGCGATCACCGAGGCGATGACCACGGTGACCAGGGAGAAGACGAGGTGCTGTCCGATCCGGAGTGGAATCGCGTTCAGACCGACGTAGTTGGCGGGGTCGAGGATCCAGTCGATGGCGCTGGCGAACAGGTTCATGCGGCGCTCACCTCCACGGGCACACTCGGCTTGGCGGTCGTCACTCGTCGCGTCCAGGGCATCAGCATCCGGCCCGCGAGCACGAGTGCGCCGTCGAACAGGAGTGCCAGGGCCACGGTGGCGACGAGCCCGGCGACGATCTCGGCTTGGATGCCGCGCTGGAAGCCGTCGGTGAACAGTGAACCCAGGCTCTGCACCCCGATCACCGCGCCGACGGTGACCAGGCTCACGGTGCTCACCGCCACCACCCGCATGCCGGCCAGGAGCACCGGTCCGGCCAGCGGAAGCTCCACCTGCCAGAACCGCGACCAGGTGGAATACCCCATCGCTGAGGCGGACTGGCGCACGTCGGCATCCACCGAATCGAGGCCGTCGGACACGACCCGCACCATCAACGCGATGCCGTACAGGGTGAGGGCGATGATCACGTTCAGCGGGGAGAGCAGGCTGGTGCCGATCACGGCGGGGAGCACGAAGATCAGCGGCAGCGACGGGACGGCGTAGAGGAGACCGGCGCCGGTGAGGATGATGCCGCGGCTCACCCGGTAACGGCGGGCCAGCCAGCCGAGGGGAACCGCGATCACGAAGCAGAGCAGGATCGGCGGCAGGCTGAGCACCACGTGGTCAAGGGTTCGAGCCCAGATCAGGCCGAGGTTGGCCAGCACCCAGGTCATCGGGCGCTCTCTGGCCCGGCGGGGGCAGCCGGGCGGCGACTGGGGTCGAGGACGCCGGCGAGGCGCCCGTCGCTGTCGACCACGACGTCCTCGTCGCCGTGGCGCTCGAGGTGCAGGGCCCTGCGCCCCCGGTCCGCGCCCACGAAGCTGGCAACGAAGTCGTCTGCGGGGTTGGCCAGCAGCTCGGCCGGCGAGCCGACCTGGGCGATCAGGCCGCCCTCCCGCAGGATGACGATCTGATCGCCGAGGAGGAAGGCCTCCTCGATGTCGTGGGTGACGAAGACGACGGTCTTGTCGAGTTCGTCCTGCAGACGCACCAGCTCCTGCTGCAGCTCGGCACGCACGATCGGGTCGACGGCGCCGAACGGTTCGTCCATGAGCAGGATGTTCGGGTTCACGGCCAGTCCCCTGGCCACGCCCACGCGCTGCTGCTGGCCGCCGGAGAGCTGGCTGGGGTACCGGGTGGCCAGGCTGCGGTCCAGGCCCACGGTGTCCAGCAGGGCCAGCGCATCCTGCCTGGCCTGACGCTTGGGGGTGCCGCGCAGCAGCGGCACTGTCGCGACGTTGTCGACCACGGTGCGATGCGGCAGAAGCCCGGAGTTCTGCATGACGTAGCCGATGCCGCGGCGCAGTTTCACCGGCGGCAAGGTGGCGATGTCCTCGCCGTCGATCTCGATCGATCCGCTGGTGGGATCGACCATGCGATTGATCATGCGCAGCAGCGTGGTCTTGCCCGACCCCGATGAGCCCACCAGCACCGTGGTCTGGTGCGAGGGCAGCACGAGGCTGAAGTCCGCGACGGCGAGAGTGCCGTCGGGGAATCGTTTGCTCACGGAATGGAACTCGATCATGGCTGGCTCAATCCTCGAAGCGGGCGATACACCCACTCACCCCAGGGCGGCAAGTGCGGATGACCAGCCAATCACTGTTCGGAGCCAGAACCAAAGCGGATTGCCGCTCCGGGTGGAAAAAAATCAGCCCGCGTCAGGACCGTAGAACCCGGTGAGGTAGTCGTGCATGATGCGCCGGCACTCGGCGATGAAACGCTCGTCGCCCTGGCTGTTCCAGGTGAACGCCCGGGACAGCAGCGAATCTGCCATCTCCACCGCGACCTCCAGACGGAAGATCAGGTCGTCTCCGCCGGAGAGCCCGAATTCCTCTGACAGGACGGCGGCGATCTGGTTGGCGAAGAATCCAGAGTCCTGTTCGCCCGGCGTGCTGGTCTGGGCGCGTTCCCGGTCGGCGAAGTGCAGGATGCGGAATCCAGGCTCGGCGCGGTAGAGCTCGACGAAGGCGGTGATGCCGCAATCCACCGCTTCCCACCAGGACTCCGGCTTGGCGGCCTTGAGATTGTCGGCGACCCGCTGGCGGAAGCGCAGCACCGCTCGTTCGCGCAGGCCCTCCAGCACGGCGACCCGGTCGGGGTAGTACCGGTAGACGGTGCCGATGGATGCGCCCGCGCGTTCGGCGACCATGGCGGTGGTGATCCGGTCGAACCCGACCTCGTCAACGACCTCGGCAGCCGCATCGAGCAGCGCGCTCAAGCGCGCGGCGCTTCGCTGCTGAATGGGCTCGGTTCGAACCTGCCGTCCTTGTGCGAGCGAGTCTTCACCGAATAGGTCGATCAGAGCCACGTGTCCTCCTTGAACATACGTCACAATCCTACGGGCCCGCAGTCTCCGCCACGCGCAGGAACGCGCCCCCCAAACGGAGCGCGAAGGCCAGACCCGGGAGGGTCGCGACAGGCCGACCGGACGGCGGCGCGCGGGCGGGTACCGCCCGCGCGCATGAGAGACTGGGGTGTGTCTAAGTTCCCCGCCACGGCCGCAGCTCCGCTGAACCCTGCACGCATGATTCATCGCGCCGCCCGGATCGAGGACTGGCTGCACGACAAACGGGAGAAGTTCGCCCGCCGGCGCGGCCATCTGCCCGTCGTCATCCCATACACCGGCTACGGCACCCCCGAGCGGGTGCGCGTACTCTGCCGGGTTCTGCTGGCCAAGCCGGTGAAGGTGGGCGGGCGCACCAAACGGCGCGTCGCAGCACGTGAGGCCGGCATCCGTGGCTGGCGCAGTTTCACCAGCGTGCCCGTGAACGATGTCACCGTGACGATCGAGATCGGTGGCACCGCCCACCGCGTCCAGGCCGACCGCGGTGGTGTGGTCGACACCGTCATGCAGGTCAACCTAGAGCCTGGCTGGCACACCGCTCGCCTGCACACCGAGGCGTCCGCGTCGGTGGAGGCGCCCGTGTTCGTTGTCGCGCCCGATGTTCGGCGCGGCATCATCTCCGATGTCGACGACACCGTCATGGTCACCACGCTCCCCCGGCCGATGCTCGCGGCCTGGAACACCTTCGTTCTGGACGAGCATGCCCGCGTGCCCACGCCCGGCATGGCCGTGCTACTCGACCGGCTCGCCGACGCCACACCGGGGTCGCCGGTGATCTACCTGTCCACGGGGGCCTGGAATGTGGCACCGACGCTCAGTCGGTTCCTGTCGCGCAACCTGTACCCGGCCGGCGCTCTCCTGCTCACCGACTGGGGCCCCACCCACGATCGTCTGTTCCGGAGCGGCCGCGAGCACAAGCACGACAACCTGCGCCGTCTTGCCCAGGAGTTCCCGGAGATGAAGTGGATCCTGATCGGGGACGACGGCCAGCACGATGAGGCCATTTACAGCGACTTCCAACAGGAGTTCCCGGATTCTGTCGCGGCCGTCGCCATCCGCCGGCTCTCGCCCAGCGAGGCTGTTCTGGCCGGACGCCGGCCGAAGGACGCGGCGGACACCAAACGCGATTCCCTCTGGGTGTACGGCCCTGACGGTGCGAGTCTCGCCGAACAGTTGGCGGATCTGGGTCTGATCGTTGACCCCGGTCTGCCCGGCAGCGTCGACCCGGCCTGATCGCGCCCGACCGGGTCCGGGTCCGACCGGGTCCGCGCCGCGTCAGCGGCGCGCGAGGAGCGTGTCGAGTCCGCGGTTGATCTGCCGCGCCCAGAGCGGGCCGCGATAGAGGAACCCGGTGTAGCCCTGCACCAGCGTGGCCCCTGCGGCAAGACGCTCGGCGACCTGCTCGGCGGTTTCGACGCCGCCGACGGAGATGACGCACAGCTCGGCCGGCACGCTCTGGCGAATGAGGCGCAGCACGGCCAGCGAACGGACGTTCAGCGGGGCGCCGGAGAGACCGCCGGCCCCGGCCGCGGCGACAACGGCGGGGTCGGTGGCGAGGCCGTCGCGACTGATGGTCGTGTTCGTGGCGATGATGCCGTCCAGGCCGAGCTCCACCACCAGCCCCGCGATCCGGGTGACCTCGTCGTCGGAGAGGTCGGGGGCGATCTTGACCAGCAGCGGCGTGGCTCCCGCGGTGTCCTTGACGGCACGAAGCAGCGGCGCGAGCTGGTCGAGTTCCTGCAGTCCGCGCAGGCCGGGCGTATTGGGAGAACTCACGTTCACCACGAGGTAGTCGGCGATCGGGGCGAGGGCCGCGGCACTCACCAGGTAATCGGCCGTGGCATCCTCGACGGCAGTGACCCGGCTCTTGCCGATGTTGATGCCGAGGACCGGGCGCCCGCGGGTGGCGCGCACCCGGGTCAGCCGCTCGACGGCCGCGAGAGCGCCGGAGTTGTTGAAGCCCATCCGGTTGATCACCGCACGGTCAGGGATCAGGCGGAACAGGCGTGGCTTCGGGTTTCCCGGCTGTGCGACGGCGGTGAGAGTGCCCACCTCGACGTGCCCGAAGCCCAGGCGGCCCAGACCGATGACGGCGTGTCCGTCCTTATCGAATCCGGCGGCCACACCGAACGGGGAATCGAAGTGCAGCCCGAGGGCATCAACACCGATCGCTGTGCGTGGTCTGGTGAACCTGTGCAGGGCGGGACCCAGGCCGAGCCGAGGCAGCCACCGGATGACCTCGAAGGCCAGGTGGTGGGCCTGCTCGGGATCGATCCGGGTGAGGACGAGCTTGAAAAGGGTGGGGTACACGCGTGCCTACAGATCGGGGTCCACGTCGGCATCCGCTGCTGCGGCGTGCTCGGTGCGGAGCTGGGAGATAGCACTCTCGAAGTCCTCGAGGGAATCGAAAGCCTGGTACACGCTGGCGAAGCGCAGGTACGCCACCTCATCGAGGTCACGGAGGGGCGCGAGGATGGCCAGGCCGATGTCGTTGGCCTCGATCTGTGACGCGCCGGTCTGCCGGATGGTCTCCTCGACCTTCTGCGCCAGCATGGCCAGATCGGAGTCGGTGACCGGGCGGCCCTGGCAGGCCTTGCGCACGCCGGACACGATCTTCTCGCGGCTGAACGGTTCTACGACCCCGCTGCGCTTGATGATGTTCAGGCTGGCGGTCTCCGTGGTGCTGAACCGGCGACCGCATTCGGGACACTGCCGGCGGCGACGGATCGACAGCCCGTCGTCGCTGGTGCGGGAGTCGATGACACGGGAGTCGGGGTGACGGCAGAACGGGCAGTACATAGTGCTGTGAGCCTACCGTTCCACGGTGGTGGCAAAGCGTGCGCTCACCGCGTCACCGTGCGCGGGCAGCGCCTCGGCGTCTGAGAGCGACAGGATGTGGTCGGCCACGTCGGCCAGACCCCCTCGGCTGTAGCGCACCACCTGCTGGGGGCGGAGGAACGTGTAGGCGCCGAGCGCGGCGGAGAAGCGGGCCTGTCCGCCGGTGGGCAGCACGTGGTTGGACCCGGCGGCGTAGTCGCCGAGGCTCACCGGCGAGTACGGGCCCAGGAAGATGGCGCCGGCGTTGTCGATCAGCGCGAGTACGGCGTCGACGTCGTCGGTCTGGATCTCGAGGTGCTCAGGGCCGAAGGCGTTGCTGAACGCGGCGGCCTGGGCGAGGTCGTCGACGAGCACGATCGCCGACTGGCTGCCGCCGAGCGAGGCGGCGACCCGTTCCGAGTGGGTGGTCGTGGTGACCAGGGTGTCCAGGAGCGCCTCGACGGCCGCGGCGAGCTCGGCGGAGTCCGTGACGAGTACCGCGGCGGCGAGTTCATCGTGTTCGGCCTGGCTCACCAGGTCGGCGGCGACGAAGGCGGGGTCGGCAGCGGCATCCGCGATCACCAGGATGTCGGTGGGGCCCGCCTCGGAGTCGATCCCGGTGACACCGCGCACGAGCCGCTTGGCCGCGGCCACATAGACGTTGCCAGGGCCGGTGACGAGTTGCACGGGGTCGAGGCCGAGGCCCGGTACGCCGTAGGCGAAGGCGCCCACGGCGCCTGCACCGCCCATGGCGTAGATCTCGTCGACACCGAGCAGGCCGGCCACGGCGAGGATGGTGGGGTGCACCCGGCCGCCGAAGTGGCTCTGCGGCGGCGAGGCGAGGGCGATCGAGGTGACGCCGGCCACCTGGGCGGGAACCACGTTCATCACCACACTGGACGGGTAGACGGCCTTTCCGCCCGGAACGTAGAGGCCGACGCGCTGCACGGGGCGCCAGCGCTGCACGATCTCGGCGCCGTCGGCGATGGTCGTGGTGACCAGCGGCGGTACCTGGGCGGCGCTGGCCAGGCGCACCCGACGGATGGTTTCCTCGATCGCCGTGCGCACGCTGGGGTCGAGGGCGGCTAGGGCTTCCTCGACGTGGGCCGCCGGAACCCGCACGTGCCCTGGGCGCACCCGGTCGAGGCGCTCGGCCTGGTCGAGCAGGGCCAGTTCGCCGCGTGCGCGCACGTCGTCGATCAGCTCGGCCGCGACGTCGCTGGCGACGGTAACGCTGGTGAGCGCCCGGGGCACTGAGGCCAAAAGATCGGCCGGAGCAGGCCGCGTTCCTCGAAGGTCAATCGTCTGGATCATGTCGCTCCAGCTTATCCAAGAACCGCACCGGCCACGGGAATAGGCTGGTGGGTGAAACGATTGGCTCCACTATGACCGAACGCACCACCGGGCAGGCCGGGATCCCCCAGGCCACCACACTCGACACCGATCCGCACGCTCCGGCCGACCTGGCTGCTTTCAAGAATGCGTTCCGTCGGCACGCGGCGGGCGTGTCCGTCGTGACAGCGCTGGACGCCCAGGGAACGCCGGTGGGTTTCACCGCCACCTCCCTCGCCTCGATGTCGGCGGTGCCTCCCCTGGCCACGTTCAACATGGCGAAGTCGGCCAGTTCCTGGCCCGCCGTGAACGAAACCGAGAGGGTGGTCATCCACCTGCTCGGTCTGCGCAATCGGGCCTTGGCTGAGCGGCTCGCCGGCCCGAACACCCAGCGCTTCATCGGCGACCACTGGCGGGTGGGACCTCACGGCCTGCCCGTACTCAACGACGTGACGTCGTGGATGGTCGGGCGCATCGTGGAACGGGTCAGCGTGCACAACTCGGCTGTCGTCGTGGTGCAGATCGAGGGCGGCGGTCTCGGTGCCGACGACGAGGCTCTCATCTACCACGAGCGCAGGTACCGGGCGCTGGGCGACACGCTCTAACCGGTCCCTCCGCGCGCTCGACGCGCCGTTACCGCCTTTCCATGCCGGGTGAGCCGGCGGCAGCCCGGGCGGCGGCCTTCCGAAGCTGGCGTTCCGCTTCGGTGGCGGCGGCTTCTGCCGGTGTCGGGGCGGTCCCGCCCAGGTGGGCCGGCTGCCACCAGCGGCCGGCACCGGCCACCGGGTAGCGCTTCTGCAGGCCGTCCACGAGCGTCTGCAGGGTGCCGTGCAGGGCCAGCGTGACGGCCTGCGGGTCGTCGTCCGCCTCGACCCGGATCGGGGTTCCCACCGCGAACGTCACCGGAGTGCCATAGGCCTCCCGCACCGACGGCTTGTGGTTCTTGGTGAGCAGCCGGTGTCCACCCCAGACGGCGATCGGCACAATGGGCACGTTCGCCTCCTGGGCCATCCGGGCCGCGCCGGTCTTCAGGTCGCGCACCGTGAAGGATGCGTTCACGCCGCCCTCCGGAAACACCCCGACGAGTTCGCCGGCGCTGAGTGCTCGAACGGCATCGGCGTAGGCCTGGGCGCCAGCGGTCATGTCCACATTGATGTGCCGCATTCCGCGCAGCAGAAAGCCGACGAGGGGCTTGTCGAACGCCCCCTTCTTCGCCATGAAACGGATGTGGCGCTTGTTCTTCCGCCACGTCATCCACTCGACGAGGGCGAAGTCCGCGTAACCGAAGTGAGTGATCGCGAGGACCGCTCCCCCGGCATCCGGCAGGTTCGCCAGACCCGTCACGGACGGCCGAAGACGGAACAGGCCGAAGACGGTTCGGCCGGCCGTGATGGCCGTGCTGTAGATCGGTTCCCTGGTGCGCGTTCTCATGGCTCTAGCGTATGGCCCCAGGCTGTCAACCGGCTGGCCACATGCGGGCAGCACGGTGCTGTTTTTTCACCGGTCGCGGGCCAAGTCGGCGCGCACCCGGTCGGATCGTCGCGCTATCGTGTGCGCATCCACGCGAGCTGGTTCAAGGAGGGACATGGCTGCGGCGCTGACGACGGCCTGGGGCGATTTCGCCGTGGCCATGGCCGGTGCGGCTGCGGCCCTGGCCGGGCTCGTGATGGTCGCCATCTCGGTGAACATCAAGGAGATTCTGGCGTATCGCGGCCTCACGGCGCGCGCCGCGTCCGCGATCGGATCTCTCGTGCTGGTGGTGGTGATGGCGGCCCTCATCCTTGTGCCCGGCCAGTCCGCACCCCTTCTCGGCGCCGAGGTGTTGGTGGCCGTCGTGCCGGTCATCGTGCTGCACGTCCTCTCACTGCACCGTCGGACGCATCAAAGTGACAGCGCCGGGCATTCCCTCGCTCTCTACGTGCCGCTCGCCACGCTGCAGCTGGCGCCCGTTGTGGTGGGCGCTCTGCTCCTGCTGCTCACCGGGGACGGCACCGGCCTGTACTGGCTGGCCGCCGGGATGGTGGTCACCGTGGTCGGTTCCATGCTCGACGCCTGGGTCTTGATGGTCGAAATCCTGCGCTGAGTTCTCTCTGCGGCCCGACTCAGAACTTGATTTTCCCTGGGTGCGTTCTGGGTCTGGCCGGGCGGGCCTCAGTGTCGGTGGTAGCTGAGATGATCTCAGTATGAGTAGCCCAGACCAGGCACCACCGCCAGTTCCGGACGATGACGACTACTCTCCGGAACCCGCCCCACCCGGATCCACCCCCGCCCCCGACCACCCGCCAGGGCCCGATCGAGCCGATCCCGACTGGGTGCGCACGGAGCTGGTGCGGCGCACCGAGCTGATCGCGGCCGAGCACCGCGCCATCGCCCAAGCCCAGGCCCGACAGGCCGAACGGCTGGCGGAACTGCAGCTCTGGAGCGAGGAGCCGCAGGTGGCGTCGCGGCTGCAGGGCAGCCCGGAGAGCGTCCGGTTGGCCGACCGGGACGCCGCCACGCTCACCGAGGACCAGGCGCGCGCAATTGCGTTCGGGCGGTGGGAGGACCGGGAGGTGGCGAGGCGCACGATCGTGAGTGAGACGGCGTGCCTGTTGAACCTGCACGAACGCACCGTCGAGCGGCTGCTGGACGAGTCGCTCTGGTTGTACTCCACCACGGCCACGTTCGAAGCCCTCTCGGCCGGGGAGATCAGTTACCCGCATGCCAAGGCGTTGATCGATCAGCTGCGCACCCTGCCCGAGGAGGACCAGGCCGCGTTCGAAGAGGCGGTGTTGCCGCACGCGAAGACGTTGCCGGTGGGCCGGTTCAGCAACCGGGCGCACCGGTTGCGGGAGAAGCAGCACCCGGAATCGATCGTGATTCGCACCAAGAATGCCCTCGCCGAGCGGCACACCCGGTGGGAACCGGCCGCCGACGGGATGGGCTGGTTGCACTGGTACGGCACCGCCCACGACACCAAATCCGCCTTCGACCGCATCGACACCACTGCCAAGGCTCTGCAGCAGCACGGCGACACCGGCGCGGGAACGGGCGCGGGCGCGGGCTCGGGCTCGGCACCGGGGTCGGCGGCAGAGCGGGCCGAAGCCGAACAGCAGCGCAGGCGTGGTCTCGCTCAGCTTCGGGCGGACATCACCCGGGCCCTGCTGCTCGACGGTGTCACGCCGGACGGTCTTGGCGCGGGCATCCGCGGCACGGTGATGATCACGGTGCCGGTGCTGACCCTGCTGGGCCAGAGCGATGAACCCGCCACCCTCGAGGGGTACGGGCCGATCTCCCCCGAGACCGCCCGGGACATCGCCGCCGGCGCGCCCAGCTTCACCCGGCTGCTCACCCACCCTGAAACCGGGGTCGTGCTCTCACTGGGCAAAACCCAGTACAAGAACACCAAGGCCATGAAGAAATGGCTACGCATGCGCGACGAAACCTGCCGGTTCCCCGGCTGCAACCGCCCCGCGGTGAAATCAGATGTGGATCACACCGACGACTGGGCGAACGGCGGCAGCACCGACTGCGACAACCTCGCCCACCTCTGCGAAGCCCACCACCGGCTCAAACACCTCTCCCAGTGGCAGGTCGTTCAGGAACCGGGCGGTGTTTTGCACTGGACCTCACCGGGCAAGCGCAGCTACCGCACCGACCCGGCCAATCCGGTCGCACCACCCAGACCCCGGCCACCGGTGGTGACACCCAAGAAACGCAGACGACCCGCCGCGGCGAGCTACCTGATGCCCGAACACCAACCCACGCGTCGCCCGTCACCACCGGTACCCGAGAACCCGCCGTTCTGACCGGCAACTGACGCGGCGGTGATCAGGTGAGGCAGGGTGATCAGGTGAGGCAGTAGGGACCGAGCAGGCTTTTCAGTTCGCCGAAGAGGTCTGCAGTGACGGTCACCCGGCTCGGCAGTTCGAAGACGCGCGCGGTGTCGCCCTTGATGAGCTTCAGCCGCACCTCGGAGGTTCCGCCGTGCCGTTTGAGCACCTCGCCCAGTTGTGTGACGGTGTCGGTCGTGGCCCGAGCTTCGAACAACGTGATCGACAGCGTGCCGTGGTCGGATGCCTGACCGAGCTCCGGCGCGAAGATGCTGTACGCGTGCAGGTTCATACCGTCGTCGCGCATGCTCACCCGGCCGCGCACCACGACAACGGAGTCGCTGACGAGGTCGAGGGAGAACTCCTGGTACGCCTTGCCCATGAACATGACGTCGATCTCACCGCCGAAGTCCTCGACCGAGATGATGCCGTACTGGTTTCCCGATTTCTTGGCGATGCGGTGTTGAACGTTGGTGATCAGGCCGGCAACCGTGACGGTATCGGCGTCCTGGGTGTGCTCCGAACTGATCAGGTCGGTGATCGTGGTGCTGGCGTGCTTGGCCAGGGGAATTTCCAGACCGGCCAACGGATGGTCGGAGACATAGAGGCCGAGCATGTCCCGCTCCAGAGCCAGCTTCTCCTTCTTGCTCCACTCCGGCCGGTCCGGCACCTGCTCCGTTTCCTGCGGGTCGTCGAACAGGCTGTCGAAGTCGAATCCGACCATGCCGTGCGATTCGTCGCGTTTGATCTTGACGGCCGAATCGACCGCACCCTCATGGATCTCGAACATGGCCCGACGGGTGGCACCCAGCGAATCGAACGCTCCCGACTTGATCAACGACTCGACGGTGCGCTTGTTGGTGACCTGCAGCGGCACCTTGCGGAGGAAGTCGTGGAACGACTCGAAGTCGCCCTTCTCGGTGCGGGCGGCTCGGATCGACTCGACCACGTTGAAGCCGACGTTGCGCACGGCGCCCAGGCCGAAGCGGATGTCGGTGCCCACGGCGGCGAAGAACCCGATCGACTCGTTCACATCCGGCGGCAGCACCTGGATGCCCATGCGCCGGCATTCGTTCAGGTACAGGGCGAGCTTGTCGCGGGCATCGCCGACGCTGGTCAGCAGCGCGGCCATGTACTCGGCCGGGTAGTGCGCCTTGAGGTACGCCGTCCAGTACGACAGCACGCCGTAGGCGGCCGAGTGGGCCTTGTTGAAGGCGTAGTCGGAGAACGGTAGAAGGATGTTCCACACGGTGGTAACAGCTTCCATCGAGTATCCGCGGGCCACCATTCCGCCGGAGAAGCCCTCGAACTGCTTGTCCAGTTCGGACTTCTTCTTCTTGCCCATCGCGCGCCGCAGCAGGTCGGCCTCACCGAGGGTGAACCCGGCCAGCTTCTGGGCGATCGACATCACCTGCTCCTGGTACACGATCAGACCGTAGGTGCCACCGATGATGTCCTTCAGGGGCTCCTCGAGCTCCTTGTGGATCGGGACGATCTCCTGCTGGCCGGTCTTGCGCAGGGCGTAGTTGGTGTGCGAGTTCGCGCCCATGGGGCCGGGCCGGTACAGCGCGATGACGGCCGAGATGTCTTCGAAGTTGTCGGGCTTCATGCTGCGCAGCAGCGCGCGCATGGGGCCGCCGTCGAGCTGGAACACGCCGAGGGTGTCGCCGCGGGCGAGCAGCTCGTAGGCCAGCGGGTCGTCCAGGCCCAGATCCTCGAGCACCGGTCGGTGTCCACGGTTCGCCTCGATGTTGTCAAGGGTGTCATCGATGATGGTGAGGTTGCGCAGCCCCAGGAAGTCCATCTTGATCAGGCCGAGGCTCTCGCAGGCCGGGTAGTCGAATTGGGTGACGATCTGACCGTCGGCCTCGCGGCGCATGATCGGGATGATGTCGATCAAAGGGTCGGACGACATGATCACGCCGGCCGCGTGCACGCCCCACTGCCGTTTGAGGTTCTCGATGCCGAGCGCGGTGTCGAAGACCGTGCGGGCCTCGGCATCCGTCTCGATGACCGCGCGGAAGTCGCCGGCCTCACGGTAGCGGGGGTGATCCTTGTCGAACATGCCGGTGAGGGGCATGTCCTTGCCCATGATGGGCTGCGGCATGGCCTTGGTGAGCTTGTCGCCCATACCGAACGGGAAGCCGAGTACCCGGCTGGAGTCCTTGAGCGCCTGCTTGGCCTTGATGGTGCCGTAGGTGACGATCTGGGCGACGCGCTCGGAGCCGTACTTCTCGGTGACGTAGTGGATGACCTCGCCGCGGCGACGATCATCGAAGTCGACGTCGAAGTCGGGCATGGAGACGCGGTCGGGGTTGAGGAACCGCTCGAAGATCAGGCCGTGCACCAGGGGGTCCAGGTCGGTGATTCCCATGGCGTACGCGACCATCGAACCGGCACCGGAACCGCGACCGGGTCCGACCCGGATGCCGTTGTCCTTGGACCAGTTGATGAAGTCGGCGACGACCAGGAAGTAGCCGGGGAAGCCCATCTGGGTGATGACACCGACCTCGTAGTCGGCCTGCTTGCGCACGGCGTCGGAGATGCCGTTCGGGTACCGGCGGATCAGGCCCAGCTCGGTCTCCTTGATGAACCAGCTCTCTTCGTTCTCTCCCTCCGGGGTAGGGAACCGGGGCATGTAGTTGGCCGAGGTGTTGAACTTGACGTCGCAGCGCTCGGCGATGAGCAGTGTGTTGTCGCAGGCCTCGGGGTTGTCACGGAACAGGTGCCGCATCTCGGCGGCGGTCTTGAGGTAGAACTCATTCGAGTCGAACTTGAACCGGTTAGGGTCATCCAGGGTGGAGGCGGACTGCACGCAGAGCAGCGCGGCGTGCGCCGTGGCATCGTGGGCGTGGGTGTAGTGCAGGTCGTTGGTCGCCACCAGCGGCAGATCGAGTTCCTTGGCCAGCTTCAGAAGGTCGGTCATGGTGCGGCGCTCGATGTCGATGCCGTGGTCCATGATCTCGCAGAAGAAGTTGTCTTTGCCGAAGATGTCCCGCAACTCCCCCGCGGCCTGCCTCGCCTCGTCGTACTGACCGAGCCGGAGCCGGGTCTGCACCTCACCACCGACACATCCGGTCGTACCGATCAGACCCTTGGAGTAGGTGCTGAGCAGCTCGCGGTCCATTCGCGGCTTGAAGTAGTAGCCCTCGAGCGAGGCCAGCGACGACAACCGGAACAGGTTGTGCATGCCCTCGGTGTTCTCGGAGAGCAGCGTCATGTGCGTGTACGCACCGCTACCGCCGACGTCGTCGCGGTTCTGAGCGTTGGTTCCCCACTTGACCCGGGTCTTGTCCCTGCGGTCGGTGCCCGGCGTGATGTACGCCTCGGTGCCGATGATGGGCTTGATGCCCGCATCGGTCGCGGTCTTCCAGAAGTCGAACGCTCCGAAGACGTTGCCGTGGTCGGTCACCGCGATCGCGGGCATCTTCTGCTCTGCGGCGGCCGCGATCAGCGGTTTGACCCGCGCGGCACCGTCGAGCATGGAGTACTCGCTGTGCACGTGAAGGTGGACGAACGAATCATTCTGCGGCGACACGACTGCTCCAGCTGCTCTGGGGTGTTGGATTGAAGAAGATACTAATCGCCGCGGAGGATCCGCAGCGCGTTGGCCAGGTCGTCCGGGTATTCGGCGTTGAAGGTCACCCACTCGCCAGAGGACGGGTGCTCGAACGACAGCTGCTTGGCCACCAGCCACTGCCGGGTGAGGCCCAACCTGGCGGTGATCTTCGCCTCTGCACCGTACATGGCGTCGCCGACACACGGATGCCGCTGGGCGGCCATGTGAACCCGGATCTGGTGGGTGCGACCGGTTTCGAGGTGCACCTCGAGCAGGGACGCGGAGGGGAACGCCTCCAGGGTCTCGTAGTGGGTGATGGAATCCTTGCCGCCGGCGATGACGGCGAATTTCCAGTCCGACCGCGGGTGGCGACCGATGGGCGCGTCGATGGTTCCACTGGAGGGGTCCGGGTGGCCCTGCACGATGGCGTGGTAGATCTTGTCGACCTCGCGGTCGTGGAAGGCCCGCTTGAGGTGGGTGTACGCGTGCTCGGACTTGGCGACGACCATCAGGCCGCTCGTCCCCACGTCGAGGCGGTGCACGATCCCGGCGCGTTCGGACACCCCGGTCGTGGCGATACGGTACCCGGCGGCCGCGAGGGCACCCAGCACCGTGGGTCCCGTCCAGCCCACGCTCGGGTGCGCGGCGACCCCAGAGGGCTTGTTGACGACCACGATGTCGTCGTCGTCGTGCACGATGGTGAGGTCGGGAACGGCGATCGGAACGATCACCAGGTCCATCTTGGGCTGCCAGCTGACATCGAGCCAGGCACCGGCACGGAGCTTGTCCGACTTGCCGACGGTGACCCCGTCCTGGGTGACCCCGTCGGCCTCGGCGATCTCGGCCGCGAAGCTGCGGGAGAAACCGAACAGCTTGGCGATGCCCGCGTCGACGCGGACACCGTCCAGGCCGTCGGGCAGGGGAAGGGATCGGTTTTCCATGATGCCGTTCAGTTGGGGGTGGAGTCAGTGAGGGGTGGAGAGAGTGGGCTCTGGATGGTTCCGGCCGCGACCGGCTCTGCGTCGGCTTCCGGGGGTGTCGCCTGCGCGGATGCGCGCCGACCGTCGAGGCCGATGTCCAGCAGGGTGAGCACCATGAACAGTGCCATGCTCACCACGATGCAGACGTCGGCGATGTTGTAGATCGCCGGAAGCATCCACGGCGTGCTGATGAAGTCGACCACATGCCCGAGCCCGATGGACGGCTCGCGGAAGAGTCGGTCGGCGAGATTGCCGAGTACGCCGCCCAGCAAGAGGCCGAAGACGATGGCCCAGGACACCGAGCGGATGCGGCGGGCGAACCACAGGACGAACACGACGACACCGGCCGAGACGAGGGTGAACACCCAGGTGAGGCCGGTGGCGAATGAAAAAGCAGCGCCCGGGTTCCGAATGAAGTGCAGGTGCAGCACATCAGTCAGAACCCGAGCGATTTGGCCCTCTGTCATCGAGTTGACGACGAGAGCCTTGCTGATCTGGTCTAGCGCAAACCCGCCGATGGCCACGAGGGCCAGGACGACGAGGGCGCGGGAGTTGATCGTCGCGCTGGTACTACGCGCCAAAGCCCTGGAAGCTCGCCTTCGGCGAGTTTCCCGAGTCCTTGCCCGCGCCGGCACCGACAGGTGACGCGGAGTCGAGGTCGCGCAGCTGACCCTCGATGTAGCTCTTCAGCTTCTGGCGGTATTCACGCTCGAAGGTGCGCAGCTCTTCGATCTTGTTCTCGAGAACCGAACGCTCCTTCTCGAGGATGTTGATCTGGGCGCGCTGCTTGGCTTCGGATTCCGCGATGACGCGGGCGGCCGTGGCGTGACCCTCGGCGATCAGGGCATCGCGCTTCTCGGCGCCTTCCTTGACGTGCTCCTCGTGCAGGCGGCGGGCCAGCTGCAGCAGGTTGGTGGTGCCGGCGGTCTCGTCGATCGGCTCGGCGACAGGCGCTGCGGCGACGGGCGCTGCTGCAACGGGCTCAGGCACGACAGCGGCCACGGGCTCGGCGACGGGCTCGGGCGTGTTGACCGGCTCGGCAACCTTGGTCGGTGCCGCGCTGACCGGAGCGGAGGCAGGTACGCCTTCTCCGCCGGAGAGACGAGCCTTGAGCTCCTCGTTCTCCTGGGTCAGACGTCGCAGCTCGACAACGACCTCGTCGAGGAAGTCGTCAACCTCGTCCTGGTCATATCCCTCACGGAACTTGGTCGACTGAAACCGCTTGTTGACTACATCTTCCGGAGTTAGCGCCATGGCTTTCCACCTCAAAACTTGTTAAAAGAACAGTTGTTGCGAACACGTGCGTGCGACCAACAGGCTTACGGTGCGGTACCGGGCCGGTCGGTCGTCATCGATCCAGAATACATGCCGGGACACCGGCGAGGCTGCGGGTCAACGCAGAAACCCCGTAATCGACATTGCGATGATGGTGCAGAGCATCGTCAGCGTCCAGCCGAAGTCCAACGCGATCGGTCCGATCCGGAGGGGCGGAAAGATACGGCGGAAGAAATTGACCGGCGGGTCGGTGACGGTGTACACGAACTCGGTGAGCACGAGTACAAAACCCTGCGGCCGCCACGAGCGGTTGACTCCGCGGACGAGGTCGACGATGAAGCGCCCCCAGAGCACGAAGAAGTACAGCAGGAGAACGAGGTAGGCGATCGATCCGATCAGCGCGACAGGTGACACGCTGGGTTACGACTGGGCGAAGAAGGACGAGTCAGCGTCCCCTTCTTCGGCGGCGGCGTTGTCACCCGAGATAACGACATGCGACGGGGACAGCAGGAAGACCTTGGCCGTCACCCGCTCGATCTTGCCGTACAGGCCCTGCGAGAGGCCGCTGGCGAAGTCGATCAGCCGGCGGGCATCCGCGTCGCTCATCTGGGACAGGTTGATGATGACCGGGATGCCGTCACGGAACGACTCGGCGATGACCTGGGCGTCGCGGTACTGGCGGGGGTGGACGGTGAGGATCTCGTTCATTTCAGACACGACAACATTCTTGGGGGTGGAGGTCTTGTGCAACGGCGTGACCGGTGCTCGGCCCGAGGAGTGCGACCCGGTCACGGGCGCAGCAGCAGCGTGGGAGTTCGCGGCGTGCGCGGACTGGGTGGGGAGAGTGGAGACGGGAGCCTTGGCGGGTTCCTCATATTCCAGCTCTTCGTCTGCCAGACCCAGGTAGACCATGGTTTTCTTGAGCGGGTTGGACATCTCGACCTCCGTGTTGGTATTACGACGTTTTCAGATTAACCGGTGCCGGGCGATTCCCGGTGATTGCGGTGCCAATTCGCAGGTGTGTCGCACCCTCGGCAATGGCGGCCGCGTAGTCCTGGGACATCCCCATCGACAGATAGCGCGCCTCCGGCGCCATCGACCGCATCTGGGCACCGAGTTCGGCCACCAGGGCGAACGACCGCCGCGGTTCGGTGCCGAGCGGTGCCACGGCCATCAAGCCCAGCAGGTTGAGCGCGGGGGTACCGAGCACCTTCTCGACCAGTGGAGCGAGGTCGGGGATGGACACACCGCCCCTGGCCGGGTCGTCGGTGAGATTCACCTGCACGAAGCAGTCGACGGTCACGGATGCGTCGGCGGTCTCCGCGTTCGGCGGCGTGCCCAGCGCGGTCACCAGTGACTCCCGATCGACGGAGTGGATCACCGACGAGTACGCGCGCACCTGACGTGCCTTCTTGCCCTGAACCTGGCCGACAAAATGCCAGGTGGCGGGGCTCCCGGCCAGCTCGGCGGCCTTGACCTGCGCCTCCTGGTGCCGGCTCTCGCCGAAATCGCGTACACCAAGCTCGAGGAGCTCGTGCACCAACGACACCGGCTGGAACTTCGTCACGACGACCGTCGTGATGTCGGCCACGGGCCGACCGGCGGACCGTGCGGCGTCGGCAATGCCGTCGCGCACGGTCGCCAACCGGGAGGGTAGGTCTGGAATGGCCATTTACTTGAGGAAGTCGGGGATGTCCAGATCGTCTGAATCGTCCTCGAACGCCGGGTCGGCGACGGGGGTGCTCGCGGCGGAATCGACCGTGGACCAGACCGATGCGGAGGACTCTTCCACGGTGTACGCGGGCGCGTCGGAACCGGAGCCGATGGCAGAGCCGCCGGCAGCGGTGGCGCCGGCAGCGACGCCGGCGGCCACGAGGTCGGCACGCCGAACCTCGACGGCCTTCGCACCCGGCTCGCCGCCGTCGAAGCCCGCGGCGATGACGGTGACCCGCACCTCGTCGCCGAGGGTGTCGTCGATCACGGCACCGAAGATGATGTTGGCCTCGGGGTGCACGGCTTCCTGCACCAGTCTGGCGGCGTCGTTGATCTCGAAGATACCGAGGTTGGAGCCACCCTGAATGGACAGCAGCACACCGTGGGCACCATCGATGGACGCCTCGAGCAGCGGCGAGGCAACGGCGAGCTCGGCGGCCTTGATGGCCCGGTCTGCGCCTCGCGACGAGCCGATACCCATCAGGGCCGAACCTGCGCCCTGCATGACCGACTTGACGTCGGCGAAGTCGAGGTTGATCAGGCCGGGGGTGGTGATCAGGTCGGTGATTCCCTGCACACCGGCGAGGAGCACCTGGTCTGCCGTGGCAAAGGCCTCGAGCATGCTGATGCCGCGGTCGCTGATTTCCAGCAGGCGGTCGTTCGGAACGACGATGAGGGTGTCGACCTCGTTCTTGAGCGAAGCCACGCCGGTCTCGGCCTGAGCCTGACGACGCTTGCCCTCGAAGCCGAACGGCTTGGTGACGACACCGATCGTCAGGGCGCCGATGGACTTGGCGATCCTGGCGACGACGGGAGCGCCACCGGTGCCGGTACCGCCACCCTCACCGGCCGTGACGAAGACCATGTCGGCCCCGGCCAGCGCCTCTTCGATTTCCTCAGCGTGGTCCTCGGCGGCGCGACGGCCGACCTCGGGGTCCGCTCCGGCGCCGAGACCCCTGGTGAGGTCGCGGCCGACGTCGAGCTTGACGTCTGCATCGCTCATCAGGAGTGCCTGGGCATCCGTATTGATGGCGATGAACTCGACCCCACGGAGGCCGAGCTCGATCATGCGGTTGACGGCGTTGACGCCGCCTCCGCCGATTCCAACAACCTTGATGACTGCTAGGTAGTTCTGATTAGTTGACACGTCCGGCCTCCGGTGGAACTCTAAACCTCTACTCGAAGCTTAAAGTTATGCTGAGTATGCAATTCCTAAATTCGAAGTTAGGTGCCACACCGACTGCCTTGGGGAGGCGCGCCCGCGTGTCGCGAATATCCGAGTGGATCTCGACGACGAGCGGTCGCTTCGGGTCGGATCAGCGCACCACGGCACTGTCCGGTGAGGACACGTCGTATTCGGTGACGCTG
This sequence comes from Cryobacterium inferilacus, assembly GCF_019599185.1. GTDB lineage: Bacteria > Actinomycetota > Actinomycetes > Actinomycetales > Microbacteriaceae > Cryobacterium > Cryobacterium inferilacus. The sequence continues at coordinate 130,035 of NZ_JAIEUL010000002.1, read as the reverse complement.
CCCACCGGGTGGCTCACGAGCAGGGCGGAGAGCACGATCGCCTTGTAGTCGGCGCGTTCGGAGTTGCCCCAGACCACCCGCGCTCCCCCGACCAGCGTCAACGTGACGTCGTCCTTGGTCGCGGCCGTCACGGTATCGAGCTGACTGCGGATGCCCTCCGGCAGCGCCGCGATCACGGCGACGGCAGCGGGGAACCCGGCTCCGCCGGCGCCGTTGGCCGCGTCGATGAGCGGTCCCTCTGCCCGGTCGACCCCGCTGGTGATGACCACGCCCGCGGCGTCGACCAGATCGAATCCGGCGGCGGACGCGATGGTGCCCACCGGTTCCCGTTCCACGATTCGCACTACCAGGGTGTCGGGTGGACGGCTCTCGGTCACGTAGCTCCGGATGAGGCTGAACTCGCTCAGTTCCCCCTTCACCTCGGCGAAATCGAGCAACGGCAGGGGGGTTCCGACCTGGCCGTCCAGTGCCTGCACGATGTCTTCGGCGGGGATGCGGCTCGTGCCGGTGACCTCGATGGTGCGCAACGCCATCAGGGGCGAGAAGACGCCAACGAGTACGAACGCCACCAGGGCGACCGTGGTGCCGGCGGCGACGAGCCAGAGATTGCGGCGACGCCTGGACCGGGTGGTGAAACGGCGCACCTCGCTGCGTTCGTACTGTTTGCGTGCTCGGCGGGCCGCGCGGAGGCGGGCGCGCGCCTCGCGGGCGGTGAGCGGCGCATCGGGGGTCGCGGCGCGGGACCGGCGGGTGGTCAGGCGTCCAATCAGCCCGGGGGTCGCCGCGGGTGTCCCCGGTTCGCCGACGTCGGTTGCGGGCAGTGCCCTGCCAGGCGCGACCGAAGCGGGTGCGGTCGGGACGGATGCGTTCGTGTCGCCGCCGCCGCCCGGCGCGGCCGGCGCGGCCGGTGCGGGCCGGTCGTCTGAGCTCGAGAGAACGACCGTGATCGGTTCCGTCGTGGCGTCAGGCTCCGAGGACCGCTGCGCCTGACGCCCGGTCGGCTTGGCCGTGCGGCCCGTCGAGGCGGACCTGGACTGCACCCCGGCTACCGGTGCCGACGCATCCGGTGCCGTGCCCTGCACCCGTCGCTCTGCCGCGGTGGGAGTGGCCCGGTCTGGTTGCCGCGGCGTGGCCGGCCGCGGCGACTGGGGTATGCCAGCGGGGCGCTTCATGCCCGTGGGTCCGGCGCGAGGGTCATCCGCGGTCCCCGGTCACGGGCGTGGGCTCGGCAATGCCGGGTCGAGTGGCGTCGGCGCCCTCGGTCGTGCCCAGCGAATCCAGCAGCTGGGGCACGATCCGGTAGACGTCACCGCAACCGAGGGTGACGACGAAGTCGCCCTCTCTGGCGATGCTGCCCAGGTAGTCGGCCGCATCCTGCCATTCGGGAATGAAGGCCACGTGGGAGGGGTCGGTGAACCGCTCGGACACCAGTGCGCCGGTGACACCGGGCTCCGGGTCCTCCCTGGCGCCGTAGACCGCGAGAACGATGGTCTGGTCGGCATGCGTCTCGAGCGCGTCGGCGAATTCCTGGGCGAAGAGCCGGGTGCGGCTGTACAGGTGCGGCTGGTGCACGGCAATGATCCGCCCCGTTCCCACCACGGTGCGCGCGGCGGAGAGCGCTGCGGCGACCTCGGTGGGGTGGTGCGCGTAGTCGTCGTAGACGCTGACGCCGCGGACGGTCCCGTGCAGTTCGAAGCGACGCTGGGTTCCGCCGAACGCCGACACGGCCTCCAGCGAGCTGGCTGGATCGAAGCCGAGGCCGACCAGAACCGCGAACGCGCCGGCGGCGTTGATCGCATTGTGCCGGCCGGGCACACGCAGGGTCGCGGAGTAGTCGACGCCCTCCCACCTGACGGTGAAGGCGACGGGCCCCGACGTGCCGATGGAATGCACTCGAACCATGGCGTCGTCGGCCTCGCCGAAGGTGATGATGCGAGGTCCGTTCAGCCGGCCGGTGACCCGCACCGCGCCGGGGTCGTCAGAGGAGACCACGACCAGCTCGGTGGCGTTCTGGGCGAACTCGACGAAGGCGGCTTCGAAGGCCTCGAGCGAGCCGTAGTGGTCGAGGTGGTCGGGGTCCACGTTCGTGATCAGGGCGACGCTGGTGTCGTAGAGCAGGAACGATCCGTCGGATTCGTCGGCCTCGACCACGAAGAGGTCGTCGGAGCCGCTGCCGGCGCTCACGCCGAGGGACTCGATCACGCCGCCGTTGACGAAGTTGGGGTCCTGGCCGAGCCCCAGCAGGCCGGTGACGATCATGCCGGTGGATGTGGTCTTGCCGTGTGCCCCCGCGACCGACACCAGGCGGTGTGACCGCACCAGCCAGGCGAGGGCCTGTGCCCGGTGCAACACGGGCAGGCCGCGTTCGGTGGCGAGTACGTACTCGGGGTTGTCCTGCCACAGCGCACCGGTCACGACGAGGCTGTCGGCGTCGCCCACATTCTTGGCGTCGTGCCCGATGGCGATCGTGGCACCGAGGGCGCGCAGGGTCTCGACGTTCTCGGACTCGCGGGAATCGGAGCCGGTCACGGTGTGCCCTGCGGCCAGGAAGAGACGGGCGATACCGCTCATGCCCGAGCCGCCGATGCCCACGAAATGCACGGTGCCGAGGTCTTCGGGAACGATGAGGGTGAGGTCTGGCTTGATCACGTGACGGTCTTTCTGGCTGGCGGTGCGCGGGTGGTGCGACGTTTTCGGTTCTGTGTCAACGGTACGCGGTCAACGTTACGCGGCGGCAGAGGCGGCGGCGAACGGGCCGGGTCACTGCCCCGTCGGCGGCAACGGGGCTAGCGTCTCACCCTGGGCGGATGCGCGGCCTGGTCGATGAGTTCGATCATGCGGGTCGTGCCGTCTAGCATCCCGACCGATCGGGCGGCCTCCCCCATGACGTGGATCCGGGCGGGATCGGCCAGCACCGGGAGCAACACCGAATCGACCCAGGCCGGCACGAACTCGGCGTCGTCCACGAGGATTCCGCCGCCGGCGCGCACGACGTCGGCCGCGTTGAAGCGCTGTTCGCCGTTGCCGACCGGGTACGGCACATACACGGCCGGGATGCCCAGGGCACAGAGTTCACTGACGGTCGCCGCACCCGCGCGGGACACGGCCGCGTCGGCGACGGAGAGCGCCAGGTCCATCCGGTCGCAGTACGCCACCATCTGGTAGCCGGGCACCGCGGGGTCGGTGACCTCGGCGGCGGTACCGGTGATGTGCAGGACCTGCCAGCCGGACGCGGTGAGCGTCGCCGCCGAGTCCACCACGGTGCGATTGATCCGCCGGGCGCCGAGGGACCCGCCGGTGACGAGCAGCGTGGGCAGGGCCGGGTCGAGGCCGAAGAACTCCTGCGCCTCGGCCTTGGTGGCCGCGCGGTCCAGCTGCACGATCTCGTGACGCAACGGCATGCCGACCACACGAGAGTGCGGGAGCGGGGTGCCAGCGAAGGCCACGCCGACATTGTGGGACATCCGGGCGCCCAGCCGATTGGCCAGGCCGGGCTTCGCGTTGGCCTCGTGGATCGCGATGGGAACGCCCGCCCGACGTGCGGCCAGATAGGCGGGGCTGGCGACGTAGCCACCGAAGCCGACCACGACATCGACCTGGCGTTCGCGCAGCATGGTCGCGACATCGTTGATCGCCCGGTTCATCCGCGGCAGGAACGAGAGGGCCGCCCGGTTGGGTCGGCGCGGGAACGGCAGCCTGGGCACGAACAGCAATTCGTAGCCGCGGGCGGGAACGAGGCGGGCCTCGAGACCTTCCTGGGTGCCGAGCACCAGGATGGTGGCGTCGGGGTCCCGCAGCTTCAGGGCATCGGCGACGGCGAGAAGTGGGTTGACGTGGCCGGCGGTTCCGCCGCCCGCCAAGAGATACGTCGTCATCGGGTGGATCCTCGTTTCGGTGCAGCGGCCTCTGGTGTGACGCGCGGGCTGGTGCTGCGCTGGGTGGTGCTGCGCTCTCGTGTGCTGCGCTGGGCTGCGCTGCGCTCTGCTGCTGCTGCCGGCCCCTCGTGCTGCTGATCGTGGTCGTGACGCGCGAACGAGAGCACGACTCCGATCGCGGCCAGGGTGGTGAGCAGGGCGGTACCACCGGCGGAGATGAGCGGAAGGGGCACACCGAGAACCGGGAGCACACCGAGAACGACGCCGATGTTGACGAGGGCCTGACCGATGATCCAGACCATCACCGCCGACGTCGTCACCTTGATCTGCAGGGTCGAGGCGCCACGCAGGATCCGGATGAACGCGAACGCGAGCAGGACGAACATCAGCAGCACGACGATGGCGCCGATCAGTCCGAGTTCCTCGCCGATGATCGCGAAAATGTAGTCGTTGTCCGCGGCGGGCAGCCAGGACCACTTGGCCTTGGAATTGCCCAGCCCCACTCCGAACACGCCGCCGTTGGCCAGCGCCCAGGTGCCGTGCAAGGGTTGCCAGCAGGCCGCAGAGATCTCGCCGGTGAGAGTGTCGCAGGAATCCACGGCGAAGCTCAGCAGCCGGGTGCGGCGGTTCTCGCTGGAGATGGCGAGCAGCCCGCCCAGCACCGCGCCGATGATCAGCGGCGGGGCGATCATCCGCAGCCGCACGCCGGCGAAGAACATGGCGCCGAACAGAATCCCCGCCATGATGATGACGGTTCCGAGGTCGCCGCCGATCATGACGAGCATCACGGCCCCGCCGCCGACACCGAACACGGGGATGTAGACGTGCCGCCAGTCGTGGAGCTTGTCCGTCTTCTGGCCCAGGACCACTCCCAGCCAGACCACCAGGGCGACCTTGATGGCTTCGGAGGGTTGGAACTGCACTCCGGCGATGTCCAGCCAGTTCGTGTTTCCGGCCACGGTGACACCAAGCGGCGTGAAGACCACGAGGCACTGGGAGAAACAGGCCACGAGAAGGGCGGGCCAGGCGATGCGCTTCCAGAAGGTGAGCGGCATCCGGCTGATCACGAGCATCAACGGGATGCCGATCATGGCGAAAATGCCCTGGCGGAACAGCCCGCCGAAGAAGCCGGCGTTCTCCAGGTAGGAATCAACCGAGGACGAGGACAACACCATGACCAGGCCGAACACCACGAGGAACAGTGTCGTCCCGAGCAGGAGGAGGTAGTTGGTGGACTCCGCCCGGAAGACCTTGCCGAGGTTGACCCGGCTGAGCGCGACCCTGGCGGTGCTCGGGGTCGAATCGGTGCGACCGGGCTCAGACACCCGGAGTCGAGGACGAGTCGTCATCCGACCCACCTCCCAAATAATCGTGCACGGCCGCCGCGAACTTCGCACCGCGTTCCGCATAACTCGCGAACTGGTCCATCGACGCCGCAGCGGGCGCCAGCAGAACCACGTCACCGGCCTCGGCCAGGGCCGCGGCCAGGCTGACCGCGGTCGGCATGACCTCACCAGTGTCATCTGAGTCGATCTCGAACACGCGCAGGGCCGGGGCGTGTCGCCGGAATGAGGCGAGGACTTCGTTGCGCTCCACACCGATCACCACGGCGCCACGGAGCCGTCCGACGTGCTTGGCGACGAGGGCGTCGATGTCCACGCCCTTGAGCAGGCCGCCGACGAGCCAGACGACGGAATCGTATGCCGCCAGGGAGGCGTCCGCCGCGTGCGGGTTGGTGGCCTTGGAGTCGTCGACCCAGCTGACGCCGGCGCTGGTGGCGACGACCTCGATGCGGTGGGCGTCCAGGTGGAAGGTCTCCAGCGCGGTACGGATGGCACCGGGTGCGACGTCGAAGGAGCGGGCCAGGGCCGCAGCGGCCAGGACGTTCGCCACGATGTGCGGTGCGGCCAGGCCCGCCGTCGCGAGGTCGGCCACGGTGCACAGCTCGATCGCGGTGTCGAAGCGGTCCTCCAGGAAGGCCCGGTCGCAGAGGATGCCGTCCACGATGCCGAGGTCGCTCGGGCCCGGCACGCCGAGCCCGAACCCGATCGCCCGTGCGCCGTCCTGCACCTCGGCGTCTTCGACCATGCGCATGGTGGCGAGGTCGGCCTTGTTGTACACGCAGGCGACGGCGGTGTTGTCGTAGACCTTGGCCTTGGCCGCGCGGTATGCCGCGGCAGAACCGTGCCAGTCGAGGTGGTCGTCGGCGATGTTGAGGCAGACGCTCGACCACGGTGCGAGCTGACCGGGACCGCTCTGCGGCAGGTGGTGCAGCTGGTAGCTGGACAGCTCCACCACGAGCACGTCCCAGCCCTGGGGGTCGCGAATGGCGTCCAGCACCGGAACGCCGATGTTTCCGCACGGCGCCACCCGGTGTCCGGCGGCGGCCAGCATGGTGGCCGTAAGCTGCACCGTCGTGGTCTTGCCATTGGTGCCGGTCACGAGGATCCACGGCGCGGGGGCGCCGACCTTGTCGCGCAGTCGCCAGGCCAGCTCGATGTCCCCCCACACCGGGATACCCAGGGACGCCGCCCAGGTGAGCAGGACGTGGTCGGGGTGGAATCCCGGGGAGACGATGATCAGCTCGGGGCGGTGGGCGATGAGTTCGTCCGGTGCGGTCTTCAGATCTGCGCTGCCCAGGTCGGCGGTGACCAGGGGGACGCCGAGCACCTCGAGCAGTCTGGCGCGGTCGTCGGGGTCGCGACCGGCGACGACGAGCACGTCTGAACCGAGTTCGGCGAGGGTGTCCGCCGCGGCGAAGCCGGTCATGCCCAGTCCCAGCACGGCCACCCGCAGGCCACGCCAGTCGGAGTGCCAGCTGGTCAGCCGGTCCAGCGGACCGGATGCTGTGGTGTCGGCGGGCTCGTCGTAGGAGTGCGCGCCCACTAGCGGGTCAACCATTCGAGGTAGAAGGAACCAACGCCGGCGGCGACCAGCAGGCCGCCGATGATCCAGAACCTCACCACGACGGTCACCTCGGCCCAGCCCTTGAGCTCGAAGTGGTGATGGATGGGGCTCATCAGGAAGATGCGCTTGCCGCGAGTGACCTTGAAGTAGGCCCGCTGCACGATGACCGATCCGGCCTCGATCACGAACAGGCCGCCGATGAGGACGAGCAGCAGCTCCGTGCGGCTGAGGATGGCCAGAGCGGCCAGGGCGCCGCCGAGGCCGAGCGACCCGGTGTCGCCGAGGAAGATCTTGGCCGGCGAGGTGTTCCACCAGAGGAACCCGATCAGCCCGCCGACGATGGCCGCCGCGACGATGGCCAGATCGAAGGAGTCCGGTCCCGGATAACACTTGTAGAGGTCGACCGCTGCCGCTCCCCCGGTGTTGCAGGACTGGTTGGACTGCCAGAAGCCGATGATGATGTAGGAGCCGATCGCGAAGACCAGTGACCCGGTTGCCAGGCCGTCGAGGCCGTCCGTCACGTTCACGCCGTTGGATGCCGCGGCGACGATGAGGCAGATCCAGATGATGAACGCCGCAATACCGATGAAGGTTCCCAGCTTCATGAAGTCCAGCGGGAGGTCACGGATGAACGAGATGTGCGTCGACGCCGGAGTCTGGCCGTTCTTGTCCGGGAACTGCAGCGCCATCCAACCGAAGGCGCCGGCGACGACGACCTGTCCGGCGATCTTCTGCCAGCCGCCGAGGCCGAGGCTGCGTTGGTTGCGGGTCTTGAGGTAGTCGTCGAGGAATCCGACCAGACCCAGGCCGACCATCATGAACAGCACGAGCAGTGGTGACACGGTCAGCGGTCGCTGCTCCAGCCACATCGCGAGGAAGTAGCTGACCAGGACGCCGACGATGATGATGATGCCGCCCATGGTGGCGGTGCCGCGCTTGGCGTGGTGGCTCTTGGGTCCGTCGTCCCGAATGAACTGGCCCCAGCCGAGCTTGTGGAACAGCCTGATGAACAGGGGGGTGAGCAGGAGCGTGAAGACGAGGGACATCGCTCCGGCGAGCAGGAGGGCTCTCACGAGTACAACTTTCCCAGTCGGTCACCGAGGAATCGGAGTCCGGCTGAATTTGATGATTTGACGAGCACTGTGTCGCCGGGTTTGACGGTGTCGAGCAGCAACTCGAAGGCAGCGTCCGAGTCCTCGACATAGGCCGATTCCCCGTCCCACGAGCCTTCGTTGATGGTGCTGATGTGCATGCGCCGGGCCGCGGGCCCGACGACGACGAGTTGGGAGATGTTGAGCCGAACGGCGAGCAGGCCGATCCGGTCGTGCTCGTCACCGGCCAGCTCGCCCAGCTCGCTCATCTCGCCGAGAACGGCGATGCTGCGGCCGGAGGGCTTCCGGACCTGGGCGAGGGTCTTGAGGGCGGCGGTCATGGAGTCCGGGCTCGCGTTGTAGGCGTCGTTGATCACGGTGATGTCATCGCGTCCGCCCATCACCTCCATGCGCCAGCGCTCGGCGATGGAGACGGACTCGAGGCCGGCGACGATGTCGTCGATCGGCACGCCGAGCTCGGTCGCGGCCGCCGCGGCGGCGAGGGCGTTCATCACGTGGTGCTCGCCGAGAACCCGGAAGGAGACCGGTCGGCTGTCGCCGGTGGGCAGGTGCAGGGTGAAGGTCGTACCGGTGCGGCTGCCGAGGATGTCCGCAGCGCGAACCATGGCCAGGTCGCTCTCGCCGAACCAGAGCACTCTGGCGGCCGTGACGTCGGCCATGCCGGCGACCCTGTCGTCGTCGGCGTTGAGAATGGCGACATCCTCCGGCAGCAGGTCTGTGACCATCTCGGACTTGGTGCGCACGGTGGCGTCGATGCCGCCGAAGCCGCCGGCGTGGGCGAGCCCGACCTTGAGGACGATGCCGATGTCCGGCCTGGCCATGCGGACGAGCCTGGCGATCTCGCCCTCGGCGCTTGCGCCCATCTCGGCCACGAGGAACCGGGTCTCGGTCGTGACCCCGAGCATGGTCAGGGGCGCACCGACCTCGTTGTTGAACGAGGCCTTGGCCGCGATGGTCGGGCCGACGCGTTCGAGAATGGCACGGAGCAGGTTCTTCGTCGTGGTCTTGCCGTTGGACCCGGTGACACCCACGATCTTGAGTCGGCCGGCGGCGCGCACGGTACGGACCACGGCTGTGGCGAGATCGCCGAGGGCGGTGACGGCATCCGGCACGACGACCTGCGCGACGGGGATGTCGAGAAGACGCTCGACGAGCAGCACAGCAGCACCGTTGGCGACCGCGGCGGGAGCGAACAGGTGACCGTCGGTCTCTTCACCGGGCTTGGCGACGAAGATGTCGCCGTCGGCGACCTCCCTGGAGTCGGTGTGCACGGTCCCGTCGACGAGCGAGTCGGCGCTCAGGGCACCCTCGATGGTGGCGAGGTGCAGTTCACCGTGAGTCGCCGCGGCGATCTCGGTCAGGCTGAGGGCGATCATCTACAGCCACCCGGCTTCCTGTAGAGCGGCGCGCGCGTCTTCACGCGCGGAGTAGGGAATCTTCACTCCGGCAACTTCCTGATAGGTCTCGTGGCCTGGCCCGGCATAGAGCACGACATCCCCGGCCCCGGCGAGGGCCAGGGCGCGCCGGAACGCAGCCGCTGGGTTCGGTACTTCGTAGAGTTCTCCGCCTGGCGCCGCGATTTTCGCCGCCGCCATCAGGGTGGCCCTGATCAGCGCGGGGTCTTCGAAGCGGGGGTGGAAATCGGTGATGACCACGGCGTCCGCGCCTCTGGCCGCGATGGCGCCCATATCGGCCCGTTTGGTCTTGTCCCGGTCGCCGTCGGCGCCGAACACCATGATGATGCGGCCGGTGGTGGACGCGCGGATCGCCGCGAGGGTGTTGAGGAACGCGTCCGGGCTGTGCCCGTAGTCGATGTAGACCAGCGGTCCGCGCTCCCCCGAGATCAGCTCCGCCCGTCCGGGCACGTAGGCGGTGATGCCGCCGTCACGCGTGAGCACCTGGTCGATGGCGTCGAGGTCGATGCCCGATTCGACCAGCATCACGATGGCCAGAGCGGCGTTCGCGGCCATGAACCAGCCGATCAGGGGAACCCGGGTCTGCAGTCGCCGGCCGGCCGGCCCCTCGAGCAGGAATTCGGTGTACCGCGCGTCGGAGTCCAGGACGGTCATCCGCCAGTCGGCGCCGGTGCGTGCCGCGTCGTCGGTGGACGCGCCGCAAGGCTGATTCGTCAGGGTGGTGACCGGGATGATCGATTCGGCGGCGACTCGTCTGCCCCACGCGGAATCGACCGTGACCACTCCACGCCGCGCCCGGCCGGGCTGGAACAGGTTCAGCTTGGAGACGTAGTAGTTCTCCATCGAACCGTAGTCGTCGAGGTGATCGTGCGAGAGGTTCGTGAATGCGGCCACATCGAAGACCAGCCCGTCCACCCGATGGCGGCTGATCGCCTGGGCAGACACCTCGACACCGACGGCGCCGACATCGGCCTCCCGCATCCGGGCAAGCAGGGCGTGCAGCTCGGTCGCCTCGGGGGTGGTGAGAGTGCTGGTCACCGACACGGCGCCGATGCGGCGTTCGGCGGTAGAGGTGAGACCGGCGGTGACGCCCAGCTGGGTGAGGATGGCGAAGAGCAGGTAGACGACGCTGGTTTTACCGTTGGTACCGGTGACGGCGAACAGGGTCGCCGGGTTCTCGGCGGAAAGGTGCACCCACCCGGCCACGGCACCGAGGGCGGCCCGGACATCGTCCGTCACGATCAGCGGCAGACCGCAGTCGGCGGCCAGGACCGCGCCGGCCTCGTCGGTGAGCACGGCAACAGCCCCCGCGTCCCTGGCTGCAGCGGCGTAGGCGGCACCGTGGCCGAAGGTGCCCGGAACACCCACGAACAGGTCGCCGGGCAGCACGGAGCGGGAACTCAGGCTGACGCCGGTGAGTTGCAGGTCGCCGGCGTCGCCCCGCAGATCAAGCTTCAAGTCGTCGACCAGCCCCGACAACGACCGCGGGACGGGGTGCTGAGGACGAAGAGCCGAGGGTGCCAAATCGGTCACGGGGCTCACTTTCTTACCAGGAACCGGAGAGATCAGGCGCGGCGGCGCCCGAGGGAACTGCCCGGTACTTTTTCAGCACCTGACTCATGACCTCTTGGAAGACCGGAGCGGACGCTGCTGACGAATTCATGTTAACAGGATCGGCCAGACTCACCGAAACGACGTACTGCGGATCGTCGGCGGGAGCGAAGCCGGAGACCGACACGAGGTAGCCCTTGGTGTATCCGCCCTCACCGTCCGGCATCTGCGCCGTACCGGTCTTGGCGGCCACCCGGTAACCGGGGATCTCCCAGGTGTTGGCCAGCCAACCGTCCTGGTAGACCATTTCCAACATGTCCGCCGTGTCGCGGGCGGCGGAGGCCGACACGACCTGGGTGCCCTCGGTCGAGGGGACCTCGGTGAGAGTGCCGTCGGCGGCACGGCAGCCGGACACGAGTTGTACGGGCATCCGAACGCCGCCGTTGGCGATGGTCTGGTAGATGCTCGAGACCTGCAGCGCGGTGGTGGTCAGACCCTGCCCGAACATCGTGGCGTACGCGGTCTGGTTGTCCCACTCGTCGGCGGGGTGCAGGGTGCCGGACTCTTCGGCGGGGAAGCCGCTCTCGGTCACGCTGCCGACGCCGAACTTGGTCATGTAGTCGTAGCGCTGCTGGTCGCTGAGCAGCTCGCCGAACTTGGACATGCCGGTGTTCGAGGAGTCGATCAGCACCCCGGTGAGGGTGAGGCGCAGGTCGCCGTGGCCGGAGCTGTCGTTGACGTCCGCCCCGTTCGCCGGCAGGTACCGGTACGGTGCGATCACCTCGGAGTTGGGGGTCGCCAGGCCGGCATCCAGGACGGATGCGGCGGTGAGGGCCTTGAACGTCGACCCGGGTTCATAGGGGGCGACGAAGGCACGGGAACCGCGGTCTTCCGGCTCGGTGAGGCTCACGTCGTTGGGGTCCACGGTGGGATAGTCGGCCACAGCCACGAGCTTGCCGGTCTTGACCTCCTGCACGATGACGTTGCCCCAGGCCGCTCCGGTGCTCTGCGCCTGCTGGGCGAGGGCCTGCTGGACGAAGAACTGCAGGTCGGAGTCGAGGGTCGTGACGACATCGTTGCCGTCGACGGCGGCGTCGGTGGTGACGGTGCTCTCCGGGAGGCGGACGCCGTCGGCGCCGCGCTCGTAGGTTTCGGTGCCGTTGTCGCTCGCGAGGCAGGCGTCCTGACCGATTTCGAGTCCGGCCTGGGCCTTGCCCTCTGCCGAGACGAAGCCGACCAGGTTTCCCGCCACGGCACCGTTGGGGTAGACCCGGCTGGGGTTCCTGGCGAAGGTGAGCCACGGGATCTCGAGGTCGTAGATGGCGCGGAAGGCGTCGACGTCGACCTGTTTGGAGACGTAGGCGAAGTCGGACTCCGGGTTGTCGGCCAGGGCGTCGGCGATGATGGCCTCGATGGCCGCACCGGTCTGCCCGGTGATGGCACCGATCTCCGCGGCGGCGTCCGCTACCGTGACGGTGATGTCCTCGCCGTCCACTTCGCGGGTGAATTCCTTGGCGTTCTTGGGCGAGAGCTGCACGTCGTACCGCATCACCGTGCCGGCCAGGACGACACCGTTGGCGTCCAGGATCTCGCCGCGCGCGCCGTAGACGGTGTTCTCGACCGACCGGTTGCCCAACGAATCGGCGCTCAGCGCGTCGGCGCGCACCACCTGGATATCGACCAGGCGGACCACGAAGAGGCCGATGATGGCAACGAGTACCGCGACCGTCGCCGCCACCCTGCGCTTACTGGACATGCTTGTTTTCGCCACCTGGTAGACCTCCTGTAGGGGACTGTACCGGCGTTTATCTGGTCGTCGGCGAAGGCAGGCCGTTGGTGACCGGAACCGCAGCGGCCGATGCCGTGCTGGTCGTCGCAGCGGCGGCGGCGGCGGCCGCGACCGCGGCCGCGGACTCGGTGGCCACGGGTGCCTCGGCCAGGAGCGAGTTGGGAACCAGGCTGGCCGCACCGGCCTGGCCGCCGGCGGCCGAGGCAGGCGCCCCGAGGACGGCACCATCGGAGAGCCGAAGGTAGGCGGGGGTGGAGTTGCTGACCATGCCGAGGGCCTCAGCGTTGGCAGCCAGGCTCTGCGGCGAGGAGACCCTGATCAGGTCCTCACTCACGCTGTCGGCCGTGCGCCCCAGTTCGACCTGACTCGCCCGCAGGGCCGAGATCTCGTATGCACCCTGCGAGATGCCCACGCTCAGCAGCAGCTGCGCGACGACGATGGCCCCCACGCAGGCCACCGCGGAGAGCGCGTAGACGATTCGCGGCCGCGCGTGCGTGCTCGGCGCGACGATCTCGATGTGGCGGCGCGCATCGGCATCAGCGCGCTCGGCGATGTCCGGACGCAGCTCGTGGGCACTCAGCACCCGGGCCAGGTTGTCGCTCATTCGGCTCTCCTCAGTCGTTGCGCGGCACGCAGGCGAACCGACGTTGCACGGGGGTTGATTGCTTTTTCATCGTCGGATGCCAGCTCGGCACCACGGATGAGCAGGGTGAACAGCGGCTTGTGTTCCGGCAGTTCCACGGGCAGTCCCGCGGGGGCGCTGGAGGTCGAGGCGGCGGCGAACATCCGCTTGACGATGCGGTCCTCGAGCGACTGGTAGGCCATCGAGACGATCCGGCCGTCGACGGCGACGGCCTCCATCGCGGCGGGGATGGCGCGTTCGAGGACGGCCAGTTCCTGGTTGACCTCGATACGCAGCGCCTGGAACACCCGCTTGGCGGGGTGTCCCATCCGCTGCACGGCAACCGGGGTGACCTTGGTGATGACCTCGACGAGCTGCGCGGAGCGCAGGAAGGGGGTCGTCGTCCTGGCGTCCACAATCGCCTTGGCGTAGCGGCCGGCCAGTTTCTCTTCGCCGTACTCCTGGAAGATGCGGCGCAGGTCGGCTTCGCTGTAGTCCGCCAGGATCCGCTCGGCCGTGAGCGGTGAGGTGCTGTCCATCCTCATGTCCAGCGGGGCGTCTTTGGAGTAGGAGAAGCCGCGCTCGACCTGGTCGAGCTGCATGCTGGACACGCCCAGGTCGAAGAGGATTCCCTGCACCTCGCTGATGCCCAGACCGGCCAGGGCGTCCAGGATGCCGTCGTACACGGTGTGCACGAGGTGGATGCGGTCACCGAACGGCTTGAGGCGTTCCTCGGCGACGGCCAGCGCATCGAGGTCGCGGTCCAGGCCCACCAGGGTCAGACCGGGGAAGCGGGTCAGCATGGCTTCGGCGTGGCCGCCCATGCCGAGCGTGGCGTCGACCAGGACCGCGCCGGGCTTGTCGATCGCCGGGCCGAGGAGCTCGATGCAGCGCTCGAGCAGCACCGGAACGTGGATCTCGTTCAGCTGGGGCCGGTCGGCCGGGGTTGCGGGGGTGTCGTTGTTCATCTCGTCGTTCGGGTTGTCATTCGTGGTGTTGTTCATAGCTACCGGGGCGGGTCCTGCTGCCTGATCCCCATCCGTTCTGCCTGGCACCGGGGAAGTGTGTCAGGAGTAAACGGCTGGGAGTCACGCACCAGGAATCAGAAGAGTCCCGGAATCACCTCCTCCGTGATGTTGGCGAACGAACCTTCCTGCTCTGCGAGGTACGCCTCCCAGACCTCGGTGTCCCAGATCTCGACCCGCGTGCCGACACCGATGACGGTGAGGTCGCGACCGAGGCCGGCGTAGGCCCGGAGGTTGGCCGGGATGGTGACCCGGTTCTGCTTGTCCGGGGTTTCGGCGCTGGCACCGGAGAGGAAGACGCGGAAGAAGTCGCGGCCCTCCTTGCTGGTGATCGGCGCCTGGCGGATCTTCTCGTGCACGTCGTCGAAATCACGGGAGGTGAAGACGTACAGGCACCGTTCCTGGCCGCGGGTCATCACGATGCCGGTCGAGAGTTCCTCGCGGAACTTGGCCGGCAGGATGACGCGTCCTTTTTCGTCGAGCTTGGGGGCATAGGTCCCGAGGAACATTCGTCACCCCTCTCTTCCGGCCAAGGTCAGGTGTTGCTCCACTTTACTCCACTCTCACCCACCGTGTCTGGCAAACACGGCGAATTACGGTGTTTTGGTCTATTTATTCCCTGAATAACCGCGGATTCACAGGGTGGAGGAAAATCCCACGTTTCGGGGGCTTCCACGACGCTTGAGGGCGCAAAAAAGAGCCGTCCTGCCGGACGGCCCTGGGAGGCGTAGCGAAGTGGGGAAAAAGGGAGGGCGTTAACGCAGAAAGCCCGCCGGCCCGATCAGAGGATCAGGAGGGCGGGCGTTCGAAGCGTGGTTACTGCTGGCCGTCCTGGCGACGGTCCCAGCGGTCGTTGAGCTTGTCCATGAAGCCCTGCTGGCTGCGAGCCTGAGCAGGCCGACGAGCCTGGCCGGGTGACGGGGTTGCCGTCGCCTTGACCCCACGGCCTGGCGTCAGGGCGAGCAGTACTCCACCGAACATGATGATGAATCCGATGACGCCCAGCCACAGCTGCTGGATGGCCACCCCCGCGACAAGAGTTGCAATCCCGACGACGCCGGCGAGTACCCCGAGGACTATGGAGCGGTAGTTGGGGCGGAGCCTGGTGCCTCCCACGCTCGCCACGAATTCGGCATCGTTGTGATAGAGGCTGCGCTCCATCTCTTCGAGGAGTCGCTGCTCTTGTTCTGAAAGCGGCATCTCATTCCTCCAATTGGGGATCGAGCGGATTAGACCCTAATTCTAGTCCCGCCGAGATGGCTAGGCTAGGCAAGTGGCACAAAGCACCCGACTGGTCGATCTGGTTCATTCTCGCATCGACGAATTCATCAATACGCGTGAATCAATTGTGACGACCATCAGCCCTGACCTCGCTGTGCTGGTTGACTTCTCACGGCAGTTTCTCAGCGGCGGCAAGCGATTCCGGGCCCAGTTCGCCCACCTCGGTTGGCAGAGCGTTTCCGCGCAGACGATTGGTCTCGACGGCCTCGTCTCGGCCGCGGCCGCGCTGGAGGTCTTCCATGCCGCCGCCCTGGTCCACGACGACATCATCGACAACTCCGACACCCGCAGAGGCGCCCCCTCCGCGCACCGCAGATTCGAGCACCTGCACGGCGCAGAGGGGTGGGCGGGGAGTCCGGTCGACTTCGGCCGCGCCTCCGCGATCCTCCTCGGCGACCTGCTCCTGGGCTGGAGCGACGAGCTGCTCGATGAGGGCCTCGACGACGCCACCGACCGGTCGAGCGCCCGGCGCGCACGGGCCGAGTTCAATCACATGCGCACGGAGGTCACGGCCGGCCAGTACCTCGACATCCTGGAGGAGCGCGCCTGGGTCACCCAGGCGGAGTCCGAACTGTTTGATCGAGCCGTGCGTGTGATCGTGTTCAAGTCGGCGAAGTACAGCGTTCAAGCCCCGCTGGTCATCGGTGCCGCCCTGGCCGGTGCGGACGACGATCACCTCAACGACCTGCGCGCGTTCGGACTGCCGCTCGGCATCGCCTTCCAGCTCAGGGACGATCTCCTGGGCGTGTTCGGCGATGCCGCCGTGACCGGCAAGCCGAGCGGCGACGACCTCAGGGAAGGCAAGCGCACCGTTCTGATCGCCCTGGCCAGGGAACGCCTGGAGCGCTCGGACCTGGACCTCGTGGACGGTCTGCTCGGCCGCCCAGACCTCTCGGCCGAGCAGATCGCCACCCTGCAGCGGATCATCCTGGACAGCGGCGCCGTCGACAGGGTGGAAGCCCTGATTCAGGAGAACGTGGCCGAGGCTCTGGCCGTCCTGGCCGGATCGACGGTGGAGCCGGCCGTGGCCGAGCGCCTCACCGAGTTCGCCGACACCGTCACCCGCAGGCTCTTCTAGCCCGAGTCACTGCCGCGAAAGCGGCCGTGTGGTCACCCGAGCACCCGCGAAGCAGCCACATCACCGCTCTCGCGGGATGTGGTGAGCGCTCGATACGGCGAGAACCGACCGCGGGTCAGGCGAGGGCCTGAGCGACGCGACGCACCTCGGCCTTGCGGCCGGCGAGCAGCGCGTCGATGGGGGGCACGCCGAGGCTGTCGTCGACCTCGAGCAGCCACTCCATGGCCTGCTCGTCGGTGAAACCGTCATCGGAGAGAACGATCAGGGTGCCGCGAAGTTCGCTGACCGGTGAACCGTCGCGGATGAACGAGGACGGCACCCGGAGCTTGCCGTCGCGGCGCACGGCGAGAAGATGCTTGTCGTCGATGAGCTGGCGGACCCGGCTCTGGCTGAGGCCGAGCGTCTCGACGAGGTCGGGGATGGCGAGCCAGACGGGACCGGACTCGGCTGCGACGCCGGTGGTCGTGTCGATGCTCGCATCGGTGGAGGGGACGGCAGGCGTTTGTGCGGAAGACGAATCGGTCACGCCCCAAGCTTCCCATGATTGATCGATGACGACAAACCCCTCCGCCCTGACGGCGAATCGGCCGTTGGAGGGGTAAAACGGGGCAATTCGGCCCCTATCGGCCCTTCCACCCGCGTGGTTAATTGACTCGGGAAAACATCTGTGTCAGCGTTGAGGACGTGTCAACTATGAAGAGGGTGTGGAATGTCGTTTAGAGGCAGCAAAATCGAAACGGGGACAGCCCACGTGGACTCCCCTGTCGAGACGACGGGCTCGCCCGCAGCGGCGGCTCGGCACCGCCCGAGCCCTGCCGGTGTGCGCCGATCCCTCGGCGCGGTCGTCAGCCTTCCGCTGATCGTGGTGAGCACCCTCGCCATCGTGCTGAACCTGGCCTCGCCGGCTCAGGCCCAGGCCGCCCTGAAGAAGCCGCTCAAGGCGCGCACCACTCTCCCGCAGGCCGTCGTCAAGCCGGTGCAGGCCGTGCAGCCGGTGACCGCCGTCGCCGCGCCCAGCCAGTACACGGTCGTGGACGGCGACACCGTCAGCGCCATCGCCGGTCGCTTCGGACTCTCCACCGCGTCCGTCCTGGCGCTCAACGGCCTCGGCTGGTCGGCCGTGATCTTCCCCGGCCAGGTCCTCACCCTGTCGACCACCGAGGTCGCTCCCACTCAGGCCCCTGCCGCGGTGTCGACGGAGATCACCCGGTACACCATCCAGTCCGGCGACACTCTCAGCGGCATCGCCGCCTCGCACGGCATCCCGACTGAGTCGGTCTTCAGCGCCAACGGCCTGGGCCAGAACAGCATCATCTTCCCCGGCCAGGTCATCGTGCTTCCGGCCTCCGGCTCGGTGCCGGTGTCCAGCGTCGCCGCCGTCAACTCGTCGACCGTGATCCACAACGCCGCGAGCGGCGGCAGCCACACCGTCGTGTCCGGTGACACCATCGACAAGATCGCCGGCGTCGCCGGCGTCTCGGTCCAGTCGGTGCTCGAAGCCAATGGCCTCGGCTGGTCGAGCGTGATCTACCCCGGTCAGACCATCACGATCCCCGGCGGCGCACCGGTACTCCAGGCCAGCCCCGCGGTTCTGGTCACGCCCACGGTCACTGCCGCCCCGGCCGCAGCGCGGGATGCCGTGACCCCCCTCACCGCCGAGATGGCCCAGAACGCCAGCCTCATCATCTCCGTCGGCCGGCAGGCCGGGGCCAGCGATGCCGCCCTCGTTGTCGCCCTCGCCGCCGCCGCCCAGGAATCGGGCCTCCGCAACATCGACTACGGTGACCGCGACTCCCTCGGCCTCTTCCAGCAGCGCCCGAGTTCGGGTTGGGGCACGGAGGCGCAGGTCATGGACGCCGATCGCGCCGCCCGCGCCTTCTTCGGCGGTCCGGTCAACCCCAACCGCGGCATCACCCGCGGGCTTCTGGACATCCCCGGATGGGAGGCCATGAGCGTCACCCAGGCCGCCCAGGCCGTGCAGATCTCCGGGCACCCGGACCTGTACGCCAACTGGGAGGCCTCTGCCCGCAGCTGGCTCGCGCAGCTGGGCTGACCCGACGCACATCCCGGTGACCGAATCGTTGCCCGCCGCGCTGCACCCCCTCCAGAGGAACGCCCGAGTTTTCCGTAGACTCATCTGGTGACCGATAGCCCCCTTGACCCCATGATCGGCCGTCTCATCGACGGCCGCTATCAGGTGCGCTCCCGGATCGCCCGCGGCGGCATGGCCACCGTGTATCTGGCGACCGACCTGCGCCTCGAGCGCCGGGTGGCGATCAAGATCATGCACGGCCACCTGGCCGACGACAATGCCTTCCGCAGCCGGTTCATCCAGGAGGCCCGGTCGGCGGCCAGACTGGCGCACCCCAACGTGGTGAACGTCTTCGATCAGGGCCAGGATGCCGACATCGCCTACCTGGTGATGGAGCACCTGCCCGGGATCACGCTGCGTGACCTGCTCAAGGACTATGGCCGGCTCACGCCGGAGCAGACCATGGACATCCTCGAGGCCGTGCTGTCCGGCCTCGCGGCGGCACACAAGGCCGGCATCGTGCACCGCGACGTCAAACCGGAGAACGTGCTGCTGGCCGATGACGGCCGCATCAAGATCGGCGACTTCGGTCTGGCCCGCGCCGTGAACAACAACACCGCCACCGGCCAGGCCCTCCTGGGCACCGTCGCCTACCTCTCCCCCGAACTCGTCACCCGCGGCATCGCCGACGCCCGCAGCGACATCTACGCCCTGGGCATCATGACCTACGAGATGCTCACCGGCGAGCAGCCGTATGTGGGCGAGGCGCCCATGCAGGTGGCCTACCAGCACGCCAACGACACCGTACCCATGCCCAGCCTCGTCGCCCCCGGCGTTCCCGTCGAACTGGACGAGCTGGTGACCTGGGCAACCTCCCGCGATCCGGAGGAGCGCCCCCGCGACGCCCGCGTGATGCTCGATCAGCTCCTCGAGGTGGAGAAGACCGTGCGGCCGAGCTCAGACACCGGCATGCAGTCCACGATGGTGCTCCCCCGCACGATGACCTCCTCCGCGGACGCCGAGACCCAGATCATGGGCCGGGGTCCGCTCACCGCCGCTGCCACCACGACCGCTCTCGCTGAGCCGCCGACGGCCGAAGCCGAGCCGGATGCGCCAGACGAAGTGGCCGACACGGCGCGGAAACGGCACCGTCGCGGGTACTGGCTCTTCACGCTCATCGTGGTGATCGCGGCCCTGCTCGGGACCGCCGGCTGGTACTTCGGTGCCGGTCCAGGCTCGCAGGTGCCGGTTCCGACCCTGGTCTCGGTGACCCCAGAGGATGCAGCCGTACAACTGGAGGCACTGGGCCTGGTCGCAGAGTCCGGCAGCACGTACAGCCTGGACATCCCGGCCGGCCTGATTGTCAGCACCGATCCGGGTGAGGGTGCCAGGGTGGCCAAGGGAAGCACCGTGACCCTCAACGTCTCCCAGGGTCCCCAACCGATAACGCTTCCGCCCCTGGCCGGACTCACTCCGGACGCCGCCACGGCCGTGATCACCGAGTTGCGTGCCGTGCCGGGGGCGGTCGATGAGATCTTCTCCAACTCCGTCGACGCGGGTCTGCTGATTTATGCCACCAGGGACAGTGACGGAACCGACCTGTCGCAGGGCGGGGACGCCTTCGAAGGGTCAGTGATCAACTACACGGTCTCCCTCGGTGACGTCACCGATGTCACCGGCGAGTCCCTCGATGACGCCATCGACCTCCTCGCCGAGCAGGGCCTGGAGGGCCAGGCGGGAGAGGAGACCTACAGCGCCAGCGTCCCCGAGGGCGACGTCATCTCCGCAGCGCCCGGAGCGGCAGGCCCGATCAGGGTGGGCTCCCCCATCACCCTCACGGTCTCCCGCGGACCCGAACCGGTTGAAGTACCCGATGTCGTCGGCGTGGGCTGGTCAGAGGCCAAGCAGACCCTGATCGACCTCGGCTTCGACCTGAGCTACAACCCCGGTGCAGACGCCATCGCCGCGCTCCTGAGCGTGGAGTCCACCGACCCCGCTGCAGGCACGTCCCTGCCCCTGGGCAGCACGATCACGCTGCGGCCGACGAACCCCTTCGGCTAGAGCCTTACCGTCGTCACCGCACCTCTTACCGGCCACCGCCACCGCTATAGCGGGCGCGGTCGCCCACAGGTGGCGCAGTGAACGAAACCGGCACCTTAACGCGAACTGCCCCGCTGCGGACGCGCTGCCCCCGTGTGCGGGAGCAACTCGGCCGTAGCGGGGCAAGTGCGTAGTGCGGATACGCAGCTAGCGCGCGGCGAGCTCCTCCGCGACCAGGAAAGCGAGTTCCAGCGACTGCATGTGGTTCAGGCGCGGGTCGCAGAGCGACTCGTACCGGGTCGCCAGGGCGGCCTCGTCGATGTGCTCCGAGCCGCCGAGGCACTCGGTGACGTCGTCGCCGGTGAGCTCCACGTGGATGCCGCCGGGGTGGGTGCCCACCGAGCGGTGCGCCTCGAAGAAGCCCTTGACCTCGTCGACCACGTCGTCGAACCGACGGGTCTTGTAACCGGTCGGCGTGGTGACACCGTTGCCGTGCATCGGGTCGGTGACCCAGAGCGGCATGGCGTCGCTGGCCTTGATGGCCTCGAGCAGCGGCGGGAGGGCGTCGCGGATCTTGCCCGCACCCATCCGGGTGATGAAGGTGAGCCGGCCCGGCTCGCGGTTGGGGTCGAGCTTGTCGATCAGGCGCAGCATGTCGTCGATCGAGGTGCTCGGGCCGAGCTTGACGCCGATCGGGTTGCGCACCCGGGAGAGGAAGTCGACGTGCGCGCCGTCGATCTCGCGGGTGCGTTCGCCGATCCAGACGAAGTGCGCCGAGGTGTTGTACGGCGTGCCGGTGCGGGAGTCGATGCGCGTCATGGGGCGCTCGTAGTCCATCAGCAGGCCCTCGTGGCTGGTGTAGAACTCCGTGCGGCGCATGGCCTCGAAGTCGGCCCCGCAGGCGATCATGAACTTGATGGCGCGGTCGATGTCCTTGGCCAGGCCCTCGTAACGCTGGTTGGCCGGGTTCGCAGCGAACCCCTGGTTCCAGCTGTGTACCTGGCGGAGGTCGGCGAAGCCGCCCTGGGTGAAGGCCCGGATGAGATTGAGGGTGGAGGCGCTCGTGTGGTACGCCTTGACCAGCCGTTCCGGGTCGGCCTCGCGGGACTCCGGGGTGAAGTCGTAGCCGTTGACGATGTCACCACGGTAGGCCGGCAGCGTGACGCCGCCGCGGGTCTCGAAGTCGCTGGAGCGCGGCTTGGCGAACTGACCGGCCATCCGGCCCATCTTCACCACGGGCATGGACGCGCCATAGGTGAGCACGACGGCCATCTGCAGCACGGTCTTGACCCGGTTGCGGATCTGCTCCGCGGTGGCGCCGCCGAAGGTCTCGGCGCAGTCGCCACCCTGCAGCAGGAACGCCTCACCGCGGGCGGCCTCGGCCAGCCGGTCGCGCAGGATGTCGACCTCGCCGGCGAAGACCAGCGGCGGCTGGGTGGCGAGCTCGGCGGAGGCGGCCGCGACGGCGTCGGCATCGGGCCAGGTCGGCTGCTGCTTGATGGGAAGCGTGCGCCAATAGTCCAGGCCGGCAATCACAGATTTGTCTGCCATTACAACCGGTTCGGTGGGGTCTACCACGGGCGGAGCCTGCTTCTCTATTGGCGGCACACGCGTGCGCATGCCGGGGTGTGGATCTGAATCGGAGCGACAGATGGTGCGACCCGATGGGGATATTCGAGCCTAGCGCGAAAGGCTGGCGCGCTTCTCCTTGACACTGGTGGCGTACACGTCGACGTACTCCTGCGTGCTGAGCCGGCGCAATTCGTACATCAACTCGTCCGTCACGGAGCGCAACACGAACCTGTCACCCTCCATTCCCTCGAACCGGCTGAAGTCCAGCGGTGCACCGATCACGATTCCGATACGACGCACCTTGGGGATCCGGGTTCCGGTCGGCATCGCCTTCTCGGTGTCGACCATGGCCACCGGAACGACGGGCACCCCCGCCTCGAGCAGCATGCGGGCCACGCCGGTGCGGCCGCGATACATCCGGGCATCGGGGCTGCGGGTGCCCTCCGGGTAGATCCCCAGGGCGCCACCACCGTTCAGCACGGCCAGCCCGGTGTTAAGCGAGTCCTCTGAGGCCTTGCCGCCGGAGCGGTCGATGGGCAGCTGGCCGGTGGCCTTGAAGAACTGACGGGTGGCCCAGCCCTTGAGGCCCTTGCCGGTGAAGTACTCGCTCTTGGCCAGGAAGACGACCCGACGCGGCACCACCAACGGCAGGAACACCGAATCGATGAAGGACAGGTGGTTGCTCGCCAGGATGACACCGCCGGTTTTGGGGATGTTGTCCAGCCCGATCACCCAGGGACGAAAAACGCCGAGCAGCAGGGGGCCGGCCACAATATTCTTCATGAACCAATAGAACATCGGTGTCCTCACGTAAGCGGTTGCCGGGCGGGAACGGCTGTCGTCAGCCTACTCACCGGTGACGTGTCGACGGGCGAGATCGGCTGCACCGACCACCCCGGCGTCGTTGACCAGTTCGGCGATGGCGAAGACGGCCTCCGGGTGGTACCCACGGGCCGGAAGGTTGTCGAGGTAGGCGGCTCGGATGGGATCCAACAGCAGGTCACCGGCGGCGGCCACACCGCCGCCGAACACGAACACCTGCGGGTCGAGCACCGCGGCCAGGCTCGCGCAGGCCTGCCCCAACGAGGCGCCCAGCTGGCGCAGTGCCGCCAGGGCGCCGGGGTCTCCGGCCTGGATGAACCGGCCGACGTCCTTGCCGGTGAGCTTGCCGCGCTTGGCGCGGGAGGCGGCCAGGCCCAGGCCGATCCCGCCGGCGTCGGCGAACTCGTTGGCGATGCGCAGCAGGGCGCGGCCGGAGCCGTACTGTTCGATACAGCCGTGCGCACCACAGCCGCAGGGCAGGCCGTCGGGGACGACGCGCATGTGGCCGAGTTCGGCTCCGACACCGAAGCCGCCGCGGAACAGGCGGTCGTTGGACACGATCGCCCCACCGACGCCGGTGCCGATGGTGAGGGTCACCATGTCGCTGTACAGACGGCCGGCGCCGAAGCAGAATTCCGCCCATCCGGCCGCGTTGGCGTCGTTCTCGATCACGATCGGCAGTGACAGCCGGGACTCGAGCTTCTCCCGGAGGGGTTCGTTGCGCCAGTTGATGTTCGGGGCGTAGTAGACCGTGGACTGCGCCGCGTCGATGAACCCGGCCGCGGCGACTCCGGCGGCCACGACGTCCTCGCCGGCGGAGAGTCCCTCGATCATCTCGACCACGGCGTCTTCGATCTCCTGCGGATCGGCGGCCTCGGTCGGGCGACGGTCCGACTTGAGGATGGTTCCGAACTCGTCGACGAGGGCGCCGGCGATTTTGGTCCCGCCGATGTCAATCCCAATGGCGTGCACGACTGACACCTTTCGTTGATGACGCTTTGCGTTTCAGGTCGGGAGGCAAGGATCTCAGCCGCGTCGCACACCGTTTCCAGCGTGTGTGACAGGCAGGGGGCGCGCAGCGACCTGAAGGACTACGGAGGCACCCCCTAGAGTGTAGTAACAGAGCATGCCGCCGGGTGAATCGCGTCTTCACGGCACGAGAGCGGCTAGAGTGGTCGCACTTACCCCGTCCGGTGCCAAAGGAGTTACCGTGAAACAGTTCGATGAGCCCGCCGTCGTCCCCGCCGACCCGAACGCGAACGTCACCGACCTGCTGGTCGACCGTTTTGCCCTGACCCCGCAGCTGGTGTTGTTCTCCCGCCCAGACGGCGCCGGCGGCTGGCTGCCGGTCACGACCGCCCAGTTCCATGCCGAGGTGGTGGCCCTTGCGAAGGGATTCGTCGCCGCCGGTGTGCAGCCAGGTGACAAGATCGGCCTGACCTGCAAGACCCGGTACGAGTGGACGCTGATCGACTTCGCCGTCTGGTTCGCCGGTGCCGTGCTCGTGCCGGTCTACGAGACCAGTTCGCCCAGTCAGATCCAGTGGATCCTCAGCGACTCCGGAGCAACGTCGCTCATCGTGGAGACCGCAGACCACTTCGCCCGCTTCGATGAGGTGCACCCCGACCTGCCCGACGTGGCCACGGTCTGGCAGATCGACCTCGGCGACCTCGACAAGCTCGCCGCCCGCGGTGTCGACGTTCCGGATGCCGAGATCGAGCGCCGTCGTCGGCTCGCCGTCTCCGCCGACATGGCCACGCTGATCTACACCTCCGGCTCCACCGGCCGGCCCAAG
Organism: Cryobacterium inferilacus; assembly: GCF_019599185.1. Taxonomy (GTDB): domain Bacteria; phylum Actinomycetota; class Actinomycetes; order Actinomycetales; family Microbacteriaceae; genus Cryobacterium; species Cryobacterium inferilacus. The sequence goes on along the minus strand of NZ_JAIEUL010000002.1, from coordinate 105,119 downwards.
GGCTGTGTGCTCAGCCACGGCAACTTCGTGGAGACCAGCCGCAACGCCGGCATCGCCCTCAAGCCGGTTCTCACCGACGAGAAGGGCGCCTCCACCCTGCTGTTCATCACGACCGCGCACGTCTTCGCCCGCTTCATCGCGGTGCTCTGCGTGCACGGCGGCGTGCGGGTGGGCCACCAGCCGGACACCAAGCAGCTTCTGCCGTCGCTCGGCAGCTTCAAACCCACCTTCCTGCTCGCCGTGCCCCGGGTGTTCGAGAAGGTCTACAACTCCGCCGAGCAGAAGGCGGAGGCCGGCGGCAAGGGCAAGATCTTCGAGGCGGCCTCCGAGGTCGCCGTGGAGCACTCCAAGCTGATCGAGGCCGGCGCCAAGATCCCGCTGGGCCTGAAGGTCAAGTTCGCCCTGTTCGACCGCCTGGTCTACAGCAAGCTGCGTGCCGCGATGGGCGGCAACGTGAAGTTCGCCGTCTCCGGTTCCGCCCCGCTCGGCGCGCACCTCGGTCACTTCTTCCACAGCCTCGGCATCGTGATCCTGGAGGGCTACGGCCTCACCGAGACCACGGCGCCCGCGACCGTCAACCTCGCCACGAAGTCCAAGATCGGCTCGGTCGGTCCGGCCCTGCCCGGCGTGTCGGTGCGCGTGATGGACGACGGTGAGATCGAGGTGAAGGGCGTGAACGTCTTCACCGAGTACTGGAAGAACCCCGAAGCCACCGCCGCCGTTTTTGATGAGGGCTGGCTGAAGACCGGTGACATCGGCCAGCTCGACGACGACGGCTTCCTGTCGATCACCGGACGCAAGAAGGAGATCATCGTCACCGCCGGCGGCAAGAACGTCGCCCCTGCGGCCCTCGAGGATCCGATCCGCGCGAACCCGCTGATCGGTCAGGTGGTGGTCGTCGGCGACCAGAAGCCCTTCATCGGCGCGCTGGTCACCCTCGACCCCGAGATGCTGCCGGTCTGGCTGCACAACAACCACGAGGATGCCGGCCTGTCCCTGATGGATGCGTCGGTGCACCCGAAGGTGCTCGCCGAGGTGCAGCGGGCCATCGACCACGCCAACGAGTCGGTGTCCAGGGCCGAATCAATCCGCAAGTTCGCGATTCTGCCGATCGAGCTGACCGAGGATGCCGGGTACCTCACCCCGAAGATGAGCATCAAGCGCGATGTCATCCTGCGGGACTTCGCCGCGGACATCCAGAACCTCTACGGCAACAACCCGACCACGGCAGCAGTGCCCGTGCGGGAGACCGTCAAGGACTAGCGCGGTGCCGGACGAGCTGCCCAGAGAGAGCAGGGCAGCTCGTCCGGCGGGCAGGTCGCGGGGTGAGGGTCGCAGGCAGGTCGCAGCTGAGAGTCGCGGGTGGAACGGGTTAGAACCAGTCCGACTCGCGCACTTCTTTCATCGCGGCCCGCCGGTTCTCCTTGTCGAGCCTGTCGAGGTAGAGCAGCCCGTCCAGGTGGTCGGTCTCGTGCTGCAGTGCCTGCGCCAGCAGTCCCTCTCCGGCCAGGGCGACCGGGTTGCCGTCCAGGTCGATACCCGTGACCCTGGCGAACGGGTACCGCTTGGTCGGGTACCAGAGCCCGGGCACCGAGAGGCAGCCCTCATCGACGAGCTCCGGCTCCCCCGCGAGTTCAACGAGGACGGGGTTGAGGATGTAGCCGATATCCCCGTCGATGTTGTAACTAAACGCACGCAGATTGACGCCGATCTGCGACGCAGCCACACCGGCCCGGCCGGGCAGTCTGACGCTGTCCAACAGATCCTCCACCAGGCCGCGCACACGGGCGTCGATGACGCCGATGGGCTCTGAGCGGGTCTTCAGGACGGGGTCGCCCAGTAGGCGGATCTGGCGTTCGGGCACGGGAAACTCTCTTCGGGGAGGCGGGACGGGAACAGGCGGGGTGGAACGGATTCAGCCGCGGCGTTCGGCCGGCAGCCCCTCGACCACGAGCGCGGCGAGGGTGCGGGAGGCCAGCCGGGTGAGCGGCTTGAGGTTCTGATAGGACACCACACTGCCGGCGGCCAGCTGCGGGTCGTAGGGGATGCGCACGATCTCGCGCACCCGGGTTCGGAAGTGCGACTCGATCTCCTCGAGCTTGATCAGGTTCGTGCCCTGGGTGGCGGTGTTCAGCGCGACGATGGCGTTCTTCACCAGGTCGCCGTAGCCGTTGGCCTCGAGCCAGGTGAGGGTCTCCGACGCCAGCCTGGCCTCGTCGACGCTGCCGCCGGACACGATCACGATGGAGTCGGCGCGCTGCAGGGTCGCCCGCATGACGGAGTGGACGATGCCGGTTCCGCAGTCGGTGAGCACGATCGAGTAGAACCGGGCGGCCTGGTCGGCGACGACGTTGTAGTCGTCCTCGTCGAACGCCTCGGAGAGCAGCGGATCGGTGTCGCTGGCGAGGATGTCCAGGCGGGTCTCGTCGCGGGAGACCAGGGCGGAGAAATCGGTGAACCCGCCGATGGCCGCCGCCTTGGTGACGACGTCGCGCACGGTCGACCTGGTCTGCTTGCTGACCCGCTCGGACAGGGTTCCCCGGTCGGGGTTCGCGTCGATCGCGATGATCCGGTCTTCCCTGGCATCGGCCAGGGCCATCCCGAGCAGTGCGGTGACGGTGGTCTTGCCGACGCCGCCCTTGCGGGTGAGGATCGGCACGAACCGGGCGCCACCCTCGAACTCCTTGCGGATGCGCTCATCCAGCGCAAGCTGCGCCCGCACCTTGGCGGAGTCACCGAGGTTGATCAGGTGGAAGGACACGTTGTAGACGAACCGGTTCCAGGCACCGTTGGGCGCACGCCTGGTGCGCCGGTTCACCTCGAGCAGGCGGTCGGAGGTGAGCATCGACGCGGTTTCGGGCGCGCCGGGTGCACCGGCTGATGTCGTGGCCCTGGTGCGATCACGGCGGGTGCTGCCGGCACCGACGGACCCGGTTCCGGGGGCCGCCGTGTTCAGCGCCACGGACGCGGTGGCCGCGCTCGAGCGGACGGGCTGCGGGGTGTGGATCTCGACGGTGTGGGTGGCGGGGGTGGCGCCGACCGGGCCACCGCTCTCCGGCAGGGCCGAGGCGAGGTTGTCGCGGGTGTGCGGGGGCAGTTCGCTGTGGTATTCGACACTGTCGTACTGCACACCGCTGAACTCCGACCCCCGGGCGTCCTGGCCAGCGAACGAGCCGCCGGGAGCGCCGTCGAGCGCACCGGTCTGGCCGGCCGACCGGCGACCGGACCCGCGGGGACCGGTCGCCCCGGCCCTGGTGGGGGCCGGGGCGAGTTCGCCGTCGCCTTCGTCGTATGGCACGTCGTCGCCTGAACGTTCGTTCGACACAGCAGACTCCTCGTCGGGTTCGGCCCACGCGTTGCGGGCCGCAAATCAGGCCTCAGCCTAGCGCGGACGCACCACCACGAGCAGGTCGCCGGCGTCGACCTGCTGGGTGACGGGGATCGCCACCCTGTCCACCACGCCCGCGATGGGTGAGGTGATGGCGGCTTCCATCTTCATGGCCTCGATCGACGCCACGCTCTGACCGGCGACGACCTGGTCGCCCTCGGCCACCTGCAGGGTGACCACGCCGGAGAACGGGGCGGCCACCTGGCCGGGCTGGTTCGCGTCCGCCTTCTCCGCGGCCTTGGTGACCACGGCGATGCTGCGGTCACGCACGAACACGGGACGCAACTGGCCGTTGAGGATGGTCATGACGGTGCGCATGCCCTTGTCGTCGGCCTCACCGATGGCCTCCAGCCCGACATAGAGCCGAACGCCCTTGTCGATCTCGACCGAGTGCTCCGTACCCTGACGCAGACCGTAGAGGTAGTCGACGGTGTCGATCACCGACAGGTCGCCGAAGAGTTCACGGATCTGCTGGAAATGCCGCGTGGGTGCGGGGAAGAGCAACTGGTTGAGCATGCCACGGCGGGTGTCGCTGTCGCCACCGAGCGCGGTGCGCTCGTCGTCGGTCAGCTCGGTGGTGCTCACCCGGATGTTGCGACCCTCGAGGACCTTGCTGCGGAAGGGCTCCGGCCAGCCGCCGGGCAGGTCGCCCAGCTCGCCGGCCATGAAGCCCACCACGGAGTCCGGCACGTCGTACTTGGCCGGGTTGGCCTCGAAGTCGGCCGGGTCCGCGTTCACCGCGGCCAGGTACAGCGCCAGGTCGCCGACGACCTTGGAGGACGGCGTCACCTTGGGCACGCGGCCCAGGATGCTGTTCGCCGCGGCGTACATGTCTTCGATCAGTTCGAAGTCATCGGCCAGGCCGAGCGCGACGGCCTGGGTGCGCAGGTTGGAGAGCTGGCCGCCGGGGATCTCGTGCTTGTAGACCCGACCGGTGGGAGCCCGCAGGCCGGATTCGAAGGGGTGGTAGACCCGGCGGACGTCTTCCCAGTACGGCTCGAGGTCGCAGACGTTCCGCAGCGAGATACCGGTGTCGCGCTCGGTGTGCGCGAGCGCGGCGACGAGGGACGACGCCGACGGCTGACTGGTGGTGCCGCCCATCGGGGCGCTGGCCACGTCGACAGCGTCTGCGCCGGCACGGGAGGCCGCGAGCAGTGTCGCGAGCTGGCCGCCGGGGGTGTCGTGGGTGTGCACGTGCACCGGCAGGTCGAACCGGTCGCGCAGGGCCGTGACGAGCTTCTCCGCCGCCGCCGGGCGCAGCAGCCCGGCCATGTCCTTGATGGCGAGGATGTGTGCGCCGGATTCAACGATCTGGTCGGCCAGGCGCAGGTAGTAATCCAGGGTGTAGAGGTTCTCGGCCGGGTCGAGCAGGTCGCCGGTGTAGCAGAGGGCGACCTCGGCGACGCTGGTGCCGGTGTTGAGCACCGCGTCGATGGCCGGACGCATCTGGTTGACGTCGTTGAGGGCGTCGAAGATGCGGAAGATATCGACACCGGAGTCGCTGGCCTCGCGGACGAACGCATCCGTCACCTCGGTGGGATACGGGGTGTAACCGACGGTGTTGCGGCCGCGCAGCAGCATCTGGATGTTGATGTTCGGCAGCGCCTCACGGAGGGCGCCGAGGCGCTCCCACGGGTCTTCGCCGAGGAAGCGCAGGGCCACGTCGTAGGTGGCACCGCCCCAGGCCTCCACGGAGAGCAGCTCGGGGGTGAGCCTGGCGACGTGCGGGGCGACCGCGACCAGGTCCTTGGTGCGCACCCGGGTGGCCAGCAGCGACTGGTGGGCGTCGCGGAAGGTGGTGTCGGTGACGGCCAGGGCGGTCTGCTGGCGCAGCGCGCTGGCGAAGCCGACCGGTCCGAGCAGCTGCAGCTTCTGCCGTGAACCGTCGGGGGCCGGCTGAGAGAGGTCGATCTTGGGCAGCTTCTCTGCCGGGTTCAGCAGGGTGATGGGCACACCGTTGGGCTGGTTGACGGTGACGTCGGCGAGCCAGTTGAGGATCTTGGTGCCGCGGTCCTTCGACGCCCGGCCGCGCAGCAGCTGCGGGCGCTCGTCGATGAAGGAGGTGCTCAGGTCACCGTTGGCGAAGTCGGGGTCCTCGAGCACCGCCTGGAGGAAGGCGATGTTCGTGGAGACGCCACGGATGCGGAACTCGGCCAGGGCGCGCTTGGAGCGGGTGACCGCTGAGGCGTAATCGCGGCCCCGGCAGGTGAGCTTGGCGAGCATGGAGTCGAAGTGCGGGCTGATCTGGGCGCCGGGGTTGATCGTTCCGCCGTCCAGGCGGATGCCGGCGCCGCCGGGTGAGCGGTACGTGGTGATCTTGCCCGTGTCGGGGCGGAAGCCCGCGGTGGGGTCTTCCGTGGTGATGCGGCACTGCAGGGCGAAGCCGCGCAGTTTGATCGAGTCCTGGGCGAGGCCGAGGTCGGCGAGGGTCTCCCCCGCCGCGATCCGGATCTGGGACTGCACGAGGTCGACGTCCGTGACCTCTTCGGTCACGGTGTGCTCGACCTGGATGCGCGGGTTCATCTCGATGAACACGTGCTGCCCGGCGCGCTCACCCACGGTGTCGAGCAGGAACTCGACGGTGCCGGCGTTGACGTAGCCGATCGACCTGGCGAAGGCCACGGCATCGGCGTGCAGGCGCTGACGGATCTCTTCGGGCAGGTTGGGTGCCGGGGCGATCTCGATGACCTTCTGGTGGCGGCGCTGCACGGAGCAGTCCCGCTCGAACAGGTGCACGGTCTCGCCGGAGGCATCCGCGAGGATCTGCACCTCGATGTGGCGCGGGCGGAGCACGGCCTGCTCGAGGAACATGGTGGGGTCACCGAACGCGCTGTTGGCCTCGCGCATGGCCTCTTCCAGGGAGCCGCGGAGCTCGGCCATGCTGGCGACCCGGCGCATACCGCGCCCGCCGCCGCCTGCGACGGCCTTGGCGAAGATCGGGAAGCCGATTTCCTCCGCCGCCGCGATGAGCTCCTCGACGTCGCGCGACGGTGCGCTGGACTTGAGCACCGGAACACCGGCGGCAATGGCGTGCTCCTTGGCGGTGACCTTGTTGCCGGCCATTTCGAGCACGTGCGAGCCGGGGCCGATGAAGGTGATACCGGCGGCCTTGGCCGCTTCGGCGAGTTCGGGGTTCTCGGAGAGGAAGCCATAGCCGGGGTAGATGGCGTCTGCGCCACTCTCCTTGGCGACCCGGATGATCTCGGACACATCAAGGTAGGCCCGCACCGGATGGCCAGGTTCACCGATCTCGTATGCCTCATCCGCCTTCAGGCGGTGCAGCGAGTTGCGGTCTTCGAACGGGAAGACGGCGACAGTTTTCGCTCCCAGTTCGTAGGCGGCGCGGAACGCGCGGATGGCTATCTCTCCACGATTGGCGACGAGGATTTTGGTGAACATAGAGACCTTTCGATCCGGGAGCGGCGCCGGCTGACGGTTAGGTTCTCTAAGACTAGTGAAGGTAACGTATCTACTTGTGCACGTACTTAGCGTTAGCTCCCTCAAGGGCGGGGTAGGCAAGACCACGGTAACCCTTGGTCTCGCTTCCGCTGCCTTCGCCCGCGGTGTCCGAACCCTTGTGGTCGACCTCGATCCGCAATCGGATGTCTCCACCGGGTTGGACATTCAGCTCGCCGGACACCTCAATGTGGCCGACGTGCTGGCTTCGCCGAAGGAGAAAGTGGTGCGCGCCGCCATTGCGCCCAGCGGCTGGACCCGGGGCCGCCCCGGCACCATCGACGTCATGATCGGCAGCCCGTCTGCCATCAACTTCGACGGCCCGCACCCCAGCATCAGGGACATCTGGAAGCTCGAGGAGGCCCTCTCCACAGTGGAGAAGGACTACGACCTGGTGCTGATCGACTGTGCCCCGTCGCTGAACGCGCTCACCCGCACCGCCTGGGCCGCGAGCGACCGCGTCGCCGTTGTCACCGAACCCGGCCTGTTCTCCGTCGCCGCCGCCGACCGTGCCCTGCGCGCGATCGAGGAGATCCGTCGTGGTCTCAGCCCCCGGTTGCAGCCGCTGGGCATCATCGTCAACCGGGCCCGCACCGCGTCGCTCGAGCACCAGTTCCGGATCAAGGAGCTGCGTGACATGTTCGGTCCGCTCGTGCTCAGCCCGCAACTTCCCGAGCGCACCAGCCTGCAACAGGCGCAGGGTGCGGCCAAGCCGCTGCACACCTGGCCGGGCGACAGCGCCCAGGAGATGGCCCAGTACTTCGATCAGATCCTGGACCGGGTGCTTCGCACCGCTCGCATCGGCGAGTACGCGGAGACCCCCACGCGCTGACCCGCCCGGCAGGCCGGCTCACCACGGCTCAGCCCATCAACGGCTCAGCCCCTGAACGGCCCCGCCCCTGAACGGCACGGCCCCTGAACGACACAGCCCCACACCGCGACGGCGGTGTGGGGCTCTTCGCGGTTCGCGAGCCAGAGGTGGTTACGAAACCTTGCGGGAGACTCGGCGCACGGCCAGTTCGTCTGCGGGGTCGGTGGACTGGGTGTCCAGCTCGACCAGAGTCGTCTCCACCTCGCGCAGGACCTTGCCGACGGCGATGCCGAAGACACCCTGGCCGCGGCTGACGAGGTCGATGACCTCGTCGTTGGAGGTGCACAGGTAGACGCTGGCGCCGTCGCTCATCAGAGTGGTCTGGGCGAGGTCGTTCACCCCTGACTCGCGCAGCTGGTTGACGGCGGTGCGGATCTGCTGCAGGGAGATACCGGTGTCGAGAAGTCGCTTCACGAGCTTGAGCACGAGGATGTCGCGGAATCCGTAGAGGCGCTGGGTTCCGGAACCGGAGGCGCCGCGCACGGTCGGCTCGACGAGCTCGGTGCGGGCCCAGTAGTCGAGCTGGCGGTAGCTGATACCGGCCGCGCGAGCGGCCACGGCGCCGCGGTAGCCCGAGTTCTCGTCGAGTTCCGGCATGCCGTCGGTGAAAAGCAGTCCCTGACCGTACCGCGAGGAGTCGTCTCGGGGATTGAGTTCACTCATACGAAAAGCCTCTCGGGGGTGGATGCGAACCTTCAGGCCGCACTTCAACGTTAGCGAGGCCGACGGCCCCAACCGATGACATCCGTCGGAACACGTCGGCGTGTCGAGCGAACGCTGGTTTTTTCGCCGCGTTGAACTCTCAGTGTACGACTTATTTGTTCAGTCGACCCAGGGCGGAGCGGATGAGGCTGCCGCGGATGACCTCGAGTTGGCCGGCGATTTCGACGGCCATTTCGGCGGCCTTGGCTCGGCTGGAGGCGTCCTTGCGACGCGCGAGGGGAACGAGGGCGCTTTCGATCAGGCCGAGTTCGCGCTCGGCGGCGCCGCGGAAGCCCCGCAGGTGCCGCGGCTCGATGCCGCTGCGCTGCAGGTCGACGAGGGCGCGGAGCACCGCGAGGGCGTCATCGCCGTAGTGCTCTGCGGGCAGGATGATCGACGCGGAGACGGCGTCGTGCAGCAGGGTGCCTGACGCGCCGGCCTCACGCAGGAGGTCGTCCCTGCTGAAGCGGCGGGCCGTGGTGAGCATGGTGGGGCCGGGGGCGCCGCCGCCGGGAAGAACCGGTGAGCGACCGGCATCCAGGTCATCGAGGTAGGCCTTGATGACCTTCAGGGGCAGGTAGTGGTCACGCTGCATCGACAGGACCAGGCGGAGTCGATCCAGGTCACCGTTGTTGAACTTGCGGTACCCGGACTCCGTGCGGGCCGGCGACACCAGGCCTTGCTCCTCGAGGAAGCGCAGCTTGGACGGGGTCAGGTCGGCGAACTCCGGCGTTAACCGTGCCAGCACCTGGCCAATACTCAGAAGTGACGTCGCGCCCTGGTTCCGTGCCTGGGCGGAGGACGCCGGCACTAGTCGCTCGCCAGATGAACGAGGTCGAGCCGCGAGGCGTAGAACGTGAGGCGGAATTTGCCGACCTGCACTTCGGATCCGTCGCTGAGGGCGGCCAGGTCGATGCGTTCGCCATCGAAGTAGGTGCCGTTGAGCGAGCCGAGGTCCTTGACCTGGAACTTGCGCTCGGTGCGGTGGAACTCTGCGTGCCGCCTTGAGACCGTGACGTCATCGAGGAAGATGTCCGCGTTCGGGTGACGGCCAACGGTCGTGACATCGGCATCGAGCAGGAAACGCGCACCGGAATTGGGTCCGCGGCGCACCACCAGCAGGGCCGAGCCGGAGGGCAGAGCCGCAATGGCTTCCTGCTCCTCGACCGTGACGTTCGAATCGAGAGCCGCCAGCGATGCCGCGAACTCCTGGCTGAACGTCATCGTGGTATCGACGTTGCCTGGCGAGTTCTCTGGCGCCACCGTACTCTCTGGTTCTTTGTTGTCGGAATCGACCACCGTGCACCTCCTACCGATAAATCGTATCGGATCAGGAGGGCCTTCAGACCCGCGGGAGCCGAATCACCCGAACCGTTTCAACCGCGTAGATGATGCCGGCCCACCAGTAGAGGTAGGCGCCCCACAATCCGAAGGCCCAGCCGACGGGTTGCGACCACCAGGCCAGCTCAGGGAATGCCTGGCCGAGCATGATCATGGGCAGGGCGTAGAAGAGGCAGAAGGTGGCCACCTTGCCCAGCTGGTGAACGGGAAGCGGGCCGAAACCGTGGTTGGCCAGCACAACGCCCAACCCGAGCAGGAAGACATCGCGCCCCACCACGACGAGTACGATCCACCACGGCACCAGCTCGCGCCAGGCCAATCCGATCAGGGCGGCGAAGATGTACAGCCGGTCCGCGGCCGGATCCAACAGCTGACCGAGCCGGGTGATCTGGTTGAACCGTCGGGCGATCCAGCCGTCGAGGAAATCGGTGAGGCTGGACACCGCCAGGACCAGCAGGGCCCACGCGTCGGCGCCGTCGATGATCAACCAGAGGAAGACCGGAACGAGGGCCAGGCGCAGGAAGCTGAGCAGATTGGGCACGGTCAGCACCCTGGAGCTGAGTTCGTTCTGAGCGGGCCCGGTCACGAGGCGAGTCTATCGAGGAGGCGAAATCGCGGGCTCTGGCTGTGCGGACTCACGCGCCACGACGGACCTCGGAGGCTCCGTCGGTGGTGTCGGTGGCGCCGGAGGGCGACGCCTTCTTCGTGGCCTTCTTCTTCGCCGCGGCAGCGGTCTTGGTCTGGGTGGTCTTCGTCGCGGTGCCCTTCGTGTCCTTCTTCTTGGCCGCAGTGGTCTTGGCCGCAGTGGTCTTGGCCGCAGCCGGTTTCGTCGCGGTCGTGGTGGGTGTCTTCGCCGCCGACTTCTTCTCGGCCCCGCCGGAACGGCTGCGGTCCACGCTGCGACGCAGCGCCTCCATCAGGTCGAGCACCTCTCCCCCGCCCTCCTCGTCCTCGGCGACACCGAAGGTCGCGTCGGTGTCGATCGCATCGCCCTTCTCCAGCTTCTCCTCGATCAGACGCCGCAGTTGCGCCTGGTACTGGTCGGTGTAGTCGCCTGGCGTGAAGTCGCCCGCAAAGGAATCCACCAGAGCGGCGGAGAGGTCCAGTTCGCGGTCGGAGATGGAGACGCTGGTCTCCAGGGCAGGGAACTCCGCCACGCGCACCTCGTCGTCCCAGAGCAGGGTCTGCAGCATCAGCACGTCGTCGCGCACTCTGAGCGCGGCCAGCCGGGTCTTCTGCCGCAGCGCGAAGTGCACGATGGCGGTGCGATCGGTCTGTTCCAGGGTGCGCCGCAGCAACACATAGGCCTTCGGCGAGGACCCGTCGGGCTCGAGGTAGTAGCTGCGGTCGAACATGATCGGGTCGAGCTGGTCGCTCGGAACGAATTCGACGACGTCGATCTCGCGGCTGCGTTCCTCCGGCAGGGACTTGAGGTCGGCATCCGTGATCACCACGGTCTTGTCGCCATCCGTGAAGGCCTTGTCGATGTGCGCGTAGTCCACGATCTTGCCGCAGACCTCACACCGGCGCTGATAGCGGATCCGGCCGCCGTCCTCGTCGTGCACCTGGTGCAGCTCGACGTCGTGGTCCTCTGTCGCGCTGTAGACCTTGACCGGCACATTGACCAGCCCAAAGGTGATGGCACCCTTCCAGATCGATCTCATGACGTTCGCCTCCTCGCTCCAGCACGCCTGGCCCCTGTGCACACCCAGTACACACCCGTCACGCGCCGATGGGGTCAGGTTTCTGCAGTCAGCTGGAGGTTTGCTGAACGTCGCCGTGCCGCAGGGTGGACCGGCGGCGGCGTGGGGAGCAAGCTGGAGGCATGGAATCTGGTGCGGCCGCAGCCGCCGGGAGCGTGAACACCGAGCGTGAGGTCGTCACGGTGGGCGGTCACCGGCTCACCCTCACCCACCTGGACAAGGTGATGTATCCAGAGACCGGCACCACCAAGGCCGACATCCTGAGCTACTACGCCACGGTGGCGGATGCGCTCATCCGGCACACCAGGGACCGGCCGGCGACCCGGAAACGTTGGGTGCACGGGGTCGGCACCGCCCAGGAGCCCGGCCAGGTCTTCTTCCAGAAGAATCTCGGAGACGGCACACCGGACTGGGTGGCCCGCCGCGAGCTGGCGCACACCGCCAGGGTGACCACATACCCCCTGGTGAACGACCTGGCCACCCTGACCTGGCTGGCTCAGATCGGCACGCTCGAAATCCACGTGCCGCAGTGGCGGTTCGACGCCGACGGTGCGGCCACACCGCCGGACCGGCTGGTGCTGGACCTCGACCCCGGTGAGGGCGTGGGACTGGCCGAATGTGCGCAGGTGGCGCTGTGGGCGCGGGCACTGCTGCTGGACATGGGCCTGGACACCGTCCCGGTGACCAGCGGAAGCAAGGGCATCCACCTGTATGCCGCGTTGGACGGCCGGAACAGCTCCGCGGCGGTGAGCGAGGTTGCACACGAACTGGCGCGCGCGCTCGAAGCGGATCATCCCCGCGAGGTACTCAGTTCGATGAGCCGCTCGCTACGACCTGGCAAGGTCTTCGTGGACTGGAGCCAGAACAATTCCAACAAGACCACGATCGCGCCGTACAGCCTGCGCGGCCGGTTACGCCCGTTGGTGGCCGCGCCGCGCAGCTGGCGCGAGCTGGAGACGCCGGGGCTCGAGCAGCTCGACTACCGCCAGGTGCTCAAGCGGTTGGACCGGAGCGGTGACCTGCTGGCCCCGGTCGCGGACGCGATCGACCGGCATCGCGGCGGGTCGACCGGCACCGCGGCCCTGGGCGCGGAGGACCGCCTGCACAGCTACCGCAGCAAGCGCGATGCCCGGCGCACACCTGAGCCAGTGCCGGAGGGAGCGCCGCTGACGGCCGACGGGGTGGGCGGGGCGGCCTTCGTCATCCAGGAGCACCATGCCAGGGCCCTGCACTTCGACCTGCGCCTCGAGCACGACGGGGTGCTGGTCTCGTGGGCGCTGCCCAAGGGGGTGCCGACGGAGGTCACCCACAACCACCTGGCCGTGCACACCGAGGATCACCCGTTGGAGTATCTCGACTTCGAGGGCGACATTCCGGCCGGAGAATACGGTGCAGGCTCGATGTCGATCTGGGACAGTGGCAGCTACGTGCTGGAGAAGTGGCGCGACAACGAGGTCATCGTGACGCTGCACGGCCGGCCGGACGGCGGCCTGGCCGGCGTGGAACGCGAGTATGCCCTCATCCGCACCGGTGATGCCCAGTCCCGCAACTGGCTGATCCACCTGATGAAACCGAAACGGGGCCGGACCAGCTCCACACCCGCCGCGGGCGCGTCAGGGGCGCCGGCCGAGGTCGCGACGGCGACGACGGTGCCCGTGCCGGCCTCCTCCACCGACTACTCCCCCATGCTCGCCAGGGCCGGCACACTGGCTGAACTCTCGCCGGACACCGACTGGACGGTGGAGATGAAGTGGGACGGCATCCGCCTGCTGGCCTATCTGTCGGGCGGACCGGACGGAACGGTACGGCTGCTCACCCGCAACGGCAACGACGTCACCGCCTCGTTTCCCGAACTGATCGACGACCTGCGGGCATCCGTCGACGGGCGAGGAGCCGTGCTGGACGGTGAGGTCGTGGCGCTGGACCGACGAAACCGACCCGACTTCTCGCTGCTGCAGACCCGGCTCGGGCTCACCGCGGCCGACGACGTGCGCCGTGCGGCACGCGGCGCGCCGGTGCACTACTTCGCCTTCGACCTGCTGGAGAGAGGCGGTACCGGCCTGGTCGACCTGCCCTACCGCCAGCGGCGCGCGGCCCTGGAGGGCTTGGTCACCGCCACCGGCACCGTGCAGGTGCCACCGGTCTTCAGCGGGAACCCCGCCGACGTACTCGCCACCAGCGCCCGCCTGGGCCTGGAGGGCGTGATCATCAAGGACAGCGACAGCGCGTACCGGAGTGGCCGGCGCACCGACCGCTGGCTGAAGGTCAAGCACGTGCGGGCCCAGGAGGTGGTGATCGGCGGCTGGCGCCCCGGCAACGGGCATCGCGGCAGCACCCTGGGGTCGCTGCTCGTCGGGGTGCCCGTGCCGCACCAGGCCGGCGAGACGGGCGCAGGGCGGCTGCGCTACGCCGGCCGGATCGGCACCGGGTTCAGTGATCGGGACCTTGTCGGGTTGCGCCGTCGTCTCGATGAGCTGTCGACACCGGACAACCCGTTCGACGATGTGCCAGCGATCGATGCCGCCGACGCCGTCTGGGTGCGCCCCCTGCTCGTGGGAGAGGCGGAGTTCGGCGAGTGGACGCCGGCGGGCCGATTGCGTCATCCGACCTGGCGGGGGCTGCGGATCGACAAGGACCCCGGTGACGTGGTGGTGGAGGGCAGCACGGGAGCGGGCAGCACCGCCGACGAGGCGGCACCCCGATGACATCGGCATCCGCTCTGCTGGTCTGCCTGGCCGTGTTCGCGGCGGCGACCGGCACGTCCTGGCTGCTGTCGCAGCTGACCAGGGAGTACTCCTGGGTGGACAGGTCCTGGTCGCTGTTGCCGCCGGTCTACCTGTGGATTTTCGCGGCCTCCGGCGGCTTCGCCGACCCGCGGCTGAGCCTGATGGCGGTGCTCGGCACGCTGTGGGGTGTGCGGCTCACCCTGAACTTCGCCCGCAAGGGCGGGTACCGGCCGGGCGGGGAGGACTACCGGTGGGCCGCGCTTCGACGCCGGATGAGTCGGCGCCAGTCCGCCCTGTTCAACCTGTTCTTCATCGCGATCTACCAGAATCTGCTCCTGCTGCTCATCACGCTGCCCGCCTGGACGGTGCTGCAGCATCCCGGTCGAGGGATCGGGGCCGCCGAACTCGCCCTCACCCTGGCCTTCCTGGCCTGCCTGATCGGCGAGGGCATCGCCGACCAACAGCAGTGGGACTTCCAGCGGCGGCGCAGAGTGCTGCGTGCGCAGGGCGCCGCCGACCCCGGCTTCGTCACGACCGGCCTGTTTCGATTCTCCCGGCACCCGAACTACTTCTTCGAGATTCTGCAGTGGTGGCTGATGGCGGGCTTCGGGGCGATCGCGGCCGGCACGGTGCTGCAGGTCGGCAGCGCGGGTGCGCTGTTGCTGACGCTCCTCTTCGTCGGCTCGATCGCGTTCACCGAGAGCATCTCGCTGGAGCGGCATGCCGGCTACGCCGCCTACCGGCGCACGGTCTGGCCGCTGGTGCCGTTCGCACCCAAACGGTCGGCGGCCGCAAACCGGGCGCGGGCCGGGCTCGACCGGCAGGCCTGACTCAGCCGGTCTGGAGCAACCGGTCCCTCAGCGCGGGCCAGCTGGCGGCGAATCCCGGATGCAGCGGCAGAAGCTCGACGTCCGCAGCCTTGACCCAGCGCAACGCGATGCTCTCGGTATCGCTGATCACCGGCTCGAATTGCTCCACGGCCAGTGCCACGACCGTGGTGTACGACCAGAAACCGAGGTCGATCACGCTGCTGAAGCTCACCCGCACCAGGCGGGCGGGCACACCGGCCTCCTCTTCGGCCTCACGCAGGGCCGCATCGAGGGCGCTCTCGTTCTCGTGCCTGGCCCCGCCGGGCAGACCCCAGGTGTCACCGTGGTGGCTCCAGAGCGCCCGGTGCTGCAGGAGCACACCGCGTTCGGCGGAGTGCACGAGCAGGCCGGCGGCCCCGTACCGGCCCCAGAACCTGGCCCCGTCCGGGCCGTAGACCCACGCATCACCGCTACCGCTCATCGCTTAAGCATGCCGCACTCGCGGCCGACCGGCACCCGGGAGCGAGCCATGCCCGCCGGGTATGATCGAGCCCGGCGGACACACGCCCGCCCCTCCCAAAGGATCTGCCGAATGACGACACCCACCCCCGCCTCCGCCTCTCCCACCGACGCCCAGGGCGCCGCGGACCTCGCCCGCTACATCGACCACACCCTGCTCAAGCCCGAGGCCACCCAGGCTGACGTTGCGGCGCTGATCTCGGAGGCCATCGAGCTGGGCGTGTACTCGGTCTGCGTGTCGCCGTCGATGCTGCCGCTCACGATCCCCGCGGATGCGTCCCTCAAGGTCGCCGTTGTCTGCGGCTTCCCGAGCGGGAAGCACGCCAGCGCGATCAAGGCCGCCGAAGCCGCCCTCGCCGTCTCCCAGGGTGCGGACGAGATCGACATGGTCATC
The DNA here is from genome assembly GCF_019599185.1 of Cryobacterium inferilacus. Lineage (GTDB taxonomy): Bacteria > Actinomycetota > Actinomycetes > Actinomycetales > Microbacteriaceae > Cryobacterium > Cryobacterium inferilacus. Next base: position 89,210 of record NZ_JAIEUL010000002.1, on the reverse strand, counting down.
GACGTCGGAGCCGCCAAGGCCGGCCGGTTCGATCTCATCGAAGCCGACATCGCGGCTGTGCGCGCCGAGATCCCGGCCCCCCGCATCCTCAAGGTGATCATCGAATCCGCCGCGCTCACCGACGACGAGATCGTCGCCGCCTGCCGCGCGGCCGTCGCAGCCCGTGCCGACTTCGTCAAGACGTCCACCGGATTCCACCCCACCGGCGGCGCGACCGTGCACGCCGTACGGCTGATGGCCCACACCGTGGCAGGGGCACTCGGGGTCAAGGCGTCCGGCGGTGTGCGCAGCCATGCGGATGCGCTGGCCATGATCGAGGCCGGCGCCACCCGCCTCGGCGTCTCCGGCAGCCGTGCTGTGCTCTCCGGAGCCCCGGTCGAGCCGTCGGGCACCCCCTCGGCGTACTAGGGCCGCAGGCTAGGGCCCGCCGACGAGGGCGGGCAGGGCGCCGCGGGGCGGAGCCGTCAGAGGGACAGGATCGTGTGGACCGGTACGTCGCCGAGCCGGGTGCGGCCGGCCAGGTCGGCGAGCTCGAGCACCACGCCGACACCGACGGGCAGGTAGCCGGCCCGCTCGATCAGTCTGGCGGTCGCCGCGACGGTGCCGCCGGTGGCGAGCACGTCGTCGACGATGAGCACCCGCGAGCCGGCGGGCAGCTGACCGACCTCGAGCTCGAGGCGCGCAGAGCCGTACTCCAGATCGTATTCCTCGGTCAGGACGGTTCCGGGCAGTTTGCCGCCCTTGCGCACGGCGAGAACGGGGCATCCGGCGGCATAACCGATTCCGGCCGCGAGCAGGAATCCGCGTGCCTCGATGCCGGCGACGGCGTCGAACTGCCCCGCGTAACGCTCGCGCAGGTCATCGATGATCGCCCGGAAGGCGAGCGCGTCGGCGAAGACCGGGTTGAGGTCCCGGAACAGGATCCCGGTAAGCGGGAAGTCCGGGTAGGAGGCGAGGAGGGTCTGCACGTGCTGGGAAGCGGGAACGATCACGTCCCTCAGGATACCGTTCGACCCCGCCCACTCACTCCCCTGCTGGCCCGGCCGAGGCAGGGGGCTGGGTCGCTCCACTGTCGGAAGCTGACGGGGCCGGCGCGTCCATCGCACCGCTGAGCTCGTCGAGGAAGCGCACGACGGCCACCTGCTCCGCGGAACTGAGTTTCTCGGCCGCCGCGAGCATCCGCCGGTGGGCGTCACCCATCACGCGTCGGATCTCGTCGTGCGCCCGCCGGGTGGCGTGCAGCACCTGCGCCCTCCGGTCGCTCGGATGCGGCTCGCGGCGCAGGCGGCCAGCGGACTCCAGCCGGGTCAACAGCTTCGCCGTCGCGGCCGAGGTGATTCCGAGGAACACGCTCAGGTCCTTCGGTCCGATCGACTCTGAACGTTCCTCCGCCGCGATCAGGAGCCTCAGGGCCACCAGATCGGACTCGTTCATGTCCATGTCGAGTCGAGCCCGAACGCGCATGGCCACGTCGGCGGCCCGGAACCGGCGCACGGCGCGCAGCACGTCCACCGCGGTCGCACCGGTCCCGGCGGGCCGGTGTGCATCCGGATACCAGTAGCTGTCGGAACCGACAGGTATCGGTTTCGCGGCGGGTGCGTCGTCGGCGGGCATAGTCCCCATGCTAGATTATCGCTAACTCAGTTAGGTACTTTATCCGGTATCTTGGCTGCACGAGAGGGAGTCCCGATGCACACAGCAGAAGCCGCCGTTGAGCTGGTCGAAGACGCCGTACTGGTCGAAGACGCCGTGCTGGTCGAAGATATGGTCGTTCTGCTCGATGAGGACGGCGCGGAAATCGGCACCGCCCCGAAGAGCAGCGTGCACGACTCCGACACCTCCCTGCACCTGGCTTTCTCCTGCTACGTCTTCAACGACCGTGGCGAGGTCCTGCTCACCCGGCGGGCACTGACCAAGAAGACCTGGCCGGGGGTCTGGACGAACTCCTTTTGCGGCCACCCGGCTCCGGCAGAGACGGTGACGGATGCGGTGCGCCGACGGGCGTCCTTCGAACTCGGCCTGGAACTGGCCGGCCTGGACCTTGCCCTCCCCCTGTTCCGCTACCGCGCGACCGACAGCAGCGGCATCGTCGAGAACGAGGTCTGCCCGGTCTACCTGGCCCGTGCCGTCGGCAACCCCGTGCCCAATCCCGACGAGGTGATGGAATACACCTGGACCGACCCGGAGACGCTCCGGCACTCCGTGCTGGCCAGCCCGTTCGCGTTCAGCCCCTGGATGGTGCTGCAAATGCGTGAGCTGGAGACCTTCAGTGCATGAAATCGCGACGCTGGGCGTCGAAACCGAACTGCACCGATTCTTCGCGGCGGCACGCCTGCGCGCGAGCGATTACGGCGAGCACTATGTGGCGCTCTGGGACGCACTGGACCAGGCCAGCCGCGGCGGCAAGCGGGTGCGACCGGCCCTCGTGCTCGCCGCATACGACGGCTTCGGTGGCACAGACCACACCCTGTCCACGCCCGTCGCGGTGAGCTTCGAGCTCCTGCACACGGCCTTCCTCATCCACGACGACGTCATCGACCGTGACCTGTCGCGCCGCGGCATGGCCAACATCGCCGGCCGGTTCACCGAGCGGGCGATCGCGCACGGCGCCGGCACCGGGCAGGCCGAAGCGTGGGCCGCGACCGCCGCCATCCTCGCCGGCGACCTGGCGCTCAGCGAGGCGCACCGCGCGCTCGCCCTGCTGCCGGTGCCTGCCGGTTTGCGCGGCCGGCTGCTCGACCTGCTCGACCGGGCGGTCTTCGTGTCCGCGGCCGGCGAACTGGCCGATGTGACCAACACCGTCAGCTCTACACCGCTCACGATCGAGCAGGTCGTCACCACCCTCGAGCACAAGACCGCCATCTACTCCTTCGAGGCTCCGCTGCAGGCCGGCGCCGTACTGGCCGGCGCCCCTGAGGAGGCCATCGACGCGCTCGGCCGATTCGGCCGGCTGATCGGCGTGGCCTTCCAGCTCACCGACGACCTGCTCGGGGTCTTCGGCGACTCCGCGGCCACCGGCAAGAGCACCCTCGCCGACCTCCGCGAGGGCAAGCAGACCGCCCTCATCGCGCACGCCGGGTCCACCGACCGGTGGCCGATGATCGCACCCTTCGTCGGCAAGGCCGACCTCACCGAGGCGGAGGCCGACACCGTGCGCACCCACCTGCGCGACTGCGGGGCGTCGGACACCGCCGACGGCCTCGCCCGCGAATACGCCCGCCGCGCCGTCGAGGCGCTGCAGATCCCCGCCGTTCCCGCCGAGCTGCGCACCACGTTGACCCAGCTGGCGTCCAGCGCCGTCAGCCGCATCAAATGAGCCGCGACACCGCCCACCCCCGACCCAGCGCACCGACCGATGGGTTGCTGCCGACCACCCTGGGCACCTACGACGCAGCCGCCGTGGCCAGCGCCACGACCGTGATCGGCCACTACTCCACCTCGTTCGGACTCGCCGCCCGGCTGCTCAACCCCGGCGTGCGGGAGGACGTGCGCACCATCTACGCCCTCGTGCGCATCGCGGACGAGATCGTCGACGGCGCCGCGAGCGAGGCCGGCATCGACCTGGCCGGTCAACGTGAACTCCTCGACGACCTCGAAACCGAAACCGAGCGCGCCATGGCACGCGGTTTCAGCACCAATCTCATCGTGCACGCCTTCGCCACGACCGCCAGGCGGGTGAACATCGATCCCGCACTCACCCGACCGTTCTTCGCCTCGATGCGCCGCGACCTTGACCCGGCGCCGTTCACGACCGCCAGCGTCGCGGAGTACATCTATGGCTCCGCCGAGGTGGTCGGGCTGATGTGCCTGCGCAGCTTCCTGCACGACTCTCCGCGCTCACCCGAACAGGTCGCGGTGCTCGAGCACGGCGCCCGCAGTCTGGGCGCCGCCTTCCAGAAGGTCAACTTCCTGCGTGACCTGGCCGCCGACCGGGATGCGCTCGGTCGCAACTACTTCCCCGGCGTCGATCTCACCCGCCTCACCGACGCGCAGAAGACCGTGCTGCTCGACGACATGGACGCAGACCTCGCGGCCGCCGAACGGGTGCTTCCCCTGCTGCCGTCCGGCAGCCGACGCGCCGTGACGGCGGCCCACCGGTTGTTTGCCCGGTTGTCTGCGAAACTGCGGGAAACACCCGCCCAGGAATTGATGAGCACCCGTGTCCGGGTGCCGGATCCGGAGAAACTCATGATCGCCCTCTCGTCCTCGCTCGGCCCGCAGGCGTGGCGCAAGTGAGTGGCCCCGTGACCGGTACCGCTACCAGAACCGTCGTGATCGGTGGGGGCATCGCCGGGCTGGCCAGCGCGGCGCTCCTGGCCAGGGAGGGGCACCAGGTCACCCTGCTCGAGGCTCACGACACCCTCGGCGGCCGGGCCGGCTTCTGGGAATCCGAGGGCTTCCGCTTCGAAACCGGTCCGTCCTGGTACCTCATGCCCGAGGTGTTCGAGCACTTCTACCGGCTGATGGGCACGAGCGCGGCCGAGCAACTGCAGCTCACCCGGCTCGACCCCGGCTACCGGGTGTTCTTCGAGTCCGACCAGGAACCCGTTGACGTTCGCGCCGAAAAGGCCGACAACATCCGTCTGTTCGACAGCCTGGAACCCGGTGCAGGCGCACAGTTGGAGAAGTACCTGGCCAGTGCCAAGGAGACCTATGACATGGCCGTGGACAGGTTTCTGTACACGAGCTTCGCGTCGTTCAAGCCCCTGCTCGTGCGTGATGTGCTCTCCCGGATGGGCCGGCTCGGCCGGCTCCTGCTGCAGCCGTTGGACAGGTTCGTCGCCGGCTACTTCCGTGACCCGCGCATCCGCCAGATCCTCGGTTACCCGGCCGTCTTCCTGGGCTCCTCGCCCGACCGCACCCCGTCGATGTACCACCTGATGAGCCACCTCGACCTGGCCGACGGCGTGCTCTACCCGCAGGGCGGGTTCACCCGGCTGATCGAGAGCATCGTGGACCTGGCCCGTGCGGCCGGCGTCACCATTGAGACCGGTGCGACCGTGCAGGCGATTCGCTCCGGTTCCACCCCGGCCGGCCGGCGTGCCAAGGCGCCCGTCGAGGGTGTGACCTACACCAACGCCGCCGGGGACACCGTGCGGCTGGATGCCGATCTGGTGGTCTCCGCCGCCGATCTGCACCACACCGAGACCGAACTCGTCGAGCCCGCGAAACAGACCTACCCCGAGCGCTGGTGGCAGAAGCGCACCTCAGGCCCCGGTGCCGTGCTGGTGCTGCTGGGCGTGAGCGGTGACCTGCCCAAGCTCGCCCACCACACCCTGTTCTTCACCGAGGACTGGGCCGACAACTTCGACCGCATCTTCGGCACGGAGACCTCGGTGCCGAACCCGGCGTCGTTCTACGCCTGCCTGCCCAGCGCGACAGATCCAGGCGTCGCCCCAGACGGCTCCAGCAACATGTTCCTGCTCATCCCGGTGCCGGCGGACACCGGCATCGGTCACGGCGGCATCGACGGGGCCGGCTCGGCCACCGTCGAGGGCATCGCGGATGCCGCGATCGGGCAGCTCGCCGAGTGGGCAGGGATCCCCGACCTCGCCGAGCGGATCGTGGTGCGCCGCACCATCGGGCCGGCCGACTTCGCCGACGACCTCAACTCCTGGAAGGGCGGCGCGCTGGGACCTGCGCACACGCTCAAGCAGAGCGCGTTCTTCCGCGGCACCAATGTCTCCGCGCACATCGACGGGCTCTACTACGCCGGCGGCAGCACCATTCCCGGGATCGGCCTGCCGATGTGCCTGATCAGTGCCGAGATCCTGCTCAAGCGGATTCGTGGCGACGTGAGCACGGGTCCCCTCCCCGAGCCCCTGGCCGCCGTTCTGCGCTGATGCTCGGTTTCGCCTATCTGCTCGCCCTGCTGGTCTCCCTGACCGGCATGGTCGTGCTCGACCGTCGGTTCGGCCTGTTCTTCTGGCGCGCGCCGCGCGCCGCGGCCGTCGTGCTCGGTGTCGGGGTGCTGTTCTTCCTGGCCTGGGACGTGCTCGGCATCATGGCCGGGATCTTCTATCGCGGCCAGACGGCGTTCATGACCGGGCTGCAGGTGGCCCCGGAGCTGCCCATCGAAGAGGTCTTCTTTCTCACGTTCCTCTGCTACCTGTTCATGAATGCGTTGCAGGGCGCACGGATGCTCCTGGAGAGGCGGCGGCCCGCGTGAACTACCTCGAGCTCAACACGATCTTCCTCGGCCTCGCGGTGGCAGCGGCCGCCGTGGCGCTGTGGCGGCGGCCGGCCGCCGGACGTCTGTACGCGGCATCCGCCCTCGCCCTGGCCGCCGTTCTGGTGCTCACCGCCGTCTTCGATAACATCATGATCGGGGTGGGACTCGTCGCCTACGATCCGGCCCTGATCAACGGGGCGTTCGTCGGGATCGCCCCCGTGGAAGACTTCGCCTATCCGGTGGCCGCGGCGCTGCTGCTGCCTGCCGTCTGGGCGCTGCTCGGCGGCGACACTCCGCGGGCAGCAGGTGGACGCGGTACGGCACACCCCGCACGACCCGCAGAAGGACAGGACGCATGACCGAGGCACTTCCCCCGCAGGCATCCTCGTCGAGCGGAGTCGGCCACACGGTTCGGCAGGTTCTGCTGTCCTCCCGGCCGCTCAGCTGGATCAATACGGCGTTCCCGTTCGCCGCCGCCTACGTCGTGACAACGGGCCGGGTGGATGCCCTGCTCGTCGTGGGCACGCTGTTCTTCCTGATCCCGTACAACCTGCTGATGTACGGCATCAACGACGTCTTCGACTACGAGTCCGACCTGCGCAACCCCCGCAAGGGCGGGGTAGAGGGCGCCATGCTCGATCCGGGCATGCACCGGATCGTGCTGGTCTCCGGGGTGGCGACCGCCGCGCCCGTGCTGGTGCTGATGCTCGTCTTGGCCGGCCTCAACCCCTCGTCGTGGGTCGTGCTGGCCGCCAGCCTGTTCGCCGTGGTCGCGTACTCCGCACCCCGGCTGCGCTTCAAGGAACGACCGGTGCTCGACTCCGTCACCTCGAGCGTGCACTTCGTCAGCCCGGCCGTGTACGGCCTCGCCGTCGCGGGAGCCCTGGTCACCCCGGAGCTCGTTGCCCTGCTGACGGCCTTCTTCTTCTGGGGCGTCGCCAGCCACGCCTTCGGGGCCGTGCAGGATGTCGAGCCAGACCGGCAGGGCGGCATCAGCTCGATCGCGACGGCGTTCGGCGCCGCGGCGACCGTGCGCCTGGCGATCGGATTCTGGCTGCTGGCCGGGCTGCTGATGCTGGTCACTGACTGGCCGGGGCCGCTCGCCGCTCTGCTCGTCATCCCATACATCCTGGCCGCCTGGCCGTACCGGTCGGTCAGCGACGCGGACTCCGAACGCGCCAACAACGGTTGGAAACGGTTCCTCCGGCTGAACTTCCTCACCGGGTTCCTGGTCACCATGCTGCTCATCGCCTGGGTGCTGCTGGGCTGATCGGCAGGTTCACCTGATGCCGCCGGCCGCGTAGAGTCGAGGCATGGAATTGCACAGCGCCAGGGTGGACAGCTGGGCCTGGGCGGTGCGGATGTACAAGACCCGCTCGCAGGCCACCGCCGCCTGCCGGGCCGGGCACGTTCGGGTGAACGGCGAACGGGCCAAGTCCGCCCAGTCGATCAAACCCGGCGACGAGGTGCGCATCCGTGCCAACGGTTTCGACCGGGTGCTCGTGGTCGCGCGAATCATCGTCAAACGGGTGGGCCCGAGTGTGGCCGCCGAGTGCTTCGTCGACAACACCCCGCCACCGCCCCCGCGCGAAGAGGTGGCGCTGGTACCGATGCGCGACCGCGGCGCCGGCCGGCCCACCAAGCGGGAACGCCGGGAGATGGAAGAGCTGCGCGGTCGCTGAGCCGCGCTCCGGCCGGCCTGGCGTCGGCCGCGTGCGCACTCACTCGTCGGCGGCCGTCACCGGGTCGGCCGGCAGCGTCACCGGCGGCACCAGGGTGCCGACCTCGGTGCGCACCCACCAGACCTTCTCGGCCCGGCGCTCTGCGGGTGTGCTGAACCGGTAGCGAAACAGCCGGGCCCGCAGATAGCGGGGCGGATGCGCGGGAAACGGGTTGTGGGCGAGCATCCGCAGGGTCGCCGGATCGCCCTGCAGCAGTCGAGCGAGAAACATCTCGAACCAGTGTGTGTCCCGTGAGCCGAGGGCCAGGAACCACATCAGCCAATCCAGACGCAGGTGATAGGGCGCGAACTGCCCGGGCAGCCGGGTGGGGTCGCCGGGTTTGCCTCGGAACTCGTAGGCCCGCCAGGCCGTGGGGTCGGGGTCGCCCGTGTCACTGCCTTCCACGATCACCTCGAAGCGTTCCTTGGTGACGGTGCCGAACGCGCCGTAGGCGTTCACCAGGTGGAACGGGTTGAAGCTCGCGTTCATCAGCTGGCGCCGGCGCAGCAGGTTGCGCGCCGGCCAGTAACTGAGCACCAGCAGCAGCGTCGTCACGGCGAGCACGGTGACCACGAACCAGAGCGGCGGCTCCCCCGGCGCGGCGGCGGGCGCATCCCGCGGCCCTGGAACGACCAGCCCGCCCAGCCAGTGGAAGGAGGCGTCGTCGACGGCCGCGGCGGCCAGCACGATGGTGATCCAGTTGAGCCAGGCGAAATTACCGGTGAGCACGAGCCAGAGTTGGCTGAGCACGATCAGGCCTGCGGCGATCGACGCCACCGGCTGCGGAGCGAACAGCAGCACGGGCAGTCCGAGCTGCACCGCGTGGTTGCCGAGCACCTCACCCCGGTGGAACCAGCGTGGCAGGTGGTGCACGAACCAGCTCACCGGGTTGGGCATCGGCTGGGTTTCGTGGTGGTAGTACAGCGCGGTGAGGTCCCGCCATTCGCGGCCGCCGCGGAGCTTGATCAGTCCAGCGCCGAACTCGAGCCTGAACACCAGCCAGCGCAGGAACAGCAGCACCGGAATCGGGGTGGCCACGGCGGTGGAGCCGAGGAACGCGACGACGAACCCGGCCTCGACCAGCAGGCTCTCCCAGCCGAAGGAGTAGAAGGTCTGGCCGACGTTCACGATCGAGAGATAGGCCGCGAAGAGCAGCAGGAAGACGAGCATCGGCAGCCAGGCCGGCCCGAGTTGGGGCAGGCCGAGAAGCACGGTCGCGGACAGGCCGGCGCCGAGGCCGGCGACCAGGCGCAGCATCCGGTCGGAGTAGCGCCAGTGGAACAGGCTCGGCGCCCGTCTGAAGGGCACCACCGCCGTGAACCGCCGCACCGGGAGCAGGCCGGTGTCGCCGAGCAACGCCGGGAACTGGTTGAGGGCCGACACGAAGGCGATCAGGAAGATCGCGGCGATGCCCCGCTGCAGGATCTCGCGCGCGATGTCGTAGTCCCCCGTAGCGAACCAGTCCATGGTGCAGATCACCCTAGGCTCACGCATCCTGCTGCTCAAGGCCGCCGGCCGAGGCGGGCAACTGTTGCCGAATCGGACTTCTGCGCCCGGCACACCGGACGCAGATGTCCGCACCGGGAACAGTCAACCTGGCGCGGCGCCCGGCGTCAGGGGCGCGGCCGGACGGGCAGGCGCGGGAATACTTCTTGACGCGGCGTCCTAAACCGGTATAGATTGTGCCTAAACCGGTTAAGGCGGCGAATGTGGCCGAACCGGATCGCCATCAATGAGGAGGCCCCCATGGACTCGAGCTCGAACTCGAACATGGACGCGAGCACGGACCAGGTCTCGGAATCCAGTCGGGTCACGATCGCCGACGTGGCCCGTGAGGCCGGCGTCAGCAAGGGCCTCGTCTCCTTCGCCCTCAACGACCGGCCCGGAGTGTCCGCTGAGACGCGCACGCGCATCCTGCAGGTCGCCGGCGCCTTGGGCTGGACGCCGTCTCTGCGGGCGCGGTCGCTGTCCTCCAAGCGGTCCTTCGCGCTCGGTCTGGTCATCGCCCGCGACCCCGAGGTGCTCGGGTCCGACCCGTTCTTCACCTCGTTCATCGCCGGCGTGGAGACCATCCTCGCCCCGGAGGGTCTCGCCCTGGTGCTCAGCGTGGTTCCCGATTCGTCGACCGAGCTGGCCACCTACCGCACCCTCGTGTCGGACGGCCGGGTCGACGGGGTCTTCGTCAGCGACCTGCGCCAGGACGACGTCCGCATCCCCTGCCTGGCCGAACTCGGGCTGCCCGCCGTCACCCTCGGCCGCCCCGACCAGCCCAGCCCGTTCCCGGCGGTGTCGATCGACGACACCGAGGGCATCCGTGAATCGGTGCGTCACCTGGTCGCCCTCGGACACCGCCGTATCGCCCACGTGGCCGGCAGCGCCGCCATGTTGCACGGCAACCGGCGCAGGGACGCCTTCACCGCCGCCATGCGCGACGCCGGCCTCGGCGACGGTCAGGTCGTCGACACCGACTTCTCGATCGCCGCCGGAGCGGACGCCACCCGTCGGCTGCTGCGCCAGAGCGAACCGCCCACCGCCATCGTCTTCGCCAACGACCCGATGGCCATCGCCGGCATCGGCGTGGCCCAGGAGCTGGGCGTACGCGTGCCGGACGACGTCTCGATCACCGGATTCGACGACATCGAATTCGCCCGGTACGTCTACCCCGCGCTCACCACGGTGGGCGCGACCCCCATGGTCTGGGGCCGCGCGGCCGCGACCACCCTCCTCACCCTCATCCGCACCGGTCACGCCGACGACGTCGAACTCCCCGCCGCCCGGCTGATCATCCGCGGCTCGGCGGCCATCCCGGCCGAACGCTGAGCCGGGGCGTCTTTCCGGCGCCCCACCACAACTCGCCGCAGCAGAGCCGCTGCGGAATCATGAATGGAGAAGCACATGCAACGCCGCACTCGCATCCACCCCACCAACCGTCAGACCCGGCGACGCCACACCCGGATGCTCGCCGCAGCCGCCACCTCCGCCGCCATGATCGTCGCCCTCGGCGCCTGCTCGGCCGGCGGCAGCTCGGGCGGGGCCGAGTCCAGGGGTGACATCACGATCTGGTATTCGAACAACGAGAACGAGGTTCTCTGGGGCAAGCAGATGGTGGAGGCCTGGAACGCCGAGAACCCCGACGAGCAGGTCAAGGCTCAGGAGATCCCGGCCGGCAAGAGCAGTGAAGAGGTCATCGGCGCCGCCATCACCGCCGGCAACGCGCCGTGCCTGGTCTTCAACACCGCCCCCGTCGCGGTGCCGCAGTTCCAGAAGCAGGGCGGCCTGGTCGACCTCAGCAGCTTCGAGGACGGCGATTCCTACATCCAGGAGCGCACCGGGGACCTCGCCGACCAGTACCAGAGCGACGACGGCAAGTTCTACCAGATGCCGTGGAAGTCCAACCCGGTGATGCTGTTCTACAACAAGGACCTCTTCGCCGCGGCCGGACTGGACCCGGAGAACCCCGCCCTGGCCACCCACGAGGAGTTCACCGCGACCGCCCGCACGCTGGTCGCCAGCGGCGCCGCCGAGTACGCCATCTACCCGTCGCCGACGAGCCAGTTCTTCCAGAGCTGGTTCGACTTCTACCCCACCTACGCGGCGGAGACCGACGGCACCCTCTTCATCGAGGATGGCGCGGCCACGTTCAACTCGGACGAGGGCGTCGAGGTTGGCGAGTTCTGGAAGACCCTGTACGCCGAGGGCCTGGCCGGCAAGGAGCAGTACCAGGGTGACTCGTTCGCCGACGGCAAGGCCGCCATGTCGAGCGCCGGACCCTGGGCCGTGTCCGTCTACAAGGACGCGGTGAACTGGGGAGCCGTGCCGTTCCCCACCAGCACCGGTGTTGCCCCCGAGGAGGCGTACACCTTCAGCGACGCCAAGAACGTGGGCCTGTTCACGGCCTGCGAGAACCAGGCCACGGCCTGGGACGTGCTGAAGTTCGCCACCAGCGAGGAGCAGGACGGCCAGCTCCTCGAGCTGACCGGCCAGATGCCCCTGCGCACCGACCTCACCGGCGCCTACCCCGACTACTTCGAGGCGAACCCCGCCTACGAGCAGTTCGGTGACCAGGCCTCCCGCACCGTCGAGGTCCCCCAGGTCGCCAATTCCGTCGCCGCCTGGCAGGCGTTCCGGGATGCCTGGACCAAGAGCGTCATCACCGGCGAGGGCGACATCGCTGATGCCTTCGACGCTGCGGCCGCCAAGGTCGACGAACTGATCGCGCAGCCGTAAGTTCCATGTCCACCCCGACAGTCTCCTCAGGGAGCGTCACCCCGAACCCCGCCACCGGGCCAGCACGGCCCGGTGGCGGGGGCCCCCGCCGGTCCGTGCGGCGCCGCTGGCTGGGCAAGAACCCGCTCGGGCTCGTGCTCAGCGCCCCCTACCTGGCCTTCGTTCTCCTGGTCTTCGCCTACCCGCTGGTCTTCGCCTTCTACATGTCGTTCCACGACTACTTCTTCGCCGCCCCCGGCGCCGTGGTGGACCGGCCGTTCGTGGGGCTCGCGAACTTCCAGGAGGTCCTGAGCGATCCGGCCATCATCCGCTCGTTCGGCAATGTCGGCATCTTCCTGTTGATCAACGTGCCGCTCACCGTGATCCTGTCGCTCGTGCTCGCCACGGCCCTGAACAAGGTGGTGCACGCTCGCACCTTCCTCCGGGTGGCGTTCTACGTGCCGTACGTCACGGCCAGTGTGGCCGTGGTGGGGGTCTGGATCTTCCTGTTCAGCGGCAACGGACTGGTCAACCAGATCCTGGGGCCGCTGGCGCCGGATCCGGCCTGGCTGATCAACGAGCAGTGGGCCATGCCCACCATCGCGATCTTCGTCACCTGGAAGGGTCTGGGTTTCTTCATCCTGCTCTACCTGGCCGCCCTGCAGAACGTGTCGGAGGAGCTGTACGAGGCCGCGGCCACGGATGGCGCGGGCAAGATCCGGATGTTCTTCTCGATCACCGTGCCCGGCGTCCGGCCGGCCACCGTGCTGGTGCTGCTGCTGGCCACGGTCACCGGCGCGAACCTGTTCACGGAACCGTACCTGCTCACCGGCGGTGGCGGGCCGAACGGCGCCTCGTCGTCACCGGTGCTGCTGATGTACCAGCGCGGCATCGAGCAGGGCGCACCAGACATTGCCGCCGCGATCGGGGTCATCCTCGTGATCGGCGTGCTGATCCTGGCATTCATCCAACGCAAGCTGGCCGGAGGGGACGACTCATGAGCACCACCCAGAACCCGTCGGCCGACGCGGCAACGGGCTCCGTCAAGACGGGCAGCAGGCGCTCCCGCGCGCGCAAGGTCGACGGCATGAGCCGGGGCCAGAACATCCTGCGCTACGTTGTGCTGTTCGTCGGCGCCCTGATCTTCCTGTTCCCGTTCTACTACATGGTGATCGGCTCCCTCCAGACGGAACCGGACTCGACGATCGCCGGGGCGTTCCCGAACCCTGCGAACATCACCGGCGAGAACTATGTCGCCATCAACAGCCGCATCGACCTGTTGCAGGGACTGGTGAACTCGGGCATCTTCGCCGGCGGCGTCATCCTCTGCACTGTCGTCTTCGGCGTGCTGGTGGGGTACGCACTGGCGCAGCTGGAGTGGCGCGGACGCGGCGTGACCTTCGCGCTGGTGCTGCTCGTGCAGGTGGTGCCCTTCCAGCTCCTGATGATCCCGCTCTACGTGATGATCGCCAGGGACTACGGCCTGGCCGACAACTACCTGGGCATGATCCTGCCGTTCGCCATTAATTCGACGGCGGTGCTCATCTTCCGGCAGTACTTCCTGCAGGTGCCGAGGGCCCTCTTCGACGCCGCCAGAATCGACGGCGCCGGTGAACTCAAGATCCTGCGCAGCATCGCGTTGCCGCTGGTACGACCGGCGCTGCTGACCGTGGTGCTGCTCACCTTCATCGGCCCGTGGAATGAGTTCCTCTGGCCGTTCCTGATCACCAAGGAGGCCTCGCTGCAACCGCTCGCGGTGTCCCTGGCGAACTACCTCACCAACGTCGCGGCCACCGCGGCCAACCCGTTCGGCGCGATCCTGGCCGGCGCCTGCGTGCTGGCAGCCCCCGCTGTCGTTCTCTTCATCCTGTTCCAACGGCACTTCGTCTCGAGCGACATCGGCTCGGGCGTGAAAGGTTAGTCATGAGCTCCACCACCGAATTCCCCTATACCCTCACCCGGATGGGCGTCATCATGACGCCAGAGGAGGGCAACGACCTCGAAGCCGAGGGGGTGCTCAACCCCGGCACCGGCCATACCCCGGACGGCACCCTGTACCTGCTGCCCCGGCTCGTCGCCACCGGCAATGTCTCCCGGGTGGGGCTGGCCAGGGTGATCATCGAAAACGGCGTCCCCACCGGCGTGGAACGTGAGGGGGTCGTACTCGAGCCCACCCAGGGGTGGGAGCGCGGCGCCAACAATGCCGGGGTCGAGGACCCCAGGGTGACCTTCATCCCCAGGCTGGGTCTGCACGTGATGACCTACGTCGCCTACGGGCCGCTCGGTCCGCGTACCGCTGTCGCGGTCTCCGAGGACCTGCGCGACTGGCGTCGCCTCGGCCCCGTCCTGTTCGCCTACGACGAGGCCCTCGACATGGACCTCAACCTGTTCCACAACAAGGACACGGTGTTCTTCCCCGAACCCGTCACCGCCCCAGACGGCGTGGAGAGCTTCGCCGTGCTGCACCGACCGATGTGGGACCTGGAGGAGACCAAGCCGGGCGAGGGCATCCGGGTGCCGGCCGGGGTCACCGACCAGCGGCAGAGCATCTGGATCAGCTATGTGCCGGTCGCTGACGCGCTGGCGGATGTCTCTGCGCTGACCTTCTGGCGCGGGCACCGGTTCCTGGCCGGCCCGAAGTTCCCGTTCGAAGAACTCAAGATCGGCGGCGGCCCCGCACCCCTGCGGGTTCCCGAGGGCTGGTTGCTGCTGCACCACGGGGTGACGGGCATCCTCGCGCGGGCGTTCGACCAGCAACAGAAGGTGAACTATGCCGCCGGCGGCATGATCCTGGACGCCGACGACCCCACCATCGTGCTCAGCCGCACCAGTGAACCGCTGCTCAAGGCCGAGACGGCCGACGAGACCAACGGCATCGTGCCCAATGTGGTGTTCCCCACCGCGATCGAGGAGATCGAGGGGCAGCTCTACGTCTTCTACGGCATGGCCGACTCCAAGATCGGGGTGGCCCGGCTCGACCGCCGGGAGTAGCCGAGCGCTCGCACGCCCACCCGCAGGCACAGAACTGTTGCCAGTGCGGACAATTGCGCCCGGTACGCCGGGCGCAATTGTCCGTTCTAGAAACAGTTGCAGGAACGCATAGAAGGCCCTGGCTGTGAGCCAAAAAAAGTTCTCCACAGAATGAGATTTCCTCACACAAAGCTTCGTTATCGGGCTATATTCGTGGCATGACAAACCAGTCATCCATCGCAGACACCTTCACCGTCGGGGCAGCCCCCGACGGCGCTGCGGATGGCGCTACGGACGACTCTATGAGTGGTTCTGCTGCCGGCGTCGCCGATGCGGTAGCGCGGGCTGACGCGCTGCAGGAGGCGGCCTTCGCGGTGGCCCGGTTGGGCGCCTCCAGCGCCGATTACGACGCCCTCTCGGATGCCGACGCCCTGGCCGGCCAGAAAACCATCGCCCAAGCCCAACACGAGCTCGACACCCGCAAGGCCTGGATGGCCAAGACCCTCGCCCACCGCTCCCGCTGGGAACTCGGCCAGGCCGGCCTGGCCAAACAACGCGGGTTCCTCTCCCCCGAAGACCTGATCCAAAACCTCACCGGCACCACCAGGGCCGAGTCCCGCAAACTCGTCGGCGTGGGCCAGATGCTCGGCGAAGCCGAAGCCGCCGCAGCCCGCCAGGCCGAGGCCGCCCGACGCCTGGTCGACGACGCACTCGCCCCTGACTCCCCCGACGCCGGCGACACCGACGATCCCACCCCCACCACCCTGCCCACGCCGGAACCGGTACCGCAGCCGTGGCACGCACCGATCTCCCGCGCCGTGTCCGAGGGCACCCTCTCCATCGACGCCGCCCACGCCCTCCGCACCGGGCTGGGCGATATCGACACCGTCGTCACCGGCCCGATCCTCGCCGACGCACTGGCCGAGCTCCTCGCCGAAGCCCCCAGGCTGAACGCCGACCAGCTCCTCAAACGAGCCCGGCACACCCGCGACACCCTCGACGAAGCCGGCATCCGGGTGCGCGAGCAAAAAGCGTGGGACGACCGCTACCTGCACATCTGGACCCTCAACACCGGCCAGGTCCGCGTCGACGGCCTCTTCCCACCCGAACAGGGCGAATTCATCAAAGCCACCTTCGACAGCCTCACCAGCCCCCGCCGCGGCGGCGTGCGTTTCGTCGACACCGAACGCGCCAACTGGGCCCGCCGAGTACAAAACGACCCGCGCACCACCACCCAGATCACCTGCGACGGCTTCATCGACCTCCTCAAAGCCGGCACCACCATCAACCCCAACGAAATGCTCGGCGGCCGCCGCCCCGCCGTACAGATCATCACCACCACCCCGGCCACGCGGCCCACCAGGCCGACCGCACACACCACCACCGCACCCGCACCCACACCCGGAACCGGACCAACAACCGGAGCCGCACCTGGCGCAAGACCCGCACCCGCACCCGCTACCAGACCCCCAGCCAGACCCGGTAAAGCACCTGACAGCGGACCACCGAGTGAGCCCGCGATCGCCATCTCGACCGGAGCGGCCAGAGCCGGCCGCCAGAGCGAAGGTGGCGGCGGCAGCTGCAGCGGCGGCGGCGGCAGTAGTGGCAGTAGTGGCAGTAGTGGCAGTAGTGGCAGTAGTGGCAGTAGTGGCAGTGGAGTTGGTCAAGCGGTCGACGGACCCGAACCCGAATCCGAACGTGCCCACGATGCCGACGTTCGTCCGCCTTGGGAACCGGAGACGCATCCACCCGACCGAACCGACACACCGTGCAGCCTCGACGGTCTGTTCCCGGTGGAGTTTCTCCGCACCGCCGATGACATCCTGATCTGTGAACCCGGCCAGGGCGGCCACGGCTACCTCGACGGCAACACCGCACCCGTGTCGGCCGAGACCATCGAACGGCTGATCTGCGACTCCGGATCCGTCGATATCAGCTTCGACGACCTCGGCCGCCCCCTCGACGTCGGCCGCGACGAACGCCTCTTCAACCGGGCCCAACGCCGCGCCCTCGCCGCCCGCGACGGCGGCTGCCGCTGGCCCGGCTGCGACCGACCACCCGCCTTCACCGAAGCCCACCACATCAACCACTGGCTGCGAGACCGCGGCACCACCGACATCAACCAGGGCATCCTGCTCTGCCACGCCCACCATCTACTGCTCCACAACCAACGCTGGCAGATCTTCGAAAACGCCGGCCAATACTGGCTCCGGCCGCCTGCGACCGTCGACCCCGGCCAGACCCTCATCGAAATGCCCAGCCGTAGGTCGACCCGGCCGCATCCGAGAACACCCGGGCGATAGAACCGTCAGCAGTTCGACAGCTGGGAATGCACACACTCTGAGTCGCATCCCGGTGCATCCGCCGATCACTTCGTCGGGTCCCACGGCTGCAGCGGCGCGCCGCCGGCTACTGCCCGGCGTTCACCGGCACCCTGCCCGTAGGGTGTGAGGCCGTTCACCTGACCCCGGACTATGCAGATCGGATCGCCCCGGCCATCCGCTCTGAGTTGGCCGCTCTCGGCCTGATGTGACCGGCGCGCACCACCGCCCTTCGGCGTTGCCGCGCCGCTAGAGTCGGAGGTGGCTCCAGCGTTGGTGCCGAGACCTCACCCGCGAAAGGCAACACGTGCCCCGGTTAGACCTGCCACTGCCCGATCTCAGGCTGTACCGTCCCGACATCGCAGAACCGGCCGATTTCGACGAGTTCTGGCAACGCACCCTGGCTGAGGCGCGGCAGTACCCGGATGCTCCGGTGCTGGTCAGGGTCGATTCGCCGCTGAGCGAGGTGGAGGTCTACGACGTCACCTTCAACGGATTCGCCGGCGACCCGGTCAAGGCCTGGTTCATGCTGCCCGCGGACCGATCCGGTGCGTTGCCAGAGCGTTTGCCCACGGTGGTCGAGTACAACGGTTACGGCGGCGGCCGCGGCTTGCCGCACGAGCACCTGGGTTGGGCGGCCAGCGGCTACGCCTACCTGTTCATGGACACCCGCGGACAGGGCAGCGGCTGGGGTTCCGGCGGTGACACCGCCGACCCGCACGGCAGTGGACCGTCCGGGTCCGGGTTCATGACCCGCGGCATCCGCTCGCCCGACGAGTACTACTACCGGCGGGTGTTCACCGACGCCGTGCGCGCGATCGACGCCGTGCGCACCCTCGCCAGGGTCGACCCTGACCGGGTCGCCGTGTGCGGTGGCAGCCAGGGCGGTGGAATCGCGATCGCCGCCTCCGCCCTCTCCGTCGGACTGGTCGGGGCGATGCCGGAGGTCCCGTTCCTCTGCCACTTCGAGCGAGCAGTGGGCATGACCGGCAGCGACCCGTACCAGGAGGTCGTGCGCTACCTCGCGGTGCACCGGGATGAAGTGGCCCAGACCTTCGAAACCCTGTCGTACTTTGACGGTGCCAACTTCGCCAAGCGGGCCACCGTGCCGGCACTGTTCTCGGTGGCGCTACTCGACCCGATCTGTCCGCCCTCCACCGTGTTCGCGGCGCACAACCACTGGGCGGCGGATGCCGACATCGAGGTCTACCCCTTCAATGAGCACGAAGGCGGCCAGGGTCACCACTTCGTGCGCCAGGCCGCCTGGCTGGCAGGGCAGCTGGCCGGCTGAGCCGACTCAGCAGCTCAGCCGATACGCCCAGCCGAGATCCAGATTGGACACACCATGACCGCGACACCCCGTTCCCTCGCCATTGATGCCGGCCAGACCGGCATCCGAGCGCTGCTGCACACCGGCACCGGGCAGGATCTGACGTTCGAGTTCGACGGCATCCGCACCGACCGGGCGCTCGTGCCGCAGCTGGCCGAGGCGGTGGCGAGGATCGTGTCGTCGACGACCGAGAGCATCGTCAGCGTCAGCGCCGGCATCTCGGGCTTCTCCAAGGCCGAGACCGACCCGGAGGAGCTACGCGTTCTGGTGGCACCGCACGGTGTGCGAGAGGTGTTCCTGGCGCACGATTCGGTCACGAGCTATCTCGGCGCGCTCGGTGACGAGCTCGGTGTGGTCGTCGCCTCCGGCACCGGCGTGGTCACCCTGGCCGTGGGTGCGAGCCAGGTAGCCCGCATCGACGGCTGGGGCTACCTGATCGGCGACGCCGGCAGCGGCTACTGGCTCGGCCGCGCCGCCCTCGACGCGGTGATGCGGGCCTACGACGGCCGTGGGCCGGCGACGTCGCTCTCCGCCGAGATGCTCGTGGAGTTTCCGGACCTGGAGATGGCGTACCTCGAGCTGCAGGCCGATCCGGCCCGGGTGAGCCGCATTGCCGCGTACTCCCGTCAGGTCACCGAGCTCGCGGCAACGGATGCCGTTTCCGCCGCGATCTGCGACCGGGCCGCGGCCGAGCTGGTGCTCGCGGCCGCCACCGGACTGCGCCGGGTGGGCGAGGCCGACCGGGTCTCCCCCGTGGTCTGCGGTCTCGGCGGGGTGCTGCGTGCACCGGAGATCGCCCACCGGTTCGACCGGGGCCTGCGCGAGATCTGGCCCGGCGTGGACATCCGCCCGGCCGTGGCGAATGCGCTGGACGGCGCGGGGCACCTGGCCCGGCTGGCCCCGACCAGCGCGCTGCGCGACCGGATCGCGATCTCGATCGCCTGACCCCGGCGCCCCGGTCACCGCGGTCACCCCGGCGCGTGGAGCATGACTCCTGCTCGTTTCCTGCTCACCCAACCCGGCCCGCGGATTCCCGCGGGTCAGGATGCCCGGCGGGGAGAATTGCAGGAGTTACGCAGGCTCGGCGAGCTGGAGGAGGGCGGCCTCGAAGGCGACCCAGGGCAGCATGGCGCACTTGACCCTGGCCGGGTACTTCGAGACACCGGCGAAGGCCGCGGCGTCGCCGAGTACCTCTTCGTCGGGTTCGATGGTGCCGCGGGAGCGCAACATCTCCCGGAACAGGTCGAGCATGGCCTCTGACTCGGCCACGGTGGTACCGCGCACGGTGTCGTTCAGCACGGAGGCCGACGCCATCGAGATGGAGCAGCCGGCGCCGCGCCAGGCGAACTCGTCGATCCGGGCATCCGCACCGGTACCGGACAGGCCCACCCGCACGGTGATCTCGTCACCGCAGGTGGTGTTGACCTGGTGCGACTGGGCGAGGCGCACACCGGCGGCGGATGCGGCGGTGGCCGCGTCGGCATCCAGTGCCGCCAGCTCGGCGACCGCGCCGTTGGCCGACTTGGCGTGGTCGAGGATGATCTGCTGGTAGAGCTGCTGCATGGCGGACGAGGTCATCTGGACACTCCAAAGAAAGGGGCGACCTCGGCGAGCACGGCCAGGAACCGGTCCACCTCGTCATCGGTCGTGTACAGGTAGGTGCTGGCCCTGGTGGACGCGGTAACGCCGAGCTTCTTGTGCAACGGCTGGGCGCAGTGGTGCCCGACCCGCACGGCGATGCCGGCCTCGTCGAGGAACTGGCCGACGTCGTGCGCGTGCACACCGGCGACATCCACCGCGGCCAGGCCGATGCGTTCGACGCCGAGGCCGGGGCCGAGTAGGCGCACACCGGGGATGGCGGTGACGCCCTCCACGAGGCGTCGACCGAGTTCGGCCTCACGGGTGCGGATGCGGTGCATACCGGTGTGGCTGAGGTAGTCGACCGCGCTGGCCAGGGCGATGGCCTGGGAGATGCGCTGGGTGCCGGCCTCGAAACGCTGCGGCGGAGCGAGGAACTCGGCGCCCTGCATGTCGACGGTGGTGATCATGGAACCGCCGGTGAGGAACGGCGGCATCGCCGCGAGCAGCTCGGCCTTGCCGTAGAGCACGCCGATTCCGGTGGGGCCGAGCATCTTGTGGCCGGAGAACACCGCGAAGTCCACGCCGAGCGCGGTCAGGTCGAGGGCCAGGTGCGGCGCGGACTGGCAGGCATCGAGGAACACGAGCGCGTCGACGGCGTGCGCCATCGCCACCAGGTCGTCGATCGGGTTGATCGTGCCGACCACGTTGGAGGCGTGCGTGACGGCCAGCAGCCGGGTGCGCGGGTTGAGGATCTCGCCGGCGGCGGTCATGTCCAGGGTGCCGTCGGCACGTACGGGAATGAAGCGCAGGGTGGCGCCGGTGCGGAGCGCCAGCTGCTGCCACGGGATGAGGTTGGAGTGGTGCTCCATCTCGGTGACGACGATCTCGTCACCGGTGCCCAGCCTGAATCGCGTCGCGGCGGGACCGCCGAGGCCGAGGGATGCGTTGGAGAACGCGTAGGACACCAGGTTCACACCCTCGGTGGCGTTGGAGGTCCAGACGATCTCGTTCTCGGCAGCCCCGACGAAGGCGGCCACGGTGGCGCGGGCGGCCTCGAAGACCTCGGTCGCGGCGAAGGCCAGGGTGTGCGCGCCGCGGTGCACGGCGGCGTTGCGCTGCTCGTAGTACTCCTGCTCTGCTTCCATCACGCTGATCGGGTTCTGCGAGGTGGCCCCAGAGTCGAGGTACGCCAGCGGATGCCCGTTGACCAGCTGGTGCAGCACCGGGAAGTCGTTGCGAATCCGCAGCACCTCGTCCGAGCTCAACGTGAGGTCGGACCCGGACCGGTCCGTCAGCGGTTGATCGGTCTGGGCGTGATCACTCGGAGTCTGGTCGCTCGGATCACGCGCGGGGGCAGGGGGTGGGGCGACGAACGTCATACTTCAGGGTACCGCCACCCGGAGCAGGACGGCAGAGCAGGTCGGCTGCCGCCCGCCCGCCCCCACACACAACAGGCCTAGGCTGGATGTCAGCAGAAAGGGCCGCCATGCCGCACGCTCCCCTCGTTTCCCCTGGCCCGCCGCTCACCCCGGCCGAACGCCAGCGGTACGCCCGCCAGATCTCCCTCGAACAGGTCGGTGACCTCGGCCAGCGTCGCCTGGCGGCCGCCAGGGTGCTCATGGTCGGTGCCGGCGGGCTGGGTTCGCCGGTGCTCACCGCCCTGGCCGCCGCGGGTGTCGGCACTATCGGGATCGTCGACTCCGACAGCGTCGAGGTGTCCAACCTGCACCGCCAGACCATCTACACGATGACCGATCTGGCCGAGCCGAAAGCCGTGGCGGCCGCAGCGGCCCTGCGGGCACGCAACCCGCTGATCGAGGTCGTGGCCCACCAGGTGCGACTGACGAGCGACACCGTGGATGCCCTCGTCTCCGGGTACGACATCGTCGTCGACGGCACCGACAACTTCGCCGCCCGCCACCTGGCCCACGACGCCGCGGCGGCGCAGCACAAGCCATACGTCTGGGGGTCGGTGCTGCGCTTCGACGGTCTCGTCACGACCTTCTGGGTCGACGGGCCCGACGGCGGCACCCGGCTGGACGACCTCTTCCCCAGCACCCCCGGCCCCGATGAGGCCGAGACCTGCGCGATGGCCGGCGTGCTGGGGTCGGTCTGCGCCGGCGTGGGCGCGATGATGGCCTCGGAGACGCTCAAGCTCATCGTCGGATTCGGCGAACCGCTCTTCGGCCGGCTGCTCGTGCTCGACGGACTGGACGCATCCTGGCGTGAGGTGCCGTACGGCGCCACGCCCACCGCTGCGAGCACCGGCGGGCCGGAGGCATCGGCCCGGCCACACGACACCAGTCACAGCGAGGTCGAGCCGCATCCGGTCGCCCCGCCCAGCGCGCCCCCGGCCAACGACGAGGTCAGCTCGACCGAACTGGCCGCGCTGCTCGCCGACCGGCAGGCCGGCCGGGCCGACTTCGTGCTCGTCGACATCCGCGAGCCGTGGGAACGGGAGATCGTCGCCATCGACGGCTCGGCGCTGGTGCCGATGGCGCAGCTGCTCAGCGACCAGGCCCGCGCGGTGATGGAGCCGGCCGATCGTGTCATCCTCTACTGCCACCACGGCACCCGGTCCGAGTACGCCCGCGACGTTCTGCGCGACAACGGTTGGTCGACTGTGACCCATCTGGCCGGCGGCATCGACGATTGGGCCCGCCGGGTCGAACCCGACAAGCCCCGGTACTGACCGGCCGTCATCCTGTCGGGCTGGGCAGCGGCGGATGCCGAGCCTAGTTGCCGGGTGACGGCCCGGTTATGGTGTGCCCAACGGGTGCCATGACGGCCTCGCGGCATCGAGAGAGGCGGTCATCATGGGCGATGGCACACGCGGCAGGCAGAACCCCGGCAAGAACACCAGCCGCGGACCCACCGGCCAGGGTAACCCGGCCGGTACAGCGACCGCCGGCGATACCGCGGCCGTCGACCGGGGTTACCTGGGCACGATCGACCCGATGGTCATCTACGCCGACGACGGTCGCGTGGTCTGGGAGATGGATTCGCTGGCCTTCCTGGCCGGCGACGGGTCGGACACCGTGGACGGCAGCCTGTGGCGGCAGAGTGCACTGAACATGAGGCACGGCCTGTACGAGGTGACGACGGGGATCTACCAGATCCGCGGCTTCGACCTCTCCAACATGACCATCGTCGAGGGTGAGAACGGCATCATCGTGATCGACCCGCTCATCTCGACCGAGACCGCCGCAGCGGCCCTCGCGCTCTACCGCGATCACCGCGGCGACCGCGACGTGACCGCGGTGGTCTACACGCACGCCCACGTCGACCACTTCGGCGGGGTGCTCGGCGTGATCGAGCCGGACAGCAGCATTCCGGTCGTCGCCCCCGAGCACTTCATGGACAACGCCGTGTCGGAGAACGTCTACGCCGGCTCGGCCATGTTCCGGCGCGGCTACTACTACGACGGGCATCCGCTCGCCCGCAGCGCCACCGGCCGGGTCGGTATCGGGCTCGGCGCCGGCGCCTCGACGGGCAGCGTCGGGCTCGTCGTCCCCACCCTGTCGATCACCAGCACCGGTCAGGAGGAGGTGCTCGACGGCGTGCCGATCGTTTTCCAGCTCACCCCCGGCACCGAGTGCCCCTCGGAGATGAACCTGTACTTCCCTCGCCACCGGGCCCTGTGCATGGCCGAGAACGCCACCCACACCATGCACAATCTGCTCACCCTGCGGGGCGCGCCCGTGCGCGACCCGCGGATGTGGTCGCGGTACCTGGGCGAGGCCATCGAACTGTTCGGCTACCGCTCGGACGTGGAATTCGCGTCGCACCACTGGCCCACCTGGGGAACGGCGGCGATCCTCGAGTTCCTCACCGAACAGCGCGACCTGTACGCCTACCTGCACGACCAGACGGTGCGGCTGATGAACCAGGGCCTGATCGGCAGCGAGATCGCCGAGAACTTCGAGGTGCCGCCGTCGCTGGCCCGCCGCTGGCACGCCCGCGGCTACTACGGCTCGGTGAGCCACAATGTCAAGGCGATCTACCAGCGCTACCTGGGCTGGTACGACGGCAACCCCGCGCACCTGTGGCAGCATCCGCCGGCAGCGGCCGCCACCCGGTATGTCGACGTGCTGGGCGGGGTGGCGGCCACCGTCGAGCATGCCCGCCGCTACCTCGACACGGGCGACCTGCGGTTCTCGGTGGAATTGGCCAGCCACGCCGTGTTCGCCGACCCCGGCGACCCCGCGGCCAGGGAACTGCTGGCGACCGGGCTGGAACGGTTGGGACTCGGCGCCGAGAACGCGACCTGGCGCAACGTCTACCTGACCGGGGCCAACGAACTGCGCTACGGCGTCGGGCGCACCGGGGTGTCGGCAGCCGGCCTGCTCTCGGTGCTGACCGTGACCCAGCTCTTCGACACCCTCGCCATCCGTGTCGTGGGCCCGCGGGCCTGGAACGAGGATTTCGCGATCAACTGGGTGATCACCGACACGCGAGAGCTGTACCGGCTCGAGCTGAGCCACGGAGCGTTGATCCATTTTCCGGTGGCCAAGCCGCGCACGGCCGACCTCAACGTGCGGATCAGCCGGTCACGGTTGGTGCAGTGCGTGGCCAGCGGGTCGTTCAGCGGGGTGGACATGACCGGGGATGCCAGTGTGCTGCCGCGACTGTTCGCCCTGCTGGATGCGCCGGATCCGGACTTTCCCGTCGTCACCCCGTGAGGCGAGGCGCTTCCCTGTCGCGGGCGGTCAGCCGCCGGCGAACGGGGGCAGCACGTCGAGCTGGTCACCGTGCTGCAGCACCAGGGCTCGGTTCGTCGTGGCGGCCCCGTTCACGATGAACGAGCACCGAGCGAACACCGCGGCTGAGGTGTTGTCCAGGTCGTCCAGGAAGGCGCCGATCGTGGCGCCGTCCGCCAGATCCCGCGACTCCTCGGCCACGCCGGTGGCCGCCTTGGCGGCGGCGAAGTAGCGCACCTGAACCTGCATCGTGGTGGTCCTCTCGTCGCTGCGGGCGCGTGCCGCCCGACCCCGTCAGTTTAGGTCTCTTCCCACCATTCGGGAGCGGGTCTCACCACTCTGGAGCCGGTCTCACGGCGTAGTGCAGCTCGACGAGCCCCCGGTCGAAGGTGCGCGCGGCCTGCAGGTCGAGGATCCGGGGATCACCCGCGGCGGGGAAAGCACCTCGACCGGCACCGATGACGACGGGCAGGATGACGAGTCGTACCTCGTCGACCTCCCCGGCGGCGAAGAAGGTGTCACTCAGGCTCAGACTGCCCCACAGCACCACCAGACCGTCCGTCTCGGCCTTGATGCGGCGGATCGCGTCGACGGCGTCGCCGGACTCGACCGTCGCGGCTTCCTGTTCGCCCCATGGAGCGTGCTGCAGGGTGCGGGAGAACACGTGCCGGCGCAGAGCGTTCAACGGAGCGGTGATGATCTCGCCCGCCGCCGCCGGCGTCGGCCAGTAGCCGACGAACATGCGGTAGGTCCTGGCGCCCAAGACCATGGCGTCGACGCTGTCCAGCCAGTCGGCCTGGCTGCGGTCCAATTCCGCGGTGCCACCCTCGAGCAACTCGTATGCGGTGAACTCGTTGTCGGCGTCGGCCGCAAACCCGTCGGCCGTGACGAACTGCTGCACCACCAGATTTCCCATCGTTCCACCCTTCGTGAGTCGCCCGCGAGGCACGATACGCCGCGGCGGATGCCCCTTCAAGGTGGGGGTGCGGCGTCACCGGCCGAGATCGAGCCCGAAGGTGAGGGCGCGGGTGAAGTCGGTGCCCGGCCGGGCGAACACGGCCCTGGTCGGTCCGGTCTCCACGATTCGGCCGCCGTCGAGCACCACCACCCGGTCTGCCAGCGCCAGCGCGTCGAGCGGGTCGTGGGTGACGAGGATCACCGTGCGGTCCGCCAGCACGCGGTGCAGCAGCATCCGTTGGGCGGGCACGGCCGCCACGTCGAGGGCCGTCATGGGCTCGTCGAGCAGCAGCAGCGACGGATGCGCCGCCAGCGCGCGCGCAACGGCCACCCGCTGCGCCTGCCCGCCAGACAGCTCGGCCGGGCGCCGATCGGCCAGGTCGGCCACCTCGGCCTGCGCCAGCCACTCGTCGGCGAGGAGCCGGGAGCCGGCCCTGGTCGCCCCGGCGCTGCGGGGCCCGAAGGCCACGTTGTCGCGCACGGAGAGGTGCGGGAACAGGAGCGGTTCCTGCGCGAGCAGGGCCGTTCCGCGGGTGTGCGGCGGCAGCCAGGTGCCGGCGTCGTCGAACAGCACCCGCCCGGCCAGGGTGGCGCGGCCGTGGTCGGGGCGCAGGAGCCCGGCGAGGATCTGCACCACGGTGGACTTGCCGGCTCCGTTGGACCCGAGCAGCGCCACGGTCTCCCCCTCGGCCACCTCGAAGTCCACGTCGAGGCCGCGCCCCGCCAGCACGGCGTGACAGATCAGGCCGCTCATCGCGCACGTTCCGGCCGGTGGGTGCCGACCATCACGACGATGGCGACGACGACCAGCACGAGGGCCAGGGCGATCGCGGCATCCGGATCGCTCTCGCGCTGCAGGTAGATCTCCAACGGCAGGGTGCGGGTGACGCCCTCCAGGCTGCCGGCGAAGGTGAGTGTCGCCCCGAACTCGCCCAGCGCCCTGGCGAAGGCCAGCACGGCGCCGGAGAGCAGGCCGGGCAGCACGAGCGGCACGGTCACCCGGCGGAAGACCGTTCCGGGGGCGGCACCGAGGGTGGCGGCGACGGCCTCGTACCGGGCGCCGGAGGCGCGGAGGGTGGCCTCGACACTGAGCACGAGGAAGGGCAGGGCGACGAAGGTCTGCGCGAGAATCACGGCCGTGGTGCTGAACGCGATCTGCACCCCGAGCACCTCGAAGGTCTCGCCGAGAAGGCCGCGGCGGCCGAAAGTGGCCAGCAGGGCCAGCCCGCCCACCACGGGCGGCAACACCAGGGGCAGCAGCACGAGGGCCCGCACCAGGCGTTGGCCGGGGAACCGGGTGCGGGCCAGGACCAGCGCCATCGGCACCCCGAGCAGCACGCACAGCGCCGTGCTCGCCGCGGCCGTGCGCAGGCTCAGGGCCAGAGCGGCCACGGCGGAGGGCGAGCTGATCAGCGCGGGCAACTGCAGCCAGTCCACCGTGAGCAGCATGCCGACCAGGGGCAGCACGATCAGCAGCGCACCGAGGGCGGCCACGACCAGGGTCCAGCGGGGCACACCGAGCATGGCCGGGCCCGCCCGGTCGCCGGTGGCCCGCTGAGCGGACGGGGACACGGAGCGGTCAGGGCGCGCCAAAGCCGGCCTCCCGAAGTATCGCCTGGCCGGCCGGGCCGGTGACGAAGCGGGTGAAGTCACCGGCCAGGGAGCCCACCGACCGGGTGGGCTGTGATTGCGTGCTCTCGGCCAGCACCGCGATCGGGTACTCGTTCACCACGGCGGTCGACTCGGCGAACTCGATACCGAGCACGTCGGTGCCTGCGGCCGCGACATCCGTGACGTAGACGAGGCCGGCATCCGCCTCACCGCTCTGCACCTTGCCGAGCACATCGGTGACCGAGTTCTCCTCGCTCACCGGGGTCAGGCGCACACCGGCGGCCGCGGCGACGGCCGCCGTGGTGGCGCCGCACGGCACCTGCGGGGCACAGATCACCAGGGCCAGACCGGGTGCGGCGAGGTCGGCGAACGAGCGGATGCCGGCCGGGTTGTCGGCCGGCACCGCGATCTCGAGGGTGTTCGTGGCGAAGACGACCGAGCCGGTGCCGGCCACGAGACCCGTCTCGGTGAGCCTGGTCATGGTGGCGGCATCCGCCGTGGCGATGACGTCGGCCGGTGCGCCCTCCGACACCTGGCTGACCAGATCGGCGGAGCCCCCGAAGGTCAGCCGCACGGTCACGCCGGGGTTGTCGGCCTCGAAATCCCCGGCGATCTCGGTGAAGGTGCCGGCGAGGGAGGCAGCGGCGAAGACCGTGAGCGTGCCGGTGCCCTCGGCGCCGGCGGTGCCGGATCCGGCCGCGCAGCCGGTGAGAGCGAGCGCGGTCGTCGCCAGGGTGAGCACCGTCGTGGCGCGTCGTCTCATGACTGGCCCCGCGGCGTCTCGACGATCACGGTGGTGGCCTTGACCACGGCCACCGCCACCGACCCCGGCACCAGCCCGAGTTCGCGCACGGCTTCGGTGCTCATCAACGACACCACCCGGTGGGGGCCGCACTGCAGCTCCACCTGCGACATCACCGTGTCGCTCGTGACCCTCGTGACCAGGCCGACGAACCGGTTGCGCGCCGAGCTTGCGGCTCCGGACGGGTCGGCGGGCACCAGGGCGTTGGCCTGGGCCAGCTGGGCCAGGGCCAGGCCGTCGACCACCTTGCGGCCGGACGCATCGACACCGGCGGTGAGTGTGCCCTGGTCGATCCACCTGCGCACGGTGTCATCGCTCACCCCGAGGTAGCCGGCGGCGTCCTTGATCCGTATTTGCGACATGAAGCACATTCTAGAACCGTATCCACGGATATACCGGCGAGGATCCTTCCGTCGACGGCGTCTCCTGGCGCCGCCAGGCACCCGGTGCGGCAAGATGGGGATATGAGCGCGCGCACGATCGATGAGCACCGGGAGGCCGTGGCGACGCTGCTGGCGCCGCTGTTCCACGGGCGTGCCGCAGAAACCCTGCACCTCTCCGGTTCGAAACTGTTCACCGACCCGTCTCGCTACGGCGGCCGGGTCCTGGCCGCCGACGTCGCCGCACCGGTCTCGCTGCCGCCATTCGACAACTCGCAGATGGACGGGTACGCCGTGCGCGCCGTCGACCTGGCGGCCGCCACCGCCGACACACCGGTGTCGCTCACCGTCACCGGCCGAATCAACGCGGGCGATGCCGGCAGCCCGCTGGCGGCCGGAGAGGCGGCCCCGATCATGACGGGCGCCCCGATCCCGGCCGGGGCGGATGCCGTCGTTCCGATCGAGCAGGCCGATCCGCCGCGCTTCCTCGCCGCCGACGCGCCGCGGCGCACCGTGACCTTCGTCGCGCCGGTGACCGCCGGCACCTTCGTGCGGCCGACCGGCAGCGATGTGCGCGCCGGCGAGAACCTCCTCGCCGCCGGCACGCTGCTCGGCCCCGCGCAGCTCGGGGTTCTCGCCGGCACCGGCGTCACCCGGGTCCCCGTTCTTCGGCGCATCCGGGTGCTGCTGATCGCGACCGGCCACGAGATCCGCGAACCCGGCGACACCCTGGCGCCCGGTCAGATCTACGACTCCAACAGCGTCATCCTCGGCCAGGCGTTGCGGGATGCCGGCTGCACGGTGACCATCAGTCCCTGCCGCTCCGACGACGCGGCCGACCTCCTCGCCATCCTGGCCGACGCCGGCGAAACCGATCTGCTGGTCACGGTCGGCGGGGTCAGTGCCGGTGCCCGTGAGGTGGTGCGGGACGCGCTCGCACCGTTGGGCGTGCGTTTCCAGCACGTGCTCATGCAACCCGGTGGCCCGCAGGGCCTCGGCCAGATCGGCCGCCCGGGCAGCACGGCGGGCGGGAACGCCCGGAGCGGCGGCGCACGGGACACCGCGGCCCAGGCGACCCTGCCCGTCGTCAGCTTTCCCGGCAATCCGGTGAGCGCCCTGATCTCCTTCGAGGTGTTCCTCCGCCCGGTGCTGCGTCGGCTGGCCGGACTACCCCGACCCGACCGCGAGCTGCGCCGGGCACCGCTGGCCGAGCCCGTTGAATCGCCGGCCGGCAAGCACCAGCTGCGGCGCGGCATCCTGCGCCCGGACGGCGCCCTCGACCTGGTGGGCGGCCCCGGCTCACATCTGCTGCACGCCTACGCCGCCGCGACGGCGCTGGTTCACCTGCCCGTCGGGGTCGGCTCCGTCGCGGCCGGCACCCACGTGGACTATTGGAGTATCGATGACTGACCAGACACCAGAGACCACACCCGGCCGCGCTCCTGTTCCCCGGGTCGAGGAAACCGGGCACACGGCCGGGCCGGGCCAACTCAGCCACGTGCGCGCCGACGGCGCCGCCCTGATGGTGGACGTCAGCGACAAACCCGTCACCAAGCGGCGGGCCACCGCCACGGCGACCCTCAGCACCCGGCCCGACGTGATCGCCCTGCTGCTCACCGGGCAGCTGCCCAAGGGCGAAGCCCTCGCCGTGGCCAGGGTGGCCGGCATCATGGGCGCCAAGCAAACCTCCGCGCTGATCCCGCTGTGTCACCCGCTGCCGATCAGCGGCGCCACCATCGACTTCGTGCCAGGCGAGGATCACGTCGTGATCACCGCGACGGTGAAGACCACCGGGGTCACCGGCGTCGAGATGGAGGCGCTGACCAGCGTGTCCGTGGCGGCGCTCACCCTGTACGACATGATCAAGGCGGTCGACAAGCACGCCGTCATCGGCGACATCCGGGTGCTGGCCAAGTCCGGCGGCAAGAGCGGCGACTGGAGCGCCGAATGAACGCGGCCGCGCAGCACCAGCCGTCGCAGCCCAAGCCGCCCCGGCCGCCCCGGCCGCCCCGGCCGGCGAAGCGTACCGGCCCGGCGCAGCCCCGCACGGCTCCTGCCGAGGGCCGCATCGCCCAGGTGATCGTGGCCTCCACCCGTGCGGCGGCCGGGGTTTACCCCGACCGCACCGGACCCCTCATCGACACCTGGCTGCGTGAGCACGGCTGGCTGGTGCTCGACCGGGCCGTCGTGGCCGACGGTGAGCCAGTGGGCGACGCGATCGCCGCCGCCATCGAGGCCGGACTGGACCTCGTCGTCACGACCGGCGGCACCGGGGTGAGCCCCACCGACCAGACCCCAGAGCAGACCCGCCCGCTGCTCGACCGGGAGTTGCCCGGCATCATGGAGGAGCTGCGCCGCCGCGGCACGGCATCCACCCCCCTGGCCGTGCTCTCCCGCGGGCACGCGGGTGTGGCCCGCGGGCGCACCGTCGTGATCAACCTGCCAGGCTCCCCCGGCGGAGTGCGCGACGGCCTCGGCATGTTGGCCGACGTGCTCGACCACCTCGTCGATCAGGTGCGCGGAGCCGACCACACCGGCAGCACCGCCGGAAGCGCCACCGCCAGCACCACCGGCAGCACCATCCGCAGCACCGCCGGACCCACCGCACTCGGCACGCACCCGACCGATCCCCACCAGACCAGCCCCGACCAGGAGGTGCAGCATGGCCACTGAGCCCGCGCCCGAGCCGGCGCCCCAAGCCGAGACCGAGACCGAGACCGCTCCCCCGACCGAGCCCAACACCACCGCAACGCCCAGCGAGAGCCCGGTGCTGTTCGCGAGGGTCGATGACACCGCCATCACGGTCGATGAGTGCACGGATGCCGTGGCCGCCGCCACCGCCGGCGCCGTCGTGTCGTTCGCGGGTGTGGTGCGCAACCACGACGAGGACCGCGGGGTGACCTGGTTGCGCTACAGCGCGCATCCGAGCGCCCAGGGTGTGCTCGACGAGGTCGCCCGCGAGGTGGCCATGGCGCACCCGGGCTGCCGGATCGCCGCGGCCCACCGGGTGGGAGACCTGGGCATCGGTGACGTCGCCCTGGCCTGCGCCGTCGCCTCCGCCCACCGGGCCGAGGCCTTCGCGGCCTGCGCCGCCCTCGTCGACGAGATCAAGGCCCGCGTGCCCATCTGGAAGGAACAGGGCTTCGTCGACGGCAGCACGGAGTGGGTCGCCGCCCTCGGCTGACGCCGCATCCGGCCGGTTCGCCGCCGAACTGTGCCCGTACCGGACAAATGGTCCCGGCGCACCGGGCGCAATTGTCCGCACGGGGCACAGTTACGACCGAGCACCGACGGCGCGGCCACCCGGACGGCCAGGGAAACTGGGGATCGGCTGAGGGCGCGAGGGGCGGTTTACATGGCCGACACAAAGCTGCGCTTGACTAGGGATGTCGGCGGCTGGCAACGGTCGCCCCTCGCCGGAGCCCACAGGCCCGACGACACCTGGATGCCCCGCATCCATGACCACAGGAGACCGGATGGACCTCACCACCGTTCTGACCGTCACCCCGGCCCGCAGTCGCGCCGACCTGGCCGCCCTCGGCGCCACCGTGGAGCCCCTGGCCGGCGGCTCTGAGCTGTTCGCCGACCCGCGCGTGCACCTCACCGGGCTCGTCGACCTGCAGACCATGGGCTGGCCGGCGCTCACCGTCACGGCCGACGGGCTCGAGATCGCCGCGACCTGCACCCTCGCCGAGCTCTCCCGGATGCCCGCCGAGCCCGGCTGGGTCGCCCACCCCGTCTTCCACCAGGCCTGCACGGCCCTGTTCGGCTCGTTCAAGATCTGGAACGTCGCCACGGTCGGCGGCAACCTGTGCACCGCGCTGCCCGCCGGACCGATGATCTGCCTGACCGCCGCGCTCGACGCCGAGGTGCTGATCTGGCGCGCAGACGGCACCGATGAGCGCATGCGCGCGGTGGACTTCGTCACCGGCAACACCACCACGGTGCTGCACCCCGGTGACGTGCTGCGCTCCATCCACGTACCCGCCGCGGCGATGGCCGCCCGCACGGCGTACCGCAAGATCGCTCTGTCCCCGCTCGGCCGCTCCGGCGCGGTGCTGATCGGCCGGCTCGACACCGACGGCGCCGTCGTTCTCACCGTCACCGGCGGTACCGTGCGGCCGGTGCAGTTGCGGTACCCCGCGCTGCCGGAGGCGGCCGTGCTGGCCGCAGACATCGACGCCATCGACGCCTGGTTCACGGATGCGCACGGCGCGGCCGATTGGCGCCGCGCGGTGAGCGGGCTGCTCGCGGAGGAGATCCGTCTGGAGCTGGCCGAACCCGCGGACCCACCCCGGGGCTCGAGCGGTAACGGACCCGCGAACCCGACCCAGGACGGGAGCCGGGCATGAGACTCACCGTGAACGGCAGCCAGGTCGACGCGCCCGCCGCGGCCGGCCAGGCCCTGCGTACCTATCTGCGCGAGCAGGAGCACTTCGAGGTGAAGAAGGGCTGCGACACCGGCGACTGCGGGGCCTGCTCGGTGCTCGTGGACGGCACCCCTGTGCACTCCTGCATCTACCCGGCGTACCGGGCCGCGGATCGCGAGGTCACCACGGCGACCGGCATCGGCTCCCCTGCGAACCTGGCCCCGATCCAGCAACGCTTCATCGATGCCGCCGGGTTCCAGTGCGGTTTCTGTACGCCCGGCATGATCGTGACGGCGTCGACCATCCAGGAGCACCAGCTGCACGACCTGCCCCGCCTGCTCAAGGGCAACCTCTGCCGATGCACGGGCTACCGGGCCATCGACGACGCCATCCGCGACCGGCACACCCCGGCCGAAGGCTGCGGGCACGACCATGACCACAATCCCGACCAGACGGTCGGGGCTGCGGATGCGCCGGCACCGGTCTCCGGCCTGGGCCCGGTGCGACCCACCCGGCCGCGCGCGCCCCGCACCTCTGCCGTCGACGGCCGCGTCGGCGGGTCCCTGCGCGCGCCAGCGGCCGCCAGGGTGGTGAGCGGCCAGGAGCCGTACACGCTCGACGTGGCGGTGCCGGGTCTGCTGCACCTGTCGGTGCTCCGCAGCCCGCACGCGCACGCCCGCATCACGGCCATCGACGACAGCGCCGCCCTGGCCTTGCCCGGGGTGCACGCCGTGCTCAGCCACCTCGACTCCCCCGGCACCCTGTTCTCCTCGGCCAGGCACGAGAGCCGGCTCGACGACCCGGACGACAGCCTGGTCTTCGACACCGTGCTGCGGCACCGCGGCCAGCGGGTCGCGGCCGTGGTCGCCGATTCCGTCGCCATCGCCGAGCACGCCTGCCGGCTGCTCGAGGTGCAGTACGAGCTGCTGCCCGCCGTGTTCGACCCGGCCGAGGCTCTCAAGCCCGGCGCGCCCCTCGTGCACGGCGACAAGGATGCGGCCGCGAGCCGCCTGGCCGACCCCGGCCGTAACCTGGTCGCCGAGCTGCACGGCGAGTACGGCGACGTGACCGCGGGCCTCGCGGCCGCGGACACCGTGGTCACCGGCAGCTGGCAGACCCAGCGGGTGGCGCACACCCAGTTGGAGACCCACGCCACCATCGGCTGGCTCGAGGACGAGCGGCTCGTGCTGCGCACCAGCTCGCAGGTGCCGTTCCTGGTGCAGCGGGAGATCAGCCGCATCTTCGATCTCGATCTCGACGCGGTGCGCGTCTTCACCGCCAGGGTCGGCGGCGGCTTCGGCGGCAAGCAGGAGATCCTCACCGAGGACGTCGTCACCCTCGCCGTGCTCAGAACCGGGCGGCCGGTGCAGTACGAGTTCACCCGCACCGACGAGCTCGCCGCCTCCCCCGCCCGGCATCCGATGCGGGTGGGCGTCACCGTGGGCGCCACCGCCGACGGCCGGCTCACCGCCCTGGCCGTCGACGTGCTCTCCGACACCGGCTCGTACGGCAACCACGCCCCCGGCGTCATGTTCCACGGCACCAGCGAGTCCGTGGCCCTGTACAACGTGCCCAACAAGCGGGTGGATGCGCAGGCCGTGTACACGAACAACCCGCCCTCCGGTGCCTTCCGCGGGTACGGTCTGGGGCAGGTCATCTACGGCATCGAGTGCGCCCTCGATGAACTCGCGCACGAGCTGGGCCTGAACCCGTTCGACATTCGCCGGATCAACTCGGTGCGCCCCGGAGACCCGCTCGTGGTGACCCACGAGGAGGGCGATGACATCGGCTTCGCCAGCTACGGCCTTGACCAGTGCCTCGACCTGGCCCAGGACGCCCTGGCCAGGGGCAACGGCGTGCACGCACCGGTGGGCGACGAGTGGCGGGTGGGCGAGGGCATGGCGTCGGCCATGATCGCCACGATCCCGCCGCGCGGTCACTTCTCGCAGGCGACCATCACCGTGCACGGCGACGGGCGCTACCTGGTGCGGGTGGGCACCGCCGAATTCGGCAACGGCACCACCACCGTGCACACCCAGATCGCCGCGACGGCGCTGAACACCAGCCCGGCCAACATCGAGATCCGGCAGTCGGACACCGACGCGGCCGCCTACGACACCGGCGCGTTCGGCTCGGCCGGCGTGGTGGTGGCCGGCAAGGCCGTGCACGGCGCGGCACTCGACCTGGCCACTCAGCTGCGCGAGGCGGCCGCCCGGCGCTCCGGCCTGCCGGCGGCGGACTTCACGCTGGAGTCCGCAGGGCTCCGCGCCGGCGAGCTCTTCCTGCCGCTGGCCGAGCTGGTCGGCCAGGCGGGCCTGACCGGCACCGGCCGCCAGGACGGGTCCCGCCGCTCCCTGGCCTTCAACGTGCACGCCTTCAGGGTGGCGGTGAACACCGCCACCGGTGAGGTGCGGATGCTGCAATCGATCCAGTCGGCGGATGCCGGTTTCGTGATGAACCCCGAGCAGTGCCGCGGCCAGATCGAGGGTGGTGTGGCGCAGGCCATCGGCACCGCGCTCTACGAGGAGCTGATCCTCGACGGTGCCGGTACGGTGCAGACCCGGGTACTGCGCAACTATCACATCCCCCAGTTGGCGGACCTGCCGGTGACCGAGGTCTACTTCGCCGACACCGCAGACGACCTGGGCCCGTACGGGGCCAAGTCGATGAGCGAGTCGCCGTACAACCCGGTCGCACCGGCGCTGGCCAACGCGGTGCGCGCAGCCCTGGGCATCCGCTCGTATGAGCTGCCGATGTCGCGTGACCGGCTGTGGCGGCTGGCCAACGCTGCTCCGGGACACCCCCAGGGCACGCCCCCCGCGGTACCCGAGTTAGCCGCCCAGGCTCAGCCGTAGCGGCCTGGGCAGAGCGGACACCACGATGGCGTGCGAGTCCGCGATCAGTTCACGCACGTGGCCGCCGGGCACGGTGCCGTCCAGGCGCACCGTCACCCAGTGTTTTTTGCTCATGTGGTAGCCGGGGTCGATGCCGACGACGCTCCGGATGAGCCTGGGTACGTCTTCGGGTAGCGCCTTGACGGTGATCGACGCTGTCGGTTCGGTCAGCGACCGGTGCACCGGGGTGTTGTCGATGGCGAACACCTTGCCGGCCACCTTGAACACCCGGGCCTCAGGGCCGAAGGGATAGCTCTCTTCGGCCCCGTTGAGGTCGAGGAGGAAGGCGGTGAGGCCGCCCGCCGAGAGCGGCTCTGCCGCTGCGTCGTCGGGCAGCCGGTTCGTCATTCCTCGACAGTAGTAGCTCGCGACGCCGTCATCGGCTTCATCTCCTTGCCGTGTACGGTGACCGCCCAGATCACCAGCACGTCGATCGCGATCATCATCAACGACCAGAGCGGGTAGGCCCCGAGGAAGGCGATGTTCACGAGCGCGCTGCCGAAGGCGAGGATCACCGCGATCACGCGTGCCCACATCTGCCCGGCGAGGAGGGCGACACCGGCGAGCACGACGACGGTGCCGAGGACCAGGTGTACCCAGCCCCAGGTGGTGTAGTCGACCTGCACGACGAGTCCCTCTTCCGCGACGAGGTAGTAGGTGTCCTGGAACAGGGCGACGAGGCCTTGGATGGCGTGGAACGCGCCCATCATCAGCATCATCACGCCGGCGAAGACAATCCAGCCCGTCCAGCCGGAGGGTTCGTCGTAGCCCGAGTACTGTGACCCTCTGCTCGGCATCGTGGTGGTCCCGGATTGGGTGCGAGACGAACCTTGTGTGGCGGTCATGATGGTTCCTCCATTCGATCCATGAGATGGTCTCGACAGGAACGCTACTGCTGGGTGGGCACCGTTTCGTCGCCCGAATCGGGTGAGGAAGGGTGGTGGATCGGCCCGGTGCCCTGACGCAGTTCGGCAGCGGAGGAGCCCGTGCGGGTGGCCAGCACCTCGGCGAGGATCGACACCGCGGTTTCCTCCGGGGTGCTCGCGCCCAGGTCCAGGCCGATCGGCGAGTGCAGGCGGTCGAGCTGGGCCGCGCTGAGACCGGCATCCCGCAACCGGGGCAGGCGACGCTCGTGGGTGCGCCGGGATCCCATGGCGCCCACGTAGGCGACCGGCAGGGCGAGCGCGGTGGTCAGCAACGGAATGTCGAACTTCTCGTCGTGGGTGAGGACGCAGAGCACGGTGCGCGCATCCGTCGCGGTGTCGGCCAGATAGTCGCTCGGCCAGGCCACCACGACCTCTGCGGCGGTGGGGAACCGCTCGGCCGTGGCGAACACGGCGCGGGCGTCGCAGACGGTGACGCGGTAGCCGAGCAGGCTCGCGGCCGCCGAGAGCGCGGCGGCGAAGTCGACGGCGCCGAAGATGATGAACCGCGGCGGCGGGGCGGCGACGAGGAAGAGCACCCTGGCCTCGGCGGCAGCCGGGTCGACGGCGCCGCCGGCGCAAGCCACGGTGCCCAGCGCGGTCTGGCCGGCACTCATGCGGGCGCGCAGCTCGGAACGGATGCGCCGCACGCTGTCTGGGTCGAGCCCCTGCACAGCGTCGAGCCCGTGCACAGCGTCGAGCCCGTGCACAGCGTCGAGCCCGTGCACAGCGTCGAGCACCCCGTCGACGTCGTCGTGCGGGCCGACGACCAGACCGGCGCCGGGTCCGGCGACGATCACCGCGAGGCCGGCGGCCTTACCGGCGACGGCGGCGCGCAACTGCCGCAGGACCGGCTCCGGCACGGCATTGCGGGCGCCCGCCGGGGCCAGTTCGGTGAGGTAGACCTCGATGCTTCCGCCACAGCTGAGCCCCGCCGCGAAGGCGTCGTCGTCGGTCACGCCGAATTCGGTCACCTGACGCCGCCCGTCGGCGAGGACCTCCGTGGCGGCCTCGTACAGGGCGCCCTCCACACAGCCGCCGGAGATGCTCCCGATCACGGTGCCGGTGTCGGTCACGGCCATCGAGGTGCCCAGGGTGCGCGGCGCGCTGCCCAGCACCCGGGTGACCGTCGCGACCGCCAGCCGATGCCCCCGGTCGAGGGCATCGAGCAGCGACCCGGCGATTTCGAGCACGGTCAGCTGCCCGCGCTCTGGCCCATGCCCATCCGTCGCAGCACCAGGTTCTCGGCGAACTGCGCCACACCGTAGAGCACCATGGAGACGATCGTGATGACGACCACGGACGACCACACCTCGAAGTTCTTCACCTGGGCGACGGCAACGACGATGCCGTAGCCGAGACCCTGGCCGGTGGCGAGCCACTCGGCCAGCAGGGCACCGGTGATGGCGCCCGGGATGGAGATCTTGATGGCTGCGAAGAACGACGGCAGCGAGCTGGGCAGCGCCACCTTGCGGAGCGCCGTGAACGGGGTGCCGCCGTAGACCGCGATGACGTCGCTCACCTGGGGGGACGCCGACCGCAGCCCGAAGGCGATGTTCACCAGCGCCGGGAAGAGCACCACGATGGCTCCGGTGACCACGGCGATGCTGGGGCCGCGACCGGTGATGAGGATCAGTACCGGTACGAATGCCACCAGCGGCACGCTGCGCAGCAGCAGGGCGATGGGCATCAGGGCGTGCTCGATGCCCTTGGAGAGCGTGAACAGGGTGGCCAGGACCAGGGCGAGCACCATACCGGCGACGAAGCCGAGGAAAGCGTCGGTGAGGGTGATGCCGAGGTTGGTGAGGATCAGCGCCCGGTTCTCGGCGGCCGCCGGAACCGTGAAGAGCCAGTTGAAGACGTCCAGCGGACCCTTGGCGATGAACGGGGAGACACCGAGCGCCAGGATCAGGCCCTGCCAGGCCAGGAGCACGATCACCAGGGTCAGCAGACCCGTCGTCACCGCCCGGCCGACGTAGCCGCCGAGGCCGCGCACCTGCGCACCGGTGCTCTTGGTGCTCACTCCGGTGTGCACAACTACTGTTGGGGCGCTCACGAGGTGCTCCGTCCGGTGGTCCAGGGGGTGGCGAAGCGGGAGATCATGGCGAACAGCAGGTAGCCCAGGCCGGCGAGGAGGCCGGCCACCAGGGCCAGGCTCCACACCCGTTCCACGTTCGCGGCGTTGCCCGCGGCGAGCATGGCCAGGCCGAGGCCGCGCTCGGCGCCGCCGAGGTACTCGCCGAGGATGGCGCCGAGCAGGGCGGCCGGGGCCGCGATCTGCAGGGCGTTGAGCACGCTGGGCATGCCTGCGATGAGCCGGACCTTGCGCAGTTGAGTGAACTTGCTGCCGCCGTAGACGGTGACGAGGTCGAGGCTGGCGGCATCGGCGGCCTTGAGGCCGACCAGGGAGCCGACCACGGTGGTGAAGAACACCGACAGGGCGGCCAGGAAGACCGCGGTGCCGGAGGGGTCGCCGCGCGGCGGGCCGATCACGATGTAGGCGATCGGGCCGATGGCCACGATCGGCACGCAGTAGGTGATCACGGCGATCTGCAGGGCGATCTTCTCGATACGGGGCACGACCAGGACGAGACCGGCCAGCAGCAGGGCGAGGCCGTTGCCCCAGAGGAAGCCAATCGCGGCCTCGCTGAGGGTCATGGTGATGTGCGGCCAGTAGAAGCCCACACCGTCGTTGACGAATTGACCGACGACTTCGGCCGGGGTCGGAATGGCGCCGCCTGGCACTGACCCGGAATTCTGGAAGATGGTCAACGCGCTCACCCACCAGAGCGCGACCACGACGACGATGCCGATCAGGCCGGTCGCCCAGCCGGGCAGGCCCCTGGTGACCGGCATCAGTGTGCGCCGGCCGCGGCCGGGGTGTCGCTGCCGAAGAGCAGTTCGGAGGCGCGGTCGTGCAGGGCGTGGAACTCCGGGGTGCGCATCATCTCGGGCAGGCGCGGTCGGGGCAGGTCGATCTCGATGACCTCCTTGACGCGGCCGGGCCTGGGGCTCATCACGGCCACCTGGTCGCTGAGGAAGATGGCCTCGGAGATGCCGTGCGTGACCATCAGGGTGGTCGCGGGCTTCTCGGTCCAGATGCGCAGCAGTTCGATGTTGAGGCGCTGCCTGGTCATGTCGTCGAGCGCGCCGAACGGTTCGTCGAGCAGCAGGACCGACGGCTTGAGCACGAGGGAACGGGCGATCGATACGCGTTGGCGCATGCCACCGGACAGCTGCGCGGGCTTGGCCTTCTCAAAACCGGTGAGGCCGACGAGCTGGATGAGTTCGGTGACGTAGTCCTCGTCGACGGGCAGCCTGGCGACCTCGAAGGGCAACTTGATGTTGCTGCGCACGCTCCGCCACGGCAGCAGGGCCGAGTCCTGGAAGGCGATGCCGAGTTCGTGGCCGCTGCGCAGCTCCGTGGGGCTCTTGCCGTCCACCCGGGTGGTACCGCTGGTGGGGTTCTCGAGGCCGGCGAGGATGCGCAGGATGGTGGACTTGCCGCAGCCGGAGGGGCCGAGCAGGGAGAGGAAGCTGCCCTTGTCGGTGTGCAGGTTCGCGTTGTCGAGGGCGACGACCTCCTTGCGGCCCACCGTGAAGGTCTTGTGCAGCTCTGAGATGTGCAGGCCGGTCCCCGAGCTGGTGGCGGGTACAGCGGTGTCGATCGTGCTCACGTCGTACATTCCTTACTGGGCGTCGTCGGGTACCTGGTCCAGTATCGCCGACGGCACCCGCCTGTTCAGACGGGTGCCGCGGCGATGCCGATGGGTGGAGCGACGTGCGGGTGATGAGGTAGTGGGTTACTCGCCGTAGGCGACGAGGTCCGGGTTCTCTTCGTAGACCTCGGCCAGCAGGCTCATGTCGAACAGGGTCTCCGCGTCGATCTCGACACCGGCAGCGGCCAGGGTCTCGATGGACTGTTCCTGCAGTTCGTCGCTGATGGTGAAGAGGCCGTTTTCCTCGGTGTCGGAGCTGACGACGAGGTCGGTGGCCTGGATCTCCGCCTGGCGGGTCTCCTTCTCCATGGTCAGGCCGAGCTCGCTGCCGTAGGTGTCGACGGTGAGGGTGGCGGCGGCGGCGGGATCGTTGATCGCATCCGACCAGCCCTTGATCTCGGCGACCAGGAGGGCCTTGAGCATCTCGCGGTCGTTCGCGATGGCTTCGTCAGAGGCGGTGAAGGTCTCGGCGACGAACGGCAGGCCGTTGTCGGCCAGCGGCAGGTTGACCGGGTCGAGGCTGGCCAGTTCGGCGTCGATCGACTCGTTGGTGAGGTAGGCGAACCAGCCGTCGACCTCGCCGTTGAAGAGCGGGGTCGGGTCGTACTCGACGGGAACGACGGTGAGGCTGGCGGGGTCGATCTCGTTGACGGCGAGGAACGCCTCCCACAGGCTCTGGTTGCTGGCCTGCACACCGATGGTCTTGCCCGCGAGGTCGTCGAGGGTGGCGATGTTGCCGACGCCGGCCAGCGAGAGGATGGTGAACGGGTTCTTCTGGTAGGTCGCGCCGATGATCTTCAGCGGGGCGCCCTCCTCGGCGATGACGGTGCCGGTGGAGATGGCGTTGCCGATGCCCAGGTCGACGTTGCCGGAGAGCACGCCGGCCTCTGCCGATGCGGGACCGGGGATGAGGTCGACGGAGTCGAAGCCGGCCTCGGTGAAGTAGCCGGCGTCATCGGCGACGAACTCGCCCATGAACTCGGCGTTCTTGATCCAGGAGAGCTGGATGCTCGCGTCGCCGAACGAGGCGTCCTCGCCGGAGCCTGAGTCGGAGGAGCCGGCGTCGCCGGCGCAGGAGGACAGCACCAGGGTGAGGGCGGCGGCCACGGCGACGCCGGTACCGATCCTCTTCACCGATCGGCGGCTGAACGGGGAAAGTGGGGTCTGCGTCATGACGCTGGTCCTCTCGATGGTGCTCGGGGGTTGCCGTGGAACTCAACGGCGTGCTGGGGCGGATTGCCGGATTGCTGATCGAAAACGTGCTGTACTGCTGGGTGCTGTGCTGCTGGGTGATTGCGGTGTTTCAACACGTCGCATCCGCTGCAACGAATGTTCGATCTCTCGAACACTAGGTGCTCTGTGTGACGCCCCGAAGACCGAAACATTTCCGGCTCATTACGACCCGCACAGCGCGGCTGAAACGCGGGATTCCTCCCCGGCGGACCCGGAACCCTGGCGTGATAGCGTCACGGGGTCCACTCAGAAAGGAACCCCAATGTCTTCCGCTATCGTACCCACCGCCGCGTTCGTCAGCGGACTGCCGAAGGCAGAACTGCACCTGCACCTCGAAGGAACCCTCGAGCCCGAGCTCAAGCTCGAGCTGGCCAGGCGCAACGGCGTGGACATCGGCCAGGACACCGTGGACGAGGTGCGCGCCACCTACGCCTTCGACTCGCTCGCCAGTTTTCTCGCCGTGTACTACCCGGCGATGGACGTTCTGGTCACAGAGGCGGACTTCTACGACCTGGCCAGCGCCTATTTCCGTCGCGCCGCCGCCGACGGGGTGCGCAGGGTGGAGGCGTTCTTCGATCCGCAGGCGCACACCTCCCGCGGTGTTCCGATCGAGACCGTCATCGTGGGGTATCACCGGGCCGCGGTGGACGCGGCCGAGCTGGGCATCTCCGCCGAACTGATCCTCTGCTTTTTGCGCGATTTCTCGGCGGAGAGCGCGCTGGAGACCCTCACCGCCGCTCTGCCGTATCGCGACCGGTTCATCGGGGTGGGCCTGGACTCCGACGAGCGGGAGAACCCGCCGGCGAAGTTCGCCGAGGTCTTCGCGCTGGCTCGGGCGAACGGGCTCAAGCTCACCATGCACTGCGACATCGATCAGGTCGGCAGCATCGAGAACATCCGTCAGGTGCTCGAAGACATTCAGGTGGACCGGATCGACCACGGCACCAACATCGTGGAGAACCCCGAACTGGTCACGCTGGTGCGCGAGCGCGGTCTGGGCCTGACCTGCTGCCCGGTGTCGAACAGTTTTGTGACCGCGGACATGAAGGCCGTCGAGATGGTGGCTCTGATGAACTTCGGTGTGCTGGTCACGGTCAACTCCGACGACCCGGCCTATTTCGGCGCCTACGTGGCCGACAACTACCTGGCGCTGGCGGAGAAGGCCGGCCTCGACGCCGACGAGCTGGTGCTGCTGGCCAAGAACTCGTTCACGGCCTCCTGGCTGCCGGATGCCGAGAAGCAGGCTCAGCTGGACGCCATCGACGCCTACGTCGCCGGGTTCGCGTCCGAATAGCGGCTACTCGGTGCTCCGGGCGCCGACGGCCTCCCTCGAGGTTTCCCTGGCGGCCTGACGGATGAGGTCGGCCACGGCATCCGGCCTGGACACGGCGACGGCGTGGGAGGCATCGATCTCAACGGTGGTCGAGTTCGCGCGGGCGGCCATGAACCTCATCGACTCCGCCGGGATATTGAGGTCCTGCGTGGTGATCAGTGTCCACGACGGGATCGATGTCCACGCGGCCTTCTCCGCGCGGTCGTCCAGTGCGCTGGCGGTGAT
This sequence comes from Cryobacterium inferilacus, assembly GCF_019599185.1. Taxonomy (GTDB): domain Bacteria; phylum Actinomycetota; class Actinomycetes; order Actinomycetales; family Microbacteriaceae; genus Cryobacterium; species Cryobacterium inferilacus. The sequence goes on along the minus strand of NZ_JAIEUL010000002.1, from coordinate 45,762 downwards.
GGGTCGCTGTGTCGCGGCCATGAGTTCGGTCGTCGCGGCAGGGACGTCGGCGGCGAAGACCGCCCGGAACATGTCCTGCCGGATGTACAGGTCGGTTCCGCTGGCGGCACCGGTGGAGAACGGCACCGGGTTGAGAGCGGGGCCGAGTTCTCCACCCGGGTACTTCCCGGCGAGCTCGGCCGTGCTCTCCCCCACCTCGAGGAGGAAGCTGGCGATGTAGACCAGAGCCCGCACCTGGTCGGCGCCGTCGGCCGCCTCGCTCAGCACACTGCCGCCGTAGGAGTGACCGGCGAGAACGATCGGTCCGTCGACGCTGGCGATGACACTCGTTCCTTTCTCTGTTGGAGCGGCTCGGTGTCAGGCGACATCGTGGACGGCAACGGGTGCGCGCTGTGCAGCGCGTCCGAGACCGATCGACGAACACCGATACAGTGCAACGCCACCGGTGGACTGTCAAGATCCGTCGGCCCATCGAGACCGGCGGGGTGACACATCCGTGTTTCATCACGGCAGGTTTCGTGTGTCGGGCAGATTTCAGAACCCCGGAACAGGGCGCGAATGACTTCACTAGGGTGACAGATATGTCACCATACGAGGCCGCTCGAGCCGCCGGAACCGAGGAGGAGATCCCGATGTACGACCTGGTCATCCGCTCGTCCCGAGTGCTCATCGAGCACGGTGCGACGCCCGGCTTCGCACCCGCAGCGGTCGCGATCACCGCCGGTGTCATCCGGGCGATCGAGCCGCTGGATGCTGCGCTCGAGGCCACGCTCGACCTCACCCTGCCGGCCGACCAGGTGCTGCAGCCGGGCATCGTCGACACGCACGTGCACGTGAACGAACCAGGCCGCACCGACTGGGAGGGCTTTGCCAGCGCCACCCGCGCCGCCGCCGCCGGCGGGGTCACGACGATCATCGACATGCCGTTGAACAGCATCCCGCCCACCACCACGGCGGCCGCACTCGAGCTGAAGCGGGCCGCCGCAGGTCCCCAGGCCAGCGTGAACGTGGGGTTCTGGGGCGGGGCGATCCCGGCCAACCTCGGTGCGCTCCAGCCGCTGCACGACGCGGGTGCGTTCGGTTTCAAGGCCTTCCTCTCCCCCTCAGGGGTGGACGAGTTCCCGCACCTGACCCCGGAACAGCTCGAGGCCGCTGCCGCCGAGATCGCCGGCTTCGGCGGGCTGCTCGTGGTGCACGCCGAGGACCCGGCGGTGCTCGAGCGCTCACAGAACGCCGGCGGCACCGACTACCTGGACTTCGTGGCCAGCCGCCCTGATGCCGCGGAGGACGCCGCGATCGCCAGGGTGATCGACGTGGTGCGACGCACCGGGGTGCGCGCGCATATCCTGCACCTCTCCTCGGCGCAGGTGCTGCCCCGGCTGGCGGCCGCCCGTGCCGAGGGGCTGCCGATCACGGTGGAGACCTGCCCGCACTACCTGAGCTTCGCCGCCGAGAGCATCGCCGACGGCGCCACGGCGTTCAAGTGCTGCCCGCCGATCCGCGGTGAGGACAACCGCGACCTGCTCTGGCAGGGCCTGGTCGACGGCGTGATCGACCTGATCGCCTCCGACCACTCCCCCGCCACCCGCGAACTCAAGCTCGGTCACGGCGGCGACTTCGGCCTGGCCTGGGGCGGTATTTCCGGCCTGCAGCTGAGCCTGCCCGCGGTCTGGACCGCCGCCAGGGACCGTGGCATCAACCTCGCGCAGGTGCTGCACTGGATGGCCCGCGCCACGGCCGGCTTCGTCGGTCTGCCCGCCGGCGCCATCACGGTCGGCGCCGAGGCCGATCTGGTGGCCTTCGCCCCCGAAGAGCACTTCACCGTCACGGTCGACGCGCTGCGGCACAAGAACCGGGTGAGCGCCTTCGACGGCAGCACCCTGTTCGGCCGGGTGCACACCACCTGGCTGGCCGGCGTCGTGGTGTACGCGGCCGGTGATGACGCGGCCGGCGCGCCCGGCGCATCCGCCCGGCAACCCGCAGGGCGCCTTCTCAGCGCCCGCTGACCCTCGACGAGCACAGCATCATGCCTAACCAGAAGGAGCACCCCATGTCGATCGTTCTCGGACCCAACCGCTACGGCAAGGCGGAGAACCGCATCGTGCGCATCTACCGCGACACGCCTCGCCACGAAATCCACGACATCAGCGTCTCCACCGCCCTGCACGGCGACTTCGCTCAGGCCCACCTCGCCGGCGACCAACTGCAGGTGTTGCCCACCGATACCCAGAAGCAGACCGCGTACTCCTTCGCCAAGGAAAAGGGCCTGCTCTCGATCGAGAGCTACGGTCTCGACCTGGCTCGCCACTTCGTCGACCACATCAACTCGGTGGCCGGTGCCAGGGTGGAGATCGAGGAGTTCGCCTGGGAGCGGGTCGTCGTGGACGGCACGGAGCACGACCACACCTGGGTGCGGCGCGGCCAGGAGGTGCGCACCGCGGCGATCTCGGTGGAGGGCACCGGCGAGAACCAGCAGGTCTGGGTGGTCGGCGGTCTCAAGGATCTGATCCTGCTCAAGTCCACCGGGTCGGAGTTCTCCGGTTTCATGCAGGACCCGTACACGCTGCTGCAGCCCACCCACGACCGGGTGATGGCCACCTCGCTGACGGCGGGCTGGCGCTTCACCGACCACACCGACGTGGACTGGGAGGCCAGCTACGCCGGCATCGCCGCGATCCTCAAGACCCAGTTCGCCGTCGTGCACTCGCTCGCGCTGCAGCAGACCCTGTACAAGATGGGCGAGGCCGTGCTCGAGGCCTACCCGAACATCGCCGAAATCCGGCTCTCCGCACCCAACAAGCACCACTTCCTCTATGACCTGTCACCATTCGGTGTGGAGAACAACAACGAGGTCTATCACGCCGCCGACCGCCCATACGGGCTCATCCAGGCCACCGTGATGCACGATGACGCCACGGATGCCGGGCCCGCCTGGGATTCGTACACCGGGCTGGTCTGAGGGTGACGAGCACCCCGCCCGCCGGCTCACCCGGCAGTTCCGGCCTGGCCGGGGTCTACCTCGGCCACGTCTTCCACGTGGCCGGATCCCCCGCCCTGGCCGAGGCGCCGGCTCACCTGGTGTCGCTGCCGCAGGGCGCGCTGGTCACCGCCGGCGACGGCACCATCGCCTGGGTCGGCCGCGCGGTCGACCTGCCCGCCGGGTACTCCTCCCTGCCGGTCACCGACACCGGGGGCGGGTTCATCCTGCCCGGCTTCGTCGATACCCACGTGCACTTTCCGCAGACCTACTCCACGGATGCGTACGGCGGCGGCCAGCTGCTCGAATGGTTGGACAACTGCGTGTTCCCGGCCGAGACCCGGCTGCAGGACGACGAGTTCGCCGCGAACATCGCCCGCGACTTCACCCGGCGGCGCAGCATGGCCGGCACCACGAGCGCCCTGGTGTTCGGCTCGGCCTTCCCGCACGCCCAGGACGCGCTGTTCGCGGAGTCGGAACGGGCCGGGCTGCGCCTGGTCAGCGGGCGCGGCATCCAGACCGTCGGCCCGGACTCGGCCAGGGCCCTGGTCACCTCGGAGGCCGTGGCGCTGGAGCTGGTCAGCGACGAGATCTCCCGCTGGCACGCCCGCGACACCGGGGACTCGCGCACGGCGCTGCTGCAGGTGGCGGTCGTGCCCCGGTTCAGCCTGTCGGTGACGCCGCACAGTCTCGCCGCGCTCGGCGAACTCTACGACGGGGTGCGCGGCGACGGGGTCTACTTCCACAGTCACCTCAACGAGAACAACCGCCCGGAGACCGGCGAGATCGACGTGGTCAAGTCGATCTACCAGGTCGAGAACTACCTCGACACCTACGACGGCAAGTTCCTGCCTGGCTCGGCCGTCGGCGGGTCGAGTCTGCTCGGCCGGCGCAGCATCCTGGCGCACGCCGTGCACTGTGAGGATGGTGAGCTGGCTCGCCTGGCCGAGACCGGGTCGTCGATCGCGCACTGCCCCACCTCGCAGCAGTTCCTCGGCTCCGGCACCATGCCGTGGACCCGCACGACCGGTTTCGGCGCGAACGTGTCGCTCGGCTCCGACATCGGTGCGGGCGACGAGTGGCTGATGAGCCGGGTGCTCAACGACTGCTTCAAGGTGCACCTGTCAGAGCCGGGCGACGCCGGCCTGTCGATCAGCCCGGCCGAGCTGCTCTTCACGGCGACCCTGGCCGGTGCCAGGGCCCTGGACATGGAGGAGCGCTACGGCAATCTCGACGTGGGCAAGGACGCCGACTTCCTGCTGATCGAGCCAGACAAGTGGGAGCCGCTCGCGGCGGTGCTGGCCAACGGCATCCGTGCCGACGACGAGGCCATGGCCACCGACCAGACCCTGTTCGCCCTGCTGATGGCCCTGCGTCAGCCGGCGATCACCGGCGTCTTCGTGCGCGGACGCCGGGTCACCGCTCCCTAGCCACCCGCGATCGTCGGCCCGAACTGTTCCCCGTGCGGACACAGTTGCGGGCGCTTGCGGCGCGGGCGGTCAGGCAGGGCGGGTGGCCTGCAGCAGCCGGGCGGAGGCGGCGAAGCCGGCCCGCTCGTACGCGGTGACCGCGCCGGGGGTGGACTGCACGGTCACCCGTTCGAGGCCGGCCTCGAACGCGTGCGCCAGCACCGCGGCGATCATCCGCCCGCCGATGCCGGAGTCTCGCTCAGTGGGAACGACGTAGACACACTGCAGGTCGCCGGAGGCCCGTACGGGGGCGCGTGAACTCGGCACCCGGGGCACGGTGGCTAGCCAGGCCATGCCGATCACGGTCTCACCGCGGGTCACCACGGTGCAGTGGTGTGACGTGTCGTGGGCAGCAGCCCAGTCGGCGAAGATCGCCAGGAACTCGGCGTGGCCGACCGAGGGGGTGCCGTCGTTCTCCAGCACCCACTGCCAGCGGAGTTCTGCCACCGCCAGCAGGTCTGCCGGTTCGAGGTGACGGATGTGGATGGGGCGGTCCGATTCGGCGGTCATGAGTCGATTGTGCTGCACCCGGTCTGGTCAGGGTGCGGGCGACGCGGCTGTGGCGGTCATACTGGGACGCATGACTGCAGTGGCACCGGATGGCGGTAGCGGGGTACGCGACGAGCCATCGGTACGACCGGAGCCGGTGTTCTTCCCGGATCTCGTACCCGAGCTCCTGGTTGAAGATCTCGCCGCCAGCCTCGCCTTCTGGGTGGGACTCTGCGACTTCGAGGTGCTCTACGACCGGCCGGACGACGGCTTCGCGTACCTGCGGAGCGGCACCGCGCATCTGATGCTCGAACAGGTCGGCATCGGCCGCAACTGGATCCCCGCCGCCCTGGAGCGGCCGCTGGGTCGCGGCATCAACTTTCAGATCATGCTGCCCGACATCGCGCCGCTGCTCGGGCGACTGGCTGCCGCCGAGTGGCCACTCTTCATGCCCGCCGAAACCAAGTGGTACACCACCGGTGAGACGCGGGCCGGGGTCGCCCAGTTCCTGGTGCAGGACCCGGATGGGTATCTCGTACGGTTCTCGTCGCGGGTGGGCGCCGAGGACTGAACCCGGCATCCGCGTGACTCTGTCGCACGCGCGGAGTACTGTCGCCCTCATGTGCGGGAGATTTGCGATGAACGAAGATGTCGACGACCTGATCCAGGAGTTCGTCGCGGCCGGCGGCCGGCCAGGCGACTGGCGGCCCAGCTACAGCATCGCGCCCACGGACCCGGCGCCCATCGTGCGCGAATGGCGGCCGGAGGGAGCCGACTCCCCCACCCGGGAGGTGACGCTGGCCCGCTGGGACTGGCCGCAACCGGCCGGGACGCCGCGGCGCGGGCCGATCATCAACGCCAGGCTGGAGAAGCTCGACCAGCGCTTTTGGGTGGGCGCGTTCTCCAACGCCCGCTGCATCGTGCCCATGCTCGGCTACTACGAGTGGACCGGCGAGAAGGGCGCGAAGCAGCCGCACTTCATCCACGGCGACGGCCTGCTCGCGGCCGCCGGGGTCAGCTGGGCGTCGAAGGATGACGACGGCGAGTGGTCGCGGGTCTTCGCCGTCATCACCAGGGAGGCCAAGGATGCATCCGGCGAGGTACACGACCGGATGCCGGCCTTCCTCGAACCAGACACCTGGGCCACCTGGCTGAACCCGCAGTCCATCACCACCGACGACCCGACGGTGTCAGCCCGAAACCGCCGCGACATGATCGACCTGCTGGATGGCACGTCGACGGCCGTGGCGGCCACCATGCGCACCCGTCTGGTGGACCGCAGGGTGAACAGCGTGCGGGCGATCGACCCGCAGGATGCGACCCTGATCGAGCCGGTCACGGGGTAGCCGCCGCGCGACCGATTCGGCCCGGAGCACTCCTCCACAATCAGGCTGCGCACGGTCCTTTCCACACCTGACTTTTCCGGGCCTGGAGTGTCGGTGGTGGGTGCGACTATGAGGGTATGAGCAGCCCCGCAGAGCAGTTCTCAGAAGACCCGGACGACCAGCCCGGCGACCCGAACGCGTCCGCCCGGGAGCAGGTACACAGGCGGCGGCGGTCGCTGCAGGAACAGGCGCGGGCCACTCTGGCGAAAAAGATGGCCAGGGTGGCGAAGTCGCATCGGAAGATCGCGAGAGCGACCGCGCAACGTGCCCGGGACCTCGACGACCTACGGGAGTGGAGCTCGGACCCGGTGACGGCGAAACTGCTCAGCCCGGCCTACGCCGGCGACGACGGCGGTGGCGCGGCCGGGCCGGTGCTGACGGATGCCGACGCGAGCCCACGGAAGGTGGCGGCGTGGGAGGACCAGGAGATCGCCCGGCGCACCGTCATCAGCGAGGTCGCCTGCACCCTGCGACTGGCGGAGCGCACCGCGGAGGGCCTGATCGGGGAGGCGGCCATGTTCGCCGGGCCAATGACAGCCACGTTGACGGCGATGAGTCGTGGCGAGATCAGCTACCGGCACGGCCAGGTACTGATGGAGCAACTCAGCTTCCTGCCGTTGGAGGAGGTCGCGGACCTGGAAACCCAGCTGCTGCCGGTCGCGAAGGACCTCACCGTCGGCAAACTCGCGGCAAAGGCCCGCCGGATCCGGGAGCGGGCGCACCCGAAAACCATCACCAAGCGCGCCACCGAGGCGGTGAAGGAACGCGGCGTGTGGTGGGAGGGCCGCCCGGACGGGATGGGCACCCTGACCTGGTACGGCACCGCGCAACAGACGCAGGCCGCCCATGACCGGTTGACCAGCATCGCCGAAGCCACCCGCAGCCGCGAGTACCAGGTCGAGTCGATCCCGGAGGAGCAGCGGCGCACGATCGGTCAGATCTGCGCCGATGCGATCGCCGACCTGCTGCTGGACGGGGTCACCCCGACCGGCACCGGCGGCGGCATCCGCGGCAGCGTGATGGTCACCGTTCCGGTGCTCACCGCCATGGGAGCAAGCGACGCCCCCGGCTTTCTGGAGGGGTACGGGCCGATCCCGGCCGCAGCGGCCCGGGAGATCGCCGCGGGGGCGCCGAGCTTCACCCGGTTACTGACCAATCCCGAGACCGGGGTGGTGCTTTCCGTCGGCAGCGAGCAGTACAAAGTCCCCGCCGACCTCCGCCGGTGGCTGCGGTTGCGGGACGGCACCTGCCGGTTCCCCGGTTGTAACCGGCCCGCCTCCCGCAGCGATATCGACCACACCCGGCCCTGGGAAGACGGCGGACCGACGGACTACGACAATCTCGCGCACCTCTGCGCCGCCCACCACCGATTGAAACACCAATCGCACTGGGCGGTCGTGCAGGAACCCGGCGGCATCCTGGTCTGGACCTCCCCGGCCGGGCTGGTCCACCGCACCTACCCGGAAACCGCTCTCGGCCCACCTGTCACCCAGGCACCAGAGCCGGAATCAGCCCCGGCCCCGGCCGTCCCACGGCCGAGCGACCTGCCCGAAGACCCACCCTTCTGAGAGCCGCCCGCTATCGGGGCGTGGCGGCGTCCGGGATGCAGGGAGCCGGATACGGGGAGCGGGACTGCACAGCCGTGCGCGGTCAGTCGGCGGCAGGGGATGAGATCGCCCGGCGAGCCGCCTCCTGCAGCTCCAACCGGTCGAGACCCAACCGCCTGAACGCCAGGCTCACCGTGCCGTGCTCGACCTCCGACACCGCCCGGACCACGTGGGCCGCGCGGAGTGTGTGCCCCCGGCTCCCGCCTTCCTTCGACAGGGCGACGGCGCGTTGGAAGACCTCCTGCAATCCCCCGGTGCTCCGGTAGGGTCCGGTCGGCGCTGCCGCCGCCCCGGTACGATCTGCCCCAGCGCGATCCGCCAGGGTGGGATCGATTCCCACCGACTGGAGGGCCAGCGTGTGCGTGTCAGCGATGGCCGTCCGAACCTGTGCCGCCGTCACCCCGAACGTGGCGAACGCGCGTCGCCCGGAGTCATCCGGCCCGGCCAGCACGGCCAGCAGCAGGTGCTCGGCGCCCGGCAGCTCGTCGCCGAGCTCCGCGGCCTGCGCCTCGGCCGTGGTGAACAGCGAGTTCATCATGCGGATGTCTGTGATCGCCTGTCGAATTCCCATGTCAGTTGTCCTTCGTCGTTGTCGGTGGTGCGCGTCGGGAGGTTCTACGGTGCGGTGGGCGGAGCTCGCGGTGCTGGTGGTGCTGGTGGTGCTGGTGCTGGTGGTGCTGGTGGTGCTGGTGGTGCTAGTCGAGCAGCCCGCGACGGTGCGGCGCGAGTCGCTTGTGCGCGGCCTGGGCCGTCATGCCCAACGCCTGACCGATCTGGCTCCAGGTCCAGCCCTGCTCCAGCGCATGGTCCACCGCGGACCGCTCCAACCGAGCCGACAAGCGGCGCAGTGCGACGACGGCCGCGAAGGCCTCCTCAGGATGGTCCGGTGTCGGGATCTCGGTGGGCTCGAACATGCATCAACTTTAGTTGATGGCCGCACCGCCGTCAACAAAAGTTGATGCCCGATGCCGGACCGACCAAGACGCAGACCGTGAGGTCGGCACATCCGGCGACGTTCGCTCGGGCTCGCCCCGCTGTCGAGTCAGTGCTGATGACGACGCTCGAGTCACGGCCAGCGCGCGAGCCCGCCGGTCAGCCGACGCGGAACCGGCTCGGTCAGCTGCCGCGGTAGGTGGAGTACGCGTACGGGCTGAGCAGCAGCGGCACGTGGTAGTGGGCAGACTCGTCGTCCAGCTCGAAGACGATGGTGACGTGCGGGTAGAAGGTCGCTTGGCTGCGGGCGGCGAAGTAGGTGCCGGTATCGAAGGTGATGCGGTAGCGGCCGGCCGGCACGGCCTCGGGGCCGAGATCGCTCACTCGCCCGTCGGCATCCGTGCGGGCGGTCGCGATCTCGCGCCAGCTGCCGTGGATGTGGTGTTCGAGCACCACGCCGATGAGGGCTGCGGGGCGGCCGGTCACCGCATCGAGCACGTGCGTGGTGATGTGACTGCGCGCGCTCATCGCCGGGTGTCCTGCGCTGCGGTGGAGTCGGGGTCGGGGGAATCGTGCACCGGGTCATCCTGCCACTGCCGAGCCAGAACTCCCAAACGCAGCAGCGTGATGTCCCGTAGCTCCGAGCCGACGATCGCTGCCTCGGTGTCATCGTCGAGGGCGAGCCGACGCTGCAGTTCGGCGAGGATCTCGCGGCGACTGCGGCCGGCGGCACGGATGAGGAACACCCGGTCGAAGCGGGCTTCGTAAACCCGGTTACCCTCGGCCAGGGCCACAGCCAGGTCGGCATCATCGGCGTCGACCGAGTTCTGCTCCGAGCGGGAGAAGGTCGCGGCCTGCGAGGCGCCGGTGGGCCTGTCGCCGATCCGCGGATGCTCGGCCATGGCCGCATCGATCTCGGCCCGCGGCAGCGGCGTGGCGGCGGCACGGGCGGCGTCGATGAGGGACTCCGCCGAAGCGAATGGTGCCAGGGCGACCACCTCGTCGGCCCAGCGCGGCACGGCCAGGCAGGCCAGCAGCGCGGTGCGGAGGTCGTCACCGACGGGAATGGTGGTCATGGGGTCCTCCGGGTGGCTATCGACGATGTGGGCGGGTGGGCGGAAGCGAGTGGGGCAGCTGCCCGTACGATGGCTGGCATGCACTCCGACGACGTCGCCACGCCGGTAGCCTCGCCCCGGGTGGCCGGGCTGGTTCTGGCGGCCGGTGCGGGGAGCCGGTATGGCAGGCCGAAGGCAACCGTCGTGGACGCCGCCGGCGAACCGTGGCTGGTGCGCGCGGTCCTGGCTCTGGAGGCCGCCGGATGCGATCCGGTGCTGCTGGTGCTCGGTGCCGGCGCGGCCCAGGCCGAGACGCTGCTGCGCGCGGCGACCGACCGGTTCGAGCGGCCGGATCGGCTGTGCGTGGTGCATGCCGACGACTGGGCCACTGGGCTGTCGGCGTCGCTGGACGCGGGTCTGACCCGGTTGCAGGCCGACCCGGCGTTCGGCGACAACCTCGCCGCCGTGGCCGTGGTTCCGGTGGATGTGCCCGACCTCACCGCCGCCGCCGTGCGACGGGTCATCGCCGACGCAACCGTGGACTCGCTCCGGCAGGCACACTTCGACGGCCGGCCCGGGCATCCGGTGGTCATCGGCCGCGCGCACTGGGCGCCGCTGCGGGCCGGTCTGACCGGGGACACCGGGGCTCGCCCGTACCTGCTGGCGCACCGGGTGGTGCCGGTGGCCTGTGACGATCTGGGCACCGGGCTGGATGTCGACAGGGACGCCGAGGTGGATGTCGACGGGGACGCCGATCTGGACGTCGACGGGCAGGTCGACCGGCCGACGGCGGAGTGACCCGCGCCGGCCGCAGCCCGAACCGTGCCGCTCACCTGGCCGCTCACGGAGCCGCTCACCAGGGCGCTTCGAGCTCGTCGAGGTCTTCGTACACGCTGGTGATGGCCGCGATCCGGGTGCGGCTCTCGCGCACCTGCGCGCCCATCGCCCCGGTGGCGAGCAGATTGACCAGGCTCATGGCGGTGGCGTAGCTGTCGAAGGCCGACACCGAGTCCACCGGGCATTCCAGCCAGTTGGTGGCCTGGTCGGAGTATTTGCGGGCCGAGGAATCGGCGATGAGCACCAACGGGATCTCGCGGCGCCGGATGGCCGCGACGATGTCACCGAAGCCGGATACCCGGCGGCGGAAGCCCATCAGCACCACCACGTCCCGCGGACCGAGACCGGCCAGCTCCTCGCCGAGCGACTGGCCAGGCAGCGGGGCCAGGCGCACGTTGCCGCGCGCCTGCACCAGCTGTTGACGCAGGTGCAGTGCCAGCGGGTAGCTGTTGCGCAGCCCCACGATCACCACGTTCTGGGCCGACTGCACCAGCCGTGCCGCGACATCCAGCCGGCCGTCCTCCAGGGTGACCAGCAGGCGGCGCAGGTTCTCCTGTTCGGCCTCGGCGTGCGCGGCTAGCCGCGACGGGGTGCCGGCGGATGCTCCCGGCCCGCCGAGCGGTGCACCCAGGCTGCGAAGGGCCCTGGCGTGCTCGCGCACCTCCGCGGAGTCCTGGAAACCGAGCCGACGGAACAACCGGGACACCGTGGCCTTGGACACCCCGCTGAGCCGGGCGAGCTCGGACGCGTTGTAGACGGCGAGGTCGCTCATGTGGTCGAGGATGAAGTCGGCCGCGCGCTGTTCCTGCGGCGACAGCTCGCCGTAGCGGCCGTCGATGCGCTGGCCGATGTTCAGGGTCACGCCGAGTCCTCTGCTGCACGGTCTGCCGCGCTGCCTGCTGCGCTGCCTGCTGCCAGGGCGAGCACCGCGGCCTCGAACGCATCCAGCGCCTGGGCCACATCGGCCTCAGTGACGGACTCGTCTGGGTGGTGGCTCACTCCCCCGGCGCAGCGCACGAAGAGCATGCCGATCTCGGTGAGGTGCGCCACGGCCATGGCGTCGTGGCCGGCCATCGAGAGCAGCTCCACCGGCTCTGGCGCGGGGTCGGGCTCGTCGTCTTCGGCGGCACGGATGCTCGCAGCCTCCAGACCGGCCACCTCGATGCCCGCCGCGATCACGCCCCGCAGCCGGTCGCTGCAGTGTGCCGCCGGGGCGGCGTGGGTCTGGTGCACCGCCACGTGCAGGCCGCGCGCGGCGCAGATCTCCTCGAGCATGGCCTCGATCTGCTGCCACACGGCGTCACGGTCGGCATCAAAACGGCCGCGCAGGTCGAGGCTGAACTCGGCCCGGCCGGCGATCACGTTCACGGCATCGGGGAAGACCTCGAGGTGCCCGACCGTGGCGATCAGGTCGGCGTCGCGGGCGAGTCGCTCGATGGCCACGATGGCCTCGCTGGCGCCGGCGAGGGCGTCGCGGCGATGGCTCCACGGGGTACCGGAGTGGCCGGCCTTGCCCGTGATGGTGATCTGGAAACGCCGGGCGCCGGCGATCGAGGAGACGACGCCGAGCGGCAGGTCGCGCTCCTCGAGCACGGGTCCCTGCTCGATGTGCACCTCGAGGTAACCGACGAAGTCGTTGGAGCTGCGGGCCGCTGCCGTGATCGCGGCCGGGTCGAGACCGAAGTCGGTGAACGCGTCGTGCAGGGTGGTGCCGGCGTCATCGGTCAGTTCCCACCAGGCATCCAGCCAGGTGCCGGCCAGCGCCCGGCTGCCCAGCAGTGCGGTGCCGAACCTGGTGCCTTCCTCGTCACCGAAGGCGACGACCTCCAGTGCGAACGGCAACGAGCAACCGCCGGCGGCGATGCGCTCCACGACGGCGATGGCACTGAGCACCCCGAGGATGCCGTCGTACCGGCCGGCCGACGGCACGGTGTCCAGGTGCGAGCCGAGCAGCAGGGCGGGCAGGCCGGGGGTGGCGCCCTCGAGCCGGCCGCACTGGTTGCCCGCGGCATCCTGCCAGGTGGTCATGCCGGCGTCCCGCATCCAACCGGCGGCGAGGGCGTTCACCGCCGCGTGCTCCGGTGACAGGTAGACCCGTTCGATCAGGCCGTCGGGCGCGCTGCTGTGGGTGGCGAGCTCGTCGCACCGGTCGAGCACGGCGGATGCCGTGGTGCGGCCGCTCCCGGTCGTCTCAGCTGGCAGCGTCATGCGCCCGCGGCATCCTGATAGATCTCGTAGGCGGCACCGACGCCGCCCCCGCCGGTCACCCTCGCGCCGGCCCGACGCAGCACGGCCTCGAGCGCAGCCAGGGTGGTGAGCACGGTGTCCTTACGGGCGTTGTAGCCCATGGTGCCGATGCGCCAGACCTTGCCGTGCAGCGGACCGAAGGAGGTGCCGATCTCGATGCCGAAGTCGTTCAGCAGCTCTCCGCGCACCGCGTCGCCGGTGACACCGTCGGGGATGCGCACGGCGACGACGTTGTTCATCCGGTGGTCGAGGTCACCGAAAACGCTCAGGCCCAGACCCTGCACCCCGGCGAGCATGGCGGCGCCGTGCAGCCGGTGCCGTTCGACGGCCACGTCCATGCCCTCGTCGACAAGCAGCCGGGCGCACTCGCGGGCCCCGTAGAGCATGGTGGTGGCCTCGGTGTGGTGGTTGAGGCGCTTCGGGCCCCAGTAATCGAAGATCATCGACAGGTCGAAGTAGTTGGAACGGATCGGGTGCGCGTTCACGGCGTCACCGGCCTCGCGGATGCCCGCTTCGATGCTCTTGCGGGCATTGATCACCTCGACGGCGCGGGGCGAGAAGGTGGCCGGAGCAGAGCCGGAGGGGCCGCCCAGGCACTTCTGCAGCCCGGCGGTCACGGCATCCAGGCCCCAGGCATCCGCCTGAAAGGTGTTGCCGGCCAGCGACGCGGTGACGTCGGTGTAGAACAGCACGCCGTGCCTGGCGCAGATCTCGCCGAGCTCGTCGAGCGGCTGCGCCACGGTGGTGGAGGTGTCGCCGTGCACGATCGCCAGCAGGGCCGGCTTGGTCTCGCGGATGGCCTGTTCGATCTGCGCGGGGGTGAACACGGTGCCCCACTCGATCTCGCGCACGTGCACCTCGGCTCCCGCCCGCTCGGCGATCTCGCGCAGCAGGTGGCCGAAGCGGCCGAAGATGGGCACAAGCACCCGGTCGCCGGGGCTGATCAACGAGACCAGCGCCGCCTCGATGCCGGCCCTGGAGGTGCCGTCGATGAGCACGGTCTGCTCGTTCGCGGTCTCGAAGACACCGCGGTAGAGCTCCATGGTCTCGTTCATGTACGCCGTCATGGACGGGTCGTACTGGCCCACGAGCTGGGCGGACATGGCCCGCAGCACCCTCGGGTCGGCGTTGACCGGGCCGGGGCCCATCAGCAGGCGGGACGGCGGATTGATCGGCAGGCTGGAAATGACTGTTTCACCCTTCGGCATATCTGAACCATGTGTTTCAGATGCCCAGTGTACGCAACAGGTGTTTCAGTCGTGTTTCCAGCGGTCACCTCCCGGCGGCCAGCGATGTGCCGATGTCGACCAGGGCCAGGTCGGTGTGTCTCGGGCCGACCAGGCAGAGCCCGATGGGTGCCCCGTGCGACTCGAACAGCGGCACAGACAACGCCGGGTAGCCGCCGATGCCGGCCAGGCTGGTCAGGGTGAGCGTCGCGGTGCGGGTGGCGTCGATCTCCGCCGGGTTCGCGTGCCGGGACGGAGCCGTCGACGACGCCGACGGCAGCAGCAGGATGCGGCCGTCCAGCACCGCGTCCAGCCGGGCCCTGGCCGCGGCCAGGCTGGTGCGGGTCTCGGCCTCTGCGGCCGGGTCGGTTCCCGCGGCCGCGGCGAACCGGCTCGCCACCGCGGCACCGAGGGCGCCGGGGTGGGCGGTGACCCAGTCACCGTTGGCCCGCCAGGCCTCGATGGCCTGCACGGTGCGGAACAGGCGTAGCGCCTCGGCGAGATCGCCCACGTCCACGAGGTCGGGCTCCGGCAACAGGCCGGCCCTGGCAAGCCGATCCAGCCCGGTCACGAAGGCGCCCTGCACGGCGTCGTCGCAGGCGAAGATGAGGGCGGTCGACACGGCGAAGCGGGGCCGGGCATCCGCTGGCGCCGTCGTGTCAGTGCCGGTCGGGTCGGTGCCGGTCGGGTCGGTGCCGGTGCTGTCGGCAGTGCTGCGCTGCGGCACGGTGATCTGCCGGGTGGGGTCGAGCGAGGCGGCCGCGGCGGCGCGCAGCACATCCGGAGTGCGGGTGAGCCAGCCGACGGTGTCGAACGAGGGTGCCAGCGGCAGCAGGCCGGTGCGGTCGACGGCGCCGTGGGTGCTGCGCAGCCCCCACAGGCCCTGGTACGACGCGGGCACCCGGATGGACCCCGCGGTGTCGGTGGCCAGGCCGATGCTGGCCTGGCCGAGCGCCACGGCGGCAGCCGGCCCACTGGACGACCCGCCGGGCAGAGCACCGGGCACCCGCACGTTGGGCGGGGCGCCGTAGTGCTCGTTGTCGCCGGCGATGCTGTACGCGAATTCGTCGGTCTGGGCGATGCCGCGCACGCTGGCGCCGGCGCCGAGCAGGGCCGCGACGGCCGAGGCGGTGACGGTGGCGGGGGTGGCCTCACGCAGGTAGGCCGGGTTGCCGGCACCCACGGTGAAGCCGGCGATGTCGAAGAGGTCTTTCACGGCGATGGTCTCGCCGGCCAGGGCGTGCGGGGCGTCGTCGGCTGACCCCGGCTGCGGGGACGTCAGCTGCGAGGACGCCACCGACGGGGACGTCACCGGCGCAGCGGCCACCAGCGGGGTGCCCACCAGCCGCCAGACCGTGGGGTTGACCGCGGCCGATGGTGCGGCCACCTGGGCCACCTCCACCTGCCAGTCCCCCGCCGCCGACAACGCCCAGAGCTGGGTGACCAGGCCGGCGCCACCGGCATCCGGGGTGTTCACCGACACGATCACGGCGTGCCCGGGGTCGATCACGCGCACGTGCAGTGAACGGATGCCCCTGGCCACCGTGCCGGCTCTGGCGCCGCGGAAGCCGCTGATCGCGTCGTGGCCCACCAGGAGGCCGGTCGCGTCGCCGCGCAGGGTGTGCTCGCCCGGTGCGAAGTAGGCGTCGAGCGCGGCCAGGTCATTGGCGCCCAGCGCGTTCTCGTAGCCGGCGAAGGCCGCGAGCAGGCCATCGGGCAGCTCACCGGTGAGCGTGGTGGGGGTCGGCACAGCCAGCGGCTCAGGCATCGAAGTCCGCCACCCGGATGCGGGCGTGCACGCCGGCGACGAGGTCGACCACCTGGGAGATGTTGAAGTCGGTGGCGGCACTCAGGTAGGCGTAGGCGAGGGTGCGGTCCATGCCGTAGCGCGCGGCGAGCAGATCGATGGCGGCCCGCACACACTTGCGCACGGCCTCGTCGAGGTCGGCGTCCATGCCGGTGGGCACGAGGAACTCGCTCGTCTCGGCCAGCGGCCCGACCAGTTCGCCGAACGCGGCGATCGCGTCGGCCTGGCTGACCACGTCGAAGCGGATCGTCACCCGCAGCGACGCCTCCATGGCCGTGAGCGCCACCTCGCCGTCACCCTGGGCGAAGTGCGGGTCGCCCACGTAGGCCAGGGCGCCGTCGACCTGCACCGGCAGGTAGAGCGCAGAGCCCACGGTGAGCAGGTTGATGTCGATGTTGCCGCCGTGCGATCCGGGCGGCACGGAGTGCGGGCGCACCTCGCCGGCGACGGCGACGCCCATGATGCCCAGGAACGGTCGGAGCGGGAAGCGCACGCTGCGGGGGCCGCCAGGCACGAGCGGGAGGGTGCCGACCCGGCCGGCGGCGCTGTCTCCGGGCACTGTCTCTTCGAGCGCGGCGAAGACGCTGACGTTGCCCTCGCCGAGCGGGTACTCGCCTGGCAGGGCGCCGCGGCCGTGCCGGTTGGAGATCACGCCGTACGGCACCCGAGGGGTCGCCTCGAGAACGGTCATCTTGAGCAGGTCGCCCGGCTTCGCCCCGCGCACGTGGATCGGGCCGGTGACCAGGTGCGGCCCGTCCACCTGCGGATCGCGGGTGCTGTTCGACGCGGCCAGCAGCACGGCGTCGTCGAGCACCCCGGCCCGGTCGATGCCGTGGCCGGCGAAGAAGGCCACCGGGTCGCGGCCCTGGTCTTCGAGCACGCCCTCGTGGCTGATCGTGTCGATCGTGACCGCGGTGCCGGCGTCGATGACGAGCGCCGGCGCATCCGTGGCACAGGGCAAACGCCCCCAGAGCACGGTGGCCGGGGTGGCTGGCAGGTACTGCGCGGCGCGGATGGGCCCGCGGCCGGGCTGCAGGATGTCGAATGGCAGGACGTCGAATGGCATGGCTGCGCCTTTTCGGATCGTGGGGCGTGAACCGGATCGTCGCCGGCTTGGCGGCCGGCGCATCCCCGTTGGTCGAGAGTAGCGCCAGTTTTGCGACCGACACGACCAGCCGCTACCGTGACAATTCCCGAGCCGATAGGACCGCCAGTGCCCTCCACCCCCGTCATCCACCGTCTGCGCAGCAAGCCGGACCACCTGCACCTCGGCCTGATGCTGGCCCTCACCTTCTCCACCGGTGTGGCGGATGCGGTGGGTTACCTGGGCCTGGACAAGGTGTTCACCGGCAACATGACCGGCAACGTCGTCATCCTGGGTATGGCCATCGCCGGCGCCGATGACCTGCCGGTGGTGGGCCCGCTCATCGCCCTGTTCACCTTCATGGTCGGCGCCGCGATCGGCGGCCGGGTGCTTCGCCGCGTCAAGGTCGGCTGGACCACCGAATCGACGGCCCTGTTCGGGGCGGTCGGCGTGGTCATGGCCGTGCTGGCGATCTTCCTGTTCGCGGTGGACGGTGTGCCACCGGCCCCGTTCGACCTGATCGTGACCGGCCTGTTGGCCGCCGTGATGGGCCTGCAGGCCGCCGTGGCCCGGCACATCGCCGTGAAGGATGTCACCACCGTCGTGGTCACCTCCACCATCACCGGCTTCGCCGCGGACTCCCGTTTCGGCGGCGCCAAGAACCAGCCCTGGTTCCGCCGCTTCGCCGCGATCGTGCTGATTCTCGCCGGTGCCGGCGTCGGCGCCCTGCTGCTCATGGTGCACATCGGCTGGGGCATCGCCCTCACCGCCGCGATCACCCTGGTCGTCACTGCCATCGGCCACGCGGCCGGCCGCCCGCACCACGCCCCCGTTCCCGTTCCCGTTGCATAACTCCTGCTAGATTCCCGCAACCCGCCGGAAACCGGCCTCTCGGGGCCGGTCCGGCAAAAATTGCAGGAGTTATGCTCGCGTGGACTGTAGGAGGTGGGGACGGTGCCGGAGAACGACTAGCGGAACAGCGACACGAAGCCGAGCATGACCAGGGCCAGCACCGGGAAGATCCAGTTGGTGAGCACCAGGGCCAACCGAGCACCGCGGCCGCTGTCGACGGTCGGATCCCCGAGCGGGTTGATGATCTCGTCGTTGCTGCCGGGGCGGCGAGATCGCACGGTCTGCACGATCGCCAGCGCCACCATGACCACCGAGCAGCCGATCAACCACGGCAGCGGGTCCAGCGCCAACCAGGCATCCGCCGCGGTGGTCGGCGCGACGATCGAACTGAGCAACCCGGACAGGCCACAGGCCACGACGAGCACCACGACGACCCAGACGTGGCGCACGAGAGCGGCCAGGTAGAGCGGCAGGGCGGCCACGATGAACACCGGAGCGGCGAGCAGGATCAGCTGGGCCGGTGAGACCAGGAACGGTTCGGACTGGGTCCAGGCGGCGGCGGCCTGAGTGAACAGCAGGAGCGCGAGCAGGCTGACCATCGTGGGCCAGAGCGCCTGGCGCACCCACTCGAACCGGGGCGCACGGGGCAGGTCGAGCGAGGCGGCGTAGTCACGCGCCGAGCCGAACGCCTCCTGGGCGCTCTGCCCGGTGTCCGCGAGCAGCTCCCTGGCGCTGGCGACGGCGTCGCCGATCGCGCTGCCGTACACCTGCTGCAGGCGAAGCTCGAGCACGAACTCGTCGAACCATTTTTTGTCGGTGCCGGTGCTGATCATGTCTGCGTCTCCTTCGAGGGCCGTTCGGGGTCGAGATAGCGGATGCTGGTGTCGGCGAAGCTCTGCCAGTGTTCGCTGAGGCGCGCGAGTTCCTCGCGGCCGTGGTCGGTGAGGGCGAAGTACTTGCGTCCGGGGCCGCCGTCCCCCGCCCGCCATTCGGTGACTACGAGCCCGGCGGTCTCGTAGCGGGTGAGGAGCGGATACAGCGTTCCGCCCTTGATCGTGCCGAACCCGTGCGTCTCGAGGTCACCGATGATGGCGTAGCCGTAGGAGGGTCCGGCCGCCAGGGCTCGCAGGGCCAGGAAGCCCAGCGTCGCCCGCAGCCAGTCACTTGGCCAGTCGGAACTCGTGTCGGTCATGACTACATAGTCTCTCTAAGTAGTGAGACTGTCAAGCATCAAGCGGGGCAGGACTCCAGCACGGCCGACATGGCGGCCCTGTCCTCAGGGGTGACACCCAGCTCGTAGGCAACGAAGACCGGTACCAGCTTGTCGATATACCAGCACTGCAGACTGGTATCGGCCGGCAGGTCGTCCCACACCACGCGCTGGCCCAGGTCGTGCCGGTCGGAGATGTCTGGGTAGAAGCCGGGCAGCCATTCGCTCGGCAGCGAATCGGATTTCGACGAGTTCTCGGTGCCCTTGACGGCGAGCAGGTTGACCGGGTCGTTGGCCAGCGCCTCGCGCTTCTCGGCCGGCCAGGCCTCTCCCCCGGTGGCGTAGACGGCCTTCAACGGCAGCAGGTGATCGATCTGCACGTCGGCCGAGGTGTCCTGGCCGCGCACGAAATCGATGGTCTCACCCGTGTACGGGTCGGTGAGGATGCCCGTGTACACCCGGCAGGTGGCGGGGTCGATGTCGGTGGCAACGAGGTCACGGGCGAGGATGTCGTTGCGGGTGTCGCAACCGTTCTGGTCGAAGTCGAAGGACCAGGCATCCCCGAACAGCTCCTCGCGGTTGCCCGCGTAGCTGCCGTTGTCGGTGTAGACGGCATCCGGCAATGCGGCGACCAGCGCGAGGGCCTCGGTGCTGGTGAGCGCTGACTGGGGCACCGGAACCGGGGTGACCGGCGCTGTGCCCTGCGCTGTGTCCTGCTGTGGAGCGAGCTGGCCGGCCTGGCCGTTCGTGAGGGAGGTGACGCCGGCCACGACGAATGCCACCAGGAACAGGCTGAGCAGCAGACGGGGGCTCTGACCGTGGAGTCCGCGTCGCCTGGAACGGGAGGAACGGGTGGTGCTGCGGCGACTCACGCTGGTGTCTGACGGTGCGGGTTTCTCACGATCTCCCCATCCTGCCATGCCCCGAGGTGCCACCCGATGCCACCCGGTGGTGGCAGGATCGGCGCGGGCGTGTGAGGCTTAACCGGTGCCCCAGATCGATGAATCCACCCGTGTCCGAGAGGCGATCTCCCTCGATCGCCCCTGGGTGACCGTGGTGTGGGACGACCCGGTCAACCTGATGTCCTACGTGGCCTACGTCTTCCGCAGCTACTTCGGCGTGACCGCTGCCGAGGCCGAACGACTCATGCTGCAGGTGCACAACAATGGGCGGGCCATCGTGGCCACTGGCGACCGGGAATCGATGGAACGCCACGTCGAGGCCATGCACGGCTACGGCCTCTGGGCCACCCTGGACAGGGCCGAAGAATGACAGTGCAGGAGAGTGATCTTCATCCAATGAGGTTCAACCGTTGAGCGGGGCAGCATGATGGAATTCCGCCGGGACGACTCCGGCACGGTCTCGGCGATGTTCGAACCCGTCGAGGTCGACCTGTTGCGCCATGTCACCTCCCAGCTTCTGCAGCTGCTGGCCTCCGTCGACACCGAGGATGCGGCCATGCTCGCCCAGCCGGCGATCCACCGGCTGCTGCCGGCCGCCTACCCGGACGATCCGGAGGCCGCCGCCGAGTTCCGCCGGTTCACGGCCGACGGGCTGATCGAGGGCAAGCTCGCCAACGCCGGCGCTCTGCTCGCCGCGCTGGGTGACGACGAACCGTTCGCGGCATCCGACCCGGCGGATGCCTCGACCGATACCGGCACGGGTGACTCCGGATTGCCGGTGCACGACCCGCTGCCGGTGCCGATCGTGCTCGATGAACCGCAGGTGCAATCCTGGCTGCGTACTCTCACCGACCTGCGCCTCGTGGTGGCGGATCGCCTGCAGATCGACTCTTCTGGCACCCCGGGCCTGGACGACGAGGACTCCCGAGTGGTGAACGACATCTACAACTGGCTGGGCATGGTGCAGGAGTCCCTCGTCTACGCGATCGACGCCTAGCGCCCGCCCCGGCCTAACTGAGGGGCGGCCAGGCGCTTAGGCCGCCGGCCTGGCCGTGTTCGGCAGCTCCTGCAGCGCCGCGTAGGCCCGGCGCGGGCCGGCATCGTTCGCCAGCGACGCGCTGAGGGCGGTCAGCCGCGCCCGGGGTTCGCCGCCGAGCTCGAGCAGCGCCGCAGCCGCCTGCCGCAGCTCATCCGGGGTGGCGGTGTTCGGGTCGAGGGACAGCCCGAAACCGCAGTCGTCGAGCGCGGCGGCACCGGCGAACTGGTCGGTGGAGAACGGCAGCACCAGCAGCGGCACCCCGGCGGTCATGGCCTCGGTGACGGAGTTGTTGCCGCCGTGGGTGACGGCCAACGCGGACCGGCCCAGCAGCGCCACCTGGGGCAGGAACGATCGCACCAGCCAGGACTCGGGAATGGGGCCGAGCTCGCTCGCCTCGGTGGAACCGACGGCGATGGCCACGTTCACGTCGAGGCCGCGTAGGGCCTGGGCCACCCGGGCGAGCACGTCACCGCGCACCGACAGGAAGCTGCCGAAGCTGACGTAGACGAGGGGACGGTCATCGACCTCGGCCAGCCAGCGGATGACCGCTGGGTCATCGGCCTCTGTGCGCACCGCGGAGCCGAGGAAGGCGTGCTCGGGCAGCAGCGCCGTGCGCGCGGGATCGTGCAGCTCGGCCGGGTAGTTCAGCAGCAGAACGTCACCGGTCTCGGTGAACGCGTCACCGCTGGGCGGCGCGGCCGGGTCCAGCTGCAGGAGGGCGTCGTTCCACTGCAGGGTGAAGTCGTCGCGCACCCGCTCGCAGAGCAGCCGCAGCTGGGTGAGTTCGTCGGCATCCGGGGTGAATGCGACGGGCCACTGTACCGGCGAGCCGTACACCTCGTCACCAACGGGCAGGGCGGTCGGATGCCCGAGCACGACGTCGGCGTGCCGCACCCCTGCGCTGATCAGGGCCAGCCGTGCGCTGAAGGCGAGGTGATCCACGATCACCTGGTCCGGCTTCACCTCGGCGATGATGCGCTGCACCTCGCGGGCCACCACGACGGGGTTCCAGAGCAGGTCGCTGCTGCGGGCCTCTGCCTGGAACCTGAGCGTCTCGACGAGGCCGACCCGGGTGGCGTCGAAGAAACCGCGCAGGGCGTCGTCCTCTCCGGTGGGCTGGTCTTCGGCGCGGATCGTGCCGGGGTTGGACCCGCGGCCGAGCTGCAGATTCACGCGTTCAAAACCGAAGTCGGCGACGATCTGGGCCGTGGCGGGTCCGCTGGCCACCACCACACGCTCACCGGCCGCCTGCCAGGCGGTACCGAGGGTCGCGAGCGGGAACAGGTGGGACGCGTAGTCCGGGCTGATGATGAGGAGGGTCATGAGGCGCTCAACGCAAAGTTGAGGGCGGCCTGGGCTTCGGCGACCGAGCTGTAGACCTCGGCGAGGGTGCCGGCCATGGCCTGGATCGCGAAGGTGCCCGCGACCATGTCCGCGGCGCGCTGGGCGAACTCCGCACCGAACGGGCCGCCGGCCAGGTCGAGGGCGTCGGTGATCCCGCCGGCAAGACGGTCGGCATCCGCGGTGTTGACCAGGAATCCGGTAGTGCCGTCCTCGACATAGGTGGCCGGTCCGCCGGCGTTCGGGGCCACGACGGTGAGGCCGGTGGCCATGGCCTCGAGCAGGGCGATGCCGAATTCTTCCTTCATGCTCGCGCAGACGTACACACCGTTCGGGGCGGCCAGGCCAGGTCGGCCGTACCGGGCGGCGGCCAGCCAGCGGGCGACCGAATCGTTGGCCCGGTGGCCGGCCAGCAGCAGGCCGTGCTCGGCCGCGGTGTCCAGGGGAATCGCCGTGCCGATCAGGTCGAGCTGGCCGCGTTCGTCCTGCGTCGGGTGGGC
The DNA here is from genome assembly GCF_019599185.1 of Cryobacterium inferilacus. Classification (GTDB taxonomy): domain Bacteria; phylum Actinomycetota; class Actinomycetes; order Actinomycetales; family Microbacteriaceae; genus Cryobacterium; species Cryobacterium inferilacus. The sequence goes on along the minus strand of NZ_JAIEUL010000002.1, from coordinate 22,802 downwards.
GAGGTCTCCTCCGACGATGAGCAGGTTGCAGCGCTCGCGTAGTGCGGCGTCATCGGCCCAGGCGTGCACCAGGGTGGCCATGCCCTTCACCCGGTGCAGCCGACCCACGGTCACGGCCAGCGGCAGGTGACGGCGCTCGGCCGGCAGGGTCTGCAGCAGGGTGTCCAGGTCGGCGAACTCGCTCGAGTCCTCCGCGACCGCGGCGGCCACCGACCGGTCGATCACGCTGAGATCGATGCCCTCGGCCACGACCGAGTGGCGCTCGGGGTGCGCGGTGATGTCGATTCCGACCAGGGTGCGCATGTCCCGCTCCAGCTCGGGGCGGGGGAAGAGCACGGTGTGGGCGGCGTCGGCGGCCATCCGTTGCACCAGCCGGGCGCGGAACCAGAAGTGCTCGACCTCGTCGACGGCGCCGAAGTTGGCGCGGGTGAGCGAACCGGCCGCGTCCATGGCGTTGATGACGCTGTGCGGGTCTGGAGCGACCGTGAAGACCACCGGGATCTCCAGTTCGCGGGCGACGGTCGAGGCCGCCAGGGTGCCGACGTCGGCCATCCGCAGGTGCACGACGTCGACGGTGCCTGCGGCGCGCAGAATACGGCGGATGCCGCGCTGCACGGCCACCCGTCTCGGCCAGGAGTCGGCGGAGGAAATGGGTGCGCCGAGGAAGGGCACCGTCGCGAAGGCGTGGCCGGACAGGGTGGAGCTCACCTCGGGCAGGCAGGCCAGGGCATCCGCGGGGCCACCCCTGGAGAGGGTGAGCACCCGGTCGACGGCCGGCGACTCACCGGCGACGAGGGCGTCACCCAGGCGCACCAGCAGGGTGGCGATGCCGCCGTTGTCGCCGGAGCCGACCTGGCTGAGTGCACCATCGATGTCGGCGTGTAGGAAGAGCTGGGCCACGGTCTGGCCCTGACTCCACGGCGCCCGCGGGTAGGCGGGCACGGTGAGGTCGAGCAGGGCGAGCCTGGCCACCTCGGCCAGGTCGTCGTCGCCGCGGGCCAGATCGCTGACGAGCGTGATGGCGGCGTCTGTCGCCGGCCGGTCGCCCAGGGCGGCGACAGCGGCCGCTCGCGCGTCGAGCCCTTCCGCCGGGTCGGCCGCGATGCGGGCCAGCATCCGCTGTGGGATACGACCGGTGATGAGGCCGATGGTCTCGACGAGTCGGGCACGGGCGGCCGGATCGGCGACACCGAGCATGGCCCCCTCTGCGGCCAGGGCCACGTGTTCGGGAACGGATGATGCCCAGGTTTCGAGGGTGCGCTGGGCGATCATGCCGGCGAAGCCGCCGTCGACGACCATGCGGAACAGCCCGGCGATGGCGTCGAATCGAGGCAGCCTGGTGCCGAAGGCCCACGCGGCGTGCTCGCGGAGGAAGCCGGATTCGTGTTCGAGCAGCGTGGCCAGGACGTCATCGGCTGACTCGTCGAAAACCTGCGCCAGGGCGTGCACTGCGGCGATGGCGGTGACCTGGTCGGTGGGATCGAGCGCGGCCTGGGCGAGCAGGCGCACGGCCCGGTTGCCGCCGTCCCGGCTCGCGGCGATGGTCAGATCGTCTGCGTAGCGGATGCCGGCCAGGATGCCGTCGGCGTCCCTGATCGCATCCAGCGTTGTGTGGGTCCCCACGATGCCTCCCTCTCGGCGGATGCATCCGCCATCATTCCGCAACACGATCCCGCGACGCAGCCGCGCACAAGCGCTCCTCGCCGGTGTGACACCCCGGCCAGCAACGCTGCCAGCCACGGGTCTCCGTTAGTCGTTCGGAGCAACCCGGTGAACGGTTTGCCCCGAAGCGACATTCTGCCACCTCGATCGGTCCGGCTCGGAATGGTCGCGGTTTGGTCAGGGCATTGGCAGGTTGCCCGATTCAGCTGCGATCGCCCGGTCAGAAGACCAGGCCCGCGGATGCCGTCAGCCCGCCGTCGGCCGCGACGGTGATCCCGGTGACGTAGGAGGCCGCCGGAGAGAGCAGGAAGGCGATCACCTCGGCGATCTCGGCGGGCTCGGCCAACCGGCAGAGCGGGATGCGGCGGGAGAAATCCCGCCCGAAGGACTGGTCGGCCGGGTTGGGGTCGCCCGCGTCGGCGCGCACCAGCCCCGAGGCCACGTTGTTCACCCGGATCCCCCTCGCCGCGTAGGTGAGCGCAGACGAGCGCACCAGGTCGATCATGGCGATCTTCGACGCGTGGTAGGCCCAGTTGCCCGGGTCGGCGAGCAGGCCGGCCACGGAGGCCGTGGCGACGATGCTGCGGTGACCGTCGAGCGAGAGTCCGTTCACCGCAGACTGGATGCCCAGCGCGATGCTGTTGAGATTGCGCGCGAGCAGGCGCTCGCCCTCTGCGACGCTGCCGGGAACCCGCAACGAACGGGATGCACCGATGTCGGCGTGCAGCACGGCGGAGTCCAGCCGGCCGAAGGTGTCCAGGGCCTGCGTCACCGCGTGGTTGGAGTCCGCTTCGACGCCGACATCGCCCACCAGCACGAGGTGTTTCTCACTCAGGGGCTCGGTCTCCTGTACATCCACGCCGGCCACCGCGTAACCGTTGGCCAGGAGCCTGGCGACCACGGCGCGACCGATGATCGATCCGGCCCCGGTGACCAGCGCAACCGGAGCCGGCGGTGTCTCCACCGTGGAGTCGACGGGAGAGGTGTCCGGTTCCGCCGAACGCGCGGGCTGAGCCTCCACTTTGAGTGACATGTGTACCTCCAGGGGCCGGCGCAGTCGTGCCTGACGTCCCACTGAAATGCTACGCTCGCCCGGCCGAGATTGGAAAAGCGGGCCCTCCCGCTGGCGCCTGTCGGAGGAGTGACCTACACTTTCGAATATCGAACATTTGTTCGATCCCCTCGTTCGAAAGGCGCTCCATGCCCCAGATCATCGACACCGCGGTGCAGGTCGAACTCTCCGCAGACGGAGACCCGCTGGCATTCGTCTGGGACCGATTCGAGCACACCGTCATCGGTCAGCCCCAGGCCGTCTTCACCCGCACCCGCTGGTGGGAGGATGACGGCACGCCCACCCGCATCGACACCGAACTCTGGCGGGTGGATGCCGCGCGCGGCACCGAGGAACAGCACCGGTACGACCTGCGCCACGATGCCGACGGCACCTGGGTGCTCTCGCTCGATTGGGGCTGAGCCCGCCATGAGTTTCCCGCACCTGCACGTCGCCAGCGCATACTCCACCCACTTCGGTGTGAGCATGCCGGAGGCCCTCGCCGCGCAGGCGGCCGCCGACGGTGCGACCTTCCTGGCGATCACCGACAGGGACGGCCTCTACGGGGCCGTCAAGCACGTGCGGGCCTGCGTGGCCGAGGGCATCGCCGCCGGTCTCGGCGCCGATCTCGAGGTGCACGACGATGACGACCTGGCCTCCCTGGGACGGGTGGTCGTGCTGGCGCACGGCGGCACCGCCGGGCGCGGTTACGCGGCCCTGTGCCGGGCCGTCTCCAGCGCCCACGAGACCACGGTGCGGGTGCCAGGGCGGGCGCCGAGCATCCCGCGCTCACGCCTCGCCCAGCTGGCCGGCTTGAGCTCGCTGACGGTCCTGCTTGGACCGGCATCCGACGTGGGCATGGCCATCGAACGCCGCGACAACACTGCGGCGCGGGCGCACCTGGCCGACTGGCTGCGGCTGATGCCAGAGCAGTCCGTTGCCCTCGAGATCGTCTGCCACCTCGCCCAACCCGGCACCCCCGGCAGTGTCGCGCCGGCCACCCGCATGCTCGCGCTGGCCGAGCACGCGCAGCTTCCCGCGGTGCTCAGCAACGCCGTGCGCTACGGCACGCCGGGCGAGGCCGTCACCGCCGACCTGGCCGACGCGGCCAGGCACCTCACGCCGCTCGCTCAGCTGGAGCACCTGCAGGCCACCCGACTGCAGGCCATGCACCTGCAGGTGAACGGCCAGGCCTGGCTCAAACCGGCCGCCGCGATGCGGCAGGTGGCCCGCATGGTCGTCGATGCCGGGCAGCACAGCGACGGCGCCCTGGCCCTCCTGCTGCGCGACACCCAGGATCTGGCCGACCGGTGCGCGCTCGACCCGGCCACCGACATCGGGCTCGGCCGCCCACGGATGCCGGAGGCCGGCGTGATCGGGATCATCGGCGACCCGCTCACCGAGCTCTGGGCCCGCGCCAGGCACGGCGTCGACGACCGTTACACCCGGGTGGGCGCATCGGCCGTGCACGCGGCGCACGAACGGCTCGCCCACGAGATGGCCACCGTCGAGTCGCTCGGATTCGCCTCGTACTTCCTCACCGTGGCCAGGGTGGCCGACATCGTGCGCGGCATGGGCATCCGCATCCAGGCCCGCGGATCCGGTGTGGGTTCGGTGCTCAACTACGCCCTGCACACCTCCTCTGTCGAACCGATCTCCAACGGGCTGCTCTGGGAACGCTTCCTCTCCCCCGAACGGCAGACCCTGCCCGACATCGACCTCGACGTCGAATCCGCCAGACGGCACGACATTTACCGCACCATCTTCGACACCTTCGGCGGCGACCGGGTGTCGCTGATGTCGATGACCAACGCCTATCGCGGTCGCGGCGCCGTGCGCGATGCCGGCCTGGCCCTCGGCCTGCCGGACACGCAGGTGTCCACGATCGCCAAGCAGATGTGGCGTTTCAATGCCCGTGATTTCCGCGCCGCCCTGGCGGACAAGCCCGAGCTCGCCGATCTGGCCGCTGAGGTGGCCGGCTCAGCCCAGCTCGGGCAACTCGTGGACCTCACGGCCCGGTTGGACAGGCTGCCCAGGCACATCTCGGTGCACCCCTGCGGGGTCATCCTCTCCGACGCCTCCCTGCTCGACCGCACCCCCGTGCAGGCGTCAGGGATGGGCCTGCCGATGTCGCAGTTCGACAAACACGACATGGACCCGATGGGCCTGATCAAACTCGACATCCTGGGCGTGCGGATGCAGTCGGCGATGGCGCACGCTCTCGAGGAACACCATCGGCTCACCGGCGAGCAGATCGACCTCGACCGGGTGCCGCTCGACGACCCGGCGACCTACGAGCTGATCCGGTCCACCCGCACCCTGGGCATCTTCCAGCTCGAGTCCCCCGGCCAGATGGAACTGGTGGGCAAGCTGCAGCCCGAGGTGTTCAACGACCTCACCGTGGAGATCTCGCTCTTTCGGCCGGGCCCGATGCAGAACAACATGCCGCTCACCTATCTGCGGGCACGGCACGGTGAGGTCGCGCCGGACTACATCCACCCCCGCTTCGAGTCGATTCTGCGCGAGACCAAGGGGGTGGTGATCTTCCACGAACAGGTCATGCGCCTCTTCGACGAACTCACCGGCTGTGGCCTCGGTTACGCCGACGTGCTGCGCCGGCACCTGGGCAAGCCGGCCCAGCTGCCCGTCATCGAAGCGTATGTGCGCGAGCACGCGGCCCTGCGCGGCTTCGTCGCGGGCACCGTCGACCGCATCTGGACGGTCCTGGCCGGGTTCGGCAGCTTCGGTTTCGCCAAGGCCCACGGTGCGGCGTTCGCCCTGCCCACCTATCAGTCCGCCTGGCTCAAGACCCACCATCCGGCGCCGTTCCTCGCCGGGCTGCTCACGCACGACCCCGGGATGTGGCCCAAGGACCTGCTCGTGGCCGAGGCCAGGGTGCTCGGCGTGCCCGTGCTCGGCCTCGACGTGCAGAAGAGCGGCCTGGATTACCGGGTGGAGGCCGTCGGCGAGACCGGCCAGGGCATCCGGATGCCCCTGCTCGAGCTGAGCGGTTCCAGTGACGCCGAACGCGCCCGGATCGTGCGGCACCAGCCGTTCAGTTCGCTGCAGGATTTTCGCGACCGGGTGCATCCGCGCGGGCGTACCTTCGAGGCGCTGGCCCGGGTGGGGGCGCTGGACAGCTTCATCGGCCACGACCGCACCCGCCGGCACGAACTCCTCGCCCACATCCAGTCGCTGCGTGGCACCGCAGTGGTGATCAACGACGACCAGCTCGCCTTCGAGGTGCCGCTGCCCGTGCTCGACTACTCGGGCGCACGGTTCACGGCCGTCACCTCGCTGCAGTTGCGGGGCCGCACCCAATCGGATCTCGAGCTTCTCGACACCGGCCTGGCCGTGTCCGGCCATCGGATGCGCAAGTACTACCCGCTGTTCGCCGACCTCGGAGTTACCCCGGCGTCGGAGCTGGCCACCCTGCCCGGCGGCACCGAGGTGCTGCTGGCGGGTGTGCGCCGTGCCACGAACACCCCGCCGATGCGCGGCGGCCGGCGCGTGGTGTTCGTGAGCCTCGACGACGGCACCGGCCCGGTCTCCAATGTGGTCTTCTTCCACGACGCTCAGGAGCGCATCGGCGGCGGGATCTTCCAGACCGACCTGATGCTCGTGCGCGGCCGCACCCGTCGCTCCGGTGCCCGTGGGGTCTCGGTCACCGGTGAGGACATGTGGGATCTGGTGGCAGTGGCCAAGGAGCGCGCGAAGGCGCGAGCCCGAGCGGCCAAAGCTGCCAGGGCGGCCGCCCTGCTCGACCAGGAGGCCACAGAGCAGGAGGCGGCCGCTCAGGGCGCAGCCGTTCAGGGTGCGACAGGCGATGGCGTGCCAGGAACAGTCGTGGCCGGCCGGGACTCGCGCGCGGATCCGGCGACTGCCACCGGGCCGCATCCCCGCCGGCAGGTCGCTTCCGGAACGGCGGCATTCGATCTCTGGTCCACCAGGAGCGCCTGACCGGAGCTGCTCTCGCGCACTGCGCGGGCAGAGGCGCGACGATGCGCCGGGTGCCGCGCCACCGCGCGGGCGAGGCGCCCTCGCACCGGCGACCAGCGAACGGTGCGCGGGCACGGCGCCACATCGCGGGTGGCACGCCACCCGCGAATCGGCGCACGACCCGCGCGGCGCGCTGCGCGGGTGCCGCGCCGCCCAGCGGGTGCCACGCCGCCCAGCGGGTGCCACGCCACTGCGCGGTGCGCGATGGGGCGTTAGTCCTCGTCCTCGTCGGTCTCGTCGTTGTCGTTGCCGGCGTCGTTGCCGTTGCCGTTGCCGTTGCCGTTGTCGTCGTCGCCACCCTCGGGCCGCTCGACCGGGATCCCCTCGAGCATCTCGCCGCCGTACTTCTCATTGGCCACCGACATCACATCCGGCCACATCCGGTGACGCGCCGTGGCGACGGGGCCACTCGGGAATCGCATCGCACGCTGGTTGCCGTTGCCGGTCACGCTGACCACGCCCACGACCGTGGCGACCTCACTGCTCGCCCCGCTCATCCAGGTGTCCTTGGCGCCATCCGTCGTGCCGGTCTTGCCGATCACCGGCACCCTCGGTGCGGTGTCGGTGTATGACTGGGTCGCGGTGCCGCCGGTCATGACCCGGCTCAGCGCGGACACCATCTGGGCGGCGGTCTCCGGTCGTACCGATTCGGTGCACCGGGTGGAGGGAATCGGCACCTCCTCGCCGGAGGCATCGACCATCCGGTCGATCACGACCGGGCTGCAGGTGACCCCACGATTGGCGATGCCGGCGAAGGCGACCGCGATGCTCAGCGGGGCGACCTCGTTGGTGCCGATCACCGCTGCGGCGCTTTGGCTCAGTGGCTCGCCATCCGCCCGGTGCATGCCGAAGGACTCGGCCATCTTGCGGATGCCGCACAGGTCCAGCCGCTTCGCCATGCCGATGTACCCCGTGTTGATCGACCTGATCGTGGACTCGAGGGCGCTGTACCTGCCGCCGGACTCGTTGGCGTCGTTCTTCGGGCTCCACCCCTCCGAGTCGTAGTTCTGCGGGCCGAGGCAGCTGTCGTTGAAGGTACCCCAGCGGGACTTGGGGGCGGAGTCGACGCGCTCCTCCAGGCGGTGGCCGGTGTTCAACCACTCCGCGAGGGTGAAGACCTTGTAGGTCGACCCGGGTTGGAAGCCGCGGGAGCCGCCATCGGCGAAGTCGGTGTTGTAGTTCACGCTGGTCCAGTTGTTCCCGGTGGCCTGCACCTCGGGGTCCTGGCTGTAATCCTTGTTCTGAGCCATGGCGAGCACCCTGCCGGTGCCCACCTCGACGCTGGAGATGACACCGCCGACGTCCCAGCCTGGCCGGCTCTTGGGCACGTTGTCGTTCAGGGTGAGCACGGCCGCGCGCTGCAGGTCGAGGTCCAGGGTGGTGTACACGTCGTAACCACCGCTGCGGAAGTTCTTCAGCCTGGTCGCCTCGTCCGGACCGAAGACGGGGTCGCTGGCCAGCACCTGGGTGACGTAGTCACAGAAGAAGGCGTCGGCGAGGGCGGTCTGGCATCCGGTGCTGGGCTCGTTGATCACGGGTTCGATCGGGGTCGCGACGGCCTCGTCGTGCTCGGCCTGGGTGATCTTCTGGAACCGGAGCATTTCCCCCAGGATGTAGTCGCGGCGTTGCTTGTTGTCGCGGTAGCCGTTGGCGGCCCCGTTGGTTTCACTCTCCGGCCGGTCCAGGCGGAACTTGTCCGGGTTGTTCACGATGGCGGTGAGACTTGCGGCCTGCGCCGCCGTCAGGTTCGCCGCGGTGCTGTTGTAGTAGTAGTCCGCCGCCGCTTCGATGCCGTACACCCGGCCGCCGAAGCCGGCGATGTTGAGGTACTGGCGCAGAATGTCGTTCTTGGCATATTTCTTCTCCACCCCGATGGCGAGCCGCATCTCCTTGAGCTTGCGCACCACCGTCGTCTGGGTGGCCTCGTCGTAGCAGTCGGCGATCTCGGCGTCGGTGGGGAGCGTCTCGCACCGCTGCACGAGCACGTTCTTGACGTACTGCTGGGTGATCGACGAGCCACCCTGCACCGTGCCCCGAAGCGCTGTGGTCAGCGCTCCGCGAACCGTGCCCTTCACGTCGACACCGCCGTGTTCGTAGAACCGCGGGTCTTCACCGGCGATCGCGGCGTCCTTGACGTTCTGGCCGATGTCGTCCCAACCGACCTCGACCCGGTTCTGGTCGTAGAGGGTCGCCAACAGCACCGGGGTGCCGTCGGATCGAGTGGCGTAGATGTTGCTGCGCTGGGCGAGCGGTTCGATGGCCAGATAGTCCGGCAGGTTCGCGAAGGTGCCGATGGTGGTGCTGGCGGTGACGCCGGTGAGGGCCAAAACCGGGGTGAGGCTCACCGTGACGAGGAGGCCGGCCACGGCGCTCGTCGCGACCAGCCCGAGCAGGGCGCCGAGCACCCCTCCGGCCGATCGCGGCGGAGTGACCCCGGTGCCGTTCATCCCGTTCGTACCGTTGCTCACCATTGACTGCCCACCATCATCGACTGCCTACCATCGCTCTGAACTCGCCCTTCCCCCCACCTGCAGAGATCTCCACTCAATGCCGCAGGCACGGTTGTCGCTAGGGGCTTGCCGAAGCCCTCGAATGGGGGGAACATCCCGCCGCGGCCGGCGCCACGCTGGAGCCACAGAGAGTGCATCGCCGGAGCCGATGGGAGGGCAGAGGTTAGAGTGGCGTGTCACGTTCTCAGGAGGAAAAGATGGCCGGTCCGGCAATGCCCAATGTGCCCACCAGGCGCAACGTCAAGGTTCTGACCGACGCGATTGCGTCGCTCGAGTCCGGCAGCAGCGTGAGCGCGGTGTTCCTCACCAAGCGTTACGGGGCCTTCACCATCGCGGGTACGGCGTTCATCTCGGAGTCGGTCAAGACCCTCACCGTTGGCGGCCGCTCCATCGAACAGAACCTCAAGCCGCACAAGTCACTGCAGGCCCTGAACCTGGACGCCGCTCCGCACGATCCCGCCACCGGCGAGGACGGGTCGGCTGCAATGATGCCGCGGGTGCAGCACGGCGACCTGGTGTCGGCACGGTTCGTCGACTCGGCCTACGGTCCGTTCACGGTGACCGGGGTGAGTGTCGCCTCCACCGTCGGTGACGTGGTGCTCGTGGGCGGCTGGTTCGTGAGCCAGGCCGGTTCGGCTGCGCCGCGGCTCGTGGCTGTGGAGGTGCTGGCCGAGAACGGCAGCCACGAATACCCGCTGCCGCCGCGCATCATCAGCTGGGGCGACGACGCCGAGGGCGCCACCGAGTACTGAGAAGTCGACATGCTGGGCCGTTGACGTACTGGGCCGTTGACACACTGGGCCGTTGACACACTGGGCCGTTGACATACTGAGCCGTCAACGCGCGACGCCCCCGCTGGGCTATTTTGTGCTGAACCCGAGGCGGGGAGCCGACGGGGCTCCGCTGCCCGACACCTGCACTCCGGCGCGCACGGTCTGGCCGGCAGCGACAGGGCCGGCCCAACCCGTTCCGGTGCAGCTGACCGAGGTCTTCACCTTCACCGTGCAGGTCATCCCCCAGGCGTTGACGATGCCGGTGGCCGTCGTGTCCGGCCAGGTGGCGCTCCACCCCTTGACCCCGGTGGTGCCGGTGACGAGCACCTCGGCGACGTAGCCCGCACCCCAGGAGCTCTGCAGGTTCCAGATGGCGGTGGCGCCCCGACCGCTGACCGGCGTGGGCTTGGGTGTGCTCGGCTTCGGCGTCGGCTTCGGTGCGGCCGTCGCCTTCGGCGTGGGTTTCGGCGTCGGCTTCGGTGCGACCGTCGCCTTCGGCGTGGGTTTGGGCGTGCTGGGCTTGGGCGTCGCCGCCGGCGGCACCGTGCCGGCCAGCAGCGGTCTGATCGCGGTCAGCTTCGCCGCCTGCGGGGTCACCCAGTCGTCGGCGACGATTCCGCCGGTGTCCCCGCTGTTGGGGTTGAACGACCAGTACGCGAAGCTCATTTTGTTGGCGCCGAGGTACCGCACCAGTGCCCCCAGCCACTGGGCATCCGAGCGGGTTTCGAGCTTGCTGCCGAACTCGCCCAACAGTACGGGGGCGATGCCGCGCTTGCTGATGTAGCCCCAGTTCGCATCCCACACCGCGGTGAGGTTGGCCGGGTAGGTGGCGGCACTGAACCACTTCTGCGGGTAGACGGATGCCGGATAGTCGTGTGGCGAGTAGACCACGCGGTTCGCCACGGCCAGTTTCACGGGCTTCTTCGCGACTCCGCTCAGCCCGCCACCCCACCAGGTGGTGCTGCCGCCGGGTTGGGTTTCCACGCCCTCGACCAGGATCAGCAGCTTGGGGTTGACGGCCAGCACGGCATTGCCGGCGCGGGTCGCGGCCGCGTGCCAGTCGGTGGCGGGGTCGCCGCAGCCCCAACAGGCCGGTCCGTGCGGTTCGTTGTGCAGGTCGACACCGATCACGGTCGGGTTGTTCTTGTACCGGCCGGCCAGCGCCGTCCAGTCGGCGATCCAGCGTTTCTCGCTGTACTCGGCGGTGTACCAGAGCTCGGACTGCGCGGCAGAGCCGGGCCGGTGCCGGTCGAGAATGACCGTGAGCCCGGCAGCGGCGGCCTTCGTGACGACGGCGTCGAGCACCTGCTGCGGCGTCTTGCCGGCCAGGTCGGGATTGACCGCGTAGTTGATCGAACTTGTCGATGTCGCGGCCAGGCACTCGTTGGAGAACGGCACGCGCACGGTGGTGAAGCCCATCGACCTGATCTTGGCCAGCCCGGCGGCCAGGGAGATGGTCCAGAGGCCGTGGGGTGCGCAGTTACTGGTTTCCAGGCCGAACCAGGACACTCCCTTGACCAGGTATGGCGCACCGGCGGCGGTCACGATGCTGCCGCCCGAGGTGTGCAGCCACCCGGGCAGAGCAGGTGCCGCTGCAGCGGGCACGGCGGCGGGCTGGGCTGCTGCTGGCACGGCTGCCGCGCTACTGCAGAGCAGGGCGGCCAGCGCCAGCGCCAGCGCGGCACGACGGGTGCGAAAGCGGTGCGCGCTCATGTGTCCCCCAGGGTGAAAAATCCGCCGCGTTCGAGCGCGGCATCCGCGGATGCACCGCAGAGTAGGTCGGCCCCCGAACGAGGGCTCTCGCTCAGAGTAGGTGCTGCGCGCGCCGCGTGCACGATTCGGCCGACTTCGTTACCGGCCGGAAACACCGAACGCCCCGTCCAGCGAGGCTGGACGGGGCGTTCGAGGTGATGCGGAGCGCTTACGCGTTCTTCTTGGGCCAGGCCGGAGCGAGGGTCAGGATGGCGTAGCCGAAGAGGCCGGACAGGATGCCCATGCCGATGGCGAAGGCCGAGACGCCGAACGAGACGACCGAGGTGAAGAGCGAGGTGCGCAGGAACGAGGCGTTCATGACCGTCGCACGCAGCGGGTCTTCCTTGTCCAACTCGGCGTAGGTGTTGCCACCGGCCATGTCGGTTGCGTGGTGGTTGATGATGTCGGCCTGCGCCAGTGCGGAGAACGGGCCGACAACGGGGGCGCCGGCGAGGAACGAGGCGTCCTCGGCGACGGTGATCTTTTCGGCGGCAAGCTGCGAGCTGACGACGCCCCAGACCACTCCACCGCCGATGATCATGACGACGGCGCCGAGGATTCCGGCCCAACCGATGAGCTTGAGGACCTTGACCTTGGTGGCGCCGAGGGTGGTGGCCGGAACGGTTGCTGTTGACACGGTGTTGCCTTTCGTTGTGATTCTGAAGATATTCACAGTCTGGCAGCTTGCGATTTTCCCGGTCAGGGCACAAAGTCCCGGTGCTTCGAAGTCGTAACACTTAAAAAGCTGGTCAGAAGCATAATTAAGTCCGGCAAATTTCTATGCGAAAGGCCGATATTTTCGGTGCGGGCTAGAAAACGGTCAGTCCCCTGGCCTCGAACTGACCCTTCACACGCGCGAGCAGGTCGTTCTCCGGCGGGTGCACGCCGTGCAGCGGGTACGGGATGCTCAGGCGATCCCATTTGTCTTCGCCCATCTGGTGGAAGGGCAGCACCTCGACGCGCTGCACGTTGGGCCAGCTCTTGACGATGTCCACGACGGCCTCGACGTTGTCGACGGCGTCGGTGAGTCCGGGAACGAGCACGAAGCGAACCCAGACCGGGATGTTGCGCTCGGCGAGGCGATCACCGAACGCGATCGTCGGCGCGAGTTCCCGGCCGGTGACCTTCTTGTAGGTCTCCGGCAGGCCGGACTTCACGTCGAGCAGCACGAGGTCGATGTTGTCGAGCATCTCGTCCGAGGCGCTCTTACCGAGGTAGCCGGAGGTGTCCAGGGTGGTGTGCACGCCGAGGGCATGCGCCTCCTTGAACATCCGCTTGACAAACGCGGGCTGCATCAGCGGCTCTCCGCCGGAGATGGTGAGGCCGCCGTTGGTGGCCTTGAAGACGCCGAGGTAGCGGGTCATCCTGGCGACCAGTTCGTCGATGGGCGTGACGAGACCGTCACGCATCTTCCAGGTGTCCGGGTTGTGGCAGTACTGGCAGCGCAGCAGGCAGCCGGAGAGGAACAGGGTCATGCGGGTGCCGGGGCCGTCCACGGCCGTCACGAGCTCCCAGGAGTGCACACTGGCGACGGTGCCCTCGCGGATCGCCTTCATTTCCAGCGTGTGCAGCTCGGCCTTGCGGTCGGCGTCGGTGAGGGCGCTGACGTCATCGGAGACGGGCGCCGACAGGTCGACGTGCTCTCCGGAAAGTTCTACTACAGGACAGGCAACGCTAGGGAAGCCGAGGTTGATCGCGGTCATGGTCTCGTCCTACCTAGCGTTGCCGGTCATGTGTGGGGTGTTTCTTTAGTGCGAGTGGAACGTGCGGCTGATGACATCCATCTGCTGCTCGCGGGTGAGGCGAACGAAGTTCACGGCGTAGCCGGAAACTCGGATGGTCAGCTGCGGGTAGTTCTCCGGGTGCAGCATCGCGTCTTCGAGCGTCTCTTTATTGAGCACGTTGACGTTCAGGTGGTAACCGGTGGCCGACGTGAACGCGTCGAGCAGGCCGACCAGGCTGGTGATCTGCTCGTCCTTGGTGTGGCCCAGGCCGCTCGGAACAACCGTGTTGGTCAGCGAGATGCCGTCCTGCGCTTCGCTGTACGGAAGCTTGGCGACACTGAGTGCCGACGCGAGCATGCCGTGCGTGTCGCGGCCGTTCATCGGGTTGGCACCCGGTGCGAACGGCTCACCCTTGCGGCGACCATCGGGCGTGTTGCCGGTGGCCTTGCCGTAGACCACGTTGGACGTGATCGTCAGGATCGACTGGGTGTGGATGGCGTCACGGTAGGTCGGGTGCTTGCGAATCATCGTCATGAAGCGTTCCATGACGTCGACCGCGATGGCGTCGACCTTGTCGTCGTCGTTACCGAAGGTGGGGAATTCGCCTTCGACGGTGTAGTCGACGACCAGGCCGGTCTCGTCGCGAACCGGGCGCACCTTGGCGTACTTGATGGCGGACAGCGAGTCGGCAACCACGCTCAGGCCGGCGATGCCGCAGGCGAGGGTGCGGATGATTTCCTTGTCGTGCAGTGCCATCTCGAGACGCTCGTACGCGTACTTGTCGTGCATGTAGTGAATGCAGTTCAGTGCGGTGACGTAGGTCTCTGCAAGCCACTCGAGGGTCTCGAGGTAGGCCGGGAAGACGGTCTCGTAGTCGAGGATCTCGTCGGTGTTCGGCGCGGTGGCCGGCGCGATCTGCTTACCGGACACCTCGTCCTTACCGCCGTTGATCGAGTACAGCAGCGCCTTGACGGCGTTGACGCGGGCTCCGAAGAACTGCATCTGCTTGCCGACCCGCATCGGGGAGACGCAGCACGCGATGGCGGCGTCGTCACCCATCTCGTTGCGGATGAGCTCGTCGGACTCGTACTGGATGGCGGACGTGTCGATCGAGACCTGGGCGCAGAAACGCTTGAAGCCCTCGGGGAGCTTGTCGCTCCACAGCACGGTCAGGTTCGGCTCGGGTGCGGGGCCCACGTTGTACAGGGTCTGCAGGAAGCGGAACGCGGTCTTGGTGACGAGCGGGCGACCGTCTTCACCGATGCCGGCGAGCGACTCGGTGACCCAGGTGGGGTCTCCGGCGAAGATCTCGTCGTACTCCGGGGTGCGGAGGAACCGCACGATGCGCAGCTTGATGACCAGGTCGTCGATGAGCTCCTGGGCGCCCTCTTCCGTCAGGGTGCCTGCGGCGAGGTCGCGCTCGATGTAGGCGTCGAGGAAGGCCGCGTTGCGGCCGAACGACATTGCCGCACCGTTCTGCTCCTTGACCGCACCGAGGTAGGCGAAGTACAGCCACTGGATGGCTTCCTTGGCCGTGTTGGCCGGCTTGGAGATGTCGAAGCCGTAGCTGGCGGCCATCTGAGCGAGTTCCTTGAGGGCCCGGATCTGCTCCGAGTTCTCCTCGCGGGCACGGATGATGTCCTCGGTCGAGGGCTCCATGTCCAGCTCGGCGCGGTCGTTCTTCTTGCCGGCAATCAGGGCGTCGATGCCGTAGAGGGCAACACGACGGTAGTCACCGATGATGCGGCCACGGCCGTAGGCATCCGGCAGGCCGGTGATCAGGTGGCTGCTGCGCGCACGGCGCACGCCGGGAGGGTAGACGTCGAAGACCGCGGTGTTGTGGGTCTTGCGGTAGTCGGTGAAGATCGTTTCGAGTTCGGGCGACACGGGGTAGCCGTAGGTCTCGAGGGAGGTGGCGACCATGCGCCAGCCGCCGAAGGGCATGATCGCGCGCTTGAGCGGCGCGTCGGTCTGGAGGCCGACGATGACCTCGTTGTCCTTGTCGATGTAGCCGGGCTTGTGCGCGGTGATGGACGACGGGGTCGTCGCGTCGATGTCGTAGACACCCTTCTCGCGCTCCACGGGGAACATCGCGGACAGCTTGGCCCAGACGCCGGTGGTGCGCTCGGTGGCGCCGGCGAGGAAGCTCGCGTCGCCCAGGTACGGGGTGTAGTTGCGCTGGATGAAGTCGCGCAGGTTGATCGAGTCCTGCCACGGGCCGCTGACGAATTCGGCGGGGCCGCTTTCTGCGGGTCCACGCTGGTCGCTTCTGATGCCATCTGTGACGGTCATATGGTTCGCTCTCCTTTTAGGATCGAGGCTTTCCCGCTGATCTGGGTGTATCACCCAGCAGTCGGGCCACGAGAGCAGATCCACGGGGTCCCGGGTGGTGCGACGGAACCGGTGGCTCGCCCTCTGTTCTGAACACTACTCTCGGGCTAAGCCGGAAAACCGGGACCAAAGTCCCGTATTCCCCCGCGGGCATGGGCCGTTTTCTCGGCCTGATCAGGGCCGCCCACCCGGCTCGATCGAGAGCATCTCGAACTGCCGCACCGGCCGCGCCGTGGTGGCCGCGCAGGTGCTGAGTAACGGCGGGGAGAGGGTCTCCGCCAAGCGAACCGCGACGGGTTCGCCGCCGTGGGTGAAGAGCACGGTGTGCACCGACCCTGACTCGGTCCAGGAGGCGAACTGGAAGGCGTGCAGCTGGTTGTCACCGCGGTCGGCCCTGGCGAATGCCTCGGCCGCCTGCACCACATTGGGCAGGGCGCTGCGGCCCCTGAACCAGCGCGGCTCGATGAGACCGTGACGGTAGGCGTCGACGAGACCTGGCGCATCCGCCCCGGTCACCCTGCCGTAGTACAGGCCGTGCGGGAACAGGATCAGGGTGGCGGCGAACCGGTCGCCGCCCAGATGCGAGCACTCCCAGGTGGCGCGTCGATGCTCCCGAGCGAGCGCGGTGACCACCGGGCGCCCCTTCACGGCGCAACACTGATCATGGCGGGCGTGGGTGCAGACGCAGATCACCGGCTCGGTCGACAACTCGCCGGTGGATCCGTCCAGCGGCACCGTCATCAGGTCGGCGGGGTCATCGACCGATCCCCAGTGCACGGACTCGTGCCCCGGCCTGGCGTCCACGGCCGCCCACCGCCAGGTCGATTGATTACGCCGCTGGTCTGCCGTGCGTCCGGTACGGCGAATCGCCAACGGGCGGATGCCCGCACCCTCGATGCGCCGGACCAGTCGGCGTCCGAGTGCCGGATCGAGCTGGGACTGCAGGAAGGCGTGGGCGCCCCAGGCCCCGTCGATCTCGACGAGGAACCAGCGTTCGCCGTAGCCGGCGGTGCCCTCGAGGGGATCGTCGCGCTCGACCGAGCGGTCGCTGCACGGCAGCCACCCCGGGGCCGGGCCGTCTGGCGGGTGCGCGCCGGTCACCGCACGACCAGTACGCCCTCGCGCACCAGGCGCCGAGCCACGACGAGGGCGGAGGCGGGATCGAGGCCGGGCAGGTCCCCGGCCCGCACGGTGTCGCCGGTGAGCACGGCGGTCAGGGCGTCTCGCGCTTCGGCGGGCAGCTCGACCGTCTTGCCCGGCAGCATCAGCCGCACTCGGGAGCCGTCGTCGACCAGCCGGGCGGAGAGCCCGTGGCGCAGGCTCAGGGTGGTCGCCTCGTGCAGCGCGGCGGCGCTGTTGACGGTGGCCAGGGGCGCGATCGGCTCCGGGCGGGTCGAGTCACGCACCCGGCTGGCCAGCCGGGCCGCGACAGTCGTGGCCTGTCCGGGGTCTGACCGACTGAACTCCGCCAGATCGTTCACGGCCTCGGCGACCAGAGCGGCGACGACGGTGGGATCGGCCAGGTCGATGCCGAGCGGCAGAGCGGTGCGCAGGGTGTCGGCGGTCTCTGCCCGCGCCAACACCTCGCGCAACACGTCGTGGCGGGTGAGCGCGGCGACGCCGATGGTGAGGTGGATCGAGGTGCCACCGAGAGCGGTTGCCGAGTGGATCCAGCCGCGCGGCAGGTAGAGCACGTCACCCGGGCTGAAGGTCTCCTCGATCTGCGGGCGCTGCTCGGCGGCCAGGGCGACCTCGGCGCGGTGGTCGTCCCAGGGTTGGCTGCGGAGCGGGTCGGTGTGCACGGGCGGGTGGATGCGCCAGCGTTTCTGGCCGGCGATCTGGATCACGAAGACGTCGTGCACGTCGTAGTGCGGGTCGAAGCCGCGCGCTGACGCCGGGGTGATGTATGCGTTCACCTGCACCGGGTGGCCCAGGTCGGCCACCAGTTGCCGGGTGAATTCGGCCAGCGGGGTCCAGGTGCGGTGCAGGCCCTGCAGCACCAGGGTGGCCCCAGCGGCGAATTCGTCGAGCACCTTGTCCGCGCTCACCTGGTCGCCGATCTCGGCGCCGAAACCACCGGGGGCGGTGTACCTGGCGGCGTTCAGCACCGAGCCCTCGTTGGCCATCCGCACGAACGGGGTGCGCAGGCCGCGCCGGGTGACGAGCTCGTCGACGGCGTCGGCGGTGAACAGGTCGGTGAATCCGCCTGGCAGCTCGGCCGCCCTGGCGAACAGGGCGCTGTTCGCCCAGTTCTCGGTGGCGAAGTCCTGCGGCGAACCGGCGAGCAGGCGCGCGAGCGCGGGTCGGTCAGCCGACCCGCGCTCGTCGCCCGGCATCAGGCCGATCCGTCGGCGCCGCCGTCGTGCCCGTCGGCGTTCGCGCCGCCGTCGGCGACGCCCTCCTCCGACGCCGAGCCGTCTGCTCCGCCGTCGTGGCCCTCGGGGTTGGCGCCCCCGTCTGCGGTGCCTTCACCGGCGTCGGCGGCGCCGTCGGCACCGCCGTCGTGTCCGTCGGGGTTGGCCCCGCCGTCAGCGGTACCCTCGCCGGGAACCTGCGCGTCTGTCGTGATGTCGTCGTCGTTGATGCCCACTTCGTACCTCCGTAGCCGTTCTCAGGCGTCGGCTGGCGCCTACTGGCGATAGTACGTGGCCCCGGCCGAAAAGTCAGTGCCGTCGGGGGTGAACACCCCGGTCACCCGGCGTTGAGCGCCGCCGAGCCGGAACAACTGTTACCGCTGCGGACAATTGCGTCCGGTGTACCGGGACCATTTGTCCGGTTCGGGAACAGTTGGGCGGCGAAACCCTAGAGCTTCTTGCCGGGGTTGAGCAGGGTGTGCGGGTCGAAGGCCAGCTTGACCCTGCGCTGCAGGTCGCGCAGGACCGGGCCGAGTTCGTCGTCGAGGTGCGCCCGCTTGAGCACGCCGATGCCGTGCTCCCCCGAGGCAGAGCCGTCCAGTGAGATCGCCAGGTCGATGACCCGGGCGAAGGCGGCGTGGGCGGCATCGATCTCGGCCGGCACCGCCGGGTCGTAACCGATCACCGGGTGCAGGTTGCCGTCGCCGATGTGGCCGCCGGTACTGATCGGAACGTCCAGTTCCAGGGCGATCTCGGCCAGGCCGAGCAGCAGCGCGGGCAGCTGGGAACGCGGCACCGTGACGTCCTCGTTCAGCGCACCCCCACGCACCGCCTGCACCGCCGGGTGCAGCAGGCGTCTGGCGCTCATCAGCCGAGCGAGCGACTCGGCGTCGTGCGCGATCGTGACGTCGCCTGCTCCCCCGGCCCGGAGCACCGCGGCGTACGCTTCGACATCGTCGTGCGCCCGGCCGATCTCATCGGACTGCACCAGGAGCAGCGCGCCGGCGCCCGCCGGCAGCATCGAGGTCGGGTCGAACGCGTTGATCGCCGCGATGCAGGCACCGTCGAGGAATTCGAGCACGCTGGGCCGCTGCGCGCCGGCGACGATCGTATTGGCCGCGTCGAGGGCATCCGCCACCGTGTCGAAGGTGGCCGCGACGCCGGACGGACTACCGGGCTTGGGCAGCAGCCCCACCGTGATCTCGGTGATGATGCCCAGGGTGCCCTCCGAACCCACCAACAGCGCGGTGAGGTTGTAACCGGCGACGCCCTTGATGGTGCGCTGACCGGTGCGCACGATCGACCCGTCGGCGAGCACCACCGTGAGCTGACGCACGAAGTTGCCGGTGACGCCGTACTTCACACAGAGCATCCCGCCGGCGTTGGTGGCCACGTTGCCGCCGATGGTGGACGCCCGCCAGGAACCGGGGTCCGGCGGGTAGAACAGGTCGACGGCCTCGGCGGCGCGGGCCAGGGCGATCGTGCGCACGCCGGCCTGCACGGTGGCGGTCTGGTTCGCGGTGTCGATCGCGAGGATCTTCTTGAGCCGGGTGGTGCTCAGCACGATGGCCCCGTCGATGGCGTTCGCGCCGCCGGCCAGTCCGGTGCGGGCGCCCTGCGGAACGATCGGGATGCGGTGGGCGGCCGCGATGGTGACCACGGCGGCGACCTCGGCGGTGCTGGCCGGAAAGACCACGGCCAGCGGCACGCCGCTCAGGGTGCCCTCGGATTGGTCCCGACGGTTGCCGTCGGCCCGCACGCCGGTGGCGATCTGGGCGTCGGAGAGCACGGCGGCCAACTCGGTGAGAACTGTGGACGCGACGTGGGTCTCGGTCATGATTACCTCTGCTGGAGATGCGCCCCCTGGGGGTGCGGGCACGACGCGTGCGACTCGTCGAACGGCGTCCGGGGCCACAATTCTATGCACCGGGTACGGGGGCGATCGGTGCCGTTACCCAGGTTGCGGGGCATTTGGCCGGTTCGATTCACCGTTTACATATCCCACTGCCCGCGTCGGCGCTAGGGGCATTGTGCGGGCATTCTCACACCCCGAGCTCGGCGCGCAGGGTCCACGCGTTCCGCACGGCGAAACCACCGCCGTCGTTGTTGAAGTAGGCGAACACCGCCAGGCCCTGCGCCTGCCATTCGCGGATGCGGTCCGCCCACCAACGCAGGTCGGCATCGGAATACGACCCGCCGTAGAGGTGATCGTGGTCGGGGCCGTGCAGCCGCAGGTAGACGAACGGTGCGGTGGCCCGCAGCAGGCAGGGCAGCCCGGCGCCGCTGAGCACGCAGTACCCGGCGCCGTGGCGCTCGAGGATGGCGAGCACGTCGTCGACGTGCCAGCTGGGGTGGCGGAACTCCACCGCCACCCTGATCCACGGTGGCAGCGCGCCGAGGAAGTAGTCCAGCCGGGCATCGTCGCGTTCGTGGCCGGGGTGTAGTTGCACCAACAGGATGGCCCGGCGGTCGCCGAGCTCGTGCCAGCCGGCGCTGATCCGGTCGGCCCACACCTCGGGGGCGTAGAGCCTCTTGGCGTGGGTGAGTCCGCGCGGGGCCTTCGCCGAGAGCAGGAACCCCGGCGGCAGTCGTCGGTGCCAGCCGGCGAAGGTGGCCGGTCGGGGCCAGCGGTAGAAGCTGGCGTTCAGTTCCACGGTGTCGAAGGCCTCCACGTAGCGCGCCAGCCTCTTCGCGGCCGGCAGCCCGGCCGGATAGAGCACGTTCTCCCAGTGGTCGTAGCTCCAGCCCGACGTCCCGATGTGCACCGGCGGGTCGGGGTGGGTCGGAGTGCTCATGCTGGTCAGTGTGGCCCACGCCGAACGAATCCGTCCAGATGCTCCGCCGGCCCCGCCGATACCCCACAGTTTGCCTGCCCGAAACACGGGGTCGGTAGGATTCTGGGAAACGCGCGGGCCACTCCGGGCGGGCAGGGCAGGGGGCACGGATGACCGAGGACGTCGGGCGAGCGGGGCGAGCCCGCATCCGTCGTGCCCGCATCCGCCCTGCGCGGCCCGACCGGGCTGCACGGCCCGCACGCACCCGCATGATCGCCGGCGCGAGCGTCGTGGGCCTGGTTCTGGTCGGCGCGCTCGGAGTGCACGTCGCCACGCTGTCGGCGGCGCGCGGCGACTACAACGCGGCCGCCGCGGCCTTCCGCACGCAGCAGTCCGCCGCCGTACAGACCGTCACCGCCGGCGAGAGCGCCCTCGACGCCGCCGTCGCCACGCTCGCCGACAGCGCGGGCAAGGTGCTCAGCGAGCAGCCGCGCACCGACCTGGCGGATGCCATCAGCTCGGCCACCGCCCGGCTGAGCGCCGCCGCTCAGGAGCTCACGGCGGCCGAAAGCACCGCCGATTCGACCGCCGACACCGGCACGCTCCTGCAGCTGGGCACCGGCGTACGCGAGAACGCCCTGGCGCTGTCCACGGTCAGCTTCGACGTCTCGGCCGGTGTCGACGGTGTCGCCGCCGAGCTGGCCGAACCGGTGGCGGCCGTGACGCGGGCGATGGCCGAGTGGCAGGCCCAGCAGGACCGCATCCTGGCCGAGCGGTACACCAACAATGTGCACGCGATCGGGTGGAACCCCGAACTCGACCAGTGCATCGGCTCGGTGGACGTGACCGCGCACTACGACGAGGTGCCCACCATCGCCGAACACTGGTCGTGCGGCGGCAAGGACTTTCCCGATGAGGCCGGCACCCTGATCACCCTCACCGGGGTGCACGCCGGCACCTACCGGGTGGACGGCATCGTGGCCATGCTCAGCGCGTCCAGGCACAGCACCGCCGATGTGCCCCGCGGGCACGACCTGCTCTACCAGACCTGCCAGAACGGCCAGTCGGCCACGATGTCCTTCACGGCGCTCACCCGGGTCGCCTGACCCGCCCGGCCAGACCCGAGCCGGAACTGTTCCCGAACGGGCGATGTCAAGCTGAGTGGAGTCACTTGGGTTAGATATTGACGGTTTCTTTGGGGATGTTGATGCCGACTGTGCCGGCGGGTGCGGGTGTTGTCGGTCGGGCGCGGAATCGTTCAGGGTGCTTGCGGTGATAGCGCTGCAGGGCGCGGTCGCGGATGCGGTGCGTGTGGCGCCAGGTGCCGTCGTGGACTTGCTGGGGTGAGAACAACGCGATGCCGGAGTGCCGGTGGTTCGTGTTGTACCAGGGCACGTAGTCGGCGAGGTGCTCGCGTGCGGCTTCGAGTGTCTCGAAGGTGCCGGGGTAGTTGGGCCGGTACTTCATGGTGCGGAACTCGGACTCGGAGAACGGGTTGTCGTTAGAGACGTAGGGCCGGTTGTGGGTCTTGGCGACCTTATGTGCCACGAGGAGATCGGCGAGTTTGTTGGAGCGCATCGCGGATCCGTTGTCCGCGTGGACGAACTCAGGCCTGCCGTGGAGTTCGAATGCGGTCTTGAACATGTCCACCGCGAAGTCGTCACTCTCGCGGTCCTCGACGCGGGAGCCCATGATCTTGCGGGAGTAAATGTCGATGATCGAGTACGCCTTGAATGCTTTGCCCCGCCACGGGCAGCGCAGGTCGGTGATGTCCCACGACCACACCTGGCCCGGGCCGGTCGCGATCAGCACCGGAGTGTCCCGGGGCGTTCGCGCTCCGCGCTTGGTGGGAACGACCGGGCGGGCGCTCTG
>NZ_JAIEUL010000029.1 GCF_019599185.1 Cryobacterium inferilacus | reverse complement strand
TGAACGCATCCACACCGGCATCGGAGCAATACCCATCAGCCGAGTGTCACCAACGTCATGACCCAGTACAACTAGCCGCTTTGGCCACAGTTCCGCGCGGCCGAGGCGCAAGCCGGGGCCGGATGCCCGTGCGCACGATGCAGCCGTCAGCGCGTCCGGCTCAGCGCGCGGCGGCGGCGGCCCGGCGGCGGGCCGCGGCGGTGATCTCGCGCCGGGTCCAGGTGATCACGTGGGCGGCGGTGAAGCCGCGTCCGCACAGGCCGCAGGCCAGCGGACGGGTGGGCTGGCGGTAGCGGTAGTGGGTGTGGCCGGCGGCGCAGCGGCCCACCCAGGGGGCGAGGTCGTCGGCGATTTCGCCGTCGTGGGTGCGCTTGCCGTCGTAGCCCAGGCCGGCAGCCACGCCGCGCCAGACCGGACCGTGCCCGGCCCGGGCGCCGGCCAGCGCGTGCGCCACCTCGTGCAGCAGAATCTGGTGGATCTCATCGTCACCGTACCGGGCGGCCAGGTACCGCGACACGGTGATCTTCTTCAGGGTGAAGTTGCACAGCCCCGCGCGCTTCTTGGCGTTGTCGAAGTCGAAGGACCAACTCGGGTCGAGGTGCAGCGCGATGAGCGCGTCGGCCCAGCGGCGCACGCGCACCAGGTCGGCCATCAGGGACCCACCTGCACCTGGTAGAGACGGTCATCGCCGGGGGCGGGGCTGCCGCGGCCATCCGTGTTATTGCTCACAAACCACAGTGTGCCATCGGGGCCGGACACCACATCGCGCAGCCGACCGAAGCTGTTGACAAACCAGTCGTCCACCGTGCCTGTGGAGGGATCGACGCGCCACAGCCGTTCGCCGCGCAGAGTCGCCAGAAACAGGGTGTCGCCCACGATCGCCAGGCCGCTCGGGCTGGCCTCGTCGGTGGACCACTGCTGCACCGGGTCGATGAACGCCCCCGAGCCGCCGTCGCCCTCCACCTCGGGCCAGCCGTAGTTGCCGCCGGGAGTGATCTGGTTCAGTTCGTCCCAGGTGTTCTGGCCGAATTCGCTGGCCCACAGCCGCCCGGTCGAATCCCAGGCGATGCCCTGCGGGTTGCGGTGCCCGTAGGAGTAGACCAGGGTGCCGAACGGGTTATCGGCCGGCACGTCACCGGTGGGCGTCATCCGCAGGATCTTCCCGGCCAGCGAGCCGAGGTCCTGCGCGTTGGCGCTGTCGCCCGCGTCGCCGGCGGTGGCGTAGAGCATCCCGTCCGGCCCCACCCCGAGTCGACCGCCGTTGTGGTTGCCGGCCGCCGGGATGCCGGTGAGCACGTCCTCCGCCGCGCCCAGGCCGACGCTGCCAGCGGCGCCGGTCAGCGGCATCCGCACAATGCGGTTGTCGGAGGCGCCGGTGAAGTACGCGTACACCCAGCCGCTGTCGATGGTCGTGGCCGCCGCCGGGTCGGGGGCGCCGTCCGGGGTCGGCTCCGGCTCCTCGTCGGCCCCGCTGCCGGCGTCGGCCAGAGGCAGGTAGGCCAGGCCGAGCAACCCGCCCTCACCGTTGGGCACCACCCCGGCGACGGTGCCGGCGTCGCGCAGGCCGCCGTCCGGCAACAGCTCGCGGATGCGCGCCGTGTCCCGCTCGCTGATCAGCGTGGCGCCGTTCGGCAGTCGCAGGATCGACCACGGGGCCTCCAACCCGGCCGCGATCACCACGGGCTCGCCGAGCGGTTGCACCGCAACCGGCGGGGCGACGGGCGCCGGCTCCGTCGGGGCGGGCGAGGCATCCGTCGGCGAGGCAGGCGAGGTCGGCGAGGCGGAGGGCGCCTGCGCCGGGGTGGAGCTACTCACGGTCGGCCGGGGCGCGCCCGTCGAGCAGGCGCACAGCAGCGCGACCACGCCCGCGGCGACCACGCCGGCCCAACCCCGTCTTCGATGCATAACTCCTGCAGAATGCCACGAAACTGTCTGAAACAGCCTGAATTTGCCCGTTTTGGAAAATGCAGCAGGAGTTATGCCCCGCGCAGAGCCGGCAACACGCCCGCGAACAGCCGGCAGCACCCCGCCGCAGCGACTCAGCGGGGCAGGCGGCGCTCGCCGATGAACGACTCGACCACGGCCACCGCGATCAGCGCGCTCTCCAGGTCATCCGGGGATGCGCCGGCCTTGTCGCGCAGGAACACCGCGGCGGTGAAGTCCTCGAGTGCGTTCTCCAGGTCCTTCTGGTCGAAGTAGACCTTCCCGCGGGTCTCCCGGGCGAACGCGGCGGTGAGGGTCCACTCGTGGGGCTCCGCTTCGAGCACACACTGGGTCAGCTCGGCGGCGGCCTCCTCGAGCTTGCCCTGAAACTGCATCACCTGCGCACGACGGATGCGGCAGAGCACGAAATCCTGCCGGTCGCCGGTGAACCGGGCCTGGCGCAATGCCTGGTTGGCGATCTCGAAGGCCTCATCGAGCCGGTCGAGCAGGCGCAACAGTGTGACCTTCTCGTTCAGGGCCGAGAGGCTGCGGAGCTTGCCGAGGTCGTCGAGGCGCTCGGCAGCGGCGGGGAGGTCGACTTTTTCCCTGAGGGTAACGGCGTCGTAGCCAGTGATGATGGTCAGGATGATGTCCTTGACAGGGCGGCCGAGGGGTGCCGCGGGGGAGGTCGGGTTCCCCTCCAGACTAACCCGGCCGCGCGCCCAGCCGGCCCGCCGACGGGGCGTGCCGTGAGGTTTCCGCCCCGGAAAAAAGTTCTCGGTTGTATCTGAGAAGTTCTCAGGTTGGGCGTATGGTGTGCAGGCCAGACGGGCTCCGATGTCACCGCCGACTCGGTGCCTGCTTCCTGTCCCGCATCCGTGGGACCAACGAAAGGGCTCAGTTATGCGCACCATGACTCGCGAGGGTCTCGCCCGGCGGGTGATGGTCCTCACCCTCACCCTCGGTCTCACCGTCACCCTCATCAGCGTCGCCGGGCCACCCGCCACCGCGGCACCCCAGACGCCGAACCTGCCGACCCTGAACATCACCCTCGCCGACCCGGATGCGTCCCGCAACACGCTGAGCTACGTGCACGCCTCCAAAGACAACAAGGTCGCCACCACGATGACCCTCGAGGACCCCGCCGGTGCGCACAACATCACCACCCCGGCTCTCGGTGAGATCAAGGGGCGCGGCAACCACACCTGGAAGCTGGCCAAGAAGCCGTACCAGATCAAGTTCGATCAGAGCACCGCGGTGCTGGGCATGGCACCGTCGAAGACCTGGATCCTGCTCGCGAACGCCGCCGACGCCTCCCTGATGCGCAACAAGGTCGCCTTCGAGCTGGCCACGGCCATCGGCCTGGCCTACTCGCCGGAGTCCAAGTGGGTCGACCTCAGGGTCAACGGCAAGTACCTCGGTAACTACCTGATCAGCGAGAAGACCGAGGTCAAGGAGAACCGGGTCGACCTCGCTCACCCGCAGGGCGTGCTGGTCGAGCTCGACAACAGCTACGGCGCGGCCGAGCCCTACAACTTCCGCACCAACTCCAGCCGGTCACTGTTCGTGCTGAAGGAGGCGACGTCCGGCGTTCCCGACCCCGACGAGGGGGCGCTGCCCGCAGACACCCTGGCCGGCTGGAACGATGTCAAGAACACCCTGAACAGAGTGGATGCGATCCTGGCCGCGCCGCAGGTGGACTGGGCGGCCCTGAGTGCCCTGATCGACGTGGACTCGTTCGTCAAGTTCTATTACGTCTTCGAACTCACCGCCAACCCCGAGATCACCCAGTCCAGCGTCTACTTCTACAAGAACGGCCCGGGCAAGCTGTTCGCCGGCCCGGTCTGGGACTTCGACACCGCGCTCGGCAACTTCGACAAGGCTCGTCACCTCGGCTCGGATCCGAAGGCCGACTACGCGAAGAACGCGCAGCTGCTGCAGCAGAGTGGCAACGGTTTCTTCTTCGACCTGTTCCGTTCCACGGAGTTCGTGCAGCGGGCCAACCAGCTCTGGCAGGCGGGCATCTCCCACGAGGTCGGGCTGATGCCGGCCAAGATCAGCCGGTGGGAGAACGAGATCAAGGCATCCGCCGCTCAGAACTTCGCCGTCTGGCCGATTCTGGGCACCAAGACGCTGCTGACCTCCGCAGGCAAGGACTATCACCCCACCTACGCCGGCGAGGTCGGCTACCTCCGCGACTGGGTCAGCACGCGCGCGAAGATCCTGATCAGGGAGCAGGGCGCGACACCGATGCTGCGCTTCCAGGCCCACGTGCAGAACATCGGCTGGCAGCGGAAGGTCAACACCGGCCAAGTGGCCGGCACCATCGGTCAGGCCCTGCGCACGGAAGCGTTCATCCTGGAGACGCCGGGATCCACCGCGATCGCGAACATCGAGGCCACCGTGCACGTGGAGAACCTCGGCTGGATGGGCTGGCACACGGCGTCCCGCGTGGGCACCACGGGGCTGAGCCTGCGCATGGAGGCAATCCAGTTCCGCCTGACCGGTGCGTTGGCATCTCAATACGACATCTCCTACCGCGTTCACGTGCAGAACATCGGCTGGCAGTCCTGGGTGAGCAATTCTGCGACAGCGGGCACGACGGGACAGGCGAAGCGGGTCGAGGCGGTGCAGGTTCGCCTGCTGGCCAAGGGTTCGCCGACGCTGCCGGCACTGCCCTAGGCGGGTTCGGATGACGACAGTGCCGCCCGGCCGCCGCGCCCGCCGCTTGATGGCGGGCGCGGTTGCCGCCGCGGCCGCGGCTCTCGTTCTGGCCGGATGCGTGCCGGTGCCGCCGGCGAACTCCGACCCTGGATCCTCCGCCAGCGCCGAGCCGCCCGCGCCGCCGCCGACCCGATTGGCGTTGATCTCCGACTTCGGTACGTGCGACGCCGGCGAACAGTGGGCTGCGGATCAGGTGGACTCCTGGAACGTGGACGCCATCGTGACCGCCGGGGACAACACCCAGGACGCAGCCGACTGCGCGCCGTATGCCGAATCGGTCTGGGGCTACTTCGAGCAAGACGGCGACGGGCCGCCGCTCTGGCCCACACTCGGCAACCACGACTACACCGATGCGGGCGCCGGCCTCGACGCCTACCGCGCCGCCTTCCCCTACCTCAGCACGGCCGCCGATGCGCAGCAGCGCTGGTACCGCCAGAACGTCGGCGACGTCACGCTGTTCGTGCTCGACAGCGAGACCACCCCGGAGGAGCTGGAGACCCAACGCGTCTGGCTGCGAGAAGCCCTCACCGAGCAGCGCGCCGACCGACCGGATGCCTGGAACGTCGTGTTGTTCCACCGCCCCGCGTACACCTCCGGCTGGCATGACGACAACCGCCAGATGCGGCCCAGCGCCGGCTGGGACTACTCCGGCTGGGGCGCCGATATCGTCATCGCCGGCCATCAGCACATCTACGAGGACGTCGTCGTCGACGGCCTGCACTACCTCACCGCCGGCCTCGGCGGCACGGCCAACGCCCGCGAGTGCCCCGCCGAACTGCGCGAGGGCAGCCGGCTCTGCCTCGACGGCACCGGGGCGAGCCTGATCGAGGCCACCCCCGACGAGTTCGAGCTGCAGTACTTCCGGCTCGATGCGGAGGGCGAAGCCGCCCTGGGCGACACCATCCGCCTCGCCCGCTAGAGCCGCCCCGCGGGCGACACCGCCCGCGAGCACCCCCGGCTCAGTTGCCGATCTGAAAAACGGTGCGGCCGGGCAGCGGCGACGGCGTGGCCGTCGCATCCGTCGACACCGACGCGGCCGACATGAACTGGGTCAGCTCTGCGCCCTCGACCACCTTGGCCGGATGCGGCCCGCCGGCCAGCAACCGCGGCACCCAGTGCAGGTCGAGCGGCGTGTGCGCGGCCACGAAGACGATGTTGCCGAACCGGCGCCCCTTGAGCACCTGCGTCTCGGCCAGGCCGATCACGTGCCCGAACACCGCCGACAGCGTCGCAGCCTGAGCGCGGGCGAACGCCAGTCCCGGCCCATCCGCCACGTTCACCGCGAGCACACCGCGCGGCGACAGCAGCGGAGCGGCCAGTTCGTAGAACTCGCGGCTGGTCACGTGCGCCGGGGTGCGCGCGCCGGAGAAAATGTCCACGACCAGCAGATCCACCGAGCCGTGCAGCCCGGCGGGCAGCTTGCCGAGCACCTCGCGGGCGTCGCCGTGCCGCACCCGCAGATTGGCGCGCTTGTCCCAGGGCAGCTCGGCACGCACAAAATCAATCAGGTCGCTCTCGATCTCCACCACCTGCTGGCGCGATCCCGGCCGGGTCGCCTCCACATAGCGGGGGAGAGTGAGCGCGCCGGCGCCCAGGTGCACGGCCGTGATGGCCTCGCCCGGGTCGCGGATCAGGTCGATGACGTGCCCGATGCGCTGGATGTACTCGAAGAACAGCTCGTCGGGATTGTCGATGTTCACGTGCGACTGCGGCGTGCCGTCCACCACCAGCTGGTAGCTGCCCGGTGTGAACCGATCGGGCTCGATCACGGCCTGGTGCCCGCTCAATTTCAGCGTGATCGTCGGATGCTCGTGCTCGCCCCTGCTCATCCCCCCAGTCTGACAGCCCCGCGCGTCCATCCCGGCGGATGCTTCCTCCGCGAGAAGTCACTTAAGGCCAGTCCGCGCGTCCCACACGGGCCGCAACTGTCCTTTCGGCGGATGCTTCCTCCGCGAGAAGTCAGTTGGGGCCCGTCCGCGCGTCTCACACGGGCCGCAACTGTCCTTTCGGCGGATGTTTCTTCCGCGAGAAGTCACCTGGGGCCCGTCCGCGGGCTTCACCAGGGCAGTCAACATCCCCCAGACACGCGCACCCCAAATGCGCACGAGCACGCCCCGCGATGCGGCAGAATGGACCCACTCGAGCACCAGCCCCGCCACGCAGCGCGCACACGCCGAAACCGGGTTATACCTGAGAATTTGACGAAGGTCAACATTCCAGTAGACACGAGCGTATCCAAGGCATATAGTTGACCTTTGCGCTCCCAGATTTAACTCTGCCTTCATATTGCGGTCGGCTTTGCGTGCTCAAGCCACCTTGCAGCACATTTCTGAGCCGGATGTCCTCACATGAAGGATGGACATTCCCGCCCAGGATCTGCGGAGTCCATCCCAAATTACTAACAGTGATTAGACCTGACGGGGTCCACGGAGGTTACTTCCTTGGCTGCTGCGCGCAACGCAACCACCAATTCACCCAAGAACGGACGAG
Source organism: Cryobacterium inferilacus (assembly GCF_019599185.1). Lineage (GTDB taxonomy): Bacteria > Actinomycetota > Actinomycetes > Actinomycetales > Microbacteriaceae > Cryobacterium > Cryobacterium inferilacus. The sequence goes on along the minus strand of NZ_JAIEUL010000029.1, from coordinate 25,688 downwards.
CTGCTAGCCGTCTTTCGTTCGCAAAGATTTCTGACAACCTCACGGTTCCCGATCTGCTGGCTTTGCAGACCGAGAGCTTTGACTGGCTGGTCGGAAATGACATCTGGAAAGCACGCCTCGCCGAGGCGCAGGCTGCCGGTCGCAACGACCTGAACGCCCGCACGGGCCTCGACGAGATCTTCGAGGAGATCTCTCCGATCGAGGACCTCAGCGAGACGATGCAGCTGTCCTTCACCAACCCGGAGCTCGAGCCGGAGAAGTACACCATCGACGAGTGCAAGGAAAAGGGTAAGACCTACTCCGCACCGCTGTACGTGAACGCTGAGTTCATGAACCACCTCACCGGTGAGATCAAGACCCAGACCGTGTTCATGGGCGACTTCCCGCTGATGACCCCCAAGGGCACCTTCGTGATCAACGGCACCGAGCGTGTCGTCGTGTCGCAGCTCGTGCGCTCCCCGGGTGTGTACTTCAACCGTGAGCAGGAGAAGACCTCCGACAAGGACATCTACTCCGCCCGCGTCATCCCGAGCCGTGGTGCCTGGCTTGAATTCGAGATCGACAAGCGCGACCAGGTCGGCGTTCGCATCGACCGCAAGCGCAAGCAGTCCGTCACGGTGTTCCTCAAGGCCCTCGGACTCACCTCCGAAGAGATCCTCGAGGAGTTCAAGGGCTTCGCGTCCATCGAGCTCACCCTCGAGAAGGACAACATCCTCACCAAGGAAGAAGCCCTCAAGGACATCTACCGCAAGCTGCGCCCGGGCGAACAGGTCGCTGCCGAGGCCGCGCGTGCGCTGCTGGACAACTTCTTCTTCAACTCCAAGCGCTACGACCTGGCCAAGGTTGGTCGTTACAAGATCAACCGCAAGCTGGGCCTCGAGGCGCCGCTCACCGACTCCGTTCTCACGCTCCAGGACATCCTGGCCACGATCAAGTACCTGGTTGCGCTGCACGACAACCAGACCACGATCCGCGGCACCCGTGACGGCGTCGAGACCGACATCCGCATCGACACCGACGACATCGACCACTTCGGTAACCGTCGTATCCGCGCCGTCGGCGAGCTCATCCAGAACCAGGTGCGCACCGGCCTGTCCCGCATGGAGCGCGTCGTTCGCGAGCGCATGACCACGCAGGACATCGAAGCGATCACCCCGCAGACCCTGATCAACGTGCGCCCCGTCGTCGCCGCGATCAAGGAGTTCTTCGGTACCTCCCAGCTGTCGCAGTTCATGGACCAGAACAACCCGCTCGCCGGACTGACGCACAAGCGTCGCCTGTCCGCGCTGGGCCCGGGTGGTCTGTCCCGTGACCGCGCAGGTGTCGAGGTGCGAGACGTTCACCCGTCGCACTACGGCCGCATGTGCCCGATTGAAACCCCGGAAGGCCCGAACATCGGCCTGATCGGTTCGCTCGCCTCGTTCGCGCGGATCAACGCCTTCGGTTTCATCGAGACCCCGTACCGTCGTGTCATCGACGGTGTCGTCTCCACGACGATCGACTACCTCACCGCGAGTGAGGAAGACGAGCACATCGTCGCGCAGGCCAACGCCCCGCTGACCAAGGGTGCCCGGTTCGCCGAGGCCCGTGTTCTGTCGCGTAAGAAGGGTGGAGAGGTTGACCTCTTCCCCGCCGAAGACATCGGCTACATGGATGTCTCGCCGCGCCAGATGGTCTCCGTCGCGACCTCGCTCATCCCCTTCCTCGAGCACGACGATGCTAACCGCGCACTCATGGGTGCCAACATGCAGCGTCAGGCTGTGCCGCTGCTGCTCAGCGACAGCCCGCTGGTCGGAACCGGTATGGAGGGCTTCGCGGCCATCGACGCCGGCGACGTGCTCACCGCGCAGAAGTCCGGTGTGGTCATGGAGGTCTCGGCTGACGTCGTCACCATCCAGCTCGACGAGGGCGGAACGCAGGACTACTACCTGCGCAAGTTCAGCCGCTCCAACCAGGGCACCAGCTACAACCACCGCGTCATCGTCAACGCCGGCGACCGTATCGAGGCCGGCGAGGTCATCGCCGATGGTCCCGCTACCGACCAGGGCGAGCTCGCACTCGGAAAGAACCTCCTCGTGGCATTCATGTCATGGGAGGGTCACAACTTCGAGGACGCCATCATCCTGAGCCAGAACCTGGTGAAGGACGACGTTCTCTCCTCGATTCACATCGAAGAGTACGAAGTGGATGCGCGCGACACCAAGCTGGGCAAGGAAGAGATCACTCGCGACCTGCCCAACGTCTCCCCGGACCTGCTCGCAGACCTGGACGAGCGTGGCATCATCCGCATCGGCGCCGAGGTTCGCCCCGGCGACATCCTCGTGGGCAAGGTCACGCCGAAGGGCGAGACCGAGCTCAGTGCCGAGGAGCGCCTGCTGCGCGCGATCTTCAACGAGAAGAGCCGCGAAGTTCGCGACACGTCCCTCAAGGTTCCCCACGGTGAGCGCGGCACCATCATCGGTGTCAAGGTCTTCGACTCGCAGGATGGCGACGACGAGCTCGGCTCGGGCGTCAACCAGCGTGTGGTCGTCTTCATCGCCCAGAAGCGCAAGATCACCGAGGGTGACAAGCTCGCCGGTCGTCACGGCAACAAGGGTGTCATCTCGAAGATCCTGCCGGTCGAGGACATGCCGTTCCTCGCCGACGGAACCCCCGTCGACATCATCCTCAACCCGCTCGGTATCCCCGGTCGAATGAACTTCGGTCAGGTGCTGGAGACCCACCTCGGCTGGATCGCCAAGCAGGGCTGGCAGGTCGAGGGCAAGCCCAAGTGGGCCGGCCGTCTGCCCGAGCAGGCGCACAGCGCCGCCCCGAACACCAAGGTCGCGACCCCGGTGTTCGACGGCGCGCTCGAGGAGGAAATCGCAGGGCTCCTCGACTCGACGACCCCGACTCGTGACGGTGACCGCCTGATCGACTCCACCGGAAAGACGCAGCTGTTCGATGGCCGCTCCGGTGAGCCGTACCCGATGCCCATCGCGGTCGGTTACATGTACATCCTGAAGCTGCACCACCTCGTCGATGACAAGATCCACGCACGTTCGACGGGCCCGTACTCCATGATCACGCAGCAGCCGCTGGGTGGTAAGGCGCAGTTCGGTGGACAGCGTTTCGGTGAGATGGAGGTGTGGGCGCTCGAAGCATATGGAGCCGCTTACGCCCTGCAGGAACTCCTGACCATCAAGTCGGACGACATCCTCGGCCGCGTCAAGGTGTACGAAGCCATCGTCAAGGGCGAGAACATCCAGGAACCCGGTATCCCCGAGAGCTTCAAGGTTCTGATCAAGGAAATGCAGTCGCTGTGCCTGAACGTCGAGGTGCTCTCGGCCGATGGAACCGCAGTCAGCCTGCGCGACACGGATGACGAGGTCTTCCGCGCAGCGGAGGAGCTGGGCATCAACATTTCCACCCGGTTTGAGTCGTCATCCATTGACGACATCTAAGCCTGGCCACTGACGAATACTCGAAAACTTTCCAAGGAGAGAAATTGCTCGACGTAACAACATTTGACGAGCTTCGCATTGGCCTGGCCACCGCAGACGACATCCGTCGTTGGTCGCACGGTGAGGTCAAGAAGCCCGAAACCATCAACTACCGCACGCTCAAGCCGGAAAAGGACGGCCTCTTCGGAGAGCAGATCTTCGGACCGTCCCGCGACTGGGAGTGCTCGTGCGGCAAGTACAAGCGAGTGCGCTTCAAAGGCATCGTCTGTGAGCGCTGTGGCGTAGAGGTCACGAAGTCGTCGGTGCGCCGTGAGCGCATGGGCCACATCGAACTCGCCGCCCCGGTCACCCACATCTGGTACTTCAAGGGTGTGCCCTCGCGTCTCGGTTACCTGCTCGACATGGCTCCGAAGGACCTCGAAAAGGTCATCTACTTCGCTGCCTACATGGTCATCGAGGTCGACGAAGACGGTCGCCACCAGGACATGCCTGGGCTGGAGAACGAACTGCGCCTCGAGATCAAGACCCTCGAAGGCAGCCGCGACTCCCGCATCGCCGACCGCCTGCAGCGCCTCGAAACCGACCTCGCAGCACTGGAGGCCGAAGGCGCCAAGAGCGACCAGAAGAAGCGCACCAAGGACGCCGCCGAGAAGGAGATGTCGCAGGTCCGCAAGGCCCTCGACGAGCAGATCGCTCACCTCGAGCGTGTCTGGGAAGACTTCCGCACCCTCAAGGTCGGCGACCTGAAGCCGGAAGACTCCGTCTTCCACGAGCTCCAGGACCGCTTCGGCATGTACTTCGAGGCCTACATGGGCGCCGAGGCCATCAAGAAGCGCCTCGAGGCGTTCGACCTGGTCACCGAGAGCGAAAACCTGCACCTGCAGATCGCCGAGGGCAAGGGTCAGAAGAAGATCCGCGCCATCAAGCGTCTGCGCGTCGTCAACGCCTTCATCATGACCGGCAACTCGCCGGCCGCGATGGTGCTCGACGTCGTGCCGGTCATCCCGCCGGAACTGCGCCCGATGGTGCAGCTCGACGGTGGCCGTTTCGCGACGTCTGACCTCAACGACCTCTACCGTCGTGTGATCAACCGCAACAACCGTCTGCGTCGTCTGCTTGACCTCGGTGCTCCCGAGATCATCGTGAACAACGAGAAGCGGATGCTGCAGGAGGCCGTTGACGCGCTCTTCGACAACGGTCGTCGTGGTCGCCCCGTCACGGGTACCGGCAACCGCGCCCTCAAGTCCCTGAGCGACATGCTCAAGGGTAAGCAGGGTCGGTTCCGTCAGAACCTGCTCGGTAAGCGCGTGGACTACTCCGGTCGTTCCGTCATCATCGTCGGCCCGCAGCTGAAGCTGCACCAGTGTGGTCTGCCCAAGCAGATGGCTCTGGAGCTCTTCAAGCCGTTCGTGATCAAGCGCCTGATCGACCTGAGCCACGCTCAGAACATCAAGGCCGCCAAGCGCATGGTCGAGCGCAGCCGTCCGCAGGTTTGGGACGTGCTCGAGGAGATCATCCGTGAGCGCCCGGTTCTGCTGAACCGTGCACCCACGCTGCACCGCCTCGGTATCCAGGCCTTCGAACCTCAGCTCGTGGAGGGTAAGGCCATCCAGCTGCACCCCCTCGTCTGTGCGGCGTTCAACGCCGACTTCGACGGTGACCAGATGGCTGTGCACCTGCCGCTGTCGATGGAGGCCCAGGCCGAAGCGCGCATCCTGATGCTCGCCTCGAACAACATCCTGAAGCCGTCTGACGGCCGCCCGGTGACCCTGCCCACCCAGGACATGATCATCGGTCTGCACCACCTGACCACGCTCAAGGAAGGCGTCACCGGCGAGGGCCGCGCGTTCACCTCTGTCTCGGAGGCCATCCTGGCCCACGACCAGAAGTCGCTCGACCTCAACGCCAAGGTGCGCATCCGCATCAGCGACCTGTTCTTCACCGAGGGCACTCAGCCCGATGGTGTCGAGCTGGTCGACGGTCAGGCCGTCGGAACCGTACTGGTGAACACCACGCTGGGCCGCGCCATCTTCAACGAGGCGCTGCCGGCTGACTACCCGTACTTCGAGAAGGTTGCCGACAAGGGCACCCTCTCGGCCATCGTGAACGACCTCGCAGAGCGGTACCCGAAGGTGGAAGTAGCGGCAACGCTCGACCGCATCAAGGACGCCGGCTTCTACTGGGCCACCCGTTCCGGTGTGACCGTCGCGCTCAGCGACATCCTGACGCCTCCGAACAAGAAGGAGATCGTCGGCACGTACGAGAAGATGGCCGCGAAGGTTCAGACGCAGTTCGAGAAGGGTCTCACGACCGACCTCGAGCGTCGTCAGGAGCTCATCCAGATCTGGACCAAGGCGACCGAAGACGTCGCCACGGCCATGCAGGCGAACTTCCCGGCTGACAACACGATCAACCGGATGGTCACCTCTGGTGCTCGTGGTAACTGGCTGCAGGTGCGAAACATCGCCGGTATGCGTGGTCTGGTTAACAACCCGAAGGGTGAGATCATCCCTCGCCCGATTATCTCGAGCTACCGCGAAGGCCTGTCCGTCGCCGAGTACTTCATTGCTACTCACGGTGCTCGTAAGGGTCTGGCCGACACCGCTCTGCGTACCGCAGACTCCGGGTACCTCACGCGTCGTCTCGTCGACGTCTCGCAGGATGTCATCATCCGCGAAGACGACTGCGGCACGACCAAGGGTCTCGAACTGCCGATCGCCACGAAGGATGCCGCGGGAGTTCTCACGCGTCACCCCAACGTGGAGAACGCGGTCTACGCTCGCAGCCTGGCCACCCCGGCCATCAACGGCAAGGGCGAGGTCGTCGCTGACGCCGGTTCCGACGTCGGTGACGTGATGATCGAGAAGCTGGTTGCGGCCGGCGTCGAGAACATCAAGGTGCGCTCGGTGCTCACCTGCGAGTCTGCTGTCGGTGTGTGTGCGGTCTGCTACGGTCGTTCGCTCGCTACCGGCCTGCTCGTGGACATCGGAGAGGCCGTCGGCATCATCGCCGCACAGTCGATCGGTGAGCCCGGCACGCAGCTGACCATGCGTACCTTCCACACCGGTGGTTCCGCATCCGCAGACGACATCACCCAGGGTCTGCCCCGGGTGCAGGAGCTCTTCGAGGCGCGTACCCCCAAGGGTGCATCGCCGATCGTGGACGTCGCCGGCCGCATCACCATCGAGGACACGGACCGTAGCCGCAAGGTGATCCTGACCCCCGACAACGGTGACGAAGCCATCGCCTACCCGGTCCTGAAGCGTGCAACCCTCCTCGTTGAGGATGGCCAGCACGTGGAGCTCGGCACGCAGATCATCATCGGCGCCGTCGACCCGAAGGAAGTTCTTCGAGTCAAGGGTGTTCGCGCGGTGCAGAAGCACCTCGTCGGTGGCGTGCAGGATGTCTACCGTTCGCAGGGCGTGCCGATTCACGACAAGCACATCGAGGTCATCGTTCGTCAGATGCTTCGCAAGGTGACTGTTGTGGAGCACGGCGACACCGGCCTGCTGCCGGGCGAGCTCGTTGACCGGTTGAAGTACAACGAACTCAACCGCACCGCGCTCACCGAGGGCAAGAAGACGGCTTCGGCTCGTCAGGAAGTCATGGGTATCACCAAGGCTTCGCTGGCAACCGAGTCCTGGCTGTCGGCGGCTTCCTTCCAGGAGACCACCCGGGTTCTGACCCAGGCGGCCATGGAAGGCAAGAGCGACCCGCTGATGGGCCTCAAGGAGAACGTGATCATCGGTAAGTTGATCCCGGCCGGCACCGGTCTTCCCCGCTACCGCGACGTCAACGTCGAGGCAACGGATGAAGCCAAGGCTGAGCGTTACCCGAACCGCATCTTCACTGATGATGCGTCGTTCACCGAGGGTGACCTGAGCTTCGTCGACTTCGACAGCTTCTCGTCGGATGACTTCACCCCCGGTACGTACAACTAACCGAGAGTGACTCCTCGAATGGCCTCCTGCTTCGGCAGGGGGCCATTCCTCGTTAACCGAGGGCAGAGGCTGTCGAGAAGACGGCGGCCACCCGATAACCTGAGGGTAAGGGTGCACACCGCGTCACCATCTAGTTGGGGGCAGCACCATGGCGATGGCCAGTCGGATCGGAGCCAGCTTCGTCGCCGCCGTCGGACTCATGGTCCTGGTCGGCTGGTACACCGGCGCGACCGCGCTCACCACCGTGGTACCGGGCTTCAGCCCGATGATGCCGATCACCGCCGTCACCCTCATCGTGCTGTCGCTGTCGGTGCTGGTTGAGCATCGCCGCACGGCCGTGCTGCTCGGCTCGGCCGCTCTGGCCCTCTGTTCCGCCACGCTGGCCGGATACTCGCTCGGCTCCACACTCGGCATGGCCGCCTGGGTTCCCGGTATCGACCTCGCCGGCGTCGAACCACGGATGACGCTGATCACCGCCGTGGGGCTGACCCTGGTCGCCATCGCGGTCATCGCCAGCCGGCTGCTCCGGTTCCGGCTGCTGCAGGCCGCCGCACACGCCGCTCTGGTGATCGGTGTCGTCGCCCTGGTCGGCTACGCCTACGGGGTCCCGGCCCTGTACACGGTGGCCGGGTTCAGCGGTGTGGCCGTGCACACGGCCGTGAGCATCGCCATCCTGTCGCTGTCGGTGCTGCTGCAGCAGCCCACGGTGGGGCTGGTGGCCCTGTGGCGTGATCAGGGCAGCGCGGGGGCGCTGCTGCGACGCGTGGTTCCGTTCGCCCTCGTCGGCCCGATGCTGCTCGGCCTGCTGTCGCTCGCGGCGCAGAGCACCGGGCTGTTCGACAACCGGCAGGGCACCGCGCTGCTCGTGGTGAGCATGGCAGTGCTGGGCACCATCCTGCTCTGGATCGCGGCCCGCGGGGTGCGGTCACTCGATGCGCAACGCAACGAGGTGACCCTCTCCCTCGCCGAGGTGAACCGCACTCTGGAACAGGCCGTGGACCGGCGCACGGAGCAACTCGCCGAGCTCGCCGACCGGCTGCACACCCTCATCAAGATCTCCCCGGTCGGCATTATGCAGTTCGACGTCGACGGCGGGCTGCTCAGTGCCAACGACCAGTGGTTGGGCCTGACCGGGCTGACCCTCACCGAATCCCTGGGCGACGGCTGGGCGCAATCGATGCATCCCGACGACGTCCTGCGGGTGGCCGCGGGCTGGGGCGCTGCCGTCGCCGCCGGGTCGCCGTACAGCGCAACGCTGCGCCTTGAAACGCCGCAGGGCGAGGTGCATTGGGTGCAGGTGAACACCGCGCCCATCCACGGCCGCGACGGCAGAACCATCCTCGGCCATCAGGCCGCCGTCACCGACATCACTGGGCTCCGCAACGCGGAGGAAGCCGCCGCCGCGGCCCGGGCACGCTTCGAGGCCGCCTTCTCCTCGTCCCCGCTCGGCACGGCCATCGTCTCCCCAGACGGCGTGGTGCTGGAGGCCAATAAGAGACTGGTCGAGTTGGCCGGCTGGTCCACCGCCGTGGTCGCCCGCCGCATCGACGAGATCTTCATGCCGGCCGACCCGCACGCCGGCGACCCGCTCGGCCAACCCGCCGGCCCCTCCACCCGTCAGCGGATGGACCGGCAGATGCGCCGCGGAGACGGCGAGGAGACCTGGGTCAAGGTCAGCATCGCCGAGATCGACCCGGGAGAGTCGGCCGGTCGGCTGCTGTACCAACTGGAGGACATCACCGCTCGCCGCCTGGCCGAGGCGCGGGTGGAGCACCTGGCCTTCCACGATCCGCTCACCAACCTGCCCAACCGGCTGCTGCTGCTCGACCGACTCAACCAGGCCCTGCTGCAGTCCGTGCACCACGGTCAGGGCGTGGCGGTGCTGTTCATCGACCTCGACCGATTCAAGTTCGTCAACGACAGCCTCGGCCACCACGCCGGAGACATCGTGCTGCACGAGGTCGCCAGTAGGCTGCAGCGCATCGCCCGGCCCACCGATACCGTCTCCCGCATCGGCGGCGACGAATTCGTGGTGATCTGCCCCGACGTGGGCAGTAAGGAGGATGTGCACCTCATCGCCGACGCCATGCAACGGGCGATTGCCGAGCCGATCATGGTCGGCGACCAGGCGGCATCCGTCGACGCCAGCATCGGTATCGCATTCGGGCTGCGGCACGATGAGGCCGAGTCGGTGCTGCGCAACGCCGACCAGGCGATGTACATGGCCAAGGACCGTGGCCGGGCGCGTTACGAGGTCTTCGACGACGACCTGCGCGGCCGGATCGACCGGAGGCTGCAGACCGAGCTGGCCCTGCGCGACGCGGTGAACCTGAACCAGATCGAGACCTGGTACCAGCCGATCGTCGACCTGCAGCAGGGCACCGTGGTGGCCACCGAGGCGCTCGCCCGCTGGCGGCATCCCGAGCTTGGACTCGTTTTCCCCGGCGAGTTCATTGCCATCGCCGAAGAGGTCGGTCTGATCAAGGGCATCGGCCGAACGGTGCTCGGCCAGGCCTGCCGCACGGCGGCCGCCCTCGACGGGCGCATGTCTGTCAGCGTGAACGTGTCAGCCCAACAGTTCGTGCGCGACGATTTCGGGGCAGTGGTCAAACGGGCTCTGCGCGAGAGCGGTCTGGCGCCGGAGCAGCTCTGGCTCGAACTGACCGAGAGTGCCGTGCTCGAGGCGATCGACTCCGCCGCCCGTACCTTCCAGGAGCTGCGCGCCCTCGGGGTGCGTCTGGCCATCGACGATTTCGGCACCGGCTACTCGTCGTTCACCCATCTCAAGGCCTTCACGGTGGACCTGCTCAAGATCGATCTCACCTTCATTCGAGACATCGAACGCTCCGAGCACGATCGGGCCATCGTCGAGGGCATCCTGCGCCTGGCCGATTCGCTCGGCCTCGACGTTGTCGCCGAAGGCATTGAGACCGTCGCACAACTGGAGCTGCTGACGGCCATGGGCTGTCGGTACGGGCAGGGCTACCTCTTCGCCAAGCCCAATCCGGTGGCGTCCCCGCACGTCAGTTTCCTGGAGTCGCTCCCGGTTCGCCAGACCGGCGGCCGCGGGTAGCGCCGCAGTTTCCCGCCGCGCAGCGCGGCTCCCTGGGCTCCGGATGGTGGCCGATAGTGTGGAGGAAACTCTACGAGGGGGTCACCATGGGCGCCGAAACGTCACCGACAGCAGCACCGTCCCGCCGTCTGCTCTGGGTGATCCTGGCCGCGCTCGGCGGGCTCCTCGTCATCGCCCTGGTCGTCGTGCTCGTGGTCTGGCGCGGGGGAGCGGCCACCCCGACCGCCGCCGGCGACCCCACCGCCACCCGGCCCACCCCCACGGCGTCCGCCGACCCGGTGCCGCTGGCCGCCGCCGCGACCACCACCGGCCCCCGCCCCACCACCTGCGACGCCATCTACAGCCCGGAGATGCTGACCACCTTCAGCGAGACCCGCACCCTCAACCCCGCCTGGACGGTCGCGTCCGACGCTGTACTCCAGGCCGGCAGCACCGACGAGGAGCTCATCGCCCTGATCCAGGGCACCGATCACCTCACCTGCATCTGGGCCAGCGAGGGCGGGCCGTCTGACAGCGGCCTCACCACCAACGTGTCCTACGTCACCCCCGAGCAGTCCGAGGCGGCGTACCAGCGTCTGCTCGCCCTCGGCCAGAGCTGCTACGAAGAGCTCGACGGCATCCGCTGCGTCATGCAGACCGAGCCCGACAGCGACGGCTCCGCCGGTGAATCGCACTTTCTGCGCGACGGCATCTGGCTGGCCACGCACTACGTGAACGCGGGCCCCGACGGCTACACCCACGACATGGTCAACACCATCTGGGCCGACGCCTAACCCACTCGTCTCAGCCCCGCGGTGAGGCGCGGCATGGGGATATGCTGGCGCCAAACGGCTGGGGAGATCCTCGTGGGCGCAGCACATGCACCGACCCCACCCTCGCCGACGAACCGTCGGCTGCGGGTGCTCATCGGGGTGCTCGGCGGCCTGCTGCTGGTGGCGATTGTGCTGATCGTGGTGATCTGGCCGCGGCCCGCCAACACGCCGACCCAGACGGATGCGGCGCGGCCGACCCCCACCAGCACCCCGGCTCCGATCACCCCCACGGCCACCCCCGCACCGTCGCCCTCGCCCATGGGCACCCCGCAGCCGGGTACCCCGCGCCCCACCGACTGCGCCGAGCTGTACAGCCCCGCCATGGTGGACGCCTTCGGTGACCTGGCCCTGAACCCGGACTGGACCACCGCACCGGGGGAGGATACCCAGCGCGGCCCCGCCGATGAGGAACTGCGTGCGGTGTACGAGGAGAACGACTCGCTGCTCTGCATCTGGACCACCGCCGAGGGCGCCTCGGGCACCGGCGTCGTCACCGCCGTGGTCTGGGTCGACGACGACGAGCGCGAGGCCGTGGCCGACCGTCTCGATGAGCTCGGCTTCAATTGTTACGAGGAGCGCGAGGGGCTGCGCTGCGTTACCGAGACCACCAACGAAGACGGTACCTACGGCGAATCGCACTTCCTGCGCGACGGCATCTGGATCTCCACCCAGTACACCAACGCCGGGCCCGCCGGCTACACCCTCGACATCGTCGACAACCTCTGGCCCGACGACTAAGCCGCGTCACCCGTCGGCAGCCCAACCGATAGGGTAGCGATATGCTGCCGTGGTCGTTTGGCTGTGCAGCCCGCAGGGGGAAGGACTCATGGCGACTCTTACTGAGATTCTGATCCTGCACGGTTCACTGCCGATCGAGGTCCTGGACACGCTCCTGGCCGGGGATCCCGCCGACGAGTCCGCGGTGCGCGACCTCGTCACCAAGGGTGTCATCACCGAGGTGCAATTCGCCAAGGCCCGCGCCGCACAGGCAAACCTGCCGTTTGTGGAACTCGCGGAGTACCCGGTGGATCGTCTGGCGGTGGCGCTGGTGCCGGTTGGGCTCTGCCGGCGGCACCAGGTGTTGCCGGTCCTCATCGACGGCAACCGGCTGGTGCTGGCCATGGTCGATCCCGGCAACGTCTTCGCTGTCGACGACGTGCGTGAGGCCGCCGGCATGCGGGTCACCCAGGTCGTGGCGGAACGAACCGACCTGCTCGCGGCCATCGACCGGTATCACCGGGCGGACGGTGAGCTCAACGACCTGACCTCGGCGCTGGAGGAAGAGAACGCGGCCCTGGCCGCCGATAGCGCTACCTTCGGCGTCTCCGACGCCGGGGACGACGACGCCCCCATTGTGCGGTTCGTGAACCTGCTCGTCAGCCAGGCCATCCAGGACCTCGCGTCCGACATCCACATCGAGCCCGGTGAGCACAGCCTGCGGGTGCGCTATCGCATCGACGGCGTACTGCACGAGATGCAGACCGCGCCGCGGAGCATCCAGAACGGTGTGATCTCCCGGCTCACGCCTCGATCGACTCCGTCTCGATCGACTCGACTTCACCGCTGGTGCCCTACACGCAGCCGACGGTGCCCCTCCAAGCCAGCCGGGTCGCCACCGTGAATCTCAACGTGACGAGCCCTGGCCTGCCGCCGGTAGCCGACTGGCTTGAGAGCTTCAGCGAGCTGCCCGGCTACGCCGACAGCGCGCCCGGAACCATCAGCCGCGCCGAAACCGGCGCGTACATAGTGACGCTGACCCTGCACATCAACGAGGAGGCCTACCTGGGCCGATTCGCCGATACGACCGAGGTGGGCTGATGGACCGCAACCGTTTGTGGCTTATCGGCGGTGTGCTCGTAATCGGCGTAGCAGTGGTTGTCGGCTGGTTCCTCGGCATTGCGCCGCAACTGCAGGTCGCGCACGACACCCGCCTCGAACGGGTCGCGGTCGAGGAACAGAACGTCGCCTTCGAGGCGCGTTTGGCTAGCCTGGAGGAGCAGTTCGCCGGCATCGGCGACCTTGAAGATGAACTCACGGAGTTGCGCCAGGCTGTTCCGGGCGCCGGCGAGTTGCCGGATTTCGTGCGGCAGGTGACTGCGATCGCCGACGAACACCAGGTCAGCGTGACATCAATCGCGCTGAGCGATGCCCAGCCATTCGTCACCCCGGAGGCGCCAGAAGCGACTGACCCTGCTGCCGAGGCCGTCACTGACAACGCAGCGGCCGGAACCGCGGCAGACGCCACCGTTGCTCCCGCGACCACCGTGCCAGCCGCTGCGCTGTCACCCGAGGTATTCCTGGCCGTGCCCGTGACGGTTACCGTGGACGGCGACAATGACGGTGCGCTCGCGTTCGTGCAGGGCCTCCAGTTCGGGGACCGTGTGATCACTGTCACCAACCTAAGCGTCCAGCCGCTTGCTGCCGAGGACGCCGATGGCACCGTCACCGCAACGATCAGCGGTCTGATCTACGTGCTCCTCGACGCATCGGCGGAATAATGCCGGTCATTACCTTCGTCGTCATCGCCGGCGGCCTCTTCGGGTTGCTTATTGGCTCTTTCCTTAACGTCGTCATCTACCGCATCCCGGCGGGACTATCGATTTCGACACCACCGAGCGCGTGTACGCGGTGCGGGGGGCGCATCCGCCCGTGGGACAACGTGCCGGTGCTGTCCTGGCTCGTGCTCGGCGGCAAATGCCGCGACTGCAGCGCCCCGATATCGCCTCGCTATCCGCTTGTGGAGTTGGCGACCGGTGTCTCCTTCGCTGCGGTGACCTGGTGGATGCTCTCGACCGCGCCAGCTGCCACCGCCAATGGAACGGCCATCGTCGCCTGGGCCATCACCCTCGCGGCATTCCTGTACCTCTGTGCTATCAGCATCGCCCTTGCCCTGATCGATCTCGACACCCACACCCTGCCTAACCGCATCATCTACCCGGCGTATCTGGTCAGCGCGGTCCTGCTTACCGTGGCGGCTCTGCTCGCCGGTGAACCGGCGCGGCTATTCGGAGCGCTCGTTGGCGGTGCGGGGCTCTTCGCCCTGTATCTCGCTCTGGCCTTGATCCGCCCCGGTGGTATGGGCCTCGGTGACGTTAAGCTCGCCGGGGTGCTCGGCCTGTACCTGGGCTGGCTCGGTTGGGGCGAACTCGCGATCGGCGCGTTCGCCGCGTTCCTACTCGGCGGGCTGTTCGGCGTCGTGCTGCTAGCCGTTCGCCGCGCCGGACGAAAGAGCAGTATTCCGTTCGGTCCGTGGATGCTCGCGGGAGCCTGGACCGGAGTTCTTTTCGGGAACATCATCGCGCTGGGCTACCTCAGGCTTTACGGATTCGCATGACGCGCTGAAGCCGATCCTTGTGGGTGCGCTGATCGGTACTCGTTGACCATCCCACGGTGGCTCTATCCGTCGACGTAGCAACCCTCCAGAGCAGGAAACCGCACCGCTCACAAGGCGGTACCCCTAAGCACGCCCCCCAGAGAAGGGCACAAACCTACAGAACGCCAAAAAAGCATTCTGTGGACCCCTATCGTTGGATTCCGTGGGCCTGGTTAAGTGCCCAGGACCGAACCGGGGGCACATGTTTTCTCAAGGGCAATTCGCTACAGAACATCGCAATAGGAGGGTCAGGAGACGACTTGCGATTGCCGTTGTGGCCGTCGGGGCCATCGGCTCTCTCTCCGTTCCCACCGCGATATCCGCAGTCGCTGCACCCAGTAACATCACCAGCGTCAGTACGGCAGTGCCCGCTATCGGTACCCAGGTGTGGATCGACATTGACACCGCTGTCGGTGCGACAGGCAGAGTCACCGGAGAAATCCGAAACGACGCAGGCTGGGTCTCCGTTCCCCTTCTTTCCACGGTCTTCGGACTGGGCGCTGTTGTCGCCGTGCAACCGGGAACAGTCGAGGTGCGGCTGTCCAGCACAACACAGACAGGCCCCGACCTTTCCCTCACCGTTGTCGACGCTAAGGGGAATGTTCTAACTGAGGCTCGATCTCGCCTCGCGATCCCTGGAACGCCCGAGCCAGCACCGTCGACTACGCCTGACCCGGCCGTCTCTCCGAGTCCGAAGCCCACGCCGTCCGTTACTGATAAGCCGAGTCCCACAGGCAGCCCGGCCCCGAACGCCACTGCAGTGCCGACGTCTGCGCCCTCGGCTATTCCGACGTCCACCCCGAGCGCTGAACCCGGCACCCCGCCGGGCAGTGACTCCTCAGCGATCCCGACGTCCACCCCGAGCGCTGAACCCGGCACCCTGCCGGGCAGTGACTCCTCAGCGATCCCGACGACCACTCCGAATCCCACCGCTGGAGCGGGTTCTGGCGAAGGTGCCTCCGCTGCGCCAGCGGCCGCCACTACCCCTTCACCGACGACCACCGCCAGAGCAGACGCACCCAAGAACGCGGAGCAGCAGCTTTCGAACACGGGAGTCGACGTTACTACCGGTCTTATTGCCGCAACTCTGCTGCTCATCATCGGTTTCGCCACCACCACGTTTCGCCGTCGGATTCGAGGCCACAATTGAACCGCCGCTTAACGCTCACCGCATTCCTCGCCTCAGTTGTGGTGTGTGCAACCTCGCTCGGCCTTACGCCGGCACTCGCTGCGTCCACCGCCCCAATCACGGACGTCCCAGCGAGCACTGGCTTCTCCGCGGCATCCCCGCGCGTCCCGCTGGTGGATTCTGAGTTCGGAATCGGAACGTCGCTTGTTGCGAACGTTGCCACACCGATTTCGCTCGGTCTGGAGACATCCGCTCCGACTGCTGCCAGCGCACTCATCCGAGTTTCGCTGTTCGCGCCGGCTAGTGATCTGCGTCTTGATGCAGTCGGAACTCCGGCACTGTCTGTGCGCGCTTCCCAATCCGCATCGACAACGCTTCTGGTACCAGTCGTTGACGGAGCTGTAGTTCTAACGTCGACCAGCGAAGTTGACCTCCGTGTCGAGGTCATCGCAACATTCACCTCCACCACGGCGCCCGGCGAGTTCTCGGCCCTAGCCGCGCCGGTCACCCGGACCGATACGGTGAACGGACTCGGAGCTGACCAGCTCACGACCGAGAACACTGTCATTGGTGTCACCGGTGTTGGCGGCGTTCCGACACTGAACGTGCGGGCCGCCATGGTAACCGTCTCGGTCACCGTCGACGCGGCAACGTCACTTCTGCTCGTAGACCAGGATATCGCCCTCGAAGCTGGCACCACGATCATCACTACGCTCGCCGCGGTCAACGCCGCCGGCGAGATTAACGCCGCTCTGGCATCGGGAACCGGATCGGCTCGAATCGACGTGCGTGGCTACGTGCTCGGCGCCGCACAGAACGACTCCGCGTTGAGCGTCAACGGCAGCTACATCCCGGTCGGTGACGTCTCCGCAGTCGAACTCAAGGTGGACGACGCAGTCAGCGCCCAGGTCGAGCTATCTGCCCTGGACGACGCCGACTACAGCCTTGTGCTGCTCGAAGCCGACCCTGCCCAGCAGACGACACTGCTCAGCGTCGGCGTCGAACTTGCAGGGCGCGCCTCCGGCGCAGTCGTCGATCCTTCAACTGGAACGCAGGCACAGCTCGCACTGGTTCCGGTCGATTCGTTCGCCGAAATCCGTCGCGGATCGACAGACGTCTCGCTCCAGCGCCTCGGTGACATCATCTCTTCAACGCCCGTGGCCTCGAGTGACTTGGCCGTCACTCTGGACTCGCCGACAGCGGGTACAAACATCTCCCTGACGGAGGTCTCGACCTTCATCCTCGAGGGCACAGTGACCAGTTCATCTGCGAGTCTCGACTCCGTGCGTGTCTACTCGGGTGCCGAGCTAATTGGCGTCGCCGAAGTCGACTACCAGCAGGGAACCTCCACCTGGCAGCTCGAGCTGGCTGTGCCGGAGACGGCTGACTATGTGTTCCGCGTCGAAGCCGTCGACCGTGCGGGCACAACCGCGGAAGATGAGGTCGCGATCTCTGTAACTCTTCCCGGCGCCGACGAGATCCTGCTCTCGGCGGATACCCGAGTTATCCCTGAGGTCATCCTGGCGAGCATGCTGGACATCTCAGACACCACGTTGACCTTCGCGCTTGACCCTGGATACGTTCCCGGCGACATAGTTTTGGGCATCAATGAAAGTGTGGCACCTCAGGGATTCCTGCGCCGCATTGTGTCAGTTCAGGAAACGAGTGGTGGATGGGTACTGACTACCGAGAACGCGTCGCTCATTGATGCAATTCGCCAGGGAGAGATCGACGACACTGTCGACCTAATGGGACTGGGCGGAACGGAGTTCACTCCAGCGACAGAACCGGCCGAAAGCGATACCCCCGGCCTTATCGTTGAAGCGGGCGATGTCGAGGACGTCACCATGTTCGACAACACTGCAAACCGGCGCCAGGCCAATCGTGACCCGAACTTCACGCTCGAAAGAGAGTTAGAGAAGGGCCTTGAGAAGAAGGCAACCTATACCTGGGCACCCAGCGGCGTGCAGAAAGACCTGTCAAACGCCGACTCCACTGCGACGAACGCGGCCAAGACGGAGTTCAGCGCTAGCGGTGGTGCTGTTCTTGAGGGCAAGGTCTCACTTGGATTCGCGCTCAAATTCGTTCTGAAGATCGACATCGACTGGTTCTATCTGTCCAGCTCTGAGGTCGTGGAATTCAGCACAATCCTGACCCGGTCCACCGAGGCTTCGCTGACGGGAAGCGTTTTTGGGGAAGCCGAGTTGTCGGTCGATAAAACGATCGGAACAATTAACTTCCCAACGATCAAGTTTCCCGTCGGCCCATTGTTCTATGTCGTAATCACCTCGGAGGCCGTACTGGGGATGCATGGCGAGTTGAAAGCGGATGCATCATTCGAAGCGAGCTGGGGCACCCGGATCATCCAGGACTACGGCTTTCGATACACCGAAGGCAGGTTCCGCGACGCGTCGACGACTGCCCGGGTAACGAATACCCTGCCTGTATTCGGTGACGGAGCAAAGTGGGAAGGGAACGCTACCGCGGCGATTGGACCGACAGCCGTAATGGATATCTCCATCTACGACGCAGCCGGACCCAAAATTGAGGGTGCCGGCATACTGGGCATCGACTTCCATGCCGACGAAGTCGGAATGGATTTCGAGGCTTTCCTTGAAGGAACAGTCTCCATCGGAGTCCAACTTAAGTTTCCGATCATCGACAGGGTCTTGCTGGAGGCAACCATCGTCGCAGCCATTACAAAGCGTTGGACGCTCGTGACCTGGTCCACGACTTGGGATGAGATATTCACCGGCGACACTCCGGGCGATGACGGAGAACCCGCAGAAGGCGGGGTGTCAGATCCCAATATGCCGCGTCCTAACCCCGCTCCGGAATTCAGTACCTCTGACCTTCGGATAACGCTGTATTGGAACAACAAGAGCGATATGGACCTCCATGTTGTTGAACCAAGCGGGACGGAAATCTACTACGGCGCTCGAGGACCGACTGCGAGTCAGGGTCAACTCGACATCGACTCCAATGGGAGCTGCAGCGTCGATCGTCCCAACGAACCGGGCGGTATTGAGAACATCTACTGGCCCAATGGTGTGACGGCACCTGCTGGATCGTATTCCATTAGTGTCGATCGGTGGAGTGCTTGCGGTCTTCCAGATGCCAATTGGGTAGTTGAGGTATGGAGCGGAAGCGACCTGGTGGTGAGGCAGACCGGTAGCGCCGAGCAGGCCTTCACCATCAACGTGCAGGATATCGCTGCCCGCCGATTCGCCACCGCGACTGATCGAATAGCGCTGACGGATGACGTTCCGGCACCCATCACCGTGACACCGAAGGGCTAACCGCCAGTTCGTCACGGAGAACAGGTGCATTACAGCGGCCGGTAGAGTCTTTCACTCTCCCGGCCGCTGTTACATAAAGTGCGCGAGTTGTTTCGAAACGCATCGAAGACATCAGAGGCCAAGAGAGCATCGGCGAACTGGAGGAGCGGCTGGTTGGTCTGCACGACGAGATCCTGACCGACGCAGATCTGCTCGGCTACCTCAAGCAGCTCACAGCGGACGCGGGACGCCATTCGGTCAGCCTCACCGCCATGACCGTGTTAGATGCTGCGGCCTACGCGCCCACCGTGGCCGAAAACGCCACCGAAGCGCCTGAGACCGAAGCCGAGGCGACGGATGCCGACGCCGCGGCTGCCGGGCCGGGATTCGGAGTGCCCGTGGCCAACCCGCTCGTGACGGCCGAGAACTTCATCACCATCCCCGTCTCCCTCTCGGTGGGTGGCGGTTACGGCAACGTCTGGACTTCGTGGAGAGCCTGCAGAAGGGCAGCCGCCGCCTTACCTCGGTCACCGCGTTCAGCACTGCCGTCGACGACGACACCGAGTCGGAGGACCCGGACACCGCACCGGCATCGAGTGACGCCGTCACCGGCACGGTCTCCCTGCTTATCGACGTGCTGGTGAATCCCGCCGCGGAGTGGCCCCAGAAGTGACGCCCCGCCGGTCGCCACCGGCGGGGCTATGCTGTGCGCAATATCCCTCGGTAGGGCGCATTCAGGGAGGCCGCATGTCCGATCACGGACCACCGACCATCACCCCGGGCCGAGCATGGTCCGCCGTCATCCTCGGCGGCATTGTCACCGCGCTGGTGGTTCTCGCGGCGATGACCGTCGTGTTCGCCCCGCAACCCGCGAGCACGCCCGATGCCGCCTCCCTCACCCGCCCGGTGCCCGCCGCGCCCCCGCCACCCGAGCCGGTTGCCCAACCCGAGATCGCCCCGGGAACGCCCCGACCGGCATCCTGCGACGACATCTATAGCCCGCAGATGCTCGACGCCTTCGGTGACCTGGTGCTTAACCCCGACTGGACGAACGACCCCTCCGCCGACGTGCAAGCGGGCGCAGATGACCCCGACCTGCTCGCCATCATCGACACCAACGACCGGCTCACCTGCCGGTGGGTCAGCCCCACCGGGCCCTCCGGCGCCGGGGTTAGCACCAACGTGGTGTGGGTGACACCGGAGCAGGCCGTCACCGTCACCGAGCGGCTGGCCGAGCTCGGTATGGACTGCTACGAGGAACTCGGCGGGCTGCGCTGCATCGTGCAAGACACCGCCGACGACAACACCTTCGGGCAGTCGCACTTCGTGCGGGGCGGCATCTGGCTGGCCACCCAGTGGGTGAACGCCGGGCCGAACGGCTACACCCACGACATGGTCAACACGATCTGGGCCGGCGAATGACCGTCGTCGCGGGGGGAGCGGATCCGAGCCTGAGCGGCCCAAACGCCGCGCCTTGAAGTTCCGTGGAGTTCGCACCCCGCGTTGATACAGTGTCAGCACAGAGCTATGGCCACGAGGCTCACGAGGAGTGCAGCATGACCAACACGACGCCCCCCGAGGGCACCGAAAACCACAACCCGGATGCGCCCACCGAGCACCTCCACCCCGAGCACACCGACGCCGAGAACGTCAGCTCCGAGCAGAGCGCCGCCGAGCCGACCACCGCCGAGACGACGGATGCCGACCGCACCGACTCCGAGCCGGCCACCTCCGACCTCGGTGCGCCGGGGACCACCACTGTCGCCGACCCGTCCGCCCCGGTCGACGCACCCGCTGGCGAACCCGTGTTCCTCGCCCCCGAGTCGAACACACCCACCGCCGTCTACACTCCCGGCGAGCCGATCGACGGGCCGATCGACACCGAGCCGGCCGTTGACCGGAACGCGCCCACCGAGAAGGTGGAGCGTCTCAGCACCACCGGCGAGTCCGCCCCGGCCGAGTCCGCTCACGCCGAGCCGACCCACACCGAGCCGACCCACGCCGAGGCCGCCCGCGACGAAGCGATCGCGCAGAAGAAGGATTACACCCCCGACTACGTGCCCGCGCCGGTTGTCGTGCCGAGCCCGGCTGTGGCCAGCCAGCCGGTTGGCCAGCCCGCTGCCCAGGCGGCCCCGCAGCCGACCCAGCAGTACACCCAGCAGCAGCCGTCGCAGCAGTTCGCGCCCACCCCGATCTACGTCACCGCGCCCACCGCGCCCAAGAAGCTCGGCAACCGTGCCGTCGGCATCCTGATCGGCCTCATCGCCACGGCCGTCTTCGCCGGCATCTACGCCCTCGTCGCCTTCTTCATCTCCGCCGCCGGCGCCGCCAACATCGGTGACGCCACTGCCCGCTTCACCGACTTCCTGGTGCTGCCGGTGTTCTACGTGCCGGTGATCTTCTTCTTCCTCGCGTTCGCGCTGCTGGTCGCGGTGCTCAACCGCGCCGGCTGGTGGGCCTACGTGCTCGGCGGCTTCCTCGTCGCCATCGTGGTCTACTTCTCCTACATCGGCGGCGCCCTGCTCGCCGTGCAGGCGTGGACGCTGACAGCCTCCGAAGCCTCCCGCTTCATCAGCACCCAGTGGCTGAACCCGGGCGCCATCGCCGCCGCCATCATGGCCCGCGAGGTGCCGATCTGGTTCGGCGCCTGGATCGCCCGCCGCGGTCGCAGCGTCACCGCCAAGAACGCCGCCGCCCGCGAAGAGTACGAGCGTCAGCTGGCCGAGGGCCCGCAGCTGGCCCGCTAGGCCCCACTCTAGAGAGCGCGAAAGAGCACGGATGCGCGATTACCAGAAGTACGCCACCATCGTGGCGGTCTTCGCCACCGTGCTCTTCGCCGCGCTGCTGGTGGCCGCGTTCGGGATGGTGAGCCTCGTCACCAACCTCGATGTGATCGCCGACCGTGAGGTGGGCACCCTCGTGGGCCCCACCATGTCGGCCGCCGTGGTGCTGCTCGTCTTCGTGATGATGCTGCTTTTGGGTGTGAACACCCCGCCCGAGAAGCAGCGTGTGGCCGTGGGCTGGTCGCTGGCCACCGGGGCCGGCGCATTCGTGCTCTACGTGGTCACCGGTGTGGTGCTCGTGGGCGCCAGCGACGGTGACGCCGTCGGCGCAATGCTCTTCGGCGGTGCCATGGTCGTCAACCCGTTCGCTCTCACCGCCGGCATCCTCGCGTTCGTCGTCACCCTGGTCTACTCGATTCTGCTGGCCTCGCACTACGGCGAGAACGGCCGGCCGCTCTGGCCCTGGGAACGCCGCGGCGAGTAACCCCGGCCGGCGAGTCCGGCCCACCGGTTCGCACCGCTAGCCGCCGGGATCCCCGCGGCACGGGCCCGACGCATCCGCTCGGTACGATGTCTCAATGACCTGCGCCACTGTCCGTCCGGGAGTGCGCGCATGACGCCCACTGCCACCGCCCCGATCGTCGACCCGTCCGAGCGCCCGCAGCGGGTGCCGCACTCGCGGTTCGAGAACATCGTGGCCCTGTTCATCGGCACCTTCGCGGTCTCGTTCGGCCTTTACCTGCTCAAGGAGGTCGGTGTCGCCACCGGCGGTACGGCCGGCATCGCCCTGCTGGCCAGCTATGCCACCAGCTGGTCGTTCGGGGTCTGGTTCGTGCTGGTCAACCTGCCGTTCTTCGCGCTGGCGATCTGGCGCATGGGCTGGCGCTTCACCGTCAAGACCCTGGTGGCCGTGCTGCTGGTGTCGCTGTTCTCCGAGGTGCACCCGCTGATGCTTGAGATCGGGGACATCAACCCGATCTACGCCACCCTGCTCGGCAGCCTCCTGGCCGGCATCGGCCTGATCGTGCTGTTCCGGCACCAGGCCAGCCTGGGCGGGGTCAACATCCTGGCGCTCTACCTGCAGAAGAGCCGCGGCTGGCGCGCCGGCTACGTGCAGCTGGTCGTGGACGTACTCATCGTGCTCGCCGCCTTCGCCACCCTGCCGCTGCCGATGGTGCTGCTCTCGGTGGTGGGCGCGGTCATCCTCAACCTGATCATCGCCATGAACCACCGCCCAGACCGCTATTTCGGTTAGAGCGTCGGCCCGGTCGGCAGTGGGTCGGCCGGCGCCGGCGGATGCGCCACAATCTCCAGCGCGTCCTCCTTGGTGAGGTAACCAGGAAAGTTGTATCGCGTGAATCGGCCCTTCGGATCATCCGGTGACACCGGCAGCGCAATGTTCGACTGCCGCACCAGGTCTTGCAGCAGTGCCGCCTCCGCCGGGTCGATCACGTTCTGCCGGGCATCCCGCAGCACCACGGCCCCGCGCAGCTTCTGCTCGCTGAGCAGCACCAGGGTCACCGAGCGGCGCTTCTTCGACGTGCTCACCAGGATCTTCGCGCCGGTGACCTCCGCATACCGCGCCCGCTTGCGCCCGGCCCGTATCGTCAAGGTGGCCGGATGCACGTACGCCGGCGGGTAACGCCATCGCACGAAGCCGAGCCCCAGGGCTAGACAGCCCGCAGCGCACGCCAGCGTGAGCACCAACGCCCACCCGAGCGGCACGTCGAAAATCGTCGCCACCTGCCCGACGAGAAGCGGCGCGTAAAACAGCAGGAACCAGCCCGGGCCCATCCCGATCACGGGCAGCCACCACGGCGTGAACCCCAGCGCCACCCACTCGTCGTCGTGCACCCCACGCCTCATGGGCCGATACTGGCACGGACCGGCCAGATCCGCCCGAACTGGCCGGTGACTCAGGGCCCCGCACCGACTAAACTTGACAGTCATGGATGCATCCATCGAGTCGCGGGTCGGCCGCGAGGTCGAGGCCTGGTTGCGTTGGGTTCCCAGATGGCGGCCCGGCACGCACCGGGCACGCTCCAGACTCTGCCAGCAGTGCTTCGGCTCCCCGGTCTTACGTGCCGCGGGCCTCGACACGGATGTGCCGCACGCGGTGCAGCATCCGCTCGCCATGCGGGTGAAGACGCTCATCGAGGATGAGGTCGAAACCTACACAGCCCAGAACCTGCCGCTGCTCAACCGGGAACTCGGCCTGATCGAACTGCGCAAGGCCGCGCAGGCCACTCACCCGCTGGAGGGTCTGGGGCCGGAGTTCGACGGGCTCGACGTGGATGCGCCGCCGGCGGACCCAGACGAACCGTACCTGTTCACCTTCGAGGACTTCGCCCCGCCGCCCAGCGCCGACGATCCGGAGCTGCAACCGCCGCCGTTGAGCGTGGAGGAGAAGGCGTCGCTGCGGGTGGAGATGCGCCTGGCCGACGACTACGCCGCCCTGGTGGGCCGACGGGTGTGCGTGGCCCTGGTGGAGCACAAGCCGCGGTTGCAGCTCGCCGTGGCCACCTTTGTGGAGCCGCAGGTGCAGGCGTTGCTGGCCGACCTCGGCAGCACGCTCGACCCGCACAGCACCTAACTGATCGGCATCCGGCGCGCGTTTATGAGGCAAACGGACGAATAAGAGGATGCTTTGGCCGATTTTGTCCTCGTAATCTCACTTTTTCCTCACAACCGCGCGCGCGGCAGGGAGGTGCCGCTCGTTGTGCACACGCGGCGGGCCTGCAAGAGTTTGCACAACCGAAAACGCCGGGGCAGAAAAGCGGATGCCGGCGGTGACACTGGGCGCATGGAACTCGGTAGCTGGCTCAACCAGCACGGCGGCATCGCGCACACCCACCAGGCCCTCCGTGCGGGCTTCACGCGCTACGCGATCGTGCAGAACGTTGCAGGAGGTGTGTGCACCCGCATCCGGCGCGATTGGCTGGCGTTGCCGACGGCGCCGACGGACCTGCGCGCTGCGGCGGCGCTCCGCGGACGGGTCGCGTGCCTCAGCGTGGCCAGCCGACTTGAGCTGTGGCACCTCCCTGATGGGATGAACCACGTCGCCATGCCCAGGAACCGGGCGGCCCCGGCATCCGACACCCTGCGGGTGCATTGGAGCGCCGGCCCGGTGCCGGTTGCCCGGTTCGCCCTCGTCGAACCGATCGAGAACGCCCTTGTGCACATTGCCCAGTGCCAGCCCTTCGAAAAAGCGCTCGTCGTCTGGGATTCCGCCCTCAACAAGGGCCTGGTGTCCCAGCAGTCGCTCGCACGCCTGCAGTTGCGCGGCACCGCGGCCCGTGCCGTGCGTGACGTCGCGTCGGGATTGTCAGATTCGGGTCTGGAGACGCTGCCGGTGGCACGGCTCGCGTTGGCGGGCATCCGGGTCAGCCAGCAGGTGCCGCTTGAGGGCCATGATGTCGACGGGCTCATCGGCGACCGGCTCGTGTTGCAGAGCGACGGGTTCAGTTTCCACTCCTCGCCCGAGCAGCGGCGGTCCGATATCGCGCACGATCGCCGGCTGGCGCTGCTGGGCTACACAGTGTTGCGCTACGACTACCGGCAGATCCTGTTCGACTGGCCCCGGGTCGAGAACGAGATCCTGCTGGCCATGGCCCAAGGCCTGCACCTGGCGCCGCCGCAATATAGGCGATAGTGAGATTACGAGGATGCTTTCGCCAAATTTTGTCCTCGTAATCTCACTTTTTCCCCTCAAGCCAGCCAGCACCCCGGCGCGGTCCAAGCGGGGGACTAGCAGGGGACTAGCAGGGAACATGAACTCGCCCTGTTGCCTCACGTCAATACCTCCGCGAAGATTGATTCGTTGCCTCATTACGAGATCTCCGCGTCGTGGTGATGG
>NZ_JAIEUL010000028.1 GCF_019599185.1 Cryobacterium inferilacus | reverse complement strand
GAGGTGGAAGCCGCGATCCGTGCCACGGGCCTGGCTCGCGATGTGGTCGTGATCGGTCACCGCGGCGCCCCGGACGCACCCCTGGCCCTGGCCGCGTACCTCGTCACCGACACCGACACCGACACTGACACTGATGCCGGTGCCGAGGTGCGCGACGCTCTGGCCGACCGGCTGCCGGGCTATATGATTCCCGCGTCATTCACCCGCATCGACGCGATCCCGCTGACTCGCAACGGGAAGCTGGATCCAGCCGCGCTACCGCGACCGAGCCCAGGAAAGACGGTAAGCGCACCACTCGGCAGAGGCCTGGAGACGGAGATCGCCGCGGTATGGACGGAGGTGCTTGGACGGGACGACATCGGCCCCGACGACAACTTCTTCGAAATCGGCGGCACCTCGCTCACCCTCATCCAACTGCGGTCGCAACTCGCCACTCACTCGGCTGAACCGCTCGGCATCGGCGACCTCTTCGCTGCAACGACCGTTCGCGCGCAAGCGGCGCGGATACGCCGCACCGCCCAGGCGACACTCGTCCTGCGCCGCACCGTATTGAACCGCGGCGGTGGCGGCTCCACGTCAACAGTCGCCGTCTCGAGCCGGTGGGAGCCGAAGGATACGGTCGCCTCGGCATACGCGTTCGTCCTGGCCCTTGAATCGACGACAGACGATATGCCTCGACAGGTTCTGCTGTGGCTCGCCGCGGGGCTCGTCGCCCTCGACGTCCCGGCTGCCGGACCGCACGAGACGAGGATCAACGCGCTCGAGCGCGCGCTGCTCGACGCGCGAACACTCGACGTGGGAAGTCGGATCCGATTCGAGGGAGCAGGCAGCCTGCCGGCTCTGCGCCTGCCCCCGGCGGGTGGCGCACCGGACCCGGTGCTCCTCGACGAGATCGACATTTTCCTCGTCCTCGAAACCACCGCCGGAGTCACGAACGCGCGGGTCGACGGATCGCGCGGCCGACCGCCGCGTGCCTCCGGGCTCCTGCGCCGGTTCGCACTGCTGCTCGATCGGCTGGCCGGAGCTCGAACGATATTGCCGGCGGGCGCGCCCCAGACCACCGAAACAACCCCAGCTGGAGGCGAGTGACCGATGACGACCACCGATGAAAACGACGTGACGATCCCCACCGGACAGAGCCCGGACGAGGGCTCGGTCGCGCCCGTTCCGGCCGTCACACAGGCTGCGGCCGCGTCGACGCGAATGCACGTGACCAGCGACGAGACCGCGCATGCCGTCGACCTGATCCTCGCCCGTGCTCGCGAACGCCTGCTCACCGATCCGCCGCTGGGCGGGACAACGAAGGATTCGGACCTACTCGAGTTCGCCTCCGGCGCTCTGACGGAGCAGGGCATCGGCGTGCAGGCGGCCCTCGGGATCTTCGCGGACGTGCTGAGCCCCGCCTGCGTGGCCGCCGATCATCCGGGATACCTCTCCTTCATCCCCGCCGCTCCGACGAAAACCGCGACGGCGTTCGACATGCTCGTCTCCGCGAGCGCCGTCTTCGGCGGGTTCTGGCGGGTGGGTTCCGGCGCGATCTTCGCCGAGAACCAAGTGCTCGACTGGCTCGCCCGCGAGTTCGGCCTCCCACCGGGCGCGGGCGGAACTTTTGTGCAGGGCGGCACCCAAGGGAACCTGTCCGCCCTCGTCGCGGCGCGGGAGAGCGCGCGTCGATCCCGAGCGCGGCTGGGCCTTTCGGCACCGGCTCGCTGGGCCATCATCGCAAGCGCCGATGCGCATTCCTCGGTCCGCTCGGTCGCCCGCATAATGGACGTCGACGTCGTCCCGGTCAGGCCATCCTCGACTGGAGCGTTGGAGGCCGGCTCGGTGCGGGAGGCACTGGACTCCACTGATGTGACGGTCTTCGCTGTCGTCGCAACGGCGGGTTCGACGAACTTCGGCACCGTTGATGACATCGCATCGATCGCCGCCCTCAAGGACGAATACACGTTCTGGCTGCACGTCGACGGCGCCTACGGTCTCGCGGGGATGCTCTCGCCCGTCGGCCGCCCCCTGTTCGCCGGCGTCGAACGCGCAGACTCCCTGATCGTCGACCCACACAAGTGGCTGTTCGCTCCGTTCGATGCGTGTGCCCTGATCTACCGCGATCCGGAGGAGGGGCGCCGAGCCCACACGCAACGTGCGGAGTACCTTGACGCCGTCACCCAAACCGCCGATTGGAGTGCCGCCGACTATGCCGTGCACCTCACGCGGCGCGCACGCGGGCTGCCGCTCTGGTTCTCCCTGGCAACCCACGGCGCCGGAGCCTACCGGGACGCGGTGACGGCCTGCATCGAACTGGCCCGAGAAATCGCCGACGAGATCAACTTGCGGCCACACCTACGACTCGTCCGCGACCCGCAGCTCTCGATAGTCGTTTTCGAGCGGATCGGCTGGACGCAAGACGACTACGACTCTTGGGCGGCGCTCCAACTGTCAACGGGTCGCGCCCTCGTCACACCGAGCTCGCACAACTCGGTACCGAACCTTCGGCTCGCGATCATCAACCCGCTCACCACCCGCGAGCTTCTCCTGGAACTTCTCGATTCGATGAGCTGACCGCTCAGATCGGCGCCACAGAGATCGGTCATAGACTCGAAGGTGTCGCACCCGTTCGACGCCCACCCCGATTGGGGGCGATCCGGTCCTCGACCTGGCCAGGGTTACGGCCGCCTCATCGAGCAGACGGTCAGATCTGGACAGCATCCGGGCCGGGTGTGAACTCAAATACAGATGGAGTGAAGAAGTGGCAGATTCAACGTTCGACATCGTCAGCAAGGTCGACCCCATGGAGATCGACAACGCGCTCAACCAGGCTCACAAAGAGGTGGCTCAGCGCTACGACTTCAAGAACGTCGGCGCATCCATCGAGATGAGCGGCGAGAAGGTGATGATGAAGGCGAACACCGAGGAGCGCGTCAAGGCGATCCTCGAGGTGTTCGAGTCCAAGCTGATCAAGCGGGGCATTTCGCTGCGCAGCCTCGACGCCGGCGACCCGTACCCCTCGGGCAAGGAATACCGCATCGAAGCCAGCATGAAGGCCGGCATCGACCAGGAGAATGCGAAGAAGATCAACAAGATCATCCGCGACGAGGGACCCAAGGGCGTCAAGAGCCAGATCCAGGGTGACGAACTCCGCGTCTCCTCCAAGAGCCGCGACGACCTGCAGTCCACCATGGCCCTGCTCAAGGGCAAGGACCTCGACGTGGCCCTCCAGTTCGTCAACTTCCGCTAACCCCACTCCCGCGAACTGTGAGCTAAGCCCCAGAATCCCGCGGGATTTGGGGCTTTTCTCACAGGTCGCGGGATGTTGAGGGGGCGTATGCGCGAAGCCAGCGGGTGAGGGACGCGTAGGCCGCCTTGCGGGCGGGTTCTGCGGAGAGGACCACGTCGTGCAGGGCCCCCTCGATGCGCGAAATCGTGACGGTGGAGCCCAGTCGCACCGCCGCGCGGGCGATCTCGTCCACCACCAGCACGCTGTCTGAGGATCGCATCTGCTCACTCCAGCGCGGCAGGATGGTCGAGCGCTTCGAGAGCAGCACCAACACCGGGGCGTCTATGTCGAGGCCGGCGGCCACGGTGGCGTGCCCCTCGAGCACCGCGTTCAGCCAGGCCTGATGCGCCGGGAACCCGCGCTGTGGGCGCCACTGCGGCGCGTAGTCCCACTCGCCACCGAGTGCGTGGGAAACCGACCGACTGTAGAACCCCAAGTCGACCTGGGGAAGCGTGCCCAGCGGCTGCACGCGGGCACCCAGCTGGACGAGGGGCGCGAGGAACGCGCGGCCCACCCCGCCGGCCTGGAACTCAAGCCACGGACTGTTCAGCACCAGAGCGGATGCGCGGCCGGAATGCCGGGCCGCCCACAGGCTGAGGGTGAGGCCGCCGGTGGAATGCCCCATCAGCAGCAGGCGGCGCCGGGACGGCCGGTCGGCATCCGCACCGTGCCCCATCACGGCCAGTGCCGCTTCGATGTCGGCGTCGTAGGTCGCCAGGTCAGCCACGTAGCCGGGTGTCTGGTAGTCCCGCAGGCTGCGCCCATACTTGCGCAGGTCGAGGGCGTAGAAACGAGCGCCGGCGGCCTGCCAATACTCGGCCAGGCCGGTCTGGAAGAAGTAGTCCGACCATCCGTGCACGTAGAGCACATCGGTGCCGCGCGCCGGAGCGAACGGCGACACCAGGTCGCCGAGCGGTGGCCGGTGGCGCACGAGTGTGGCGACGACATCACCTTCGCCGTCGGTGCCCAGCGGCAGCGTCAACTGCTGGAAGCCGCCACCGAGCAGATCCTCCTGCCACACGGACTCCCCCATGACCCCACCCTAGATCGCGAACTGTGAGTAAAGCCCCAGAATCTCGCGAGATTTGGGGCTTTTCTCACAGTTCGCGAGAGGGGGGTCTAGAGCTCTACGGGCACCTGGGCGCGGGAGATCTCCACCATGTCACGCCTCGGCACGACCTTGACACGAACCCGGCCCTGCTCGGCACCCAGAGCAAGCTCATGGGCATCCAGCCGGTGCCAGCCGTCGAGGTTGGTGTAGGCCACACCACGGCTCTCCAGCAGCTCGAGAACGCTGTCCTCGGCGGGCGACTCGGGCCGCCACCAGTTGCCCACATCGTTGATCAGGTGCCGCACGGTCTCCATCGCGTCGGACTTGGTGTGCCCGATCAGGCCCACCGGTCCGCGCTTGATCCAGCCGGTGGCGTAGACGCCGTACATCTGCTGGCTGGCGGTGCTGGACTCGAAGCCGGGCTCGCCCTTCCAGAGCACCTGCCCCTCGCGGTTGGGGATCACACCGCGCTTCTTGTCGAACGGGATGCCGGGCAGCGGGGAGCCGTAGTAGCCGACGGCCCGGTAGATGGCCTGGATGGGCACCTCGCGGATCTCGCCGGTTCCCACCACGCCGCCGTGGCCATCCGGTGCGGTGCGCTCGTACTTGAAGCCGCCGACGTGGCCGTTACCGTCGTCGGTGACCTCCACCGGGCGGGCGAAGAAGTGCAGGTGCAGGCGGCGGGAGGCCGTTCCGGTCTCGCGCTTCCGCCACTGGTTGAGCACCTTGTCGATCACGAAGACCTGCTTGTTGCTGGCCACCGCGGCGCGGGCGGCGTCGTCGTAGTCGAAGTCCTCGTCGTGCACGATGATGTCCACGTCGTTGAGCTCGCCGAGTTCGCGCAGCTCGAGCGGGGTGAACTTCACCGAGGTGGGTCCGCGGCGACCGAACACATGCACATCCGTCACCGGGGAGGCCTTGAGGCCCTCGTACACATTGGCCGGGATCTCGGTGGGCAGCAGGTCGTCTGCGTGCTTGGCGAGCATCCGGGAGACGTCGAGGGCGACGTTGCCGTTGCCGATCACGGCGACGGAGGTGGCCGTCAGCGGCCAGGTGCGCGGCACGTCGGGGTGGCCGTCGAACCAGCTCACGAACCGGGCGGCGCCGTACGAGCCCTCCAGTTCGATGCCGGGGATGGCCAGGTCGGCGTCGTGCACAGCGCCGGTGGCGAAGATGACCGCGTTGTAGTGCTTCTTGAGGTCGTCGAGAGTGATGTCGGTACCGAAGCGCACGTTGCCGAACAGGCGAATGTCGCCGCGGTCGAGCACGTCCCGCAGCGCGTTGATGATGCCCTTGATACGCGGGTGGTCTGGGGCCACTCCGTAACGCACGAGTCCGTACGGGGCCGGGAGGTGGTCGAACAGGTCGATCGACACCTCGAAGTTCCGTTCGGCCTTGAGGAGGATGTCTGCGGCGTAGATGCCGGCGGGGCCCGCACCGACGATGGCCAATCGCAACTTGGTCATGGAAGCCTTTCTAGCTGGATCGCTCGACGATGGTCTCGGCGAAGCGGGTGAGCGCCTTCTTGACCGAGCCGTCCGGCAACGGCGCAAGGGCGGCAACGGCATCACGGGCCCAACCATGGGCCTCCGCGAGGGTCTGGGTGGTCACATCGTGCTCGCGGAGCGCCGTGATGGCGTCATCGGCGGCCGCGGTCGCCACGCCGGCGCTGCTCATCACATCGGCCTCGAGGCGGGCGGCGAGGTCGGCGGCACGCGCATCCGTTGCCGCACGCTCGCGCAGGCGCAGAAGCGGCAGGGTGGCGACGCCGGCGCGCAGGTCGGTGCCAGGCACCTTGCCGGTCTCCTGGGGCTGCGGCGAGAGGTCGAGCACGTCGTCGATGAGCTGGAACGCGACACCGATCCGCTCGCCGAACTGCACCACGGGTTCCTCGAACTCCGCTGGCGCGTTGGAGAAGATGATGCCGGCCTGTGCGGCGGCGGCGATCAGGGAACCGGTCTTGTCGGCGAGCACCTGGATGTAGTGCTCGATCGGGTCTTCGCCGTCCTTGGGTCCGACGGTCTCGTGCAGCTGGCCGAGGACCAGGCGCTCGAAGGTGTCGCCCTGCAGGCGCACGGCGCGTTCGCCGAGCCGGCCCATCAGCTGGTTGGCGCGGGAGAAGAGCAGGTCGCCGGCGAGGATGGCGATCGAGTTGCCCCAGACCACCTGGGCGCTGGGCACGCCGCGGCGCTTCTCGGCGTCGTCCATGACGTCGTCGTGGTACAGCGAGGCAAGGTGCGTGATCTCGATCGCTGCGGCGGCGCGGATGACGTCGGGAATGGTGCCGTCGCCGAGGTGCGAGGTGAGCAGGGCGAGCATCGGGCGCACCCGCTTGCCGCCGGCGTCGAGCAGGTACCGGCTGGTCACCGAGGCGATCTCGTCGGCGAAGACGAGTTCTCCCAACAGGGTCGACGTCACCTTGTCCAGGCCGGTGTCGATGCTGGCGGCCAGACCGCGGTCGGCGGAGGTGGAGAAGATGCGATCGCTCAGGCCCAGCTGCGACGTTACCGACGGGCTCCGGCGGGCCACGGGGGCGGTCAATTTCACTCTGTCAGCCTAACGATCGGATCTGGGAGTTTCAGGAGGTTGTTTCTGGGGCATGCGCGGTCTTGATTCCGCGGTGCAGAGCCACGATACCGAGACTGAGGTTGCGGTAGGCCACGGCGTCGTAGCCGGCGTCGCGCAGCCAGGCGCTGAGGGTGGGCTGGTTCGGCCACGCGGCGATGGACTCGCCCAGGTAGTCGTACGCCTCGGCGTTGGAGGAGGCAAGCTTGACGATGCGCGGCATCACGTGGTTGAGGTAGGCGAAGTAGCCCACCCGGATGGGCGTGAACGGCGGGGTGGAGAACTCGCAGATGACCACGCGGCCGCCTGGCTTGGTCACCCGGTAGAACTCGGCGATGGCCTTCTTGGGCTCTACGACGTTGCGCAGGCCGAAGGAGATGGTGACGGCGTCGAACTCGCCGTCCGCGAACGGCAGCGCTGTGGCATCCGCCTGCACGAACTCGACGTTGGGGTTATCTGCGTGCCGTTCGCGGCCCACCTTGATCATGCCCTCGGAGAAATCGGCGGCCACGACGTGTGCGCCGGTGTGCGCCAGCGCCACGCTGGAGGTGCCGGTGCCTGCCGCGATGTCGAGGATGCGCTCGCCCGGCTGCGGGTTGACGGCACGGGTCGTCGCGATGCGCCACAGGGACGCGTTGCCCACGGACAGCAGCGCGTTGGTGCGGTCGTAATGCGTCGAGACCAGATCGAACATGGCTGCGACCTGTGCCGGCTGCTTATTAAGATCTGCTCTACTCACCGGTCCAGTCTAGATTGCGCAGGGCGCGGGGCCGGGTATCCGTGGGCGCGGGCGTAGGGTAGACGAGTGAATGCGCCTGCTCTAACGGTTGAAACCTCCCCGATTGCCGACATTCGCCAACTGATCCTGCTGCTCGATGCGCGCAAGCCGCTGCTCTGGATGCGCCGCAACCAGGGCCTCGCCGGCATCGGCACGGCGCTCCGCCTTGAGTTCTCCGGGCCCACCCGCATGACGGATGCCGCGAGCGCGTGGCGCGAGGTCGTCGCGGCCGCCACCGTGACCGACCCGCTACAACGCACGGGTACCGGCCTGTTGGCCTTCGGCACGTTCGCCTTCGACGACTCCTCCAGCCAGACCAGCGTGCTGATCGTGCCAGAGCTGATCGTGGGCCGCGAGGACGGCCAGTGCTGGGTGACCCGGGTCTGGCCCACCGGACAGGCCGCCCCCGAGATCCCGCTGGCGTTGCATCCGCTGGGCGACGAGTACCGCATTTCGCTGCTGCCCGGAGCGCTCGAGCCGGCCGGCTACCGGGAGGCCGTGTCCGCCGCCGTGGCCCGGATCGGCGCTCAGGACCTGAGCAAGGTGGTGCTGGCCCGCGACCTCGTCGGCCGGCTGCCCGCGGAGAGCGACCTGCGCCGGCTGTTGAGCGAACTGGCTCTGGGCTACTCCGATTGCTGGACCTACGCCGTCGACGGACTCGTCGGTTCCAGCCCGGAGACGCTCATTCGCGCCGACCACAACGAGGTCAACGCCCGGGTACTCGCCGGCACCATCTCCCGCGGGGCGGATGCGGCAGCCGACCTCGAAGCGGCGCTCGCCCTGGCCACCTCGAGCAAAGACGGTGACGAGCACGAGTTCGCCGTGCAGAGCGTGCTGGCGGCGCTCCGCCCTCACACCTCGGTGCTCACCACCAGTGAGATCCCGTTCACGGTGAAGCTGCCGAACCTGTGGCACCTGGCCACCGACCTCGAGGGCACCCTGAGCGACGGGTCCACCTCGCTCGACCTCATCGCGGCGATGCACCCGACCGCGGCGGTGGCCGGCACGCCCACGCAGGACGCGCTCGCGCTCATCCGCGAGCTGGAACCATTCGACCGCGGTCGCTACGCCGGGCCGGTGGGCTGGGTGGGCGCGGACGGGGACGGAGAGTGGGCCATTGCGCTCCGCTGCGCGCAGGTCTCCCCCACGGGCGACGTCACCGCGTACGCCGGCTGCGGCATCGTGCTGGACTCCGATCCCGACCGGGAACTGGCCGAGACGAAGATGAAGTTCCGCCCCATCGTCGAGGCGTTCGCCTAACCCACGGTCTCAAACTGTGCCCGCTCCGGACGACTGCGTCCGGCACGCCGGGCGCACTTGTCCGTCTGGGCAACAGTTGGCGGATGCGTGCGCGCGGCCGGGCGACGGGGCGGCTATCCGGGCAGGCTGTTGGCCTGGGTCACGATCAGGACGATCACGATCACGTCGATCACAATGTTGGTCAGTACGGCCATGATCGAGAGGATCAGGCCGGTCAGCCCCAGTTCGGGCCGGTTCGAGCGCCGCTTGGCCAGGAGCCCGAGGACCACGCCGGGCACGCCGAGGATCAGTCCGAGAACGGGCAGCCAGCCGCCGAGGAACGCGACGACCCCGACGATCATTGCCCACAGGGCTAGCTTGTCGGCGGGAACACGCGGCACCCTGGCCGGGGCGGGAGCGGCCGGAGTGCGCCGGGCTGGAGTGGGCTTGCCGGTCATGCTGAACTCCTGAGGGCCGGTCCGGCACGTCTTGACGGAACAACGCAACGGTACCAAACCCGCCGTGGTGGCGCGCCGCGCGGTCGCCGGGGAACAACTGTGCCCGTTTCGGACAATTGCGCCCGGCGTACCGGGCGCAATTGTCCGCACGGGCAACAGTTGCCGACGCGACTGGTGGCGGGGGCGGGCTGCCGGGCGGACGGGTCAGCGGGCCAGGTAGGCTCGCCAGCCGCCGGTGGCGGTGATGTCGGCGGCGGTCTCCGTGGCGATCGGCTCGCAGAGAAACCCCTCGACCTGGCTGCCGTCGGCCAGGAGCAGCCGGCCGATGGCCATGGGTTGCGGCAGAGCCGCCACGAACCGGCCGAACTCCGCCGCTCCCAGCGCCCAGAGCTCGACCTCGATCGGCGCGCCCGCTCCCGCGGCCACCCGCACGAGTCCGGGCTTGGGCGGCACTGTGTCGAGGGCGAAGAGCCGGTAGTCCGCCGCGGTGGTGGTGGTCTCGAGCAGCCGGCCTTCGAGCGCGGTGAGCTGGTGGTTGAGCGGCTGGCCGGAGAGGTGCGCGCCGGCCACGGCCAGCACGATCTCGTCGGGCTGTGTCTCCGCCGCGCTGCCAGGCTGCTCGGTCGCGGCCGGCACGACCGGCTTCGCGGCGGGCAACTCGGTCGCGGCCGGCACGGCCGGTGCTGCGGCCGGCACCTGGGTCGCGAGCGGTGCGGCCGACGCGGCGGCGGGCCGCCCGGTCTGGCCGGCGGGCAGGATGCGCCGGGCCAGGCCGGCCAGGCGGGCATCCGTGAACGCCGGGCCCACCAGCTGCACGCCGAAGTGGGTCTCGCCCACCATGCCGCCCGGCACAGCGATCGCGGCCAGGTCGAGCAGGTTGGCGAAGTTGGTGAACCGGCCGAGCCTGCTGTTCACCGCGAGGGGTTCCGCGGCCACCTCAGCCAGGGTGGGGTGCTCCACCGTGGTCGGCAGCAGCAGCGCGTCGATGCCGGCGAAGACCTGCCGGCTTCCGGCACGTTCCACGTCGAGGGCCTCCAGATCGCTGAACAGGCGGTGCGCAGGCACGTCGCGCGCGCCGGCCACGATGGCGCCCACGACAGGGTCGACCTCGTCGGGGTGTGCCTCCACGAAGGCGCCGACGGCGGCGTAGCGCTCGGCCACGAACGCGCCCTCGTAGAGCATCCGGGCGGTGGCCAGGAACGGTTCGATGTCGATCTCGACAAGCTCGGCGCCGCCGGCCCGCAGCCGGGCCACGACGGCATCGAAGGCCTCGGCCCAGCCGGGGGCGAGCGTGCCCAGCTGGCCGGCCCGTGGCACGCCGATGCGTGCAGCGACACCTGCGGTGGACGGCCCGGCCGGCGCCGTGCGCGACAGCGGGTCGCGCGGGTCGAAGCCGGCCATCACCCCGGCCACGGTTTCGGCGAGGTCCAGGTCGCCGGCCAGCACGGTCACGCAGTCCAGCGACCGGCAGGCCGGCACCACGCCCGCGGCCGAGACCAGGCCACGGGTGGGCTTGATACCCACCAGGCCGTGGAAGGCGGCCGGTACCCGGCCGGAGCCGGCGGTGTCGGTGCCAAGGGCGAAATCCACCAGACCGAGCGCCACGGCCACGGCCGAGCCGCTGCTCGAGCCGCCGGAGATGTACTCGGGCCTGAACGCGTGCCGCACCGCGCCGTACGGGCTGCGGGTGCCCACCAGGCCGGTGGCGAACTGGTCGAGGTTGGTGGCACCCAGGCACACCGCCCCGGCGGAACGGAGCCGGGCGACCACCGTCGCATCCGTCTCGGCCACCTGGCCATAAGCCGGGCAGGCCGCTGTGGTGACCAGACCCCGGATGTCGATGTTGCCCTTGGCCGCGAAGAGCAGCCCCGCCAGGGGAAGGTCGGCGCCGGCTCCCAGCAGGCGCTCAACCTCCGCGGCCTCGGCACGGACCTCGGCCTCCGGCCGCAGCTCGATCCACACCTCGGGCCGGTCGGCGGCGGCGATCCGGGCATATGCGGCCGTCACGGCCGCCGTCGCCGTGACCGATCCGCGTGTGTCCATGGTGCTCATGCTGCCTCTTCCCGTTCGACGATCACCAGGACCGAGCCGGGTGCGACGCTGTCACCGGCGGCCGCCAGCATGCTCACCACCCGCCCGTTGAAGGGTGCCACGACGTGGGCCTCCATTTTCATGGCCTCGAGCGACACCAGGGTCTGCCCGGCCGCGACCGAGTCCCCCTCGGCCACGTCGAGCCTGAACACGCTGGCCGTGAACGGCGCCTCGACGCCTTCGCAGCCCTCGGGCACCAACACCGTGCCGGCGGCCAGCACCGGGGCGAGCGCCGCGGTGTCGTCCCTGTCGAACTCGCCGGACTCCTCCCAGGCGTGCCGCTCGGCCGCGAATGCCTCGCCCTGTTGGGCACGGAACTCGGCGATCGAGTCGGCGTTCTTCGCCAGGAAGGCCTCGTACTCCTTCATCGAGAACTCGCCCTCCTCGATGCGGATCGGCAGCCGGCCGGCCTTCATCTCTGCGCGCATCTCCAGCAGGTCCTCTGGCAGCACCGGATACCAGCTGATGCGGTCGAAGAACTTGAGCAGCCACGGCACGCCGGCGGCGAAAGGTCCGCGCTGCGCGTGGGTGGACCAGATCGGCACGGTCCGGCCCACGAACTGGTAGCCGCCGGGGCCCTCCATGCCGTAGATGCAGAGGTAGGCGCCGCCGATGCCCACCGCGTTCTGCGGTGTCCAGGTGCGCGCCGGGTTGTACTTGGTGGTCACCAGGCGGTGCCTCGGGTCCAGCGGCGTGGCCACGGGGGCGCCCAGGTACACATCGCCCAGGCCCAGCACCAGGTATTCGGCCTCGTAGACCGTGCGCATCACGTCGTCCACCGAGGCGACGCCGTTGATCCGGCGGATGAACTCGATGTTCCACGGGCACCACGGGGCGTCGTCGCGCACCCCGGACATGTACCTCTCGATGGCCTCCCGGGTGGCCGGGTCGTCCCACGACAGCGGCAGCGACACCGTGCGGCTGGGCACGGTGAGTTCGCTCGTGGCGGGCAGGCCCTCCTCGATGGCGGCCACGATGTCGAGCAGCTCCGGCAGCGGCAGCAGGTCGGGGTCCACGTGCACCTGCAGTGAGCGGATGCCGGGGGTCAGGTCGATGATGCCGGGCAGCTCACCGTCGTCCCAGCGCTGTTGCAGCACGGCGGCGAGCGCGTGCACCCGCATCCGTGAGGCCAGGTCCAGCACCATCTCGCCGTACTCCACGAGCAGGTTGGCGTCGCCGCTGCGGCGGAAGGTCATGGCCGGGCTGGTCGCCGTGGCGGGGAGGCTCCGCAGGACGCCGCCGTCCACGGTCGGCGCGCGTCCCGCGGTGACGGCCAGGGTGGGGTCCAGTCTCAGGGCGTATGCCTGCCGGTCGTCGACCGGCACGAACTCCACGGTGTCGCCGGGGCGCAGCTGGCCGAGCTTCCAGAGCTGGCCGCTGGGCACCGTGGCGGGGCAGGTGAACCCGCCCAGGCTCGGTCCGTCCGGGCCGAGCAGAATCGGCAGGTCGCCGGTGTAGTCCACAGCGCCCACGGCGTACGGGGTGTCATGGATGTTCGACGGGTGTAGTCCGGCCTCGCCGCCGTCGTTGCGCGCCCATTCCGGTTTCGGGCCGACCAGGCGCACGCCGGTGCGGGCGGAGTTGAAGTGCACCGCCCAGCGGGTGCTGTGGAACACCGCGATGTCGGCCTCGGTGAAGAACTCCGGGGCGGCGTGCGGACCCTCCAGCGCCGCGATGCGCCACTGGGAGGTGAAGACCGGGCGCTCACGCACGGCCACCTCCCGGGGCGCGGCCACGGGCATCCGCTCGGCGAGCGCGATGATGTCGCCGGTGCGGAGAGCCCGGCCGGCGGCGCCGCCCATCTCGCCCAGGTCGAAGGTGGCGGCGCTGCCGAGCACCAGCGGCACATCCAGGCCGCCGGCCACGAGCAGGTAGCTGCGCATGCCGATGCTGGGGGTGCCGATGCTGAGCAGAGCGCCGGCCGGCACCGTCACCGGTGTCCACTGGGCCGTCTCGGTGCCGTCCACGGTGAGCGGGGTTGGCGCGCCGGTGAGCATCACCGTGGCCTCGGTGTGGAAGCGCAGGGTGGGGCCCTGCATGGTGATCTCCAGGCCCGCCTCCCCTTCGGCGTTGCCGAGGGCGGTGTTGCCGAGCCGGAACGACAGGTCGTCCATCGGCCCCGACGGCGGGATGCCGACGGCCCAGTAGCCGGTGCGGCCGGGCCAGTCCTGGATGGTGCAGAGCAGGCCGGACTTGACGACCTCGAACCGGCCGCTGGTGTTGCGGATGCCGGCCAGGGTGTCGGTGGAGTGCCGGGCGGCCCGCACGTCGGGGTCGGCGGCGATCGACCGGAGCAGCCCGAGGTTGGTGGCGACCCCGTCCACGCGCACGTCGGCGAGGGTGTCGGCGAGGGCCTGCCAGGCGGCCTCGCGGCTGTCACCGTGGGTGATCACCTTGCTCAGCAGCGGGTCGTAGTGGGTGCTCACCTCGGCGCCGGCCTCGAGCCAGGAGTCGATGCGGGCGCTCTCGGGGTGGATCACCCGGGTGATGGTGCCGGCGCTGGGCAGGTTGCCCAGGTCGGTGTTCTCGGCGTAGACGCGGGCCTCCACCGCGAACCCTTCTGCGACCAGCGGGGTATGCACGACGGCCGTGTCGCCGAGCGCGAGGCGCAGCATCCACTCGACCAGGTCGATGCCGTAGACGGCCTCGGTGACCGGGTGCTCCACCTGCAGGCGGGTGTTCACCTCGAGAAAGGCGGCTTCCTGCCGCACCGGGTCGTAGATGTACTCCACGGTGCCGGCCGAGCGGTACCGCACGGATGCGCAGAGCCGCCGGGCGGCCTCGGCGATGCCGTCCCGCACGTTTGCGGGCAGATCGGGGGCGGGCGCCTCTTCGACGACCTTCTGGTTGCGGCGCTGCAGGCTGCAGTCGCGGTCGCCGATGCTCACGACAGAACCGAGGCCGTCGCCGAAGACCTGCACCTCCACGTGCCGGGCGCCCACCACGAGGCGTTCCAGGAACACCCCGGCGGAGGAGAAGCTGGCCCCGGCGAGGCGGGTGACGTTCTCCCAGGAACCGGCGAGGTCGGCTGCGCTGTGACAGGCCTGCATGCCGATGCCGCCGCCGCCGGCGGTGGCCTTGAGCATCACCGGGTAGCCGATCTCCTCGGCCGCGGCGAGCGCGTGGTCGAGGCTGTCGAGCAGGCCGGTGCCGGCCAGCAGCGGCACCCCGGCGGCGGTGGCGGCGTCGCGGGCGGTGTGCTTGGTGCCGAACAGCTCGAGCTGCTCTGCGGTGGGCCCAACGAAGACGATCCCGGCGGCCTGGCAGGCGCGGGCGAAGTCGGCGTTCTCGGAAAGGAACCCGTAGCCGGGGTGGATGGCGCCGGCGCCGGTCTCCAGGGCGGCGGCGATGATCAGGTCCCCGCGCAGGTAGCTCTCGGCGGCCGGCGACGGACCGAGCAGCACGGCGGTGTCGGCCAGGTGCACATGGGCGGCGCCGCGGTCGGCCTCTGAGTACACGGCCACGGTCCTCAGGCCCATGGCGCGGGCGGTGCGGATGATCCGCACCGCGATCTCGCCGCGGTTGGCGATCAGGACGGTGTCGAAGGCGCTCATGCCCGGGCTCCGGCGCTGATGATCATCTCGGCCCGGCTCGGGTTGAAGCCGTTGCACGGGTTGTTGATCTGCGGGCAGTTGGAGACCAGCACCAGGGTGTCGGCCTCGGCGCGGAGCGACACCGACAGGCCGGGCGCCGAGATGCCGTCCACGATGCCGAGGGCGCCATCCGGGTCGACGGGCACGTTCATGAACCAGTTGATGTTGGAGACCAGGTCGCGTTTGCCCAGGCCGCGGCGGGAGCCCTCGGCCAGGAAGTTCTCCACGCAGGCGTGCTGGGCCCAGGTGTGCAGGCCGTAGCGGAGGGTGTTGGATTCCTTGGAGCAGGCGCCGCCGAGGGTGTCGTGCCGGCCGCAGTCGTCGGCGATGATCGTGAGCAGCGGGGTCGACTCGTTGTCGCGCAGCACGCTGCCCACGCTGAGGTAGACGCTGTCCTGCTCCTGCAGGGTGGCCTGGGCGCTGTAGGCCCTGGCGGTGTCGTCGGCCGCGTAGGCGAGGAAGTCCACGGCCTGGTTGCCGTCGAGGTCGACGATGGTGAGCACCTGGCCGGCCTTCAGCACGGCGGACCAGGGCGCGCGGGCGGCGACGGTCTCGCGGGAGAGTTCGGTGCCGAAGTCCATGGCGGTCGGGGCGGTGGCGGTGGTCGCGGTCATTTCAGTCCCCTTGCGGTGAGGTAGTCGGCGGTGTTCACGAAGGCACGGCGGCCCTCGGGGCTGAGGCTCCAGAGCGCGTCGTCAGGCGCTGTCGGTGCATCCGCCCAGGCGAGCACCTCGAGGGGGGTCGAGGCGTAGTCGGCGCGGTCGTCGAGCGGATGCGCCGTGTTGGCGATGAGCACGATCACGGGCAGCTCGGCGCGCAGGGTCACGCTGGCCCCGGCGCCGGCGCCGCCGGTGAAGCCGGGCCGGCCGTCGGCGTCGACCGTGACGCCCTGAAAGTACGAGACGCTCGGCGGCAGGTCGCGCCGGCTGAGGCCGTTCTTCGCCCCGGCGAGGGCGAACAGTTCCCGGCCGGCCGGCGTGGGTCCCTGGGCGGAGCCGTCGCCGTACCTGGCGGCGTTGCGCGTTGCGGTGCTGGTGCCGAAGATCGTGTCGTGCCGGCCGGAGCTGTCGGCCACGACGGTGGCGAGCACCCGGCCCTGATCGGAGAGCAACAGCTGGCCGGCTGCCGGGTAGACCTGCCACTGCACCTTCACGGTGTCGGCCACGTTCAGCCGTTCGAACGGCTGGTCGGCGTTGAAGAGCAGCACGTGGGCGCAGGCGTCACCGGCCAGGTCGGTGAGCCGCAGCGTGGTGCCGCGGGCGAGCACCTTGTGCGTGTACCCGCCGCCGGCCACGGTCTCGGCCCAGACCAGCCGGTCGGCGGCGACGCCGGCCGGTGCGGGCCAGGCAGAGGCCGGACGGACGGGCGCGGCCTCGACGATGGTGCCCTCCTGGGCCCTGGCGTGCGCCCGGGCACCGGCGGTGGTCGACGTGGTCGACGGTGCGGTTTCTGCTGTCACGGTGGCTTCTCCCTATCCGGTGACCCGGTTTTCGATCACTTGATAGAAACTAAACCGCGGTGTCGCGTCGCCACCGTGTCCCCCGCGTTAACAGCGTGTTACGGGGCATCCTGGGCGGCGCACCCTCCTACCCGCGCGAGAGGTCACCGAGCCCACACCGGCGCCGGACGAGTTAACACGACCGTTGCAATCCGGAAAGACCACCGTGACAGTGGGCGGGCTGAATTGGGTTTATCGATCGGTTGACCGAAATCCAAGCCAGCGCCACGTCAGGAGCACAATGATCGTCATCGGGGTGGGCATCAGTGTCCTCATCGTCCTCATCGTCGGAATCGTCGTCGCCCGCAAGGTGGACGGTGACAGCGCGAACTACCTCGTCGCCGGCCGAAGCCTCGGCGTCCCCCTCGTGGCTGTGTCGCTGATGGCCGCGGCCGTCGACAGCAACGCCACGGTCGGCAACACCGACCTCACCTCCGGCTACGGGTTCTGGGCGGGCGCGTCGCTGGCGATCGGACTGGCGGTCTGCCTGCTGATCTCCGGGCTGTTCCTGGCCAAGCCGATGAACAAGCTCGGGCTCTACACGCTGGCCGACTTCTTCCGCCGCCGCTACGGCCGGGTCGTCGAGGTCGGCTCCTCGGTGATCATGATCTTCTCGTTCACCATCCTGCTGGCCGGCAACCTCGTCGCCGTCGGCTTCCTGCTCGAACGCTTCGCCGGCATCTCCTACGTCTGGGGCATCATCCTGTCGGTGTCCCTGGTGCTCGCGTACACGCTGGCCGGCGGCCTGTTCTCGGATGCCTACACGGCGGCCATCCAGACCGTCATCACGGTGGTGGCCTCGATCGCCCTGCTCGGCTGGGTGGTCATCAACTTCGGCATCATCGTGCCGGCCGGCATGGGCCCGTTCGACATGGGCCAGCTCACCGACCCCGCCCAGGGCGCCCCGGTCAACTGGGCCACGCTCATCTCACTGGGCATCGGCGACCTCGTCGCCATCGACTTCATGCAGCGCATCTTCGCCGCGAAGTCGCCCCAGGTGGCCCAGAAGTCCTGCTTCTACGCGGCCGGCGGCACGTTCGTGATCGGCATCATCTACGCCCTTGTCGCCCTCACCACCACCGCCGCGCTCGGCCTCTCCTCCGCGGACGGCCCGATCCTGTTCACCCTGCTGGGCGACTACGCGCCGCCGCTTCTGGCAGTGCTGGTGCTCTCCGGCATCGTGGCGGCCTCGTTCTCCACCGCGGCCGGCGCCATCCTGGCCACCTCGGCCATCGCGGTGCGCAACATCTTCGGCGTGCGCCGCATCGTCTCCGGCGGCACCGACCCGCTGCTGCGCTGGACGCGGGTGGCGATGGTGCCGATCGTCGTGATCGGCGTGCTGCTGGCGATCCGGGTCAGCCAGACCGGCATCCTGCTCACCTTCGCGTTCGACCTGATGCTGGCCTGCCTGGCCGCGCCGCTCGTGCTGGGCCTGTTCTGGAAGCGGCCCGGCGCGAGCGCCGTGATCGTCGGTGCCCTGCTCGGCTTCACGGTGCGGATCACCCTGCTGGCGCTCACCCCCACCATGTACGGCGTGCCGAACGACCTGTTCTACGTGCCGAACACCCTGATCACGGCGGATCTCGACGGTTGGACCACGATGATCTCCGCCGTGGTGGGCATCGGCTCGTTCGTGCTCGTGGCGTTCCTGCGCCCCCGTCCCCCGCACGAGCAGGACCTCGAGCTGCAGGTGGCCCAGGAGCTCGAGTCCGAGCAGGCCGCCCTCCTCCTCTCGCGAACTGTGAGTTAAGCCCCTAAAACTAGCGTTTTGAG
The DNA here is from genome assembly GCF_019599185.1 of Cryobacterium inferilacus. GTDB lineage: Bacteria > Actinomycetota > Actinomycetes > Actinomycetales > Microbacteriaceae > Cryobacterium > Cryobacterium inferilacus. Next base: position 15,737 of record NZ_JAIEUL010000028.1, on the reverse strand, counting down.
GGGCTTTTCTCACGGTTCGCGGATGGTGCGGGGCCAGCGGACCTAGCGGGCGAGCGGCACTTCCAGGATCGTCGGCTCGGCCACCGGGGCCGTGAGGGCGCTTTCCAGGGTGCTTCGGGTGGCGGCTCTGGTGTACGACCAGCCGTAGGCGGCGGCCAGGGCCTCCAGGTTCACCCGGTGCGGGGTGAAGAGCACCCGGTCCACGGCGGTGGGCGCGGCGGTCGCCGCCACCTCGAGGCCGTCGAAGATGGTTCCGCCGCCGTCGTTGCCGACCACCACCTGCAGCCGCGGCCGGGTTTCGCCGGGCGCGATCAGGAGCGACCCGGCGTCGTGCAGCAGGGTGACGTCGCCGACGAGCAGGCGGGTGGTGCCGGTCGACCTGGGCTGCGGGCCGGCCTGACTGGCCAGCGCGATACCCACCGCCGTGGCGATGGTGCCGTCGATGCCGGCCAGGCCCCGGTTGGCGTGCACGGGGATCTTCTTGCCGGTCACCCGGGTGTCCAGTTCACGGATCAGCCTGGACGCGCCGAGCACCAGGCGGTCGTGCGGCCAGGACGCGCGCCAGAGCGCGTCGGCGAGGATAGCCCGGGTGACCGGGGCCTTCATCGCGGCGAACTCGGCGCGGGTCATGCCGTGGGCGCCGAAGGGCGGGGCGTCGAGCTGGGTGTCCTCTGCCAGGATGTTCCGGCTCGCCATCACCCAGCGGCCCGCCCAGGCGCGGGCCTCGCGGCTGCCCGCAACCTCGATCGCCTCATCGGTGACGGCGACGGCGCGGGCGAACCTGGCCACCCGGTGTCCGGGGTTGTACCACTCGAGGCCGGCAGGGGCCACGACGATGGTCTCCACGTCCGCCCGCTGCACGAGCGCCGGGATCTCCCGGCTGAGGGTGGGGTGACCGAAGACGATCACACGCTGCACCTGGCCGCCGAAATCGGCGTCCCCGAGCAGGTCGCGGTACGCCACGACCAGGTTCGGGCCGAACCTGGCACCGCTGGACACCTCGGCGATCAGCGGCCAGCCGGCGCTGCGGGCCAGTTCTTCCGCGGCCGGGCCGGCTCCGGCTCCGGCCACGACGACGGTGCGAGGACCGGACGACACCACCAGCGGCGGGGCTGCGTCGCCGGCGGTCGGGGACGCATCCGGCCGGCCCTGCCTGGCCGAATCGGCCGCAACGGCAAGGTCGGCGACCGCGCCGTCAGCGGCGAGGTCGACGGCCGCGGAGAGCGGCTCGCGAAAGGCCAGGTTCAGCTGCACGGGGCCGGGGTTGGCGGTCTGCGTGCCCATCGCCGCCCGGTAGGCCAGCTCCGCCAGGGTCACAGCGGCGTCGGCCTCCCCTGCGGATCCGTCCGGGGCGCTCACGTCCTGGCAGAGACGCACGGCGCCGGCGAACATGCCCGGCTGCACAGTGGTCTGGTTCGAACGGATGCCCCGCAGCTCGGCGGGCCGGTCGGCGGTGAGCAGGATCATGGGCACCACGGAGTGATGGGCCTCGAGCACTGCAGGGTGCAGGTTGGCCACGGCGGTGCCTGAGGTGCAGGCCACGAGCGCGGGGCGGCCGGTCTCGATGGCGAGGCCGAGGGCGAGAAAACCCGCGCCGCGTTCGTCGATGCGCACGTGCAGGCGGAGCAGGCCGAGGCGCTCGAATTCGGCGGCGGCCAGGGCCAGCGCCTGAGACCTCGACCCCGGGCTGAGCACGATGTCCTGCACGCCGAGTCGCACGAACTCGGCCAGCAACGCCACGCTGAAATCGGTGGCGGGACTGCCGCTCGGGGCGACCTGGCGCCACAGAACCGCGTCAGGCTGGGTGGTCGATCCGGTGTCCTGGGTGGTTTCAGGCATCCCGTCGGCCCGGCTGGTCGCCCTCACCGGGTTCGGTCTTATTGGGGTCTACTCCCGCGGTGCCGGGCCGGGACGAGTCATCTGCCGGGGGGTCCATCTTGTCGAAGTCGGCCAGTTCCTGCTCCAGGTCGCGGATGCGCCGCTCCTGGTCCTTGGCGCGATCCAGGCCGCGCAGGAAGTCCGGGTCGTCATCCGGAGCCATCGACCGGGTGACCCGGCCGCCGGTGCTCGCGGCGCTGGTGCGCCGGCCGCGACCGATCAGCAACCAGAGCACCGGACCGATCACGGGGAGCAGGATGATCACCAGGATCCACGCCCACCGGGGAATTCCGCGGATGCGATTGCGGTCGAATACCGCGCAATCCACCGCCGCATAGACAGTGAGAATGACAACGACGACTCCGAGGCCGAACAACAGGCGGAACATGCTGCCAATTGTAGGCCGGTCAGCCGAGAGATCGGTGAGTACTCTCAGCAGCACGGTTTAAGCTGCAGGTATGAAAGCTGTTCCAGCGTGGTTGGTATTCACCGTGCTCCGGGTCCTGATGTTCGCCGTGCCGTTCGTGCTCCTGCTGGTGCTGGGCATCGAGGGCTGGCTGGCGGCCCTGCTGGCCGCCGTGATCGGCCTGTGCCTGTCCTACATTTTCCTGCGCACCCCGCGCGACACGGTCGCCAGGGGCCTCTACGAGGTGCGGCACCGCGAGAAGGAACCCGTGCACCCGGACGCCGAGTCAGAGGATGCCGCGGTCGACCGCGCCGAGGCCGGAGCATCCAAGGCCGGCCAGTCTCCCACCGCGCCGTAGCCATCCGCGCCGGAGCCGCTGAGCGTTCGGCGCGGCCAACTGTTGCCAGAACGGACAAATGCGCCCGGCGTACCGGGCGCATTTGTCCGAACGGGGAACAGTTGCCCGGTTACAGTGCGAAGGCCAGCCCGAGCAGGATGCCGTAGAGCAGCGCCGCCATGCTGGTGAGTTTGAGCGCCAGGATCAGTTCTTTCGCCGTCTTCGCGGTCGCTACGATCAGGCAGGCCGGCAGCACCAGCAGCAGCACGAAGAAGGTGAACCAGGCCAGCGGGTAGAACAGGGCGAAGAAGCCCGCGATACCGAAGGGCACCAGCAGGAACACGCAGAACACGACGCGGGAGGCGCGGGCGCCGATCCAGACGGCGAGGGTGCGCTTGCCGGCGACCTTGTCCGGCTTGATGTCGCGCAGGTTGTTCACCATCAGCACGGCGCAGGCGATCAGCCCGATGGCCACGGCGCTCAGCCAGCTCTCCAGGTTGACGGTGCCCACCTGCACGTAGGTGGTTCCGACGGTGGCCACTAGGCCGAAGAAGACGAACACGAACAGCTCGCCAAGACCTAGGTAGCCGTACGGCTTCTTGCCGCCCGTGTAGAACCAGGCCGCCACGATCGCCAGGGCGCCCACGGCGAGCAGCCACCAGAACTGGCTCACGATCACGAGGACCAGGCCGGCGACGGCGGCAAGGCCGAAGAAGGCCAGCGCCACGGTCAGCACCGCGCGGGGCTTGGCCGCTCCGCCGCCGGTGAGCCGGGCCGGGCCGACCCGGTGGTTGTCGGTGCCGCGGATGCCGTCGGAGTAGTCGTTGGCGTAGTTCACGCCGATCTGCAGGCTCACCGCCACCACCAGTGCGAGCAGCGCCCGCACCCAGTGGAACTCCCCGGCGCCGCCGGCCACGACCGCCGCTCCGGTTCCCAGCGCCACCGGCGCGACGGCCAGCGGCAGGGTGCGCAGCCTGGCACCGGAGATCCAGTCGCCGAGGCTGGCCGGCCCGCTGCGGGCGGGACCGGTCACCGCCCCGCTCTTCCGGGCCGGGTTGCCCGACTTCGCCGGGTTCTTCGGCCCGGCAGATGCCGGCTTCCGGGTACCGGTCGGGCTGGTCTGACGGGATTTCTGTTGTTTCGGCTCGTTCGGCCGCGCTCCATGTGCCACGACCTCATGCTACTGGCCGCATCCGGGCGGCGACCGAGGCACCCCGCCGGCCCGGACGGTGAGGCGGTTCAGCGCCCGACGAGCCTTTCCACGGCTTGCCGGTCCGGCTTTCCGGACGCCAGCAGCGGGACGGTCCCGACCGTCACGATCCGGGCCGGGCGGGCGGCGCGGCCGAGCTCGGCGGCCACGGCGGCGCGAACGGGTTCCAGTGCCGGCGCCTGGTCCGCGGCCAGCACGACCACCGCGGCCTGTCCCCAGACCGGGTCGTTCGCTCGCACCACAAGGGCGTCGCCCAGGCCGGGGAGCGTGCGCACCAGGGCCTCCACGGCGTCGAGGGAGACCTTCTCCCCACCGGAGATGATCACGTTGTCGGCCCGGCCGGTGACGCTCACGATGCCGTCCGGGGCGACCGCGCCCAGGTCGCCCGTGCGGTACCAGCGCACACCCTGGTCGTCCACGAACCTCTCGCTGGTGCGCTGATCGTCGTCGAGGTACCCGTCGGCGAGCACCGACCCGCTGATCTCGAGTTGGCCGTCGACGGCGCGCACCACGGTATTGCCGATCGGGACGCCGTTGTACACGCACCCCCCGGCGGTTTCCGACGAGCCGTAGGTGCGCAGCACCCGGATCCGGAGCCGTTCGGCCCGGTCGATCAGGGCAGGGGCGACCGCCTGGCCGCCCACGAGGATGCCGGTGAACCGCCTGAGCACGGCCAGGATCTCCGGGTCGGCCTCCGCCGCATCCAGCAGCCGCGCCAGCTGCACGGGAACCAGCGAGGTGAATCTCAGCGGTTCGACGAGCCGGCCGGCGTACTCGGCGAATTCGGCGGGGTCGAAGTGTCCAGGCGGCAGCAGAACGGGCTCCGTGCCGGACGCGATCGACCGCACCAGCACCTGCACCCCGGCGATGTAGTGGGCGGGCAGGGCGAGCAGCCATTGGCCGTCGCCGCCGAGGGCGACGCTGGACGCCGCCGCGGAGGCGAGCAGCGCGTCGGTGCTGAGCATCACCCGTTTGGGCGCGGCCGTCGAACCCGACGTTTCGATCACCACCGCCACACGGCGCGGCACCGGTCCGAGGCCCTCGCGGCCGGTGCCGGTCTCGCCCGCCGGCACGGGCAGCAGGGCGTCGCCGGTGGCGGAGAGCGCCAGGCGCAACTCGGCCAGCACCTGCAGGGGATCATCGACGGGGACGACGCGAACGGGCCTCACGAATGCGCCTAGAACTGCCAGGGGTACGGCGACCAGTCCGGTTCGCGCTTCTCAAGGAACGAATCCCGTCCCTCGACGGCCTCGTCGGTGCCGTAGGCCAGGCGGGTGGCCTCGCCCGCGAAGACCTGCTGGCCGACCATGCCGTCGTCGACGGCGTTGAAGGCGAATTTGAGCATCCGGATGGCGGTGGGCGACTTGGTCAGGATCGTGCGCGCCCAGTCCAGCGCCTCGTTCTCCAGCTCCGCGTGCGGCACCACCGCGTTGATGGCGCCCATCTCCAGGGCGCGCTGCGCCGAGTACTCCCTGGCGAGGAAGAACACCTCCCTTGCCGCCTTCTGGCCGACCTGGCGGGCGAAGTACGCGCTGCCGTAGCCGCCGTCGAAGGATCCGACATCGGCATCCGTCTGCTTGAACTTGCCATGTTCGGCGCTGGCGATGGTGAGGTCGCAGACCACGTGCAGGGAGTGCCCGCCGCCGGCCGCCCAACCGGGTACCACCGCGATGACGACCTTGGGCATGAACCTGATCAACCGCTGCACCTCGAGGATGTGCAGGCGACCACCCCTGGCCTTGTCGATTCCGCTCGCGGTCTCACCGTCACCGTACTTATAGCCGTCACGGCCGCGGATGCGCTGGTCACCGCCGGAGCAGAACGCCCAGCCGCCGTCGCGCGCGCTCGGTCCGTTACCGGTGAGGAGGATCACACCGATCTGCGGATTCGTGCGGGCGTCCTCGAGCACCGCGTAGAGCTCGTCCACGGTGTGCGGGCGGAAGGCGTTGCGCACCTCGGGCCGGTTGAACGCCACTCGGGCGATCCGGCCGGTGAGGTCCTGGTGATAGGTGACATCGGTGAGCGCGGCAAAGCCCGGCACCGAGTTCCACTGGCTGGGGTCGAAGATCTCTGAAACCTGTTCGGGCATGCCTCCAGCCTACGCAATGGGTCGTCACCGCTTCGGTGCGTCAACGGTTCGACCCTGGCAGCGAAGCCGCTGGGACCGCTCACGCAAAGTGAGAGGTTTTCAGGTGTACATCTTCGGCGGTGCTCCCGTCAACCCCTTGAACGGCTTTGTTCCCCGGAGATGTACTTGTCTCACCCCGAAAGACCCGGAGGTGGTCATGTTCCGCAACAGCACCCCGGCGCCGGACACCGCGTTACCCGAAGACGCGACAGTCCCCAGTGCCGAAGCTCAGCACCGCGCTCGTCAGCACGCCGCTCCTCAGCACGCCGCACCTCGCCGCACCGAAGCCCAGCACCGCGTCCGGCACCAGAGCCCCGCTCAGTTCTCCACGAACCGCGCGCTCACCCCTCCAGCCCACCCCAGAGACGCCGCCGGCGCCACCGAACCGGCGGACGTCGAGATCACCGCCATCTCCCCCACCGAGTGGCGCATTGCCGACCAGGCAATCGAGCACGACGACCCGAACGCGCTGCTGGGATTCATCCAGATCGTCGGCACCGCCTTCGAGGTCACCAACCTCGGTCGTCCGCGTGAGCGGGCCTACTTCACCTCCTTTGACCGCGCAACAGCCAGCCTTCTCCCTAGGGAGGTCCTCGCATGACCACCATCGCCCACACCACCGACACCCGTGCCACCGACGTCCCCACCCGCCGCACCGCCGAACGGCCGGACACGACGACCGACCGGTCGACCGCCGGCGTCACGAGGCCGCAGACCCCCTCTGCTGCAGCCAGCGCCGCCGCCACCTCCAGGTACAGCAGGGCGTCCACGGATGCCTTCGGCGACTACCTGCGCCGCATCGGCAAGGGCCCGCTGCTCTCCGCCGAGGACGAGGTGGACCTGGCCCGCAAGATCGAGGTCGGCCTGTTCGCCGAAGAGAAGATCAATCGCGCCGCCGCCACCGAGAACCCGGTCAGCCCCGAATTCAAACGCGAGCTGATGACCCTGGTCTTCGAGGGACGCCGTGCGAAGAACCACTTCATCGAGGCCAACCTGCGGCTCGTGGTGAGCATCGCCAAGCACTACTCCGGCCGCGGGGTACCGATCATGGACCTAGTGCAGGACGGCAACATCGGACTGGTGCGAGCCGTGGAGAAGTACGACTTCATGACCGGGTTCAAGTTCTCCACCTACGCCACCTGGTGGATTCGCCAGGCGATCCATCGCGGCATGGCCGACAAGTCGCGCATGATCCGCATCCCGGTGCACACCGCCGAGAAGCTCAACAAGATCAAGCGCATCCGCCGTGACCTCACCAGCACGCTTGACCGTGAGCCCACCCTCAAGGAGATCGCGGAGCTGTCGCAGATCGCGGTGCGCGACGTGTCCAGGCTGCTGCAGTACGACAACGAGCCCATCTCGCTGCACGCCCCCGTCGGCGATGGCATCGGCGACATCGCCGAACTGATCATCGACGACGACCTGCCGCAGCCGGACGAGTGCGCCACCATCACCCTGCGCGCGGCCGACATCACCTTCTACCTGGATGCCCTGCCCGATCGGGAACGGTCCATTCTCACCGCCCGGTTCGGCCTCACCGGCGAAGAACCGCGCACTCTGGACCAGATCGCGGTCATCCAGGGCGTCACCAGGGAGCGCGTTCGTCAGATCGAGAAGAGGGCCTTGGCCCTCCTAAAGGTGCCAAAACTCGAGCGCTACCTCAGGGACTAGCGGCCGAAATCGGCGTAGCGTGACAGCAAACCCAATTAAATTAACGGAGTGGTGCAATGGGCAAGCTGACCTACGATTCGAGCCTGACGGCGGACTTCGATGACCGTGTCCTGGCGCACCTCCAGGTGGTGATCGGTGCCAAGCTACGCCGGGGCGAATGCTTCTATTTCACCTGGCGGGACGACCCCCAGGGCGGCGATGGACGGAGCACCATCTGGATGCATCCGAGCATCCCGCTGGCCTACAAGTACTTCGGCGGCCGGTCCCCCAGTCTCAACCGGGACTGGATCGAGGCGCTGATGCTGACCGCGAACTCGTCCGGCGGCCTGCAGATCGTGCCCGAGCCGCACCGGCTCGGCACCACGTCCAACGGGAAGGATGACGCGTGACCCGCATCGACATCGTCTACGGCGGCAAGCCGTACACCCTCGGCGACCGCACGATCGAGTCGCTGCGCACCGAGATCACCGATGCGGTGGCGTCGGGCGTGCCCTCCTGGCTGCGCGTGAACAGCGGCGCCGGCCGGTATCAGGACGCCTACCTGCTGATCTCCCCCGGCACCGCGATCGCCATCGTGGACGTGCAGCCCAACGGCCCCGATGTGGCCCTGAGCGACGAGCAGACCTTCGTGGCCGATTCGACCGAATGACCCGGTCGGGGCCGGACTCGCGGATGCTGGCACACTAGAGCCATGCTCCCTTCACTGCACGACGTGCTCGCCACCGCCCGCGTGGTCGACCTTCCCCTCGTCACCGGTTTCCGGGGCCTCACCAGCCGGGAGGCCGTGCTGATCGAGGGGCCGGCAGGCTGGACCGAGTTCTCCCCGTTCGTGGAGTACGACGACAACGAGGCCGCGGCCTGGCTGCGCGCTGCCCTGGAGTTCGGTTGGCAAGAGACCCCGGCGATCAAGCGCGACCGGATCCCGGTGAATGCGACGGTTCCCGCGATCGACGCGGCGGACGTTCCCGCCCTGCTGGCCCGGTTCCCCGGCTGCCGCACAGCCAAAGTGAAGGTCGCCGATCCCGGCCAGACTCTCGCCGAAGACGTGGAGCGGGTGCGCGCGGTGCGCAAGGCCCTCGGCGCCGAAGGCCGGATCCGGGTGGACGCGAACGGGCTCTGGAACCTTGACGAGGCCGAGCACGCGATCCATGCCCTGGCCGAGTTCGACCTCGAGTACGTCGAACAGCCGTGCGCGTCGATCGACGAACTCGCCGAGATCCGCCGCCGCACCGACTACCTCGACCTGCCGATCGCGGCCGACGAGAGCGTGCGCAAGGAATCCGACCCCCTGCTGGTGTCCCGCTCCGGAGCAGCGGACCTCCTGGTGGTCAAGGTACAGCCGCTCGGCGGCATCCGCGCGGTGCTCGCGATCCAGGCCGAGACCGGACTGCCGCTCATCGTCTCCAGCGCCCTCGACACCTCGATCGGCATCTCGATGGGCGCCTTCCTCGCCGCAGCCCTGCCCGAGCTCGACTACGACTGCGGGCTGGCCACGGCGTCGCTGCTGGCCGCGGATGTGACCCGCGAGCCGCTGCTGCCGGTCGATGGCAGCATCCCCGTTCGACGGGTGGTGCCGGATGCCGACCTGCTCGACACCTACGCCGCCGGCCCCGAGCGCCGGGACTGGTGGCTCGCCCGGATCACCCGGGTGCACGCCCTGCTCACCGACTGACAGCCCGAGCGCACGTCACGAGGTCTCGACAAGCTCGACCAACGATCGGGCGCGACACCCCCGCCGGTCGCGACTTTGCCCTATGGAACGCAACCATCGGGCGCGATCCGACCGGCGGTTACAGGCCCGAGTAGGCGTGCAGGCCCTTGAAGAACACGTTCACGATGCCGAAGTTGAACATGACCGCGGCGAAACCGATGATCGCCAGCCAGGCCGACCGGGAGCCACGCCAACCGCGGGTGGCGCGCGCGTGGATGTAGCCGGCGTAGATCACCCAGATGATGAAGGTCCAGACCTCTTTGGTGTCCCAGCCCCAGTAGCGGCCCCAGGCGCGCTCGGCCCAGACCGAACCGGCCATGAGGGTGAACGTCCACAGGATGAACCCGATGATGTTGACCCGGTAGGCCAGGTTCTCCAGGGTGAACGCCGACGGCAGCGTCGCGAGGAACCTCAGCCGGCTCGACTTGGCCGTGCCGGCACGCTCCTCCCGGCGGGACTGCAGCAGCTGCACAAACGACAGCGCGAACCCGAGCGCGAAGAAGCCCGTGCCCAGTGACGCCACGAAGACGTGGATGACGAGCCAGACGGACTGCAGCGCCGGCGGCAGCGGGGCCACTTCCACGTAGTACTGCAGGGCGCCGATGCCGAGCAGGATCACCACCATGCCGGTGACGAAGGTGCCGAGGAACCGCAGGTCGGTGCGGGTGAGGACGATCAGGAACACCGTGACGATGAGCAGGGTGCCGGTCATCGCGAACTCGTACATGTTCGCCCACGGCACCCGGTCGGCGGCAAGACCGCGCAGCACGGCGGCCACCAGGTGCAGGGCCCAGCCGAGAACGGTGAGGGAAACGCCGACCCGCAGGCTGGCCGAACGCCCGTACGGCGTGACGGCGTCGTCGGCCATCCGCGAGCTGATCCGGTTCAGCGTGCTCACGCTTCCGCCGCCAGAGGCCTTGGCGCCGGCAACGGATGCGGGTGCTTCGTTGGTGGCGCCGACGGCGGCCTCCGTCGAACCCACGGCAGCGCTGCGCCTGGCCAGGTCGATCGAGAATGCGATGAACGCCAGCGCGTACACAGCCATGGCCGAATACAGGCTGAGGATCGAGAGCTCGTTCAGATTCACGTTTTACAGCCTAAGCGGGATCGGCGGCTTTAATGGCCGGGGTGGCGCGTTCCAGCATGGCAGCATGCCGGTCGGCGAGGGCGGTCACCGCGGACTCCAGGGCGGGGTCCTCGCCGCGGGCGAGACCGGCGTACTCGAGCCGCACCGAACCATCCGCCTGCTCGATGGCCTTGACCCAGAGCCGGCGGCGGGGCACGAACAGCGAGGTGAGCAGGCCGCCGAGCACGAGAACGGCGAACAGCAGCACCCAGCCCTGGGTGGGGTCGTGGTGGATGTCGAAGGACGCGAACCGGGGCACTGACCCGGCGTAGTCGCCCTCGGCGGCATCGGGAGCGGCGTTCTCGAACGTCACTGAGCCCAGGCCGTTCGGCAGCTCCTGGGTCTCGCCCGGCGTGAGTTCGAGGGGCTGGATGGCGCTGTCGCGGGTGGCGAGCGGCTCCATGTCATCGGTGACGAGGCTGTACACCGAGGTGGGCACACCCTCGTCGAGGCCGAGGTCGCCCTGATACACGTTGAGGGTGAGAACGGGGTATTCCAGGTCGGGGAAGCTGGAGAAGTAGGATCCGCTGCTGGTCTCGTCCTGCGTCGGGTAGAAGAAGCCGATCAGGCCGACCTGTTCGGCCAGGCCGTCCGGCACCTTCACGATTCCAAGCGACGTGAGGTTGGCATCCTGCGGCAGGAACGGAACGGAGTCGGTGAACACGACGGTGCCCTCCGGGTCTTTCACCGTGATGGTGGGCGCGTAGCCGTTGCCGAGCAGGTAGATGCTGGTGCCGCCGGTGCGCAGCGGGTCGTTCACCCGCACCGCGCCGTCCTGGGCGTCGCCGCCGCGGGGCGTCACGGTGACGCCCGCGGTGAAGTCGAGCGGCTGACCGAACGCCTCGAGGTTCTGGGTCTCGTATGTCACCTCGAAGTCGTCGAGGGTGAGCGTGTACGGGTCGAGTTCGGTGTCGTTGAAGAACCGGCCAGGGTTGAACGAATCGTAGGCCAGCAGCGTGTTCACGAAGGTCTGCCCCTCCACGAGCACCCGCTGTCCACTGAAGCCGAAGCCGCTGCCGAAGCCCACGACGATGAGCAGGCCCACCAGAGCGGAGTGGAAGACCAGGTTGCCGGTCTCGCGCATGTAGCCGCGTTCGGCCGAGACCGAGAACTCCGTGGGGCTCTCGAACAGCGCCACGCGGTAGCGGCCCTGCTTGAGTACGGTACGGGCGGATGCGACGGCGGTGGCCGCATCCGTGCCCACCGGAGCCGTGCGGGTGGTGAAGCCGGCGAGCCGGCCGAGGCGCGCGGGCGTCTTGGGCGGCTTGGCGCGCAGGGCCTGCAGGTGATGCTTGGTGCGGGGGATGACGCAACCGATCAACGACACGAACAGGAGCAGGTAGATCGAGGAGAACCAGGCAGAGGAGTACACGTCGAACGCCTGGATGTTGTCGAGGACCGGCGCGAGCTCGGGGTTGTCGTTGAAGTACTGGATGACCCCGTTCGGGTCAGAGCTGCGCTGCGGCACCAGCGAACCCGGCACCGCCGCGATGGCGAGCAGCAGCAGCAGGAACAGCGCGGTTCGCATGCTGGTGAGCTGACGCCAGAACCAGCGCAGGGTGCCGACGAAGCCGAGCTTGGGCTGGGTGATGCCGTTGCCGGAGGGCGCGGGGGCGGAGTCGATATGGTCAGACGGCCGGGACATAACTGCCAATCACCCCTTGCAGGTTCAGGAGCCAGGCATTCCACACGCCGCTCACCATGAGCACCCCGATAACGATCAGGAGCACGCCGCCGAACAGGTTGATCGCTCGGATGTGACGCTTGAGAAAGGCTACGGCCCCCGTGGCCCAATTCAGGCCGAGGGCGATGAGCAGGAACGGAATGCCCAGCCCGAGCGCGTAGAACAACGCCAGCAGGCCACCCTGCCAGGGCGAGCCGGTGCTCAGGCTGAGCGAGTTGATGGCCGTGAGCGTCGGCCCAGTGCACGGGGTCCAGCCGACCGCGAAGACCGCGCCGAGCACGGGCGCGCCGGCCAGGCCCATCCGCGGCCGCCAGGAAGTCTTGATGGTTCGCTGCATCGCACCGAACTGGCCGACGAAGACGAGGCCGAGCAGGATCACGACGGCGCCGGCGATGCGGGTGATCAGGTCGCGGTACTGGTTCAACCAGAACCCGGCGAAGCCGAACACCACCCCGGTGAGCACGAAGACCAGGGTGAAGCCGAGGATGAACAGGGCCACGCCGAGCAGCAGCCGGTTGCGCCCCCGTCTGGCACTGAGCGTGGAACCGCTGCTTCCGTCGGCGAAACCACCGATGTAGGCGAGGTAGCCGGGCACGAGCGGCAGGATGCACGGCGACGCGAACGAGACCAACCCGGCCAGCACGGCCACCGGGATCGCCAGGAACAGTTGCCCGCTGAAGACGATCTCGCCGAAGGGATTACCCACGCCTAGCCGTCCTCGGCAATCGTGTCTTCGATCAGCGTTTCCAGAATCGACGGCGCAGACACCTGGCCGAGGATGCGCGCGGCGACCCGGCCGGATCCGTCGAGCACGAGCGTGGTCGGCACAGCGTTCGGGGGGATGTTGCCGCTGAAGGCCAGCTGCATGCCCCCGTCGTCGACGTCCATCACCGAGGGGTAACCGATGGAGTAGCTCTCGTTGAACGCGATCGCGCTGGCGGCCTGGTCGCGCACGTTCACGCCGAGGAAGCTGGCGCCGTCGCCGGCGAATTGCTCGCTGATGTCCTTGAGGTCCGGGGCCTCTGCGCGGCACGGGGCGCAACTGGCGTACCAGAAGTTGACCACGAGCACCTCGCCCGCGTAGTCGGCGGAGCTGACCGTGGAGCCGTCCTCGACGGTGCCGTCGAAGACCACGGGGTCGCCGCGCTCTTCCACCGGAATCTCGGTGACACTGCCGTCACCGGCGATGTAGCCCTTGTTGCCGCCCTCGGTGTACTGCCTGGCCAGATCGTCGGAGGTGCTGCAGCCGGTGAGGGCGACGCCGAGCGCAACGGCGCCGGCCAGGGCGGCCGTGCTGCGGCGGGGTCTGCGGGTCATCCGGCTCACACCGCACCCACATCGTTCGCCGGCACCAGCAGGGCGGCGGCGGGGCTCACGTAGCCGACCTCGGTGGGCACGTTGTACTGCAACGCCAGGGTCGTGATGCTGGACAGGTCGCAGCGGCGGTGGCGCGGGTCGTGGGCGAGGCGCTCGCCCGCGAGTGACCTGTGCACCATCCAGATCGGCAGCTGGTGACTGACCAGCACGACGTCGCCGTCGTCCACGGAGTGGAAGGCGTCGTCGATGGCGGCGAGCATCCGGTTGGAGATGGAACGGAACGGTTCGCCCCAGCTGGGCCGGGACGGGTTGACCAGGCTGGGCCAGTTGCGTGGGTCGCGCAGGGCGCCGCCGGGGCCGCGCATCCGCTTGCCCTCGAACCGGTTGGCCGGTTCGATGAGGCGGTCGTCGAGGTGGATGGGCAGGCCGAAGGCGGCGAGGATCGGCGCGGCGGACTCCTGGGTGCGCTGCAGTGGCGACGCGATCACCCGCGCGACGGGGCGAGCGCGCTCGACGAGGTCTGCGGCAGCCGCCTCGGCCATCCGCTGCCCCAGATCGGAGAGCTTGAAGCCGGGAAGTCTGCCGTAAAGCACGCGTTCGGGGTTGAAAACCTCACCGTGCCGCACGAGATGTACCTGACTAGCTACCACACGCTCCAGTCTACGGAGAGGTCACCCGCGAATTCGCCGAGAGCTGTGCGGCTAAACTCGAGGAGTGAATGCTCGCGTACTGATCAAGAATCTTGCCGCCCTCGACGACGGTCTCGTTTCCGTGTCCGGATGGGTCGAAACCGTCCGAGACCAGAAGAAGGTGCAGTTCGTCGTGCTGCGCGATGAATCCGGCGCGGTGCAGCTGGTCAATCCACGCACGACGGATGCCGAGGGTGTCGTCGTCGACGACGAACCGGCCACCACCATCTCCGGCCTGTCCCAGGGCAGCTTCGTCACCGTGACCGGGCAGCTCAAGCACGACGAGCGCGTCAAGCTCGGCGGCATCGAGATCAAACTGGCCAGCCTCGAGGTCGTCACACACGCCATCCCTGAGACCCCGATCGCGGCGGACTCCAGCCTGGACAAGCGCATGGACTGGCGCTTCCTCGACCTCCGCCAGCCCAAGTCGAACCTCATCTTCCGCATCCAGACCACGTTCGAGCACGCCCTGCGCACGTACTGGATCGAGAACGACTTCATCGAACTGCACACCCCGAAGCTGATGGCCAGCGCGAGCGAGTCCCGCGCCGAGCTGTTCGAGGTGGAGTACTTCGACACCAAGGCGTACCTGGCGCAGAGCCCGCAGTTCTTCAAGCAGATGGCGCAGTCCTCTGGCTTCGGCAAGATCTTCGAGGTGGGGCCGGCGTTCCGGGCCGACCCGTCGTTCACCAGCAGGCACTCCACCGAGTTCACCAGCGTCGACTCCGAGATCAGCTGGATCGACAGCCACGAAGACGTCATGCAGCTGCACGAGGACCTGCTCGTTGCCGCGTTCACCGCCGTCAAGGCCAAGCACGGCGAGGAGGTGCTCGCGCTGTTCGGTGTCGAGGTCACCGTTCCGACCACGCCGTTCCCGCGCATTCCGCTCGCAGAGGCCAAGGAGATCGTCAAGAGCCGCGGCTACGAGGTTCCCCGCGACGACGACGACATGGACCCGGAGGGCGAACGCCAGATCGCCGCGTACGTCGCCGAGACTTACGGACACGAGTTCGTCTTCCTCACCGACTACGCCTCGAGCATCCGCCCGTTCTATCACATGCGCCACGAGGGCGACGCGAGCATCACCAAGAGCTACGACCTGATCTTCAACGGCACCGAGATCTCCACCGGCGCGCAGCGTGAACACCGCATCGACGTGCTCACCGAGCAGGCGGTGGAGAAGGGCGTCGACCCGGCCGAGATCGCCGGCTACCTGGACTTCTTCCGCTACGGCGTGCCGTCGCACGGCGGCTTCGGCATGGGCCTGGCCCGTGTTCTGATGCTGATGCTGCACCAGGCGTCCATCCGCGAGGTGACCTACCTGTTCCGCGGCCCGACCCGCCTGGAGCCGTAGCCCGCACGCCCGTTTCACCGATCGCGCCTGTCCCTCGTGGACAGGCGCGATTTTTCTTTCAACCCGACCAAACCTTTTCTGCCTGGGGGCCGAACCACCTGCATACCAAGCAACACCAGCAACACCCCGCAGGACATCCCCGCCGGGCACCCCACAGCAAAGGACCCCATCATGCGCAGCTTCACCAAGACCGCACTCGGACTCAGCGTTGCCGGCCTGCTCATCA
>NZ_JAIEUL010000027.1 GCF_019599185.1 Cryobacterium inferilacus | reverse complement strand
CAAGCCAGACTCACAAACGCGACCAGGGGCATATTTTTTCACCCCACAGTGCCCCGCAGGGGCCCTACCGCTCCTGCTGGATTCTGCCGCCGCCGAAATCAGCCGCGGAATTGCGGCATCCGCGGCGGTGGGCCTCGAGAATTGCAGGAGTTGTGCACGCCGCCGCGCGGGCAGGCGCCGGTCCGGCTCCCCGCTGGTCGCGGCGGCACGCAGTGTGCCGCTCGGCCGCTCTGCCATACTCGGCCCATGACTACATCTGAACCGTTGGGGGACGGCTCGCATGAGCCCCGACCTGATTCTGCACAGCCGCCGCCCGAATCTGCGGATGCGCCCGACGTCGCGCCTGTCGCCCCGCCCGCCTCTGCGGATGCGCCCGACGTCGCGCCTGTCGCCCCGCCCGCCTCTGGTCCGGCGGAGACGCCCACTCCTGACACCGAGCCTGCCGGCGGTCCGGCGGAGACGCCCACTCCTGACACCGAGCCTGCCGGCGTTCCCGCCGAGACGCCCGCTCCCGACGCCGAGCCTGCCGGCGTTCCCGCCGCCGCTCTTCCCTACGGACCTGCGTCAGTAGCCGGCACACCGACAGCGCCGACCACAGCGCCGACCACGCCGACGCCGCCACCGGCCCCGCAGCAGCAGGGACCGCCCCAGCAGGGGCCGCCCCAGCCCGGACCGCCCCACCCGCCGCTGACCCCGGCGAAGGGCCTGGCGATGGCCGCCCTCATCGTGGGTATCTGCGCCTTCGCGGTCGGGTTCATCCCCATCGTCGGGGTCGTCGTCGGTCTCGCCGCCGTCGTGATCGGCATCTCGGCACTGCGCCAGCGCCAGCCCAAGGTCCTGGCGCTCACCGGCGCCATCCTCGGTGGCGTCGCCATTGTTGCCTCGATCGCAGTGACGATCGGCATCGCGGCCTATGTGAACGGGGTGGCCACCCGGGCCGAGACGGCCATCGCCGAGTCGCAGGCCGAGCAGGCCGAGCAAGACGAGCAGGACGCGGCCGACGAGTTCACCGAACCCCAGGACACCGAGCCGGCCGACGACGCATCCGACGCACCCGCCGTCGACCCCAATGCGGCACCTGTGCCGGCCGATTACACGGATGCGCTGGAGTCAGCCGACATCTACGCGAACATGATGGACATGAGCAAGGCGGCAATCTACGACCAGCTCGTCTCCGAGTACGGCGAAGGGGCGTCGCCCGAGGCGGCTCAGTACGCAATCGACACCGTCACGGCGGACTGGGAGGCCAACGCACTTGCGACCGCCCAGCTCTATCGGGACGAGATGTCGATGTCACCCGCGGAGATCCGCGATCAACTGACCACCGAGTACGGCGGCGATTTCACCCAAGCCGAGGCCGATTACGCCATGGAGAACCTCGACGACTAGCCGCCCCGGCAGCGCCGGCGTCACCGCGCCTCCTCTCGGCGACCGCGCCCCCTCGAGCGAGCGCGATCGCCCGCACGAGGTGCGGCGCTCTCGCCCCCTAAACGAGCCGGCCCGCCCGGCGCCCCCAGCCCTCCCCGTGCCGTCGCCCGCCCGTCGGGCGTCAATGACACCCGTATGGCTGGATGCGCCACCTATAGCTGGCGCATCCAGCCACAGCGGGTGCACCCACGGGGCGCCGCCCACTCCGTCCGGTGCTCACTGCACCTCCTGCCGGTAATCGCGCCCTCTATAGCAGGCGCGGTCGCCCGTACGAGGTGCAGCCACAGCCATCCGCCCAGCACCAGCCCGCCCCAGCCGCCCCCGAGCAACCCAACCGCCCCCGAGCAACCCCACCCCGCCCGCGCACCCACCGCCCCGCCCGCCTGAGATAATCGATCGCGGAATGTCTCGAGCGAAGAGGACGCAATGTCACTAGGTCTCCCCGGCCACCTGGTCCAGGCCACGCTGAGCCGTGCCCTCGCCAGGGCGTCGCACTGGTTCGGCCTCGTCTGCCTGGCCGGCGCCCTCGCATCCGTGATCGCGATCAGCCTCGACCAGCTCACCGACCGCCTGCTCCTCACCGTCGCCGCCATCGTGGGCATGGCCGCCCTGCTGGCCCTGCTCGCCCGCTGGCGCACGGTGCCGCTCACCATCGCGTACCTCGTGCTCGGCGCCGCCTGCGTCTACCTCTTCACCGGCGCGGTGCTCGGCATGCCCGGCGGGTTCACCTCCAGCGACCTGTTCCTCATCTCCCTGCCCAAGATGGCCCTCATCATGGTCGGCGGGGCCGGCTCCGGCGCCCTCGTCGGGGTGCTCTGGAGCACCCTCGGCTTCCTCCTCGCCGAGGTCGCCGCCACCCTCGCCGTCTCGCAAACCCCGGTGCCCGACCGCCCCGACGTCTTCACCATCGTCACCTACCTCATGCTCGTGGGCGTCATGTTCCTCGACGGTCTCACCCGCCGCACCGGACGCGCCGCCCAACCCGCCATCCACCGCGCCGTGCAAGACGACGAGGCCCGCACCCTCCGCCACGACTTCGACGTGCGCGCCATCGCCCTCATGCACGACACCACCCTCAACCAGCTGGTCTCGGTCGCCCGCGCCAAACCCGGCCCGCTCAGCCGCGGCCTCGAGGCGGGCATCCGCGAAACCCTCACCACCCTCGCCGAGCGCGACTGGCTTACCCACGTCGACGAACGCACCGCCACGGCGCCCGCCGGCGGCGACGGATGGCTGTCCAGCGCCGTGTACCGAGCCATCGACCGCAGCCGCGACCGTGGTCTGGTCGTCGACATCACCGGCGACAAGGAGTCCCTCGGCCGCCTCAACCCCGAGCAGGACCGCGAGCTGGGCCTGGCCGTGCAACAGTGCCTCGTGAACGTGCTGCTGCACGCCGGCATCGCCTCCGCCGAGGTGGTCATCGACGCCGACGCCGAGAACGTCTCCGTCATGGTGCTCGACGCCGGCGCCGGCTTCATGGAGTCCGAAACCGGCACCGACCGGCTGGGCCTGCGCCAATCGGTGCGCAAACGCATCGAGCGCCTCGGCGGCACGGTCGTCATCTGGTCCCGTCCAGGCGCCGGCACCTCCGTGCTGCTCACCCTCCCCGCCCCCGCGGATGCCCCCGCCCCGGCTGCGCCCTCAACGCACGCTCTCGCGGACGAGACCCCCACCGCGCAGGTCCTCCCGTGACCGGCCGCCGCGCCACCCAGCAGCGCCTCGACCCGCTGGGCACCCTCGCCGCCTGGCCGCTCGCCCCCGCCATCTGCGCGGTGGTGCTCGGCTACGCGGTCATCGCCACGCTGCTGCAGGCCGACCAGGTGCAGCATCCGGTGCTCGCCACCCTCGCCCTGCTCGCTATGGTCGCCGCCGCGGCCACCCTCATCTACGCCACCGGGCCCGCCCGCTCGCCGTTCGGCGCCCGGCTGCACCTGCTCATGCTCGGCTGCGCGGTACTCGGCTACGTGCTCGAGGTGCTCAGCCGGTGGGGCTCCAACCAGCTCGTGCAAGACGACTTCGGCCCCATCAGCATCGGCCTCTTCCTCCTCGCCCTGGCGCCGTACCGGCCGTGGCGGCAGATCGCCTGGTCCGGCGCTGCCGCGAGCGTCATCGCCATCGCGCTCACCCTGCCGCAGACCGGCACTTTCCGCCTCGACGTGCCCGTCGCCGTGTACGCCATCGTCTCGGTTACCCAGATCCTCGCGCCCGCCGCGGCCGGCGCCGCGTACTCCCGTCGCATCGTGCGCTCCATCCTCATCTGGCAGAACGACGCCCGCCGCGCCATCGTCGCCCGCACCGAGGAGGCCAGGGGGCAACTGGCCCGCGCCGTCGTCGAGCAGCAGGTCACCCAGCTCAAGTCCGGCGTCATCCCGTTCCTCACCGAACTGCTCGAGCGGGGGACCGTCACCGCGCTCGACATCGCCCAGGCCAACCACCTGGCCGGCGAGGTGCGCCGCAGTCTCGTCGCCGAGATCGACCGCACCTGGCTCGACTCCGTCATCGCCCGCGAACGCGCCGCCCTGGTCGAACGCGGCACCCCCGGGCTCCTCGTCGTCGCCGACCCCGAGCACCGCGCCACCGACTTCACCGCCGAACAACGCGCCTCCACCGCGGCCAGTCTCGCTGCCCTCTGCGCCGCCCAGGGCTTCGACCCGCACACCCTCGTCGTGCAGGTCACCGGCACGCCCAAGCTGCGCAAAACCGGCCCCGCCGCCAGGACGCCCAACTCCAAAGCCACAACCAGCACCCCCAACATCCCCATCACCCACCTCGACACCATCACCATCCAGGCCGCCATCGACCTGCCCCCGCGCAAGTCCCGCGCACTGCTGCGCCCCTACCTCGGTGTGCTCCGCGTGGTCTTCGACTCGGTGCGGGTCACCGTGCGCCGGCCCTCCCTCATCATCGAACTCGACGCCCTGCGCCCGGTCAGCCCCACCGCGGCCAGGCCGGCCGCCCCCGCCACCCCGGCCACCCCGATTGGGGTACGCGCGCCGCAACCGCCGCGCCAAGTACGCTGAACCCCAACGAACCAACGCATCAGCACCAACAAGGGCGGTACCGGCAGTAATGGCGAAACTGTATTTTCGATACGGCGCAATGAACAGCGGCAAGAGCACCTCCATGCTCCAGGCCGCCTACAACTACGAAGAACGCGGCCACCGGGTGCTCCTGGCCAAACCGTCCGTCGACACCAAGGGCGACCGCGGCATCCTCTCCCGCCTCGGCGTCACCCGCGGCGTCGACTTCCTGCTCACTCCCGAGACGGATGCGTACGCCCTCTTCCAGCAACACCGCACCCAAACGCTCCAGGCCACCGGCCTCGACGTCTCCGCGCTGCTCGTCGATGAGGCCCAGTTCCTCACCGAAACCCAGGTGGATGACCTGCTGCGCATCGCCATCCTCGAGAACGTGCCCGTGCTGGCGTACGGCATCCGCACCGACTTCCAGACCGTCGCGTTCCCCGGCAGCCGCCGTCTGCTCGAGGTGGCGCACAGCCTCGAAGAGCTCAAGACCATCTGCCGCTGCGGGCGCAAGGCTGTCTTCAACGGCCGCCAGATGAACGGCCGGTTCGTCTTCGACGGCGACCAGGTGGCCATCGACGGGGTCGAGGTCACCTACGAGTCGCTCTGCGGCTCGTGCTACCTCGAAGAGAGCCACGGCGTGCTCAACAACCGCCGCCGCGACCCGGTGCCCAGCGTTCACGCATCCGTTGACAGCACAGACACCGGGGGCGGGGGAGCGGGGGCGCTCAATCGACCAACCGGAACCTAGTCCGATCATCGAGAGCGCCCCAGCCAGCCCCCCCCGGCGTGTTCCCCGTCCTTAGCCTAGGGATGCGCATTCATGCGCAAAAGCCGTTATTTATCAGGGCACCCACTTCGGGGGCCATCGCACACGCCACGAGAGGTATCGCATGCACCGGTTCCGGGTCGCCCTGATCGACGATCATGAGATCGTGGCGCGCGGTTTCGCCGGGCTCTTCGCCACGATCCCCGAGATCGAGGTCGTCGCCACGGTCGCCACCGTCGCCGAGCTGCAGGCGCAACTGCTGGCCGAGGTGCCGACCGACCCGCCCACCGACCACCCCGCCGGCCGCGTCGACCTCGTCATCCTCGACCTCCGCCTCTCCGACGGCTCCACCGTCACCGACAACGTCGAGAACCTGCGCGCCACCGGCGCCGAGGTGCTCGCCTTCACCGGCGGCGACGACGCCGGCGCCATGCGCGCCGCCGCCCGCGCCGGCGTGCTCGGGGTGGTGCGCAAGTCCGAACCTGCCGAGGTGCTCCTCGACGCCGTCACCCGGGCCGCGGCGGGCGACACCATCGCCTCCACCGAGTGGGCGGCCGCGCTGGATGGCGACCCCGACCTCGCCGACGCCGGCCTCAGCCCGCGGGAACGCCAGGTGCTCTCGCTCTACGCCGCCGGCGCGAAGGCGCCGCTCGTGGCCTCGCACACCGGACTCTCCGAGCTCACCGTCGTCGACTACATCCGCCGGGTGCGGTCGAAATACGAGAAGGTGGGCCGGCCGGCCAACACCAAGATCGACCTGTACAAACGCGCCCTGGAAGACGGCATCCTGCCCATCCCCGGCCGCGCATGAGCAAGTCAGGCCTGCCGGGCGCGCTTCCAACGGGTACCGACCCGTTGACCGGCGCCACCCCGACAAGCCCCACCGGCCCGACTCCCACCGGCGCCACCGGCCCACTGCCGACCGGCTCCACGACGCCGAGCCCGCGCGGCACCCGCCCCACCACACCGAGCACCGCGCCCACCCCGTTCCCCGACCTGCCCGCGCCTGCCCCACCCGAATCGGCCCCCTCCGCCACCGCCAACCTCACCAGGGTGCTCGGCATCGCCGTCGGCGCGGCCGGCATCATCTTCGGCCTGCTGTCGCTGGGTTCCTTCCTCGCGCAGGGCTGGCATCCCGCCCCGCCCCTGGCCGCGGCGGCGTGGCTCAGCGCATTCGGCCTGCCCGTGGTGCTGGCCCTGTGCAGCGGATGGGCGCGCCCACGCACCCTGCACGCCATCGTCGCCCTGCAGGCGGTCTGTTACATCGTGATCTGCCTGTTCTGGTATCTGTCGCCCGGCCCGCTGCCGCCCGGTGCCGAGATCCCGTGGATGATCACCTACACCGGGGTGCCCGCCGTGGCGGTAGCGGTCTTCGCCGGTCCCCGCCTCACTTGGACCTTCACCGTTCTCGCCACCGCGCTCAGCGGCCTGGTGCGGTTCCGCACCACCACCGAAAGCACTCCGGTGCTGGTCGGCCTCGCCGACGCCCTGTTCTCGCTGCTGCTGGTGAGCGTGTTCGTGGCCCTCACCCTCACCGCCCGCCGCGCCGCCGCCCGGGTCGACGAAACCACCGTGCTCATCCGGCAGGCCGAGGCCCGCCGCGCCGCCCGGGTCGCCCGGCGGCAGGAGCGCCTGCGCATCGACGCGCTCGTGCACGACAGCGTCATCTCCACCCTGCTCATGGCCGGCCTCGGCCACAGCCCCCTGCCGGTGGTGTCCTCGCACGCCGCCAAGACCCTCCGCCAGCTCGACGCGCTCCGCGAACCGCCCGTGCAACCGGTCGTGCTGGTCTCCGACATCGTGCGCCGGCTCACCAGGCTGGCCGCGCAAGTGGCCCCGGATGCCGTCGTGCGCGTCGACGACCCGGCCAGCGCCGGCGGCGGCGCGGCCGTGGAACGCACCGTGCCCGCCGTGGCGGTCGCGGCCATGCTGGGTGCCGCGGGCGAGGCGCTGCGCAACTCCATCGCCAACGCCGCTGGCCCGCCTGCCACCGCCGGCCCCGCCTCCGAGCCCGGCCGAGGGGGCAGCCGTAGGGTGCGCCGAAGCATCACCCTGCTCAGCACGGTCGACGGCTGTCAGATCACCGTCAGCGACGACGGCGTCGGCTTCGATCCGGTCGCCGTGCCGCCGGAACGCCTCGGCATCGCGCAGAGCATCATCGGTCGTATGGAGCAGGTGCCCGGCGGCGCCGCCAACCTCCGCTCCGCCCCTGGCACCGGCACCGACGTCGTCATCACCTGGGCGCCCGAGCGACTCATCGTCGCCCCCGGCCCAGGCCCCGGCGCCGCCCCCGGCACTGCCACCAGCGCAGGCCCCGGCCCCACGCCCGGCACCGCCACCAGCGCAGGCACCGGCACCGCCGGTACCCGCGCAACCAACCCGCCCCACCGTCGGCACGCCGCTCCCGCCGCTGCAACGCTGCCGGCCCACAGTGCCGCCCGCGCCCAGCCGGACCGCCGCGCCATCTCCCGCCAACTGGTCGATCTCGGACCGGACCCTGCCGCAGCCGCAGCCGCAGCCCCAACCGCCCCCGCAGCCGAACCTGCCGACCTGCGCTCGATGTCGCAGCCCATCGGGCTCACCGTCGTCGCCGGACGCAGCATCCTCGTGCTCTACGGCGTGGTGCACGGCCTGCTCGCCCTCATCGACCTGGAGCCGGGCCGGCCGCACCAGCTGGCAATCGGCGCCTACCTCGTGATCCTGCTGGCCGCGGCCGTGCTGATGATCCACTTCAACCGCCCGGTGCTGCGCCCGCGCATGTTCCTCATTCTCGGTCTCTGCACCGTCGGGGCGATCCAGATGTTCGTCTATACCCCCGCGAACAGCGCCGGGCCGTTCCCGCACTGGCACCTGGGCGCCATCACCATGATCCTGCTCGTCCTCGCCTTCCGCGGGCACGTCGGCTGGGCCTGGCTCGGCTACGTCGGCCTCGGCCTCCTCGCCCTGATCTGGGCGCTCGGCACCGACCAGACGCCGCTCACCGCGCTCATCCTCATCAGCCGGCACGCCGGCACTCTGCTCGCCGGCACCCTCTTCGTGGTGGGCCTGCGCCGCACCGAGCGCACCCTCGCGGTCCTCACCGCCAACGACATCACCCGCGCCACCCGCGACGCCACCACCGTCGCCGCCATCACTGAGCGCGAGGCCGAGCTCATGCGCGTCAACGCCCTCGCCCGGCCCACCCTGCGCCGCCTCGCCCTGCCCATCCCGCTCAGCACCGAGGAGCGCGCCGACTGTCTGCACATCGAGGCGGGCCTGCGTGACGCCATCCGCGGCCGCGCCCTGTTCGTCGAGCCGGTCATCAGCGCCGTCAGCGCCGCCCGGCAACGCGGCGTGGAGGTTACCGTGCTCGACGACAGCGGCGAAACCCCACCCGAGGCCCTGCCCACCCTGGCCCGCACGGTCGCCGAGGTGCTCGACTCCGTCGACACCGGCAAAATCACCGTGCGCGTGCTCCCGCCCGGACGCCCCGACCTCGCCACCCTGGTGATCGAGTCCGGCACCCCGCGCCTGCTCTCCATCGACCCCACCGGCGCCCTCGCCCTCTAGCTCCGCCCTGCCCCGACCCCCGGCGCCCAGTCAGCTTCCCCTCCACCCCGCCCGCGCGCTCGTCGGCGACCCTGCCCCATTCGCGCTGCGCGGGTAAAGCGCCGCTTCGCGGGTGGTGCGCAGCCCGCGAAACGGCGCACAACCCGCGCGCCGCAAAGAAGCCGCCCCCGGCCACCCACCACCCGCCGCCCCCGTCCGCCCAACCCCAACCGAGCCCCACACTCAAGAATTTGCATGCAACCTGGCCTTCCAGCCCCGTCCGCCCGCTAATCTGAACTCGCGGCGACCAGATCCACGGTCCCCTCTTCTCTCCCAGACAGGGACCCGAATGAGCCTTCGCGCCATTGCACTCACCACCGTCACCGCCCTCGCGCTCGCGCTCGGCTGGCCGGCCACCGCCCTCGCCTTACCCCCGGTCGACACCGTGCCGCCCACGGCAACCGTCGTCGTGTCCGACTCGACAGTCGTCTTCAGACAGAGGGTGCCGGTCACGTTCACCTTCTCCGAAGCGGTGACCGGTTTCACCAACGCCGACATCACGGTGCCCAACGGCACCCTCACCGAGTTGGGCTCCGCAGACGGTGGCATCACCTGGACGGCCATCTACACCCCAACACCATCCATCACCGCCGCCACCAACGTGATCACGCTCGACCTCACCGGCGTCACGGATGCGAACGGCGGCATCGGCACGGCCACCTCCAACACCTTCGCTGTCGACAGCAAGTTCGCGACCGTCGCCATCGTGGTCGCCGACACCGCGATCAACGCGGACGAGACCTCCCTCGTCACCTTCACGTTCTCCGAACCGGTGACCGGCTTCACCAATGGCAACAACGTCCGTGTATCGAATGGCACCCTGACGGCAGTGTCGTCCGCCGACGGTGGCACCGTCTGGACGGCGACGTTCACGCCGGCGGCTGCCACTGTGGCCGCCACCAACCGGATCTCGGTCAACTACTCCGGCATCAAGGACCTTGCCGGCAACCCCAACCTCGGCTCGGCGAGTTCGAACGCCTTCGCCATCAACACCGTCCGGCCCACCGCCACCGTCGCGGTGTCCGACACTGCACTCATCGCGGGGGAGACCTCGCTGGTCACCGTCACGTTCTCCCAAGCCGTCACTGGCCTCGACGCCGGTGACTTCACCGCCGCCAACGGCACACTCAGCGCCCCGAGCTCGTCCGACGGCGGACTCACCTGGACCGCGACTCTCACCCCCACCGAGGGCACCGCCGCCACCACCAACCAGGTCACCCTCGACCTCACCGGCATCGCGAATGCCGCCGGCAGCACCGGAACCGGCACGGCCACCTCCAACACCTACGCGATCGACACCACGCGTCCGACGGCCACCATCGTCGTCGCCGACCAGTCGCAAAACGTCGGCGAGACCTCGCCGGTCACGATCACCTTCTCCGAAGCCGTGGCCGGCTTCACCAACGCCGACCTCACCGTCGAGAACGGCACTCTCACGGCGTTGAGTTCAGGCGATGGCGGCATCACCTGGTCGGCAACCTTCACTCCGTCGAGCGGCACCACCAGCGCCAGCAACGTGATCACCGCAGACCTCGCCGGTGTCTCGAACGCCACCGGCAACGCGGGTTCCGGCACAGCCACCTCCAACACCTACGCGATCGACACCCAACGCCCCACCGCCACCATCGTCCTCGGCGACACCGCCCTGGCGGTCGGGCAGACCTCCCTGGTCACAGTCACCTTCTCCGAACCCGTCGGCGGCTTCACCAACGCCGACCTCACCATCGCGAACGGCACCATGTCCGGCGTGAGCTCGTCCGACGGTAACCGCACCTGGACGGCCACCTTCACTCCGACAGCCAACCTCACCGACTCCACCAACCTCATCACGCTGGACCAAACCGGTGTAATCGATCGTGCGGGCAACAGCGGCACCGGCACCGTCGACTCCGCAAACTACGCGATCGACACCGTGCGCCCCACGGCGAGCATTGTCGTGGACGACACCACCCTGACCGTCGGGCAGACCTCCCTGGTCACAATCACGTTCTCCGAGGCCGTCACCGGCTTCACCAACGCCGACCTCACCACTGAAAACGGCACCCTGTCCGCCCTGAGCTCCGCCGATGGCGGCATCACCTGGACCGTAACGCTCACGCCCACCGAAAACACCAGTGACAGCACCAATCTGATCACCCTGGCCATGACCGGCGTGACGGATGCCGCCGGCAACCCCGGCATCGGCACGGCCGACTCGAACAACTACACGATCGACACCGAGCTGCCCACGGCTACCGTGGTGCTCGACGACACCGCTATGGCCACCGGTGAAACCTCCCCGGTCACGATCACCTTCTCCGAGGCCGTGACCGGCCTCGGCGACGCCGACCTCACCGTCGCCAACGGCACCGTATCCGCGCTCAGTTCCGCCGACGGCGGCCTCACCTACACGGCCACGTTCACCCCGACAGCCGGCATCACCGCGCTGGCCAACGTGATCAGCCTCGACCTCACCGGCGTCACGGATGCCGCCGGCAACGCGGGCTCCGGCTCGGCCGACTCGAGCAACTACGCCATCGACACGGAGCGCCCCACCGCCACCGTCGTGCTCACCGACGCCGATCTCGCCAGCGGGGAGTCCTCGCCGGTCACGGTCACGTTCTCCGAGCCCATCACTGGCTTCGACACCGCCGACCTCACCGCCGCAAACGGCGCGCTGACCGACCTCACGTCCACCGACGGCGGCCTCACCTGGGCCACGACGTTCACCCCCACGGATGCCGTCACCGCCACCACCAACGTCATCACCCTGGGTCTCGCCGGCGTGACCGACGCGGCCGGCAACACCGGCACCGGCACGGTCGACTCCGCGAACTACACGGTCGATACCCAGAGCCCCACGGCGACCGTGGTCGTGGCCGACGACACCCTCACCGCCGGTGAGACCTCGCTCGTCACGTTCACCTTCTCCGAAACCGTCACCGGCCTCACCGTCACCGACGTCACGGTCGCCAACGGCCGCATCGCCAACGGCACCGCGGACGGCGTGAGTTCCGCCGACGGCGGCACCACCTGGACGGGCACCTTCACCCCGACCGTCGACATCACCGAGCCGGCCAACCTGATCACCCTCGACCTCGCCGGCGTGACGGATGCTGCCGGCAACGCCGGCGTCGGCACCACCGACTCGAACAGCTACGCCATCGACACCACCACCCCGCCGATCCCGGAGCCAACCCCCACGCCCACGCCGACCCCGACTCCCACCCCGGAGCCGAGCGCGACCCCGACCCCCGCCCCGGAGCCGAGCGCGACGCCGACGCCGACCGCGACCCCCGCGCCCACCGCCCCACCGGCACCGGAGCCCACCGCGACCCCGGCGCCTCCCGTCGGGCCCACGCCGGAGCCCACCGCAACCCCCGCCCCCACGGGCACCCCGGCACCGACGCCGCCCGTCGAGCCCACCCCCGAGCCGACCGCGACCCCGCAGCCGACCCCCGGTCCCACCGCCGAGCCGACCCCGACCCCCACCGAGCCGCCGACACAGAACCCGCAGCCCACCGACACCCCGGCGGCCCCGGGCGAGGCCGACATCACGGTGGCCGTCGAGGGCGGCATCATCCTGAGCGACGGCACCGTCACCACCGGCGACCCGCTCACGATCTCCGGTCTGGTGCCCAATCAGTGGTACTTCACCTGGTTCTTCTCCACGCCGATGCCCACGTCCTGGCAGCTCGCCTCCGCGGACGGAACCATTGACCTCGAGGTGCCCACCGCCCTGGCAGCCGGCGAGCACCGTGTCATCGTGCAGGACGCCGCCGGTGCGGTCTTCGGCTGGTCGGCGCTGACCGTGCAGGTCGAGCAGCAGGCGGCCCCGGCGCCGTCGGTGCCGCAGCAGGTCGATGCAGCGCCGCCGGTGCAGTCGAGCAGCTCCCTCGCCCAGACGGGCTTCGACGCCGGCCTGCTGCTGGCCGCCGCCGGGGGACTCGTCCTGGTCGGGCTGATCCTCGCCGGGGTCGCGCTCCTCCGTCGCCGCAGCCGCGAAGCGCCATAGCGGCTAGCGTCACAGCCACAGAAACGCCCCGTCGCACATAATGTGCCACGGGGCGTTTCCGTCCAACCGCCTCGCTGGTCGAGCTTGTCGAGACCCCGCAACCCAATCTCACACGCGCTCAACGTTCGCCAGCCTCGCTGGTCGAGCTTGTCGAGACCCCGCAACCCAATCTCACAGGGCGCCCCACGCTGTGCTGTGCCCGTCGGAGCAGACAGTGCACCCTGCCTCAGCTGCTCTTCGTGCTGGGCCCGGATGCCCGATGCCGCTCCGGTTTGCGCCACTTGCGGCTGGGATCGATCCAGGGAGGTGCCTTCACCTGTGGCATCCCGTTCACCATGCGTATCTCCCAGCCCGAGGTCTCGATGGTGTGGTGGTGGAACCAACAGAGCAGTACCCCGTTGGACACATCGGTCTTCCCGCCCCGCCCCCAGGGAACGACATGGTGCACCTCGGCCCATTGGGCGGGGGCGCAGCAGCCGGGAATGACACATCCGCCGTCGCGGGCGGTGATCGCCTTACGTTGCGCCGGGGTGAAGCGCCGGACTTTCTGGCCTAGTCCGAGAACGGCACCGTTCTTGGCGAGGTAGACGGGTTGCATGCCGCCGTTGTCGACCATCTGGTTGATGGTGCGCATCGAGATCGGCGCATCCACCCCGTCGATCCAGCCCAATCCGGCGCCTCGAATGAGGTCTTCGGCGTTCACGTGCACCATCACGGTGGGGGGCATGCCGCCCATGGTCGGGGTGCGGGGGTCCTGTGCCACCTGGGTGAGGATGCCGCGGAGGATGTCGGCCCGCTTCTGCCCGCCGGTGCGCTCGTCGAGCATTTCTCCGGGGATGAGTTCACCGGCTTCGATGCGCTGCTGCTCCTCGGCGGAGGGGAACTTGGGGGCGCTGCGGGCGGACTGGTAGGTGTTGAACAGGTTCTGCATGATGCCCTTGAGATCCGGGGTCACTCCACCCCGCAGGGGGTAGAGCCCGTCGCGCTTTTCGCCGAACGTGATGCTGGACTTCGCCTCTAAAACCGGTTCGTTCGGCGCGGCGCCGTCTGGGTTCAGAAGCGCACGGCTGCGGGCGGCCAATTCGCGGATCTCTTCGGCGGTGTATGAGAACCCCTCGGAGTCGCCGAGCCGGCCGATCGGGCCGGTGCCAGCGCCGTCCACGCCGCCGCCGCCCGAAGCCCCGGCGCCATCGCCGGTGTGTCCGTAGATCGACCCGGTCGCGCGTTCCACGAGGCCCGCTTCGGCCTCATCTACCCTGTCCTGATCGGCGTCGAAGCGGCCGTGCACCTTGTAGTCCGCCAGCTCGTTGACGATGATCGCCGCAGCGTCCACCCCGAGCTCTCCGGCCGTGAGTGCCGCAGCCACCAGGGGGAACACGGGCTCGAGCACGGTGCCGCCCACGACGCGGGGACCGGTCTTGTCGCCCAGCAGCATCCGTCGTTTCATCTCGGCGATCGTCGCTCCGGTCAGCCGGGTGAGCAGATCGTTCTGGTGCGGGGCGCCGAGCCTCCACGCCAGCGACTCATTGCCCAGCCCGGGCCGGGACCGGTCGCCGACCACGGCGGCGGTGCGCACCCGGGCCGCATCCACCGGCCGGCCGGCCCGCTCCACCACCTGGGTGAGCGCCACAACCTCGGCGTCGCTGAGCCCCTCGACGTCGATCGACGCCAACACGGCCTGAGTGGTGCGGGTGGCGGCTTCGACCGCCCGCAGCTTCTCGCCGAACGGCCCGGCGAGCACCTTCTGCACCGCGGGAAGATCGGCGGGGTCTTGCCACTGCGGCCGCGGCTTCTTGGGCGGGCGAGGGGCGTCGGCGCTGGCACCCATGAGCCGTTCCCGCGTTTCAGACCCGCGCCCTGCGAAAGAACCGTCAGCTGGGCCAGCGGATGCCGGGACGGCGAGGCTGGTGTTCCAATCGGCGGATGCCGGTGCAGCGGGAGTGCTTCCCGCTGCTTCTGTGGAGCCACCTGCCAGGTCTTCGTCCATGCCCCCATTCTCCCACGAATCAGACGAGAATGCGAGGAAATCTCAGGTTGTGCACAATCTCACCGTAGATTGTTCATTCGATCCCAGCCCGCCCCACTATGGGGTCACCATCCGCCCCGAACTGGGGGCTCGCTGACGCATTCCTGACCGTGCGCTCCAAATAAGCTGAGCCTGCATTTCCTGCTCAGGAAGTCTTGTTGTCGGTACCGTGGGGGTTCCTGTGTTGGCTGTGCGCTCTATTTCTACGCTTCTCGTCAGTGCCCTCTTCGGTGGCCTCCTCGCGGTCAGCCCGCTCGCCCAGGCCGCGCCCGCGCAGGCCGCCCCCGCAAGAACAAGCATCGCCACCACGAGCATCACCGGCACGATCACCGGCACCGGCATCAACGGCGCGGCCGCGGCCCCGCTGCCCGGAGCGTACGCATCCGTCTACGACGAGACGGGCGAGTGGTACGACAACGACACCGCTGACGAGAACGGCACCTTCGAGGTGCGCAATCTCCCCGCCGGCACCTACACAATCGAGTTCTCGGCCAACGACGAATCCTTCGCAGGCGAGTGGTGGAACGATCAGCCCGACCAGAACAACGCCACCTACTTCGACCTCGCCGACAGCGCCCAGCTCACCGGCTTCGACGCCGAGCTCACCCGTACCGCCTTAATCACCGGCACCGTCACCGCCGATGACACCGACCAGCCCCTGGCGGATGTCTGGGTGACGGCGGAAGACAGCGACGGCCGCGGCCGCAGCGTGAGCACCGACGAGGCCGGCAACTACGCCGTCAAGGGCCTCACCCCCGGCGACTACAGCCTCCGGTTCGCTCCGGGCACCTCGGATTACACCACCGAATGGTGGAACGACCAGCCGACCCAGAGCACCGCCGAGACGATCACCCTCACCACCGGCCAAGAACTCGCCAAGACGGATGCCGGCCTGAGCCGTGGCGCGAGCATCAGCGGTCGGGTCACCGGCAACGATGACGCTGCCGTGCCCAACGCCTACGTGACCGCTTACACCTCGACCCTGGACTGGGTCACGGGCGTAACGTCTGACGAGAATGGCGAGTACAGCCTCGGTCAGCTGCCCGCCGGTGAGTACCTCCTCCAGTTCGAGGACTGGGAGGGCGACTTCTCCACCGAGTGGTGGGACAACCAGCCGACCAACGAAACAGCAACTGCGATCACTCTGTCCGCCGGCGCCGCGGTCACCGACATCAGTCCGCAGCTGCGCTCCGGTAGCAGCATCAGCGGCCGCGTCACCAGCGACGCCAGAGACGGCGAGGCCGTGGCGGATGTCTACGTGCAGGCCTACACACAGGTCACCGACGGCGACTACACCTACTTCGATTACGCGGGCTCGGCCAGCACGACCGAGAACGGCAGCTTCACGGTCAAACAGCTCGAGCCCGGAACCTACACTCTGCGTTTCCGGCCCAACAGCGGCAACGACCTCGCCGAGTGGTGGAACAACCAGCCCTCACAGACCAGCGCGGATACCTTCGCGGTCGCAGCCGACGAAGCCGTCACGGGCAAGGATGCCGGCCTGTCTGCCGGCGCCACCATCACCGGAACCGTCGTCAGCGACGGCGACACCGCCCCGCTCGCAAACATCGAGGTGACCGCTGTCAACGCTGAGGGCTCGTACGAAGAATCCACCTCCACCGACGAATCCGGAAACTACACCATCGGCAACGTGAAGCCGGGGGACTACACCCTCCGCTTCCAGGACCGCAATGACGTCCACGCCTCCGAGTGGTGGAACGACCACGCGCTCGCGGCATCCGCGGACTACTTTGCCGTGGCCACCGGTGAAGCCGTCATCGGCAAGGATGCGGGCCTGGCTCGCGCCGCCACCATCAGCGGTACCGTCACCGTCGCCGGTGCCCCCCTGCCCGACGGCACCGACGCGCAGGTCGACGTTTACGACGCCAGTGGTGAATCAGTCGGCTCGACGAGCACCGACGAGAACGGCGCATACCGCCTGGGCAACCTCGCCGCCGGCGACTACTCCCTGGAGTTCTCCGCTTGGGGTGCCGATGCCTTCAGCGAATGGTGGCAGAACCAGCCGGACCAAGAGTCCGCCGACTCGCTGACCGTTGCCGCCGGTGACACCCTTACCGACATCAACGCCGACCTGGAGAAGGCCGCCACCATCAGCGGCACGATCACGGGCGACGGTGCCCCCGGCGCAACGCTCGCCGACGTTCGCGTGCGGGTCTACAACACCGACGGCGATCAGATCAACTCCGCGCGCACCGACGAAAACGGCGACTACACCGTCACCGATCTCCGCGAGGGCACCTACACGCTGCAGTTCTCCGCCTCCACCGGCGCCAGCTTCCTCTCCGAATGGTGGGACGGTCAGCCCACCCAGGAGCAGGCGACCCCGATCACCCTGAAGCCCAGCGAATCCCGCACCAATGTCGACGCCACCCTCGCAGCCGGCGCCACCGTCTCCGGCCGCGTCACCACCGACGACACCGGCACGCCCATCCCCGATGCCTCCGTGTACCTCTATAACGCCGCCGACGAGCACAACGGCAACGTCGACTACGCCTACACGGATGCCGACGGCAACTACTCCTTCACCGGCCTGGCCGCTGGCACCTACACCCTGCAGTTCTCACCCGGCAGCGCCAACTTCCTGCGCGAATGGTGGAACGACCAGCCCTCCCGCGACTCCGCCACCACCTTCACCGTCGCCGCAGCCGAATCGGTCGGCGGCAAGGACGCCGCCCTCACCCCGGGTGCCTCGATCAGCGGCACCGTCACCTCCGACGCCACGCCCACCGCCGGGCTCGCCGAGGTGCGCGTCTCCGCCGACGGCGGCAGCAGCTACGAGTCCGTCAACACGGATGCCGACGGTCGCTTCACCCTCACCGGCCTCCCGGCCGGTTCCTACACTCTGCAATTCGAGGCCTACAACAGCAACCACATCACCGAGTACTACAACAACCAGCCCAGCTCCAACGAGGCAGAGCAGATCGTGCTCGAGCCCGGTCAGGCCGTCACCGGCATCACCGCCGCGCTCGCCCCCGGCGCCGCCATCACCGGCACGGTCACAGCGGATGCCGGCGCCGGCCTCCCAGAGATCCAGGTCACCGCCCGCAACACGAGCGGTTCCATCTACGAATACGGGTCCACCGACGCGAGCGGCAACTACACCGTCGACGGCCTGCCCGCCGGAAGTTACACCCTCGAGTTCCGCGACTACGGATCCACCAGCTACACCAGCGAGTGGTGGAACAACCAGCCCGCCCAGGAGTCCGCCGAGTACTTCACGGTTCTCGCCGGAGAAATCGTCGGCGGCAAGAACGCCGGCCTCGCCCTGGGAGCCACGATCACCGGAACGCTGTCGGTAGATGGCGGCGAGCCTCTCACCGAAGGCCAGGTCACCGCGTATCCGGTTGACGGCGGAGACACCCATTCCGCATCCGTCGACTCGAACGGCGCCTACTCTCTCACCTCGCTCGCCCCCGGCGACTACGACCTGCGGTTCTCCTCCTGGCAGGGCAACGCGCTCGCCGAGTGGTGGAACGACAAGAACGACCGTGACGACGCAGACAGCATCACCGTCAGCAGCGGTCAACTCGTCAGCAACATCAATGCCGAACTCGCCGACGGGGCCACCATCAGCGGCAGGGTCACCGGCGCCGGCTCGCCCGCGCCCAGCCTTCGCGATGTGCAGGTCTATGCCTACGACGCCGATGGGTCCAACGTCTCGAACACCTCCACCGACAGAGACGGCAACTACACACTCAGCGGTCTCACCGCGGGCAGCTACAGCCTGCAGTTCCAGGCCACGAAGTCGAACTACCTCGCCGAATGGTGGAACGACAAGCCGAGCCAAGAGACCGCGACCACGATAACCGTCGGCGCCGGCGAAACGGTCACCGGCAAGAACGCCGTGCTCGCCGCATCCGCCTCGATCAGCGGCAACGTCAAGGGCGCCGGCGTCACCAACACCAACCTGCGCAATGTGATGGTGATGGCGATCTCGAGCGACTCAGATCAGTCCACTCAGACGGCGTCAGCCGACACCGACGCGAGCGGAAACTACACAATCCGCGGACTCCGCGCCGGCTCCTACACCCTGCAGTTCATGCCCTACAGCAACCAGGACTTCGCCCCGGAGTACTGGAACGGCAAGCTCGACCTGGCCGACGCCACCTACTTCACCGTCGCCGACGAACAGGCCGTCACCGGCAAGGATGTCGTGCTCACAGCCGGCGCTTCCCTCAGCGGTTCGGTGCTGGGTGCCCTGCCCACCGGCGTCTCGAACGACGACGTCTACGTGCAGGCCTATCGCCCCGATGGCGTCTGGGGCGGCTACACCGAGGTCGATTCCGCCGGCCAATACGCGATCCGCGGCCTGCGTGCCGACACCTACACACTGCGGTTCGGCGCCTACTCCGACAACGACCTGGTCGAGTGGTGGAACGACCAGCCCACCCAGGAGACCGCCACCCCCATCACCCTCAAGTCCGGTGAAAAACTCACCGGCCTCGACGTGGATTTCTCCGCCCGCGCCCTCACCGCCACCCCCACCCCCACCATCACCGGCACCAACCAAGTGGGCAAAACCCTCACCGCCACCCCCGGCACCTGGACCCCTGCCCCGGTCACCCTGACCTACCAGTGGATCCGCGCCGGCACGGCCATCCCCGGCGCCACGAGCGGCACCTACCTGCTCACCGACGCCGACGCCAACACCGCCATCACGGTCGACGTCACCGGCACCAAGACCGGCTACACCCCGGTGAACAAGACCAGTGCCGCCGTCACCGTGGAACGCATCTTCACCACCACCCCGGCGCCCACCATCGCGGGCACCACCACCGTGGGCCAGAAGCTCACCGCCAGCACCGGTACCTGGGCACCCGTGCCCGGCACGGTCAGCTACCAATGGCTGCGCGACGGCACCGCCATCAACGGCGCCACGGCCAGCAGCTACACGCTCGCCGCCGCCGACGCCGGCAAGGCCCTCAGCGTCACGGTCACCGCCGCCAAGTCCGGGTACACCACCGCTAGCCAGACCAGCGGAGCCACCGCGGCCATCACCGGTCTGCTCACCAGCACCCCGGTGCCCACCATCACGGGCGCCGTTGAAGTCGGTCAGACCCTCACGTCCACCTCGGGCACCTGGGCGCCGGCACCCGTCGCGCTCAGCTACCAGTGGCTGCGCGGCAGCACTCCCATCGACGGCGCCACCGCGGCCACCTACAAGCCGGTCACAGCGGATGCCGGCAGCACCCTCTCCGTCACCGTCACCGGAACCAAGGCCGGCTACATCACCGTGCCCAAGTCCAGCGCGGCCACGGCCGTGGTCACCGGCGGTATCCTCACCGCCACCCCGGTGCCCACCATCGCCGGTACCACCACGGTCGGTCAGACCCTCACCGCCACCGCCGGCACCTGGGCGCCCGCCCCGGTCACGCTCGGCTACCAGTGGCTGCGCGCTGGCACCGCCATCAGCGGAGCCACCACGAGCAGCTACACGCTCACCACCGCCGACGCCGGCCAGACCCTCACCGTCAGGGTCACCGGCACCAAGGCCGGCTTCACCACGGTGAGCAGCACGAGCACGGCCACCGCCGCGATCGCCCAGCTGCTCACCGCCACCCCCACGCCCACCATCACGGGCACCGCCAAGCTCGGCCAGACTCTCACGGCCAAGCCGGGCACGTGGACCCCGGCCACCGTCACGCTGAAGTACCAGTGGGCCCGCAACGGCACCGCTATCAGCGGCGCCACCACGGCCATCTACAAGCCGGTCACGGCCGATGCCGGCGCCACCCTCACGGTCACCGTCACCGGCACCAAGTCCGGCTACATCACCGCCACCAAAACCAGCGCCGCCACGGCCATGGTCACCGGCGGCGTGCTCACCACCGCCCCCGCGCCCACCCTCACCGGCACCACCACGGTGGGCCAGACCCTCACCGCCAAGGCGGGCACCTGGGCGCCGGCCACGGTCACGCTCAGCTACCAGTGGCTGCGCTCGGGCGCGGTCATCAGCGGCGCCACGGCCAGCAGCTACAAGCTCGTCGCCGCCGACGCCGGCAAGGCCATCACGGTCAAGGTCACCGGCACCAAACCGGGCTTCACCACGGTGGCCAAGACCAGCGCCGCCACGGTCGCCATCTCCAAGCCGCTCACCGCCACCCCCACGCCCACCATCGCGGGCACGGTCAAGGTCGGTCAGACCCTCACGGCCAAACCGGGCACGTGGGCGCCGGCCACCGTCACTCTTAAGTACCAGTGGCTGCGAGCCGGCAAGGCCATCAGCGGCGCCACCGCGAGTACTTACAAGCTGGTGGCAGCGGATGCCGGCACCACTCTCACGGTCACCGTCACCGGCTCCAAGTCGGGCTACGTCACCGCCGCCACGACCAGCAAGGCCACGGCCATGATCACCGGCGGCATCCTCACCGCCGCCCCGGTGCCCACCGTCAGCGGCACCACCAAGGTCGGCCAGACCCTCACCGCCAAGGCCGGCACCTGGGCGCCCGCCACCGTCACAGTCACGTACCAGTGGCTGCGCTCCGGTGCCGCCATCTCCGGCGCCACGGCCAGCGCCTACAAGCTCACCGCCGCCGACGCCGGCAAGACCCTCTCGGTCAAGGTCACCGGCACCAAGACCGGCTTCACCACGGTCGCCAAAACCAGCACCGCCACGGCCGCGGTCACCGGGGTGCTCACGGCCACGCCCACGCCTACGGTGACCGGCAAGGTCAAGGTGGGCCAGACCCTCACCGCCAAGCCGGGCACCTGGGCGCCGGCCACGGTCACGCTCAAGTACCAGTGGTTCCGCTCCGGCACCGCCATCAGCAAGGCCACCGCCGCCACCTACAAGCCGGTCGCAGCGGATGTCGGCAAAACCCTCACGGTCAAGGTCACCGGTTCCAAGGCCGGCTACACCACCGTGGTCAAGTCCAGTGCCGCCACAGTGAAGGTGGTCAAGTAGCCGGGACTGTTCCGTCGGTCGAGCTTGTCGAGACCCCTCCACCCCCGAAATGACCCCCTAACCGGGGTGTCGTGCACCTTGTTCCCAGGCGCACCCCGAATAGGCTGTTGCAACTGGGCTCGATGGAGTGCTCACCAGCACACCAATCGTTAACAGGGGGACACGTCGTGGCACACCGTTCACCGCTCCGCACTGCCCGCACCCGACTGGCGTCCCGCGCCGTCGTGGGTCTCGCCGGGCTCGTCGGCGTGCTCCTCATCGCGGTACCCGCCGTCATCGCCACCCACAGCGCGTTCGCCGTCACCCCGGGCACGGTCACCCCCGACCCCACCGAGCCGCCGGTCGACGCCCCGCTGCCCACCAGCACCGCCACCGAGGCCCCCGCGCCCGCCGAAACAACCGCGCCCGAGCCCGAAGAACCCACCACCCCGGCACCCACCGCGCCCGCCACGGATGCCCCCACCTCCGCGCCGACGCCCACCGCCACCCCCGAGCCCACGGGCACCCCCACCCCGTCGGCCACCCCAAAACCAGAACCCACACCCACTAAAACCCCCACGCCGACCCCCACGGCCACCAGCACCCCCACCCCCACAAACACGCAGCCCTCCACCGGTCCCATCAACGCCACCAGCCTCACTGGCCGCGTCACCGACCAGGCCACCGGCAACCCCCTCGCCGGCGTCACCGTCTACATCTTCACCGCGGCCGGCGGCTACGGCACGGCCATCCCCGTCACCACCACCGACTCCGACGGCAACTACACCTTCTACAGCCTCGACGTGCGCAGCTACACCCTGCAGTTCGTCGCCACCGGTCACCGCAGCGAATGGTGGGGCGGCCACGACGAACAGGCCACCGCCGACACCTTCCCCGTCGCCCGCGGCGAAGCGGTCACCGGCATCGACGCCTCCCTCCTCCCGCTGGACTCCATCAGCGGCACCATCACCGGCTCACCCCGCGAGCCCCTCGCCGGCGCCACCGTCTCCGCCTACGACACCGACGGCACCCTGGCCGGCGAAGCCACCACCACCGATGACGGCGGCTACGCCATCGCCGGCCTCACCCCCGGCCGGTACACCCTGCGCATCACCGCGCCCGCCGACGGCGCGTTCGTCAGCCAGTGGTTGCACGACAAGACCCACCCCACCGCCGCCGCCCTCATCGAGCTCGAGGCCGACACCCCGGTCACCGGCAAGAACGTCGCCCTCGCCGCCGGCGCCACCCTCACCGGCCGCGTCACCGACACCACCTCCGGCGCCGGCATCCAGGGCGCCTGGGTCTACGCCTACGCCGCATCCACCAGCAGCGCCGAGCTCGGCCAGTTCGGCGGCAGCATCGCCTCCGCGCCCACCAACGCCAACGGCGACTACACCCTCACCGGCCTCGCCGCGGGCCGCTACACCCTGCAATTCTCCGGCGGCAGCGTCTACGGCAGCGATGGCTTCTTGCGCGAATGGTGGGGCAACAAGCCCTCCCGCGCCAACGCCGTCGCCTTCACCCTCAAGGCCGGCCAGACCATCCCCAATACGGATGCGGCGCTCATCCCCACCGCCACCATCACCGGCACCGTCTACGCGGCCGGTGCCCGCAACGTGGGCCTCAACCTGGCTACGGTCTCCGCCATCGACAGCAAGGGCCGGCTGGCCCGCTCGGTCACCACCAACGGTGACGGCGACTACACGCTCACCGGCCTCAAGCCCGGCAAGTACACGCTGCGCTTCTCCGCCCCCGAGGGCACCAGTTACGGCACTACCTGGTGGCAAGACCCGGCCAAGTCCAAGGGCCACGGCGTCATCCGCGTCACCGCCGGCGAGGTCGTCACAGGCAAGACCGCCGAGCTCGCCACCGGCGCCCTCGACGACTAACTACTCAGCGCGTAATTAGCCCAGCGCAGCCGGCAGCACCACGAGCGCGTTGAACACCACGTGCGCCACGATCGCCCCGCCGAGCCGCCCGGTCACCGCGGCCAGCGCCCCGGCGCCCAGGCCGAACAGCAGCGTCGACAGCCCGATCACCAGGGCGGCGGTGGGGGAGCCGGCGTTGATCAGGTGAATCAGAGCAAAGGTGACGGCGCTCACACCCACGGCGATGCCCATCGCCCACCGCGAGCTGGCACCGTTGGCGACGGATGCCCCGCTCACCGAGCGCAACACCAGCCCGCGAAAGAACAGTTCCTCTATAAAGGGAGAGATGAGCACGGGGGCCAGAATCACCACGAACACCCACCACAGGTCGTGGGCCGGTTCATCCAGAATCGCACCGGTCGAGCCCATCTGTCCATAGGCAGCGATCTCCAGAATCGTCGTGAGTACCCGGGCAATGACCCCGAGCGTGAGCCCCCACAGCAGGTCCAACGGTCGAAAGCGCAAGCCGATGTCGCGCGCGAGTGAACGGGAACCGAAAACGAAACAAAAAGTTAACACCGCCGCCAGCAGCGGCACCCACACCACGAGGTAGCTCAGCAGGGCACCCAGCTGGGGGTCACGGATCACGCCGCGCACGAAGAGCTCGTTCAGCAGCATGAC
The DNA here is from genome assembly GCF_019599185.1 of Cryobacterium inferilacus. Classification (GTDB taxonomy): domain Bacteria; phylum Actinomycetota; class Actinomycetes; order Actinomycetales; family Microbacteriaceae; genus Cryobacterium; species Cryobacterium inferilacus. Next base: position 13,131 of record NZ_JAIEUL010000027.1, on the reverse strand, counting down.
CAGTACAACTGCCGCGACAACACCCACCACGGCCAGGTTGAGGCCGGCACGATGCCCGGCGGTGCGCTGCGCGGTTGATGTCATGCAGCCCAAACTAGCGGTTCGCAGGGGTTGCGCTCCGCTTGTTTCGGTGAATGAGCTCTGCCCGAAATGTGGGAGCATATCTTGGGGGGCGCAGCATCCGGCCTCGAACCTGGCACCAGCACCAAGGAAAGGCCGCTTAGTGGAACTTCGCGACTACATTCGCATCCTGCGCAAGAGCTGGGTATTGATCGTTCTCTTTACTCTTGTCGGTGTCGGTGCCGCTGCGGCGTACTCGCTCACGCAAACGGCCCAGTACAGCGCCACCGCGAAGGTCTTTGTCTCCACGCAGTCAACGGGAACAACGACTGAGTTGGTGCAGGGCAACAGCTTTACGGTGCAGCGCGTCAAGACCTACGCCGACTTGGTGTCCACCCCCATCGTCTTGCTTCCTGTGATTGGCACGCTTGAGTTGGGGATCACCTCCGATCAGCTCGCGGCGCGAGTGAACGCATCGGCTCCGCTTGACACCTCGATCATCGACATAGCCGTGACCGATACTGACCCAGTGCGCGCCGCGGACACCGCGAACGCCATCTCCCAGAGCCTCACCGCGGTCGTGGAGGAGATCGAGACTCCGCTGACGGATGACGCGATCTCCCCGGTCAAGCTCACCCGCGCCCAGGAGGCGACCGTGCCGTCAGTGCCGGTGAGCCCCAACGTTCCGCTCAACATCGCTCTCGGCGGTCTGGTTGGTCTCGCGCTCGGACTCGGTCTCGCTATTCTCCGGGAAACCCTGGAGACTCGCATTCGCAACGAGCACGACGTCGAAGGCGTCACCGACGTGGCTATCCTCGGCGGAATTGTCTTCGACCCCAAAGCCCAGGACCGCCCGCTCATTGTGCACGTCGACCCGCGCAGTCCGCGCGCCGAGTCGTTCCGCACCCTACGTACCAACCTGCAGTTCCTCGATGTGGGCCGCACCGACCGCAGCTTCGTCATCACCTCGTCGATCGAGAGCGAGGGCAAGAGCACCACCGGTGCCAACCTGGCCATCGCCCTGGCCGACGCCGGCTCCAAGGTGCTGCTCATCGATGCCGACCTGCGCCGCCCCAAGGTCGCTGACTACATGGGCGTCGAAGGCGCCGTCGGCCTCACCGATGTGCTCATCGGCCGCGCCGAACTCGACGATGTCATTCAGCCCTGGGGTCGTGCGCAGCTGTTCGTGCTGCCGGCCGGCCACGTGCCGCCCAACCCGAGCGAGCTGCTCGGTTCAGCGCGGATGAGCCATTTCATCGGCGAGTTCAACCGCATGTTCGATGTCGTCATCTACGACACCCCGCCGCTGCTGCCCGTTACCGACGCCGCCATTCTGGCAAAGAACGTTGGCGGTGCCATCATCGTCGTGGCGGCAGGTCGCACCCAGAAGAACCAGCTCAAGGGCGCCATCTCCGCGCTCGAGAACGTGGGTGCACCCATCTCGGGACTTGTCCTCACCATGCTCCCAACCAAGGGCCCCGATGCCTACGGTTACAACCGATACGGCTACGGGTACGGCTATGGGTACGGCGACGAGGTCACGACAGACGAGCCCACCCGCCGTGAGCGAGCAAAGCAGGCAAAGCGAGCCAGGTTCAAGAAATGACTGGGGCGGGGGCCATGTCATCAGAAACGTTCACGGTGCTCGTGGTGTGCACCGGCAACATCTGCCGGTCGTCGGTAGCGGAGCGACTCTTGCGCTCGCAGTCCGAAGCGCTGGGCTTGCCGGTGGCGGTGCACAGCGCCGGAACCCAGTCCATGGTCGGCCATGACATGACCCCCGAAGCCGCTCACCTAGCAGAGCACTACGGCGCGGACCCGCTAGACCACCACTCCAAGCAGCTAACCGAGCAACAGATCCTCGACGCTGACCTCATCCTCACGGCCACGAGAGAGCACCGCAGCAAGGTAGTCTCCCTCCACCCCAAAGCCGCCCGCTACACCTACACCCTCAACCAGTTCGCCCGCTTGGTGCCAGCGGCAGTCGAGGCCCTATCGCTGGTCGAGCTTGTCGAGACCCCGCGCCCCGACCTCGCCACGCAACTCCGCGCCCTCGTCGCCGAAGTAACTGCAACCCGAGGCTTCTCCCCACCCCCGCTCCACCCCGATGACGACGACATAGAAGATCCCTACCGTCAGTCCACCGCCGTCTACGCCCGAGTGGGCACCGTAATCAACACCACCGTGACCCGGATCACCCAGGCCTTCGCGGCAGCAACCAGCACCCGCTAACCCATGCCCCGCCCCCGCCGCTACGTACCCCGCGATTCGTCGCGCCGCCGCCTCTGGATCTACCTCGCCGTCCTAGCCTTCCTGCTCGTCGACGTCCTCCTCATCTCCTGGGCGCTAGGTGCGCGGAGCGCCAACGTTCCGAGCTCTACGCCCGGCCCCATCCCCACGTTCACCCCCGAGGCCAGCGCGACTCCCACTCCAACGGCGAGTGCCGCTACCGTGGCGATCCCGCCAACTCGCATCCTCTCTGCGCTCGACGACGCCACAGCCTGGCGTGCCACCACGGGGGAATGCCCCAGCACCCCGGCAACCCCCGAGCTCACCACAGATGGCGGACAAACTTGGCGGATGACCGACGCCACCGACGACGTACAGATCACCGCCCTTCAGCGAGTGACCGTGGCTTCAGAGGCTCAGGTCGAGATCGTCGGACTCGCTGCCGACGACTGCTCGCCGCAGTTCGCCCGCTCCTTTGTAGCCGGCGAGGAGTACTCCACCAACGCTGACCTCCTAGACGACCAGTGGTACGTCGATCCGTCAGACCGCTCCACGGTGCGCACTCCCGGGGGGGAAACAACTGCTCCTTGCGACGAGGTGGTGGGCCTCGCGGCTCGTCCCGATGACGACGCTTCTGCCGCCATTGTCTGCGCAGACACCAGCGTTTTGGCCACCGTAGATTCGGGCGCAACCTGGACCGTCCCCCTAAGAGAGGACGGGATTGTTAATTTGTCCGTAACCGCGATGGGATACCTTATAGCGACGGTCGGTCTCCCGGAATGTGCGGGAGTGCAGCTGACCACCCTTTCGGATGACCTCACGACGGCTACCCCGACAGGCTGTCTCCCAGTCGATCTACCAGCGGAGACCATGCAAGGCAAAGTTGCTGTCTCGGAAGCCGCCGGCACCCTTTGGGTGTGGGCCGGTGATTCCGTGATGCGATCCAGCGATCAGGGCACATCGTGGCAGTAAATGCGTGCCACGCGGGGGAGAGTGGGCAAGATGGCACGCATCGCAGACGCTAAAGAAATTAAGGAGCTCAATAGAAACTGGCGAGACGTGTACGCGGCACGGCTCGTGCTTACAGATCTCTTGGTGCTTGTTTGGGTCGTGTTTGGGGTTCAGATACTGTGGTTCGGATTGAGCGCGGCAGACCTGCGATTTCGAGGCAGCCTGACTGAGCTCGCAATCAGCTATACCGCCATCTCGGTAACCATCATCACAGCGTGGATGTTCATGCTCGGCATCTACGGAAGCAGAGGCTATCGGGTGCTCGGGACCGGACCGCAGGAGTATCGCAAAATTGCTGACGCCACGGTGCGTTTGTTCGGCTTGGTCGCAATAATCTCCTTCCTATTTCAGATTGACTTTGCGCGCGGCTACATCCTGATCGCGTTTCCCCTTGGGCTAATCGTGTTGATTTTCTCGCGCTGGATCTGGCGTATTTGGTTGGGTGCCCAGCGACTCGATGGCGAATATTCGTCGCGCGTGATTCTTGTCGGTTCGCAGGCATCAGCAGAACATCTGGCTCGTGAACTTACACGCCAATCTGCGGCCGGCTATCTCGTCGTTGGCGCCTGTATACCCGGCCTAAATGGGCTGGATTCCATTCTCAACAACAAGATTCCAGTCTTCCCCGACGTAGATCGTTTGCAGGAATCGATGGAACTCGTTGGCGCAGACACAGTGGTGGTGACGAGCAGCGATGATCTCTCGCCACAACGGCTGCGGGAGCTCAGTTGGAGTCTCGAACCTGGCAAACAGCATCTTGTGGTCGCGCCTAGCCTCACTGATATTGGTGGTCCTCGAATCCATACTCGGCCAGTAGCCGGATTGCCACTCATCCATGTCGAGACACCGCGCTACGAAGGTGGAAGACGGTTTGCCAAACGTGCTTTTGACCTGATCGGCGGCGGTGCGATGCTGTTGATCCTCTCGCCCTTCCTGGCGGTCATTACGGTGGCGATTCGTCTAAGTACCCCTGGTCAGGTGCTCTTCAGGCAGCAACGCGTTGGCATTAACGGCGAACGGTTCGAAATGCTCAAGTTTCGATCCATGGTTGTCGATGCGGAGAGTCGACTGGAAACACTGCGCGGGTTGGAACGTGCCGAAGGAAACACCGTGATGTTCAAGATGAAAAACGACCCGCGGGTAACGCCAATAGGCGGATTTCTTAGGAGATACAGCCTCGACGAGTTGCCTCAGCTCTTTAACGTCATCGGCGGCAGCATGTCACTGGTCGGTCCGAGGCCTCCCCTAGAGCGAGAGGTGAATGAGTACGAGAACCACGTGCATCGCCGGTTCCTCGTAAAGCCGGGAATTACCGGCCTCTGGCAGGTAAGCGGCCGATCCAATCTGTCGTGGGCGGACACCGTTCGCCTTGATCTCTATTACGTCGAAAATTGGTCAATCACCGGTGACTTGGCGATTCTCTGGCGGACTGCCCAAGCCGTTCTACGCAGAGAGGGAGCGTACTAGACGAATGGTTACAAGCCCTAGCAAAATGAACAAGCCCCAGGAGTCAACGTGACACGAGTCTTGCATGTAACTTCGGTCTACGCGGGTGGGATCAGCCGCGCAATGGCGACGGCAATTCTTGCGGCGCCCCAACACGAGCATCACCTGCTCTGGAGTGGGAACGAGCGACCTGCAACGGATCACGGCTTTATCTCGGTCACTCCTCTTCCCAATGGTTTCGTTAAGAGAGTGCAGGCCGTTCGCCGGACCGTAAGAGAGCTGCGGCCCGACGTGATTCACGCTCATTCAAGTTGGGCAGGAGTCTTCACTCGAATCTTCGACGTTGGCGCGGACGTCATATATCAACCGCACTGCTACAAGTTTGATGACCCCACCATTTCTGGAGTCGCTAGGACGGCCTACAGGCTCGTAGAGAAGTTTCTGATGCGAAGAACCGCGTTGGTTGTGGTGCTATCGCCGCATGAAAACGCACTCGCCCAGGCACTTGACGCCAGAGTGGCACGCATCTTCGTCCCGAATGCGCCGTCGATTGAGCCCGTTATTGCGCCGAGTGTCGGTGAAGACCTTGCAGAGGTCCTCATGGTCGGTCGCGTGTCTCCGCAGAAGGACCCCGCTTTCTTTGCTGCGGTCGCAGACCTCGTTCGCGAGTCTCGGCCAGACGTCGTATTCCGATGGATTGGCGCGGGACCCGAGCCCTTGTCCGCAGTTCTTCGACGGTCCGGGGTGGAGATTACAGGATGGCAGAATAGGGAGAAGCTTAGACAAACGCTGAGCGGGCCAGCCATATATCTTCACACCGCTGTATACGAAGGATTTCCGCTGAGCGTCCTTGACGCAGCGGCGTTCGGAATGCCGATCATTGCTCGCACCATTCCACCTCTCGAGGGCACTCCACTCGTTCAGATCAGGGATGTGAATGCTGCCGCGGAGGCAGTCCTCGAGGTGTTGAGTCGTGGAGAGTCGTGCGATCGCGCGATTGCAGGCGGGGCTCGATTGCTGGAAACCATGAACTCACGCGCGCAGGCGCACGCACTTGAGTCGATTTACAACACGTTCGGAACGGAGGCGCGCACATATGAAGGTTCTGTTTCCTGAGCGAATCATAAGCAAGCATGTTGGAGGCAACACAACTTACGCCCGTGAAATCAAGGACGGGCTAACGGCCAGAGGTGTTGACACTGGCCTGATGCGGAGCGCATCGAAGCCAGCCCTCACCATGGTTCGAGAGACCCTGATCGGGTTGCGGTCCAGACCAGGCGAGGTACTTCACTACTCCGCTGATACCGGCCCCTTGCTCCGTACCCGCACCCGTTCGGTCGTAACCGTGCATGGTGTCGCAAGTAGGTGGATTGATGTTGCACGCACATCGGCCCAAGAGTCGACTTGGCGTTTCAGGGTTGACCGCGCTATCAAGTGCACGGACAGAATTCTCACTGTGTCGCAGTCTGCCGCAAACGATATCGAGAACGTCTTCTCAGTCGATCGGAGCCGCATCTCGGTCATCCCTCACGGCATCGACTCTCAGTCCTTTCAGCGTGAGGTCCTTCTCTCCGATGCCATACGCGGGCAGCTTCCGGCCGCATTCGCCCTGTATCTGGGCAACGTTGAACCCCGCAAGAATCTGATTCAGCTAGTGCGTGCCTTCCAGACCGGGGATCTGGCAACGGCCGGGTTGCCGCTAGTAATCGCAGGGAGACCGGCGTGGAATTTCTCCGAGGCGATGACCGAGATCGAGTCCGCGAGCAATGTGATCTATCTCGGTTTCGTTAGTGATAACGACCGCGTTGCCCTGATGCAGCGCTGCAGCGTTTTCGTGTTCCCCAGCCTCTATGAGGGATTCGGACTGCCCGTCCTCGAAGCGATGGCTGCAGGTGTACCAGTGGTGTCCTCCCGGCGTGGATCCCTCGCTGAAGTCGCAGGTCCGTCGTACGAGATTCAGGAGCTGGACGCGCAGGGAATATCCGTGGCTATTTCATCGGCAATGTCGGATAGCGAGTGGGTAGCCGGCGCTAAGCAAGCCGGTCAGGAGTGGGCGGCCCGATTTAGATGGGCCGACAGTATCGATGCTCATCTAAAGGTTTATAAGGAGGTCTTGTTTTCGTGAAGGTTACGCTGATTCACGCTTACAGCCGGACGAATTCCGGGGACGGATTGCTCGTTGATGAGGCAGCGAGTTTGGTCTCAGATGCATTTCCGGGAGCGGACATCACGCTCATCGCGCTCGACCCGCAGAGTTTTGCCGACAATTTCTCAGGCCGGGTCCTGCACCCACTCACCGGGCAGACCGAGAGCATCGGCAGCTTCAGGACGCTGTTGCGTGGGATAGAGTCGCTCATTCGTGGTTTACAACTACCAGCCTCGGTCCAGGGCGTTCTATCCGAATCCGACTTGGTCGTCGCCGTCGGCGGCGGTTACCTCCGCACGAAATCGCCGATTGAGGCACTGAAGAATGCCCTCACTCATATGCCTCAACTACCCTCTCGAGAGGATCCCCGGTACGTTTATCTCCCTCAGAGCATCGGACCGCTGAACTTTGCCACGGCAGGGTTTGTGAGGTCACGCCTCAAGAACGCCGCCATGGTCAATGTCCGCGACGGGCGATCAGCGGACTCTCTCTCAGGTCTGAAGAACGTGCACCGAAATCCTGACATGGCACTGCTGGGGCTGCCTAGCGCGTTCGAGACTCGACCAATAGACGAGCCGGCGGGATCCGGGCGCGTGGGTCTAGTTGCTCGCGATCTGGGACGTGGATCGCGTGTGCGAAAGTATGAGGCAGGCGTGCTCGAACTTCACGAACGTAACGACCTCGAAGTCCTGGTCCAAGCTAATGCTCGCGGCAACAACGATCCGTTGTTTTACGAACGGCTCGGGATGCGCGGACCCTTCCGGACGCTTAAAGACGCAACCGCCCAAGAGTCCTTCCGTCCCAGCGTCGTGATCTCGGTGCGTCTGCATGGCGCGATCCAGTCAATCCGCAGTCGGGTCCCAAGCGTGCACCTCAGCTACGAGCGAAAGGGTTGGGGTGCCTACGAGGACCTGGGGCTGAGTCCGTATGTACACAACGCCTTCGACTTTGATCCCGCAAAAGTGGAAGCTCAGGTCGGTGAACTTGCGGCTGACCCCACTTCATATTGGGAAGCAGTGGACAGGTCCGTCACCGAACTGAGCTCTGCTAGGCAAGGACTTGTTGCCCGATTACAGCTCGCAGGATCACCTGAGACGGTGATGTAAATGCGTAATATCGTTTTCGCTAGCCACACAGCGAGCACTGGAGTATTCCGAGTTGGTAGTCACCATCTGTCACGGGAGCTCGCAAGGCTAGGCAATCGTGTGACGCACATATCAACGCCTGTGACGTTCGCGCACCTTGGCAAACTCAGTTCGGGTGATGTGCGTAGCCGATTCAGGTTGGCTCTCGAGTCGCCGGTTGTAGACAGCGACAGTGTTTCTCATATTGTGCCTCTAGTGCCGATCCCGCCGGCAAGGACGCCACTGAAACTGTCAGTTGCGAACTTGCGACTCTCAGCTCGCCCCTGGGGCAAACTCGCTTCAGCGTGGGATCACAAGCCGATTGACGTTCTGTTTATCGATCAGCCCCACCTGGTATCTCTTGTGCCGTTATTGGAGCCACGACTCACGATCTACCGCCCGACCGATATCCATTTCGATCCTTCAACTCGAGCAGCGGAAGACCGCGTTCTTGAATTGGCAGACGCGATCGTAGCCACCGGAGGTCATGTCCTCAAAGACGTAATGCGGAACGGTCGCGAATTGCCTCATCTCGTCTTGGAGAACGGTGTTGAGTTCGAGCATTTTCGTTCAGCAATTTTACCTAGTGAGGCACGAAGCGGTGCAATCTATATTGGCGCGCTGGATGCGCGATTCGACTGGAGCGCTGTGTACTTGATGTGTCGTGCGTTTCCCGACCAAGAGTTTCGAATCGGAGGTCCGATCACGGCGTCACCGCCCCCACGTGCGCCTGAGAACCTCACACTCCTTGGACCGGTGCCGTACTCGGAAGCTCCCAAACTGCTTGCCAAGGCCAAAGTGGGAATCCTCCCAATGTCAAAGCATCCTGGGAACGCCGCGCGAAGCCCCATGAAATACTTCGAGTATCTGGCCGCAGGCTTGACGGTAGTAGCGACGTCATCCGACGAGCTCGTGACGCGAAACGCACCCGGTGTCTCTCTCTTTGACGATGGCAAGACGTCTGCTGTCGAAGCCTTTGCCACGGCTCTTAGCGCGGCCGATGACTTAGGAACAGACGGAGTCGAATACGCCAGCGCATTCTCCTGGAGTAAGAGGGCCGCGCGCCTGAATTCCTTTGTGGACGGTTTGCCGTCGTGATGCTGAGCGCAGCGAGAGTGTTCCAGCGCGAGGTAGGGCAGTGAGAGACAGCGGGGACGAGTTCTCGCGCGGTCGTATTCTCGGCAGTGCTTCTTGGGCAACGATGCAGCAGATTGTGACTTTGGGTGGGACCGCCGTCAGCGGCGTCATTCTCGCCCGCACTCTGACCGTCGAGCAGTTCGGCGTGTTCAGCTACGGCACAACTCTCGCAGGAATCGGCATGACGATCATGACCGCAGGCCTCTCTGGGCTTGCGATCAAGCACTTGGTCGAATCTCCGAATGTCCAAAGATCGACGATGACAGCCCTGATCGTGATCCGGGAGGTTTGCGCCGCATTCGCGTACGTGGTTTTGTTGCTCGTGTCACTGTCCTCCGGGAGCGAAGAGACGGTCGCTGTGACGGCGATAGCTCTCGTGGTTCTTTTCGCCAGGGCCTTCGATGCTTCTGAGTACTGGTATCAGTCAAGAATGGAGAGCAACAAGACTGCACCAATTCGCATTGGGGTCGTCCTTGCCTTCCTCGCGGTCAGACTTCTTCTAGCGGTTAACGGTGCGAATCTAACGGTTTTCGTCGTCCTCTATTTGTTGGAATCAGTCTTGGTTTCAGCGGGACTATTGCTTCGATACACGCTAGATAAATCGAGCCAAGGTTTTGGTCGCCTCGATTCTGGAATCGTCTCGGACCTATTCAGCAAGTCCTGGATCTTGCTGTTGGCGGGTGTCGCCGCTCAGATCAATACGCGCAGCGATATCGTCATCCTCCAGGCCCTTTTGGGGAGTGAATCTGTCGGCATGTACGCCGCTGCTGCGCGCCTGTCTGAACTGTTCTACTTTCTACCAGTCGTTTTCATGACGGCTACCTTCCCGGCTCTTTTGTCGACGCGGAGGCGCTTTGGAGAACGCAGTGCCGAGTACCGTGCCGCACTGCAGAGGTCTTACGATCTGGCATGCTGGGCTGGCGTCGGCATCGCCAGCGTTGTACTCCTCCTTGGTCCATTCGCGCTAACAGTTCTCTACGGCGAAAAGTACGCTGCTGCCGGTGAGATCTTGCAGATACACGTACTTGTTCTGCCGTTGGTGTTTATGGCCGCCGTCTTCAGCAAATGGATCGTTGCAGAGAATCTTCTGGTCGCCTCGCTTGTGCGGCATGCGCTCGGGGGTGTGCTCAACGTCGGACTGAACTTTTGGCTCATTCCGCAAATTGGTCTTATCGGGGCTGCATACGCAACTGTCATCTCCTACGCGGTTGCGTCCTACGTGTCCTGTTTCATAGGTTCTCGAACACGCGTCGCTGGAGTGCAGATGTCGATTGCTCTCGCTGCACCTGTTCGGTTTGCAGCAAAAATCCTTAAAGAAAGAGGTAATCGGCGATGATCAGCAAGGTTAAGAAAGTGCTCGGGCGTTCGCGGGCCGTTCTTAAGGTGCGGTTGAGAAGCGGTACGCCATTTGAACGAAGTGTGTACTACAGCCTTTTCAGCGACGCCTTTCGGCGTGAAAGAAACGTGGTCTCGCGCGGTCATCAAGAGTACTCACGCCGGGAAAAGGTCGGCACCCAAGAATTCTTGCTGAGGCGCAATATCCACATGCTGGAAAAGGGCCTCACGATGCAGCCACGGCGTGCCACTTTCGCGCTCGATTACATTGGCCCGACCGTAGAGCTGTTCCGAAAGCTGCTTGCTCACAAGCCCGCTCCGATCTCCACCGGCGTTGAAAATTGGGCACGCGACGTGCTCGTCCAATACTTCGACGCGACCCGCGCAAGCGGGAACTCCGTCATCGCCCAGGCTCGCGACGAATTCGACCGTTTCACGTGGGAGACAGACACTGAGGGCACAAGCGTGCCGCATGCCCCATCCACTCAAGTCCCACCGGTGGGCATCGACGCGCTCACGACGTTGGCCGAGAGACGGAAGTCTGTGCGTTGGTTTCTGCCGGACGATGTGCCGCGTGACGTAATCGACCGCGCAATGCTGGTGGCGCGAGAATCACCGTCCGCGTGCAATCGTCAGCCGTTCACTTTTCGCGTTTTCGACGATCCAGCGATGGTGAAAGCAGTCGCCGCTATACCCATGGGCACAGCGGGTTACGCCCAGAATCTGAAGGGGATCGTCGTTATTGTTGGTGAACTTTCCGCGTTCATCGATGAGCGGGATCGGCATCTGATCTACACCGATGGATGTCTCGCGGCCATGTCATTCATCCTTGGGCTTGAAGCTCAGGGTGTGGCGTCGGTTTGCATCAACTGGCCAGACATCGTGGAGCGCGACCGACGCATGGCTAGCCTTCTCAACCTCGAATCACACCAGAGAGTAGTCATGCTGGTGGGATATGGCTATGCGGACCCCGATGGTTTGACCCCATTTTCCGCCAAACGTCGATTGACAGACCTGAGGAGCTTTAACTCGCTATGACCGTTGATATCCGCGGTGTGAACACCCACAACAAGGGTGCAGAACTGATGATGATGGCCGTTGCTGCGCGGTTGGGTGAAGAGTTCCAGCTCAGCGTGTCGCCCAACGGAAGCCGGTACCCCGTGCGTGCACGTCTTGGACTCAAACAGACGCTGTTGTTGAACCAAGCCCCGATCACGTCGGCATTCGCAAGCGACCGTCTGCCGAGGTCGATCCGAAACGCCTTTGGCCTCACCAGCGACTCCGAGATCTCCGGCGTTCTAGACGCTTCGGGTTTTGCTTATAGCGATAGTTTTTCCACGCGTCGCAGCGACAGAGAAGCGCGTCACGCGAATCGGTGGCATCGACGTGGCACACCGATCGTTTTCTTGCCGCAAGCGTTCGGGCCGTTCGACAAGAAGGAACAACGGGTGTCCTCGGCGAAGCTACTGAGCCACGCGACCATTGTTTTTGCGCGGGATAAGGTCAGCCTCGATCACATTCGCAGCCTCAGCTCGAGAATTCCAGTGCAGCTGTCACCTGACTTCACCGTTGGCTTAAAGACGACAGATATTCCGTCGCCAATAGACGGCGAGTTTGCTGCGATCGTGCCCAATAGCAAGATGGTTAGCCACACCAAACTGGGCCTCGACGAGTATCTCGATACACTCATAATTGCTGGTCGTACCGCTCAGTCTGCAGGTATCGAGCCGGTTGTTGTCATCCACGAATTCAGCGACATGCAACTCGGTGAACGAATAGCCGAAGCGCTCAGTTGCCGTCTTTTCGCACATGCAGATCCGCTCGTTCTGAAGCGAGTTCTTGGTGACGCGACCATTGCGGTAGCCAGCAGGTTCCATGCCATTGTCGGAGCGCTCTCGCAAGGCACCCCTGTGCTTGCCTACGGATGGTCTCACAAGTACGGCGAGTTGCTGAGCGACTTTGGTGTGCCTCAATGGCAGTTCCATGGGGACGAGGACATGCGTCGGGCAGTGGAATCGCTACTGGTCGACGCAACAGGCAAGGACACCGTCCGGGCAAGCGCCGTGGAGATCGTTGCTAAGAACAGCGCGATGTGGTCGACAGTGGTCGACATTCTGAAAGCGAGCCCTAAGCCCGCCTAGTGACGAACAATTTGGTGAGTCAACTGAAGATTTCAACGGCACGATCAGCGATCGGGAGTGCTGTTTGTCTGATTGGATAATGCAATGTCCCCATCCCACTCTTTTCCGCGACGCCGGCGCCGCAGGAGTAAGCGACCGAGGATCGTGCTGTGGGCAAGCATTGTGGGTCTGTGCCTAATTGTCGGCGTTTGCGCCTGGGTCGGAATCCGAGGATTTTTGGCGAAGGGCGAACTGGATGGTGCAATTCCTTTGGTCGCAGGCATTCAAGAATCTGCCGCAGCAGGAAGCGGCGTCGAGGCGACACAGATCTATTCTGACCTTGCACAACGCGCCAAACACGCCGCTGAACTCACCAACGACCCCATCTGGAAAAGTGCGGAGGTCTTGCCCTGGCTCGGACCCAATCTCGAGGCAGTGCGGGAGATGGGACTGCCCCGAGTTCAGTTGACTCAAAGGGTTAGTGGTTTCAGGCGGCTTTGAGGGCCACGTTTATTGTCTCAAA
>NZ_JAIEUL010000026.1 GCF_019599185.1 Cryobacterium inferilacus | reverse complement strand
GGCCGAGCCGGTATCGCTGGTCGAGCCCGTATCGCTGGTCGAGCCCGTCGAGACCCCGCAATCGGCAATGCGCCCACATCGCTGGTCGAGCCTGTCGAGACCCCGCACGCGGACTGCGGAACGCACCGCCGGCCGGGGCGCCCGCAGGAACCTCTCCAGGTCTCGACAAGCTCGACCAACGTAGGGAGCGACCCACAAGCATCCGCGACCCGGCCTCGTGGACGTCCCCACGTCGTTGGTCGAGCCTGTCGAGACCCCGCACGCGGACCTGCGGAGCGCAGGTCTCGACAAGCTCGACCAACGTAGGGGTGCGACCCATTCTGCGTTTAACCCGCGGCCGGGCAAGACGGTAGTTTGGGGGATCGACTTCGAGACCCGTGGGAGAAAACTATGACCGTCGCCACCTGGCCCGTCGCCGAACTGCATGTGCACATCGAGGGCACCCTCGAGACCGAACTCCTGGTGACCCTGGCCCGCCGCAACAATGTGGCCCTGCCCAGCTACGATCCCGAGGCGCTCCGCGAGCTCTACCGGTTCACCGACCTGCAGTCCTTTCTGGATATCTACTACGCCAACCTCGCCGTGCTCCGCTGCGAGAACGACTTCTACGATCTGGCGATGGCCTACCTGGCACGGGCGACGCGGGCGGGGGTGCGCCGGGCCGAGATCTTCTTCGACCCGCAAACTCACTTGGCCAACGGCATCCCGCTGGCCGTGGTCTTCGGCGGACTCAGCCGGGCACTGATCGACGCCCGCAGGGACCTCGGCATCTCGGCCGACCTCATACTCTGCTTCCTGCGCCACCTGGGCGGTGAAGCTGCCCTCGAAACGCTCGAGGCGGCCGTTCCGTACCTCGACCAGATCATCGGTGTCGGGCTGGACTCCGCTGAAGTGGGCTTTCCTCCGTCCCTGTTCACCGAGGTGTTCGCCAGGGCCGGCGCCCTCGGCCTGCACCGGGTGGCCCACGCCGGCGAGGAGGGTGGGCCTGACTATGTGCATGAGGCACTCGACCTGCTCGGCGTGGAACGCGTCGACCACGGCATCCGCGCGATCGAGGACCCCGGGTTGGTGCAGATCCTGCGGGAACGCCAGATTCCGTTGACGGTGTGCCCCCTGTCGAACGTGTGTCTTCATGCCACGCCGACCCTGGCCGAGCATCCGCTGCCGGCCATGCTCGCCGCCGGGCTCCTCGTGACCATCAGCAGCGACGACCCGGCCTATTTCGGCGGTTACGTCGACGATAACCTCGCCGCGGTCGAGCGCGAGTTCGCGCTCAGCCCGCACCAGATGGCCGCCCTGGCCCGCAATTCCTTCCGGGCGTCGTTCCTGCCAGAGGCCGAGAAACGCCGACACATCGCCGCTGTAGACGAGCACCTTGAGGGGTTGCTGCGACTAACCTCGGGAGCATGACCAATCCCACTCCGAACGTGCAGCAGGACCTCGGTGCGGAGGTCGTGGCCCTCGTCACCAAGTGGTTGGCGGACAGCGTCGAAATCCCAGCCGACGTCTCCGCGCAGCGCTTGGCCGGTGTGCTCAAGGACCCCAACGGGCTGGATTTCACCGTGGGTTTTGTGGACGGCGTCATGCGCCCGGAGGACGTCATGGTCGCCGGGTACAACCTGCAGCGCGTCGCCAAATTGGCGCCCGATTTCCTGCCGCCGGTGCTTCGCGGAGCCATCGGGGTGGGTGGTGTGCTGGGCCCAGTACTGCCCTGGGTGGTCATCCCCGCGGCGCGCAAGGCACTGCGCCAGATGGTCGGCCACCTCGTCGTGGACGCCACCCCGGACAAGCTCGGCCCGGCCATCGAGCACCTGCGCGAGTCAGGCAACCGACTGAACATCAACCTGCTCGGCGAAGCCGTGCTCGGTGAGAAGGAGGCTCTGCGCCGACTGAACGGAACCAGGGAACTCCTGGCCCGCGACGACGTCGACTACGTCTCGATCAAGGTGTCCGCCATCATCAGCCAGCTCTCGATGTGGGCGTTCGACGAGGCCGTCGACCGGGTGGTGGAGCGCCTCACCCCGCTGTACGAGCTGGCCGCCGCATCACCCACCCCCAAGTTCATCAACCTCGACATGGAGGAGTACCGCGACCTCGGTCTCACCATCGCGGTGTTCGAACGCATCCTCGATCAGCCGCAACTGGCCAACCTCGAGGCCGGGATCGTGTTGCAGGCCTACCTGCCGGATGCCCTGGGCGCACTGCAGGAACTGACCCAGTGGGCGCACGCCCGTCGTGCGGGCGGTGGCGCTGCCATCAAGGTGCGTGTCGTCAAGGGCGCCAACCTGGCCATGGAGCGCGTCGACGCGGTCGTGCACGGCTGGCCGCTGGCCACCTACGGCAGCAAGCAGGAAACCGACACCAACTACAAGCGGATGCTGAACTGGGCCCTCACCCCGCAGAACACCGACGCCGTGCGCATCGGTGTCGCCGGTCACAACCTCTTCGATCTCGCCTACGCGCACCTCCTCGCCCAGCAGCGCGGGGTGGACGACCGCGTCGACGTCGAAATGCTCCTGGGCATGGCCACCAGCCAGGCCGAAGCGGTGAAGAAGGACGTGGGTGGGCTGCGGCTGTACACCCCCGTTGTGGACCCGGCCGAGTTCGACGTCGCGATCCACTACCTGGTGCGCCGGCTGGAAGAGAACGCCAGCGACGAGAACTTCATGTCCGCCGTGTTCGAACTGGCCGACACTCCCGCGCTGTTCGACCGGGAGAAGGAACGGTTCCTCTCCTCGCTGGCCGCCCTCGAAGCCTCCGCACACACACCGGGCTCCGCCACCCCGGCGCCCACCCCCGCCCGGGTGCAGGATCGCTCCGTTGTCGTTCCCCTCGGCCAGACGCCCGGGCTGCCGGACACCCCCGCGCTCACCACCCCACCTGCCGACGAGGACGACCCGAACCTCACCGCCATGGTGCTCGGCCTCACCCGGGGGTCCGTCTCACGGAGTCTGTCGGCGCTGGGCGGATTCCACAACGAACCGGACACCGATCCCTCGCTGCCGGCCAACCGCGCCTGGGGCCGCGCGATCCTGGGCCGGGTGGAGCACTCCCGGCTGGGTATCGACACCATCGGCCAGGCCAGCGTCGACGACACCGACCGGCTCGACGAGATCATCACGACGGTCACCGGAGCTGCCGCCGCGTGGGCGGCACAATCCGGTGCCCAGCGAGCCGTCATTCTGCACCGGGCCGGCCAGGTCCTGGCCGCCCATCGTGCCCGCCTGATCGAAGTGATGGCCTCCGAAACCGGAAAGACCATCGCGGAGGGCGACCCGGAGGTGAGTGAAGCGATCGACTTCGCCCACTACTACGCCGAACGTGCCCGCGACCTCGACCGAGTGCAGGGCGCGACCTTCGTGCCCGCCCGGTTGACCGTGGTCACGCCGCCGTGGAACTTCCCGGTGGCGATTCCGGCCGGCGGGGTCCTCGCGGCCCTCGCCGCCGGATCCGGCGTCATCATCAAACCGGCCTCGCTGGCCCAGCGCACCGGGGCCGTGCTCGTCGAAGCGCTCTGGGAGGCCGGGATCCCGCGGGACCTGCTCGCCCTCATCGACCTGTCCGACCGCGCTCTCGGCAGCCGGCTACTTGCTCACCCCGATGTCGACAGGGTGATCCTCACCGGCGCCTACGAGACCGCCCACACCTTCCGCGGGCTGCGCGAGGACCTCCCGCTCCTGGCCGAGACGAGCGGCAAGAACGCCATCATCGTCACCCCGTCCGCCGACTTCGATCTGGCCGCCGCCGACGTGGTCAAGAGCGCGTTCGGTCACGCCGGGCAGAAGTGTTCCGCCGCCAGCCTGGTGATCCTCGTCGGGTCAGCCGCCAGGTCCACCAGATTCCTGGGCCAGCTGGTGGATGCGGCGACGTCACTGCGCGTGGGCCGTCCGGCCGACCCCGACAGCCAGATGGGCCCGATCATCGAGCCAGCGACCGGCAAGCTCCTGCACGCACTCACCGAGCTCGGCGCCGGTGAACGCTGGCTGGTCGAGCCGAAACTGCTCGACGACCCGCTGGAAACCGGCGTCGGCCAGCTGTGGTCACCCGGCATCCGTTCCGGCGTCACGGCCGGCTCCTACTTCCACCTCACCGAGTTCTTCGGCCCGGTACTCGGGGTGATGCACGCCCGCACACTGGCGGACGCCATCCGCTACCAGAACGCCGTCGAGTACGGACTCACCGCCGGACTGCACTCCCTCGACGAGCAGGAGATCACCGAATGGGTCGACACCGTGCAGGCCGGGAACCTGTACGTGAACCGGGGAATCACCGGGGCGATCGTGCAACGCCAGCCGTTCGGCGGCTGGAAGCGCTCCGCCGTGGGGCCCGGCCACAAGGCCGGCGGACCGAACTACCTCTTCGGCCTGGGCAGCTGGGTCACCGACCCAGGTCGCAACAGTTCCACCCTGCACCTGCGGGGCCTCGAAGACCGGATCACCGACCTCATCGAGGCATCCCAGCCGTCGCTGCCCTACGAGGAATTCGATGTGCTCCGCCGTTCGGCCCTCAGCGACGCCCTCGCCTGGCGTGAGGAATTCAACGCCGTCACCGATGTCTCCGCCCTCGGGCTGGAGCGGAACCTGTTCCGGTACCTGCCCCTGCCCGTCACCGTGCGCCTGGGCGAGGACGGCAACCTCGCCCTGCTGTTGCGGGTCATCGCGGCGGGCCTGCTGTCCAAGTCGAAGTTCACCGTCTCCAGCCCACTCGAGCTACCGGACAGGGTGCGCTCCGTGCTCACCCCGCGCGGGATCCAGGTGATCATCGAGTCGGATGCCGAGTGGCTGGCGCGTGCCGCGGCGGGCGAGCTGACCACCAGCCGCGTTCGACTGGTGGGCGGCGACCCCCTGGTCGGAGCCACCGAAGCCGCCACGGCGCTCGCGCATGCCCTCGGGGGCAGCCCCGATATCGCCGTCTACGCGCAGCCCGTCACCCAGTCCGGCCGGGTCGAGTTGTTGCCGTTCCTGCGGGAACAGGCGATCTCCATCACCGCGCACCGGTTCGGAAATCCCAGCACCCTCACCGACGAGGTCGTGTAGCGCCGCTGACGCCCCAGCAGCGGCCATCCGGGCGTACCGCACCAGCACGTCTGGCCGCACGGGCCCAATCGGGGTACACCGGTCTCAATGCTGGGATGCCTGACGAAAGGGCTGATAATGGAGGGTAGCCGTGGCGGAGCCGACCGGGCGGACGCGGTCGCTGCTGGCTTCAGCTACCACACGGTTGCCGCTCAGACTCCTGAGAGAAAATCGATAGGACTAGATTTGTCGCTACCCAAAACTCGACAGGGGACCCCGTTGGACGGAAACGCAACAACGATGCACCGCAACGTCGCATTGTTGTCGATCGCCACGACCATCGCCCCCAGGGTCACGACGTCGGAGGAGATCGACCGGCGCCTGCAGCCGGCACTCAAACGCCTGCGCCTGCCCAAGGGCCTCCTGCAGCGTGTCGCCGGGGTGCACGAACGGCGCAACTGGGCCGTGGGCCAGGCGTTCGACGACGCCGCCGTCTCCGCAGGCAAGCGCGCCCTCGCTCAGGCGGGGGTGGATCCCAGCGAGGTCGGGCTGATGATCAACACCTCGGTCACCCGCAAGCACCTGGAGCCCTCGGTGGCCGTGCGCATCCACCACGGCCTCGGGTTGCCGTCGTCTGCGACGAACTTCGACATCGCCAACGCCTGCCTGGGCTTCGTCAACGGCATGACCCTGGCGGCCCAGCTGATCGACTCCGGCCAGATCAAGTACGCCGTGATCATCGACGGTGAGGACGCCGACGAGATCCAGACGAACACCATCGAACGTCTCGGCCGGCCCGATATCGGCCGCAAGGACTTCATGAGCGAGTTCGCCAGCCTCACCCTCGGCTCCGGTGCCGCTGCGGCCGTGCTGGGGCGGGCCGACGATCATCCTGAAGGCCACCGCATCCTGGGCGGTGTGACCCGAGCGGCCACCCAGTTCAACGACCTCTGCGTCGGCAGTGTGGACGGCATGTTCACCGATGCCAAGGCGCTGCTCAAGGGCGGCATGGAACTGGTCGTCTCGGCGTGGACCGAAGCCAAACGGGACTGGAGCTGGTCGAATATGGACCGCTACATCCTGCACCAGGTGTCGGATGTGCACACCAACGCCATCGTCAAGGCCACCGGCCTCGACCGCACCCGGGTGCCGCTGACCTACCCCACCTACGGCAACGTGGGTCCAGCCTCCATCCCGATCACCCTGTCGCAGGAAACCGAGCACCTTGTGCCCGGCAACCGCGTGCTCCTGATGGGCGTCGGCTCCGGCCTGAACACGGCCATGATGGAGATCGCGTGGTGAGCTACCGGCTGCCGCGCACCGCGACGGCCCTCGCTCCGGCGAGCGTTCCGCCCAGCGGGCTCCCCGGTCTCGACCCGGACTGGTCGCGGATCGTGGACGTCGCCCAGAGCGACGGCGGCACGCACGCCTGGCACCTGCTCGACAACGCGGAGCAGCTGGCCGCACTCGGCGTCGAACCGGTGGGAACCGTGCTGTGTGTGCACGGCAACCCCACCTGGTCCTACCTGTGGCGTGACCTGGTCGCCCAGGCCACCGAGGCGGCGGCTGCCGGTCAGCCGGCCTGGCGGATCATCGCCGTCGACCAGCTCGACATGGGTTTCTCCGAGCGCACCGGAGCCGCCCGTCCCCTGGCCCGACGGGTGCAGGACCTCGGCGACCTCACCAACACCCTCGGTCTCACCGGGCCCGTTCTCACGTTCGGCCACGACTGGGGAGGCGTGGTGTCCCTGGGGTGGGCGGTCGACCACCCCGAGCTCCTCGCCGGCGTCATGCTGCTGAACACCGCCATCCATCAGAACGAGGCGGAGCCCATCCCGGCGCCGCTGCGGCTCGCCCTCGCCCGCGGCGTCCTCGGCACCGGCACGGTGCTCAGCACCGCGTTCCTCGACACCACCCTGGCCCTCGGCCACCCTGGGCTGACCGGAGCGGTCAAAAGCGGCTACCGGGCGCCGTATCGCACGGCCGCCAGACGCGGCGGCATCGGCGGATTCGTCGCCGACATCCCGGTGGATGCCGACCACGACAGCTACCCCGAACTGGACCGCATCGCCGAGGGGATTCGCGCGCTTGAGGTGCCGGCCCTCATGCTTTGGGGCCCGCAAGACCCGATCTTCAGCGACGGGTACCTGGACGACCTGATCGCCCGGCTGCCGCACGCCGACGTGCACAGGTTCGAGGGCGCGGGGCACCTGATCATCGAGGACGTCGACTATGCCGGGGCAGCACTGACCTGGCTGGCGGCGAATGCGCTGGTCGAGCCGGCGCCGTTGGTCGAGCCGGCGCCGGTGGTCGAGCCCGACCCGCTGGTCGAGCCGGACCCGCTGGTCGAGCCTGTCGAGACCCCCGCCGACGCGCAGTACCAGCCGCTCTGGCACTACCTCGACGAGCTGCAGAACAGCGACGAGACCGCCCTCATCGACATGGCGCCCGGCGCCGGGGCCGGCCCTCGCGTCGTCAGCTGGCGCCTGCTCTCCCGCCGGGTGCGCGAGATCGCGGCCGGCCTCCACCAGGTCGGTGTGCGCCGGGGCGACCGGGTGTCGCTGCTGGTTCCGCCGAGCGCCGACCTCACCGCGGTTCTCTACGCCTGCATCCGCCTCGGCGCGATCGTGGTCGTGGCGGATGCCGGCCTCGGCCTCACCGGGCTGACCCGCGCCGTGCGCGGCGCCCGGCCCGACCACGTCATCGGCGCCGTCCCCGGGCTGATGGCCGCCCGCGCCCTGGGCTGGCCCGGCCAGAAGATCTCCATCGCCCGGCTGCCAGCCGCCAGCCGCCGCGCCCTCGGCGTCTCCTACGCCCTGGCCGATCTCATCTCGCTGGGCCGCGACGAGGAACTGCCCGAACCCCCGCAGCCGACCGATGTCGCCGCGGTGCTCTTCACCTCCGGCTCCACCGGACCCGCCAAGGGCGTCGTGTACACCCACGGTCAGCTGGCCGCGGTCAGCCGTGCGCTGCACGCCCAGTACGGCGTCGGCCGCGGCACCGGTCTGGTCGCCGGTTTCGCACCGTTCGCCCTGCTCGGCCCCGCCCTGGGCGCCCGCTCGGTGACGCCGGACATGGACGTCACCGCGCCGAAGACCCTCACGGCCACGGCCGTCGCCGCCGCTGTGGCGGCCATCGACGCCACCGTGGTGTTCCTGTCCCCGGCCGCCCTGGCCAACGTCGTGGCCACCCAGGATGAACTCGGCCCCGCCGACCACGCCGCGCTCGCCGGGGTGAGGAGCTTTCTCTCCGCCGGCGCCCCGGTGTCAGAGCCGCTGCTCGCCTCGGCCGCGGCGCTCATGCCGGGCGCCAGCGCGCACACGCCGTACGGCATGACCGAGGGCCTGCTGATGACCGACATCACGCTGGAGGGCATCCGTGCCGCCGCGCAGGACGACGTGGCTCGCGGACCCGGCGGCGTCTGCGTCGGCACGCCCACCGCCACCACCCGGGTGCGGATCAGCGCCCTCGACGAGACCGGCGCCGCCGTCGGCGAGCTGTCGGAAACCGCCGGTGTCACCGGCGAGATCGTGGTCTCCGCCCCGCACGTGAAGAACCACTACGACAAGCTGTGGCTCACCGACCTGGCCGCTACCCGTGCGGTCACGGCTGGCGAACGCTGGCACCGCACCGGCGACGTGGGCCACCTGGATGCCGCTGGCCGGCTCTGGGTCGAGGGGCGGATGCCGCACGTGATCACCACGGCGCTCGGCGTCGTCACTCCCGTCGGCCCCGAGATCGCCGTGTCCGCGCTGCACGATGTCGCTCGCTCCGCTGCCGTGGGCGTCGGCCCGGCCGGCAGCCAGCAGATCGTCATCGTGGTCGAGACCGTACCCCCGGCCGCCCGGGTCGGGCTGGCCGAACCCGAGCTCGCCGAAGACGTGCGCATGGTCGCCGGTCATCCCGTCGCCGCGGTGCTGGTGGTGCCGCGCCTGCCCACCGACATCCGCCACAACTCCAAGATCGACCGCACTCGCCTGGCTCGCTGGGCACACGGCATCCTCACCGGCGCCAGGCTCAGTCAGCCATGAAGGTCCTCGTCACCGGCGCGAGCGGCTTCCTCGGCCGCGCCGTCGCCGCGGCAGTCATCGATGCCGGCCACGAGGTGCGCTGCTTCCAGCGCCGGCCGAGCGGTGTGCCAGGGGCCACGGATGTGCTCGGCTCGATCACCGACCCGGTCGCCGTCGCCGAGGCCGTCACCGGCGTCGACGCCATTGTGCACCTCGCCGCGAAGGTATCGCTGACCGGGCGGCCGGCCGAGTTCGAGGCCGTGAACGTGGGAGGCACCCGCACCCTGCTCGACGCCGCCCGCGCCGCCGAGGTGCCCCGCCTGGTCTTCGTGTCTTCGCCATCCGTCGCCCACGCGGGTACCTCGATCACCGGCAGCGACGCGCTGCCCGCCGACCCCGCGCACGCCCGCGGCGACTACGCCCGCACCAAGGCTTCGGCCGAGCTGCTGGCCCTGGCCGCCGACTCTCCCGAGCTGCGGGTCGTCGCCGTGCGGCCGCACCTGGTCTGGGGGCCTGGAGACACCCAGCTGATCGCTCGCATCGTCGAGCGCGCCAGGGCCGGTCGCCTGCCATTGCTCGGTCACGGTGCCGCCCTGATCGACACCACCTACATCGACAATGCCGCTGCCGCGATCGCCGCCGCGCTCGAGCGGGTGGATGCCGTGCACGGCAACGCCTACGTCATCACCAACGGCGAGCCCCGTCCGGTCGCCGAGCTGTTGGCCGGCATCTGCGCCGCCGCCTGCGTCCCGGCTCCCGCCTGGCGGGTACCCGCCAGCCTCGCGCGCGCCGCCGGTTCGGTCATCGAGGCGGTCTGGCGGGTGGCCCCCGGCGACGACGAACCGCCGATGACCCGCTTCCTGGCCGAGCAGCTCTCGACAGCGCACTGGTTCGACCAGCGCCGCACCCGCTCCGACCTGCACTGGACGCCGGCGGTCTCCCTCGACGAGGGCCTCTCCCGCCTGGCCGAGCACTACCGCAGCGCCAGCGCCAGCGCCTGAGCCAGGCCCCTGAGCCCTGAGTCACGTTCCTGAGTCCTGAACCGGGGCCGTGAGCCCGCGCTCCGCCGTTCCCGCGCGACTTGCCGCGAACGCCCCCTTCCAGTGCGCTGAAGGGGAATTTTTGCGGTATCTCGGTGCGACCCTCCTGGCGAGTTGCCAGTTGGTGCCCCTTCGGCTGGCGTGAGAGGGCCTTAACTGCCATCTCGCAGCAGCGCACGCAGCAGTGCACCCCACTGCGCACCCCGCTGCAGACGGGGTGCCGGTGCCGCACGCTTGCCGTCGCCAGCCGCGGGCGGGATACTCGCGTCATGGACTTCCGAACGGTCATCGAGCAATCCGGCCCCACCGCCACGGGCATCCCCGTTCCAGCCAGCGTCGTTGCAAGCCTCGGCCCCGGCAAACGGCACGCCATCACGGTGACGATCAACGGGCACAGCTACCGCAGCTCGGTGGCACCGTACCGGGGAAAGTTCATGATCGCCCTCAGCTCCGAGAACCGCACCAAGGCCGGTGTGGCGGGCGGCGACGACGTGGAGGTCACAATCGAGCTCGACGACCGACCGCGCTCCGTCGACGAGCCCGAGGCCCTTGCCGCCGCGCTGGGCGCTGACCCGGCCGCCCGCACGGCGTTCGACGGCCTGTCGTTCAGCAAGCAACGACGGCATGTTCTCGCCATCGAGGGCGCGAAGACCGAGGCCACCCGGCAGCGCCGTCTCGACGCGGTTCTTGCTGAACTCCGCGGCGACTGACCCTGCCCACCGGCGCCCCAGAAACCGGCGGTGCCTGCCGATTCCCCGACCGGATGCGGTTCAGCCGGCGAGATCCCGCCCCGGCGGGTCTCCGGGCAGGCCGAGGGCGGCGCGCACGATCGCCAGGGCCTCATCGGCACCGACCCCGAGCGATTTCGACCGGTCCGCATAGGCCACGGCGGCCAGCTGCACCTGCCGATGCGTCGCATCCCCGGTCGCGGCGACGAACGAACCCAGCCGCCCGCGGGTCTCGATCACCTCATCCTGCTCCAGCGCGCGGTAGCTGCGCGCCACAGTGTTCGGTGCCAACCCCAGGTCTTCGGCGAGGCGGCGCACCGTGGGCAGCTTGTCGCCCGGGGCGAGGGTGCCCGTGCGCACCGCGTCGATCACCTGCAGGCGGATCTGCTCGTACGGGGCAGTGGTCGAGTGCGGGTCGACGACCAGTCTCACGAGCGGCCGCTCTCGACCGGAGCGACTCCTCGGTGTGTGTCGCGGCGCAGCTCCGCGGCCACGTCCGGCCAGAGCCGACTGAGGTAGTGCGGCGGACGGCGTGACTTCATCGAGAGTAGAGCCACCCCCACCGAGCCCATGATCAGGGGCACGATGGAAAAGGCCAGAGATACGGCGGTTCCGGTTCCAGACGGGCGTGCCACCGCCGAACTGACGGAGGTCAGCACCACGACCACACTGCAGAGCGCCCCCAGTGCGGGAGTCTGCACCAGTGCACGCAGCGTCCAACTTCGGAGCGCGTCGGACCACGCCAACTCCATGTCGTTGCCGGCGGGCTGGCCCCGCCCCACCAAGCGAGTCGACAGGATGCGGCCAACCCCGGCCGATGCGAGCGAGACGATCCACAGCAAAAAGCCTGGCCACCATACGGAAGGAATGCTCGCGTCACTGAGCACGTTTTCGGGATCAACCAGGATCAGCGCGACCACGGCGGCCAGGGTCAGTCCGCTGACACCTATGGCAACGGGACCACACCAGAGGTCGACGGTGGAGAGATAGTCCGCACGGCTCGGCGTGGGCGCCCGCGCCACGCGAGGATGATCGCCGAGCAAGGCGAGCGCCGACCTGAACTCCGCCACGCACAGTCCGACGGCGCCGCCCAGGGCGGTCAGTACGATGATCATCAGCCCGGACCACATGCCGCCGTCCGGTGATTCCGGAAGCGCGATAAGAGAAGCGGTCGCCACCATCAGAGCGATCAAGGTGCCGACCAGCGCAGCGCGGGTTCGCGAGCGGATGCGTGCGATCAGGACAGGCTCGACCTCGGGTGTAATGGCCAGTCCGGCGCGTCGGGCGGTATCTCGCAGCGCATTCGGGCCGATGGCGGCACCTGGCCGAAGCTGCCACGCGAAGACGACCGCCATCAGTCCAGCCACGACCAGAAGGGTGATCTCGTACGTGTCCACGGGCATCCTCGTTTGTTTGGTATTTGTACCAAGCTAACAAGCCGGGTCAACCGCGTCAAGGGCGCCCGGCTACTCCGGGCTGCGGTGGATCAGCCGGGTGAGCACGATCGCGCTGCGGGTGTGGTCCACGTTCGGCGCCAGGCGCACCTTCTCGAGGGCGGCCTCGAGCCCGGGGATGTCGCGGGCTCGGATGTGCACCATGGCGTCGGCGCTGCCGGTGACCGTGCCGGCGTCGACCACCTCTGGGACGCCGGACAGGATGCGGAGAAGCTCGTCTGGCGCGACGGTGCCGCGGCAGAACAGCTCGACGTAGGCCTCGGTGCTCATGCCGTCAATGGCCGGATCGACCTGGATGGTGAACCCGCGGATCACCCCGTCGGCGACCAGGCGGTCGACCCGGCGCTTCACCGCCGAGGCCGACAGACCCACGACCGACCCGATATCGCCGTAGCCCGCTCGGGCGTTCTGGCGAAGAAGGTCGAGAATGCCGCGATCGAGGTTGTCCATGGCCTCAGTGTACGCGTCAAATGTGCGCGGATCTCGGTTGGAACGCGCGTTCCCTGCGCCGATTCGCAGGAAACGTTGATTCGTGCTGTGTGACACTAGGAGTGGCGTCCCTGTGCGATTCGGTACCACCGAATCGTTCCGGGCTCACGAGAGCGACCTGGTCCGCCATACGTACGCGTTCCGTCTCGCGCCAGCCGGCGGAATGCCAACAGAGGAGCTCCCGTGTCACTTGATCTCGCAGCCGCCACCCCGGAGGAATCCGCGGCGTCGGCCATGCCCGTCCGCACCCCGGTCGCGCGCACCGTGCTGATGTGCAAGCCCGACTACTTCACCGTGGTCTATCGGATCAACCCGTGGATGGACCCGGCGCTACCGACCGACACCAGCCTGGCCGTCGCCCAGTGGCAGACCCTGTACGACACCTACATCGAGCTCGGCTTCGACGTGCACCTGATCGACCCCATCGACGGCCTGCCCGACATGGTCTACGCCGCCAACGGGGGGTTTGTCATCGACGGCATCGCGTACGGCGCCAACTTTACCTATCCGCAGCGCCAACCGGAGGGCCCCGCCTACATGGACTGGTTCGGCGCCAACGGTTTCGATGTGCGCGAGCCCGCCGAGATCAACGAGGGGGAGGGCGACTTCCTGCTCGTCGGTGACGTGATCCTGGCCGGCACCGGCTTCCGCAGCGCGTCGAACAGCCACGAGGAGGTCTCGGCCATCTACGGCCGCCCCGTGATCACCCTCACCCTGGTCAACCCGAGTTTTTACCACCTCGACACCGCCATCGCGGTGCTGGATGCGTCGCCCACGTCGGGTAACGGCGAAATCGCCTACCTGCCCAGCGCGTTTGACGAGCGCAGCCTCGCCATCCTGCGTGAGCGCTACCCCGATGCCATCCTCGTCACCGAGGAGGATGCCTCGATCCTGGGCCTCAACTCCTACTCCGACGGCTACAACGTCGTCATCGCCGCCAAGGCCAAGGACTTTGAACGCCAGCTGCGCAACCGCGGTTACAACCCCATCGGTGTCGACCTGTCCGAGCTCCTGCTCGGCGGAGGAGGAGTCAAGTGCTGCACGCTGGAGCTGCGCCGATGAGCGCCCTGACCGATGCGACCGGCCTGGCCGCGCAGGTCGGCCTGACCGACGCGACCGCCGCCATCGCGCTCGAGAACGAGCACGCCGCCCACAACTACCACCCGCTGGCCGTGGTCGTCGCCTCCGGTGACGGCGCCTGGGTGACCGACATCAACGGCAAGCGCTACCTCGACTGCCTGGCGGCGTACTCCGCCGTCAACTTCGGGCACTCCAACCCGGTGCTGCTGGACGCCGCGCGCGCGCAGCTGGGACGGATCACCCTCACCAGCCGCGCCTTCCACAACGACCAGCTCGGCCCGTTCGTGACCGCCCTGGCCAAGCTGGCCGGCAAGGACATGGTGCTGCCGATGAACACCGGCGCCGAGGCCGTGGAGTCCGGCATCAAGGTCGCCCGCGCCTGGGGCTACCGGGTCAAGGGCGTCGCGGCCGGGCTGGCGAACATCGTCGTGGCCGGCGGCAACTTCCACGGTCGCACCACCACCATCATCAGCTTCTCCGACGACGAGTCCGCGCGCGCCGACTTCGGCCCGTTCACCCCGGGCTTCCGCACGGTGCCATACGGGGATGCCGACGCGCTGGAGGCGGCCATCGACGAGAACACCGTGGCCGTGCTGCTGGAACCCATCCAGGGCGAGGCCGGCATCGTCGTTCCACCGGTGGAGTACCTGCCCGCCGTCCGCGAGATCACCCTGCGGCACAACGTGCTCTTCATCGCCGACGAGATCCAGTCCGGCCTCGGCCGCACCGGCGCCACCTTCGCGGTGGAGCAGGCCGGCGTGGTACCCGACCTGTACCTGCTCGGCAAGGCCCTCGGCGGCGGCATCGTGCCCGTCTCCGCCGTCGTCGGCAACACCGACATCCTCGGCGTGCTGCGCCCGGGCGAACACGGGTCCACCTTCGGCGGCAACCCGCTGGCGGCGGCCGTCGGCCTGGCCGTGGTGAACCTGCTCGCCACCGGCGAATACCAGCAGCGCGCCCGAGACCTCGGCGCCCACCTGCACGAACGCCTGCTCGGCCTGGTCGGCCACGGGGTGCTCGAGGTGCGCGGCGCCGGACTCTGGGCCGGCATCGACATCGACCCGGCGCTGGCGTCCGGCCGCGCGGTCTGCGAGGCCCTGATGGAGCGCGGAGTGCTGGCCAAGGACACGCACGGCTCCACCATCCGTCTGGCCCCGCCGCTGGTGGTCTCGGCCGAAGACCTCGATTGGGCGGTCGACCAGCTCGCCGCCGTGCTCGAGGAGCTCGGCGCCGCCTGACCCGCGAGCCGCCCGCCCGCGAGCCGCCCCGGGGTGCATAACTCCTGCAGTTTTTCCGGATGCGCGGCGCCGGCCCCGGAATCACGCGGCGGCGGCGAGAGCGCGGGGAATCTAGCAGGAGTTATGCCTCCCACGGCGGGGGAACCGCGCACGGGCGGGCGGGCGCGGATGCCGCGGCAGCGGTCAGAAGCGGCCGGGCAGCGACTCGACCGCCTGCGCGGCCAGTGGGTCGATGCGGCCCAGCCGGGTGAGCTGGGTCACGTGCGCCGGCTCGAGCTCCTCGAGCGAGCTCACCCCCAGCAGACGCATGGTGCGGGCCACCTGGTCGGACAGGATCTGGATGGCCCGGTCGACGCCGGCCTCGCCGCCGGCCATCAGCCCGTACAGGTAGGCGCGGCCGATCAGTGTGAACCGGGCGCCGAGGGCCACCGAGGCGACGATGTCGGCGCCGCTCATGATGCCGGTGTCCAGGTGCACCTCGAGGTCGGTGCCGACCTCGCGGGCCACGCTGGGCAGCAGGTGGAACGGGATCGGCGCCCGGTCTAGCTGGCGACCGCCGTGGTTGGAGAGGATGATGCCGTCCACCCCGAGGTCGGCGAGCTTCTTCGCGTCGGCGAGGTTCTGCACGCCCTTCACCACGAGCTTGCCCGGCCACTGCGCCTTGATCCAGGCCAGGTCCTCAAAGGTCACGGTGGGGTCGAACATGGTGTCGAGCAGCTCGCCGACGGTGCCGCTCCAACGGTCCAGGCTGGCGAAGGCGAGGGGTTCGGTGGTGAGGAAGTTGATCCACCACTCCGGCCGCGGCAGCGCGTTGACCACCGTGCCGACGGTGAGCTGCGGCGGAATGGAGAAGCCGTTGCGCTTGTCGCGCAGGCGAGCGCCGGCCACGGGCACGTCCACGGTCACCAGCAGGGTGTCGAAGCCGGCCGCGGCCGCCCGCTCGACCAGGGCCATCGACCGGTCACGGTCCTTCCACATGTAGAGCTGGAACCAGTTGCGGCCGTACGGATTGGCTTTCTTGACGTCTTCGATGGCCGTGGTGCCCATGGTGGACAGGGAGAACGGGATGCCCGCCTTCGCGGCCGCGTGTGCGCCGGCGATCTCGCCCTCCGTCTGCATCATCCGGGTGAAGCCGGTGGGGGCGATGCCGAACGGCTGGGCCACGGGTGCGCCGAGCACGTCCCAACCGGTGGACACCGTGGACACGTCGCGCAGGATCGACGGATGGAATTCGATGTCCTCGAAGGCCTGCCGGGCACGGGTCAGCGAGATCTCCGCCTCCGCGGCACCCTCGGTGTAATCGAACGCGGCCTTGGGGGTGCGCTTCTTGGCGATGGCCCGCAGGTCGTGGATGGTGAGGGCGGACTCGAGGCGACGCTTCTTCGCGTTGAGCTCCGGCACCTTGAACTGCATCAGCGGGGCGAGGTCTTTGATCTTGGGTAGGCGTCGGTCAACCATGGGGGTCCTGTTCTCGGCGGGTCGGGCGGCGGGTCGGTTCGGGGCAGGTCAGTGCGGGGCGGGGGAGAGCTGGGTCTCGGCGTAGTAGCCGGAGATGTGTGCGTGCACGAGGCTGTGCGCGCCGGTCGGGTCTGCGGCTTCGATGGCCGCCAGGATGCCGCGGTGTTCGGCGCGCAGCCGGTCGGAGGTATCAGACCAGGAGGCCAGCCGGGCGACCCCTGCCCGCACGTAGCCCTCGATAGCCGTGCGCAGACCCGCCATGGTGGCGACCACCACCTGGTTGCCGCAGGCCTCGGCCAGCGACAGGTGGAAGGCGGCGTCCAGGGCGAGGAATTCGTCTTCGGTCAGCCCAGGGGCATCCATCGCGTCGAGCAGCTGCACACACCGGCCGAGGTCGGGGTCGTGCCGGTCCGGGTGTTGGCGGTCAGGGCGCAGCAGCGCGGCCGAGAGCACCGCCTCGGCGAGTTCGGCGGCGACGGCGGTTTCGAGCACCAGGCGGGTCTTGACGATGTCGGCCACCGGGAAGCCCTGGGCCGCGACCTGCAACCGCATCAGGGCGCTCATCCCGCCGCCGGGCAGTGCCACGATGATGGCGCCGGCGGTGGGTCCCGAACCCACATTGGTGCGTACCAGCCCGAGCACCTCGAGCACCCGGATGGCCTCACGCACACTCGAACGTCCCACGCCGAGGTCGGTGGCCAGGGTGCGCTCGCCGGGGAGCCGGTCGCCCGGCTTGAGCCGGCCGAGCAGCAGGTCGTTCTCGATGTGCGCCAGCACGATCTCCCAGGCGCGGCGTTCGTCGACGGTCACGGTGTCCTCCTCCATTGGTGGGCTGTGGGTCTGACGGGCCGAGGGCCTGCGCTGTGTGGTCTGACCACACAGCTTAGCCAGCGGGCGCGCCAAATGCCACCCCGAGTTCAGGGTGACGGCGGCTGGTCAGCTCAGCGGGACTGGCGGCGCTTGCCGGGGGCGGCCTGGCCCTTGACGGCGGGCGCGCGCCCACGGCCCTTCGAGGCTTTGGCCTTGCCGCCGCCCGAACCGCTGCTGTTGCCGGAGCCCTGCGACGGGCCGCCGGCCGGTGGCATGTGCGCGAGCAGGCCCTTGGACTCGGCGAGCAGCGCGATTCCGGCCTCGGTGAGGTACGGGTTGTCGGCGGCGGGCTCGAACAAGGGCACCCCCAGCTCGGCCTCCAGGGCGGCGACCGATTTCATCAGGGTCGTGCGCGAGACATTGAGGTTCTTCGCGGCGCGCGCGATGTCGAGTTCCTCGGCAACTGCGACGAAGCGCCGGAGCAATGTGGTGTCCACGGGCATCCTCTCTGCCGCACGCGCCGATCGCGTACCTGCAGTACAGGTTACGCGGTGGTGACGGCCTCCACCGGCCTGGCCTGCACCCGAGCGTCGTCGAGGAGCTTCATGAACTCCCGCATCCACTCCGGATGGTCGGGCCAGGCGCGGCCGGAAACGAGGTTGCCGTCGACGACGGCGCCGCCGTTCTCGAAGGTGCCGCCGCCCAGCTCCACGTCCACCTGGAGCGCCGGATACGCCGACGAGGTACGGCCGTGCAGAACCCCGGCCGCCGCCAGCAGCATCGGTCCGTGGCAGAGCGCGGCGACGGGTGCGTTGGTGTCGAAGAAGTGCCGCACGATGCGCTGTGCGTCCGCATCGTTGCGGATGTACTCCGGCGCCCGACCGCCGGGAACCACCGCGGCCAGGTAGTCGGCCGGGTTGACGTCCCTGAAGGCGATGTCGGCGGCGAGGGTGTGGCCGAGTTTCTCGGTGTAGGTGTCGAAGCCGTCCACGAAGTCGTGCACCACGAACTGCAGCGTCTTCTTCTCTGGGGCGGCGATGTGCACCTCGTAACCGGCCTCACGCAGCCGCTGGTACGGATAGAACACCTCGAGGGTCTCTGCGGCGTCTCCGGTGAGGATGATGATCTTGTCCATGGCATACCTCTCTGTCTGGGCCTGCTGGTGCCCCGAGCGGGTCAGGGTGTGTTCGCCAGCATCCGTCTGACCGCACACCCGCGCAACCCCTCCCTGTTCAGACGAAGAGCAGCACGATCCCCAGGATCGCCGAGCCGACACCGATGGCGAGCAGCACGAGCCCGGCCAGGCGCAGGGCCTTGCCGTCCTGCTCGGGCGTGTGGGTGCGGCCGCGGGACGGGACGTGCGCGCGGAACCACACCGGGATGTCGCTGCCCGGTTCGAGGCTGGCCGACTCGACGCTGTCCGCCAGGGCCTCGTGCACCTCTCCGGTGGTGTCGAACCAGCGGATGACCAAGCCCTGTGCGGTCTGGGCGATGACGCCGTCGGTTTTCACCCAACGGCCGCCGAATCCGCGCATCGACAGGCCGACAAGATAGAGCGGAAGGCCCACCAGGAGGCCGACGATGGTGAAGATCTCGCTGAGCATCGAGACGATGTCGTGAAGCTCCACCCGTGCCCGCCGTTTCCGTTGCTCTGCCTAGGGTGAAATGTTATCGTGCCCGACCGGGCCAGACGGTGCGGGGCGAAAGGACCGAGGGGGATACGCCTGGCGAACCAGGTCGCGCAGGCTCTCCAGGCTGCCGGTTGCGAAGCCCTGGGCGCGGGCCTGCACCAGGACATTGCCGATGGCGGTGGCCTCGACAGGGCCCGCCTGCACCGGGAGTCCGGTGTGGTCGGCGGTGAGCTGGCAGAGCAGGTCGTTCTGCGACCCGCCGCCGACGATGTGTACGGTGGCGACCGTGCGGCCGGTGAGCGCCGTGATCGTGCGCAGGGTCCTGGCGTATGCGGCGGCCAGGCTCTCCACAATGCTGCGCACGAGCTCGGCCCGGTTGCGCGGTGGGCGCAGGCCCCGCTCCACGAAGTAGGCCTCGATGCGGGCCGGCATGTCACCCGGGGGCAGGAACCGGGTGTCGTCGACGTCGAAGAGCAGGCCGGGGCCGGGCAGCGCGGCCGCCTCGGCCAGGAGGGTGGGGAGCTCGATGTGCTCGCCATCGCGTTCCCAGCCGCGGATCGACTCGCTGAGCAGCCACAGGCCCATCACGTTGCGCAGGTAGCGCACCCGGCCGTCGACGCCACCCTCGTTGGTGAAGTTCGCGGCCCGGCTGGCCTCGGTGAGCACCGGTGTGGGCAATTCCACGCCGACCAGGGACCAGGTGCCGCTGGAGATGTAGGCGCAGTCGTCGCCGAGCATGGGCACGGCGACGACGGCGGATGCGGTGTCGTGCGACCCGACCGCGACCAGTTCGAGCCGGTCGGACCCGAGCTCTGCGGCGACCTGGGGTAGCACGGCGCCGATCGTCTCACCGGCGGAGACGAGCTCGGGAAACAGTGTGCGCGGCAGCCCGAGCCGGGCGATCAGCGCGTCATTCCAGCCGGCGGAGGCGCCATCCGTGGTCTGCAACAGCCCCGTGGTGGACGCGTTGCTGCGCTCGGCCACCTGTCTGCCGGTGAGCCAGAAGCCGAGCAGGTCGGGGATCAGCAGGAGCCGGTCCGCCACCTGGAGGTCACCGCTTTCGCGGTCGGCGGCGAGCTGGTAGAGCGTGTTGAATGGCAGCACCTGCAGGCCGTTCTGCCGGTACAGCTCCGCGGGCGGCACGAGGGTGTGGGTGGCGTCGACCCCGGCGGCGGTGCGGCCGTCCCGGTAGTGGAAGGGCACCCCGAGCATCCGGTTGCCGCGCATCAGCGCGTAGTCGACCGCCCAAGAGTCGATGCCGACGCTGGCCAGACCGGGTTCCTCGCGCACCGCGGCCTGCAGGCCGGCCAGGGCGTTGCGGTACAGCTCCAGGATGTTCCAGTGCAGGCCGTCGACGGCGCGCACCGGGTTGTTCCCGAACCGGGCCACCGAGTGCAGCTCGAGCCGGTTGGCCCCGACCCGGCCGAGCATGACCCGGCCGCTCGACGCGCCCAGGTCGACCGCGGCGACGACGCCGCCCACCCCGCTCACGGTGCGTCCGCCCATCCGCCACGGCCGTCGCCAACTGTTCCCCGTGCGGACAACTGCACCCGGTGTGCCGGGTGCAGTCGTCCGGAACGGGCACAGTTGGCGGCTGCAGAGCGAGCCGGGCGAGCCGGGGTCACCGGGCTCACCGGAGGAATGCGGCGGCGACGCCGGCGTCGACCGGGATGTGCAGCCCGGTGGTGTGGCTGAGGTCGGCCGTGCAGAGCACGAAGACCGCGTTGGCGACGTTCTCGGGCAGCACCTCGCGCTTGAGCAGGGTGCGCTGGGCGTAGTACTTGCCCAGGTCGTCCTCGGCCACGCCGTAGACCGCGGCGCGCTTGGCGCCCCAGCCGCCGGCGAAGATGCCAGAGCCACGCACGACACCGTCGGGGTTGATACCGTTGACCTTCACGCCGTACTCGCCGAGCTCGGCGGCGAGCAGGCGTACCTGGTGGGCCTGGTCGGCCTTGGTGGCCGAGTAGGCGATGTTGTTCGGGCCGGCGAAGACGGAGTTCTTGCTCGAGATGTAGATGATGTCGCCGCCGAGTCCCTGGTCGATGAGCACCTTCGCCGCCGCCCGGGACACCAGGAAGGATCCCTTGGCCATCACGTTGTGCTGCAGGTCCCAATCGGCCACCGTGGTCTCCAGCAGCGACTTCGACAGCGACAGCCCGGCGTTGTTCACGACCAGGTCGAGTCCGCCGAAGGCGAGCACGGCGGCGTCGACGCCTGCCTGCACCTGCGCCTCGTCGGTCACGTTGGCTTGCACGCCGATCGCGACATCAGCGCTGCCGATCTCCGCGGCGGCGGCCTGGGCCTTCGCGAGGTCGAGGTCGGCGATGACGACGCAGGCGCCCTCGGCCGCGAGGCGGGTGGCGATGGCCTTGCCGATCCCCGAGGCCGCCCCGGTGACCAGGGCCACGCGGGTTGCCAGCGGTTTGGGCTTCGGCATCCGCTGCAGCTTGGCCTCTTCGAGGGCCCAGTATTCGATCCGGAACTTCTCGGCCTCGTCGATGGGAGCGTAGCTGGAGAGCCCCTCGGCACCGCGCATGACGTTGATCGCGTTGAGGTAGAACTCGCCGGCGACCCTGGCGGTCTGCTTGTTCGCGCCGTAGCTGAACATGCCCACGCCCGGAACCAGCACGATCAGCGGATCGGCCCCGCGGATCGCGGGCGAGTCTGCGCCGGCGTTGCGGTCGTAATAGCCCTGGTAGTCGGCGCGGTAGGCCTCGTGCAGTTCCTGAAGACGCGCGATCGAGTCCGCCACGGATGCGTCGGCCGGCAGGTCGAGCAGCATCGGCTTGACCTTGGTGCGCAGAAAGTGGTCGGGGCAGCTGGTGCCCAGGGCGGCCAACCGCGGGTGCTCGGTACGGGAGAGGAAGTCCAGCACCTCGGGCGCATCCGTGAAGTGGCCCACCTTGGCGCCGTCGGTGGAGACCAGGCCGCGCAGCGTGGGCGCCAGCGCGGCCGCCTTCGCGCGGCGGTCGGCCTCGGTCAGCGGACCGAAGCCGTTCAGTACCGCGCCGAACGGTTCGGGGGTGGAGTGCTCGGCGATGTACGTGGTCGCGGTGGTGATGATCCAGAGTGAGTTCGTCTCACACTCGTCGCTGGTGTCGCCCCAGGCGGTGATGCCGTGGCCGCCGAGGATGCAGCCGATCGCCTGGGGGTTGGCGTCCCTGATCGCGGCGATGTCGAGGCCGAGCTGGAAGCCAGGGCGACGCCACGGGACCCAGACCACCCGGTCGCCGAAGATCGTGCCGGTGAGTGCCTCGCCGTCGGCGGCGGTCGCGATGGCGATGCCGGCATCCGGGTGCAGGTGGTCGACGTGGGCGGCGTCGACGAGCCCGTGCATGGGGGTGTCGATCGAGGGAGCGGCGCCGCCTTTGCCGTGCAGGGTGTAGTCGAGTGCCGTGACCATCTCGTCCTCGCGGTCCAGGCCCGGGTACACGTTCGTGAGCGCGCGCATGCGGTCCAGCCGCAGCACGGCCAGGCCGGACTCGGTGAGGGTGCCGAGGTCGCCGCCGGAGCCCTTCACCCAGAGCAGCTCGACGCTTTCGCCGGTGACCGGGTCGATCTCAGTGCCCTTGGCGGACGTGTTGCCGCCGGCGTAGTTGGTGTTCTTCGGGTCGGCTCCGAGCCGGTTGGAGCGGGCGATCAGCTCCTGGGCGGTGGGGTTGGTCATGACGAACTTCTCTCTCTGAGTGGGAAAACGTGGGCCCAACTGTTGCCAATCCGCAACCATTGCGCCCGGTGCACCGGACGCAATCGTCCGCAGCGGGAACAGTTGAGCTGTCAGGCGCCCCAGCCGGCCTGCTGGCCGCCCGCTCGGTCGGCGGCGATCTGCGCCTGGTAGCCGGATGCCGCATAGGCGACCATGGGGTCGGCGGGCAGTCCGCGGGCCTCGCGCCAGGCGGCGAGGTCGCCGCGCACGTCGGTGTAGAAGGCGTCCATCAGGATGCCGTTGGCGCCGAGCACGTCGCCGGCGTCCTGCGCGGCACGGAGGGCGGTGCCGTCCACGAGCAGCGCCCTGGCGGTCATCTCCTGCACGTTCAGCACCGACCGGATCTGGCCAGGGATCTTGTCCTCGACGTTGTGACACTGGTCGAGCATGAAGGCGACGGGGGAGTCTGGTCCGTAGCCGCCGCCGCGGATGACCTCGTAGAGGATGCGGAACAGCTGGAACGGGTCGGCCGCACCGACGATGAGGTCATCGTCGGCGTAGAAACGGGAGTTGAAGTCGAACGAGCCGAGTTTGCCCAGCCGCAGCAGCTGGGCGACGATGAACTCGATGTTGGTGCCCGGAGCGTGGTGGCCGGTGTCCAGGCAGACCAGGGCGCGCTCGCCGAGGGCGCTCACCTGGGCGAAAGATGTTCCCCAGTCGGGCACGTCGGTGTGATAAAAAGCCGGTTCGAAGAACTTGTACTCGAGCACCAGGCGCTGCTCGGCACCCAGTCGGGCGTAGATCGTGGCGAGCGAGTCGGCGAGGCGATCCTGGCGGCCGCGGATGTCGCCCTGGCCCGGATAGTTGGTGCCGTCGGCGAGCCAGATCTTGAGGTCCTGCGAGCCCGTGGCGTGCATGATGTCGATGCAGTCGAAGTGGTGGTCGATGGCCTTCTGGCGCACCGCTGCATCCGTGTGGGTGAGGCTGCCGAACTTGTAGGCGTCGTCCTGGAAGGTGTTCGAGTTGATGGTGCCCAACGCCAGGCCGCGCTCGCCGGCGAAGTCGCGCAGGGCGGCGTAGTCGTCCACCTTGTCCCAGGGGATGTGCAGCGCCACCGACGGGGCCAGGCCGGTGTGCTGGTGCACCGTGGCGGCATCCGCGATCTTCTCCTGTACGGTGCGGGGCGTCCCCGGCGTGGAGAACACCTTGAACCGGGTGCCGGAGTTGCCGAACGCCCAGGAGGGGAGTTCGATGGCCTGCGCGGCCAGCTGGCTGGTGATGGAATCGAAGGTCGTCATGGGGGTCACTTCTCTGTGAGCGATGGTGTCAGCGGGTGGTGTTGACCAGTGGTGAGAGCGAGTCTAAATGAATCGTTTCAATCGAGTCAAGTGGTGATGGCCCGATCGAGCTGGTCGCCGAGGTTGAACACCTCGCGCAGCTGCAGAAAGCCCTGGTCGGGTGTGCCGTCGAGGTCGACGAAAAATTCCGCCATCTCCGCCTGCCAGCGCGCGTTGACCGCGGTGGCGGCCATGCCGGCCTGAGCGGCATCGAGGGATTCGGTTTCGAGGTAGCCGATGAGCAGGCCGTCGTCGCGGAGGAAGAGCGAGTAGTTGGTCCAGCCCGTGTCCCGCAGGGCCGTGAGCATCTCAGGCCAGACCGCGGCGTGGCGTCGGGTGTACTCGTTGATGCGGTCGGGCTTGACCTGGAGCTGGAAGCAGACGCGTTGCATGGCGGTTCATTCCTAACTTCGACATTGAAGGCGGGACGGCGTTGAATCGTTTTAATCGATTGCTGAAGAATATAGGTCGACGACGAGAGACTGTCAAGCAACGACTTTGGTACGGGCGCTAGGGTGGAGCCCAGAGGGAACGGAAGGCTCAGATGACGGTCAGCGTGCGCGAGGTGGCGGCACTGGCGAAGGTGTCCGTCGGCACGGTCTCCAACGTCATGAACCGACCGGAGAAGGTCTCGCCCGACACTGTCGAACGCGTGCAGGCCGCCATCCGCACCCTCGGCTTCGTGCGCAACGACGCCGCCAGGCAGTTGCGAGCCGGCCGCAGTCGCAGCATCGGCCTCGTCGTGCTTGATGTGGGTAACCCGTTCTTCACCGACCTGGCCCGAGGTGCCGAGAACCGTGCCGCCGAGGCGGGTCTTACCGTGTTGCTCGGCAATAGCGACGACGACGAGGAGCGCGAGAACGCCTACCTCGACCTGTTCGAGGAACAAAGGGTGCACGGCGTGCTCATCTCACCGATCGGCGATGCCGCCGACCGCCTGGCCCGGCTGCGCGAGCGGGGCACCCCCACCGTGCTGCTCGACCGTCAGTCCGACAACCACAACTTCTCCTCGGTGTCGGTCGACGACCCGGCCGGGGGCTACACCGCCGCCCGTCACCTGCTCGAGATCGGCAGACGCCGCCTCGCCTTCGTGGGCGGACCGGTGAGCCTGCAGCAGGTGACCGACCGGCTGGCCGGAGCTCGACTGGCTGTTGCCGAGCAGCCCGGCGCCACGCTCGAGGTGATCGAGACCGCCGCGCTGTCGGTGCTGGAGGGGCGCGCGGCCGGCGAGGCGCTGCTGGCCAGGGCCGCCACGGCGCGGCCGGACGCCATCTTCGCGGCCAACGACCTGCTCGCGATGGGTGTGCTCCAGGCCCTCAACATGAACGGGCAGGTCCTGGTTCCCGGCGACATCGCCCTGATCGGCTACGACGACATCGCGTTCGCGTCGGCGGCCGTGGTGCCGCTGTCCTCCGTCCGGCAGCCCAGCGAGCTGATCGGTCACACCGCGGTCGACCTGCTGTTGCGTGAGGCGACCGAGGGGGCGGATGCCGAGCACGAGCAGATCGTGTTCCAGCCCGAACTCATCGTGCGGGCCTCGACCGGCGGCTGAGCGGTCAGCGTGGCCCGGTGGCCTCGGTGACGGCGATCTCGCGGGTCGCCGTTTCGCGGTCGCGCTCCCTGGCTGCGGCGGCCGCCTTGTCGGTGACGACCCGGATGGCCGCGGTCAGCGGATGCCCGTCCCCGCGGTGCCGCACGTGCACCCGCGCCGTGCGGGGTGAGGTGCGGGGGCGGATGCGCACCCGCAGGCGCTGGTACCTGATCATCCAGAACAGCACCGCGGCGGCCGCGAGCAGCCCGGAGACCGCAGCGACGCCGATGGCCCAACGCGGCCCGTACTGGTCGGCCACCCAGCCGACCAGGGGT
This sequence comes from Cryobacterium inferilacus, assembly GCF_019599185.1. Taxonomy (GTDB): domain Bacteria; phylum Actinomycetota; class Actinomycetes; order Actinomycetales; family Microbacteriaceae; genus Cryobacterium; species Cryobacterium inferilacus. The sequence goes on along the minus strand of NZ_JAIEUL010000026.1, from coordinate 22,136 downwards.
GCGCCGAGCGGCGTGCCGCCGGCGAAGATGGCCATGTACAGCGCCATCACCCGGCCGCGCATGGCGGGCTCGGTGGTGGTCTGCACGTAGGCGTTCGCCGTGGTCATCAGGGTCAGGGAGGTGAGCCCGACGAACGCGAGGGAGATCGCGAAGGTGATGTAGTTGGGCATCACGGCGGCGATCGCGCAGGTGAGGCCGAAGAAGAATGCACCGCCGATGACCAGGCGCATCCTGGGGCGGCTGCGCCGGGCCGAGAGCAGGGCGCCGGCCACGCTGCCGACCGCCATGATCGAGCTGAGGATGCCGAATTCGCTGGCTCCCATGCCGAACTCGACCGTGGCCATGGTGGCGGTGAAGATGGCGAAGTTGAAGCCGAATGTGCCCACCAGGAACACGGTGATCAGCACCGCGACGATGTCCGGCCGTTTCCAGACGTAGCGGAAGCCGGCCATCAGCTGCCCGCGCTCACGGGGCGCGCGGGGCTGCGTGCGCAGTTGCGTGGTGCGCAGCAGCGTCATGGCGAGGACCGTGAAGGCGAACGTGACGGCGTTGATCATGAACACCCAGCCGGCTCCCACGGCCACGGTGAGCAGGCCTGCCACCGCGGGGCCGATCAGCCGAGCGCCGTTGAACGACGCCGAGTTGAGCGCGACGGCGTTGGACAGGTTGTCGTCGGGAACGAGCTCGGAGACGAAGGTCTGCCTGGCCGGCGCGTCGATGGCGGCCACGATGCCCAGGCCGAGGGCGAAGAGGTAGACGTGCCACAGTTCGACGACGCCGGTCACGGTAATCAGGCCGAGGCCGAGCGCGAGCGCGCCCATCAGGGACTGCGTGAGCATCAGCAGCCTGCGCCGGTTGAACCTGTCGGCGATCAGGCCAGACCACGGCATCAGCACCAGCTGCGGGCCGAACTGCAGGGCCATCACGATGCCCACTGCGGTGGCGTTGTAGTCGGTGAGCTGGGTCAGCACGATCCAGTCCTGGGCCGTGCGCTGCATCCAGGTGCCCACATTGGACACCAGGGCGCCGGCGAACCAGATCCGGTAATTGACCACGCTCAGGGAGCGGAACATTGCACTCAACTGTTGGCGAGCTCCTTCATGATGTCGGTGGCGGCGGCCAGAACCTGGCGTTGGTCCGGGGTGAGTTTCAGGATGCGCCTGGCGATCCAGTCGTCGCGGCGCTTGCGGGTTTCGCGCACGAGGGCCAGCCCGGTGTCGGTGACGGTGAGCACGACCTTCCGGCCGTCCTCGGCCGAGCCGGCGCGATCGACCAGGCCCGCCTCGACGAGCGCGTTGACGGTGCGGTTCATCGACGGCGGGGTCACCCGCTCCTCCTCGCTGAGCGCGCTGAGGGTCATCGGGCCGAGCCTGAAGACCGCGCCGAGGGCGGAGAACTGGCCGCTGGTGAGTTCGTTGTCGGCCTGCTCCTGGCGTACCCGGCGGGCGAGCCTGCCGTTGGCGAGCCTGAAGTCGTGGCTGAGTTCGGCGACGCTGCGACGCTTGGCGTGCGCGGGGGCGGGTGGCGCGGTCGTGGAGGAGGGCGCAGGCAGATGGCTCATAGTTACTTAGCCTAACCAATTAGCCATGCTAATGATTCCCGGTTTGCCGAAATGTCCCGCTCCGACACCCCGAGGCGCCATAACTGTTCCCGAATCGGACATTTGCGTCCGGCGCACCGGACGCAAATGTCCGCACGGGGAACAGTTGGGGCCAATGGGGCCAATGGGGCCGACGGGGCCGACGGGGGCGGGTGGGACGGGGGAGCGGGTTGTGCGGCAGAATGAGGCCGTGCCCACCTTCACTGACGAATACGGCGTGCCCATCGTGTACTACGCCTGGCCGGTCGACCATCCGCGTGCCCTCGTGCAACTCGTGCACGGCGTTGGCGAGCACGCGCAGCGCTACCGCGAGGTGGCCAGGGCGCTCAACGCGGCCGGCTATTCGGTCTACGCCGACGACCACCGCGGGCACGGCGAGACCGGGATGCGCCAACACGGCGGCGACTCCGGCCGACTCGGCACGCTGGGCCCAGGCGGCCTGCGCGCCGCGGTTGCGGCCGTGCACGGCTTCAGCACGGTGATCAGACAGACGGTGGCCCAGCAGGCCGAGCCAGGGCAGCCGTCGGTTCCGCTGGTGCTGGTCGGGCACAGCTGGGGGTCGTTCATGGCGCAAATGATCGTCAACGAATACCCGGATGACTACCAGGCCGTCGTTCTCACCGGTACCGCCTACCGCTGGCCGGGGTACCTCAACAGCGGCGACCTCAACGCCAGGCACAAGCACCTCGGCACGACCGGTGCCGAGTGGCTCAGCCGCGACCCGGCGGTCGCGGCGGCGTTCGTGGCCGATCCGCTCACCACGAGCGTGCCGCTGGCCAAGCTGTTCGGCCTGCGCGACGCCGCCCGCATCCTCGGTCGCCCCGCGAGACGGCTCCCCGCCGGACTGCCCCTGCTCATTCAGGTGGGCGGTGACGACCCCGTCGGCGGAGAACGCAGCGCGCGGAAGCTCACCGAGTCGTACACCCGCCGCTCCGGTCTGACCGATGTGCGCCTGATCGTCTACCCGGGCGCCAGGCACGAGGTCTTCAACGAGACCAACCGCGACCAGGTCCTGGCCGACCTGGTCGGCTGGCTGGACAGCCGACTTCCGGCGGCCGTGCAGCCGGATCCGGCCGAGGATTCGCTCGACGATTAGGCTGGGCTCATGCATGGTGAATACAAGGTTCCTGGCGGCAAGCTCGTGGTGGTCGATCTCGACGTCGTCGACAACGTCATCACCGATTTCCGTCTGGCCGGGGACTTCTTCCTCGAGCCCGATGACGCCCTCGAGGACATCAATGCGGCGGTGAACGGACTCGCCGCCGACAGCGATGCGGCCACCATCGCCGCAGTCGTGCGGGCCGCGCTGCCACCCCAGGCCACCCTGCTCGGTTTCTCGCCGGAGTCGGTCGCCGTCGCCATCCGTCGCTCACTCGCCCACGCCAGCGGCTGGCGCGACTACGAGTGGCAGCTCATCCACACCAGGGCCGAATCACCTGTCATGCAGATGGCGCTCGACGAGGTGCTCGCCGTCGAGGTCGGCGAGGGCCGTCGCCGCCCCACCCTGCGCATCTGGGAGTGGAACGAGCCTGCCGTCGTGATCGGGAGTTTCCAGTCGCTGAAGAACGAGGTCGACCCGGTCAACGCCGAGAAGCACGGTTTCACCGTCGTGCGCCGGGTTTCCGGCGGCGGAGCCATGTTCATGGAGGCCGGCTCCGTGATCACCTACTCGATCTACGCACCCACCGAACTGGTGCACGGCATGACCTTCGCCGACTCGTACGCCTTCCTCGACGAGTGGGTGATCACGGCGCTCAAGTCGCTCGGCATCGACGCGCACTATCAGCCGTTGAACGACATCACGAGCCCCACCGGCAAGATCGGCGGCGCCGCGCAGAAGCGGCTGGGCAGCGGTGCGGTGCTGCACCACGTCACCATGAGTTACGACATGGACGGCGAGAAGATGGTGCAGGTTCTCCGCATCGGCCGGGAGAAGCTCAGCGACAAGGGCATCACCAGCGCCGCCAAGCGGGTCGACCCGCTGCGCAGCCAGACCGGGCTGAGCCGTGCAGAGATCATCGACCGGATGAAGCAGACCTTCACGAGCCTCTACGGCGCCGTTCCCGACGAGATCACCGACGAGGAATACGCCAAGGCCGCCGATCTGGTGCAGAGCAAGTTCAGCACCGACGAGTGGATCGGCCGCGTCCCCTAGCTACCGGCCGCGACTGAGCAGGTCCTGGTACTCGGCGTGCTGGTCGATCCAGTCCGCCACGTACGGGCAGTCCGCCACCACGGTCAGGTCGGTGCTGGTGCGCACGTCATCGAGCGCCTCCTCCACGAGGATGCCGGCCAGCCCGTGATCGCGCTTGGCCGGGTCGACCTCGGTGTGGGTGAACCGGATCTCCTGACCGACGATGCGGTAGTCCGCCAACCCGGCCGGCTCGCCGTCCAGCAGCAGGGTGTACCGGGACAGCTCGGCATCATGCTGCACCTGGGCGCCGGTATCCTCACGGGCCAACTTGTCGATCGTCATCGGATCAGCGTAGGCCGACTGACAGAATGAGGGAATGCCAAACGCGTGGACTCAGGTCTCTCCCAGCCGAGTCATCCAGGCCGACAACCTGGTGGTGCTGCCCACGCTGCCCGACGGTTCCTTCACCCTGATCTACCTCGACCCGCCCTTCAACACCGGCCGCAGCCAGAAACGGCAGGCGACCACCTCGGTGCGCAGCACCCTGGCCAGCGGGGCGCACGCCGCCGGCACCATCACCGGGTTCAAGGGCCAGCGCTACGAGCGCATCAAGGGCGACCTGCTCGGCTACGACGACCAGTTCGAGGACTACTGGGCGTTCCTGGAGCCCCGCCTGATCGAGGCCTGGCGCCTGCTCGCCGACGACGGCACGCTCTACCTGCACCTGGACTACCGCGAGGCGCACTACGCCAAGGTGCTGCTCGACGCCCTGTTCGGCCGGGACTGCTTCCTCAACGAGCTCATCTGGGCGTACGACTACGGCGCGAAGTCGAAAAACCGCTGGCCGACCAAGCACGACACGATCCTGGTCTACGTCAAGAACCCGGCCCGGTACTACTTCGACTCGACCACGGTCGACCGGGAGCCGTATATGGCGCCGGGCCTGGTCACGCCCGAGAAGGTGGCCAAGGGCAAACTGCCCACGGATGTCTGGTGGCACACCATCGTCTCGCCGACGGGCAAGGAAAAGACCGGCTACCCCACCCAGAAGCCCATCGGCATCCTGCGCCGCATCATCCAGGCGTCCAGCCGCGAGGGCGACTGGGTGCTGGACTTCTTCGCCGGCAGCGGCACGACCGGCGCCGTCGCGGCGGCCCTGGGACGCAAGTTCGTGCTGATCGACCAGAACCCGGAGTCGCTGACCGTGATGCACGAGCGGCTCGGCGCCCTGCCCGACGTCGATTTCGTCGACGATGACCGGGCGACAAGACTGGGAGCATGAGACTCCGTATCTTCACCGAGCCCCAGCAGGGCGCCAGCTACGACGACCTCCTCGCGGTGGCGCAGGCCACCGAGAAGCTGGGCTTCGACGCGTTCTTCCGCTCCGACCACTATCTCGCGATGGGTGACCACGTCTCCGGGTTGCCGGGCCCGACGGATGCCTGGACCACGCTGGCCGGCCTGGCCCGCGAGACCGAGCGCATCCGTTTGGGCACCCTGGTGTCGTCGGTCACCTACCGCCCGCCGGGGGTCTTGGCCATCCAGGTGGCGCAGGTCGACCAGATGTCGGGCGGGCGGGTGGAGTTGGGCCTGGGCACCGGCTGGTTCGAACAGGAGCACCTCGCCTACGGCATCCCGTTCCCGGCCAAGCGGTTCGGCATGCTCGAGGAGCAGCTCGAGGTGATCACCGGGCTGTGGGGCACCCCGGTCGGTGAGAGCTACAGCTTTGCCGGTGAGCACTACACCCTCGTCGATTCGCCCGCACTGCCCAAGCCCAGCCAGGCCCGGGTGCCCGTGATCGTGGGCGGTGGCGGCGCCAAGCGCACCCCGGCGATGGCCGCACGGTTCGCCACCGAGTTCAACCTGCCGTTCCCCGACTTCGCCGACATCCCGGCGAAGTTCGCCGGCGTGCGGGCCGCCTGCGAGGCCATCGGCCGTGACCCGCGGGAACTGGTCTACTCCACGGCACTGATCGCGGTGGCAGGCGCGAACGAGGCCGAGGTCGGCCGCCGGGCCGCCGCCGTGGGCCGGGAGCCCGCTGAGCTGCGCGAGCACGGGATCGCCGGCACCACCGCCGAGGTCGTCGACCGGCTGGGCGCCCTCGCCGCCGACGGGGTGGAGTGCGTGTACCTGCAGATCATGGACCTGGCCGACCTCGACCACCTGGACTTCATCGCCCGCGAGGTCGTACCGCAGCTCGACTAGGCCGAGTCGGAAACAGGCCGATTCGAAGCCGGCCGATTCGAAGCCGGCCGGTTCGATCAGGCGGAGTCGCGCTGGATCAGCCGGGTCGGCATGATGTTGCGGTGCGGCACGTCGGTCTCGCCGGCCAGCAGCCGCAGCAGCATGTCGGCCATGGCGAAGCCCATCTCCGCGGACGGCTGGCTGATCGTGGTCAGCGGCACCGAGGCCCCGATTGCGGCGGGGCTGTCGTCGAAGGCCACGATGGCGATGTCGTCGGGTACCAGGTAGCCCTGCTCGCGGAGCACGGCCAGGGCGCCGGTGGCCATCAGGTCGCTCGCTACGAAGAGCCCATCCAGGTCCGGCCGGCGCTCGAGCAGCCGGCGCATGGCCGCGGCGGCGGACAGGGCGGTGAAGTCGGCGTGCTCGACGGCGTCGGCTTCCAGGCCGGCTCGGGCCAGGGTGAGTTGGAAGCCGGTGAACCTGTCGATGCCGGCGGGCATGTCGATGGGTCCGGTGATCGAACCCAGACGGGTGCGGCCGAGGTCGAGCAGGTGCTGAGTGCCCGTCTCGGCGCCGGCGATGTTGTCCACGTCGACGTAGTAGGTGTTCGGACCGGTGTCGTTCGCGGGCCGGCCACCGAACACCAGCGGGATCATCGCTTCAACGTCGGCCAGGAACTTGTCGCGGGTGTGGTGCGAGACCACGAGGGCGCCGTCGAGATTGCCGCTACGCAGGTAACGCATGGTCTTGTGCGTCGGGTCGCTCGACGCGACCAGGAGGTTGAGGATGTACTCGCTCTCGTCCAGACGCTGGGTGATGCCCTGCACGACGGCGGCGAAGTACGGGTCGCCGAAGAACCGGGTGATGTCCTCGGGCACGATCAGTGCCACGGCCTGGGTCTGCCGGCTGGCCAACGACCGGGCGGCCCGGTTCGGCACGTAGTTGAGCCGCTCGATCGCCGCGGTCACCACCGCGACGATCTCGGGGCTCACCTTGGGCGACCCGTTCACCACCCGGCTCACGGTGGCGCGGGACACGCCTGCGGCCTCAGCTACCAACTCGAGAGTCGGATGCGCTGGACGCGTCTGGCGCGTTCCGGTTGTCATGAAGGTCATTCTATTTTGACAACGTGCTCGCTGCTGCCGCCAGCGACCGGGACGCGATGATGGTCGCGTACTCGTGGCCGCTGTCCTTGATCGTGCGTGCCTGGGTGTCGTAATCCACGCGCACGATGCCGAATCGTTTCTGGTACCCCCAGGCCCACTCGTAGTTGTCCAGCAGCGACCAGTAGAAGTAGCCCTTCACGTCGACGCCCTCCTCGATGGCGTCGAGGACGGCACCCAGGTGCAGTTGCAGGAAGCGAGTGCGGTCGGCGTCTCGCACCGATCCATCCGTCGCCACGACGTCGTCGTAGGCGGCACCGTTCTCGGTCACGTACAGGTCGGTACCGGCCGGGCCGGTGTACTCGGCCTGGATGCGCACCAGCAGCTCCCGTAGGCCATCGGGCTGCACATCCCAGTCCATCGCGGTGCGTGGCAGGCCCTGGGAATGGTTGTAGACGCCATCCGCCGCGGGGAACGGTGAGCTGTTCACCCGTCCCACCGGATCGTGCGAGAGCTGGGGTGACTCGTCCGGGCGGTCACTCACTAGGGACCCGTTGTAGTAGTTCACCCCGAAGCTGTCCAGCGGCTGGTGAATCTGGTTGAGGTCGCCGTCGCGCACGAACGCCGCGAAGCCCAGGTGCGCCACGTCTTCGAGCACATCGGCCGGGTAGCTGCCCCGGAAGAGCGGATCGAGGAAGAACCGATTCAGCTGGCCGTCGATACGCCGGGCGGCGTCGACATCGCCGGGGCGGGCCGGGTCGACGGGCTTCGCGACGGTGAGGTTGAGGGTGATGCCGAGCTCGAGCGCGGGGTCGCGTTCGCGCAGGGCCTCAACGGCCAGGCCGTGACCGAGTAGCAGGTGGTGGCCGGCGGCGAGTCCGTCGGTCTTGCTCTGGCGGCCGGGGGCGTGCACCCCCGCGGTGTAGCCGACGAACGCGGAGCACCAGGGCTCGTTGAGCGTTGTCCACACGCCGACCCTGTCGCCCAGCACATCGTGCACCGACAGCGCGTAGTCGCGGAACTTCTCGGCCGTGTCGCGGTTGGCCCAGCCGCCGGTCTCCTCGATCGCCTGGGGCAGGTCCCAGTGGTACAGCGTCAGCCACGGCTTGATCCCCGCACCGAGCAGCTCGTCGACGAGCCGGGAGTAGAAGTCCAGGCCGGCCGGGTTGACCGGGCCGCCGTCGGGACGGATACGGGCCCAGGAGGTGGAGAACCGGTAGGTCTCCAGCCCGAGTTCCTTCATCAGCTCGACGTCGCCGGCATAGCGGTGGTAATGGTCGCAGGCCACGTCGCCGTTCTCGGCGTTCACGACGGCACCCGGGACGCGGCTGAAGGTGTCCCAGATCGAGTCGGTGCGGCCGTCTTCGTGGGCGGCGCCCTCGATCTGGTACGCCGCCGTGGCCGCGCCGAACAGGAAGTCGTCCGGGAAGGTGCGCCGTGCGGGAGTAGGGGCGGTCATCCCTTGACCGCGCCCTGCATGATGCCCGCCACCAGCTGCTTGCCCAGGACGACGAAGACCAGGATGAGCGGGATGATCGAGAGCACGACGCCGGTCAGAACGAGGGAGTAGTCCACGTAGAAGGCGGCCTGCAGCTGCTGCAGCGCCACCGGCAGAGTGGGGCTGCCCGGGTCCAGCACGATGAACGGCCAGAAGAAGTTCGTCCAGGTGCCGATGAAGGCGAACAGGGCGAGCATCGCAGCCGCTGGCCGGGCCGCGGGCAGGCCCACGTGCCAGAAGCTGCGGATCATCGACGCGCCGTCCATCCGCACGGCCTCGATCAGCTCGTCCGGCAGGGCGTCCTTGAGGTACTGGGTCATCCAAAAAACACCGAATGCCGTGACCATGCCGGGCGCGATGACCGCCCAGAGGCTGCCCGTCCAACCGAGGTTCGACATCACGATGAACAGCGGCACGATCCCCAGCTGGGTGGGCACTGCCATCGTGGCGATCACGAAGACGAGCAGGCCCTCGCGGCCCTTGAACTTGAGCTTGGCGAAGGCGTAGCCGGCCAGGGTGGAGAAGGCGACGACACTCAGGGCCACGGCCGTGGACACGATGATGCTGTTCATCAGGGCATTCCAGAACGGGATGCTGTCGATGACGGTGGCGGCGTTGGCGAAGAAGTTGCCACCGGGAACGAAGAGCATGCCGTTCTTGTTGATGGCGGTGGCATCCTGGCTGCCGATCAGGAAGGACCACCAGATCGGGAAGAACGAACCGAGGATGACCGCGACGAGTACGCCGTAGACCCAGAAGCTGGGCCGACGGTCGTGCCCGCCGATTGCAGGTGACTTTCTCATGAGATTCCTCGTGCCTTGATGGGTCGTACTCTGATGGCTTTGTCACTCGTGCTGCTGATCCGCCGGCTGATGTAGAAATTGAGCGCCGCGATCAGGATGATGATGAGGAACAGGAGCCAGGACACGGCGGATGCCCGGCCGAAGTTGCGCTGGGTCCAGCCGAGTTCGTAGATATACAGCGTCAGCGTCTGCCACTGCCGGCTTGCGCCGCCCTGGCCGGCCTGGTCGAACATGCGTGGCTCGTCGAAGATCTGCAGCCCACCGATGGTGGACGTGATGATGACGAAGATGATGGTGGGGCGCATCAGCGGCACCGTGAGCGACCAGAAGGTGCGCCAGCGCCCGGCGCCGTCGATGATCGCAGCTTCGTAGTAGTCCCGCGGAACGGCCTGCATGGCGGCCAGGAAAATCAGGGCGTTGTAGCCGGTCCAGCGGAAGTTCACCATGCTCGCGATGGCGAAGTGGCTGGGGATGATGTCAACGTGCCAGCGGATCGATTCGATGCCGACCGTGTTGAGGAGCTGGTTGATGATGCCGTAGCGGTCACCGAACAGGTCATTGAAGATCAGGGCGACGGCGACGGGAGCGACGACGTAGGGCAGCAGAACGCCCATCCGCCAGAAGGTCTTGCCGCGCAGGTTGAAGTCGAGCACCGCGGCGATGGCGATGGCTGCGACCACCTGGGGAACGGCCGAGAGCAGGAAGATGCTGAAGGTGTTGCGCAGCGAGATCCAGAAGTAGGGCTGAGCCAGCACTGTCTGGAAGTTCTCCAGGCCGACGAAGTCGCCCTGGCCGCCGATCAGGTTCCAGTCGTGCAGTGACACCCACGCCGTGTAGGCCAGCGGGAACAGCCCGATGAGTGCGAAGACGATGAAGAACGGTGAGATGTACAGGTACGGGGAGAGCTTCACGTCCCAGTGGGAAAGGCGGTGGTTGAAGGCGATGCGGCGAATCGCACGGGCATCGACTTCGGTCGCGGCTGTCATTCGAGTCCTTGAGGGTGGGAGCTGGGCGAACATGGGGGAGCCAGGTGGAGGCAGGTGCCTCCACCTGGCGGTACTGCGGATGCGTCAGACGCGAAGCTGTGGAGTTAGCCCAGCGCGTTCACGTCGGTTACCCACTGTTCCCACGACTTTTCGCGGGTCATCGAGCCGTCTTCGACCCGGGTGAGGGCCTGCTGCATGGCGTCGTTGATCGGGAAGTAGTTCACGCCCTTGAACGGGGTGACATCAACAGCGGCGGCACGGTTGGCCAGGATCTGGCCGGTCGGTGCGTTGTTGAAGAATTCCTTCGTCGAGTCGAGCAGCTCGGGGCTCTCGAGAGCGTCGACCTGGCTCGGGAAGTTTCCCTTGGAGGCGAACGCGGAGAGCTGCTGCTCCGGAGCGGTCAACCAGGCGGCCAGCGCCTGGGCCTCTTCGGGGTGCTCGGACTGCGTGGGAACGGTCAGGTACGAACCGCCCCAGTTGCCGCCGCCACCGGGGAAGGTGTCGGCGATGTCCCAGCCGGTGATGCCGTCGGCGTTGCCCTCGATGATGCCGAGCATCCAGCCCGGGCACAGCATGGTCGCGAAGCCGTCGTTCTGGAAGCTCGCGGTCCAGTCGTCGCTCCACTGCTGCAGACCGGCCGACAGGGTTTCACTGGCGTCGAGGACGCTGTTGTACGCGGCCTCCACGTCGGGGTTCTCGGTGGCGATGACGGTGCCGTCATTCTCCTCGTAGGCGTTGTCGAACTGGTTGATGACGCCCTGCCAGGTGGCTCCGGCGGAGTCGAACCAGGGCACGTTCGTACCCGCGGCGGTGAACGTCTCACCGGCGGCGTAGTAGTCTTCCCAGCTGTCGCCGAGCATAGTGGCGACCTCGGCGCGGTCGGTGGGCAGGCCGGCAGCGGCGAACAGGTCGGAGCGGTAGCAGACGCCCTCCGGGCCACTGTCGGTGCCGTAGGCGATCAGGTTGCCGTCGGCGTCGGTCGCGGCTTCGGCCTTCCAGTCGAGCCAGCGGCCCTCGACCTCGTCGTTGGTGAGGTCGACGAACTGGTCGGAGTACTGCAGAAGCTCGGGCAGCCAGTCGACCTCGATGCCCTCGACATCGCTCAGGCCACTGCCCGCGGCGAGGCGGGTGGTGAGGTTGTCGCGGGCCTCGTTCGAGGTGGCGGCCTTCTTGGACACGACGGTGATGTCGGGGTTTTCTTCCATGTACTGCTCGAACAGGCCTTCATAGCCGAATTCGTTGAACGTGGCGACGGTCAGTTTGATCTTGCCGCCGTCCGATCCGCTCGGTTCGCTGGCGGGCGCACAGCCCGAGGCGAGCAGGGCGATAGCTGCGGCGCCGGCGACGGCGGCCACAATCGTGGGGCGCGGGAAACGCTTCACGGTCACTCCTTTGTGTGTGTGGTGCTGGTGGTGGAGCGCCGCCGAGAAATGCTGTGAGAGCGCTCTCACGTGTGATGCCCACCCTAGGACGCACATTCGGAGATGTCAAGAGAGCGCTCTCCCGACTGACCGGATCCGTTCAAGTTGTTACACAAAACGCCGGATCATCCCTCGCGAGAGGGACGATCCGGCGCTGACGTGAACCGGGGCGAGATCAGGCGAAGATCGCCACGGCTTCGGTCACGGTCGCCGGTCCGGAGATGAGGTGCAGCGTGGCACGAACGCCGGCCCCGGTGCGGATGAGCTCGGCCAGCACGGCGGCCACGTCGGCGCGGGGGATGCTGCCGTCCGTCTCCGGGTGCACGACACCGCTCTCGTCCGGTCCGGTGCGTTCCAGGCGCACCATGCCGGTGGGCTCGTCGTCGGTGAGGCTGCCAGGGCGCACGATGGTCCAGGCGAGGTCGCGCTTGACCAGGTCGACCTCGGCGCCGAGCTTGGCCTGCAGGTAGGCGAGGAAGTCCGCTGGCACCTCCTCCGGGGTGGCGCCGTCGCGCACGAGGTCGACGCCGGTGGAGGAGATCTGCACGAACCGGGGCACTCCTGCGGCTTCTGCGGCGTCGGCGAGCAGCACGGATGCGCCCAGGTCGACACTCTTCTTGCGGGCGTCGCCGCTGCCAGGCCCTGCCCCCGCCGCGAAGACCGCCACGTCGGCGCCGTCAAGAATGCGCGCGAGGTCGTCGACCGGGCTGTTCTCGAGATCGATCACCTGCGGCTCGGCGCCATCCAGCAAAAGATCCGCACTCTGCTCCGCCGACCGGATCAGCCCGACGACGGTGTGTCCGTCTCGGGTCAGCTCCCGGGTCAGTGCTCGGGCGATTTTTCCATGTCCACCAGCTATAACAATTCGCATACCGTAGACAACAGGAGCGCGGCCTGCGTAATTCCCTGCTCGGGTGCAGGCTAGGCTCAGCATCGTGCCAGAACAATCGCGCCGGGGGGCGTCGCCGCGAGTACGTCGTCGTCGTTTTTTTGTCGTGGCCGTCGCTGGGCTGCTCGTTCTGGCCGGAGGTGCCGCCGTCATCACCGGCGCCCTGACCGGCCGAGCCGAGCCGGCCGTGACCGCCGAGGAGCCCTCAGCGAACCCGATGCCCACCGAGCCGCCGCGGCCGTCACCGACGGCATCGCCGGATCCGACCGAAGCGCCCACATTCGACCGGGCGGCCCACTCGATCGACGACCCGAACAGCATTTGGGTCGTGGTCGACAAACTGCGACCACTCAACCCCACCGACTACGCCCCCGCGGATCTCGTCGATGTGCCCGTTCCCTTCGCCAACCCGCCCCGGCTGCGGCAGGAGGCATCCGACGCCGTCGTGTCGCTGTTCGCCACCTTCACGGCGGAGACCGGGCTGGCGTTGCAGTCCCAGAGCGCGTACCGCAGCTTCGACGCCCAGACCCGCGTCTACACCGGCGATGTCGCCGCCCTCGGCCAGGCCGGCGCCGACCTGAGCACGGCCCGCCCAGGAACCAGCGAACACCAGACCGGGCTGACCATCGACATCAGCGCCCAACCCGGCCAGTGCTCCCTCTCCGCCTGCTTCGGCGATACACCGCACGGCCAGTGGCTGGCCGAGAACGCCTGGCGGTTCGGGTTCCTGCTGCGCTACCCGGCCGACAAAACCGCCATCACCGGGTACGAATTCGAGCCGTGGCACTACCGCTACATCGGGATCGACCTCGCCACGGAGATGCGCGAAACCGGGGTCACGACTCTCGAGGAGTTCTTCGGCATTCCCGCGGCGCCGTCCTACGGCTGAATCCATGCGCGTGCATGAGTTACGGAGGCTGTGCACAGGTCCCTGCCATGAGCGGATGTTTGTCTGACGGGTCCCCACCCCGTCAACGAGAAACGATTCTGTGCGCCCTGTTCTTCCTCCAGCCTCCCCGTCAGCGACCCGACCACCTCTCACCAGACGCCAACTGAAGCGTCGCCGGCGCCGCACCCAGCACACGATCCACCTCGCCATCGTGGCCTGCCTGACCACCGCCAGCACGGTCGTGGCCATCGTCACGGGGCTCGCCGTCGACGCCTCGGATGTGCGGGCCGCCGCCGAGCCCGCCGTCACCGACACGTCGCAGACACCCGCGCCTGAGGCCACCATCTCGATGCCGGCGGCCGTGGAACCCGCCGCGCCGATCGTGCGCAGCACCGTGATCGCCGCCGACGGCACCCCGACCGGTTCGGTCACCGGTGGCACCGTGGTCACCGTCACGGGAACCGACCTGGCCGCAGTCGCGGGGGCGAGCTTCGGCGACAACCCCGCCACCGTGCTGTCGGCCACCGCGGACACCGTGACCCTGCAGGCCCCCGCCGCCACCGGCCTGGGCACCGGGCCGGTTCCGGTCACCCTGGTCGACGCCGCGGGTGCGCCGGTCACGGTGGCCGCCGCCGACGGGTCCTCGGCCAGCGCCGCGACCGCCGCCCTCACCGAGGCGATCGAACCCACGGCCGACGCCGCGATCACGGTTCCCGGTGCGGCGCCAGTGGCCAGCGCCGCGCCAGAGCTCACCTTCACCTACGTACCAGACCCGAGGGTCACCGTGCAGATCGACTACGTGCTGGCGCACTGGCAGGACTACAACACGGCGGCGTACGGCGTGATCGCCGGCAACGACTGCGTGAACTTCGCCAGCCAGTCGCTCATCGCCCGCGGCTGGACCATGGATGCCGACTGGTCGTTCGGCTCGGGGCAATACAGCGCCGCCTGGGCCAGTTCCACCGCCTTCGCCGCCTATCTGGCGGCGCATCCGGAGCGGGCCACGGCGTTGACCGACACCCAGCGCGCCGAGGTGAAGGTCGGCGACATCGTCCAGTTCGACTGGGACGGCTCCGGCGACAGGGACCACACCGGAATCGTGACCCGGGTGCAGGACACCGCGACCGGAACCGAGATCTACTACGCCGGTCACACCAACAACACCGACTACCGATCGGTCGACGAATCCCTGGCCCTCTCCGGCGGCAGCGTCAGCTACTGGAGCGTGCGGTAGGGCCGCGAGATTCTTTCCCGGCTCATCGTCGCCTGCCCGGCCAGTCCCAGACTGTTCGGGGCATGATGTGGTTGGCTTGAGAATTCACCCCCCGAATAGAGGTAATTGTTGTGGCTGTAGCTCGACCAGCACGGATCGGCGTCGTCGCCCTCGTCCTCGGGGGAATCGTCGTCGGAACCGTCGCCCTGACCGCCTCGGTGAGCGATCGGGCCTCGACAACCGAGTCCCTGACCCCGTCGGCGACCGCGGCGACCAGCCCCTCGGCCACGGCCACCGCCGAGCCCCGCCAGACTCCGGTGGCGACCGCCGAGCCCGTGCCGGTGGATGCCGCTGTGCAGGCACAGCTCAACTACGCGTTGGCCCACTGGACCGACTACAACACCGCCGGCTACGGCGTGATCACCGGCACCGACTGCGTCAACTTCACCAGCCAGACCCTGATCGAACGCGGTTGGAGCATGGATGACGCCTGGTACGCCTCCGGAACCGGCTCGGACTTCGACTTCTCGTCGCCGTGGGTGAGCTCGACGGCGTTCATGAACTACATGATCGACTCGGGCCGCGGCACCGCACTCACCGATGACCAGCGCGACCAGGTGAAGCTCGGCGACGTCGTGCAGTTCGACTGGGACAACTCCGGCGACCGCGACCACACCGCCGTCGTCTCCAAGATCGAGGGCACCGGCGACGACATCGTGATCTACTACGTCGGGCACACCGATGACACCGACTACCGCTCGGTGGACGTCGCCATCACCGAGAAGCATCCGGGCGGCACCGCCTACTACTGGAGCATTCCGTAGCCCATCCGGTCCAGAAAGCCCGGTCGGCCCGCCAGATGCGGCAAAGTGCCCCTTCACCGTCGGTGAAGGGGCACTTTCGCGCAGCTCGTGCGGGCGGCGTCAGCTGATCGCGGCGTCCACGATGGCCTTGGCCTCGGCCTGCACCAGCTTGAGGTGTTCAGCACCCTTGAACGACTCGGCGTAGATCTTGTAGACGTCCTCGGTTCCGCTGGGGCGGGCGGCGAACCAGGCGTACTCGGTGAACACCTTGACGCCGCCGATCGCGGCGCCGTTGCCCGGCGCGTTGCTGAGCGCGCTGATGATCCGGTCGCCGGCCAGCTCGGTGGCCGTGATCGCGGCGCCGTCGAGCTTGCCGAGGGCGGCCTTCTGCGCGGGCGTGGCCACGGCGTCGATGCGCTCGTACGCCGGGGCGCCGAAGTGCTCGGCCAGTTCGGCATACCGCACACTGGGCGACTTGCCGGTCACGGCCACGATCTCCGCCGCGAGCAGGGCCAGCAGGATGCCGTCCTTGTCGGTGGTCCACACCGTGCCGTCGAAGCGCACGAAGCTGGCGCCGGCGCTCTCCTCGCCGCCGAAGGCGACCGAGCCGTCGATCAGGCCGGGCACGAACCACTTGAAGCCCACCGGAACCTCCCACAGCTCACGGCCGAGGAACCCGGCGACCCGGTCGATCATGGTGGAGGAGACCAGGGTCTTGCCGATCGCGGCATCCGCCCGCCAGCCGTCGCGGTGGCTGTACAGGTACTCAATGGCCACGGCCAGGAAGTGGTTGGGGTTCATCAAGCCCGCATCCGGGGTGACGATGCCGTGCCGGTCGGCGTCGGCGTCGTTGCCGGTGAGGATGTCGTAGTCGTCCTTGTGGGCCAGCACCGACGCCATCGCGGAGGGGCTGGACGGGTCCATCCGGATCTTGCCGTCCCAGTCCAGGGTCATGAACGCCCAGGTCGGGTCGACGTGCGGGTTGACCACGGTGAGGTCGAGTTCGTAGCGGTCGCGGATGGCGCCCCAGTAGTTCACGCTGGCGCCCCCCAGCGGGTCGGCGCCGATGCGGATGCCGCTGGCCTTGATGGCCGTCATGTCGATGATGTTCTCGAGGTCGTTGACGTAGTGGCCGCGGAAGTCGTATGTCTCGACGGCGCTCGGCTCGGCCATGCGCACATCGCGCATCTCATCGGCGATGATCTGATTGGCACGGTTGGCGATCCACGAGGTGGCGTCGCTGTCGGCGGGGCCGCCGTGCGGCGGGTTGTACTTGAAGCCGCCGTCCATGGGCGGGTTGTGGCTGGGGGTGACGACGATGCCGTCGGCCTGGTCGTCGTGACCGGCCCGGTTGTAGGCCAGGATCGCGTGGGAGAGCGCCGGGGTGGGCACGTAGTCGTCGAACTCGTCCACGAGCACGCGCACGCCGTTGCCCACCAGCACTTCGAGGGCGCTGGTGGTGGCCGGGGCGCTCAGGGCGTGGGTGTCCGCGCCGATGAACAGCGGGCCGGTGATGCCCTGGCCGGCGCGGTATTCCACGATCGCCTGGGTGGTGGCGAGGATGTGGTTCTCGTTGAACGCGGTGTTCAGCGAGCTGCCGCGGTGGCCGGAGGTGCCGAAGACGACCTTTTGGGTGGACACCGAGACATCCGGTTTGAGGTCGTAGTAGGCCCGAATGAGGCCCTCAACGTCGATCAGATCTGATTTCTGGGCCAGGGTGCCTGCGCGTGCGTTCATAGTGCCCAGTCTTGCACTCCAACTAGGCTGTGAGCCATGCCAGAGACTCCCGATGTGCACTACAGCTTCCTGGGGCCGGCCGGCACCTTCACCGAGGCCGCCCTCGCCCAGGTGCCAGAGGCCCAGGGCCTGCCGTGGCGAGCCGTCAACAACGTGGGCGAGGCCTTCGCCGACGTCGTGAGCGGCCGCAGCGTCGCCGCGATGATCGCGATCGAGAACTCCGTCGACGGCGGGGTGAGCGCCACCCAGGACGCCCTGGCCAGCGTGCCCAACCTGCGGATCATCGGCGAGTACCTGGTGCCGGTCAATTTCGTGCTCGTCGCCAGGCCCGGCATCACCCTCGACGAGGTCAAGATCGTCAACGCGCATCCGGTCGCGTACGCCCAGTGCCGCAGCTGGCTGGAAGGCACGCTGCCCAAGCACGGCCACATCCCGTCGTCCAGCAATGTGGCCGCCGCGGCCGCCCTGTTCGAGCCAGGACCGGCTGATGCCGCCGTGGCGCCGCCGGGTATCGAGAAGCACCACGACCTCACGGTGCTCGCCCGCAACATCGGCGACAACCCCAACGCGGTGACCCGGTTCGTGCTCGTGGGCCGCACCACCGTCATCCCGGAGCCCACCGGTGCCGACAAGACCAGCGTGATCGTGGAGCTGCCTGAGGACCGGGCCGGAGCCCTGCTCGAGATGCTCGAGCAGTTCGCCACCCGCGGCGTCAACCTCAGCCTGATCCAGTCCCGGCCGATCGGTGACTCCCTCGGCCGCTACCGGTTCGTGATCGACGCCGACGGGCACATCCTCGACGAGCGGGTCGCCGACGCCCTGCTGGGCCTGCGCCGGTTCAGCCCCAAGGTGATCTTCCTCGGCTCGTATCCCCGTGCCGACAAGGCGGCCAACGTGTTCACCGACCGGTACGACGACGGCGTCTTCATCGAGGCCAGGGACTGGCTACGTGGGCTGGTATCGGGGGAGCCGAACGCGTGAGCGGTCCGGGGGGAACCGAAGGGCCGACATTCGACCCGAGGCACGACCCGCGGTTCCAGCGCGGCTACCGGCCGGGCGATGCGCTCCCCGACCGGGGGACTCCCGCGGCGTCCGCCACGCCGACGACACCGGCCGCTCCGGTCGCCGACCAGCCGGTGACGAACACTGACGTGGACGCTACTGACGACTTCGACACCCTGCTCTTCGACGGGGACACTTTCGCCGATGAGCCGGAGTCGTCGCGCTGGAACCCGTTCATCACGCTGCTCTGGGTGCTCGGTGTGGTGCTTCCGACGGGGGGCATCACCTTGCAGTGGCAGGCCGTCAACAATATGTTCGGCAGCTCCTCCTATGACGGCACGGGAGACGCGCCGATGAGCGTGGTGATGCAGCAGTTCAGCTACCTTGTCGCGCCGTCCCTGATCACGGCCGGTCTGTTCATCCTGGCCGGCCTGCTGTTCTGGCATGCGGCCGCTTGGCGGGCCCGGCGCCGCGGCGTCACCGGCTGAGCCCGGCGGACACCCGCACCAGGAGGGCTCCGGCATCCGCCCGGAGGAACACGCTCGTGACCAGGCCGAACTCGTCGCCGTCCAGCTCGAATTGCTGCGGCTTCTCCGGCACGATCCGGATGTCGGTGCCGAGCAGTGTGGTCATCGCCCGCTGATCCCCGGAATCGGTGTCGGTTAGTTCGATGATGCGCCGGCCCACCGCTGACCGCCGCAGCACGCCGTTCTGCCAAGTCACCCGTCGCCAGATCTTCAGCCAGCCCACCACGCCCCTGGGCTGCAGTACCGCGATGTCCAGGATCCCGTCGTCGAGGCGGGCCTCCGGCAGAAACTGGATGTTGCCAGGCAGCACGCCGCAGTTGGCGACCAGGATGGTGCTGACCTGCGCCTGATGCTCGCTGCGGGCACCCAGGTTGTAGCGGATGCGGAACGGTTCGGCCTTGGGAATCGCCCGCATGCCGGCATCCACGTAGGCCAGCCAGCCCACCTGCTTCTTCAGGTCGGGGCGGGTGGCCGCGATCATCTGGGCGTCCAGGCCGAGGCCGGCCATCACCAGGAAGACGTGGTCGTCGATCCGCTCGTCGGGGAAGGTCACCGAGGCGACCCCCAGGTCGATGGCCATCGTGTCGCCGGTGAAGGCGATACCGATCGCGTCATCCAGGCTGTTCAACGGCAGCTGCAGGTTGCGGGCCAGCAGATTGCCCGTGCCCACCGGCAGCAGGCCGAGCGGCACCTCGGCGCCGCGCAGCGATTCCGCCACGGCGCGCACGGTGCCGTCGCCGCCGGCGACGAGCACCAGGTCGACGCCCTGGCGCAGTGCCGTGCGGGTGATCCGCTGCCCGGGGTCCTCCACCGACGTCTCGAACCAGAGCGTCTCGGCCCAGCCGGCAGCCGCGGCGGCGGCGGTGACGCCGGCTCGCAGCCGCACGACATCCGTCTTCACCGGGTTGTAGACCACCGCGGCGCGGCTCTGGTTGCGACTCTCGGCGGGGGTATCGGGGGCGGAACTGGTGGACTGCACCCGCACAGGCTAGCAAGGGGGTCGAGGCGGCGCTTGTAGACTGGGCGAGTGATTGATCCGGTGCTGCTACGCGAAAATCCCGACCTCGTCAAGCGATCGCAGGAGGCGCGGGGCGATTCCGTCGACGCCGTCGACGCGGCGCTCGCCGCCGACGCCGAGCGTCGGTCCTCGATCACCAGCTTCGAGGCCCTGCGCGCGTCGCAGAATGCCTTCGGCAAGACCGTGGCCCAGGCCCCGCCGGCCGAGAAGAAGGCCCTCGTGGCCCAGGCGCAGAGCCTGGCCGCCGAGGTGAAGGCGGCCGGAGCGGTCGCCGCAGAGGCCGAGGCGCGGTTCACCAGCGTGATGCGCACCATCGCCAACCCGATCATCGACGGCGTGCCCGCCGGCGGCGAAGACAATTTCGCCACCCTGCGCACCCACGGCGAGATCCCCACCTTCGACTTCGAGGCCCGCGACCACCTCGAACTCGGCGAGATGCTCGGCGCCATCGACATGGCCCGCGGCGCCAAGGTGTCCGGCGCCCGGTTCTACTTCCTGCGCGGCATCGGCGCCAGGCTCGAGATCGCGCTGATGAACATGGCGTTGGACCACGCGCTAGCGGCCGACTTCATCCCGATGATCACGCCCACCCTGGTGCGGCCGGAGATCATGGACGGCACGGGCTTCCTCGGCGAGCACGCCGACGAGATCTACCACCTGCCCGCAGACGACCTCTACCTCACCGGCACGAGCGAGGTGGCCCTGGCCGGCTACCACAGCGACGAGATCCTCGACCTGTCCGACGGGCCGCTCCGCTACGCCGGCTGGTCCACCTGTTACCGCCGTGAGGCCGGCTCTGGCGGCAAGGACACCCGCGGCATCATCCGGGTGCACCAGTTCAACAAGCTCGAGATGTTCACCTACGTGTTGCCGGAGAACGCCGAGGCCGAGCACGACAAGCTCGTGGCCCTGCAGGAGAAGATGCTGCAGGCCCTGGGTCTGAGCTACCGGGTGATCGACGTCGCCGCAGGCGACCTCGGCTCCAGCGCCGCCCGCAAGTTCGACATCGAGGCCTGGGTGCCCACCCAGAACGCCTACCGCGAGCTCACCAGCACCAGCAACTGCACGAGCTACCAGGCGCGCCGTCTCGACATCCGCTACCGCACCGAGACCGGCAAGACCGCCCCGGTGGCCACCCTCAACGGCACCCTGGCCACCACCAGGTGGATTGTCGCGATCCTGGAGACGCACCAGCAGGCGGACGGTTCGGTCATCGTGCCGGAGGCGTTGCGCCCCTACCTCGGCGGGCTCGACGTTCTCACGCCCGTCCGATGACCGCCGAGACCGGCGCCCCCTGGCTCGTCGCCCTCGACATCGACGGCACGACCCTGCACGAAGACGGCACCATCAGTGACGCCGTGATCAGGCAGATCCGTCGGGTGGCGCAGGCCGGTCACGAAATCATGCTCGCCACCGGGCGCAGCGCAGCCGCGACCCTGCCGGTACTCGACCGGCTCGAGATCACACCCCGCTACGTGGTCTGCTCCAACGGTGCCATCACCCTGCTGCGAGACCCGGATGCGCCGATGGGCTACCGACGTGAATGGGTCGAGACGTTCAACCCCAGCGAGGTGCTCCGCTCCATCCGCTCGCACCTGACCGGTGCCAGGTTTGCGGTCGAGGACGAGCACGGCTACTACCGCTACACCGAGCCGTTCCCCGACGCCACCATCGGCATCGACAGCGAGCACGTCGACTTCGACGAGCTGCTCACCCGCGACGCCACCCGGGTCGTGGTGGTGTCCCCTGACCACGACATGGACGACTTCCTCGAGGTTGTGGAGCAGATGGGTCTGAACCGGGTGAGCTACGCCATCGGTTGGACCGCCTGGCTCGACATCGCCCCTGACGGCGTGAACAAGGCCACGGCCATGGAGCGGGTCCGCTCCGAGCTCGGCATCCCGCGTAGCCGGGTGATGGCCGTCGGCGACGGACGCAACGACATCGACATGCTGCTCTGGGCGGGTGCGCAGGGCCGCGGTGTGGCCATGGGCCAGGCGCCCGAGGATGTGCTCGAGGCCGCGAGCGAGCTCACCGTGAGCGTCTACGACGACGGCCTCGCCGTTGTCCTGAGCAGCCTCTAGCCCCCCCGACCCCGCCTGTGGGAGGCATAACTCCTGCAGAATGGCCCGGACCGCCCCGCGTTCGGTCCGGACCGCCCTGCGTCTGTACCGGGCCGGTCTCTCCGCTCCGCGAGGCATAACTCCTGCAGAATCTGGCGACGGATGCACGCATCCGCGTGTTTTCGGGATTGCAGTGACCCGTTTGTTCAGGACAGGGAGTGGAGTTTCATTTTATGCAGCGGCGAGGATGAGCTCGTCGAGTCTTT
>NZ_JAIEUL010000025.1:32518-49016 GCF_019599185.1 Cryobacterium inferilacus | reverse complement strand
TGCACGTTTACCCCGCGCGATTTGAATGCCCACAAGGGCGCCCTATCTGCAACACGATCTAGTGTCTTATAACTCTAGGCATACAAGACAGCTCGAGGCTGTCACCCGCACATTCTCAGATCCAGGCTAATCTCGCGGCACGGCGAATCTCATAACCACGTCACATAACCATTTGCTCGAATGGCGCTAGGCATCGTTAGTTATAAGACACAGGAGGAGCGCTGTGGAAAAGCTGATCGGGTACTCGCGGGTATCAAGTCGGCAGGAGTCAGACGACCGGCAGCAGGCCGACATTCTGGCTGCTGGGGTCCGGCGGGATGACTTCTATGTTGATCAAGGGAGTTCCGGCGCCCGAGCATCGCGCCCGCAGTTGGATCGTGCACTGGCCGCACTTGAACCCGGCGACACATTCGTGATCGCCAGCCTCGACCGGCTCGGCCAATCGACACAGAACGTGCTTGCTTTCGCCGAGCACCTCAACGGCCGCGGCATCGAGCTTCGGGTCCTCGATCTTGGCGGTGGCGACGTCGACACAGCGACACCGACAGGATCCATGCTGTTCACGGTTCTGGCTGCCCTCGGCCACATGGAACACGAAATCAAGCGAGAACGCGTGCTCGACTCGATCGATAGACGCCGCAAGGCCGGCAAGAACCTTGGCGGCCGCCCGCGGGTCATCAGCAACAGGCAGATCCGCAACGCGAGCCGCCTCATCGCAGGTGGAGAACCAACCGCAGAGGTGGCGCGTGATTTCGGAATGTCCCGCGCCACGTACTACCGTCGGGCGCGCCTTCTGGGCCTATTGCCAGACCAGTCTGGCCGGATCGCAACAGACGCAAGCTCCAACTGAACGTCCTGTGCCACCGTACATCGGACACGCGATCCTGCCCCACCCCACAGTGAGCAGAAGCGCGCCGCCCCGCATGCCAGCTCGGGCGGTGGCGCGACTGAAAGAGCGTCCGAGCACAGCCTGAGGTCACATCAGCTCGACGAGCCTCGCCAGCGCCGGACGGGTGTGGATCGCAAGACGTTCGCGAGCGTCGTCCAACACAGCGGAATGCGGGTATCCCGGCGGCACTCGCGCCGGGTTGAGCGCAACCCCGTCCGACCACGCCTTGATGTCGGGCTGGGCAGTGAAGTTGATCGCGGCCCGGGTGCCGAGAACGGTCGCTTTCGCCCACTGGGACATCGAATTGCCGTAGTTCGAAGGCGGGCAGAGCCGGTTTTTTTCGGCATCGTCGGTGCGGGTGGCCTCGACATACCCGATCAGGGCGGCGCCGAAGCACGGGAAGCCCGTCCGGATCGGCTGAAGCGTGATGTCCTCCTGCCGCCACACTGGGACGAGGGGTGGGTACTTCAGGCCGTCCGCCGCGGCGTGCACGATGAGGGCATCATCCGCAACCTGTATGGCGCCGTCGGCGAAGGTGAGCTTGCCGCGATCCACAGACTCGATGTGCCCGCGGCGGACGACGTTTGAAATGGAGCGAAGCTGGTCGAGCTCCCACGACGCGAGAGTCGGTGTTTTGGCCATCGTCGGCGTGACCGAACGGTCGATGCGCAGAAGGATCCCGGCGTCCTCGAGCTGCAGGAACAAGCCGCCGAGCGAGGCCGCGCCTTCGGAGATCTGCATGATGTCGGCAGCCGTGCTGAGGAAGATTGCGGGATCGGGTTGGATGAGCGCGCGGTTGAACATCCACGGGTCGCGAGGCCGGACCCAGCAGATCGCGTCGGGGTCCACGCCGCGTGCAAGCAACCAGATGCAGGCGTCGCTCGCGGTCTTGCCGGCGCCCACGACGACGTACCGGCTCGGCGCCTCCTCCAGCCGCGCGAGGTCATTGATGGGCAGGACGCGAGCAGTGTCGGCGACATCGAACGGCGGTGCCGTCTCGGCAGGGATGCTGGGAGCGAGGTAGTGGGCGTTCACGATCCGGCACGACTCGGGCACCTCGAACTGAACCCCGGCGACGTGCGAGACGACGGTGTGGTCGCCGTCGAAGTGACTGTTGGGCAGAAAGTCGACCTTGCCCGTCTCCAGCATCCGGTCGAGCATCTGCCCGTAGTACGCGGTGATCTCGGCCTGGTACGCCCGCTCCTGAAGCCCGGCCTCCGGTCCGCTCACCTGGAGCTTGCCGCCACCCAGCATTCTCGAGGCGACGCCGTAGAACGCCGAGGCCTGATGCAGCCTGACGAACGGGTACGCCTCCAGCCAGTGCCCGCCCACGCCGTGACGGCGGTCGACCATCGCGACGCGCACGTCGGCGTGGTCGATTAACGTGTCGGTAAATGCCATCCCCATGGCACCCGCGCCCACCACAAGGTAGTCGGTCTCAAGGGTTCGAGCCATGTGTTAACGGTGACACTCGCTGGGGGCCGCGTCAACGGCACAGGAGTCGACGCAACGAAGAGCAATCCGCTCCTACCCGACGGGGAATGGGACGGAGAATTGGCGTCTCACGTGACAGTGTGCCCCCAGGCAGATTCGAACTGCCGCCCCTGCCTCCGGAGGGCAGTGCTCTATCCCCTGAGCTATGGGGGCCCAGGAACCTCTAGGTTAGCATCCCTGGGCGGACGACTTTGCCCCACGGGATAGTGTGTGCAGGGCGGCCGAATCAGAAGGGTCAGAACGGGGGAGGGGTCTGGTCCCGTCGCGGTGGCGTTGGTGGTGGCGTTGGTGGTGGCGCAGGTGGGTGCGGCTCGATCGTGCCGAGCGAAGCGGATGGCGTGTGGGCCATCGAGTCGGGTCGGCTGGTGTATTTTTTGCCGCCGGGGGTGGTCCAGGTGAGGGTGCCGCCGGGGCCTTGGCTGGTGTGGAAGCTGGATTGGTGTTTCAGCCGGTGGCAGGGTTTGCAGAGGTGCACGAGGTTGTCGACGTCGGTGCTGCCGCCGGTGTTCCAGGGCCTCGTGTGGTCGATTTCGCTGAGCGTGGCGCGGCGGGTGCAGCCGATGCCCTGGCAGGTGTGGTCGCGGGCCTGCAGGTAGCGGCGCATGTCGGCCGGTGGCGCGTACTGCTCGCGGCCCATGCTGAGTCGGCAGCCGGTCTCGGGGTGGGTGAGGATGCGGGTCCAGCTGGTGGCGGTGCCGGCGATCCGCCGGGCCGTCTCCGGGTCGATCGGCCCGTACCCCTCCAGGATGGCGGGTTCGTCGCTTCTGCCGAGCAGGGTCAGCGCGGGCACGGTGAGGTGCACGGTGCCGCGGATGCCGTGGCCGAGCCCGTTCGGGCCGATGCCGTCCAGCAGCAGGTCGCGGTAGGCGTCGGCGCGGCGCTGGTCCGTGGTGCGGCCCTGCGCTGCCGCATCAGCGCCGGGCGCAGGTGCAGTCTCGTCGTCGTCGCCGAGGTTCACGGCGATGTGGCTGAGCCGGTCGTAGATCGACTGGGCATCCTCGGCCTTGAGGTACGCGTTCAGCCAGGCCATGCCGTCCGCGTCGGGGTTCACCACGACGCGGCGCTTCACAAAGCCGGTGCCGGCGCGTTCCTGCAGCGGCACCGGGTGCATCCGTTCGAGGATGCGGCCGGCGACCCGGGCGAACTGGGTGGAGGTGAGTTTCTCCGCCGCGGGCAGAACCTTCTCCTCGAACGCGGGCAGGATCTCCTCGGGGACCCCGTCGGTGAGGTCGAGCATCTTCAACGCGTGCCCCCAGGTGATATGGCCCTCGGCCAGAGCCGCATGGAAGCCCGGCAGTTGGCCGGTGAGGCGGCACGCGGAGAAGATCAGGATGCCGGCCGTGCCGGCTTTCAGCCGCAGTGCACCGGCGGCCTCGGCGGCCATGCAGCGGCGGCCGAGTTCCTCGTCGTCCCAGGCCGGCCCGTGCGCGCCCGTGTCGGGGTCGCCCCGGCCGGACTCGACCGGGTCCCCGCACAGGCCCGCGATGATGGCCGGGTCATGGCCGAGCCGGTCGAGTTCGGCCAACAACCGGGTGCGCTCCGCATACCCGGCAGCGATGACCTTCTCGTTCTCGATCAGCGGGTCGATGACCGCGCGGATTGCCTCCGCGGTGGGATCCAGGGCGTCGTCGGGGAGGTCGTCGGGGGTGGCATTCGAGGGGGCCATAGACACAGTCAAGCACCCACCACCGACACTCCCGATGCCAATGAATCACTGGTGGACAACCCCGAAACCCACCACCTGTGGAGGAGGGTCGACGGCCCCGCAGAGAGGTTTACAGCTTGCCGAGCACCGTGCCCATGAGCGACTCGGCGTCGCCGGGCTCCGACATGGCCGGGTCGGTGACGGAAACCCAGTAACCGCCGGTGAAGGCCTGCGCGGTGGTGGTCTCCACGCTGAAGTAGCCCTCCACCTGGGGCGCGCTGCCGTAGGTGGGAACGGCCTCGCCGGTGGCGAGAGCCTCGTCCTTGAGCGTGTTCGCCAGCGTCTCGTTGGGCATGGCGACCGAGATCTCGATGACCGACCCGCTGGACTGGTTCAGCCAGCCGCAGGAGATCCCGCTGTAGTTGGTGGCGTTGACGGCGGCCGCGCTGATGGGCGCATACCCCGGGTCTGTGCCGAGGTTGGGGTTGATCGCGTACAGGTCGTCGGGGGTGAGCAGCTGATCGCAGGACTTGTCCACGGCCGCGCCGGCGGCCGGTTCAACCGGCTCGGGCGTCGCGGTCTCGGTGGGCTCGGCGCTGGGCTCGGCGCCCGGCTCGGCGGTGGCTGACGGCTCAGTCGACGCCGTGGCGGAGGGGGAGGAACTGGGCACAGCAGACGCGGTGGGCTCGGTGCCCGCCTCCGGTGCGCAGCCGGCCAGTGCGAGAAGTGCGAGCGTGGCGCCGGTGAGGGCGAGGCCAGAACGAAGACTGCGGCGGGCGACGAGCGAGGTCGAGCTGAAGTGGGTCACGCGTTGACCTTATCAACTGGGCCGCCGGGTAGGATTGTTCGCCGTGACCCCTGCCGAACTTTCCCAGTCCCTGCTCGACCTCGTCAACTCCCTGGTCGAGCGCCGACGTGGCGAGGGCGCGGAGATCGCAGACCTCGGCCTCACTGTCGCCGACATGTCCCTCGAGCGCCCGCGCAACCGCGACCACGGCGACTGGGCATCGAGCGTTGCGATGAAGATCGCCAAGCCGCTGGGCACCAACCCGCGTGCCGTCGCCGCCGAGCTCGCCACGGGCCTGGAGGCCATGCCAGAGGTCGCCTCGGTGGAGATCGCCGGCCCCGGCTTCATCAACATCCGCCTCGAGGCATCCGCCGCCGGCGCCCTCGCACAGACGATCGTCAACGCCGGCCCGGTCTACGGCACCGGCCACATGTACGACGGCATCAAGATCAACCTCGAGTTCGTCTCGGCCAACCCCACCGGCCCCATCCACATGGGTGGCGTGCGCTGGGCGGCCGTGGGCGACAGCCTGGCCCGCGTGCTCAAGGCATCGGGCGCGGATGTGACGCGCGAGTACTACTTCAACGACCACGGCTCGCAGATCGACCGTTTCGCCCGCAGCGTGCTGGCCGCCTACCTCGGTGAGCCCACCCCGGAAGACGGTTACGGCGGAGCGTACATCGGCGACATCGCCAACCAGGTCGTCGCGATCTATGACGGCGACATCGCCAGCCTGCCCCGCGACGAACAGCAGGAGATCTTCCGCTCCATCGGCGTCGACCTCATGTTCACCGAGATCAAGGAGAAGCTGCACGGCTTCGGCGTCGACTTCGACGTGTTCTTCCACGAAGACTCGCTGCACGAATCCGGCGCCGTCGACCGCGCCATCACGCGCCTGCGCGAACTCGGCCACATCTTCGAGGCGGATGGCGCCATCTGGCTGCGCACCACCACCTTTGGCGACGATCGTGACCGGGTCATCATCCGCTCCAACGGTGAACCGGCGTACATCTCCGGCGACCTGGGCTACTACCTGAACAAGCGTGAGCGCGGCTTCGACCAGAACCTGATCATGCTCGGCGCCGACCACCACGGCTACATCGGCCGCATGATGGCCATGGTCGAGGCGTTCGGCGACGTGCCCGGCGTGAACCTGCAGATTCTCATCGGCCAGATGGTCAACCTGCTCAAGGGCGGCGAGCCCGTGCGCATGAGCAAGCGCAACGGCACCATCGTCACCCTCGACGACCTCGTCGACGCCGTGGGCGTGGACGCCGGCCGGTACTCGCTCGTGCGCTCCTCGAGCGACTCGCAGCTCGACATCGACCTCGATCTGCTCGGCAAGCGCACCAACGAGAACCCGGTGTTCTACGTTCAGTACGCCCACGCCCGCACCTGCTCGGTCGGCCGCAACGCCGCCGACTCCGGCGTGGACCGTGGCGCCTTCGCCCCCGAGCTGCTCACCCACGACAGCGAGTCCGCCCTGCTCGGGGTGCTGCAGGAGTACCCGCGGGTTGTGGCCCAGGCCGCAGAACTGCGCGAGCCGCACCGCGTCGCCCGCTATATCGAAGAGGTCGCAGGCTACTACCACCGCTGGTACGACAACTGCCGGGTCATCCCGCTCGGCGACGAGCCGGTCACCGACCTGCACCGCACCCGGCTGTGGCTGAACGACGCCACCGGCCAGGTCATCCGTAACGGTCTCGGCCTGCTCGGCGTCAGCGCGCCCGAGCGGATGTAGGCATGACCCGCCGCCGCCGCGGTCGCGGTCTCATCATCACCGGTGTGCTTCTGGTGGCTCTGGTCGGCGCGTTCTTCGTGGCCGATACCGTGCTTCGCGGCTACGCAGAGGACCGGGCCCAGGCGGAGATCGCCGACCGGTTGCCCGAGAACGTCACCGGCGACGTCGCCGTGGAGATCGGCGGTTTCTCCGTGATCGCCCAGTACCTGACCGGGTCGTTCGACGCGGTGCGCCTCGTCGCGCCGGCGCTCACCATCGACGGTGCCACCGTCGCCGTAGACATCCGCGCCGCCGACGTGCCCACCGACACGTCCCAGCCCATCGGCAACGTCACCGGCAGCATCGACCTCGACGAGGCCGCGCTCAACACCCTGCTGCAGTCGGGCGGGCAGTCCGACTCATCCGGCGGACCGATCCAGGCCGGAGCCACCGAGCTGAAGCTCGCCGACAACGCGGTCACCTACGCCGGCTCGGTCAGCCTGTTCGGCTTCGAGGTGGGCTATCAGGCCACGGCCGCGCCGTCCACCACCGCCGAGGCGCTCGTGCTCACCCCCACTAGCGCCGAGCTCAGCAGCGGCGCAGGCAGCATCGACGCCAGCAACGTGCTCGACCTGATCCTCGGTGAGCAGCCAGTGACCATCTGCGTGGCCCAGTACCTGCCACAGGGCGTCACACTCACCGGTGTGGATGCGACGGCGGCCCGCGCACGCATTACGCTGGAGTCGAGCACATTGACGCTCACCGAACAGTCGCTCACCACCCTGGGTACCTGTTCGCCCGCTTGATTCGGCGCGCGCAACTCGCAGTCGCTAGAATTCCGGTAGCTTTCCGCGCCGTTTCGGCGCGTCTCTTCGCTGGCTTCAGGGACCAATCCGGGTTCGCTCGCCACTTCGTGAGACACCCACTTGACTCCTGTGAGGTTTTCACCCGTGGCCCATAATCCACTCGCCCCCGAGTGGCTCAGCCCCCCAGCTGACGCCAACGTGCTCACCGACGGCCTCTGGCCCGCGTCGGCGCACCGCTCAGACGACGGCGCCATCACCATCGGCGGCGTCAGCGCACCAGATCTTGCGGCCCGCTTCGGCACGCCGCTCTACGTCGTCGACGAGACGGATGCCCGCACCCGCGCCGTCGAACTCCGCCGCGCCTTCGACACCGAATTCGCCCGCATCGGCACCACCGTCAAGGTCTACTACGCCGCCAAGGCGTTCCTCTCCACCGAGGTCGCCCGCTGGATGGTCGACGCCGAGCTGAACATCGACGTCTGCAGCGGCGGCGAACTCGCTGTGGCCCTGGCCGCCGGTGTCGCGCCCGGCCGGATCGGCTTCCACGGCAACAACAAGTCCGTGGCCGAGATCGACCAGGCCACCCGGGTGGGCGTCGGCACGATCATCATCGACAGCCCGATCGAGATCGACCGGGTCGCCGCGGCCGCCCTGCGCCACGGCATCGTGCAGAACGTGCGCCTGCGCGTGAACAGCGGCGTGCACGCGCACACCCACGAGTTCCTGGCCACCTCGCACGAAGACCAGAAGTTCGGCGTCGTCTTCGAAGACGCCCCGGCCCTGGTCACCGCGATCCGCGCCCAGCCCAGCCTCAACTTCCTCGGCCTGCACTGCCACATCGGCTCACAGATCTTCGGCGTCGACGGCTTCGCCGAGTCGGCCTCCCGACTGCTCAGCCTGCACGCCGAGCTGCTCACCGACGGCCCCGTGCCAGAGCTCAACCTCGGCGGCGGCTTCGGCATCGCCTACACCAGCACCGACGACCCCAGCCCGATCACCGACCTGGCCGCCGGACTGGCCGACATCGTCGCCGCCGAGTGCGCGCGCCGCAGCATCCCGGTGCCCGTCATCGCCATCGAACCGGGCCGGGTCATCATCGGACCGGCCGGCGTCACCCTGTACGAGGTGGGCACCATCAAGCCCGTGCGCATCGGCGACAACACCCGGCTGTACGTGAGCGTCGACGGCGGCATGAGCGACAACGCCCGCCCCGCGCTCTACGGTGCCGAGTTCTCGGTGCGCCTGGCCGACCGGGTGACGGATGCCGACGCCGCGCTGGTGCGCATCGCCGGCAAGCACTGCGAGAGCGGCGACATCGTCGTGGACGCCGACTACCTGCCGGGCGATGTGGCACCGGGCGACCTGGTGATGGTCCCAGCGACCGGGGCGTACTGCTGGTCGCTGGCCAGCAACTACAACTACCTGGGGCGGCCCGCCGTCGTGGCCGTATTCGATGGTGAAGCCAGGGTCATCGTGCGCGGGGAGACCATCGACGATCTGCTGGCGAGGGACACGGGCATAGCGGAGACGGCTCACGAGGCCACGACCCGCTCGGATAACGAAATGAAGGAATCCACCCGATGATCGAATACCGCAATCTGCGCGTCGCCCTGCTCGGCGGCGGTTCGGTCGGAGCCCAGGTGGCCCGGCTGCTGCTCGAGCACCGCGACGAGCTCGCCAACCGGGTGGGGGCGAGCCTCGAGCTCGTCGGTATCCTGGTGCGCGATCTCGACGCCCCGCGCACGGCAGACCTGCCGAAGGAACTGCTCACCACCGACGCCGACGCGCTGATCCTGGGCGCCGACATCGTGATCGAACTGATGGGCGGCATCGAACCGGCCCGCAGCTACATTCTGATGGCCATCAACTCCGGCGCCGACGTCGTCACCGCCAACAAGGCGCTGCTCGCCCAGCACGGCGCCGAGCTGTTCGAGGCCGCCGACCAGGTGGGCGCGCAGCTGAACTACGAGGCCGCCGTCGCCGGCGCCATCCCGATCGTGCGCCCGCTGCGTGACAGCCTCGCCGGCGACAGGGTCAACCGCATCCTCGGCATCGTCAACGGCACCACGAACTTCATCCTCGACCGGATGGATACCGCAGGCGACACCCTCGACGAGGCCCTCGCCACCGCCACAGAGCTCGGCTACGCCGAAGCCGACCCCACCGCCGACATCGAGGGGTACGACGCCGCGCAGAAGGCCGCTCTGCTGGCGAGCCTCGCCTTCCACACCCACGTGCCCATCGAGAGCGTCTACCGCGAGGGCATCACCAAGGTCACCCAGCAGCAGATCGAATCCGCCCGCAGCGCCGGGTACGTGGTGAAGCTGCTCGCCATCTGCGAACGTCTCACCGACCCGGAGACCGGGGTCGAGGGCGTCTCCGCCCGCGTCTACCCGGCGATGGTGCACAACAGTCACCCCCTCGCGGTGGTGCACGGCGCCAACAACGCCGTCTTCGTCGAGGCCGAGGCCGCCGGACCGCTGATGTTCTACGGCGCGGGCGCCGGGGGAGTGCAGACCGCATCCGCCGTGCTCGGCGACGTCGTCTCGGTGGCTCGCCGCCACGTCGTCGGCGGTCCCGGCTTCGCCGCGTCGATCCACGCCGACCTGCCGGTGCTGGAAATCGGCAAGGTGACCACCCGGTACGCGGTGATCCTCGAGGTCACCGACGAACCGGGCGTGCTCTCCACAATCGCCGGGGTGTTCAGCAAAAACCATGTTTCGCTCGCGCTCGTCGAACAGTCGATGGCGCCCGCAGAGCCAGGAACGGCCAGTCACGAGGCCGTCTCGGGCACAGCTACCCTTGTCATTGGGACGCACGAGGCCACGGAGGCAGCGCTTGCCGCGACCGTGATCGACCTTGCCGCCAACAGTGTCGTCACCAAAGTCGCATCCGTATTAAGAGTTGAAGGAGTCTGATGTCCAGCGAACGAGAGACCGGTCAGCACCAGATGGTCAAGACCCAGTCCCGTCAGTGGCGCGGTGTGTTGCGCGAGTACGCCGACCGGCTGAACATCAGCGACGCCACCCCGATCGTCACGCTCGGTGAGGGTGGCACCCCGCTGATTCCCGCCGCCGCGCTGTCCGCACGCACCGGCGCGAAGGTGTGGGTGAAGTACGAGGGCATGAACCCCACCGGTTCCTTCAAGGACCGCGGCATGACCATGGCGATCTCCAAGGCCGTCGAAGACGGTGCCAAGGCCGTCATCTGCGCCTCCACCGGCAACACCTCGGCCTCCGCCGCCGCGTACGCCACCCACGCCGGCATCCAGGCCGTCGTGCTGGTGCCGGAGGGCAAGATCGCCATGGGCAAGCTCAGCCAGGCCATCGCGCACAACGCCCAGCTGCTGCAGGTGCAGGGCAACTTCGACGACTGCCTCGACATCGCCCGCGACCTGTCCGCGAACTACCCGGTGCACCTGGTCAACTCCGTCAACCCCGACCGCATCGAGGGACAGAAGACGGCCGCGTTCGAGGTCGTCGAGGTGCTCGAAGACGCACCGGACTTCCACATCGTCCCGGTCGGCAACGCCGGCAACTACACCGCATACTTCCGCGGCTACAGCGAAGAACTCGCCCGTGGCGCCACCACCAAGCTGCCGCGGATGTTCGGATTCCAGGCCGCCGGCAGCGCCCCGATCGTTCTCGGCCACCGGGTCGAGCACCCGGAGACCATCGCCAGCGCCATCCGCATCGGCAACCCGGCCTCGTGGGACCTCGCCCTGAACGCCCGCGAGGTGAGCGACGGCTACTTCGGCGCGATCAGCGACGAGAAGATCCTCGAGGCCTACCGCATCCTCTCCGCCGAGGTGGGCATCTTCGTGGAGCCGGCCTCCGCGATCAGCGTCGCCGGCCTGCTCGAGCGCGCCGACGCCGGCCAGATCCCCGCCGGCGCCACGGTTGTGCTCACCGTCACGGGCCACGGCCTGAAGGACCCGCAGTGGGCGCTTCGCACCGCCGACGGTTCAGACGTCAAGCCCACCATCGTTCCGGTCGACACCGCGGCCATCGCCGAGGTGTTGGGGTTGGGCCAGAAGTGACCACCGCGCTCCCCGTTGTGGGACGCAACGCACTGGCCGGTCGCTCGGTCGTCGTGAAGGTGCCCGCCACCACGGCGAACCTCGGCCCCGGCTTCGACACCCTGGGCCTGGCCCTCGCGCACTACGACCACCTGCAGGTCGAGGTGCAGGAGACGCCCGGTGTGTTCGTCGACGTGCACGGCGTCGGCGCCGGCGAGGTGCCCACCGACGAGAGCAACCTCGTGGTGCGCGCCATCGCGCACACCTTCGCCGCCTACGACATCCCCCTGCCAGGGCTCAAGCTGGTCGCAGAGAACGTGATCCCGCACGGCCGCGGCATGGGGTCATCCGGTGCCGCCATCGTGTCGGGCATCATGGCCGCCAAGGGCCTGCTCGAGGGCATCGTCGACATCGACTCCGACGCGTTGCTGGTGCTCGCCACCCAGATGGAGGGGCACCCGGACAACGTGGCGCCCGCCCTGTTCGGCGGTCTCACCATCGCGTGGATGCAGCCGGACGGTCCCCGGCACAAGAAGCTGATGGTGCACCGTGGTGTGTCCCCGCTGGTGTTCGTGCCGGAGCACGCCATGTCCACCGCGCTGGCGCGGAGCCTGCAGCCCGAATCGGTGCCGCACTCCGATGCCGTGTTCAACCTGTCCCGATCCGCCCTGCTCATCGCCGCGCTCATCCAGAGCCCGGAGCTGCTGCTGGTGTCCACGGAGGACAAGCTTCACCAGAGCTACCGGGCCGCGGCCATGCCGGAGACCAACCGGTTGATCACCCTGCTGCGCGATCACGGCTTCGCCGCCGTGGTCTCAGGGGCCGGCCCGTCGATCCTGGTCCTGGCCAGCGATCCCGGCCAGCGCCTGGTCGCGGCCGACCTCATCGCCCAGCATTCCGACACCCCGTGGCAGTCGCTCATGCTGGCCGTCGATTTCAAGGGCGCCACGGTCACCCGCACCGACGTCTGAGTCGTGAACCTCGAGCTCGGCCCCCTCCGCACGCCAGGAGGGGGCCTTTCTCATGGTCGGCGGAATGCGAAGTGCAGTTCGAACCTGCTAGAGTTGTTGCGCACCCGATAGAAACCGCCACTAGCGGATCTGTTCTCTGGTGTATTCCCTGTAACTCACTGCTACTGCGTATGTGTGCGTGGCTGTGTGTGTGTTCATTCCAATCCGCCACTGTGTGGGACTGGATCACCCGCAGCGCAACGGCGCTGCAACATCTTCTCTGGCCGGCTCATCAGCGCCAGGGGAAAGGACAATACTTCGTGACCAACGTCAATCTCCACGCCGATGGTGTGGACATCTCACGCCTCTCCACCCTCCGCGTCGCCGAGCTTCAGGCTCTGGCCGGCGAACTGGGTATCCAGGGCGCATCCAAACTCCGCAAGGGTGAGCTCGTAGACGCCATCACCGCGACGCAGTCCCCGTCGGCCGAGCCGGCAGCTGCCGCCGCCGTCGTCGTCGACGCCCCCGTCGAGGTGACCACAGAGGCCGCTCCCGCCGCTGAGACCGCGCCGAAGAAGCGCGTCTCCCGCCGGGTCAGCACCACCACGTCGGCCCCCGCCGGCGCCCACGTCAACGCCGACGGTGAACTGGGCCTCGGCCTGATCCTGCCGGAGGCCGGCAGCAGCCGCCGCAAGACCACCGCCCCGACCACCTACGCCGGCGCCACCGCGGGTGACATCGTCGCCGATGCCCCGACCGCCGAGAAGCCGGTTCGCCAGGCCCGCAAGCGCGCCAGCACCGCCACCATCACCGAGGCCGTCGCCGCCGCGCTCGTCGCCGAGGCCGCTGCATCCGTCGAGGCACCGGCATCCGTCGAGGCGCCCGCCGCCGCCGAGGAGCAGGCCACCGAAGCCCCCGCGGGCAACTCCCGCAACCGTCGCGGCGGCAACACCCGCAACGACAACCGCAACGAAGGCCGTAACGAGAACCGCAACGAGGGCCGCAGCAACGGCCGAGGACGCAACGGTGGCAACAACGCCAACGCCGCCACCGCCCGCAACGCCTTCGACGCACGCAGCCTGATCGACGCACAGAACGCCGAAGACGGCTACGAGGCTCCCGCCGAGTCCACCGCCGCACCGGTCGAGGCCGACACCGTCGACGCCGACAGCACCGAGTCGCGCATCCAGCGCCCCGAGGGCGTCGTGCGCGCCGAGCGCAACGAGCGCGGCGGCCGCCAGCGCAACCAGCGCGGCGCACGTACCGAGCGGGCCGAGCAGGCCGAACCGGCCGAGCCGACCGAGCAGGTCGAGGCCGAAGAGCAGGCCGAGCCCGCCGAGCAGCCCGAGACCACCGGTGCAGACACCGAGCAGAACGAGCAGCCCCGCCAGGGCCGCAACCGCAACCGCAGCCGCGGCGGCGACCGCACCCAGGGCGACCGCAACCAGAACCAGGGCGAGCGCAACCAGGGCGACCGTGCCCCGCAGGCAGCGGATGACCGTGGCGAGCGTGGCGACGACCGTCAGGCCAACCAGCGCCAGGCCGGCAACCGCGGCCAGGGCCAGGACCGTCAGCAGGGCGAGCGCAACCAGGGCGACCGTCAGCAGAGCGACCGCGCCCAGCAGGAACGTCAGGGCCAGGAACGCAGCCAGGGTCAGGACCGCAACTCCGGCCCGGAGGACGAGCTGAACGGCCGCAACAACCGCAGCCGTTTCCGCGACCGCAAGCGTCGCGGCGGCGCCACCAACGACGACTTCGAGCCCGAACTGACCGACGATGACGTGCTCATCCCGGTCGCCGGCATCCTCGACGTGCTCGACAACTACGCGTTCGTGCGCACCTCCGGCTACCTGCCCGGTGCCAGCGACGTCTACGTCTCGCTCGGCCAGGTCAAGAAGTACAACCTGCGCAAGGGTGACGCCGTCGTCGGCTCGATCCGTCAGCCGCACGAGGGCGACCAGAGCGGCCGCCAGAAGTACAACGCGATCGTCAAGGTCGACTCCATCAACGGCCTGACCGTTGAGGAAGCCGCCAGCCGGGTCGAGTTCCAGAAGCTCACCCCGCTCTACCCGCAGGAGCGTCTGCGCCTCGAGACCGAGCCTGGCAAGCTGACCCAGCGCATCATCGACCTGGTCGCCCCGATCGGCAAGGGCCAGCGTGGCCTGATCGTCGCGCCGCCCAAGGCCGGCAAGACCATCGTCATGCAGCAGATCGCGAACGCCATCGCCACGAACAACCCCGAGGTGCACCTCATGGTCGTCCTGGTCGACGAGCGCCCGGAAGAGGTCACCGACATGCAGCGCACGGTGAAGGGTGAGGTCATCGCCTCCACCTTCGACCGCCCCGCCGAGGACCACACCACGGTCGCCGAGCTCGCCATCGAGCGGGCCAAGCGCCTGGTGGAGCTGGGCCACGACGTCGTCGTGCTGCTCGACTCGATCACCCGCCTCGGCCGGGCCTACAACCTGACCGCCCCGCCGTCGGGTCGTATCCTCTCCGGCGGTGTCGACGCATCCGCGCTGTACCCGCCCAAGCGGTTCTTCGGTGCTGCCCGCAACATCGAGAACGGTGGCTCGCTCACCATCCTCGCTTCCGCGTTGGTGGAGACCGGGTCCAAGATGGACGAGGTCATCTTCGAGGAGTTCAAGGGCACCGGCAACATGGAGCTGCGCCTGTCGCGCCACCTGGCCGACAAGCGGATCTTCCCCGCCGTCGACGTCAACGCATCCGGCACCCGCCGCGAAGAAATGCTGATGAGCGCCGATGAGGTCAAGATCACTTGGAAGCTGCGCCGCGCCCTCGCCGGACTCGAGCAGCAGCAGGCGCTCGAGGTCATCCTGGGCCGCTTGAAGGAGACGTCCTCCAACGTCGAGTTCCTGATGCAGGTTCAGAAGTCGATGCCGACCCCGAACGGGTCAGACAAGGATCACTGATGTTCGAGTCTGTCCTGACTCTGCAGGCTGAGCACGACGAGCTGCAGTCCCAGTTGGCGGACCCGGAGTTGCACGCCAACCCCGCCCGTTCCAAGAAGGTCAACCGCCGCTACGCCGAGCTCAGCCGCATCATCGCGGCGTGGACCGAGTGGAAAGAGATTGGCGACAATCTCGACGCCGCCCGGGAACTGGCCGACGAGGATGAGTCTTTCGCCGCCGAGATCCCGGGGCTCGTGGATCAGTTGGAGGACGCCGCCGAGAAGCTGCGTCGCCTGCTGATCCCGCGCGACCCGCTGGATGCCCGTGACGTGATCATGGAGATCAAGATGGGGGAGGGCGGTGCGGAATCCGCACTGTTCGCCGCCGACCTGCTGCGCATGTACCTGCACTACGCGGAGTCCAAGCGCTGGAAGACCGAGATCATCGAGCAAACCTCGAGCGACCTCGGCGGCATCAAAGACATCCAGTTGGCCATCAAAGGCAACTCGGCCGACCCCGCGGAGGGCGTCTGGGCACACCTCAAGTACGAGGGTGGTGTGCACCGTGTCCAGCGGGTGCCGGCCACCGAGTCACAGGGACGCATCCACACCTCGGCGGCGGGCGTTCTCGTCTTCCCCGAAGTGGATGAGCCCGAAGAGGTCGAGCTGCACCCGAACGACCTCAAGATCGACGTCTACCGCTCCAGCGGCCCCGGCGGTCAGTCGGTCAACACGACCGACTCCGCCGTTCGCATCACCCACCTTCCCACCGGGATCGTGGTTGCCATGCAGAACGAGAAGAGTCAGCTGCAGAACAAGGAAGCGGGTATGCGAGTGCTTCGCGCGCGCGTCCTCGCCCGGCAGCAGGAAGAGATCGACGAGGCCGCCTCGCTCGTGCGCAAGGGTCAGATCCGCACCATGGACCGGTCCGAGCGCATCCGCACGTACAACTTCCCGGAGAACCGGATCGCGGACCACCGCACCGGTTACAAGGCGTACAACCTGGACACCGTGATGAACGGTGCCCTGGATGCCGTCATCGACTCGTGCATCACCGCCGACGAGGCCACCCGCCTCGCCGAGATCGGCGACCACGACTAGCACCCGCTCCACGTGAAGAGGCGCCCCGGCTCAGGCCAGGGCGCCTCTTCTCGTTTCACAGCCGCTCGTTGGTTGAGCTTGTCGAAACCTGGTGGGGTGGTCTGCGGATGCTGCGGTAGCGTCCCCGGGATTGGCTGGCGTGGTCTCGACGGGCTCGACCGGCGTGTTGGTCGCGTT
>NZ_JAIEUL010000025.1:0-32418 GCF_019599185.1 Cryobacterium inferilacus | reverse complement strand
TGAGCTTGTCGAAACCTGGTGGGGTGCTCTGCGGATGCTGCGGTAGCGTCCCCGGGATTGGCTGGCGTGGTCTCGACAGGCTCGACCGGCGTGTTGGTCGCGTTCCCAGGTCGGCTCGCGTTCCGGGTGTGTGAGCCAACTAGGCTGGCACTCATGCCCGGGCTCTCTTTTGTCACCACCGACCCGGGATCGCCGGCCGCCGCGGCCCTGCTTCGTCAGTACTACGACGACATCGTCGGCCGGTACTGGGGGCGGGCCGCCCTGGCCGCCGAGGTCGATGCTGCGATGGCGGATGAGCCGAGTCACGACCTGCAGCGTGACACCGGTCTGCTGGTGGTCGCCTTCGACAGCGACCGGGCGGTTGCCTGCGGGGGAGTGCGCTTCACCGGCGACGCGCTGGGCGACCTCACCCGCATCTACGTGGCGCCGCAAGCGCGGGGGCTCGGCGCCGGAGCCGAACTGATCGGCCGGCTCGAAGAGCTCGCGGTCGCCGCCGAACTCAGCCGCCTGCGCCTGACCGTGCGCACCGATCTGGTCGAGGCACGCCGGCTCTACCGGCGCTGCGGCTACCTCGAGGTCGCGCCGTTCAACACCGATCCCTATGCCGAGCACTGGCTGGCGAAGGAGCTGCACTGACCATGGTCACCCTCGCCGCCGTGTTCCTGCTGGTGCCGTGGCTGTACACGGCGGTCAAGGTGGCCGGTGCCGCCTACCTGCTCTACCTGGCCTGGAGGACCCTCAAGCCGGGCGGGCTGTCGCTGTTCGAGAACCGCGATCTGCCCCGCGACTCCCGCTCCAAGCTGTTCCGGATGGGACTGATCACCAACCTGCTCAACCCCAAGGCCGCCATCATGTACCTGGCCCTGATCCCGCAGTTCGTCACCCCGTCCGCCGGCAACGTGATGCTGCAGGGCTTCATCCTCGGCGGGGTGCAGATCACCGTGAGCATGCTCGTCAACGCCGCGATCGTGTTCGCGGCCGGTGGCATCGCGGTGTTCCTGCAGAGCCGCCCTACCTGGGTCAGCTGGCAGCGCTGGATCACCGGCACCCTGCTCGGTGCGGTGGGCGTCAAGCTCGCGATCGACGCCCCCGCACCGGCTACCTAGCGGCTACGCGAGCAGGTCGGCGTGGTGGATCGCCGCCACGTCCGGGTGCGCACGCATCCGGCTCTTCAGCGAGTTCTCGCCGTAGGTGCTGAAGATCGGGTTCTCCGGGTCCACCGTGATGCCGGGCGCGTGCAGCTCCTCAGGCAGCGTCAGTAGGGGGATGGTGGCATCCAGCGCCGGGCTGTAGAAGAACGGGATGGAGATGCGGTCGGTGCCGATCAGTGGGGAGATCACCCGGTGCACGGTCGCCTTGAGGTAGCCGTCCGTTGCCACCTCGAGCAGCTCGCCGATGTTCACCACGAACGCGCCGTCCAGCGGGGGAGCGTCGATCCACTCGCCGTCCTTCTCCACCTGCAGGCCGGCCTTGCCTGGTTCGACGAACAGCAGGGTGAGAACACCGGAGTCCTTGTGCGCGCCGACCCCCTGCCTCGGGGTCGGGTCGGACTTACCGGGGTAGCGCACGATCTTGATCAGGGTCGACGGCTTCACGGCGAAGGCCTCGTCGAAAATGTGCTGGTCTGCACCGAGGGACAGCGCCCAGGCCTGCATCAGTCGCAGGGCGACGTCATTCAGCTCCTCGCGCCACTGGGTCATGACCTCTTCCAGCGCGGGCAGGTTGACCGGCCACTGGTTGGGGCCTTCCAGGCGCAGGTAGTCCGCGTCGTCGGCGGTGAGGTCGAGAGCGGGCCGCTCCGGGCCGATGTCGATCTGCTCGCGCCAGTCCACCTTGCCCTGGGTGAGTTCGCCGCCCACCCGGGTGTAGCCGCGGAAGTGCGGGCTCTGCAGGTTCTCGATGGCCATTTTGTCGTCCTCTGGCAGGTCGAAGAAGGCTCGCGACGTGGTCATCACACGCTCGATCAGCTCGGCGGGCACACCGTGCCCGGTGAGGTAGAAGAACCCGTACTCGTGGGTGACCTCGCGCAGGTCGGTGCGGAACGCCTCCGCCTCTGCGGGTCCGGCGTCGAGCCTGGACAGGTCGAGGACCGGGAGGGACTTGGTGGCGGTCGCCGCTGCGGCGGGGGAAGTTGTCATGACAACCATTCTGCCAAGTTTCGCACCCGATGCCCGACTGTTACAGCGGATTGCCGGGGTCGAAGATCCTGCGCCGCGGCATCCGCCCGTCGGTGTTCGGTCGCAGGATGCTCCGCAAGAGAACGGCTAGGCGTTGGTTTTCAGCAGGCCGCGGGCCGCTTTGATCTCTTCGGGGGTACCCGGCTGGGCTCTGGCGGG
The DNA here is from genome assembly GCF_019599185.1 of Cryobacterium inferilacus. GTDB lineage: Bacteria > Actinomycetota > Actinomycetes > Actinomycetales > Microbacteriaceae > Cryobacterium > Cryobacterium inferilacus. The sequence continues at coordinate 30,082 of NZ_JAIEUL010000025.1, read as the reverse complement.
GATGCCGAGCAGGATCGACCGTACAGGGGCATCCTTTGTGACGACGGCGTTGGCCCCCACCGTGCTCCACTCGCCCAGTGTGATCGGCCCGAGGATCTTCGCGCCGGCACCCACCGTCACGCCGTCTTTCAGGTTGGGATGACGCTGGGCACCCGGAACCAGTCCGTGCCGGCTCTTTCCGCCCAGGGTGACCCCGTGGTACAGCATCACATCGTCGCCGACGACGGCGGTCTCGCCGATCACCACACCCATGCCGTGATCGATGAACAGTCGCCGGCCGATGCTCGCACCGGGGTGGATTTCCACCCCGGTGAGAAAGCGGGTGAACTGGGACAGCAGCCGGGCCGGCAGGCGGTAGCCAGCCAGCCACAGCCGGTGGGTGACGCGGTACGCCCACACCGCGTGCACACCGCTGTAGGCCAGGACGACCTCGGCCTTGCTGTGCGCGGCAGGGTCGTGCCTCTGCGCCATCGCGATGTCTTCGCGAATGCGGGCGAACACTCCCATGCCGGGCACCTGTCTGTACGTTCGTGAGCGGAGGATCAGTTTAAGCCGTGAGCTTCTTAGACGAGGTCCTCGTACAGCACCGTGCTGATGTACCGCTCGCCGAACCGGGAACGATGACAACGATGGTCTTGCCGGCGTTCTCGGGCAGCTTGGCCTGCTCGAGGGCGGCCCAGACCGCGGCACCGCCGGAGATACCGGCCAGGATGCCCTCCTGGGTGCCGAGTGCACGGGCGGTGGCGATGGCGTCGGCCAGCGTCACATCCGTCACCTCGTCGTAGATCTCGGTGTCGAGCACCGACGGCACGAAGTTCGCGCCGATGCCTTGGATCTTGTGCGGTCCGGGGGAGCCGCCGGTGAGGATCGGGGAGTCCTTGGGCTCGACACCGACGATCCGCACGGAGGGCTTGCGCTCCTTGAGCAGCTGGCCGGCGCCGGTGATGGTGCCGCCGGTGCCGATGCCCGCGACCAGGAGGTCGACGGCACCGTCGGTGTCGTCCCAGATCTCCACCCCCGTGGTGGCCTTGTGGATGGCGGGGTTGGCCGGGTTGTCGAACTGCCGCGCCCAGATGGCGCCGGGCGTGGCCGCCGCGATCTCCTTGGCCTTCTCGACCGCGCCGCGCATACCGTCGGGGCCGGGGGTCAGCACGAGTTCGGCACCGTACGCGCGCAGCAGGATCTTGCGCTCCTTGCTCATGGTCTCCGGCATCGCCAGGATCACCTTGTAACCGCGCGCGGCGCCGACCAGGGCCAGGGCGATGCCGGTGTTGCCGCTGGTGCCCTCGACGATGGTGCCGCCCGGCTGCAGTTCGCCGGACTTCTCGGCGGCGTCGACGATGGCCACACCGATGCGGTCCTTGACGCTGCTGGACGGGTTGTAGAACTCGAGCTTGGCGAGCACGGTGGCCGTGGAGTCGCCTGGCAGGCGGTTCAGCTTCACCAGCGGGGTCCCGCCAACGGTTTCGGTAATGTCTGAGTAGATCCGTGCGGACATCGGTAGACCTTTCCTGTGGGCTCACCGGGGAGCCTGTGTGTTTCTGCGGACCAGCCGCTGGGATGGGTAGAGCCGTGACGGGGGAGCTCGGGAGCCTGCCTCGTTCAGCCTAGAGCCCCGACGATACTCAGGCGGGTGCGTAAGATTTCACTTTGTGACAGCTCCCAGTAACACTCCAGCCCCGCAGAATGACGATCCGACCCCCGAGGCCGCCGGTGCCGTCACCGCCGTCGAGCAGCTGCGGGCGCAGGCCGTCGCCCGGCTCACCGCGGTGGGCATCGTCGACGCCGAGGTGGATGCCGACCTGCTGATCGGTCACGTCCTGGGCCAGAGCCGCGGGCAGGTGCAGGCCGCCGCGATCATGGGCAAGGTGCTCTCCGTCGGTGACGCCGCGGCCGTCGCCGCACTGGTGGAACGCCGGGAGAAGCGCGAACCCCTGCAGCACATCACCGGCCGGGCACCGTTCCGGTCCCTGGAACTGAACGTCGGCCCCGGCGTCTTCGTGCCCCGCCCCGAAACCGAGGGGGTGGCCCAGGTGGCGATCGACGCATTGCGGTCGATGGCGGACCCCGAGCCCATCGGCGTGGACCTCGGCACCGGCAGCGGCGCCATCGCCCTGGCGATGGCCACCGAGGTGCCGCACGCCCGCGTCTTCGCCTGCGAGAACTCGACCGAGGCATTCCCGTGGACCAGCCGCAACTTCGCCGAGGTCGGCGCCGAGAACGCCCGTCTGGTCTTCGCCGACCTGGCCGACGCCCTCCCCGAGTTGAACGGCACCGTCTCCGTGGTCGTCTCGAACCCGCCGTACATCCCGGCCGACGCCATCCCGCGCGACCCGGAGGTGCGCCTGTTCGACCCGGCTCATGCCCTCTTCGGCGGCCCGGACGGCCTCGACGTGGTGCGCCTGGTGTCGCAGACGGGCCTGCGCCTGCTCCGGCCAGGGGGAGTGCTCATCATCGAGCACGGCGAGCTGCAGGGTGCCGAGATCCGTGCCCTGCTGGAATCCGACGGCTGGCGTGCCACCGCCACCCACCGCGACCTCACCCAGCGCGACCGCACCACCACGGCGGTTGCGCCTCTCTGACTCCGCACGCGGGCCGTCGGCGAAGCCCGCCCGCCCGGGTTCACAGGTCGGCTGCACTAGAATCGTGCCCGATGACACGTATCTATGACTGCTCGGTCGACGAGGAATACGCGACCGGCATGCGACTGGCACGCGCGGCAATCGGCCGGGGCGCGCTCGTTGTCATCCCCACCGACACCGTGTACGGCCTCGCCGCAGACGCCTTCAACCCCGGTGCCGTGCAGAAGCTGCTGGATGCCAAGGGCCGCGTCCGGCAGTCACCGCCCCCCGTGCTCGTTCCCGGCATCCCCACCCTCGACGCCCTCGCCGAGAACGTGCCGCAGCCCGTGCGGGACCTCGTCGCCGCCTTCTGGCCCGGCGGTCTCACCGTCATCCTCAACGCCCAACCGTCACTGGTGTGGGACCTCGGCGAGACCCAGGGCACCGTCGCCCTGCGGATGCCGCGCAACCCGGTGGCCCTCGACCTGCTCGCCGAGACCGGCCCGCTCGCCGTCTCCAGCGCCAACACCACCGGGCTTCCGTCGGCCATCGACGTCATCGGAGCGGAGGACATGCTCGGAATCAGCGTCGCCGTCTACCTCGACGGGGGAGTGGCTGGCCTGGACTACGAGCCGATCGGCGACCGCGCCGGCGACACCTCCTCCACGATCATCGACGCCACCGGCTTCGACTCCAACGGAGGCCTGCTCGTGATCGTGCGCAACGGCGTCATCTCCCGCACCGACATCGAGGCCGTGATCGGTCAGGCCCTCGCTCCGGAAGCCAGCCGATGACCCTCTTCGTCCTCCTCGCCCTGGTCTCGGCGGTGGTGACCTACCTGATGTCGCTGGTGGTGCTCAAACTCACCCACAAGTACCGGCTCTACCCCAAGATCCGCGAACGCGACGTGCACACCAGGCCCACCCCTCGGCTGGGCGGCATCGCCATGTTCCTCGGCATCCTCGTGGCCTTCGGGGTGTCCTACCTCGTGGCGTCGCAGTTCGCCCCGCTGCGCCTGATCTTCGCCGACCCGCACCAGATCATGGCCATTCTCGGCGCGGCGCTGCTGATCGTGCTGCTGGGCGTGGCCGACGACATCTGGGACCTCGACTGGATGACCAAACTGCTCGGCCAGTTCATCGCCGCTGGCCTGGTCGCCTGGCAGGGCGTGCAGGTCTTCTCCCTGCCCATCGGCGGCCTCACCGTCGGCTCCTCCTGGATGTCCATCGTGATCACGGTGATGGCCATCGTCATCGTGATGAACATGATCAACTTCATCGACGGCCTCGACGGTCTCGTCGCCGGAGTGGCCCTGATCGCCAACGGCGTGTTCTTCATCTACAGCTATCTGCTGGTGCGGGACACGTCACCCACCAACTACTTCAACCTGGCCTCCCTGATCGCCGCGATCCTCGTCGGCGCCTGCATCGGTTTCCTGCCGGTGAACTGGCGTCCGGCGAAGATGTTCATGGGCGACGCCGGCGCCCTGCTGGTGGGCCTGCTGATGGCCACCTCCGCGATCGCCATCACCGGTCAGATCGACCCCACAGCCATCAACCGGGCCCAGCTGTTCCCCGCGTTCATCCCGCTGATCCTGCCGGTGGCGATCCTCATCATCCCCCTGCTCGACTTCGGCCTGGCCGTGTTCCGGCGGGTGCGAGCGGGTAAATCCCCGTTCAGCGCCGACCGCAAGCACCTGCATCACCGGCTGCTCGATATGGGACACTCGCACCTGCACGCCGTGCTGATCTTCTACGCGTGGACCGCCGCAGCCTCGATCGGCTGCCTGCTGTACTACGTGCTGCCGGTGTTCTTCGGTCTGCCCAGCGGATGGGCCACCGTCTTCCTGGTGACCTCCCTGGTCATCTGCACCGTCGTGACGCTCGCCCCGCTCAGCCGCCGCAAGGCCATCGAGGCCGCGAGCCAGCTCGCCCCGGTGACCGGCGCCGTTGGCGTCGCCACCATTGCCCGACTTGATCCCCTCGACGAGGCGTCAGACGCCAAGGAGCCCGCATGACCACCGCACCCCTTCCCTCAGACAAGCCGGTCGCGCCGCCGCGCACGACTCCGGTCGACGCCAAGAAGATCCTCACCGAGGTCCTCAAGTACACCGGCCTGCTCGCCGTCGCCATCGCCGTCATCGGCGGCGGACTCGGCTATTACTTCGCATCGACCGACGGCCTCATCAGCGCCCTGATCGGCACCGCGCTCGCGGTGCTGTTCGCGTCCATCACCGCCGCGAGCATCATCGGCGCCATGCGGTTCGACATCGCCGCGTTCTTCGGCATCGTGATGGGGGCGTGGTTGCTCAAGATCGTAGTCTTCATCGTCATCCTCGCCCTGCTGCGTGACGCTCCCTTTGTGCAGACCATGGTGCTCTTCCTCACCGTGATCGCCGGCGCGGTCGGCACCATGCTGATCGATGTGATCGTTGTCTTCCGCTCCCGACTGGGCTACGCCAGCAACGTCACCCTGCCCGCCCCCATCGACGAAACCTCCCCACGAACCGACCGCGACCGCGACTGAACGAACTCGATTAGTCACAGAGAACGATTGTTGATAAAGTGAAAACACTCTCAGGTGGCAGTGTGCGCCCCCGAGCCACTGACCGATATTCCCCCACTGTCGCCTTTGTGCGTCCGCACAGAAACAGGAGATAGCGCTGTGATTACCGCTGCGAACTTGCTGATTCCGATGGCTTCCGACGGCGAGTTCCACGCTCCTGGTATCAGCGAGTTCCTGGGCCTGCCTGCGCTGTTCTTCGAAGGCACCCCCTTCGAGATCAACCGCATCATCCTGGTCCGTCTCGTGGCCATCGCCGTGATGATGCTCCTCTTCTGGTTGGCGCTGCGTAAGCCCAGCCTCATCCCCGGCCGCAACCAGAGCATCGCCGAACTGGCGCTCGGATTCGTTCAGGTGCAGATCGCCGACCAGATCCTGGGTAAGGAAATGGGCCGCCGCTACCTGCCGCTGCTCGCCGGACTCTTCTTCGGCATCCTGGCCATGAATGTCACCGGTGTGGTGCCGTTCATGAACATCTCGGGCACCTCGATCATCGCGATGCCGCTGCTGCTGGGCCTGGTGGCCTACGTCGTCTTCATCTACGCGGGCATCAAGGGCGTCGGCGCCGGCAAGTTCTTCAAGAACTCACTCTTCCCCGCCGGTGTGCCGTGGCCGATCTACATCCTGCTCGCGCCGATCGAGTTCATCAACATCTTCATCGTGCGCCCGCTCTCGCTGGCCCTGCGACTTCTGCTCAATATGATGGTCGGGCACCTTTTGCTCGTGCTGTGCTTCAGTGCCACCAACTTCTTCTTCTTCACTGCGGGTGGATGGGCATCACTCTTCGGCGTGGGAACACTCGCCTTCGGGTTCATCTTCACCTTCGTTGAGTTCGCCGTCTATATCCTCCAGGCGTACATCTTTACCCTTCTGACCGCCGTGTACGTGCAACAGGCCGTGGCTGAAGAGCACTGACACAACTGAACTGGCTACGTCGACCGACGTCGTTTTTCGATTGAAAGGAAACACCTAGTGGAACCCACAATTCTCGCCGAGATCACCGGCAACATCGCGACCGTCGGTTACGGCCTCGCCGCGATCGGACCCGGCATCGGCATCGGTATTGTCGCCGGAAAGACCGTTGAGGCCATGGCTCGCCAGCCTGAACTCGCCGGCCGCCTGCAGGTCACCATGTTCCTCGGCATCGCGTTCACCGAGCTCCTCGCGTTCATCGGTGTTGCCGTATTCTTCATCTTCGTCTAGGGATTACCACGATGCCTGAGCTCGTTCTCGCAGAAGCGGAGACCAATCCGTTTCTTCCTGCCATCTACGACATCACCTGGTCGCTCGTTGTCCTGCTGGTCGTCATGGTCTTCTTTGTACGCTTCGCGATCCCGCGTTTCCGTCAGATCCTTGACGACCGTGCGGAGGCCATCGAGGGGAACATTGCCAAGGCAGACGACGCCCAGCGCAAGGCCGAAGCTGCCCTAGAGCAGTACACGGCCCAGCTGGCCGAAGCACGCATCGAAGCCGGCCAGATTCGTGAGCAGGCACGTGCCGACGGTCAGCAGATCCTCGCGGAACTCCGCGAGCAGGCCTCATCCGAGGCCGCCCGCATCACGGCTACCGCCAAGGTGCAGATCGAAGCAGAGCGTCAGGCCGCAGTGTTGTCCCTTCGTAGTGAAGTGGGCTCGCTGGCCATCGACCTCGCCTCCGGAGTCATCGGAGAGAGCCTGAACGACGATGCGCGTGCAAGCGCCATGGTCGACCGGTTCCTCGCCGATATCGAATCCTCCGAAAACGCGGCCCCCTCGGCCGGGAAGAACTAAGACAAATGGGAAGCGCTACCAGAGAAGCCCTGGCCTCGTCGCGGGCGGCCTTGGCCGCCCATGCCGACTGGGCCGATCTGGCTACGGGTGAAAACCTGTTCGACGCCGCTCGGGTCATCGGAGATTCCTCGCAGCTGCTGGCCGCCTTGGGCGACTCGTCTGCTGACGAGTCCTCCAAGAGCGCGCTCGTCCGCGCGGTCTTCGGCGCCACGGTCACTCCCGCAGCTCTTGAGCTGCTGGTGACCGTCGCGGCCGGTCGCTGGTCGAGCCACCAGGATCTTCTGGCCGGCATCGAAGAGTTGGCGTTGCGCGTTACGGCTGCGTCTGCTCCCCAGGATGTCTCGATCGGTTCGGAGCTTTTCGGCTTCGGCGCTGCTGTCTCTTCAGACGCAGAGCTGGAGTTGGCGCTGACCAGCAAGCTCGGCCTGGTTTCGGCCAAGGTCGGCCTCATTGAGGCTCTGCTGGCCGGCAAAGTCTCACCGCAGACCCTGGTGATCGTTCGCCACCTCGTGCAGCAGCCTCGCGGCCGTCGCATCGGTGAACTGCTTACCTTTGCGGCGACCATCGTCGCCGATCAGGCCGGCCGCATCATCGCGACCGTCACCTCGGCGGCACCCATGCAGCCCGGGCAGCTCGACCGCCTCACGGCGGCGCTGGCGACCCGGTACGGACGCAGTGTCGCGGTCAACCAGGTCATCGACCCATCCGTGGTCGGTGGCGCGAAAGTACAGATCGGCGATGACGTCATTGACGGCAGCGTCGCCACTCGTCTCAGCGACCTGAGACTGCAGCTTGCTGGTTGATCTTCGGATCTCCCAGAACACACAAACCTCGAGACGGTAACGTGTCGAACAGACGAAGCCTGTACTGCTGTACAGAAAAGGGAAGATGATGGCAGAACTAACGATCAGCCCGGATGAGATCCGCAACGCTCTACAGGACTTCGTTAAGTCCTACGAGCCGAGCAAGACCGCAACGACCGAGGTTGGCTATGTCACCACGGCCGGCGACGGTATCGCTCACGTGCAGGGCCTGCCCGGCGTCATGGCGAACGAGCTCATCAAGTTCGCCGATGGCACCCTGGGTCTCGCGCTGAACCTTGACGAAGACGAGATCGGTGTTGTCGTCCTCGGCGAGTTCGCCGGCATCGTCGAAGGCATGGAGGTCTACCGCACCGGCGAGGTTCTCTCCGTACCCGTCGGCGACGGCTACCTCGGCCGCGTCGTCGACCCGCTCGGCGCCCCCATCGACGGTCTCGGTGAGATCGCCACGGATGGCCGCCGCGCCCTCGAGCTGCAGGCCCCCGGCGTCATGCACCGCAAGAGCGTGCACGAGCCGATGCAGACCGGCATCAAGGCCATCGACGCCATGATCCCGATCGGCCGTGGGCAGCGCCAGCTGATCATCGGTGACCGCCAGACCGGTAAGACGGCCATCGCGGTGGACACCATCATCAACCAGAAGGCCAACTGGGAGTCCGGCGACACCAACAAGCAGGTTCGCTGCATCTACGTCGCCATCGGCCAGAAGGGCTCCACCATCGCTTCGGTGAAGGGTGCGCTCGAGGACGCCGGCGCGATGGAGTACACCACCATCGTCGCGGCACCGGCTTCCGACCCGGCCGGCTTCAAGTACCTCGCCCCGTACACCGGCTCTGCCATCGGCCAGCACTGGATGTACGCCGGCAAGCACGTTCTGATCATCTTCGATGACCTGTCCAAGCAGGCAGAGGCCTACCGTGCGGTATCGCTCTTGCTGCGTCGCCCGCCGGGACGCGAAGCGTACCCCGGCGACGTGTTCTACCTACACTCCCGCCTGCTCGAGCGTTGTGCCAAGCTCTCCGACGAGCTCGGCGCCGGCTCCATGACCGGCCTGCCGATCATCGAGACCAAGGCCAACGACGTTGCGGCCTACATTCCGACCAACGTGATCTCGATCACCGACGGCCAGATCTTCCTGCAGTCCGACCTCTTCAACGCCAACCAGCGCCCCGCTGTCGACGTGGGAATCTCGGTCTCCCGAGTCGGTGGTGACGCTCAGGTCAAGTCGATCAAGAAGGTCTCCGGTACCCTCAAGCTCGAACTCGCGCAGTACCGCTCGCTCGAAGCGTTCTCGATGTTCGCTTCGGACCTCGACCCGGCCAGCCGTCGCCAGCTTGCTCGCGGCGCCCGCCTGACCGAACTGCTCAAGCAGCCGCAGTACTCGCCGTACCCGGTCGAAGACCAGGTCGTCTCGATCTGGGCCGGCACCAACGGCAAGCTCGACGAGGTTCCCCTCGAAGACATCCTGCGGTTCGAGCGCGAACTGCTCGACTACCTGGCCCGCAACACCGGCATCCTCACGACCCTGCGCGAGACGAACGTGCTCTCGGACGACACCGTCACCGAGCTCACCTCGGCCGTCGACACCTTCAAGCGCGAATTCCAGACCGGTGAGGGCAAGCCGCTGGCTTCCGTCGGCCGCGAAGAGTTCGTCGCAACCAAGGAAGAAGACGTCAACCAGGAAAAGATCGTCAAGCACAAGCGCTGATCGCGCCGTCCGGTTCGAGCTGCCCTGAGCAGCTCGAACCGGGTTCTTGACACTCATCGACACGATATCTAAGCAAGCACAGGAGACACATGGGAGCGCAACTTCGGGTCTACCGGCAGAAGATCAAGTCTGCCCAGACGACCAAGAAGATCACTCGGGCCATGGAGTTGATCTCCGCTTCGCGCATCCAGAAGGCGCAGGCGCGAGTCGCGGCTTCCACCCCGTATTCACGTGCGATCACACAGGCCGTTTCGGCCGTGGCCACGTACTCGAACGTCGAGCACGTCCTGACGACGGAACCCGAGGTCATCAACCGCGCAGCGGTCGTCATCTTCGCCTCCGACCGTGGACTCGCGGGTGCGTTCAGCTCCCAGGTGCTGCGTGAGGCGGAACAGCTCAGCGAACTGCTGCGCAGCCAGGGCAAGGACGTTGTCTACTACCTCGTCGGCCGCAAGGCACTGGCCTACTTCAGCTTCCGCCGCCGCGTGTCAGAGCAGTCCTGGACCGGCGGAACCGACCGCCCGGAGTTCGACACCGCCCAGGAGATCGGCGACGCACTGCTGAGCGCGTTCCTGCGCGAAGCCGATGACGGCGGCGTCGATGAGATCCACATCGTCTTCAACCGTTTTGTGAGCATGGTCACCCAGGTTCCCCAGGTTGTGCGCCTGCTGCCGTTGGAGGTCGTCGAGGCTGAGGCCAGTGACGTGCCGTCGACGTTGCCGTTGTACGACTTCGAGCCAGACCCCGAGACCGTCCTCGACGCCCTGCTCCCGGTGTACATCGAAAGCCGCATCTTCAACGCCATGTTGCAGTCGGCCGCATCGGAGCACGCCAGCCGTCAGAAGGCCATGAAGTCGGCCAGCGACAACGCAGACAAGCTCATCAAGGACTTCACGCGCCTGTCGAACAACGCGCGCCAGACCGAGATCACGCAGCAGATTTCCGAGATCGTGGGTGGAGCCGACGCGCTCTCATCCGCCAAGAACTAACCAGAGAAGAGAGAGTTATGACTGACACCGCAATCGCGCCAGTCCTCGAGGAGGGCACAGCCGGCGCTGTGGGCCGTATCGCACGCGTTACGGGACCCGTCGTGGACATTGAGTTCCCGCACGACTCGATTCCTGGAATGTACAACGCGCTCAAGACGACAATCGTCATCGGCGACGAGTCGACCGAGATCACCCTCGAGGTCGCACTGCACCTCGGCGACGACCTCGTCCGTGCCATCGCCCTGAACCCGACCGACGGACTCGTCCGCGGCCAGGAGGTCCGGGACACCGGCTCGCCCATCATGGTTCCGGTCGGCAACGTCACCAAGGGTCGCGTCTTCAACGTCATCGGCGAGGTGCTCAACGCCAAGCCCGGCGAGTCCATCGAGATCACCGAGCGCTGGCCCATCCACCGCAAGCCGCCGCCCTTCGACCAGCTGGAGTCCAAGACCCAGCTGTTCGAGACCGGCATCAAGGTCATCGACCTGCTGACGCCGTACGTGCTCGGTGGAAAGATCGGCCTCTTCGGAGGTGCCGGTGTCGGCAAGACCGTTCTGATCCAGGAAATGATCCAGCGCGTCGCGCAGGATCACGGTGGAGTGTCGGTGTTCGCCGGTGTCGGCGAGCGCACCCGTGAGGGCAACGACCTCATCGCCGAAATGGAAGAGGCCGGCGTCTTCGACAAGACCGCCCTCGTGTTCGGCCAGATGGACGAGCCGCCGGGAACGCGTCTGCGTGTCGCGCTCTCCGCGCTGACCATGGCCGAGTACTTCCGTGACGTCGCCAAGCAGGACGTGTTGCTCTTCATCGACAACATCTTCCGCTTCACCCAGGCCGGTTCGGAGGTGTCGACCCTGCTGGGCCGCATGCCGTCCGCCGTGGGTTACCAGCCGAACCTGGCCGACGAGATGGGCATCCTGCAGGAGCGCATCACGTCGACCCGTGGCCACTCGATCACGTCACTGCAGGCCATCTACGTGCCCGCAGACGACTACACCGACCCGGCCCCTGCGACCACGTTCGCGCACCTCGACGCCACCACCGAGCTGTCGCGTGAAATCGCGTCGAAGGGTCTCTACCCGGCCGTCGACCCGCTCACCTCGTCCAGCCGTATCCTCGACCCCCGCTACTTGGGCGCCGACCACTACAACACGGCCGTTCGCGTCAAGGCGATCCTGCAGAAGAACAAGGAACTCCAGGAGATCATCGCGATCCTCGGTGTTGACGAGCTCTCTGAGGAAGACAAGGTGACCGTCTCCCGCGCCCGCCGCATCCAGCAGTTCCTGTCGCAGAACACCTACATGGCGAAGAAGTTCACCGGCGTCGAGGGTTCGACGGTTCCGCTCAAGGACACCATCGAGTCGTTCACGGCCATCGCCAACGGTGACTTCGACCACGTGGCCGAGCAGGCCTTCTTCAACGTCGGTGGCATCAACGACGTCGAAGAGAAGTGGGCTCAGATCCAGAAGGAGAACGGCTAAGCATGGCTTCGGCTTCGCTCACCGTGACTCTCGTCTCGGCGGACCAGCAGGTCTGGTCCGGCGAGGCGTCCATGGTCGTTGCACGCACCGTGGAAGGCGAGATCGGTCTTCTCGTCGGCCACGAGCCGTTGCTGGCCATCCTCTCCAGCGGAGAGGTGCGCATCACGCTGCTCGACGGCAGCAAGATTGTCGCCGAGGCCGAGGACGGATTCCTGTCCGTGGACAACGACATCGTTTCCGTCGTCGCCCGTCGCGCCGCTCTCGTCTAGGCGCTGCCTCATTTAGGACACACGTGTTTGTACTGATACCGCCGTCGGAGACTAAACGCTCCGGCGGCGTTTTCATGCCCCTGGCACTGGAGGCCCTGGCGTTCCCCGCGTTGGCCGCCCGCCGCAGGGTGCTCACCAACGCCCTCACCGCGTTGGCCGCCGACGCGGATGCAACGGTGCGCGCCCTGAAACTCGGCCGCACCCAGCTGGCCGAGATCGACCGCAACGCTGCCCTGCTGACCTCGCCGACCACCCCGGTCATCGACCGGTACACCGGGGTGCTTTACGACGCTCTGGACGCCCAGAGCCTGTCCCCGGATGCACGGGCCTTCGCCGGCCGGCACCTGCTGGTGCATTCCGCGCTACTGGGCCCCGTCGGAGGGCTCGACCTTGTGCCGGCATACCGGCTCTCACACGACTCCAGGCTGCCCGGCCTGCCGCTCAAGAAACACTGGGCGGCAGACGTGTCCGCGGCGCTGGAGGCCTCCGCGGACGACGGCTCCGGCGCGTTGCTCCTGGACCTGCGCTCGGAGGGCTACGTGTCGCTCGGGCCGGCGGGCGCGCATCCGCACCGGTTCTTCCTCCGCGTCGTGACCGAGAGCGCAGACGGTCGCACCCGCGCGCTCAACCACTTCAACAAGAAGGCCAAGGGCGAGTTCACCCGGGCACTGCTGCAGAACGGGCAGACCTTCCGCACCGTGCACGAGCTGCTCGCCTGGGCGCCCACCGCCGGCTTCACTCTGCGCCCCTCAGTCGCAGGCGAACTCGAACTCGTGGTGGCGCCCCACCCTTAGGATGAACTCGTGCAGAGACAACGAGTACACGTCACCGTCACCGGCGCCGGAGGCAACATCGGCTACGCGCTGATGTTTCGCATCGCCTCGGGCCAGCTGCTCGGTCCTGATGTTCCCATCGCGCTGCACCTGCTGGAGATCCCGAGCGGCATCCAAGCCGCAGAGGGCAGCGCCTTCGAACTACAGGACAGCGCCTTCCCGCTCCTGACCGACGTGACCGTGACGGATGACCCGGTGCGGGCATTCGACGGCGTCAACGTCGCCATCCTGGTGGGCTCGCGCCCCCGTGGACCCGGCCAGCAACGCGCGGACCTGCTCGACAGCAACGCTCGCATCTTCGGCCCGCAGGGTGCCGCGATCAACGCCGGCGCCTCCGACGACGTGAGGGTGGTCGTGGTGGGGAACCCGGCGAACACCAACGCCCTCGTCGCCGCGAGTCACGCACCAGACGTTCCCACCGACAGGTTCACGGCGCTCACCAGGCTGGACCACAACCGCGCCGTGGCACAGCTGGCCGCTCACCTGAGTGTGCCGGTGACCGCGGTGGCCGGCGTGGCCATCTGGGGCAACCACTCCGCGCTGCAATACCCCGATGTGTCCCACGCCACGGTCGACGGCCGCCCGGTGCGGGAACTGGTCACCGACGAGTGGCTGGTGAACGAGTTCATCCCGCGGGTGGCCAACCGCGGCGCCGAGATCATCGCCGTTCGGGGTGCGTCCTCGATGGGGTCCGCCGCCAGCGCCACCGTCGACCACGTACACGACTGGGTGCGAGGCACCGGCGCACACTGGACCAGCGCCGGAGTGCTCTCCGACGGGTCGTACGGTGTTCCGGCCGGGCTGGTGTCGTCGTACCCGGTGCGCTCCGTCGACGGCAGCTGGGTGATCGAGCCCGGCCTGTCGATCGACGCGTTCTCCCGGGCACGGATCGACGCCTCGGTGGCCGAACTCGCCGCAGAACGCGATGCGGTCGAGGGGCTGGGCCTGCTCGGACCGCGCCGCTAGGTCGCCGCTCGGTCAGTCGCCGGACCGGTGGCAGCCGGCAACGTGATCGTCGACCAGGCCGCTGGACTGCATCAGCGCGTACATGGTGGTCGGGCCGACGAACCTGTAGCCGCGGGCGCGGAGTGCGCGGCTGAGCGCCGTGGACTCCGGCGTGATCGCCGGTACGGCCGCCAGATCTCGAAGCGGCTCTGTGCGCGCCGGCGGGGCGAAACTCCAGATCAGCTCGGTCAGGCTCTCGTCCAGCGCCAGGGTCGTGCGGGCATTGCTGATGGTGGCGGTGATCTTGCCCCTGTGCCGGATGATGCGCTCATCGCCGAGCAGCCGCTCGATGTCCGCATCGGTGAACGCCGCCACCGCGGCCACATCGAAGTCGGCGAAGGCGGCCCTGAACGCGGGCCGGCGACGGAGGATGGTGATCCAACTGAGCCCGGCCTGGAAGCCCTCCAGACAGAGTTTCTCGAACAACAGTTGGTCGTTGCGCAGCGGCCGGCCCCACTCCTCGTCGTGGTAGCGCCGGTACTCGCTGTCGCCGGCGGACCAACCGCATCGGGCGACACCGTCATCACCGACCACCACTGACGTGTTCATCCGACGTACTCGATGTTCTCGTGCCGCAGCAGCCACTGCTTGGTGGGGATGCCCTCTCCGGCACTGAACCCGGTGATGCGACCGTTCGACGCGAGCACCCGGTGACAGCCGATGAGGATGGGCGCCGGGTTGGCACCGACGGCACCGCCGATGGCCCGGCCCGCCCCGCTCTTGCCGATCGAGCGGCCGAGCTCACCATAGGAGAGGTGAGAACCGAACGGGATCGCCGCCAGACCCTGCCACACGCTCTGCTGGAACACGGTGCCGCGGCACAGTCGCACCGGCACGTCGAAGCTGACCCTGTCGCCGGCGAAATACTCCGCCAGCTGCACCGCCGCGGTGTCCAGGAGCGGATTGGGGACCTCAGGCAGGCCCTCGAACGGCAGATGACCGTTCCGGATGATGGCCAACGACCAGACGTCGTTGTCGTCACCGGTGAGCTCGAGGCCGCCGAGCGGACTGGGCACGCGGATCAGGTTCGGGGGGAGGGGGGCTGGGCTGCTCATACTGCGACTGTAGTCGGCGAGCACGGGCGCCCCCGGCGGTTTTCGGACATGGGAATGTTCCACTCGATCACGACCTGTGGAGGAGGGGCGAAAGGAGGGCTTCCCTGCCCTCGGAGAGGAATAGTCTGGTGCAATGGCTCAGATCGACTATCGCACTCTCGGCAATTCAGGGCTGGTCGTTTCGACGATCGGGCTCGGCTGCAACAACTTCGGCCGCACCGGCACCACCACCGAAGACCAGTCAGGTACCGCGCGGGTGATCGACGCGGCGATCGACACCGGTGTCACGCTGTTCGACACCGCCGACATCTACGGCGCCGAGCGCGGGCTCAGCGAAACCCTGATGGGGCACGCCCTTCGCGGCAAGCGGGAGAAGATCGTGCTGGCCACCAAGTTCGGCATGGACATGGCCGGTTCCAACGGTCCCGACTGGGATGCTCGAGGCTCCCGCCGGTACATCCGCCTGGCCGTTGAGGCGTCCCTGACCCGGCTGCAGACCGACTGGATCGACCTCTACCAGCTGCACCGGCCCGACCCGCACACGCCGATCGAGGAAACGCTCTCGGTGCTGGACGATCTCATCCGTGAAGGCAAGATCCGCTACATCGGCCACTCCAACCTCGCCGGCTGGCAGATCGCCGAGGCCGATTTCACCGCGCGCATGTCCGGGCATCCGGCGTTCATCTCCGCCCAGAACGAGTACAGCCTGCTCGTTCGGGAGGCCGAGGACGAGGTGATCCCCGCCGTGAACGCGTACGGCCTGGGATTCCTGCCGTTCTTCCCGCTGTACAACGGGCTCTTCACCGGCAAGTTCAGCCGGGCGGGAGGACCGGCGGACAGCCGGATCATGATGATCAGGCGGCACCTTCTCGACGACGCCCCCTGGGACACCATCGAGCGCTACCAGCAGTTCTGCGACGACCGCGGCGTGAGCATGCTCGCGGCCACCCTCGCCTGGCTGCTCGCCCAGCCAGGACTGACGAGCGTCATCGCCGGCGCCACCAAACCGGAACAGATCGTGCAGAACGCGGAGGCCGCCAGCAGCTGGCGGCCCACCGCTGAAGACGTCGCGTACATCTCGGCACTGTTCGCCTGATGCTCTGGAGACTGCTTGTCCGGTACCTCCGACCGCATTGGCGGCTGCTGGTGGCCGTCGTCGTCTTCCAGCTGGCCCAGTCGATCGCCTCGCTCTACCTCCCCGCGCTGAACGCCGACATCATCGACGAGGGTGTGGCCACGGGCGACACCGGCTACATCCTCCGCGTCGGTGGGGTGATGCTGCTGATCACCCTCGGCCAGATCATCTGCGCCATCATCGCGGTCTACTTCGGTGCCAAGGCGGCGATGGCACTCGGCCGTGACCTGCGCGGCGCCGTTTTCACCCGGGTGGGCGAGTTCTCCGAGCAAGAGGTCAGCCGGTTCGGCGCCCCGTCGCTGATCACCCGCTCCACCAATGACGTGCAACAGGTGCAGATGCTGGTGCTCACCACCTGCACACTGCTCGTCTCCGCCCCCATCCTGTCCATCGGTGGGGTGATCATGGCGATGCGTCAGGATCTCGAATTGTCCTGGCTGATCGCCGTCAGCGTGCCCGTACTGCTCGTGGCCGTCGGTCTGATCATTGTGCGGATGGTGCCGCTGTTCCGGGTGATGCAGGTGCGCATCGACGCCGTCAACCGGGTGCTGCGCGAGCAGCTCACCGGTATCCGGGTGATTCGCGCGTTCGTTCGTGAAGAGGTGGAGACCCGCCGCTTCGGCCAGGCCAACACGGATGTCACCCAGACAGCCCTGCAGGCCGGCCGGCTGATGGCGCTGATGTTCCCGGTCGTGATGCTGGTGCTCAACGTCTCCAGCGTCGCCGTGATCTGGTTCGGTGCGTTCCGCATCGAAGACGGGTCGATGCAGGTGGGCACGCTGATCGCGTTCCTCAGCTACCTCATGCAGATTCTGATGGCCGTCATGATGGCCACCTTCATGGCCGTGATGATTCCCCGCGCCACGGTGTCGGCGGACCGGATCGGCGAGGTGCTCAACACGGCCTCGAGCGTCATCCCGCCGGCGAACCCGGTGAACGAGACCACCGGACGCGGCGAGCTGGAACTGCGCGGTGTGAGCTTCGCCTACCCTGGCGCCGAGCAGCCGGTGCTCAGCGACATCAGCTTCGTCGCCAGGCCCGGTTTCACCACCGCCATCATCGGCAGCACGGGCTCGGGCAAGACCACCCTGGTCAACCTGTTGCCGCGCCTCTTCGACGCCACCAGCGGCACCGTGCTGTTCGACGGTGTCGACGTGCGCGAGCTGAACACCGACCTGCTCTGGGGCCACATCGGCCTGGTGCCGCAGAAGCCGTACCTGTTCTCCGGTACCGTGCGCAGCAACCTGCTCTACGGCAAACCGGATGCCACAGAGGCCCAGATCTGGCAGGCACTGGAGACCGCGCAGGCGCGCGACTTCGTCGAACGACTCGACGGCGGTCTGGACGCGCCGATCTCGCAGGGCGGCACCAACGTGTCCGGCGGGCAACGGCAACGCCTCGCGATCGCCAGGGCCCTGGTGAAACGGCCGGAGCTGTACATCTTCGATGATTCCTTCTCGGCGCTCGACCTCGCCACGGATGCCCGACTGCGGGCCGCGCTGGCCGAGGACGTCGGCGATGCCACCATGATCATCGTGGCCCAGCGGGTGTCGACGATCGTCGACGCCGACCAGATCCTGGTGGTCGAAGACGGCCGGATCGTGGCCGGCGGTACCCACGACGAACTCCTGGCGACCTCGTCGACCTACCAGGAGATCACCGAATCCCAGCTGGCTGCGGAGGCGACCTCATGAGCGACGCGACCGAGACCGCCGACGACAAGGTGCAGGCGCGTCCGCAACGCGGCGGCGGTCCGTTCGGCGGTATGAACATGCCGGCCGAGAAGGCCATGAATTTCGCACCGAGCGCGAAACGGCTGGTCGGCACGCTGCGTCCGGAGCGGCTGTGGCTCGCTCTGGTGCTGGTACTCGCCGTGATCAGCGTGACGTTCTCGGTGATCGGGCCACGCCTGCTCGGCGAGGGCACCAACCTGATCTTCTCCGGCGTGGTCAGCAAGACCCTCCCGGCCGGGGCCACCCAGGACGAGGTCATCGCGGGGCTCCGCGCATCCGGCGACACCGCGCAGGCCGACATGCTCAGCGCGATGACCCTCACCCCTGGTCTCGGTATCGACTTCGCGGCGCTGTCCGCCGTGCTGTTCTGGGTGTTGGCGCTGTACATTTTCGCGTCGGTGTTCAGCTGGCTGCAGGCCCTCGTGCTCAACGCCGTCGTGCAGCGCACCGTGTATCGGCTGCGCGAGGAGATCGAGGCGAAGATCAACCGGTTGCCGCTGGGCTACTTCGATACCGTCAAACGCGGCGAGCTGCTCAGTCGGGTGACCAACGACGTCGACAACATCTCGCAGAGCCTGCAACAGTCGCTGAGTCAGGTGGTCACCTCTCTGCTCACCGTCATCGGCGTCATCGTGATGATGCTGCTGCTCTCGCCGCTGCTCGCGGTGATCGCCCTGGTGACCGTGCCGCTCACGCTCGTGACCACCGTGCTGATCGCGAAACGCTCGCAGAAGCTGTTCGTGGCCCAGTGGAAGCACACCGGTGAGCTCAACGGGCAGATCGAGGAGACCTTCTCCGGGCACGCCCTGGTCAAGGTCTTCGGTCGGCAGAAAGAGGTGGAGCAGCGTTTCGCGGCGAAGAACGACGAGCTCTATCAGGCCAGCTTCGGCGCCCAGTTCGTCAGCGGCATGATCATGCCAGCCATGACCTTCATCGGCAACCTGGTCTACGTGGCCATCGCCGTTGTCGGTGGGCTACAGGTCGCCTCCGGCGCCATGCAGCTCGGTGACGTGCAGGCGTTCATCCAGTACTCCCGCCAGTTCACCCAGCCGCTCGCGCAGCTCGGGTCGATGGCGAATCTGCTGCAGTCCGGTGTCGCCAGTGCCGAGCGGGTCTTCGAGCTGCTGGATGCCGACGAGCAGACCCCGGACGCCGAACCGGCCGAGACTCCGGTCGAGACCCATGGTCGATTGGTGTTCGAGGACGTGTCGTTCAGCTACAGCGCGGACAAGCCGCTGATCGAGGGGCTGAACCTCGTGGCCGAACCCGGCCAGACCGTGGCTATCGTGGGCCCGACCGGGGCCGGCAAGACCACCCTGGTGAACCTGATGATGCGTTTCTACGAGCTCGATCGGGGCCGGATCACCCTGGACGGCGTGGATATCGCCCGGATGAGGAGGGACGACCTGCGCGGCCGGATGGGGATGGTGCTGCAAGACACCTGGCTGTTCGGCGGCAGCATCCGTGACAACATCGCCTACGGCCGCCCTGACGCCACCGAGGAACAGATTCTCGAGGCAGCCAAGGCCACCTACGTGGACAGGTTCGTGCACTCTCTTCCGGATGGCTACGACACCGTGCTGGACGACGAGGGCGGCAACGTCAGCGCGGGGGAGAAGCAGCTGCTGACCATCGCTCGGGCGTTCCTGGCCCGGCCGAGCGTGCTGATCCTCGACGAAGCCACCAGCTCCGTCGACACCCGCACCGAGGTGCTCGTGCAGCACGCCATGAAGGCGCTCAGGGCGGATCGCACCAGCTTCGTGATCGCGCACCGGCTGTCGACCATCCGCGACGCCGACCTGATCCTGGTGATGGAGGCCGGTCACATCGTGGAGCAGGGCAGTCACCAGGAACTCCTGGCCGCCAACGGGCCGTACCGTGCGCTCTACGACTCCCAATTCGCTGCGGCCATCGAGTAGCCCAGCCGACCGCGTGGCGCGAGAAAAGCCCCGAAAACCAGGACGGTTCTCGGGGCTTCTCCGCGCGGTGAGAACTACTTCTTGGCGGGCCAGACGGGGAGGGCTGCGCGACCGGCGGTCGCGTTGAAGACGACGGCGACCGAGCCGTACCAGGCCAGCAGCGCGGTGAGGATGCCGAACCAACCGCCGAGCTGGTGGATCGCGGTGATTCCGGTGTACGCACCGATGGTGAGCAGGGCGAACGTGATCGTGAGCGCGACGAAGACCATGAAGATCGAGCCGTTGGTCTTCTGGGCGACCACGGTCATGTACGCCGTGAAGATCGTCCAGGCGAGCAGGAACGTGCCCATTCCGGCAGCGCCGGCTTCCACGTTGCCGCCGGTGCTTTCCAGGTACCAGAACGCCAGCCAGAACGCGCCGAAGGAGGTGAACGCGGTGGCGCCGAAGGTGTTGCCGTTGCGCAACTCCCAGATGCCGGCGATGACCTGGGCGATTCCGCCGTAGAACAGGGCCAGACCGAGCACCGCGATGCTGGACGGCACGATGCCGGTGTTCGACATGCTGAGCACGAAGGTGGTGAGCGCGAAGGCGCCCAAACCCAGGGCGCCAGGGTCGGCGAGGGGGGAGGCTGCGGGGGGTGCTGCGGGTGCGGAGGGTGCTGTCGCGGACGCCACGGGGGCACCCGGATTAGTCATATTAATCTGTGTCATTTGGTACGAGATTATCAGCCGGAATCACCCACTCCGAGCGGTCGGGCTCCGGTGTGCACAGGCGAGTGTGGCGCGAGTTCTGCACAGGTCCGCCCGAACAGGCCCGCGCGGACCGGTGCTCGCGCAGGGTGGGCCCATGACCAAGACAATCGTGAAGACCCCGACCCGCCAGGATTTCCTCGCCCTCGTACCGCAGCTCGTCGGCTTCCTGCCGGAACAGAGCCTGGTACTCGTCGCGTTCCGCGGCAACCGCACCTGCGGTGCTCTGCGGTTCAACCTTCCCGCCGACCCCGCCGGACCACAGGAACTGCGCCGCATCGCCGGCACGTTGCTTGGCACGCTGTGCCGGATCCCCGGCGTGGACGCCCTCGTCCCTGTCGTCTACACCGACGCGGTCATCGGCGAGAACACCGTCACGGCCGCCGACCTGCCGCAGGGGACCTTCCTGGCCGCGATCCGGCATCGAGCGGAGCAGGCCGGCTTCCTCGTGCGCGACGCCCTGTGCGTCGCCGGTGACGGCTGGGCCTCCTACCTCGAAGCCGACGAACCGGCGCCCAGGCGGCGGAACGGCTCTGCCCGGCACCCGCTGACCGAAATCGCGACGTCCAGCGTGAACGGCAGGATTCCTGGCGACGCCAGACGGGATCTCGCCAAGCTGCACACCGGAGCCGACCTGCCCAAGGTGGACCTGGCCACCAGAGAGCGCTGCGCCAGGCGACTGGCACGCTACCAACGGCTGGGGCCCGACATGGGGCCCATCCCCGAACTGATCGAAATGGTCGGCGACATGCTCGACCCGGTCGGAACGGCCGAGACTGTGCTGGGAGCGAACCCCGCCGAACTCAGCATCGACGAAATCGCCGCACTGCTGTTCCTCGTTCAGGGGCCGGCAACCCGCGATCAAATGATGCTGCAGTTCGCCTTCGGCGAGGACGCGGGGCGTAGGGCCCATGCGCTCAACCGGCACTACGCCCAGCGCCAGCGCGAGACCGGCCTGAGCATGGATGACGTGGTCGCCGCCGATGCCGCCACGGGGCGGGAGTTCGTGGAATCGACGCCGACCACCGGTGACCTGATGCTCGGCGACAGCCCGCGCCGGCCGGATCCCGAACGCATCGACCGCGGCATCCGGCTGCTCAAGCTGCTCGTGGCCATGGCGCCGCGCCCCACCCGGCCCGCGCCGCTGTGCATGATCGCGTGGCTGAGCTGGGCACTCGGCCAGGGTTCGGTCGCCGGCGTCTACCTCGACACCGCGCTCGACATCGACGCCGGCTACGGAATGGCCAGGCTGCTTGAGCAGATGATCGGCAGCGGGCACCTGCCCGAGTGGGCGTTCGTCGTCCCCGACGACGCCACCCAACCGTGAACGAGCCGGCTACAGGTGCTTCGGCGCCTCAGACAGCACCCCGTAGAGGATCTCGCCGATCTCCCGGATCTCGGCCGGACCGATGGTCAGCGGCGGTGCGAGCTGCACGACCGGGTCGCCCCGGTCATCCGCCCGGCAATACAGACCGGCGTCGAACAGGGCGCCGGACAGGTAGCCGCGCAGCAGCCGCTCGGACTCGGCCGCGTTGAAGGTCTCCTTGGTGGTCTTGTCCTTGACCAGTTCGATGCCGAAGAAGTAGCCCTCACCGCGCACATCACCCACGATCGGCAGTTCGAGCAGCTTCTGCAGCTCCGCCCGGAACACCGGGGAGTTCTCCCGCACGTTCTGATTGAGCTTCTCCTCCTCGAAGATATCGAGGTTGGCCAGGGCGACAGCCGCGGAGACCGGGTGGCCGCCGAAGGTGTAGCCGTGATAGAACGCCTTGTCGCCGTGTCGGAACGGTTCGTAGATGCGGTCGCTGATGATGGTCGCACCGATCGGCGAGTACCCGCTGGTCATGCCCTTGGCGCAGGTGATCATGTCGGGTTCGATGCCGAACGTCGTCGAGGCGAACATGTTGCCGATCCGGCCGAACGCCGTGATGACCTCGTCGGCCACCAGCAGCACGTCGTACTGGTCGCAGATCTCCCGCACCCGCGCGAAATAGCCCGGTGGCGGCGGGAAGCAGCCACCGGAGTTCTGCACGGGTTCCAAGAACACCGCCGCCACGGTCTCCGGGCCCTCGAACTGGATCATCTCCTCGATGCGGTTCGCCGCCCAGAGGCCGAATGCCTCCACGTCGTCGCCGTGGCCGGAGCCCATCTCGTCTGCGCGGTAGAAATTGGTGTTGGGCACCCTGAAACCACCGGGTGTGACCGGTTCGAACATCTCCTTGAGCGCGGGGATCCCCGTGATGGCCAGGGCGCCCTGGGTGGTGCCGTGATACGCGACGGAGCGGGAGATCACCTTGTGCTTGGTGGGCCGGCCCTGCAACTTCCAGTAGTACTTGGCCAGTTTGAACGCCGTCTCGACGGCCTCCCCGCCTCCGGTGGAGAAGAACACCCGGTTCAGATCGCCCGGCGCCTGTTCGGCCAACCTGTCGGCGAGCTCGATGGCGCTCGGGTGGGCGTACGACCAGAGCGGGAAGAACGCGAGCTCCTCGGCCTGCGCGGCAGCGGCCTGGGCGAGACGCTTGCGCCCGTGGCCGGCGTTCACGACGAACAACCCGCTCAGGCCGTCAATGTACTGCTTGCCCCTCGAGTCCCAGATGTGGTGACCGAGCCCTCTGGTGATGATGGGCACACCCTGCCCCGACTCCATCACCGACTGCCGCGCGAAGTGCATCCAGAGATGGTCCTTCGCCTTCTGCTGCAGGTCGCTGTTCTCGGCGTCGCTGTACACGCGCGGGCCGTCGCTCTGCATTGCCGTGCTCATCTCGGTCACCGTGTTCCCCAGTTGTAGTGCTGCTTGTGAAGTTTCAGGTACATGAAGGTCTCCGTGGAGGAGACCCCGTCCAGCATCCGGATCTGTGAATTGAGCAGGGCGATGAGTTCGTCATCGTTCTCGCACACCACCTCGGCGAGGATGTCGAAGGAGCCGGCGGTGAGCACCACATAGTCGACGGCGGGGATCGCGGCCAACTGGTCGGCCAACACCCTGGTGTCGCCGGAGGCGCGGATGCCGATCATCGCCTGCCGGTAGAAACCCAGTTGCATCGGGTCGGTCACCGCGACGACCTGCATGACGCCGGCCTCGGTCAATTTCTGTACCCGCTGGCGGACCGCGGCCTCGGACAGACCCACGGCCTTACCGATCTCGGCGTAGGAGCGCCGGCCGTCGACCTGCAGCTGTTCGATGATCATCTTGGACACGTCATCCAGGTGCGCGGGTCTGCCCGTGCTGCTGTGCCCATTGCTGTTCATCAGACGATTGTGACAGTGTGATTCGATTCCGACAAGCGAATCCGTTGTTCAAACAGTTATTTGCAACTGATTCCTGCGATTGGGCGGTGCTCGGTCAGATTCCCGCGCCGAGGTGCGCTGCGCCACCGCGCCGATGAGGGGCGTCATCGGCTTCGCCCGCCACCTGGCTCGGTACTTCGGGGGACAGCAGGAACGGTAACCTGAACCAGATACGTCAAGCGGGCCGCCCCCTCGTTCGCTGCGTTGCCGCACGTTCGTCTTCGGAAGGCACCACCCGTGACCCAGATAGGTCAAGGCTCATCCAGCCACACGATCGCGCTCCCCGCCGTGAAGAAATCCGTCACCCTGGCGTGGTCCGCGCTCACCGATGTCGGCCATCGCCGGGAAGTCAATGAAGACAGCCTGGTAGCCCGCCCACCCATCTTCGCGGTGGCCGACGGCATGGGTGGCCACTCCGCCGGCGACGTCGCCAGCAACGCCGTTGTGACCAGGCTGGCCGAGGCCGCCGATTCCGCAGCCGCTGCAGTCGGGACGATCACCGCCGACGCCATCAACGAGGCCCTGGGCCAGGCCGTCGCCGACATGAAATCCGGTGAGGGTGTCACCGATGCCGGCACCGGCACGACGGTCACGGGAGTGGCCCTGGCCATCGTCTCGGATGCGCCGCAGCTGATCTCATACAACATCGGCGACTCCAGGGTGTATCAGCTCACCGGCGGGGTGCTCGAGCAGGTCACCACCGACCACTCGGTGGTGCAAGAACTCGTCGACGCCGGCCGGATCACCCGGGAAGAAGCCGACGTGCATCCGCACGGCAACGTCATCACTCGCGCCGTGGGCTTCCATGAGCCGCCTGTGCCCGACTACCGCATCCTGCCCCTCGCTCCCGGCCAGCGCATTCTGGTCTGCTCAGACGGACTCACCAAGGAGCTCACCGCCTACGGCATCCGCCATTTTCTGATGTCCCACCCGCGAGCCGAAGACGCCGTTGCCGCGCTGGTGACCGCTGCATTGGACAACGGCGGACGCGACAACGTGACCGCGATCGTGCTGGACGTGTTGAACATCGACGACCTGGACGACCAGGCCGACACCGGGCCCGCTGCCTGAGCCGGACGCGCCCCTTCGGTCGGTACGCTAGGAAGAAGATCGGGTGGGCGATCGCCAGGACGGCAGGCTGAGGGGAGCTGACGGCAGCAGGAAGGGAACGTGGGCGTGTGAACTGCCAGATTTGCGGTGAACACCTGCCGCAGGGAGCGATGTTCTGCGGCGGCTGTGGGAGTTCGCCGACCGCCACCTCCGTGTCCCGTAAGCGGCCGGACCCGCGCCCCAGCGACACCACCATTCTCGAGCACCTCCCGCCGCGATCCACGGTGATCTCCGTGCCGCTGTGGCCGACGGAGCCGGCCCAGGCTCCGGCGCGGCCGGCCACGGTTGAGCGCCCCAGGTACACCCTGCAGTTCAGTACCGGCGAGACCGTCTCGGTGCGCGGAAACGGCCTGATGGGGCGGCGCCCCCTGCCCCAGCCCACCGAAACATTCGACCACCTGATCCAGATCACCGACCCGGGCATGTCGGTCTCGAAGAGCCATCTCGAATTCGGCCAGTACGAGGGCGATTTCTGGGTGAGCGACAGGTTCTCCAGCAACGGCACGATTCTGCGTCGGTCGCCTGCGCCCTCCGTCCGGTGCGAGCCCGGTAGACGCTACCTGGTGTCGCGCGGCTCACGAGTCGAGATCGGGGATCAGTTCTTCCTGCTGATGTAGGGCATCCGCGCGCGCGCTGCCGCTCCTCCACAGTCTCCTCCCAGCGACAGTTGTCCACCTGCCGGGAACGGCCAGGCCGCACGGGCCGCCGACGGTGTGTTCTGGGAGCATGGCCGCCGTGACCGTTCCACCCGCCGATCCGCCCGCCGAAGCGCCAGCGCCCGGCGAGTCCTCCGTCAGCATCCGGCTGCCCACCCATCCCTCCCCGCCCACCCGGCCAGGGTTCCCGCTCCTGGCCTGCATCGCGCCCCTGGTCGCGGCCGGTCTGATCTGGTGGATCACCGGTTCGGTCTTCGTCCTCGTTTTCGCCGCGCTCAGCCCGGTGATCGCGGTCGCGGGACTTCTCGACGGTCGACGATCCGCAAGCCGGCAACGGAAACGGGATACCACGGCGTATGCTGCGGCGATGGCCGAGACCGGCGAGGCCGTCGACGACCGCCTGGAACACCAACGCAGGGACGCCTGGCGGGCCGCACCGTCAGCCCACCGGATACTCAGCACCCCGAACGATCCGGATCGTTGGGCAGATCCGCGGTCGGTGACCGTGTTACTCGGCGCGGGGGAGACACCGAGCGGCCTTCGTCTGGACGGCGGTCAGGGACGACTGGAACAGACCGACCTACAGGCCCGCGCGGCCGTGCTGACCGGGTCCCCGATCACCGTTGACCCAGACGGAGGGGTGGGCGTGATGGGCCCGACCGTGCTCGTGCGGGCACTGGCCCGCGCGCTCGTGGTTCAGCTCACCGGTCAACTCAGTCCCCACGCGCTCGGGGTGCGGCTACCGGCCGGCCAGGAGTGGGACTGGGCCAGGGCACTCCCGCACGCTCAACCCGGACAGCCAGACCGGTGGCTCATCGTGGCGGAATCCGGCTCACCAGCACCGGCCGTCGCGCCCGGCGAGATCCAGCTCCTGTTGGCGGACGCCGGCGCCCGACTGCCACCGGGCCTGGCAACGATCGTCGTGCTGACCGGGCCGGCCCTGGCCCGGTTGATACGGGGGCCTGGGCACCCGGCCGGCCTGGAGTTCGCTCCTCTGCTCATCTCGCAACGGCACACCGACGGCTTCGCCGCCCAACTGGCCCTCGAAGCGACCTCCGCGGGAATGGGCGCCACAGGAGGCGCGCTGCCCGATTCCGTCTCGTTCGGGTCGCTCCTGGCCGGTGCGGCCCCTGGATCATCGCCGCCCGGTGTGCCTGGCAGCCTCGCCTGCGTGATCGGCAGCGGCGAGGACGGCCCGGTCTGGGTTGACCTCTCCGTCGACGGGCCGCACGCTCTCGTCGGCGGGACCACGGGCAGCGGCAAGAGCGAGCTGCTGGTCACCTGGGTGACCGCGATGGCGGCCAGGTACTCGCCGGACCTGGTCACGTTCCTGCTGGTCGACTTCAAGGGCGGTGCGGCCTTCGATGCCGTACGGGAACTGCCGCACTGCGTCGGGCTGATCACCGACCTGGACGAGCGGGAGGCGAGCCGCGCACTGGCCAGCCTCACCGCCGAGCTCCGGCACCGCGAACGGATATTGCGTGAGGCGGGTGCCCGCGATGTGACCGATCCCCGCGCGGAGGGCCGGCTGGCCCGGCTGGTGATCGTGGTGGATGAGTTCGCGACCATGCTGGGTGCGTTCCCGGCGTTGCACGCCGTGTTCGTGGACATCGCGGCGCGCGGCCGGTCCCTGGGCGTGCACCTGGTGCTCTGTACGCAACGGCCCGCCGGGGTGGTGCGGGATGCCCTGCTGGCCAATTGCAGCCTCCGGTTCTCCCTGCGGGTGAACAACCGCGCCGACAGCCAGGCGGTGCTGGGGTCGGATGCGGCCGCTCAGATCGACGCCGCGCTGCCCGGCCGGTGCGTGCTGCGCCGCGGCGGCGGCGCCGTGCACACCTGTCAGGTCGCCACGACCACGGAAGCCGATGTCCGTGCGGTCCTGCGATCGGTTCCGGGCGGAGTTAGGCCGCGCCGACCGTGGCTCGACCCGCTCCCCGCCCGGGTGACCCCGACGAGCCTGGCGGCCCTCGTGCCGGGCCCCCGGCCGCCGGAGCTGACCCTCGGCCTCCTCGACGAGCCCGACCTCCAGCGCTACCTGGCGGCCGGATACGACCCTGCGGTCGACGGCAGTCTGCTGGTGGTTGGTGGTGCCGGATCGGGCAAGTCGACCCTCTTGGCGGCGCTGCGAGCGCAGGCACCACACCGGATCAGTCACGTCCCCGCCGACGTTGAGAACACCTGGGATGCCCTCCTGCGGGCCAGAAGCGAACTCGACAGTCCCCGACCGCGACCGGAGAACAGGCTCCTGCTCCTCGATGACGTCGACGCGGTGCTGGCGCGCTGGGGCGAGGAACACCGGGCGGCGGCGCTGGACCTGCTGACCGGTCTGCTGCGAGACGGACCGGCCACCGGGCTGCGCCTCGGCGTGACGGTGCAGCGGCTCACCGGGGCACTGCAGTCGCTGCCCGCCCTCTGCCAGAGTCGGCTGGTACTGCGCCTGCCCAGCGTCTACGAGCACCAGGCGGCGGGCGAGCCCGCGGCCGCATTCGACGACACCCTGCCCCCGGGTGGCGGCCACTGGCGGGGTCGGCGGATTCAACTGCTGCAGCCCGACAGGGCAGATCATCCGGATCGTTCGGACGACCCGCAGCGCGGGGCTACCGCGCCGTCAGCGGTCACCGAGGCGGCGGGCCGCACCCTCGTGGTGGTGGCCGGGATCCCCGGTCGCACCATCTCGACCCTGCGTGCGGCGCCCGCACGGGACACCGAGGTCGTCGACCTGTGCGCCCTCACCCGGCACAGGCTGGGCGCACGGCTGGATCTCACCGAGGTCGCCGCGGGCACAGTCCTGGTGGCCGACGTCGACACCTGGCAGTCCCAGTGGGCCGTTCTGACCGGTCTCCGTCAGACTGCACCCGTGCTCTTCGACGGGTGCAGCATCGCCGACTTCCGCGCGATCACCCGGCGGCGCGACCTGCCGCCGCCGCTGGCCGCGGCCAGGGGCAGGGGATGGCTGCTCGGCAGCGACGGCGCGGTGCGACGGGTGACGGTGCCATGACCGGCCGTCGGTTCAGGCCAGCACCTCGGCGACGGTCAGGGACTCGAGCCCATGGGCGGTGGCGACCTGCGCGTTGACGAGGGTGCCACCGTGGGTGTTCAGTCCGAGCGCGAGAGCCGGGTCAGCCCTCAGGGCCGCGGCCCAGCCCTGCCCAGCGATCGAGCGCACGTACGGCAGGGTGGCGTTGGTGAGGGCGTAGGTGGACGTGCTCGGCACGGCCCCCGGCATGTTGGCGACGCAGTAGAACAGCGACCCGTGCACGGTGAATGTGGGCTCGGTGTGGGTGGTGGGGTGCGTGTCGGCGAAGCATCCGCCCTGGTCGACGGCGATATCCACCAGGATGCTGCCGGGCTTCATTCTGGCGACGAGGTCGTTGCTCACCAGCTTGGGTGCCTTCGCTCCCGGGATCAGCACCGAACCGATCACCAGGTCCGACTGCAGGAGCGCCGTCTCGATCTCGAAGGTGTTCGATGCGATGGTCTTGACCCGGCCGTAGTACTGCGCGTCGAGCTCACGCAACCGGAACAGGTTGGTGTCCAGCACCGTGACCTCGGCGCCGAGGCCGACCGCCACCTGCATGGCGGCCGTGCCGGCGACGCCGCCGCCGAGCACCGTCACCCGGGCGGGGTGCGTCCCTGGCACGCCGGGAACCAGGAGTCCCGGTCCTCCGTTGGGCTTGAGCATTGCGTTGGCCCCGACGATCGGAGCGAGTCGCCCCGCCACCTCGCTCATGGGCGCCAACAGCGGCAGCGCCCGGCTGGGCAGCTGCACCGTCTCGTAGGCGATCGCGGTCACCCCAGCTACCAGGAGGGCGGAGGTGAGTGCGGCCTCTGCGGCCAGGTGCAGGTAGGTGAACAAGACGAGGTCGTCCCGGAAGTAGCCGTACTCACTCGGCACGGGCTCCTTCACCTTGAGCAACAGTTCCGCCCCGGCCCAGGTGGATGCGGCATCCGGCATGATCGTCGCCCCCGCCGCCCGGTACTGGTCGTCACCGATGGCGGAGCCGGTTCCTGCCCCGCTCTGGATCAGCACCTCGTGGCCGTGGAGGACCAGGTCGTGCACGCCGGCAGGGGTGATCGCCACCCGGAACTCGTTGTTCTTGATCTCGGATGGGACTGCAACTCGCATGACGCTCCTGAGCCTGAGGGGGACTGCCCTAGCACCCGGGCACTGACGACGATATCGGTTGCGAATTGCGGGGATGTTAACGTTTTGGTCACTCGCTTCGCGCACAACTGTTCCCCGACGGGCGATGTCAAGCTGTGTGGAGTCACTTGGGTGAGATATTGACGGTTTCTTTGGGGATGTTGATGCCGACTGTGCCGGCGGGTGCGGGTGTGGTGGGGCGTGCGTGGAATCGCTCTGGGTGCTTGCGGTGATAGCGCTGCAGGGCGCGGTCGCGGATGCGGTGCGTGTGGCGCCAGGTGCCGTCGTGGACTTG
>NZ_JAIEUL010000024.1:13505-51644 GCF_019599185.1 Cryobacterium inferilacus | reverse complement strand
ATCCAGTGGCGCTGAAGCCCAATATTCAGTGGCGCTCAACCGCAATAACTGGTGGCGCTCAAGGCTTCAAATACTCAACGTGTGTCCGCACCGCCGTTTGCGTCGTTCCCGGGCATGCCAGATCGACTCAACCTCTCAAAGGGCGAGGAGCATCCGGAAACAAGAAATCGCTCTTGAGAATTCTCAAGAGCGATTTTCGTTTTTGTGTTTGGTTTTGTCTGGTGGGCTGTCTTCTACAGCGCCCATGAATCCCCATGTCCTCTGCCGGCCTCGGTCTTTTCCTCCGCCGCTTGACCTTTCGACTTGAATGCGTCGCTGGCGACGAATGAATAGACGCACGCTGACGGGCAAACGGATGCCGTGGGGCGTGCCGAAAACGAGCTAGTTGCTATCGCAGTTGGACGTTGCCTTGGTAATCGAAATGGGTATTCACGTCGTCGGAAACGTCGACGTTCTGTAGCTTGCTGGAACTAGGCGTGAAGCCACTCAGCCCGGCAGCAGTTTCCCCCGCTTGCACGGACTTGTAGATGAATTTCAAGACGCTGTCGGCGGCTGAGTAATAGCCATACACGACGTCTTCCACCGCCGCGGTCAGAGCGTCCCAGTTGCTCTTGGCACCGATCGCGGCCCCAAGCAGGTGGGCAGACTGGATTCTCGGGCCGTCCGGTTTGGTGCCGAGTGTTTCGGCCGCGACCACCATTACCCTTGCTCCGAGGCTATGACCGATGA
The DNA here is from genome assembly GCF_019599185.1 of Cryobacterium inferilacus. GTDB lineage: Bacteria > Actinomycetota > Actinomycetes > Actinomycetales > Microbacteriaceae > Cryobacterium > Cryobacterium inferilacus. The sequence continues at coordinate 50,915 of NZ_JAIEUL010000024.1, read as the reverse complement.
GCACGTATGACTCCGCTTCTGTGCGAGCCAGCAAATCGCCGAGGATGACCCCCGTCTTGTCGGCCCGACTCTTTGCGACGTGCCAAGGGTTTGCCGCGAGGTCGCTGGCAGCGACCATGGGTCCGATAACACCGTTGAAGAACTTCGCACCTGCTTTTGTTGCTGTTGCTGCCGCTGCCTTCGCTAGGGCTACAGCTCCGCCCTTGCCCACGGCGACACCTCCAAACACAGCCAAGTCCTTGAGTTCCTTCGAGCCCCACCAGATTCGATAAACAGGGGAATCGGGATACCGTCCATTAACGATCGACTTCCAGCCTCCCCACTTGTCGATTTTGCCCTCGGTAAGAAAACCACTAGCAACGAGAACCGGCACGCCTCCTCTGCCCGGTCGTAGCAGTTCGATGCGGAACGACTTGTCCTCGCGAAGATACGCATTGGCGACTGAGGCACCGAGCACGCCTCCAACGGCACTTCCTACAGCGGTGACAACCGCGGTGCCCCCCGCCATGCCGAGCCCGCCAGCTGCAAGACTCCCTCCTCCCAGCAGTGCGAGGCCATGCGAGGTGGCGGCGGCGCCGGACAACCCGCCGAACACGCCAAGCGAACCGATCGCGCCGCCGATCGCGGGCGCGGCTAGCAGGGTCAGCGGAATGGCAACCCCTAACGCCATGACACTGCCCACAGCGATCTTGGACGCCGCGCCGAGATCGGGCTTGTCGTAACGCAGGAAGTCTTCATAGTCGTGAAGCTCGCCTATGGTTCCCTGAGACTTCTCGAAGCCCGGGATCTCGTGACAATGCTCGGCGCAGAACAGCGGGATGCGGATCGCGCCTCGATCCCTCACAGCCATGTTGTCGCAACCCACCGCGACGCAGGGCAGCGTCGGCGTACCGCATCCTTGACACACGTACGCCGGAAGCTGACCGACTGGACGATTCGACTTTCGATGTTCGTTCACGGCGAAGCACGACGAGCACCACGCCTGTTTTACGTCGAGCAGCGAAACGTCGTCAGCAACGTCAGCGATCCACTGCGCGGTGTCGGCATAGGCGTCCGCGCGTTTCTGTGCGATCTTCCTCGCCTCATCTGCTTGTTTCAGGGCCACTTTCTGCTCGGCCGGATCAGCCAACCTCAGTGCGTCGGCGTTCGACACCGTTCGAGCCGCAAACCAGGTTTTTGCGAACGCCCACATGTTGCTGCGCAACGCGGGGTTTTCGGCGAGCACGCCACCACTGTCAACTTCAGGCTCCAGGTCGGTTAGGTCGCCGACGAGGGCGAGCGTGGCGCCCTGATCTGAGACCACGTCCACCCTGAGTCGTGTTCCTTCGATGACATGGACGTGCAGAGAGCTAGGCATGGCTTGATCGTCCCACAGCGGAGAGTGCCTGGCCGTCTCGAAACGCTGGGTTGAAACGGCGACCTGTCAACGACGGTTGAATACCCAGCCAGAATCGACGGTCGAAAACTAGTCCACTCGAGCACGATTGGACGTGGAAGGCCCGGGGACTCCCCTGATAGAGGTTGGTGGCCCCGTTTTCAGTTGGCGTTAACACCCGAGGGGCGACCGGCCATCTCGCGAGACACCAAGGAGCCGGCCGGTCGCCCGCGTCGAAGGCTCAGCCGATGAGTGCGACGGGGATTCTTCAGGTCCGATAACCCCCGGTTATGTCAGCAGGTCCGAAACCCGCCAGACCGGGCGCCGCTCTCACACCGGGCGCCAATAATAGAATGAACGCTAGTCCTCGGGCCCTGCTCCGCCGGTTGAGATCGACGGGGATTAGTAGCAGTAATCACAGGGCCCACTCATGGGCAGGACGATGCCACATTCCGGGCACGGATCGCCCTCGGCATGGCCGATCTGTGCGGAGTCACCTTCACGGATCCGGTTGACCGGCAATTCTTTCCAGTAGCGCTTGCCGAGCTCGTTCCGCAGGCCTGCCATGTACCCGGAGTGAATCGACACAATCGGTCCGCCATCCTCTGGAACGAGTCCGATATAGCCGCTTCGGGGAGGCGTATATATCCGGGCAATCTCGATTTCGGCGGCGATTTGCCGAATCACGTCTAGATTCGCCGTCGGCCACCAAGGAAACTGGCGCAACGCGTCCTCAAGGCTGGCGTATTCTCGGCGCTTCGGACTGTCTGACATTGCGCTCCCCTACGGCCGCAACTTTGACGACCACATCGAATCTACCGGCGCGCAAACTCATCGACGTTCTGCAGCGGAGGCACGTTTCCACCAGATCACGCGGTACGTAGGCCCGATGGCTCGACACCGGGGATACTACCGTTCCGTCAGGAGAGACCACGCTGGCGCCCTGCTTCGGTCTTCGAATCAGAACGATGCTCAGAAGTGCAGGTCCTCACCAGTTTGTCGATAGTTTTGTCCTAATGGACTTGGCGCTGGCGCCGTGAACGGAGTGCACTTGAAGGCCGTCGATACTCATCTTCTGACATTGCTCAAGAAGAGCAATCAGTTCGAGGTACCCATCTACCAGCGCGCATACGCCTGGACAGAAGCGGAGTGCGAGCAACTATGGCGCGATATAGTTCGGGCTGGCAGTAGCGACAAACTCGGTGCGCATTTCACCGGGTCCGTCGTGCATGTCGAGAAGGCGACGGGACCGCTGACTGAGGCGGAACCGAACCTGATTATTGACGGGCAGCAGCGCGTCACCACAGTGACCTTGATTCTGACGGCGCTCGCCCATGCGCTGGCCCAACTGCCATCCGAAGCACAACAGCCACTCGACGGCTTCTCACCAAAGAAGATACGCGGCCGTTACCTCCTGAATGACGACGAGGATGGAGAACGGCGATTCAAACTGCTGCTTTCGCAGGGCGATAAAGAAACACTGAAGGCGATCGTTCAGGGCTTTGACCCCCCTGCTGGCAGCACCAGTCGGGTGGCGGAGAACTATAGATTCTTCCAACAGAAATTCGCCAATTCGAAGTTGGACCTCGCCACAGTGTGCAGCGGGCTGTCCAAGCTGACTGTTGTCGATATCCGGCTGGAACTGAACATGGACCATCCACAATTGGTCTTCGAAGCCATGAACTCGACGGGGAAACGACTCTCCCAGGCTGACCTGATCAGGAACTTCGTTCTGATGGACCTGCCGCCCCGCGAGCAGGAACGGCTCTACGAGCAGTACTGGCGCCCCATGGAGTTGGACTTCGGACAGTCCGCGTACGAGTCGCAGTTCGACCAGTTCGTTCGCCACTTCCTCACCGTCGTTACAGGGAACATCCCTCGCCTCGACGACATCTACGACTCTTTCAAGGACTACGCCGCGAACTCGGCCAACGAGGCGGACTCGATAGAAACCCGCGTCATTGAGCTTCGCGACTACTCCAAGCGGTACTGCGCCATTGCGCTTGGCAAGGAACCCCAGAAGGCGCTAAGACGAGCGTTCAAAAACCTTGACCAGATCAAAGCTGACGTCGTCTTTCCATTCTTGCTCGAGGTGTACGGCGACTACGAGCTCGGATCCGTTACGGCAACCGAATTTCTAGAGATCGTCGACCTCGTCACGTCCTACATCTTCCGGCGTGCCGTTGTGCGCATTCCTACGAACTCGCTTAACACAACCTTTGCCACCTTCGGCAAGTCCCTGCACAAAGACAAGTACGTCGAAAGCGTGAAAGCTCATTTCCTGGGAATGGCAGGCTACCGGCGGTTCCCGACAGACAGAGAATTCTCCGATGAACTCAGAATCTCGGACCTCTACAACTTCAAGAGGCGATCATATTTCCTCCGAATGATGGAGAACTTCGGCCGCAAGGAGCACGTATCCGTGGAGGACTACACGATTGAACACATCCTGCCGCAGAACGACAACCTGCGCGCGCAGTGGCGACACGATCTCGGAGACGGCTGGCAGGACATCCAAGCCAAGTACCTTCACACCCTCGGCAACCTGACGCTGACCGGTTACAACTCCGAATACTCCGATCGTGCATTCCTCGACAAACGCGATATGGACGGAGGCTTCCGCGATAGCCCTTTGCGTCTCAACAGCGGCCTAGGCCTTTTGGCCGCCTGGAATGCCGAAGAAATCGAAAAACGTGCAGAGTCACTCGCCGCTGAAGCAGTTCAAATCTGGAAACGTCCAGTCCTCTCACCCGAAACTATCGCCGACTACCAGGAGCCGCGACCCGACACTGGATTCACAATCAAAGATCACCCGAAGCTCTTGCCCGGCATTCGTCGTAACCTCTTCGAGCAGTTGAGTTCGGAAGTACTCGCACTTGATCCAGCGGTAACTCGGCACTTCCTCAAGCTTTACGTAGCCTTCAAAACCGAAACCAACTTCCTGGACGTCGTCCCGCAGGTCGCGCGCCTGCGATTGAGCCTGGCCATTCCGCTCGAATCCCTCAGCGATGATCGCGGCCTCGCTTTCGACGTCAGGGGCAAAGGTCATTGGGGCAATGGGCCGTCTGAGGTGACATTGAATGAAGAGTCGGACTTCGCCTATGTCATGGGTCTCGTGCGGCAGGCGTACGAGTACCAGATGGGAGGAGACTGACTGGTGCGCCGCCAGCGGCAAGGCCAGCTGTAACCGACGTAACACGAGAGCAACTGTTCCCGGTTTGGCTAACTCGATCACACAACGAATTCGCCAGGGGCATACCCGACCAGGGCACCTACGATAAAGCGCCGGCGGCCTCCGATTTCACCCGTGCCCAGACCGAGTAGCCGATGCTGCACCGAGCGTCGAGGAGCACCCCACCACCGCGATGCGATTGGCATCAGGCCGGATAAGCGACCTCCCGCCGATCGTCAGACGAAGACTCCTCGAAACGAACCACCCGCTTGGCCGCGATAGGTCTGAGGTGCGATTCCCTTTCCTCCAAACGCATATCCAGCTCTACCAGGAAGTCGTTGGTGTGCGCGACCAAGGTCGCAATACGATCCTCGTCTCGCCCGACCCAGGTGTACTCGCGCTCAAGCGTGTCACGGTTCTCAACAACGAACAGGACCTGAGGGGAACTGGTCACGTGAAGCTGCCACTGAAGTTGGTCTCTGTACCTCCGCACTGCTTTGGCCAATGGAACGACCGATGTTTTGATCTCGCAGATGACGCCGTCTCCTATTCCGTCTGGTGTGGCTAGGTGACGAGGGTTCTGTCCCATACAGAGATGCGCGTTGTGAGCGATCGCGAAGTTGTCATTCACCCATCGAGCAATGATCGGTTCCCGCTCCACTCCGTGGTCGTAGGCTGCGAAGTGATGGCCCGGGTCTCCGTCAAGCTTCCGTTGAAGGAGGCCGGCGCGTTGAACACTTGGAGCGCCGTTCGCCTTGACGATTTTTCCCACCTCAGATGCACCTACGCCTGTCCGCCGGGCAGCCAACCACCTGTCCTCGTCGTCGTCGGACCCCACGGGATTTCCGTCGTCTCCAAGCCAGTACCGCACGTGAAAAAGCCCGTGCTCGACGGGCTGCAGCGCTAGCACGGCGGGGTCAGGTAGTCGCGCACTTACCAGCACAGGCGGGTTCTTAACTGGCAGGTCAAGTCGCGCACCGGAAAAATCGGACCATGGGTCTTCCGCCAAATCGGCAGGATGCAGCGCTCCTAGGGACCACGTCCATGGGAGTGTCAGGATCGCATAGTCCGCATTGCCCCAGGCGAGTTCATCCCGAAAATGGCGGGTGATCAAAGCCAGCGCGCCCCACCGAGCTGCCCGCCGGACGAGGGGCAGAGCAGGCGTCCGCGTCGATGCTATCGGCGACGAGTTCAACGCCGCATCGATGAGCTCGCCTACAAGGGCCCACTGGTCTTCAACGTTGGCGTGGCGGATTGCATCCAAGGCTCGACTCTTAGATTTCTTGGCCGCAGCACGACTCCACTCAGTACGGCCGGGATCTTCGAAGAATTCCTCGAGCCTGTCAGCATCGCATTGCGTGACCGTCCCGACCCGCTGGATTAGAGCACGAAGGTATGCAGTCTGCCTTCCGAGCGTCACCATTGACACGGTCCCAGTGATGTTGGCCGGCGGCGGCACGGAAGGTGGGTCTTCAACGGTTCGTGGCGCTACCGTGTTTGCAGGCCGTGTGGGCAGCTCAAAGTTGGTTGCTATCGAATGTGCTGGCTGAAGAGGAGCCAGACGAGACTCAGTCGCGGGGGTGGGTCTCGGTGCCCGCTGTGAACGAGCGCGTGGCTTCTCGATCAGGCTGCCAATGGCGTACACGATGCCGACACCGATCCACCACACGATGGCAGCGCCGATCAGACCAGCGATGACCTCCACGGTCGCCCCCCGCTCGCGACGGAGCCGACAACGGGGCCGCGGCTCATACCAGCAGGCTTCAAATGCACCCAATCCCCCATGTCCCGAAGCATACGACAGGCAGGACGCTCCGGCGGCGCAACATCCGGCAACAGCAGGTCCGAAACCCGGCAGTCTGAACGAGCGGCACAGGCCTGACTACCGTTCGGTTTGCGCCAGTTGATGTTCATTGCCCGATGTGGCTCGGGCTGGGGGCACCCCGCCCAGCGCCGCCGTGGTCGGTCGGGCACTGGGCAAGGCACCTGGTGGCGCCGGCCGCTACTTGCCGGTCGGGCGGCGCGTGTGACGGAGCCGGGCACCGTCTCCGAGCGGCCCCGCGTGCTGTGAACGCTTTGAGCAGTCACCTACGCCACCCGTTCTTCGCTGTACCGCGGCGCCATGGACTCCATCTGCTCCATGACGAGCTTGATCGCCCCAGGCTGACGGTCCGGCGGATAGCCGTGCTTCACGAGCAACCGTTTGATCGAGGAACGCAGCTTGGCACGGACGTCGTCGCGTACGGTCCAGTCGGTGCGCACGTCCCGGCGCATCACGGCCACCAACTCCCGCGCGATCTCGGCCAGCACTCCCTCGCCCTGCACTTCCACGGCCGACTCGTTCTGTGCCACCGCGTCATAGAAGGCCAGCTCGTCGTGGTTGAGCGGTGGTGCAAACCCGGCGCCGCGGTTCGCCTCCGCGGCGACTTCCTGAGCCAAGGCCACTAGCTCGGCGATCACCTCAGCGGAGGTGAGCTGCTGGTTCGTGTACTTGTTCATCACCTCGGAGATCCGGTCCGAGAACGCACGCTGCCGCACAAGGTTGTTCTGAGTTGAACGGGCAGACTCTTCGGTCAGCAGCTTGCGCAGCGCTTCGATCGCGAGCTGCGGGTTTCGGGCCTGCTGCGTCTTGGCGATGAACGCCGGGCTGAGATCGTCGAGCGTCGGCTTGGGCATGCCGGCGGCCTCGTAGATGTCCAGAACTCCCCCGGTGGCCATGGCGGATTCGACCAGCACATTGAGCAGCCGCTGGATGTCCTCCGGCACCGGCTCGCCACGCGCCTGCCGGTCGGCGGCGTCATACTTCGCCATCCACACCCGCACCTCTTCGTACAGCTGGATTTCCGGCCTGCGCTCCTCCAGATCTCGCGACCCGGCACCCGAGCACAACGCCCACGCCCGGGACAACTGCCCCGAGTAGCGGCGGTACGCGGCGGCCAATGTCTCGGCGCCCTCTTCCACCTGGTTGCCCGGTGTCGCAACATCCCGCAGGTAGTTGACCGACCCCGTCACCGCGTTGAGGTAACGCTTGGGTCCGGGCTTGGCGAGGTCGGCTCTCCAGTCGTAGCCCGCGAGCATCCCGCGCAGCGTGTCGACGAGGGTGAGCGTGAGTGTGATGGCGTCGTCGACGTCACGCCCGACCGGCTTCTGGTCCTGGTCGGTCTTGGAGTATTCGCGCAGCGCCTTGGCGAGGTTGTCGGCGAGCGGCGCGTACGCCACCAGCAGTCCGTCCTCTTTGCCGCGGAAGGTGCGGTTCACCCGCGCGAGCGTCTGCATGAGCAGCGCGCCCTTGAGCGGCCGGTCCAGGTAGAGCGTGTGCAGCGGGGGCGAGTCGTAGCCGGTGAGCATCATGTCTTTCACGATCACCAATTGCAGCTCATCGTCCACGTCCTTGAGCCGACCCTTGATTACCGCGTTGGCGGAGTCCCGGCGCACGTGGTCGATGACCGGCGGCTTGTCGGATGCCGTGCCGGAGTAGACGACCTTGATGACACCCTTGTCGAGGTCGTTGGAGTGCCAGTTCGGTCGCAGCGCCACGATCGCCGAGTAGAGGTTTGCGCAGATCTCGCGGGTGCCGCCCACGATCATGGCCTTGCCGGGGGTCTCGATGAACTTCTCCATCTGACCGCTGCGGTTCTCCCAGTGCGTCACGATGTCCAGCGCCAGCGCTGCCAGCCGTTCCGGTGCACCATAGACGGCGTTGACTACCGCGACGGAAGCTTCGATCCGCGCCCGCTCGGTGTCGTCCAGGCCCGCTGTGGCTTCGTCCGCCGCCTCGTCGAGGGTGTCGTCCGTCACGTCCGCCGCGAGGCTCACCTTGATCAGGCGGGGCTCGAAGTAGACCGGCACGGTGGCGCCGTCGTCGACGGCGCGGGAGAGGTCGTAGATGTCGATGTACTCGCCGAACACGTCGCGGGTGTTGCGGTCGTCGAACGAGATGGGAGTGCCGGTGAACGCGATCAGGGTGGCGTGCGGCAGGGCGTCGCGAAGGTGCCGGGCGTAGCCGTCGAGGTCGTCGTAGTGGCTGCGGTGCGCCTCGTCGACGGCCACGATGATGTTGCGCCGGTCCGAGAGCAGCGGATGCTCCGCGCCGGCGTCCTTCTCGGCCTCGCTGCGGCCGAACTTCTGCAGAGTGGTGAAGTAGATGCCACCGGTCGTGCGGTTGCTGAGCTCGTCGCGCAGCTCGCTGCGCCGCTTGATCTGCTTAGGCTTCTCCGGCAGCAGCAGGCTCGCCGCGAACGTCTCGTAGAGCTGTCCGTCGAGTTCGTTGCGGTCGGTGATCACCACAACGGTGGGGTTCTTCAGCTTCGGGTGCCGCGACACCAGGTTGGTGTACAGCTCCATCTCCATCGACTTGCCCGACCCCTGGGTGTGCCAGACCACCCCGGCCTTACCGTTGCTTTCCACCGCCTGCACGGTGCTGCCCACGGCCTTGGTGACGGCGAAGTACTGGTGCGGTTTGGCGATGCGTTTTACGAGACCCTCGGCGCCCTCGTCAAAGGCAGTGAAGGAGCGCAGCAGCTGCAGGAACCGTTCCTGGTTATACAGACCGAGGAGCGCGATCTCCATACCGGTGGTCGCGTCCCAGTCGTTCGTGTCGCCGGGCTTCACCGGGGTGCCGTCGTCGTCGACGTTCCACGGTGAGAAGTGGTTGAGCGGCGTGAACGGGGTGCCGTACTTGGCGAGGATCCCGTCGCTGGCTAGTGTGAACACGCAGAACCGGAACGCCATAGGGAACTCGCGCAGGTACGTCTGCAGCTGGGCGTGCGCCGCGGCGACATCCGCCGCCTCATCTCCGGCCTTCTTAAGCTCCACGATGCTCACCGGCATGCCGTTGCAGTAGAGCACGAGGTCGAAGCGCCGCTTGTGGTCGCCGCGGATGAGCGTGACCTGGTTCACCGCGAGCCAGTCGTTCTCCGACGGTTCGGCGCTAACCAGACGGATGCTCGGATTTACCTCGCTGCCGTCGTCACCGATGTAGCTGAGCCGAAACCCGTCGATCAGGTAGTCGTGGATGCGATGATTCTCGGTGATCGCGTCCTGCGACTTGGGCGAGGCTATCTCGGCGAGCGCCTGCTGCAGGTACTCCCCCGGAACCGTCGGGTTCAGCAGCCGCAGCGCCTCGAGCAGCCGCGGACGGATGAGCAGCTCATCCCAGCTGTCGCGCTCCCCGCTGCCCGGGGCGATCTGCTCGCCCGCCTTCGGTTGCCAGCCCAACGGTTCACTGAGCAGATCACGCGCGACCTGCTCCCACTCAGCCTCCGAGAATCCCGCCATCAGAGCACCCCCTCAAGTACTTTCTCTGCATCCCTCACCCGAAGCTTGCCAGACATGAGCTGCGGCAGGAGCGCGTCGCGGGTGGCGGCGAGCGTTCGGTTCTCCTCCAACAGAGACTTCATGAGCTCAAAAGCACCCGTCGCCCTTTCTCCGAAATCGGCCAGCCAATCGGAGTCCGGCGAGGGAAGGAGATAGCCAGCAAGATCATTGGCTGAGACACGCTGACGACCAGACGTGCCGAACATGTGTCTGATCGCGAAGTCACGGAAGTCCGAGTCCACCGCAACAAAATAGGACAGTGGCTGAGGGACTCCAACGCGGGAACGCAGCACGATAAACTCGGTCGACCCAATTCCTACCTGTTTGTCGTTCAAGAAATCGACGTATCCGGTCTTCCGATTCTGGAGGCAGGGCGTGATCCGGGCGAGTAGCGTGTCGCCGTTTGAAAATCGAGCACCGCCTTTCGCTTCCCGGTGTTCCCAACTTGCGATGCCGCTTCCTGACTCAGGCAACTTCTTCATGTCCACGTATGGAGGCTCCGCCTCTGACGGTCGGGGTGTAGAAGGGTTGAGCTCAAAAATGTCGGACATTGCAGTGGTGGCGGGGCTGCCTGTCGCGAGCCACCTTGTCCGCGTCTCAAGCTCAAGTAGCTGGATGATCGAACTTGCGAGCTTCGCGTTGGCGGCAATCTTTTCATCGAGAGCCCCGAGTACCTCCGCGATCGCAATCTGGGTTCCCAGCGCTGGAATCGTTATGGCCATTGAGTCCATGGCAGATCGGGTGAGTTTCGGTTGAGTCGACCCAGTCAGATAACCGCCGATGTCTGTCACTGATAAGAGATGACAGAGGAATCGGGTGTCCGCGCGCTCGTTGCCTTCAACAACATGCGCATGATTGTTTACCCAGACTTTGCCGCTAGCAAGGAACGCAATCGGCGTTGATCTACTGCGAAGGTTCTCTCCATCCTCTGCAATGAGGAGGAAGTCTCCGTCAAGAATGAAATCCTCGACGTGATCGATTACCCCGGAGGCTCCGTAGTACGGATAGGGGCCCGCGACACGCTCTGTTGTTCTTACCGGCCGACGCTTTGAGTCAAAGTTGTTGGTCACACTCCCGAGCGTGACTTTCCGCCATTCAGACATGAACCCTCCGCAACTGCTCACGAACAACCGCAGCCAGGCGCTCTGACTCGTCGAACTGCGCGAAGAGCTCGCTGCTGAGCCGCGTGATCCTCTCCTCGATTAGTTCGCCGTCATCCTGAACTTCAGCGGCACCGACATAGCGCCCTGGGGTGAGCGCATATTCCACTGCCCTGATCGCGGCTAGAGATGCGGAATAGGAGAAACCCGGCTCATCCATGTAAGCGAGTGCAGCATCCGCCGCCGACGCCGTGCCCCGCCATGCGTGGTACGTGCCGGCGATCTTGGCGATGTCTTCATCGGAAAGCGCGCGTTCGGCACGGTCGACCATGTGGCCAAGGTTGCGAGCGTCGATGAAGAGCACCTGGCCGGTGCGGTCGATGCTGCCGTGCTCGCCGGAAGTCTTGTCCTTGGCGAAGAACCAGGTACAGACTGGGATGCCGGTGCTGCGGAATAGCTGGGTGGGCAGCGCGATCATGCAGGAGACAAGGTCCGCCTCGACGAGTTGGGCCCGGATCTCGCCTTCGCCGCCGGAGTTCGACGACATCGACCCGTTGGCCATAACGACGCCGGCGCTGCCGCCGGGGGCGAGTTTGGAGATGATGTGCTGCATCCAGGCGTAGTTGGCGTTGCCGGCCGGGGGCACCCCGTACTTCCAGCGCGGGTCGCCCTCGTTGCGAGCCCAGTCCTTGATGTTGAAGGGCGGGTTGGCCATGATGAAGTCGGCCTGCAGGTCGGGGTGCTGGTCGCGGGCGAAGGTGTCGCCCCAGCGGCTGGCGAGGTTGCCGTTGAGCCCGTGGATGGCGAGGTTCATCTTGGCCATACGCCATGTGCGCTCGTTCAGCTCCTGACCGTAGACGGAGATGTTCGAACCTTCCTTATTGTGCGACTCGAGGAACTTCTCGGTCTGCACGAACATGCCGCCCGACCCGCAGCACGGGTCGTAAACGCGGCCGTGGGAGGGTTCGAGCACCTCGACGAGCACCCGCACCACGCCGGCGGGTGTGTAGAACTCGCCGCCGCGCTTGCCCTCGGCGTGCGCGAACTTCTCGAGGAAGTACTCGTACACCTCGCCCAGGATGTCGCGCGCCTTGGTGGCGCCGTGGCCGGTGAAGCGGGCCGAGTTGAGCAGGTCGAGCAGCTCGCCGAGGCGGCGCTGATCGACGTTGTCGCGATTGTAGATGCGCGGCAGCGATCCGGCGAGGGCGGTGTTGTCGGCGGAGATCAGGTCCATCGCCTCGTCGATGAGCAGGCCGATCGACTTGGGCGCCTCCCCCGCCACGGCCGGCAGGCCCTTAGCGTTCTCGGCGAGGTAGGTCCAGCGGGCGCGGGCGGCCACCCAGAACACGCCGCGGCCGGTGTACTCGTCGACGTCGTCGATGAGCTGGCCGATCTGGTCCTCGTTGAGACCATCGGCGTCGAGCTCGGTGCGAATCTGTTCTCGGCGCTCGTCGAAGGCATCCGACACGTACTTGAGAAAGACCAGGCCGAGGATGACGTCTTTGTACTGGGAGGCATCCATCGAGCCGCGGAGCTTGTCGGCGGCCTTCCAGAGGGTGTCCTTGAGTTCTTTCATGGTCGACGGCAGTGCGGCGGCCTTGGTCTTCGGTGGCACTAGGAGGTTCCTTCCGGTGGAGCGAGTGAGTCTGAGCCAAGTGAGTCTGGGGCGGACGGGCCAGGGGCTGCCGCGAGTGTGAGGGTGCCGGCGGTGACGCCGGTCATAAGCAGGGCGGTGAGTTCCTCGAGCTGGGCGAGGCGCTGCTTCGTCTGGTGCTGTTCCGAGCGTACCGAGGCGAGAGCGTTGGCCAGCGCGCCGCGCTGGTCTGGGCTGGCCTGGCGCAGCGGCCAACGCTGCCAGCGTTTGTCGCGTGGGTCTCGGGAGTTGATGTCGGCTGCGGTCACTGCAGCGACCAGCCCGCCGGATTCGGCAACGTTGATGCGCAGGATGCGGGCGGGGAACACCACCACCGAGGTTCCCTCGTCGTCGACTGCGGCTGCTGGTCGCGGTGAGGTGCAGAAGATGACGTCACCGGGTTCGGTTACTCGGCCGGCCGGGTAGGCCGCAGCGAACTTCAGCCGGTCGATGCGGCGACCACCGAGCGGCGCCTGACCGAGCAGTTCGACGGGCCCGATCACGCGGATGCTGGTGGCCGACCGGCCGGTGGGCTCGAGGTCGATGTCGTCGGCTTCGAGGCGATTGCCGGGGATGTACCGAACATGGCCGTGTGCCAGCAGCTGGGCGACCGTGGCTGCCGCAGTTGCGCCTGCAGGTTCGTCAGCGGGTGGCACGGGATGGATGACGAGGCCAGCCAGCGCCGCCACGTCTGCCGGAGTATCCGTTGTGCTGTTTGTGCGGGCAGGCGCATCGCCTGCTAGAACCGTAAGTAGCTCATCGACGCGGAGGGCGACCTGCGCCGCTGAGGCTGCGGGTGCGGTGGTAGCTCGGACGCCGGCCACGAGGGAATCACGGCTTGCCAGTAGCGTGCGGGTGTGAACGAGCCTGGCGTACCGGAAGGCGTGGGCGCGCACGCTGGAACGGTCACCGAGGGAAGCGACGAGGTCGCTCACCAGGTCGTCAATGGCGGCGGGAGTCAGCGGGATCTCTGTGAGGTCGGCGACGAGGGTCCAGCGTTCCGCGAGGCTGACCTGGGCGTGAGCGGCACCGAGTACCCACAGTGCTTGGGGCTGGAGCGGCTTGTGCACGAGCAGGCCAGCGGGGAGGCGAACGACCGCGCGCACCCGACCGGAGCGGATCAGGGCGGAACGAGCCTCGTCGACCTCGCGGGTCAGGCCGGTGTCGCTGAGCACCCCGGCCGGGGCGATGACGACGGCGAGTTGTTCGTCGGTCATTTGCAGCACGATCTGGTCGATGGCTGAAAGCATCTCGACCGGGGGCATCGCCGCAGAGTGCGAGGGCGGTAATTGCGCCGCAAGCAGGGCGGCACCCTGAACGGCGAAGGCGCCGGACTGCTGCACCGCCAGAGCCTCGCGGGTGATACCGTGCACGAATAGGCGGCGGCGCAGCAGCCGGGAGGCATAGGAGTTGTCGTCGGGCGTGGCCACGGTCATGTCGCCGCGGGCGCTCTCAAAATGGTGAATGGCGAGGATCACGTCGCTCGCGCTACCCGTGGAGTCGACAATGACAGAGTCGGCCGGTTGACCGGCTCGTAGCGCGGTCGCGACTTCGGCCATCAGAGTCAGCGCGGTGTCGCCCAGGGCCGTGTCGCCGAGGGAGCGCAGGTCTAGTCGGAACCGGTCGGCCATCATCCGCTCGAATGCCGGCCCCTCGCCGAAGGCTGCCTCGACGAGGACGTCGACGTAGGTAGCAAGGTCGGTAAGGTCGCTGCCTGCGGCCTCGAGCTCGGCATAGAGGAATGCGTCATCGGGGTCGTGTTCGTCGGCGAGGTCGAGGAGATCGGCGGCCGACATGGCAACGAACGGGCGCCCGGACGATGTGCGCAGGGCGAGCAGGGCGGTCACCGCGCTGAAGGTGCTCTCATCGTTGGCCGACGCGTAGTTGAGAGATGCATGTGCGGCGGCATCCGCAAAGGCATCGGGATTGTTGCCGCGACGGGTATTGGTGAGCCACGTCGCCACCTCACCGGCGTTGAAGACGTCCTGCCCACCTCTCCGGGCGACAGGCTGTGGAAACGGGCTGTCCGTGTGCGCGGACCGTGAACGCCAGACCGAGACAACCGGTCGCTGCACACGGGCGAGATCGGCGATGTCAGACATCGTCATCAGCAGGGTCTGCTCGGTCATCGTCACGCGGCACCCCCCTACTTGTTGTGTGCACTCAGACTAGGGCAACTCCGGAATTTGAAGCTAAATCAAGTGATAACCCGGCTTATCACTTGAATGTTGGCGCGCAAGCCAAGGTCAGCCCTAGCTTGTCCCTGCACCCGATTCACCCGAATGAGCGGATGCCGGCGGGCGGCGCACACCTGGGGGAACAGTCGTGCACCGCCCGCCACTCTCACACACCGTTCCGTAAGTTCTTCGACGAATAGGACCACGCACCATGACCATCGACGAATCCGCTGCTTCTCACGCAGAGATGGAGGCAGGACCCACGAACGCAACCGTGAATCCCTACGCCGGGACCACGCCTTCTCCCAAGCCGGCGCCCACCGTCAGCCGCCGAGAGCTTACGTTCGGCGCGGCCGGCATTGCCCTCGGGCTCATTGCAGGCGTCGCGGGGTCGCTTTTGATCGGCTCGCTGACCAGCGGAATCGCATCGCTGGCACCCAACGACGCGATAGCCGAGGCTGCGTCGACCTGCGACGTCGAGGCGAACGCTTGGATCGTCGTCGGTGATGAGGGCCAGAGTATTTCGATGCAGAGCAAAGGCGCGGAATCATCCGGCGCCGACTACGCCGACGTCCTCTGCGTTCTGGACGCGCTTGATGTTCCTGACAGCGTCCTGAGTCGAATCGACGCCACCCGAGCGCTCGACGGCCGCCAAGAAGGAGCGTGGAACGACCTCTCGGCCTCCTGGGGGTACCACCCCGATAACGGCCTCGACATTGTCATCGACGCATCCGTCAAATAGCTCTCGGCCCGCCAGCACCACACCAGTCCCTTTGCACGCTCAGAACTCTTAGAACAGGAATACGCACCATGACCGACAACTCTCAGACTCAGCGCCCGACCGGCGTCCCGATCGGCCAGCAGGAACAATCCGTGCCATTCACGGTCCCGCAGCCCCCGCACAAGCCGGGCGCATCATACGCACCTTCACTCCCCTCTGAGAAGTCATTCCTCGCCACCTGGCTCTTCGCCTGGCTTCTGGGATTCTTCGCGGTGGACCGGTTCTACCTGGGCAAGGTCGGCACAGGCCTGATCAAGTTGTTCACCTTCTCGGGTCTCGGCGTGTGGTGGCTCGTCGACATCGTCCTCGTTCTCACGGGGGCGCAGCGCGACAAGCAGGGTCGCACACTCGCCGGATTCGACAAGCACAAGAAGGTCGCTTGGATCGTCACCGCGGCGTGGCTCGTGCTTGCCGTAATCGTTTCGAGCGTGTCCGGTGCGACCAACTCAGGCACCCCCACCGCAACCGTCAGCAGCGTCGACGAGGCCACGGATGACCCCGCGGCTGCCGACGACGTGGCTGCCGTCGAGCCGGTAGCCGTGGAGCCCGCACAGGTTGCCATCCCCGACGTCACCGGCCTGACCGCGTCGGCAGCCATCGCCAACCTCCGCGCCGCAGGGTTTGAAACAGCGGGTGCCGAAGACCCCGACGCAACCGTCACCGCCACGACCCCGGCGACAGGAGGAACCGCCCCAGAGGGCAGCACAGTCGCCCTCACCGTCGAGGTAAAGCCGTCGCTCTCCCTTCCACAGCAGAACGCAATCGGCAAGGCCGAGTCCTACCTCGAATACCAGGCGTTCTCACGCTCGGGGCTCATTGCTCAGCTCGAGTTCGAGGGTTACAGCACGGAAGACGCCACCTTCGGGACCGATCACATCGCCGCGGATTGGAGCGCGCAGGCCGGAGCGAAAGCAAAGTCCTACCTCGAATACCAGTCGTTCTCCCGTGATGGCCTCTACGACCAGCTGATCTTCGAGGGCTTCTCAGACGCCGAGGCAAACGCCGGCCTCGCTGCCGTCGGGTACTGATCGCTGGTTAGCGAAACGCGGAAAGCCGCGAAACAAGAGCTCGCTCCTGGGATTCCTCAGGAGCGTTTTCTTTTTGCTTCTTCCTGGCCGAAAGTGGCCGCCAGTGTGGCTGTTGACTCGGCGAGCATCTGAGGGGTTCGCGGGCGAATCTACCGTGCACTGGCCTTTTTGCTTGGAGGTCTGATAACTTCAACTCGACCGCTGAGCATCGACGCCCAGCGCAGTCTGGCCATTGCAGTGCAGGCCCCAACCCCATCCAGGAAGGGATTGCACTGCTGTGCCAACCATCAAATGTCTCAAGCGTCCATATTGCTCGCCCTGCATCGCAGCCAAAGCGCTGAAAGCAGTTCGATCCCGGGGAGGCGTATCGCTCCCCATGGGGATTCACCCGTGCTCCAGCTGCCACGCTTGGCATATCACCTCCAAACGATCCAGCGGCCGTCCGAAGTCGTGGGACCAGATTGTTCTTGAGTCTGCCGAGCGGCATTGATCGAGCCCGCCGAGCGGCATTGATCGAGCCCGCCGAGCTCGTAGGCCGGGTCCTGCTGGCCACAGCACCAGCCAGCCGGTGTCGCTAGCGGCCGCTGTCGAGCCGTTCACAGGCTCGATACTGTCGTTCGCTTACTCTTTGGCGGAGCGGTCGGCGCAGGACACCCTGCCGACGGCATCTGCCGGACTCACAGTCCGAAAGTCCTCGGTGTTCTCGGTGTTAGTCCTCCGGAAAAAGCGTGGGGGCTGATTCATCCGCACGTGACTCCGCGACCCGCAATCGAATCAACTCCACTGTGGTCTCGGCGTCCCTCATCGCTTGAAGAATGGCCTCATGATTCCGCCAGTGTTTGTCCCATAGTTGCTCGCCGACAATAGACGCGAAATCGATGAAAGTGGGCGTCTCCCACGCTTCATAGGCTGAGAGGCGGTTCGCCCTCTCCTCTAACCCAGCAACACCACGCGTCTCCGGTGACAGTCGTGCCGAGCTGAACATCCATGTTCGCCATGGCTTATTGCCCTTGCTCTGATTGCACTTGCCGCAGGCCGGCACAAGGTTATGAATCTCTGAAATGTACCCCGTTGGCTGCTTACCAATTACGAGAGGACGTAGGTGGTCCCATTCTGAAGCGGGATCGCCACAGTACGAGCACACCACCGTGGCCTCCATGCCGAGAATTCGCAGCGCTTCGTCAATCTGCTCGAACGTTGGCGGCACGACCGGAATGATGCCGTTCACGAAAGAATTTGTGATGCTCGAGGACCGACCAGAAATGCGAACCGGCTTAGGCATGGCGAATCGGAACACTGCACGGTCGGTCATACGGACGATCCTAGGTGAGGGACCTCGCTCCGTCGTACAGTACCGGCCGGTCGCGCGGTGGGGGTGGGCAAGATCCCGGACGCTTGAATAGCGGCAAGCCCCAGCGCCGATCGCGCTCGACTCGTCGTCCACCGACTTCAGCTCCCAGCACTATTGCTGACCTTCGCGTCGCATATCGACGTGGCGCTCGCCACAGGGTCGGGGTAGTTACTGCGGTTCGCCCAAGGTGCGGCTATATGTACAGGGTGCGCTTGCGCTCAGTTCCGTCGCTATCAGCCCAGGTCAGCTCGATGGCGGTGACACTCGGGCTAATCAAGGACTTGTCGATAGTGAATGGAACCGACTCATTGGCCGCGAGAGTAACCGGGAGCTCGCCATGGTAGCTGGCCGCACCATCACCGCCGGGTGTCACATCCCGAAAACCGGTCAGGAGCGCTGTCGCGCCCGTGTGTGTCGAGTCGTTGCGGAGGCGGTACCGGCTTCTGGCCTCATGCCAAGCCGTCCAGCTCACGGGGCTCTGTCGAGGCGCAGCCGTCGTGGTTGCGCCGCTGCTTGGGCTTTGCGAACTCAGCATGCTCGTCGCGCTAGGCGGTGCCGCGGTCCCACCCACCGCATTAGCGGCGCTCTTCAGCGTCTCCACCCCGCCCTGCGTCTTGAGTGACTTGAGGAGGGCAATGGTACCGACGACTGCGGCGGCCATGCCGCCCACGCCGCCGAGCCACGCCGGGACTATCGCCCCCCAGATGTCAGGTGCGCTCATGTTGTCATATTAGTGCCCGGGCCGGGGCGCCCAATCTGACACCCGACCGCTCTGACTCAAAGGCGTCTTCTCGGTCCGCAAGCTGTCTAGCAGCCCCGAGCGCGGCGTGAGCGCGAGCGGCGTCGCGTCGCTGGGCCACCGTTTGCGGTGCGGGGCCGAGCACACTCGCGCCGACGACCGCGTAGCGGTCCCGGTACGCCGCCACCGTGCACGCCAGCTGTCTCCACCTGGGTGTCACCGGTCGATGTGGGAGTGCCCCGAGCTCCCGAGTCCATAAGGCTCCCGCGAGCAGTGCTTCCTGTAGGACTGCGCTCGCTCGGGCGTCGATCAGGGCGCCGCGCTCGTCAAGGGCCTGGCGCATCTCCGCGTTCATCGGCCCCGTTGCTTTCGGGATGAGCCCCACGACCAGTCGTGGCTTTTTGCGCGACCGACCCGCGCGGAAGCCGCGCGAAATCGCCGCGGCTACCCGGGAGTGAAGGACTGCCGTCACGTCCTGGGCGTCTTCCAACCCGCGTTCAGAAGCTGCGTGAGCGAGTAGGGTCTCGACGTCGAAATGGTGCGCTTCGGCGCGTCGGAGTTCTGCACTTAGGACCCCGAATGCAGGCGACTTGATGGTCTCCTCAGCCTCGATCGGTGAGAGCCCGCTACCGCGCACCAGTGCCGCCCATCTGTCGTGCTGCGCGGCCGCCGCGATGGTCTCGTACTCTGCCGCGAGTTGCGCCACAGAACCCCAGGCATCCTGCTGCGCCACGATCGTTTCGTGTGCGGACGGTTCGGCGCCGACGTGCTGCAGAACGCCGTAAAGGACGCTGCGAGCCGTCGCATCCTTGTCGTCGCCCAATCGCGGCCCGACGTGGGCAGCATCGGGGCGGTCGACGGCGACGAAGGCGGTGTTCCCTTCGCGGCCGCGCGTCATTGCCACATAGAGGTTCTCCCGTGTCATGCCAGCAGTTACGACGACGTGAGCGGTGTCGGTCGTGATGCCTTGCGCGCGGTGCGAGGTGACGGCGTAGCCGAGTTCGAGGTGGTGCTTGACGTAGTCCGCAGGAAGCAGCACCGCGCTCCCCCAGCGCCGACCGAGTCGACGGAGGTCGACCGAGCCATTCCGGTGGACCCCGGTGACGATCCACCGATCGCCGTTGCGCACCCAGGTTCGGGAGCTGCGCAGGCGCCGGTCGTTCCGTCGGGTGATCACTGTGTCGCCGACAGCCGCACGGTTTCCGTCGTGGAGGGAAGTTTCTCGGATCGGGTCGATGTGCCCCTCGAGGATGAGTTCGGTGCGGGCACGCGCGTTGAGCGCGGCGACCGTCTCGTTCGAATCGCTGATCAGGACAGTGGCCTTGCCCGCGAGGGTGTCCGCGTGCCACGCCGCGTAGGCGGCATCCGTGATCGACTCGATGTCACCGCCGCTCACTTTGGCGTGTGCGAAGTACTTGTCGATCGAGTCGGGGTCGCCTTGGCGCAGTCCGAGCGAGGCTGTCTTCTCCCACTCGTGTGTGAAGCGGTGCACGCCGACGAGCTCGGGGGCGTCCGCTCGGCTGTGGACCAGCATGGAGAATGCGCCACCAGCGTCTACGGAGTGGAGCTGCGCGTAGTCGCCGACCAGCAGTACCTTGGCACCAGCGCTCGCGGCAAGCCCGGTGATCCGGTCCAAGGATAGGGTGCCCGCCAAGGAGGCCTCGTCGACGATGACGAGCTGGCCGGCGTGGAAGGTCTCTCCGTGGTCGAGATGGTTCTGCCACCACTTCGCTAGGTTCTCGGTCGGGATACCGAGATCTTCTGCCAGTACTTGTGCGGCGGCGGCCGAAGGGGCGAGCCCCACCACTGAGCCCGGATGGTGCGCTGCCTCCCACGCGTGCCGGAGCGCGTTCATCGCGGTGGTCTTACCTGCGCCGGCCGGACCAACCAGGACATCGACGGCTCGCCCAGAGCCGGCGATTGAACTGAGCGCCGCGACCTGGTCGTCAGCAAGCACGACGCCACCCGGCTGCCGGGTAAGTGAGATTGCGCGAAGTGTGGTCGGGGCGATTCGGGGGCCGGTCGTGTTCGCGGCGCGCTCCAGCAGCCGAGCCTCTGCGTCGAGCAGTTCCGTCGAGGTGAAGACGGTGGTGTGCTTCGGCCGGAAGACGGATGTGCCGTCCGCTCGCTGGAACGAAGTAGGACTCGGCGCCAGCTCGGGTGGAGTGATCCGTAACGAGGCCCGCTCGGCGGCATCCACGACCAGGCCAATGACCGCTTCGCGATCAGACGCCGAGGCGAATCGCTGCTGCGCCAGCTGGCGTGCGGCCTCGGCGGCGAGATTCCAATGCCGCCAGGTCGCACGCTTCTCGCTCACCGCCATCATCACTCTCCACCCGATCTCATTGATCGCCTCCCCCGGCACCTCCTCGGCACGCAAGACGGGAGCCCTCGAGGGTGTGGCTGCCGTGGATGCCCACGTCGTCGCGTCCTCGCCGAGCACTCGCTCAGCTCGCTCGCGCCATGACGCGGTGAGCTCGGCAAGCGAGCGCACCTCTTTCGCGGGCCTCGTGGAGAGTGTCGCCTGGGCGCGGAGCTTCATGATGGTTACCGGGCCGGGCCGGCTGCCGTGCCGGTCCAGGTATGCGGCGATCAGCGCCTCGGTCGCGATCTCGATGTGCCGCGACCGCGACGAAAACTCTGCGACGAGCGCCTCCGGTATTGAACTGATCGACAAGGCGGGGTGGCGATCCCTCCCCCGCTCCCGCAACTCCCACCGCACGCCCAGTGATCGGGTCAAGGCGTCCGCGAACAAGGACTCGTGTAGTTCGGACAGGGCAACTACGGCAGAGTGCATTGGTCGGCCGTCGAGCGAGCGCCACTTGCCGTCGAGCACGGTTTGCACCTTGTTGCTGATCACCACGTGCGTGTGCAGGTGCGGGTCGCCGGCCCGGCTGTCGAAGTGGTCGAACGCCGTGGCGATCAGGCCCGTCACATCAACTTGCGCCACGGCTCCGTCGTATGCTGTGGTTCCCGTCCGCGTAGCTGCGACCTCGCGCTCCATGAATGCGACTACTTCCGAAACCGCCGCATGATGCGCCTGCACGATCCGCGCCTGCGTGGATGCGTCTGTCACGCCCCAGAGGATGCTCGCGGACTTCGGGATCGAGAACGTGAAGTCATACCCGGCGACCGCACGCCGCCGGGAACCAGTCTCCTGAGCGCTACCGGGCGGCATAGGATCAGCTGGCCTCTGGTAGTCGGGATAGGCGCGACCAAGTGGTGCCCCATCGACCGGGTCTCGCCCCAGCCCGATCAGTCTCTGTAGCTGGGGCTCCGTGACCTCAGCACCCTCAAGGATGCGACCCGAGCCGAGGCCCGAGAGACCGCTTCCCAGCCATAGACCCGGCGGCGTGCCCTTCGCACTGTAGTAACGGGTCAACGGCGTGGACAGCGACCGCTGCCCGTCACCGGCAGCGACAGTGCGCAGCAAATACTTGTAGCCGTCGCCGGCGCTCATCACCCGCATCGACACCGTCACCACGGCCTCCTCCGCTGTCACGTAGAAGGTGTGCCGCCTCGATCTGCAAGAGGCGTGGCATTAGGACGGGCAATAGGACTGCGCCATATCGGACCGCCTGTAATCGGGGCGCAACCTGATGCATCCTGGTCTTACTACGCGTCTCGATGCGCCGACGCAGTCATGCACTGCGTCGGTGGTCAAGCACGATGGAAGTGTGAGCTGAGCGTCTGACGCTTGTAAAACACAAGCTAAGGGATCAACCGGGCACACCGAACGAATCTCCCGAGAGATCAGCTATGGTCGCAAGGCTTCGGCCAAGGGCCAATCCTCTGGAACCAGCGCTGGTGGTTTTGCCCACGGCTGCTCGACCAACGCGGCCTGGAACCAATCGTCGCTGAGATTGGCGTGCTCGGTGACGATGAGCTGAAAGCCGGGATTCTCCTCCTGGACATATCTTGAGAACAATCTGAAAAGCCGTCGAACAGCGATCAGATCCGCATCAGATTCTGTTCGTTCTATCGAACCGTCAGCCTCTTTGTATTGCGTCTCCGAAGGGAAGTAGACCTGCGTCGGCTGATCAATGATCATGAAAGAGGGTATCGGGCGGTCATTCTTCGAGGCGTAGCGGTGAAGGGCGAACAGTGCCGCGACATGGTAGGCCAAGTGGTTTTCACCTCCGCCGCTCCGATCCATGAACACGGGGCGGCCGGGGCGGTCGACAACGACAGACAGCTTCTTGAGGTCGAGCCGCGCGGGTGTTCCGTGGAATTCGGCTTCTAGCTCGTCGACGTAGCGGGTCACGTCTAGAGAAATCACGTTCATGATTGAGGCGAGCGTTTCTTCGCGATCATCGCGACCGATCTGTTTTGTGAGCCTGTCTACGCGCTCCCGCAGTTTTCTATTTGCGTCCTCTGCCTCGATAATATCGCCGTCTGCGGCAAGATTCTCCAAGAAAAGACTCACCCGCCCGACAACGCGCGCGGATGCAATCGCTCGGTCGCGCACCTCCGCTAAGCGCGCGGTCGTTTCGACGATGGCAACGAGTTCCGCTTCCAGTTCCCCGATTTGCTCGACCACCCGGAGGGTTTGATTTTCGAGTTCCGCGAGATACGCGTCCAGTTTGGGGCGTTCCCCTACGACAGCCTCCATCTCCTGGTCAAGGGAGTGCAATTCTGCCAGTAGCACCTTAGATACTGTGTCCGCCATCCCAAGGTTTTCTTGGGCGAATGGCCACTGCCATTTACCCGTCTTCGGGTTCCTGGGAAAAGCCTTGATTGACGCCAATCGATCTCGCTGCTCACTGGCTTCGCTCTCGAAACTGCCCGCTTTGCTCGCATATCGTCGAGCAGAGTTCAACTGCTGTTGCAGCTCGCGCCGTTGAAGTCGCAACAGGCCAATGTCGTTTTCCAGCTCGGCGGAACGATCCCCGTCATCCTTGCGGAGCGACGAGTGTTCGGCGCTCCATCGTGCGAGCGTGCGTAAAGCTGCCGACACATCATGCTCGCCTGAAGAGGGATCGAGGATACCCACGGCCACTGCTTCGGAATGCAAGGTGATGGCCGTGAGGTTTGAACTCGACCGCAAGTCATGGATCGTGTCTAGCCGTTTCTGCGACAGCGCCAGGTCGCGCTTAGCGATCCTGAGCTGTGCTTCGAGGGCGTACCGATCTGCGGAATCTATGCCCAACAGGATCGGAAGTGTGTCTTGGATATTCTGCGGTATAAACGGCTCATTCTGGCGATAGAAGAGCTGGTCTTTGTTAGCAATGAGCCCTTGTTTTTGGAACAGATAGAACAGTGTGTGCTTAATGGTGGTCGCATAGCTTGCACGACTGTTCCCAACGGGCACGTCAGTGCGGTTCTCCGGGATCCCAACAAGTCGGGAAAGGAGTGACAGAACTGCGTCGTCGTCTGTATTGGCGTCTAGCTCGCCGAACGGTGGAGCACTAATGTGTTTGCCACGGCGGGACATTGCTGCACTTGAACTTTGTGCGCCACCGACTGGCGTGGGTTTTGCAATCAGGACCTCTTCGTCATCGAATTGGTAGATGACCCCGAACCACGCCACCTTGTCTGCGATGACTCCCTCGGGAACCTTGAACTCGGAATTTCCCATGCAGTACTCGATGATTTCAGACAGCGCAGATTTGCCTGTCGACGAGCGCCCGGTTATCACATTCAAACCGGCGGTGAAATTGAGGTCACGACGCCGGCCGTCGTGACTGTAGAGATGGATCGATTTGATCTTCATGGACGGATCCCTAGCGTGGTGTAAACGGTGGCTCTGTCGCCTATGTGGGCGAATTCTCTTCCTACGGTCCGTGCCACGCGTTGGCACGAACGAGACTCAGGAGTGCCGGTGATTGTGCCCCTCAGCGATTTCTCGATAGTCCGTATCGTCCCGTCATCCGAGACTGCGATGCACCCGTGCTGGGCAAGTAGCGCGAACGCTTCGTGGGTAAAGGGGAGAAGATCCCGCACTCGTGAATCGAATTCAACTCTAAGGTGAGGATTCGTCTCGATGGTGCTGAGGAGGTGAGTGCGGGGGTGCGCAGCAATGGTGCGGCGAGTCGCCATGTGCAAGCTAAGTGGCAGTACCAATAATGACAGCGAGTAGGGCATGCCCTTCGTGTCGATTTCCTCGAACCCCTTTAGGGCACGCTGCAGGACGACACCGCAAAAAGCTGGATTGAAGAGGTTTCGGATCTCGATCGGCCGATCTGCCCAAGTCCTCATACCGCCTCCGCCAGAATCCCGGTTACCCGGTCGAGAAAACGCGGGTGCCAATAAACCCTTGGAACTGGTTTGGTGTTGGCAAGGATGTGAAATCCGCCCCTGACGATAAACGGCTCCGTTACCCGTTCCCGGATCCGCAGGGCGGCAATGCTAGCGGTCTCCATCTCCGCCCATTGGTACAGGGCGCGCCCAGCCTTTATCATCGCCACGTTTGCGCTTTCGTCGTCGAGTTCTTCAACGAGCACATCACGGTACCTGCGCCACTCGTCCACGAGCCGGTCTTCGTAGCTCTCGATCTCGCCGGTAATCAGCACATTCTCACGCGCCCAGGCTGACCTTTGTGCGAATGCCCTGTAGTAGTCAAGAATCGCGCTTCTGATTCGCTCGGACTTCACACCGATCTCGCGAAGCTGAACGACGAACTGTCGGTCATCGCCGTCGGTATCGATCTCGTCGACCGGCATCGTTGCGGCGAAGTGAATCGGCAAGTTATCGAACTTATACTCATCGGCCAATGCTGCAAGCTTGTCGGAGACTTCGAATCCTGAAATGGCTTCCGTCCGAGCTCCCGTCAGAAGATCTACTGCCACGTTGTTCCACCAACCTTCCAGCCGCTCAAATACAGGCTGCCGGAAATCTCTTTGGATACTACGCATGTGAAGATCCATGATCCGTTGAGGAATGTCGCTTATTCGTGCAGTCGAATCAACGATTGTGACGCGGGAAAAGAAATCTTCTCGCTGCGATTGATCCAGCAACGCCAGCTGTTCGCGGACTTCCGTGGCAAGTTTCGTTGTCGACTTCGACAACGCTTCGGCTGCACTGTTTGCATTTTCGGAATGGTCCTGCGCGGTCCGCTGCGGCCTATTCACGAAGTTGAGCAAAAAAGACGTCGACGAAACAGCAGCCGTAGTGAAGATGAAGAAGGTGAGCTTCGCGTCCTGCCGTCCATCTCTGTTGTATCTCGAGAGCCAAATCCGAACGGACTTCCAGAAATCTGTCGAGAGATCTGTCAGTCGGTCGCCTTCGGCTTTATGTTTGAGCGAGGCGAGAGCTTTGGGCCCGTTCGCATCGATGAAGTCAATGTCATCGTCCTTCTCAATCAGAACTTCCGTTGATTCTGGTAATTCCAAGAGTCGGAGCAAAGCAAATCGAGGTTGGTAAATGTACCCAAGGCCCTGCTCGCCGGCCGAGTACTTGTCGCTCGCTAGACCGGTCAAAGCGTAAGTCCGCCCGTCCTCGAAATGAAGTCGAGAATGTACTCGTTCGCCATTCGTCCTCCTTCTCACGACTAGTGATGAACCCATTCGATCCATGACCGACTGGGTTGTCCCGGGAGGTGTTCTCGAAGCGATGAGTCATGTCGATAGTGCCATCTGTCAGAACTGACTCTACCGACGGTAGACTTCGCCGCCCGCCGCCACATCAGTGCACGGGACCCCCAATGAGGGGGAGTCCTAGGTGGGCGTCGAAATGGCGGTGCCCCTTACGACAGCTGACGGCAACGAGGGTTCTCGTCAGTGCCGCATTTTTCACGAGTCACCCGGCGCCAGGAAGTTCGTCCGCAACGCACCACGCAAGCACGGCAACAAGGAACAGTTCGCGAGTCTGGGTCGATCTTGGCATGACGATCGCGACCAGCGGCAAGCTGACGCCAATCACGCCCAGCTCGACCAAGAGACTCCTCAATGGCACGCAAGCCTGCCGTGCACACCACATTCGGAGGTTCGATTCGTGTCATTCCTCCGCCGGCGATCGCGGCGCAATTGAAGCAATGCGCCGCTCCCCATGGCTCGACATGCACGCGGCTCGGCAAGCCGGAAGCCCCATGTGCTCCGTCGGCTCATAAGTCGTACGGGCACAATGGCCTCTCGGGACCGTTGCAATCAAAGTCTTCTGTGACGGGATTCGAGCATCGCGATCCGCGGCAATGAGCTCCGCTCCAAGCGGATCAAGGTCGTGGGTGTGGCGGAGGTCGGATTCCTACTTCAAGGCGGATCCCAAGCCGCCCATGGAAGCCGAGAGCCAGCTGGTCGCATCGACCGCGACCTTAGGAATTGGCTTTGAGCCAGTTCAAGATTCCACGTGCGTCTCTGACTTGGGAGGTCGATGTTCCACTCTGACCGTCGTCGTCCTGGTATTCATAATCATTCCTGATGCCGACCTCATCGGTGTGGGTCTCGGTGAACGTCTCTTGCCGCGTGTACTTGCCATCAGAGCTCCAAGCGTCGCGGCTGGTCGTACGCGTATTCACGCGGCCGCGGTATTTCTCGTCGTACTCGTCGATGAATTGACTCAGGATTACTGCCTCGTCGTCCGTGAGACGGGCGCCAGATACATCGAGGTACTCACCAATGTGCTCGCGGAGTCGCCTCTTCTCGTCGCGGTCCATGTCTCCCACCCCTGATCGTAATCAGGCCAGGCTACCGCTTACGTCAGGTAACTAGGCGGATACCGGACGCGCATGGGTAGTAAGCCTTGGAACTACCGACTCATGCCCCCGACACCCGACACAGACGTGAACTGTTTCATCCATGCCGCGACCTGGTGTTCGCCTCCCGCATGAAAGGTTTGCAAACGCTCGATCCTCGGCGCAATATGGAAAGTAGTTATGAGCAGGCCCGCACCTTTGCAGCGACGCCCTGATTCTCGGGCTTTCGGAAAACTCCAGATGGGACGGTGGGGCCACCGTGGCACAACCGTGGACTGTGGCCACCTCTCGTCGACGCCGGTCGATGAGTGCGGCGGTCCGAGGCGAGGATTCACTGCGGTAGGGCAAAACCCCAGATGGCACGGTGCCGCCGCGGTGGCGGCACCGTGACGAGTTGGCGTCCATTTCGAACGTCCCGTCAGGATGGCTGCGGCGCTCGGGCCACCGATTCGGTTCCAAGTGGCATAACCCCAGATGGTGCGGTGCTGCCACGGTGGCAGCACCGTGATCAGTCTTCGTCTTTTGCGAACGCCCGGTCGAGCAGCGCCGCCGTGGCCGGGTTCACCAGTTCGCTGCGTTGGATGTAGTGCATCACCGTTACCCGGGTGTCGGTGTGGCCGAGCAGTTCCGCGGCGAGTTCGATGCTGGCGTTGGTGTTGACCGCGGTGGCGACGGTGCGGCGGAACATGTGCGGGGTCACCCCGTTGATACCTGCACCCTCAAGCACCTGTCGCAACTGACGGCGCACGTTCCCGGTCGTCAGCGGCGTGCCGTCCCGGGATTGGAACAGCAGGTCATCCAGGCCCATGCTCCCGACCTTGGCGAGCCGCCTTCGGACTGCGTCGGAGGTGAAAGTGGGGATGGCGACAACACGGGTGGACTTGGCGGTTTTGGGGTGGTCCTGCCGAAAGGTCTGCTCCCCCTTGCGGCTGACGATGGTGCCGGCCAGGCGGATGGAAGGCACGGGGCTGGTGATGTCGACGTCCCGGCGTCGGATGGCCAAGACCTCGCCGATCCGAGCAGAGGTGCCCAGCATCACCTCGATGATCGCGCCGAGCTGGCCGTCGGGCTTGGGGCCGGTCGTGTGGTCGACGGCACTCTCCCACTGCGCGATCGCGGCCCGGATCACGTTGACCTCGGGGGCCATGAGCGCGGCGGGGACGTGCGGCTCCCGATGCAAGCGAGAAACGTGGTCCATCGGGTTCCGCGGCAGGACCTCGTGCCGCACCGCCAGCTCCAGGGCCAGCCGCAACACCACCCGGGCCTGCTTGGCCCGGTTGTAGGAGATCTTCGCGAGCTGTTTGATGAACTTGTCGCACCGGGCCACCCCGATCTCCCGCAACGCGAGGTGGTCGAAGGCGGGCGAGACGAGGGTGCGCATGTTGCGCTCGTACAAGTTCCGGGTGGTCCGGGAGATCCGGTCCTCCAGGTCGATGTCATCCAACCAGTAGACCACCAGGTCGCGGAACAGGCTGCCCGGCGTGAGTGACGTGTCGGCGGGTTGGAACAGGTCCCGGTCGGCGATCTTGGCCTTCAGCGCCCGTTCCGCGGCCTTCGCGGTGGTACCGCTGGCCTGCACTAGACGCGCGTGGCCGTCCCAGTCGCGGTACCGGGTCCGCGCCGCGAATCGGCCGGACGGTAGCTTGCGGGTGGTGATGTCGCCGAAGGTGCCGATGGTCAACCGTTGCCGGGGCATCTCAGCTCACCGCCGATCGGGACGCCTGGGCTCGCTGGTGGGCTCGCGCTGTTGGGCGATCCAGGCCCGCACGTCGGAGATGGCGAACTTGAGATGTTTGCCGAACCGGTACGCGGCGGGGCCTTTGCCGTGCACCCGCCAGTCGTAGACGGTGGAGATCGGGATGCCCAGGTAGGCCGCCAACTCGGCAACGTCCATCAGGGGCTCCAGGCCCCAGTCGTCGGTGGGAGGAGAGGTGGGGTTGTCGTTGTGAATGCTCATACCCAACAGGTGTGCCGGGCGATCCCGGACGATCGGGAGGAACCGAAACTGACCTCAGCGCCCCGCAGGACATGGCCGGCACAGCGGCGGAAATGGGCTGAAAGTGATGACGTAGTGATGACACAATCAAATCTCTTAACCAAAATAGTCCCGGAAACCCTTGAGTTTCCGGGACATTTGGTCGGGCTGACAGGATTTGAACCTGCGACCCCCTGACCCCCAGTCAGGTGCGCTACCAAGCTGCGCTACAGCCCGCCGTTTCCCAGTAGAAACCCGAAGGCATCTACCGGAGACAACTGGACTAGCTTACCGCGTCGGGAGAGTGCTCGCGTTCACTTTTGGGCTGTTGGGGAGGGATTGTGCGGGGTGTGGGCGGGTTGCGGGATCTCGACAGGCTCGATCAGCGAGTGGGGCTCGATCAACGAGGGGGTGCGGGATCTCGACAGGCTCGATCAGCGAACGCGGGCGGGATCTCGACAGGCTCGATCAGCGAGTGGGCGGGATCTCGACACGCTCGATCAACGAGTGGGCTCGATCAACGGATACGGCTGCGGGGATTCCCTGCGCAGGCATAGCTCACGCATAGGAACGGTGCGTAGCGTGACCCGAGGTCGTCACCGGCCGCCCAATCAACGAAGGAAGTTATGTCCCAGAAAAGCTCAGGCCCCCTGTCCAAGTTCAACCTCGCCCTGGTGCTGCTCTGGCTGGTCGACGTGGCCGTGACCGTGACGGGGTACCTGATCTTCACTTCCTCCAACGCGAGCCAGGCGGAGTTCTACACCAACCAGTCCGCTGACTACGTCACCTACTTCACCGCGCAGTCCGGCAGCAGCCTCGGAGCCACGCTCATGGCCGCCGGCGCACTCGGCTTCATCATCACCCTGGCCGCGCACGTGCTCGCCCGCGCGATCGCCAAGACCACCGCAGCGGGCGTGCCCACGGATGCCGTGGACGCCGACACCGACAATGAGATCGATTTCGACGACATCGAGTTCGACGCCGCCGACGAGGCCACGCTGAACCCCGACTCCCCCGCCGTCTCCCCCGCCCCCAGCACTACCAAGGTCGTCTCCGGCACGACCACGCCGGCCGCCGCTGAGCTCAGCGCGGCGGATGCCGACGCGGCCAAGAACCCCGCCAGCACGCGCTAACCCGCGCGCAGACGACGAACTGCCCGGTACGGCTCCTACAGCCGTGCCGGGCAGTTTTTGTGCCCGCGCACTCGCACCCGCGGGCGGGCACGAAAAAGCCGCGCACCGGCATCCGTAGATGCGGTGCGCGGCTGAGTCGACCGGCTGGTTAGCGCTTGCGCTTCTCGCGCACGCGCATGCTGATGTTGATCGGGCTGCCGGCGAAGCCGTACACCTCGCGCAGGCGACGCTGGATGAACCGGCGGTAGCCCGGGTCGAGGAACCCGGTGGTGAAGATCACGAAGGTCGGCGGGCGGCTGGAGGCCTGGGTGCCGAACAGGATGCGCGGCTGCTTGCCGCTGCGCACGGGGTGCGGGTGCTCCGCGGCAAGCTCGGCCAGGAACGCGTTGAACTTGCCGGTGGCGACACGGGTGTCCCACGACTCGAGCGCGAGCTCGAGGGCCGGAACCAGCTTCTCCATGTGACGGCCGGTCTTGGCCGAAATGTTCACGCGCGGGGCCCAGGCCACGTGGGCCAGGTCCTGCTCGATCTCACGTTCCAGGTAACGGCGACGGTCGTCGTCGATCTGGTCCCACTTGTTGAACGCGAGCACCAGGGCACGACCGGATTCGAGGACCAGGTCGATGACGCGCACGTCCTGCTCGCTGATGACCTCGGTGACGTCGATGAGCACGACGGCCACTTCGGCCTTCTCCAGCGCGGCGCTGGTGCGCAGCGATGCGTAGAAGTCGGCGCCCTGAGACAGGTGCACGCGACGACGGATGCCGGCGGTGTCGACGAAGCGCCAGACCTTGCCGCCGAGCTCAACCTGCTCGTCGACCGGGTCGCGGGTGGTGCCGGCCAGGGCGTTGACGACAACGCGCTCTTCGCCGACGACCTTGTTGAGCAGGCTGGACTTGCCCACGTTCGGGCGCCCAAGGATCGCGACGCGGCGGGGTCCGCCCACTTCCTGCTTGGCGACGTTGGAGATCTCGGGGAGTTCTTCCAGGATCGCGTCGAGCAGGTCGGCGACGCCGCGGCCGTGCAGCGCGGAGACCGGCCAGGGCTGGCCGAGGCCGAGCGCCCACAGGCTGGCCGCTTCGGGCTCCTGGCGGATGTCGTCGACCTTGTTGGCGATGAGGAAGACGGGCTTGCCGCTGCGACGCAGCAGCTTGACGACGGCCTCGTCGGTGGAGGTGGGGCCGACGTTGGCGTCGACGACGAACATGACGACGTCGCAGAGTTCGATGGCCAGTTCGGCCTGCATGGCGACGGAGGCGTCGATGCCCTTGGCGTCGGGCTCCCAGCCGCCGGTGTCGACGAGGCTGAAGCGGCGTTCGTGCCACTCGCCCTTGTAGGTGACCCGGTCGCGGGTGACACCGGGGGTGTCCTCCACGACGGCTTCACGGCGGCCGAGGATGCGGTTCACCAGCGCGGACTTGCCCACGTTGGGGCGGCCGACGATCGCGATGACCGGCAGCGCCGGCAGGTACGTGATGGCGTCGGGGTCGTCGCTGACGTGGTCGAGAACGTCGAAGTCCTCGTCGTCGAGGTCGTACTCGTTCAGTCCGGTGCGCAGCGCCGTGGCGCGCTGCGAGATGAGCGCGTCATCGTCGTCGAGGTCGGTCAGGCGCGATGCGATTTCCGGGTCGAGCTCGGGGATCGTCGTGTCGTCGAATTGGTTAGTCATGCGAGGCCTCGCGGTTACGTGTATTGATGACCTCTATGACCGCGTCAATGGTCTGGTCGAAGTCGAGATGGGTGGAGTCGACGGTGGTCACACCGTCTGCAGCGCTCATGAATTCCACTACCTGGGAGTCGGCGCGATCCCTCGATCGCAGCTGTTCCGCCACGGTGTGGGCCGATTGGGTTGATATTTCCGCAGAGCGCCTAGCCATTCTAGCCTCTTCGGTTGCTGTGAGTAGAATGCGCACCTCGGCTTCGGGTGCCACGACGGTGGTGATGTCGCGTCCCTCCACCACCACGCCGGGCTGGGCGACGGCTCTGGCGATGCTGCGGAACAGCTCGGTGAGGTGCGTGCGCACCGCTGGGACCCGGGCGATCGCGCTGACCGCGGCCGAGATCTCCGGCTCACGGATGGCGTCGGTGACGTCACTGTCGCCCACCCGCACGAAGTAGGCATCCGGGTCGGTGCCGATCAGGTAGTCGAAGTCGGGCAGCAGCGCGGCGACCGCGGCGGAGTTCTGCGGGTCGACCTCCTTGTCGATCACGTGCCAGGCCAACGCCCGGTAGGCGGCGCCGGTGTCGAGGTAGGCGAAGCCGAGGCGGCGGGCCACGGCGCGGCTCACGCTGGACTTGCCGCTGCCGGCAGGCCCGTCGATCGCGACGAACAGGGGGAAGGAGTGCTTGCTCAAACGTCTAACCGACAATCCGCCAGCCGCGCGCGGCCAGCTCAGAGGTGAGGCGGCTGACCGCCTCGGGGAGGATGCTGATCTCGGCGAGCCCGATCTGGGCTCCCGGGGAGTGCTCGAGGCGCAGGTCCTCGAGGTTGACGCCCACGTCGCCGATCTCGTTGAAGAGGCGGGCCAGCTGGCCGGGGGTGTCGTCCACCATCACGGTGATGCTGGCGTAGCGGCGGTCCTGGCCGTGCTTGCCGGGCAGCCGGGCCACGCCGGTGTTGCCGCCGGCGATCTCCTCGGCCACCTGCCGGCGGGCGCCGGGGGCGGATGGGTCGGCCAGCGCCTCGATGAACCGGTCCAGGTCGTCGCGCAGTGCCAGCAGAATCTGCCGCACCGGGGCCGGGTTGGCGCCGAGGATCTGCACCCACAGCTCCGGGTCGCTCGCGGCGACCCGGGTGACGTCGCGCAGGCCCTGCCCGGCGAGGTTGAGCGCGGAGCCGGGGCCGTCGGTGAGGCGGCGGGCCATCAGCGTGGACACCACCTGAGGAACGTGCGAGACCAGGGCCACGGCGTCGTCGTGCTCGGCCGGGGTCATCTCCACCAGGGTGGCGCCGAGGTCGAGGATCAGGTCGTCGATCGCGGTGGCGCGCTGGTAGCTGATCGCGTCGTGCGCGGCCACCACCCAGGGCCGGCCGATGAACAGGTCGGCACGGCCAGCGAGGGGTCCGCCGCGTTCGCGGCCGGCCAGGGGGTGCGAGCCGATGTACCGGGAGACGTCGGCGCCGCGTTCGATGAGGTCGGTCAGCGGGGCCAGCTTGACGCTGGCCACATCCGTCACGATCGCGTCGGGGAACGCGTCGAGCTCGCGGGCGACGATGTCGGCGGTGACGTCCGGCGGCACACACACCACGATCAGCTGCGGGGCATCCGTGCCGGTGGCGGCGCGGCCGGCGCCGTAGTCGATGGCCAGCGACAGGTTCGTCGGCGACGCGTCGGCGAGGATCACGTCGATGCCCCGGATGCTGAGGCCCAGACCAATGCTGGTGCCCAGGAGACCGGCGCCGACGACGCGCACGGGCCCGATCAGGCGAGACTCGACCATGTTCGGCTCCAAACTTGCGCGGGTGACAGGGGTGACACGGATGCTGCGGGTGCGGCTGCTTACTTCTGCACTTCGGCGCGGGACACCGTGAGCAGCTGACCGAGTTCCACCTTAGTGAGGTCGCGCACCGCGCCGACCCGCAGGGTGCCCAGCTGGAGCGGCCCGAACTGGCGGCGCACGAGGTCCACGACGGGGTGGCCGACCGCGTCCATCATCCGGCGGACGATGCGGTTGCGGCCGGAGTGCAGGGTGAGCTCGACGAGGGTGAAGCCGTCGCCGGGAGGGCTGGTGAGGATGCGGGCCTTGTCGGCGGCGATGGGGCCGTCCTCCAGCTCGATGCCGCTCTGCAGCTTGCCGATGGTCTGCGCCGAGACGCGACCCTCGACCTTGGCGATGTAGGTCTTGGCGACGCCGAAGGAGGGGTGCGCGAGAACGTGGGCGAGGTCGCCGTCGTTGGTGAGGATGAGCAGGCCGCTGGTGGCGGCGTCGAGGCGGCCCACGTTGAACAGGCGTTCCTCGTAGCCGTCGGTGAACTGGCGCAGATCGGGTCGGCCGCTCTCGTCTTGCATGGAGGAGACCACGCCGACGGGCTTGTTCAGCATCACGTAGCGGCGGCTGGTGTCCAGCTGCACGGCGATGTTGTCCACGGCGATCTTGTCGGTCTCGGGGTGCACCCGGCGGCCGAGCTCGGTGACGACGGTGCCGTTCACCCGCACCCGGCCGGAGCTGATCATCTCTTCGCTCACCCGACGGGAGGCGACACCCGCGGCGGAGAGCACCTTCTGCAGGCGCACGCCGTCGGCCGCAGCCGCGGGGTTGGTGGCGAAGTCCGGGTTGGAACTGCTGGTGTCGATGTAGCCATCGTTGTGGTCGACTGTGTTTTCGGTCATGGTAGATCCTCGAATCCGTTCGCACCGTCGGCGAGCAACGGCGAAATTAGTGGCAACTCGTCGAGCGAGTTGATTCCCAGCTGCACAAGCAGCAGGTCGGTGGTGGCGTAATTGATCGCGCCGGTCTCGCTATCGGTGAAGGCCTCGGTGATCAATCCGCGGCCCAGGAGGGTGCGCACGACCGAGTCGACGTTAACGGCCCTGATCGAGGCTACCGCGCCGCGGCTGATCGGTTGCTTGTAAGCGATCACGGCGAGGGTCTCCAGGGCGGCCTGGGAGAGCCGGCTGGGGTTCTGGGTGTAGACGAAATCGGCCACGACCGGGTCGTGTTCGGCGCGCACGTAGATGCGCCAGCCGCCGGCCACCTCGCGCAGTTCGAAGCCGCGCCGCACGGTGCCGTTGAGCCCATCGAAGTCGGCGACGAGCCTCAGAATGGCCTCGCGCACGTCGGTGAGCGGATGCGCGACCGCCGTGGCCAGGTGCACCAGGCTCTGCGGCTCATCCGCCACCATCAGAATCGCCTCGAGCCGGCGCTCGATCGCGCTCGCTCCCCCGTCACCAGGTCTCGACAGGCTCGACCCACGATCGGTCGAGCCCCCCTCGCTGGTCGAAGTGACCCCCTCACCAGGTCTCGACAGGCTCGACCCACGATCGGTCGAGCCCCCCTCGCTGGTCGAAGTGACCCCGTCACCAGGTCTCGACAGGCTCGACCCACGATCGGTCGAGCCCCCGTCGCTGGTCGAGCTTGTCGAGACCCCGTGAGTCGCCTCGTCCACCGCATCCGTCATTGCGTCAAGTCTCATAGTCGCCTCCGAGGGTCGCAAGATTGTCGTCCGACCAGCCCTCGGCGTCCCAGTGCAAACTGAGCTCGCCGAGCGGTTCCAGCTGGTCGAAGGTGAGCGCGCCGTGCCGGTACAGCTCGAGCACAGCCAGAAAACGGGCGATCACCAGCCCCTTCTCGGCGCAGTCCACGATCAGTTCCCGAAAGGTCAGGTGCGTGTTGGCCCGCAGCATGGCCACCACGATCGCCGCCTGTTCCCGGATGCTCACCAGCGGTGCGTGCAGGTGCTCCAGTCCCACGGTCGGCAGCTCCCGCGGCGTCAGGGCGAGCGCGGCCAAAGCGCCGAAGTCGGCCAGGGACAGCGTCCAGACCAGCTCCGGCGTCGTGGTGCGGTACTTCTCCTCCAGCCGCACCGACCGCACGTGCCGGGTGGCCTCGTGGTCGAGGTGTTCGAGAAACCAGGCCGACGCGGTCTTGAACGCCCGGTACTGCAGCAGCCGGGCGAAGAGCAGGTCGCGGGCTTCGAGCAGGGCCACGTCCTCGGCATCCACCAGTTCGCCCTGCGGCAGCAGGCCCACCAGCTTGAGGTCGAGCAGGGTGGCGGCCACGACGAGGAACTCGGTGGCCTGGTCGAGCTCCTCCGCGGCGTCGAGGCCGCGCAGGTAGGAGATGAACTCGTCGGTGACCTGGCTGAGCGAGATGTCGGTGATGTCGAGCTGGTGTTTGCCGATCAGCGAGAGCAGCAGGTCGAACGGGCCCTCGAAATTCTGCAGCGCCACGGAGAAGCCGGGCGCCACGGCATCCGTCGTCTCGGTTGCGCCGTCGATCGTGCCGGTGCGGGTCGTGGCGCCTCGCGCCGCGACCGCAGCCGTCGTGGTGCGCTTAGGCGACCGCGCCACGCTGGATCAGTTCCCGCGCCGCCTGCTTGTAGGCCTTGGCGGCGGCGTGCTCCGGAGCGAACTCGGTGATCGGCACCCCCGCCACACTGGCATCCGGGAATTTGACGGTGCGGCCGATGACGGTGTCGAGCACCCGGTCGCCGAACGCGTCGACGACCCGCTCTAGCACCTCACGGGAGTGCAGGGTGCGGGAGTCGTACATGGTGGCCAGGATGCCGTCGAGTTCGATGGCCGGGTTGAGCCGGTCGCGCACCTTGTCGATGGTTTCGATGAGCAGGGCCACTCCGCGCAGGGCGAAGAACTCGCACTCCAGCGGGATGAGCACGCCGTGGCTGGCGGTGAGGGCGTTGACGGTGAGGATGCCCAGCGACGGCTGGCAGTCGATGAGGATCACGTCGTAGTCGTTGGAGACCTTGCGCAGCACCCGGGCCAGGATCTGCTCGCGGGCGACCTCGTTGACCAGGTGCACCTCCGCGGCGGAGAGGTCGATGTTGGCCGGGATGATGTCCAGGCCCTCCACCGAGGTCTGCTGGATGGCCTCGCGCGGGTCTTTGGAGCCGCTCAGGAGCAGGTCGTAGATGGTTGTGACGTCGTGAGTGGGCACGCCGAGGCCGGCCGACAGGGCGCCCTGCGGGTCGAAGTCGATGGCGAGCACGCGGCGGCCGTATGCGGCCAGGGCGGCACCCAGGTTGATGGTGGTCGTCGTCTTGCCGACGCCGCCCTTCTGGTTGCACAGCGAGATGATGCGCGCCGGGCCGTGGCTCTTCAGGGGGGTGGGTTCCTCGAACACCTGCACCGGTCGCCCGGTGACACCGGTGGGAAGCTCCTCGAGTCCGGGAAGCTGCGTTCGGCTATCCGTCTTACGCGCCACTGGGCTGTCCTCGATCCGTCATGCAGTTCACTTGGTCGATTGTACCGAGCCTGCACGCCCGCCACGGCCAGGATCGCCGGTGTGCCGTCACTCGCTGCCGCTCCCCTCACGTTGGTCGA
>NZ_JAIEUL010000024.1:0-13405 GCF_019599185.1 Cryobacterium inferilacus | reverse complement strand
GCCTGTCGAGACCCCGCGAGCCGACCTACGGAACGCACCCATCGCGTTGGTCGAGCCTGTCGAGACCCCGCGAGCCGACCTACGGAACGCACCCATCGCGTTGGTCGAGCCTGTCGAGACCCCGCGAGCCGGTCTCGAGGCACGTCACGAGGTCTCGACAAGCTCGACCAGCGAGGCGGGCGGATGCGCCTCAGCCGGCCTTCTTGTCGTCGGTGCCCGCACGCACCCGCACCACGGTCTCCCAGCCGGCCACGACCACGAGCACACCGGTGGTCACCGCGCCGAGCACCAGCGGGGTGAGCCCGAAGGCCACCGCGAACGCGAGCAGCAGCGCCCCGGCGCCCACCAGGTACGACACGAGCAGCTCCCGGGCCACGACCAGGCGGAACAGCAGCATCCCCACCAGGTACAGCAGCGGACCGCCCACCAGCACCACCGCGGTCGACAGGGTCATGGCGGCGTGCGGGTGCGAGAGCACCTCCTTGTCGGCCACCGAGGTGAGCACGATGCCGGCGATGATCACCGCGTGCACGTAGGTGTAGGCCAGCCGGGCGATGCGGCCGGGGTCGGCGGCCGCGGCGATCGCCTTCGCGCCGGCCCGTTCGCCGTGGTCGAAGTAGAGCCACCACATCGCCACGGCCGCGCCGAAGGCCAGCAGCATGCCCAGGATGCTCTCCGCCGACGATTCCTTGTCGACGAAGGCAAACCCGGTGACGAGCAGCGACTCGCCCAGGGCGATGAGCACGAACAGGGCGCTGCGTTCGGCGATGTGCGGGCCGGAGAGGTCCCAGTGGTCGATGCCCGACGCGCCCAGGCCCGGCACCCGGAAGCCGACGCCCGCGGAGAGGTACTCGATCGCCAGGGCGATCAGCCAGAGCGGCAGCCGGTACTGCAGCGGCAGCAGCGCCCCGACGATCCAGAACACGCTGGCCAGCGCCAGCCAGGCCAGAATCCGCACGAAGGTGCGCCGCAGCTCGGCGTCGTGCCGGGCCACGGCCAGCAGCATGAAGACCGTGCGGCCCAGTTGCAGCACCGTGTACGCCAGCGCGAACACCAGGCCCCGGTCGCCGAACGACTCGTAGATCGACACGCTGCCGACGAACCCCACCAGGGCCAGGCCGAGCACCACCCCGCGCACCGGCAGTTTGGCCGGGTCGAGCCAGTTGGTCACCCAGGTCGTGTACACCCATACCCACCAGAGCGCGAGCACCAGCATCGCCGACTCCAGCGCTCCTTCCCAGGACTGGTTCTCGTACAGGTAGCGGGAGAGCTGGGTGAGCGCGAAGACGAAGATCAGGTCGAAGAACAGCTCCACGTAGGTGACGCGGTCGGCCGCCTCCGAGTCCTCCGGCCGCAGCAGGTTACGACGGATGCCGAACCGGCCGGCCGGCGACGCGGGCGGACGGGCTGGCTCGGACGGCGATGTCGTGGTGCTGCGGGTCACTCCCCCATTGTGGTGGAGCTTGCCCGCGGAATGCACTCATTTCGTCGGTCGAGCCTGTCGAGACCCGGTGAGCCGATCTCGGGGTCGAGCGGCCCGACCGTGCCCAACTGTTACCCGTGCGGACAATTGCGCCCGGCGCACCGGGACCATTTGTCCGCATCGGGCACAGTTGCTGCTGGATGCGCGCGGCTCCCGACGCCCGCACGGCGCGAGCCACAGTGCCAGAAACCGGGTCAGCGGGCGCGGGGGTGCGCCGTGGTGTACATGTCGCGCAGGGTGTCGATGGTCACCAGGGTGTAGATCTGGGTGGTGGCCACCGAGGAGTGGCCGAGCAGCTCCTGCACCACGCGCACGTCGGCGCCGCCGGAGAGCAGGTGGGTGGCGAAGGAGTGCCGCAGCGTGTGCGGCGACACCTCGATGCCCAGTTCGGCGCGTTCGGCGGCGGCACGGATGATCAACCACGCGTTCTGCCGGCTCACCCGGTGTCCGCGCACGCCGAGGAACAGCGCCGGGGTGGCCTTGCCGCGGGCGGAGAGCACCGGCCGGGCCCGCACCAGGTAGGCGTGCACGGCGGCGCGAGCGAAGCTGCCCACGGGCACGATGCGCTGCTTGTTGCCCTTGCCGGTGAGGCGCACCACGTCGCCCTCGAGCATGTCGTCCACGTTGAGGTTCACCACCTCGCTCACCCGCGCGCCGGTGGCGTAGAGCAGCTCGAGCAGCGCCTTGTCGCGCAGCTGCGGCAGCTCGTCACCGTCGGTGGCGGCCAGCAGCGCGTTCACCTGCTCGATCGAGATGGCCTTGGGCAGCCGCAGCCCCAGCCGGGGTGGTTTGGTCTCGTGCGCCACGTCCACGTCCACCAGCGATTCTTCCAGCAGAAACCGGTGGAACCCGCGCACGGTGGAGAGCACCCGGGCGATCGACGCCGCGGTCAACGGCGACTCGTCGCGCGAGCCCAGGTGCTGCACGAACGCGCTCACCTGTTGCGCGGTCACCGCGCGCAGGTCGGCCACGCCGGCATCCGTCAGCCAGGCGGCGTAGATCACCAGGTCGCGTCGGTACGCGGCGACGGTGTTGGCCGCCAGCCCGCGTTCAATCGAAACGTGCCGCAGGTACGAGTGCACGGCCGGCTCGACGAACGCGGGGCCGGTCACACCGTGTGGTCCCAGTTCGACGGATGCCGCGGCCACGGCAGGTCGGCCGGGCCCAGCGACGCCCAGCCGCGCGCGCGGGAGGCGGCGGCGGCCAGCACCCCGACGACGAGCGACGGGTTCTGCACCCGGCGGGCGAGGGCGGCGTCCACGGCGTCGTCCAGCGACACCCAGCGGGTGACCATGTCGGCCTCCTCGTCGGTGCGGTCGAAGACCTCGGTGGCCGGCGACAGGCCGCGGGCCAGGTAGATGCGGATGACCTCGTTGCTGCCCCCAGGGGAGGTGTAGAACTCGGTGAGCACGTTCCACTCGGCCGCGACGACGTCGGTCTCCTCGGCCAGTTCACGCTGCGCGCCGATGAGGGCGTGTTCGCCGTCGACGTCGAGCAGCCCGGCCGGCAGCTCCCACTCGCGCATCCGCACCGGGTGCCGGTACTGCTGAATCAGCAGCACCCGGTCCTGGTCGTCGAGCGCGAGGATCGCGACGGCGCCGGGGTGGTCGACGTACTCGCGCACGATTTCGGTGCCGTTGTAGTCGAACGCGTCCTGGCGGATGTTCCACACGTGGCCGTCGAACTGCACCGTGCTCGAGGTCAGCGCGGTGGCTGCCGGCTCATCCTCGATGCGGGGCAGCAGCGCGTCGGCCTCGGCGCGGGCGGCGAGGGTCTTAGGCATCTTCCTTCACCTCGAACAGACGGCTGGCCTGCTGGCGGTCCAGGGCGGCGCCGATCAGGCCGCGGAACAGCGGGTGCGCGTTGCTCGGGCGGGAGCGCAGCTCGGGGTGCGCCTGGGTGCCCACGTAGAACGGGTGCTCGTCGCGGGGCAGCTCCACGTACTCCACCAGGTGGCCGTCGGGCGAGACGCCCGAGAACCACAGGCCGGCGTCGGCGATCTGCTGGCGGTAGTTGTTGTTCACCTCGTAGCGGTGACGGTGACGCTCGGATGCGACGGGGGCGCCGTAGAGCTCCTCCACGATCGAGCCGGACGCGAGGTTGGCCGGGTACAGGCCCAGGCGCATGGTGCCGCCCAGGTCGCCGCCGGCGATGATCTCGACCTGCTCTTCCATGGTCGCGATCACGGGGAACTCGGTCTCCGGGTCGAACTCGCTCGACGAGGCGCCGGCGAGGTCGGCCTTGTTGCGGGCGTATTCGATGACCATGCACTGCAGGCCGAGGCACAGGCCGAGCACCGGGATGGCGTTCTCGCGGGCGAACTTGAGGGCGCCGAGCTTGCCCTCGATGCCGCGCACTCCGAAGCCGCCCGGCACGCAGATGCCGTCGAGCTCGGCGAGCATCGCGGCGGCGCCTTCTGGCGTCTCGCAGGTGTCCGAGGCGATCCACTCGAGCTTGACCTTGGTCTGCTGGGCGAAACCGCCGGCGCGCAGCGCCTCGGTCACCGAGAGGTACGCGTCGGGCAGGTCGATGTACTTGCCGACCAGGCCGATGGTGACCTCGTGCTTGGGCTCGCGCACGGCGTCGAGAACGCGCTGCCAGGCGGTCCA
Organism: Cryobacterium inferilacus; assembly: GCF_019599185.1. GTDB lineage: Bacteria > Actinomycetota > Actinomycetes > Actinomycetales > Microbacteriaceae > Cryobacterium > Cryobacterium inferilacus. The sequence goes on along the minus strand of NZ_JAIEUL010000024.1, from coordinate 9,313 downwards.
GTCCACGTCCTTCACCGGCAGGCTCAGGGCGTCGGTGATGTACTTGTCCAGGCCCTGCTCGTGCAGCACGGCGGGGATCTCGTAGATGCTGGGCACGTCGACGCAGTTGACCACGGCGTCTTCTTCCACGTCGCACATCAGCGCGATCTTGCGCTTGTTCGACTCGGAGACGGGCCGGTCGCTGCGCAGCACCAGGGCGTCCGGCTGGATCCCGAGGGAGCGCAGGGCCGCGACGGAGTGCTGGGTGGGCTTGGTCTTCTGTTCGCCGGAGGCGGCCATGAACGGCACCAGGGAGACGTGCACGAAGAAGACGTTCTTGCGGCCGAGTTCGTGGCGCACCTGGCGGGCGGCCTCGATGAACGGCTGCGACTCGATGTCGCCGACGGTGCCGCCGACCTCGGTGATGATCACGTCGGGGCGGGGCTCATCGCTGGCCTGCAGGCGCATCCGTCGCTTGATCTCGTCGGTGATGTGCGGGATGACCTGCACGGTGTCGCCGAGGTATTCGCCGCGGCGCTCCTTGGCGATCACGTGCGAGTAGACCTGCCCGGTGGTGACGTTCGCCGCCTGGGAGAGGTTGATGTCGAGGAAGCGCTCGTAGTGGCCGATGTCGAGGTCGGTCTCTGAGCCGTCGTCGGTGACGAAGACTTCACCGTGCTGGAACGGGTTCATCGTGCCGGGGTCGACGTTGAGGTAGGGGTCCAGCTTCTGCATCACCACGCGTACTCCGCGTGCCGTGAGAAGGTTGCCGAGGCTCGCCGCCGTCAGGCCTTTACCCAATGAAGAAACGACACCACCGGTCACGAAAATGTGCTTGGTAATGCCGTCTGAGTTGTCCGCGTTTGTAATGTTCACCACGGGCTTCGATCCTATCACTTAGCGGGGGCCTCTCGGTTGGTGCTGGTTGAGTGGGCAAGTTCGATGAGCTCGCGGGCGTGCTCGAGGCCGCTGGCGGAGTCGGGCAGACCGGAGAGCAGCCGGGCCATTTCGGCGGCCCGGTCGTCGCCGGTGAGCTGGCGTACGCTGCTCGCGGTGACGGAGCCGTCGCTGTCCTTCACCACGCTGAGGTGGTTGCCGGCGAACGCGGCGACCTGGGCGAGGTGGGTGACCACGATCACCTGGGCGGTTTCGGCCAGCCGGGCGAGTCGTCGGCCGATCTCGATGGCGGCCGCGCCGCCCACTCCGGCGTCGACCTCGTCGAAGACGAAGGTGGGCACGGGGTCGGTGGCGTTGATGACCACCTCGATGGCGAGCATCACCCGGGAGAGTTCACCGCCGGAGGCGCCGCGGGCCAGGGTGCGTGGTTCGGCGCCGGCGTGCGGCTGCAGCAGGATGCGCACCACGTCGTGTCCGGTGGCGCTCACCTCGTCGAGGCGGTCGATTTCGACCACCAGTCGGGCGTTGGCCATGGCCAGTGCGGCCAGTTCGGTGGTGACGGCGGCGCCGAGCTGCTCAGCCGCCCGGGTACGGATGCCGGTGAGCTGGTCGGCGAGGCGCTGCACGAGGTCACGGTCGGCGTCGGTGTCGGCGCGCAGGGCGTCGATCCGCTCGGAGTCTCCGTCGAGCTCGAGCAGACGGCTGCTGCCGGTGTCGAGGAAGTCGATGGCCTCGTCGAGGCCGCCGGCGAACTTGCGGGAGAGCACGGTCAGCTCTGCGCGGCGTTCCTGCACGACCTCGAGCTCCCTGGCGCCGTCGGCGTCCAGTCCGGCGAGGTAGGTGGAGAGTTGCGCGGCGATGTCGGCGACGAGGAAGCCGGCGTTGGCGAGGGCCTCGGCCAGCGGAGGCAGCACGGGGTCGTGCCCGGCGGCCTTCTCCAGCTGCCGGCGGGCGGCATCCAGCAGCGCCACCACATCGGGGCTGTCGTCGGTGGACTCCTCGGCAGAGAGCAGTTCGCGGGCCTGCGCGGCGGCGAGCCGCAGTTCTTCGAGATTGCCGAGCCGCTCGGCGCGCTGGCTGAGCTCGTCGTCTTCGCCGCGCTGCGGGGCGGCGAGTTCGATCTCGGCGATGGCCAGGCGCAGGTCTTCGGCTTCGCGCACCCGGCGGTCCTGCTCGGCGATGAGCAGGTCGAGTTCGGACTGGTTGGCGTGCCAGCGGTGGTAGGCGTGCTGGAAGTCGGTGAGGACGGCGGTGAGGTCCGCGCCGGCGAACCGGTCGAGGGCGTCGCGCTGGGCGGAGGCGGAACGCAGCCGTACCTGGTCGGACTGGCCGTGCACCACGACGAGGTCGCCGCCGAGGTCGCCGAGCACTCCGGCCGGGGCGCTGCGTCCGCCCACGACCGCGCGGCTGCGGCCCTCGGCCGACACCGACCGGCTGAGCAGCAGTTCGGGTCCGTCGAGGTCTCCCCCGGCGTCGCGCACCCGTTGGGCGACCGGGCCGTCCGCGCTGATCAGCCAGCGGCCCTCCACCCAGCTTTGCGACTGGCCGGCGCGCACGGTGCCGGGGTCGGCGCGTTCGCCGAGCAGCAGGCCGAGGGCGGTGACGACCATGGTCTTGCCCGCGCCGGTCTCGCCGGTGATGGCGGTGAAGCCGGGGCCGAGCGGCAGGGTGGCCTCGCGGATGACCCCGAGGTCGCGGATAACCAGTTCTTCGATCATGTCAGCGCCTCACTCGCGGCCGACCGGGCCGCGCCATCCGGTGATGGGCAGGTTGAACTTGTTCACCAGCCGGTCGGTGAACGGGCCGCTGTGCAGCCGGGCCAGGCGCACCGGCACCGGTGAGCGGCGCACGATCACGCGGGCGCCCGGCGGCAGGTCGTGCACGCGGCGGCCGTCGGCGCAGAGCACCGCGGTGCTGTCGGTGCGGGCGAGCACCTCCACCGCCAGCGACGAGTCCGGGCCCACCACCAGCGGGCGAGCGAAGAGGGCGTGGGCGCTCAGCGGCACGAGCAGCAGGGCGTCCAGGCTCGGCCACACGATGGGGCCGCCGGCGGAGAACGAGTATGCGGTGGAGCCGGTGGGGGTGGAGAGCACCACGCCGTCGCAGCCGAAGGCGGAGAGCGGGCGGCCGTCGACCTCGATGATCACCTCGATCATCCGTTGCCGGCTGCCCTTTTCGACGGTGGCCTCGTTGAGCGCCCAGGTTTCGTAGACCACCTCGTGGTCCACCTTCACCCGCACCGACAGGGTCATGCGCTCTTCCACCAGGTAGTCGCGCAGCAGGGCGCGGCGCACGGCCTCGCCCAGGTCGTCGCGTTCGCTCTCGGCGAGGAACCCGACGTGGCCGAGGTTGATGCCCAGCAGCGGGGCGGAGCAGCCGCGCACGATCTCGGCGGCGCGCAGAATGGTGCCGTCGCCGCCGAGCACGATCACGAGCTCGAGGTCGGTGGCCTGCACGGTCTCACCCAGGATGGCGGTGCTGCCGTTCAGCTGTGGGCAGGCGGCGAGCAGGTCGGCGCGTTCGTCGGCGGCCAGAACCGGTACGGCGCCGGCGGCGATGAGCTGCTCACACACCGTGGCGGCCGCCTGCAGAGAATCCTGCCGGCCGGTGTGGGCCACGACGAGGAAATGCCGGGGCGTTGCGGTCATGCTCGTCACGCTCCCACCAGGATGGTTATCCGATCGATCCATTCTGTCGGATTCGTGCCGGTTCCACGGTGAAGCCAGACCAGGTATTCGTGGTTGCCCGCGGCGCCCGCGATGGGCGAGGCGATCAGACCGTTCACGCCCAGGCCCAGATCCCAGGCCGCCCACAGCACACCGGACACGGCATCGGCGCGCAGGCCCGCGTCGTGCACAACACCCTCACGGATGCCGCCGCGACCGACCTCGAATTGCGGCTTGATCAGCAGCACGAAGTCGGCGCCCTCGGCGGCGGTGGCCACGAGGGCCGGCAGCACCGTGGTGAGGGAGATGAAAGAGAGGTCGCCCACGACGAGGTCGGGCCGGTCGGTGATGCCCGACGCGCCGGCGATGGTCTCGGCGGTGGCGTAGCGCAGGTTGAAGCCCTCCACAAGGGTCACCCGCTCGTCGGCCTTGATCGTCGGGGAGAGCTGGCCATGGCCCACATCGACGGCGATGATGCGGCCGACGCCGCGTTCGAGCAGCACCTGGCTGAAGCCGCCGGTGGAGGCGCCGGCATCCATCGCGGTGCGCCCGTCGATGGGCAGAGCGAAGGCGTCGAGGGCGGCGACGAGTTTGTGCGCGCCGCGGCTCACGTAGTGGTCGGTGGGGGCGACGGCGATCACCTGGGTCTCGCGCACCTTGGCGGATGCCTTCACGACCGGGCTGCCGTCCACGGTGACGAGCCCCTCGGCGATGAGGCGGGCCGCGACGGTGCGCGAGCGCACCAGGCCGCGCTCGTAGAGGGCCGAGTCCAGGCGCTGCTCCCCCGTGGGGGTCTCGACAGGCTCGACCAACGGGGCTGGCGGGCGGATCGGCACGCTGGTCGGTTGCGGCGCCGGCCGGCTCACCTGCGGCGCGTCATCGTGCGGGGCACCCGTTGCGGGGTCGGACTCTGGCGTGCGGGAGGTGGTCATTCGGCCTTCGATCGGGGCACGTCTCCACCTTCGAGGTGGTCGCGCAGACTGTCGTGCAGCTGCATGTATGCCGCCGCCTGCTCCGCGAGCGGCAGCGCCTCGACCGCCGCGATGCGGCCATCCAGGTCACCGTCGAGAACGGCAGGGGCGGGCACATCGGTGGTGGCGGGTGCCGCAGCGGGCGCCGTCGGGCGCGGCCCCGGGCGGGCCGGGGTCGGCGCGCCTGGCGCTCGTGCTTCGTCTACTCCGTCTGCAACCACGTTTCCTAGGCTACCGTCCGAGATAGAGACTCTCCGGAACGTTGAGGCCGTAGATCGGCCGGCCGGAGGTCCAGATCACGGCGCAGGCGGCGCGCAGCAGGTTGATGCCGTCGTCACCCACGTTCACGATTTCCACGTCGGCACCGTGGATGCGCACGCTCGCGCCGGCGACGGTGGCCTGCGACTTGTCCTTGGAGAACACGGTCTCCGGGTAGGGCTCGTGCAGCTGGCGCAGGTCTTCCAGGATGAACGTCGGGCGCTCGTTGGGTCCGGCGGCGAGGGCCTGCTTGGCCTTGTCGATGCCGGTGAGCACCAGCACCGACGGCATGCCGGCGCGGTTGGCGCCGAGGATGTCGGTGTCGAGCCGGTCGCCGATGAACAGCGGGGTCTTCGCCTCGAACCGTTTGACGGCCTCGAGGAAGATCGGGATCTCCGGCTTGCCGGCCACGAGGGGCAGGCGTCCCACCGCGGTGTGCACCGCGGAGACCAGGGTGCCGTTGCCCGGGGCGATGCCGCGGGCCTGCGGAATGGTCCAGTCGGTGTTCGTGGCGATCCACGGGATGCCCGGGTAGTCACCGTCCTGGGTGACACCGGCGTTCAGCGCGAACGCCGCCTCCGCCAGCTGGGCCCAGCCCACATCAGGGGCGAACCCCTGCACCACGGCGGCCGGGGAATCCTCGGCGGACCGGGTCACCTCGAAGCCGTGCTTCTGCAGTTCGTCGACCAGGCCGTCGCCGCCCACCACCAGGATGCGCGAACCGGCCGGCACCTGCTCCGCGAGCAGCCGCATGGCCGCCTGCGGCGAGGTGACGACGTCGGCCGGCGCCACGGTCAGGCCGAGGTCGGTGAGGTGGCCGGCCACCGACGCATCCGTGCGGGAGGCGTTGTTGGTGATGTAGCCCACCCGGATGCTCTCGGCGGCCTTGTTGAGGCCGTCGATCGCGAACGGAATGGCGGCGGGTCCGGCGTAGACGACCCCGTCGAGGTCGGCCAGAACCACGTCAATGCCGGCCAGCGGGGTGGCCGGCTCAGTCAACGGGCGTCGTTTCAGGATCTTCGTCCACGCGCGGGGTGTCGTCTGATTCGTCATCGGCTGAAGCGGCGTCCTCGGTGTCGGTGATGCTGATGGTCTCGTCGGCGGTCTCGAGCTCGTCGGGTGAGTCGGCGTTGTCCTCGTCGGCGCTGCCGTCGGCGTCGCCCTCAACGGCGCTGTCGTCGTCCTCGTCGTCGCCCTCGTCGTCGTATTCGTCGTCGTCGAGTTCGACGATCTCGATCGTCTCGTCGATGTCGCCGTTCAGGGCGGCATCCGCACGGGAGGCACGCTCGTTCCAGACCTCGGCTTCGTCGGTACGACCGAGTTCTTCGAGAACCTCGGCATACGCGGCGAACAGCTCGGAGCTGTAGGAGAAGGCGGTCTTCGGGTCGAGCTGGGCGATCTCGAGCTCGTTCAGTGCGGCCTCGGTCTCCCCCAGGTCGAGGCGGGCTCCCGACATCGCGATGGCCAGGGCCACCTGCACGCCGGCCGGCAGGGTGGACCGGTCGACCGACCGGCCCAGCTCGAGGGCACGGTCGGGGCGACCCACGCCGCGTTCGCTGTCCACCATCAGCGGCAGCTGGGCGTTGGAGCCCGAGATGCGGCGGTAGGTGCGCAGTTCCCGCAGCGCCAGGGCGAAGTCACCCGTGGCGTAGGCGGTGATGGCGAGGCTCTCCCGCACCACGGCGATACGGCCGGCACGACGCGCGGCGCTCATCACGTGGCGGTGGGCCAGCTCGGGGTCCTCGTCGATGACGCGGGCAGCCATGGCCAGGTGACGGCCAACGGCTTCGGCGTTGTCCTTGGTGAGGGTCTTCAGTTCATTGCGGGCGATGCGGTCGAGGTCCTCAGACGTGACGTCGTCGGGCAGCTCGGGGTCATCGTGGCGGGGACGCACCGAACGCAGCTCGCGCTGCATGCGCTGCTCTTCGGTCATCTCCTCTTCCACGACGCGGGCGTCGCGGTCGTTGCGAGCGGGGGCGCCGTCACGGGTCCACAGCTTCTTACCGGCGTCGCGGGGAGCGCCGGCGCGGGTCGGCGAACCGCCGCGGGCGCTGTCCTTCAGCCACGGCTTGTTCTCGGTGTCGCGCTGCGGGCGATCGGAGTTGCCCTTGTACGCCGGACGGTCGGAGTTGCCCTTGTACGCGGGCCGGTCGCCATCACGCTGCGGGCGATCGGAGTTGCCCTTGTACGCGGGGCGGTCGCTGTTGCCGCGGTAGGGAGGACGGTCACCATCGCGCTGCGGGCGGTCGGAGTTGCCCTTGTAAGCGGGACGGTCGGAGTTGTACGCCGGACGGTCGCTATTTCCACGGTAGGGAGGACGGTCGCCGCCCTGCTGCGGACGGTCGGAATTGCCGCGGTAGGGCGGGCGGTCGCCGCCCTGCTGCGGGCGATCGGAATTGCCCTTGTACGCGGGGCGATCGGAGTTGTACGCCGGACGGTCGCTGTTGCCACGGTAGGGAGGACGGTCGCCGTCGCGCTGGGGGCGATCGGAGTTGTACGCCGGACGGTCGCTGTTGCCACGGTACGGCGGGCGGTCCCCACCCTGCTGCGGGCGATCGGAGTTGCCGCGGTACGGAGGACGCTCCCCGCCCTGCGCCGGACGGTCCGAGTTGCCACGGTACGGTGCACGCTCGCCGCCCTGGGGACGGTCGGAGTTGCCACGGTACGGCGGTCGCTCACCATCGCGCTGCGGGCGGTCGTTGCCACCGCTGTTGCCGCGGTACGGCGGCCGAGCGCCGTCCTGGCGGGGCCGGTCCGACCCTCCGCGACCACCCTGGTAGCCGCCGGTTCGACGATCGCCGCTTCCGTTGTCGCGTGCGTCGTTCCCGTTGCGTTCCGTGGGGGTCACTGTTTATCTCCTGTAGGTGTGGCTATACGTACCGGACTACTTCTCCAGCGTACGTTAACGGCAAAATGGCCACCCGAATGGGTGGCCATTTTGACTAAGTTAAGTCCGGCGGTGTCCTACTCTCCCACAGGGTCCCCCCTGCAGTACCATCGGCGCAAAGAGTCTTAGCTTCCGGGTTCGGAATGTGACCGGGCGTTTCCCTCTTGCTATGGCCGCCGAAACATCGTGCGATGCGCTGTCACAAGGACTGCCACATCAAGTCGTTTCGAACCATCAAGCTTCGATTCCTCAAGTGTACAGGACAACACGAGCTCCCCTCCCGCGAGCCGTCACTTTCACCCCAAAATCTGCCGATTCCTGGGGCTGACCGCACGGGTCGCGGATGCCTGTGGGTCGCTCCCCTACGTGGGTCGAGCTTGTCGAGACCCGGTGAGGTTCCTGCGAGCCACCTGCCGACCGTGCGCTCCGCAGGTCGTCTCGCGGGGTCTCGACAGGCTCGACCAGCGACGTGGGGACGTGCCCGAGGTCGGGTCGTGGATGCCTGTGGGTCGCTCCCTACGTTGGTCGAGCTTGTCGAGACCCGGTGAGGTGTCTGCGGGTGCCCCGGCCGGCGGTGCGCTCCGCAGGTCGTCTCGCGGGGTCTCGACAGGCTCGACCAACGACGTGGGGACGTGCCCGAGGTCGGGTCATGGATGCCTGTGGGTCGCTCCCCCACGTTGGTCGAGCTTGTCGAGACCCGGTGAGGTGTCTGCGGGTGCCCCGGCCGACAGTGCGTTCCGCAGGTCCGCGTGCGGGGTCTCGATAGGCTCGACCAACGACGTGGGTACGTCCACGAGGCCGGGTCGCGGATGCCTGTGGGTCGCACCCCCACGTTGGTCGAGCTTGTCGAGACCCGGTGAGGTTCCTGCGGGCCACCTGCCGACCGTGCGCTCCGCAGGTCGTCTCGCGGGGTCTCGATAGGCTCGACCAGCGATGTGGGTACGTCCACGAGGCCGGGTCGCGGATGCCTGTGGGTCGCACCCCTACGTTGGTCGAGCTTGTCGAGACCTGCGCTCCGCAGGTCGTCTCGCGGGGTCTCGACAGGCTCGACCAGCGACGTGGGTACGTCCACGAGGCCGGGCCGCGGATGCCTGCGGGTCGCACACCTACGTTGGTCGAGCTTGTCGAGACCTGGAGAGGTTCCTGCGGGTGCCCCGGCCGGCGGTGCGTTCCGCGGGTCGTCTCGCGGGGTCTCGACAGGCTCGACCTGCGAGGTGGGCGCATTGCCGATTGCGGGGTCTCGACGGGCTCGACCAGCGATACGGGCTCGACCAGCGATACCGGCTCGGCCAGCGCGGTGGGGGCGGACCGGAAGGCGTCGCGGCGGACGGGTGCTGGTGGTGGGCGTTAAACGCAGAATGGCCACCCCGGTGGGGTGGCCATTCTGGTGTTTCTAAGTTAAGTCCGGCGGTGTCCTACTCTCCCACAGGGTCCCCCCTGCAGTACCATCGGCGCAAAGAGTCTTAGCTTCCGGGTTCGGAATGTGACCGGGCGTTTCCCTCTTGCTATAGCCGCCGAAACATCTTTCGATGAATCGAACCTATATTTTTTGGTTATAGAGCTCCCCTGAAGGAGCGTTTGTTCTCGACCGTACATCGAGAACCACATAGTGGACGCATAGCAGCTTATTCAAACTGAGTGTTATCAAATTATCG
>NZ_JAIEUL010000023.1 GCF_019599185.1 Cryobacterium inferilacus | reverse complement strand
AGATGCAATACTCGTCACAGGCCGCTGAGATCCAACTCGCCGCTTAACCCGTGTCCACTCTCCGGGGTCAAGGCCACCCTTCACCGGCCGCCGGTGTGCGGCCGGTCTCGCAGGCCGTTGAGTTATTGCGCAACAGCCCTGCGCATCCGTGGACTGTGACGGAACTCGCGGCACGGGTCTCGCTGAGCGTTCGCAGCTTGCAGGAGGGCTTCCGTCGTTCCCTGGACACCACGCCGATGGCTTATCTGCGGCACCTCAGGCTCCAGAAAGTGCACCAGGAGCTGGTCCGGGCGGCGCCCGGCACGGTTAGCGTGACCGAGGTGACAGCACGATGGGGTTTCGCCCATCTCGGGAGATTTGCTACGGCCTACCGCAGCGAGTTCTTGGAGCGCCCGTCCGAAACGCTGCGGTCTGCCGGTACACGCACACCGGGGAGTGGTGACAGCGTTCCGCAAGGGGAAGATTTTCCACATTTCCACGCCTGAACCGAGACCGCGCCAGGCGATCAGATCAAGAGGTATCTCCAAATTTCCGGGCCGTCAATGCCCCAGTGATCTGCGGCTGATCATCGATTCATCCGATATGACGAAGGCTGTCGTCATGTCCGAGAGAAGTGCGGAGCGAATTAGCGCACTCACAGGCACTTCGCTCCGCCTGGCCAAGTCGCACGTCCGCGATTGCAGAACGCACTCCCCCACGCCGGCGTTGAACGCGGCCGATGGCCTCATCTGCTCGCCATATGTCGGTCCTCGGCCTGCTCGCGCTGATCCTCACCGTCATCGGGCGGCGCACCGCGTTCGCCGCATGGCGCTAATCCGCTGAGCTCGGGGCCGGCCCGTGATCGAGGCGGCACCGATCACGAAACCGCACTAGTCTGCGGCTCAACAGGGGTACCGGCCTGCATCCAGACGAAGGGTCAGCACATGAGCGACGAAGACCGGGCAACACGTCAGAGCGCTGCCGCGGTGTCGATCGACGGCCGGCACTTCCAATTCGCCGGCGGCACCGGCTCCAGATTCGAGCCCGGCGGCCTCGTGGTCCTGCGTTCGACGGATGGCGGAGAAGAAGAAACCGATCAGCTGGGCCAGGTGGAGGAGGTCGCCGTTGTGATCGGCGGCGCTCCGCAGGGCTCCGGCCGCATCCTGGGACTGCTCGATGGAGATGGACGGCACCTCGATGTTCGGCGCTCCGTCCCATTCGGGTCAGCCACGATACGGTCGGCGGATGCCCGCACGGCCGAACTGCTCTACGGAGACGCTGCGACGTCTTTGCCCATCGGCTCGTTCCTGGCGTCCCAGGACATTCCGGCCCGACTCCTTGCCCAACGTTTCAACCGGCACACCTTCTGGTGCGGACAAAGCGGGTCAGGCAAGACCTACGCCCTCGGCGTGGTGCTCGAACAGCTGCTGCTCCACACGGCCCTGCCCATGGTGATCTTCGATCCGAACGCCGACTTCGTCCACATGAGGCAGGCCCATCCGGCGGCCACGACGGATGCGCGGCGGGCGCTGGCGGACCGGGACATCCGCGTGCTGCGCCCCTCTTCTCCCTCGCCCGATGCGCTCCGGGTGCGATTCCTCGACCTCTCGTTGCGGGCGAAGGCTGCAGTCTTTCGGCTTGACCCGCTCGATGATCGTGCCGAGCACAACGAACTGATGCACATCGAGGACACCGTGGGCCTGGTCGATCCGGCCAGGGTCGTCCCCGGCCTGGTGGAACGCGGTACCCCGGCGGCCCGTGATCTGGCTGCGCGCACCGAGAATCTCCGGGTGACCGACTGGAGCGTCTGGGCGCAAGGGCTGGCAGCTGTCACCGACATCCTGGATTCGCGTCCGGATGCAACAGTTCTCGACCTCGGCGGCTTCGCCTATCCGGAGGAGTCTCTGGTCGTGGCGCTGGCCGTGCTCGACGACCTGTGGGCCAAACGCGAGCAGCGTCGTCCGCTCCTGATCGTGATCGACGAGGCGCACAACTTCTGTTCACCCGACCAGACCAGCCCCCTGCACGTGGCGGTGCGGGAGCGGATCGTGCAGATCGCGGCGGAAGGACGCAAGTTCGGTCTCTGGCTACTGCTGTCCACCCAGCGCCCATTCAGGGTGCACCCCAGCATCATCTCGCAGTGCGACAACCTCGCGCTGATGAAGATGACGTCTCCCGTGGACCTCGCCGAGCTGGCCAACATCTTCGGTTTTGTGCCGCCCGCCATGCTCGCCCGGGCCTCCAGGTTCAAGCAGGGTGAGGCCCTCTTCGCCGGGGGTTTTGTTCCCGCGCCCACCATGGTCACCATGGGTCCGCGGCTCACCCGGGAGGGCGGCGCCGACGTGAGCGTGCCCCTGCGGACGGGGTGAATCCTGACCCGCGAGGCCTCCAGGGGTAGTGACGGATCATCCGATCAGGGTGATTCCGCACCAGCTACATCGACGCAAGATTCTCTGAAATTGACTGCCGTGATTGCGCCAGCCGGCATCCAGGTGAGGGAGTTCTCTATGTGCATCGCCCAAGGTCAGTAGGCCCCGGTGTCATCGCACGCCGAAACGCGGAGTGAGACCACGACGATGTGGTCGTTGCTGCCTCTGGCGCTCGCGCAGTTCATCTGCTCCTTCGCGGGCTCGAACATGAACGTCATGCTCAACGACATGAGCGAGGACCTCGACACCTCGGTCCAGGGCATTCAGCTGTCGATCACACTGTTCCTGCTCGTGATGGCGGCCCTGATGATCCCCTTCGGCAAACTGACGGATCAGCTGGGCCGGAAGACCTGTCTGATTCTCGGCCTGTCGGTGTACGGCGTCGGGGCCGTCATAAGCGCCGTGTCGCCCGGGCTTGGCCTGCTCATCCTGGGGAATTCGATCCTGGAAGGTGCCGGTACCGCCCTGCTCATCCCTCCGGTCTACATCCTGGTCACGATGTACTGGACCGGTGTCGCGGAGCGGGCTCGCGCGTTCGGCCTGGTCAGCGCCGCTGGAGGGGTTGGTGCGGCAACGGGGCCTCTGATCGGCGGGTGGATCGCCGCGACCATCAGCTGGCGGGCGGCATTTATCTTTCAGGCACTCGTGATCGTGCTCATCCTGATCCTCGCCGTGCGTCTCAAGGATCCGCGCGCCCGGGAACCGGGCAAGCCCTTTGACGTCATCGGGGCAGTGCTGTCGGCGCTGGGGTTGATTCTATTTGTGATCGGCATCCTTGCCGCCGACAACGACCTGCTGGTGTCGCTTGCGCTGATGGCAGGGGGAATCGGCGTGATCGCGTTGTTCTTTCGGTGGGTTCGACGGCTGGAGCGGAAGGGGCGTGAGCCACTGCTCTCGACCGCACTGTTCCGGAACCGGGTCTCCGACCTGGGTCTGGTCACGCAGAATTTCCAGTGGCTGCTGCTGATGGGTATCTCGATGCTGGTGGCGAGCTATCTCCAGGTCGTGCGCAATTACGACGCCATAGAGACCGGGGTCATTTTCAGCGCCGCCACCATCGGCATTCTCGTGTCGTCGTTGTCCGCGGGTTCGCTGGTGCGGCGGTTCGCGCAAAGGTCGCTGATCGTGGTCGGCTTCCTGGTCACGGGCGTCGGCCTGCTCCTGCTGCTGATCGTGGCGACCGTTCCGGGCGCCTGGGCGTTCGCACCGGGCCTGCTCACCATCGGGCTGGGGATCGGGCTGATGCTCACCCCCAGCGTCAATCTGGTGCAGTCGGCCTTCCCCGAGGAGCAACAGGGAGAGATCTCCGGACTCTCCCGCAGCGTCTCGAATCTGGGGTCGAGCTTCGGGACGGCCATCGTCAGCACCCTCCTCGTTCTGAACGCAGATGCAGATGCGGGCGGATACCTGGCGGCGACCGTGCCCCTGCTGGCCATCGCAATCGCCGGAATCGTCATCTCGGCCTTCTTGCCTGGGCGCGCGAAGCTCGGCACCCCGTCGGCCGCCACCCTGACCCAGCCATGATCAACACAACCGCGCAAGCGGTCGTGGACGAAGAGAGGACCGCCCCATGAACGACTACCCCTCGATCGCCGACCACGGCCTGATCGGAGACTTGCAGACCACGGCGTTGGTGTCGACGAACGGCACGATCGACTGGTTCTGCAGCCCGCGATTCGACTCACCGAGCATCTTCGCGTCGCTGCTGGATCGAAAAAAGGGCGGGCATTTCAGCGCGCATCCGGTCGACGGTGCCTTTCGGACAACGCAGATGTACCTCCCCGACACTGCCATCCTCATCACCCGCTTCCTCACCGAGAACGGAGTGGGCGAGGTCATCGACTTCATGCCGGTGACCTCCGGAACGCCCAGCGGCGATCACCGTCTGCTCCGGGCGATGCGTTGCGTGCGCGGCACAATGACATTCGACGTCGAGATCGCCCCCAGGTTCGACTACGGCAGACAGAGCCACCGAGTGACGGTGACTGAGGACGGCGCGGCCTATGTCGCGGGCGACACCACCCTCACCATCAGCCTCATCCGCGACCCAGACGAGGACCGGCGCGCGCGGCCGGAGCCGTCCGACGAGGGCGACCTGCGTTTCTCGTTGACTCTCGCCGAAGGCGAAATGCGTGGCGTCATCCTTGACACCGGCGGCGACGCTGCTCCACGGGCCGTCCCCGTGGCCGAAGCCCAACGGCTGTTCGACGACACCGCCCACTTCTGGCAGGACTGGGTCGGACGGTCGACCTACACCGGGCGGTGGCGTGAGGAACTGCAACGATCGGCCATCACCCTCAAGCTGCTGACCTACGCGCCGACCGGAGGCCTCGTCGCCGCGCCGACCGCGGGCCTGCCGGAACAGATCGGAGGGGAACGCAACTGGGACTACCGTTTCACCTGGGTACGGGACGCATCCTTCTCCGTCAACACCCTGGTGCGCTTGGGCTTCTTCGACGAAGCTGCCGCCTTCGGGCGATGGCTGCGCGACCGCGTCGCGGAACCGTTGGACAGCGACTCCGGCCCGCTGAACATCATGTACCGAATCGACGGTGACCCGCACCTGTCCGAGGAGACCCTCACCGGCTGGGAAGGGTATCGCGGCTCCTACCCGGTGCGGGTCGGAAACGGCGCCGCTGACCAGCTCCAACTGGACATCTATGGGGAGGCCTTGGAGGCCATCTACAACGCTGACCGGGCCGGCATCGGGATCGGCCAGGCCGGGTGGCTGGCTATTTGCAAGCTGCTCGATTGGCTTGCTGATAATTGGGACCAACCGGAGGAGGGGATCTGGGAGACCCGCGGCGGGCGGAAGAACTTCACCTACGGACGACTGATGTGCTGGGTCGCTTTCGACCGCGCCATCCGCCTCGCCACCGTCTATGGTCGCCCGGCGCCGCTCACCCGCTGGATCGCAGAGCGCGACGCTATCTATACCCAGATCATGGAAAAGGGCTGGAATGCCGAGCGCCGGGCCTTTGTCCAGCAGTACGGAGAACCGGTACTCGACGCCTCCCTGCTCAAGATGCCGCAGGTCGGTTTCGTCTCACCGCATGACCCGCTCTGGACAGACACGATGGCGGCGATCGAAGCGGAACTCGTGTCTGACAGCCTCGTCTACAGATACGACCCGACCGCCTCGCCAGACGGACTCCAGGGTTCCGAAGGTACTTTCTCGCTCTGCACCTTCCTCTACGTCGACGCACTCGCCCGCGGCGACCGGCTCGACGAGGCCCGTTTCACTTTCGAGAAGATGCTGACCTTCGCCAACCACCTGGGCCTGTACTCGGAAGAAATCGCGCCGACCGGCGAGCAAATTGGCAACTTTCCGCAGGCATTCACCCACCTGGCGCTCATCGACGCGGCGATCACTCTCAACGACCGCCTCGACACGCAACTGGCCGATCATCTACGCCGCCGTTAGTGGCGGTCCACGACGCCCCACGTCCCGCGGGGTCCGGAACTAGGCTCTCGTTATGGGTGAAAAGGCGAAGACCGTCGAAGAGTATCTCAGCGAGCTCGACCCCGCTCGCCGAGCGGAACTGGAACGTATCCGCGCTTTGGTGAAACGACTCGTGCCGGACACCGAAGAGACCTTGAGCTATGGAATGCCGACCCTCAAATATAAGAACCGTGCGCTGGTGCACTTCACCGCGTCCAAGAAACACATGAGCTTTTACCCTTCCTCGTGGGCCATCGAGGAGCTCAGGGACCAGCTCACGGACTACAAGACCACTCAACACGCGATCCAATTCACGTTGGACACGACCCTGCCCAGCCGCTTGCTCGAAGATCTCGTTCGCGTGCACATGCGAGAAATCGACGCCAACAGGCAATAGGTGACGGCGCAAGCGAGAGCCTCAATGCCGGCCGGCCCGCCGGACGTGCCTAGCCGAGCAACGCCACGCCAAATCCGGCGACGACAGCCCGCACTTCGGCGAGGTACCTCTCTGCCTGCTCGGTGAGGGGGATCGCGGAATGGCCGATCCAGCCGATCTCGATGCGTTCGTCCACGTCGAGCGGTACGGAGACGATCTCCGGGTCGAGGTCGTCGCTGATGATGCCCGTCGAGATCGTGTAGCCGTCGAGCCCGATCATGAGGTTGAAGATTGTCGCCCGGTCGGAGACTCGGATCTCCCGTTTGCTTGACAGGGTGGAGAGGATTTCCTCGGCGAGGTAGAACGAGTTGTTCGCCCCCTGGTCGAAGGTGAGCCGCGGCAGGTTGGCCAGATCAGCGAGGGTCACGCGATCTCGAGAGGCAAGTGGGTTCTTCCGGGAGATGAAGATGTGCGGCTCGGCCAGGAAGAGCGGGCGGAATGCGAGCCCGGAGTCCCGGAGCAGTTTGTCGATGACGTTCCGGTTGAAGTCGTTCCGATAGAGGATGCCCAGCTCGCTGCGGAGCGTGCGGACATCCTCGAGGATGTCCCACGTGCGAGTCTCACGCAGTGAGAACTCGTATTCGGCCCCCTCGGTAGCCCTGACCATCCGCACGAACGCGTCGACCGCGAACGAATAGTGCTGCGTCGACACCCCGAGCAGGCGTCGCGACGGCGGACGACCGAGGTAACGCTGCTCGAGCAGCGCTACCTGCTCGACGACCTGCCTGGCGTACCCGAGGAACTCCGCACCATCGGTGGTGAGCGTGATCCCGCGCGCGGAACGGACGAGGAGGGCGTGGCCGACCCTGGTCTCGAGGTCTTTCATCGCCACGGACATGGTCGGCTGGGCGACATAGAGCATGTCGGCGGCAGCGGTGATGGACCCCTCCGCGGCGACCTCGATGAAGTAATGGAGCTGCTGCAGTGTGATGCCGGTCGACCGCTTAGTCATAGCCAAAGTCTATAGATATACATAGTTGCGTCGAATTACCCTATGCCCGCAGGGAACCTGCACGATGAATGCACTGACTTCCGCAAGGCCAGCCTGGCCGATCAGCTACCGGATTGGCCACTCATGGCGAACGAGTTCACGTTCAGCATCACTACCACCCGCTTTGACGAGGACTACGCGCCGTCGAGCAGTTCCCGAGCCACCACGAACTTTGCCAATCTGGCCCGAGGCGAGCACCGTCGGCAGAACCTGCGCAGCGCGCTGACGATGATCGACCGCCGGTTCAACGACCTCGCGCATTGGGACAACCCGACGCGGGACCGCTATACCGTGGAGCTCGACATCGTCACCGTCGAGTTGCAGTTCACCGCAGAGGGAGAGAATCAGCGCTTCCCGCTGCTCGAGATCCTCGACATCCAGATCGTCGACCAGCTCACAGGCGAACGTCACCAGGGGATCGTGGGGAACAACTTCTCGTCTTATCTCCGCGATTTCGACTTCAGCGTGCTGCTGCCGGCGGTCAACAAAGACGCGAAGGAATTCACCGTCCCCGACGACTTCGGAAATCTGCACGGCCTGCTCTTCCAACATTTCCTCGACTCTGCCGCCTATCAGGAACGCTTCCCGATGTCGCCCGTGATCTGCATCAGCGTTTCGACCAGCAAGACGTATCGTCGCACTGAGAACTGCCACCCGATCCTCGGCGTCGAGTATCAGCAGGACGAGTTCTCACGGACCGACGAATACTTCGGACGGATGGGACTGCAGGTCCGGTACTTCATGCCACGCGGCAGCGTGGCGCCGCTCGCGTTCTATTTTCGCGGCGATCTCCTCAGTGACTATTCCAATTTGCAGCTCATCGGCACGATCAGCACGATGGAGACGTTCCAGAAGATCTACCGACCGGAGATCTACAACGCGAACTCGGCCGCCGCGAGCATCTACCGTCCGAGCCTGGAGCGGCAGGACTACTCACGGACGCAGATCGCCTACGATCGCGACGAGCGCAACCAGCTCGCCATGACGCAGGGGAAGTACACGGAGGAGCACTTCGTGAAACCGCACGGTGAAGTGCTCAAGCGCTGGGCCGCCCACTACCCCGCTCCCGTCGGTTGACCGGCAGAGAATCGACAATCATGCACACTCTCTTACCCACCTCGATCGTCGGCAGCCTGCCGAAACCGTCCTGGCTTGCCGAGCCCGAAACTCTCTGGTCTCCGTGGAAATTGCAGGGTGATGCGTTGGTGCAGGGCAAGCACGATGCACTGCGCATCGCAGTCCACGAGCAGCGCCAACATGGCATCGACATCATCAGCGACGGGGAGCAGACCCGCCAGCACTTCGTCACGACATTCATCGAGCATCTCACCGGGGTCGATTTCGAACAGCGCGAAACGGTTCGAATCCGCGATCGATATGACGCGAGCGTGCCGACCGTCGTAGGTGCCGTGAGCCGCGAGAAACCCGTTTTCGTCGAGGACGCGAAGTTCCTCCGCCAGCAGACCGATCAGCCGATCAAGTGGGCCCTCCCTGGCCCGATGACGATGATCGACACTCTCTACGACCGCCACTACAAGAGCCGAGAGAAGTTGGCGTGGGAGTTCGCAACGATCCTCAATCAGGAGGCGAGAGAACTCCAGGCAGCGGGGGTGGACATCATCCAGTTCGACGAACCCGCCTTCAACGTCTTCCACGACGAGGTGCAGGACTGGGGAGTAGCCGCGCTGGAACGGGCAGCAGAAGGATTGCGTGCGGAAACCGCCGTGCACATCTGCTACGGCTACGGCATCAAAGCCAACACCGACTGGAAAGCGACCCTCGGGCCGGAATGGCGGCACTACGAGAAGTCGTTCCCGCTCCTGCAGCAATCCACTATCGACATCGTTTCGCTGGAATGCCACCACTCCCGGGTGCCGATGGACCTCATCGAGCTCATTCGAGGCAAGAAGGTCATGCTCGGGGCCATCGACGTGGCGAGTGAGACGATTGAGACCCCGGAGGACGTCGCCGACACCCTCCGGAAGGCACTCAAGTTCGTCGCTCCTGACAAGCTCCTGCCCAGCTCGAACTGCGGCATGGCGCCGTTCTCAAGGAACGTTGCACGAGGAAAGATGAAGGCGCTGACGGCGGGTGCGGACATCATTCGCGAGGAGCTCACCGCCGCACGGCCCTGATCGTCCCCAGATCATCGTTTTCTCGAAGAGTCGGCTGGTGGTCAGGCGTTACCCGGCAAGTTCATGGCGCCTGGGAGGGTTGGCGCCGATGCGCGAGGTGGTGACACCTGCGACGTGCGCGGCCCACTTTCCGATTCTGAGCAACTCGACCTCATCAAGCTGGTCGAGTCCGTCCCGCACAACCGCGTCAATGATGGCTCCCATGGCAGCATCGCCGGCGCCGATGGTGTCAGCCACTCGGACCTTTCTTGCCGGCACCTTCGTTCGCGCTTCAGTGGAGGCCAACACCAATCCCTCGCTACCAAGGGTGACGATCGCAAGCCGGGCGCCCAGGGAAAGCAGACCGTTCAGCACATCATCAACAGTGGAATCGGGGAACAGCCAGTTCGCGTCCTCGTCGCTGAGCTTGACCACATCGGAATTGGACGCCAAGGTGTGGAAGGTTGTGAGTGCCTCATGATGGGACCCGACTAACGCCGGTCGAATATTGGGGTCGATGCTCCTCGTCACTCCGACAGGCAATGATTCGAAGAGAGTGCGGACCGCATCGGCACCCGGCTGGAGAAAAGCCGCGATCGACCCGGTGTGGACATGCGTGGCCACACCTGAGTCGATCACGGGTGGTTCCCATGTGACATCGAACTCGTATCTCGCAGAGCCGTCGTCTTGGAGGTGCGCGACTGCCGTTGATGTACGCCCACCGGGCCGGGATTGAACCGCAACGTCGGATGCTGCGAGGTGCGCAAGTGCTCGGATGCCTCGTTCGTCGTCGGCGATTTCAGTAACGAACCTGACCTGGTGCCCCAGCCTCCCGAGCGTAAGCGCGACGTTGGCCGGGGATCCTCCGACATGCTCGGACCGCTCTCCGTTCCGATCGATCACGTCGATAATCGTCTCCCCGACGATCAGCACCTCGGCTGAAGTCGAAACCCGGTTGCTTGTCGTGCTCATTAAAGGGGTACTCCTGACTGTTGTTTCCCGTCATTTCGACGTGTGAAGGACGGTGAATTGGGTTCCGGGGCTCCGTCCGAAGCGCACGCGCACGCGCACGCAACCACTACTGGGGGTTGAGGAAGGTCAGGGTCGACCCTCCACCGTCTACCAATGGCGCCAGTGCCTCATTGAACGTTCGCCCATACGGGGCCGCAAGATGCACCTGAAACGCGTCCTCGTTGCGGTACTCCTCAAAGACGAACACTTGCCTGCCGTCAGATTCCTTCGTGTACGCCGCGAACGTGATGTTTCCGGGCTCCATCCGGACCCGCGCCCCATAGTCGCGGAGCAGGGCGGCCACGGCCTGCTCCTGACCGGCGACAGCCGTGAACTCGGCGTACAGGACTCGTTTGGCATCGTTGGGCTGCGAGTTGGTGGTCATGCTGTCGCTGCTCCTGTCATGATTGCGACCGCGTCGGTCATTGAGTGCGATTGCGGCGTGATCGTCGCGGCCTTCTTGCCGAGTCGCTGGATGTGGATGCGATCGGCAACGTCGAACACGTGCGGCATGTTGTGGCTGATCAGGATGACGGGGATCCCCTTGTCCCGAAGGTTCCTGACCAGCTGTAACACCTGGTTGGACTCTCGCACACCCAGCGCCGCCGTGGGCTCGTCGAGCACGACGACCTTGGAGCCGAAAGCTGCAGCCCGGGCCACCGCGACAGCCTGCCGCTGGCCGCCCGAGAGGTTCTCGACCGGCGACGTGACGTCCTGCAGGGTTGAGATGCCCAGATCGTTGAGTCCCTGACGCGCCTTCTGGCGCATCCCTTTGGTGTCCAGCACGCGGAACACCGATCCCAGGATTCCGGCCTTGCGAATCTCCCGTCCCAGATACAGGTTGGCGGCGACGTCGAGGGCCGGAGAGACGGCCAGGTTCTGGTACACCGTCTCGATGCCTGCGGCCCGAGCATCCTGGGGGCGTTTGAAGTGAACGGGCGCGCCGTCGAGGAAGATCTCACCCTCGTCGGGGATCTCGGCGCCGGTGAGGCACTTGATGAGTGTTGACTTGCCTGCGCCGTTGTCGCCGATGATCGCGAGCACTTCACCCGGGTACAGCGCCAGGCTGACCCCGTCGAGTCCGACGACACGGCCGAAGGTCTTGACCAGGCGTTTGGCCTCGAGAATGGGAGAGAGCGAGCTTTCTGGGGCGGCGGCGGGTGTGCCGTTGGTGAGGGTCACTTGCGTACCTTTCGAATCCACTGGTCGACAGAGACAGCCACGATGATAAGGACACCGACGGCGAGGGTCTGGTAGAGCACGTCCAGTCCTGCGAGAGAGAGTCCGTTACGGAAGACGCCGACGATCAGCGCACCGAGCAGCGTGCCCCAGATCGTTCCACGGCCACCGAACAGGCTCGTGCCGCCGATGACGACGGCGGTGATGGAGTCGAGGTTGAGGTCGGCTCCGGCGTTCGGGCTGGCAGCGTTCGTGCGCCCGATCTGGATCCACGCGCCGATGGCGAGAACCGCACCGGCAGCGATGTACACGCTCATGAGGACTCGGTTGACGCTGATACCGGCGAGCCGCGCGGACTCCTTGTCGTCACCGACCGCGTACACGTGGCGTCCCCATGCCGTCTTGCCGAGGATGAACGCGACGACGATGTAAAGGACCAGCATCATGATGACGCCGACGCTGATGCGTACGCCGAGAACATCGAATGTCGTTCCGGTCCAGGTCAGCAGCGCCGGCATTTCGCTGCCGCGGACGGTCGCACCGTTGGAGTACAGCAGGGTCAGCGCAACGAAGATGTTCAGGGTGCCCAGCGTCACGATGAACGGAGGAAGCCGCAGACGTGTCACCAGCAGCCCGTTGAATGCACCGGCGGCGATTCCGACAATGAAGCCGAGAAGCAGGGCCACAATGCCCGGGAGCCCGTTCTGCGTTGCCGTCTGGGCGACAACCATGGACGACAGGACCATGACGGCCCCGACTGACAGGTCGATCCCGGCGGTGAGGATGATCAGCGTCTGTGCCACAGCCAACGTTCCGACCACGGCCACCTGCTGGGTGATGAGCGACAGGTTGGCCGGAGCGAGGAACCGGTCGTTGAGGAGGCCGAAAACGATGATGGCGATGACAAGCACAACGGCCGGGCTGAGCGCCGGATATCTATGGAGTACGTTGCGTACTTTGTCGAGCGTGGTGCGGCGATCGAGGAACTCGGACGCCAGGTGGAGCGCGCTGGTGGGCGGATTTGGTTCGGTGGCAGGCTTACTCACGGTGACTCCCTCTTATTGCAGCGATGCTGATCTGTGTGTGACCCCCGGGGGCCGGAACAGGTCGTGGGGCGCGTTTCCGCGCCCCACGACGGGGTTAGACGCTTACTCGCCCCAGCAGATGTCAGCGGCTTCGGTGCTGTCAATGCTCTCCAGGCCGTCAACGGGCTGGTCCGTGACGAGGGCGACTCCGGTGTTGTAGAAGTCGAGTCCCTCGCTCGTCTCGGGCTTCGTCCCGTCTTCAGCGAGCTGCGCAATGGCTTCGACGCCAAGCTCGGCCATCTTCACCGGGTACTGCTGGCTCGTGGCTCCGATGGTGCCGTCTTCCACACCAGCGACGCCGGCGCAGCCGCCATCGATCGAGACGAGTAGGACATCCTCTGCAATGCCGGCAGCTTCCAGCGCCTGGTAGGCACCGTATGCTGCGGGCTCGTTGATCGTGTAGACGACGTTGATGTCGGGGTTCTTGGAGAGGAGGGTTTCCATTGCGGTACGACCACCGTCTTCTGCGCCCTGGGTGGCCTCATTGCCGACAATCGTGTATTCGCCACCCTCGCCGCCGGTGTACGACCCGGTGGCTTCCTCGTCACCGTTGGTGTCCGGGTCGTTGAGCTCGATGCCCATGCCCTCAAGGAAGCCCTGGTCGCGGTTGTAGTCCACCGAGACGACCTTGTCGTCGAACAGGTCGAGAAGAGCGATGGTCGCCTGTCCGCCGTCCAGCTGGGCCGCCGTCCATTCGCCAATGGCCAGGCCGGCTGCACGGTTATCGGTGGCGAACGTGATGTCAACGGCATCCGCCGGGTCGGGCGGAGTGTCCAGCGCGATGACGTACAGCCCGGCGTCACGTGCCTTCTGGATCGCGTCGACCACCGACGGACCGTTGGGCGTGATCAGGATGCCCTGATCGCCCTTGGAGATGGCGTTCTCGATCGCCTGGATCTGGGTGTCTTCGTCGCCGTCTTCCTTGCCGGCGGCGAGCGTGAGGTTCACGCCGTTCGCTGCGGCGGCTTTCTTCGCGCCGTCTTGCATGGCCACGAAGAAGGGATTGGTTGTGGTCTTGACGATGAGGGTCACACCCACCTCATCGCCGGCCGCTTCCGATGGCGATGACGATCCACTGGATGCGGAGCAGGCCGTCAATCCGAAACTCGCGAGTGCGATGAGGGATCCGACGGTCGCGACCCGACGGGTGAGGCTGCAGTTCGACTTGCTATTCATCATTGAATTTCCTCTTGTTTGGGGGGCCAACCGATCGAGGTGACTGTAGAAAGGTTCGGGCCGACAACGGTGTCAGAGCTAGGTTTAGAGCACAATGCCGCTAGAGTCAACTCGTATATTGAAAAAGGAGACCAACCCGTGACATCGTTGTCAGACTCCCCCTCCGAGGGGCCACTGTCAAGGCCCCGAGCAACCATGCGTCACGTGGCTTCACTTGCCGGAGTGGGAATCAAGACGGTCTCCCGGGTGGTCAACGGGGAACCGAATGTGTCTGAGGCCACGAAGACGAAGGTGCTTGAGGCCGTCCGTCAATTGAACTTCCAGCCAGACATGCACGCCGGCAACCTGCGGCGAACGGGCCGAAGGACTCAGACCTTGGGGCTGCTGGTCGGGAACGTGGCCAACCCGTTCTCTGCCGCCATTCATCGCGGAGTCGAGGATGCGGCATCCGACAAGGGAGTTGCCGTCTTCGCGTCGAGCCTCGATGACGATCCGGATCGTGAGCGAGGAGTCGTCTCAGCCTTTTTGCAGCGCCGAGTCGACGGCTTGATCCTGACGACGGCCAGCCAGAGCCAGGCGTACCTGCAGCCGGAACTCGAGCTCGGCACCCCGATCGTGTTCGTCGACCGCGAGCCTGTCGGGGTGGTGGCCGACGCCATCGTCAGTGACAACGCCAATGGCGCGGCGGTGGCCGCTCGACACCTCATCAGCCACGGACACACGAATATTGCCTTCCTCGGAGACCGGGCCGAGATCTGGACGGCCCGGGAACGGAGACGCGGATTTGTCGAGGAACTCGGCAGGGCCGGGATCTCGATCAATGGCCTCAGTCTCGTCGATGGCCTCTACGACGACGTGAGCGCCGAACGAGCCACTGACGCCCTCCTCAAAGGACCGAATCCTCCCACGGCGATATTCAGCGCGCAGAACCTGATCACGATGGGCGCAGTTCGAGCCCTCCGCAACAACGCCGCCCACCATCGAGTCGCACTGGTCGGCTTCGACGACGTCTCACTTGCAGCCCTGCTGGATCCCGCGATCACCGTCATTGCCCAGGACCCACAACGCATCGGGGCACTCGCGGCCGAGCGTCTCTTCGCGAGACTCGACGGGGACACGACTCCGGCCCGGTCGTATGTGATCCCCACCAGGCTCATCATCCGCGGCTCCGGAGAGATCCGGAACGATTCCTAGGGCTTGTCTCCTAATTCGTGCAAAGACCATGATGCGACTTAAACTGCAGCCGCTGTCGAGGGGATGCTCCTCTGGTCTCTGCGGTGAGGCTCCCCCACCCCGAGGCAGACATTCATCGTCGGGATTCTAACGCCGTCCGGGTAAAGACTGGGCGGGCGCAGCTCCCCGGGTGATCGGGATGCCTTCCTTCGTAGTTCGGGATCTCGCCCCGACCGAACACTTGCCCACATTTGTTCGAGGTACGGCCGAACTCGATTTGGGGGCGCTCTTCGTGTTTCGCGTCATGTTGGGCGCCGTCTGCCAGCGCTGGCTCGAGCCATCGACGCGTTTCAGTCCCGGTTGATCTCCAGCCCTGGCCGGCGGGTGTACTTGTCCCGCAGGAAGGTGCCGTGGGCTTCGACCGACCGCAGGTCGGTCGAATACAGAGTCTTCTGGATGCGCAGGGCCTCCGCGTCGAGGATGCGCACCTGTTCGCCCAGTGCGTCCCAGGCCCGTATCTGCTCTGGCAACCAGGTTTTACGGAATTTGTGGCCCAGGAGGTTTCGATAGGCCTCCATCAGGCCGGGAATGTAGTCGGTGATCATCGCCTCGACGGTGAACCTGTCGTCGGTCGTCGTCATGAGCTGTGCCCATTTGGAGAGGATGTCATCGATCCTGGCGACGACCGCGGCCATCTCACTCGAAACGCGGCGACCGAGGTGTCCCCGCAGGGACGCGACCTGACGTCGATCCTTCGCCAGCTCTCTGTGCACGGCGACGCGGTACTTGTCGGTGCGCGGATCGCCCTCGATCGCGCGCACGGTGCGCCGCGACGACATGATCTCGAATCGGCTGGTGCGCGCCGTGCGACCGCCGACGATGTAGCCGCCGACCAGCAGGATCGACCAGCCGCCCCAGGGCCCGAACAGGGCGTCCCCCGCGACGGCCACGGCCCCAACGGCCGCAAGTCCGAGGGCCGAGAGGATCGTTCGAGTGCGAGACATGTCCGGTGCCAATCCTGGTGGGTGCGTGGCTGCGTCGTGTTTCCCTCATTCTCTCATCGCAGCCTGGGAACGGCGACGCAGGCCGCCCGACTGGTCAGACATCGATCGGATATGAAAGCTAAACAAGAAACCCCCGCTCTACCGGGGGTTTTTACTGCTGGGGTACCTGGACTCGAACCAAGAAACAAATCATAGGCGTCTCGGCCGTGCCACTCCCACAAAAAGGGCGGAATCCCGCGGATTTCCGCGGTTTTGACGCGTCTAGTGTACGCGCTGGCACGGACGCGTACGGGCTGATTGACACACAAACGTCTCGTCGGGCGTGCCACGCAACCAAAATGTTATGAGGCGCTGGTCACATCAGTAGCCAACCTAGACCACCGTTCCTAGGGCCATAGGCAAGGAGAGCCGATTAGTGCCGTCGTCGCATTCTCAGCCTCAAAGGTCGCATGCGGAGCGTCAGTCTTCAGCGAGGGTGCGCACCGCTCGAGCCGGCGAGCCCACAACGACGGTATCGGCAGCGACATCCTTGGTTACAACAGAGGCTGCGGCAATGACGGAGTTGTCTCCGACAGTGACACCCGGCAGCACGATCGCATTCGAGCCGATCCATACGTTCCGACCTATGACGATAGGTGCCGGGTGCATGTCAACGCGTCGGCTCGGGCGAAGATCGTGATTCAACGTCGCTAACACAACGTTATGCCCGATGAGGCTTCCGTCGCCGATCGTGATGCCGCCCTGGTCTTGAAACTTGCAGCCTGAGTTTATGAATAGCCCTTTGCCCAGGGCGATGTTCTTTCCGAAGTCGGAGTAAAACGGTGGGAATATCGTCACCGACTCATCGACCGTTGGCGGCGACAAGTTGCTGGCTGAGCTGGTGGCTGCCGAGCTTGCCACAGCGTTCGCGATCGCGGCGCCGGGAGATAATGCCTGATGTCAGCCATTGGGCATACACTGTTTCCATGAGCACTCACGTCGAGGTATCCCCTGGCGGAATCGGCTTCGTACGAACGTCCGCACGGAAGTCAATTCCTGGTGAGCCTCCTACCGCCCAGACGGCCCGTCGCCGCACCTGGCTATCCGGTCGTTCCGATTCCAAGCGAAGCGCCAGCAGTGCCGCGCCGACAACGAGTCAGTCGGCTTGGAACGCTGAAGCCCAGTAAAACTTCCCGCTCCAGCTGTTGCCACATCGCTGTAGTCGGTGGTTTGTTTGATTTCGTTTGCCGTCGTTGGGGCCACTGTCGCACTGTCCATAGCCGACCATCGCCTGAAGTGGCCCCGCTTGCACAGGGCACCGAGCTAATTCCGGTGGCGGGCCGGGACCCTAACGAGATGTAGCGACCAGCCACCGATCGACGGCTGCAGACTGCGACCGTCGTATCCGCCGTGAGGGCCCTACGCTGTTCGCATGCAGAAAATCTCTATCGAAGCCCTCGCGCGCCAGCAGCTGCAGGCCGCGAGCAGCGCGTCCAGTGGTCGAGCGGCCGACACCGTGTTCGGCGGGCACGAAAAGGTCCTGCGCCAGACCGTGATCGCGATGACGGCGGGCACAGTTCTCAGCGAGCACGATAACCCGGGCGATGCCACGGTCTACGTCATTCGTGGACGGGTGCGGATGCTGGTGGGCGACGACTCCTGGCAGGCGCGGACCGGCGACCTGCTAATTGTGCCCAACGCCCGTCACAGCCTCGAAGCCGAAGAAGACGCAGCAGTGCTCCTCACCGTCGCAAAACGGTAAGGAGCACTGGCTGGCGCTGGCAACGGGGGGTTCATGATCTTGCCGGCGCCCCTTACTGACGGTTACTGCTGGTTCCAGGCGTCTCCCTTCTTCTCCTCGTAGCCGGCGACTGCCGTCTCAAGCCCGACGAGCACCGCAGCGGTGGTCTCGAACAGGGCTTTGAACGCGGGGTCGTCGACCTTCTGTACGTCGTCGCGCAGATGCTGCGCAAGCTGGGTCAGTCGCGTGCGGACCTGCATGGTGTGCCGTGTCGGGTCGGTTTCGGCCAGTGTCTTCGGGTCAGTGGTGTTGCGGTCAGTGATCTTCGGATCGATCGTCAGGTCGGTCATGTTGTGCCTCCAGTGTCGTGGCGCCGTGGTGGTGCCGGTACAGACCAGGCCACCCGCGGTGGCCCGGAAATTTTGTGGGCGTGGTGTCCGGTATTTACTAGCCCGCGTGGCCGTCTTCTACAGTGGCGATGGCATCTGCGGCGCGGTCGAGCGGATACAGCGCAGTGACGTGCGGGTCGACCAGGCCATACTCGATGACACCGGTGACCTCCTTGTCTTTTCGATGAGTCGAATCCCGTTTTTCGGGGTATTTACGACGTTACGACGCACCGTTCATATCGACCATGACGCGGGTCAATTAGCCGCAGTTTGGCCCGCACGCAGGGGTTTACCGTTAACTGACCCGCATCAGCGGCATGGTGCCGCGGCACCCATACCGTGGAGTCATAACCCACAAGAGGGGGGAACCAATCATGACCAGTCACGGCCTTACTGCTGTGCCTATCCCTCGGCTCCTGCGACCGCAACGAGGGCCGCGCGGTCGAGAATCGACGTCCAACGACGACCGGAATCGATCACGCCGTCGTCGCGCAGCTTGCTCATCACGCGCGAGACTGATTCTGGCGTCGACCCGGTCATGTCGGCGAGGTCGGAGCGGGTCAGCGGAAGTTGGATCAGGATGCCATAGCTACTCGCACCCGGCTGACCAAACCGGTCACCGAGACGCACGAGGGTGCGTGCCACGCGCTGGGCAACGGTCGCTGCCGCGTGACTGCTCGTTGCGGAGCGGGCGCTGGCAAGTGATGCCGCCAGAGTGTCAAGCACTCGCAGGCCGATCTGTGGATATTCGAGCAGCAGCTGGCGAAAGAGGTCGGTGTCCATCCGCAGGGCGCAGGTCGTGACGAGCGCCTCGACGGTTTCGGCGTACACGGGCTGCGCGGCGTCGGGCAACCCGGTGCTGGGCTGCGTGGTGCTGGGACGTGCTCCCCCGCCGATGGCGCCGAAGAAGTCTCCGGGTGCCAGCACGTCGACGATCGTGTCCTGCCCACCGCGCGTCGACTGAAATGATTTCACCTGGCCCGCTGCTACGACGTAGAAGTGCTCGGCCGTATCTCCCGCCCCGTAAAGGCGGTCACCTTCGGCCCACGACAGCGACACCATCCGCTGGTCGATGCCGTCGAGCTCGTCTTCCGTCAACCCGGCGAACAGTGACAGTTGCGCAAGGATCTTCATGCGCATGTGACGCGGACACGTATGCGGCCTGGCGCAGGTACTGCGCAGCGGAATCTGACGACGACTTTGCGGCGAATGAGCGAGTGACTCGTCCACGGGTGATGCGGATTCCGGATGCTGCACTACAGTCATGCCGCCCCCGGTCTGTTTCGCCTGTCTCCCAACGGTAGCTGACCGCGCGGCGCCGGTCTCGGGCCGAAGGTCCCGCGGTACTCAGATGCTTCCGCCGCCTCCACCGTCTCCATGCCGCCTGCTCCGCCGCCGAAGCCCCAGCCGCCGAGTCCTCCCCCGCCATCGGCGTCACCTCTCGCTCCACCGCCACGGCCGAGCGGCCAATACCCGAGTTTGGAGAATCTCCAGGAGTGGAGTTGTTGTCACGAGAGATGTCGCTCACCACGATTGCTCAACTGGCGAGGGGTGCGCGTCTTCTGATGGCCGAAAATGCGTGCGAGCGCTAAGCTCAGCGCAAATCGAGGAGGGGCATCTGATGAATTTTCTCCGCTCTCCGTGGATAAGCCCCGCGCTCATCCTGATGGGTTTCGCGGGGATGTTCACCTTCGATAGCAGCGGGTTCGCCTGGTTCTGGGACGGTCAGCCGCAGGGCGCGTTCATACTGATCGTTTCATCCGCGGTCATGTGGGTCATGGCACTTCGAGATTTCGGCAAGCGAAGCGACCCACGACAGCAGTCGTAGCGACCTTCGCAGCGGGATGATTCTTCGCTCGAGCACTCGACCAAAAGAATCCCGCTTAAGGCTCGGTGTCTCTGAGACCCAGGCACCGTGTGTCTGCTCATAGCAGACCGATCAATACAGGAGGTGTCTCAGAACCGATGGGTTACAGGACGCTGACTACCGTTCTGAGCCACCGCCTGCAAACAGGTAGATGCGCCAAGTAGAGGTCAAGAAACGCCGCCACATACCTACGAAAGTCACGTGCCGCGGTGGCGGCAGTCATCAACGCCCTTCAGTAAGGTCTCGAGTAGCGGTTTCGGCTCAGAGCCGCATCGCTGCCGGCGCGACACCGGGCGCGTCGGTTCTGATGAGGGCGGCGAGCAAGACGACGGATCGCACGGCGATACTCCCGATCAACAGGGTGACCAGCGCGATGGCGAGCCACGCCCACACCGCGTGTCCGGGGCCGCCCCACAGAGCAAGCCAGTGCACCGTGTAAGTTCCGCTGGATGCGGCGGTGAACGTGAACGCCCAGAACCCCAGGGTGAAGGGCAGCCGCCAGTACGCGCCCAGCATCATCAATTGCACCAGAATCAACACGACGAAGGTGCCCAACAGCATCGTCTGCATCAGATCGATGAGTCCGCCGTTCACCGCGAACCAGGCGTTGCCGGCGACGGCCGGCGGTGCGGAGAAGATCGCGAACGTCGGCAGGAGGGCGCCGGCCGGAGCCGGGCGGAACGCCATCCGCGCCAGGATGAGCGTGCCGAGCACCAGCCAGAAGAGGATGCCCACTGCGATGGCGGCCTCGCCCAAGAGGGTCCAACCGAAGCTACCTGCACTCTGCCCGACGATGAAGGCCGCCGCGACGGTGGGCAACAGATACCCGGCGTGGACGGCGTCGATGCTTCGCTCGAGCAGCGCCAACTGGGCGAGGAACCAAGCGCCGTAGAGGAGCCCAATGGTCATGAACACTCCTGTTGCGATGCGGCCAGCAATTGGGAACTCCTGCGCGTAGTGGGTACAGATGAGCATCGCCGACGTCGGGGCGAGCGACGCGAACGCCCCCTGCACCGGGTCAAGCAGGTCCTCGCGGATGCTGCCCCCACGGTTGTGAGATCGCCAAAGGTAGTTCGCGACCACGGCGATCCATGCCGCTGCCGCGAGCACCCAGAGCACCTCGGCTACGATCTGCGGCGCGAGCGAGGTGGCGGCGGCCATGGTCCAGGTGCCGGCCAGGCCGGAGAGCCCGAACGGAATGCCGAGGCTGCTGAGCGGGGCCCGGCCGGTGTCGCGAACGGCCTGCCGCGGGGCGGATCTCATGCGCATGTCTCCTCGCGGGCGGACCAGGAGTGTGGGCGGCTCGCCCATCACATCGTCATGGATCCCACTCAAGCCCACGGTACGCGGGGTAAGCCGGGACCTTGGTCACAAGACGGCGACGGGGGCGCGCCTGACGTCAAATCAGTGCCTACCCTCTCGGAATCGCACTCCTTCATGACGACCGCTCATCACGCCGACAATATTTTGAACGAGCGACCGGCTGGAGAGAGGACCACATCTGGGGCAGAATCTCGCGGATTTCCAAGGTGTGCCCGGATCGAGTGCACGCGCTAGCACGGACAGGTGCGGGCTTATTTTGGTCACGAAGCGAGCTATCTGGTGGGAGCCCGCCAGCCACGACTAGGGGGACGGGAACGTCTGCGTTGCTGGTTCCTCCCCGTGCGGCAACCCTCTGGTGGGGGCACCGTCGCCGCGGGTGGGACCAGCGGTCGAGACGGCGGTGTGCGCCATCCGCGCCCTGGCGCGTCTCCACCCGGCGCCGTAACGTCCGGTCGCCATCGATGGGTTTCCCTGCGTGAGGCCGCGGCCGGCCGGCCGCGCACTGACGTCACTGAAATCCGGAACCTGAATTTCATGATCGATCACGGCGCCGTCGGCGATGAACGCCGCCCGGCCGATGTTCGTATTGCTGGCCAGACGTGCCTCGTTACCGACGATCGCATCGGAGCCCACATGCACATTCGCCCCGACGAAGACCCGCGCCCCGATGATTGCGCCGTGGTCGATCCAGCTGCCCTGGCCGATCCACGATTCAGGCCCGATCTGGGCATCACTTTCCACATACGTGGTGCTCGACACGTAGGCACTGGGGTTGACCTTGGCGCTCGGTGAAACCAGACCGCGCCCATTCGCGTGGCGCTGGTATTTCGTGACTCGGCCATTCTCCAGTTCCACCTCTACGCTCATTCTTGCCATGTGCGACCTCCCGGCTGTTCGATTGGTTGTGAAACCCCGTTCTTGCGCGGGGTCGAGGTTCTTACCCGACTAGTTGAAGACCATTCCGCCGTCGACCAGGATCGACTGCCCGGTGACGTAGTCAGAGTCCGGCCCGGCCAGGAACGAGACAACGCCCGCGACGTCGGCCACCTCGGCTAGGCGGTCCAGGGCGATGCCCTTCGTGAACTGCTCCCATCCCCACGCTTCGGGCTTGTCATTGTCGGCGGCCAACTTCTTCGCCAGGTTCTCCATCAGGGGTGTCCTCACGATGCCCGGGGCGAAGGAGTTCACCGTGATGCCCAGCGGGGCCAGGTCGCGAGCGGCGGTCTGGGACAGACCGCGAATCGCGAACTTTGTCGACGAGTAAAGGGCCAGGCCGGGGTTGCCGATGTGACCGGCCTGGGATGCGGCGCTGATGATCTTGCCCCCGTGACCGAGCTCCGTGAACGCCTTCGTGGCGGCCTGGATGCCCCAGACCACGCTGTTGTAGTTGATGGAGAAGATCTTCGAGATGCTCTCTTCGGTGATCTCGGCGAGAGGAGAGGTCGGGGCGATGCCGGCGTTGTTGACGATGACATCGAAGCCGCCGAGGTCCGTCACGGTCTGTGCGACGGCGGCGAAGACGCTGTCTCTGTCGGCAACGTTCATGTGCACCGCAATTGCCCCGCCGGCCTGGCCGCCCAGCGAGGTGGCGACGGCGCGGGCGGTCTCGAGGTTGAGGTCGGCGATAGCGACCTTGAAGCCGTCCGCGTGGAGTCGCTCAGCGATTCCCTGCCCGATTCCTTGTCCGCCACCGGTGATGAGTGCAACTTTGCCGTTTTCTGTGCGTGCCATGATGGTCCGCCCTGCCTTCTGTATTTGTGTGTCGATTGAGTGAGCTGATGGCCGAGTCAGGCCAGAATGGTCCACGGATTCTCGATCAAGCGGGTGAGGGTCTGCAGGAATTGCGCGGCCAATGCCCCGTCGATGATGCGGTGGTCCGCGGAGAGAGTGTAACGCATCCGGTGCCGGGGCAGGATCTCGTCCCCCACCACGACGGCCTCGCGGGACATACCGCCGACGGCAAGGATCGCGCCTTCAGGCGGGTTGATGATGGCGGTGAACTGGTCGACACCGAACATGCCGAGGTTGCTGATTGTGAAGGTGCCGCCCGACATCTGGGCCGGTGTGAGCTTCTTGGCATTGGCCAACCCCACCAGGGTCTTGGCCTCGGCACCGAGCTGGCTCACGGTCTTCTGGTCGGCATCCTCGATCACCGGAACCACCAGGCCGACGGCCCCGGCAACGGCCACACCCACGTTGATGCGGTGGTGCACGAGCATCTCGCCGCTCGCGTCATCGATGTACGAGGCGTTCACCAGCGGATGCTCCCGCAGCGCCAACGCGCTCGCCCGAATGAGCAGGTCGTTGACACTGACTTTCGGGCGACCGGCGTCCACCAGCTGAGCGTTGAGGTCGGTGCGGAGGAGCACGAGGTTCTCGGCATCCGCCGTCGCGGTCACGTAGAAGTGTGGAATGGTGCTGGCGCTTTCACCGAGCCGGCGCGCGATGATGCGTCGCATGCTGCTGAGCGCTACCGCCTCCGAGCCACGCTTCTCGTCCCCAGCGGCGATGGCGAAGGTCCCTGCGTCACTGGGCTCCGATCCCGGGGCCGCGAGACGGGCCGGGTCAACGATGGTTTCCGGCTCCTGAGCGATCAGGCTGTCGGTGTCGGCACGGATGATCCGCCCGCCGGGCCCGGTGCCGTGTACCTGGCTCAGGTCGAGGTGGTGCTCCCTGGCGAGCTTCCGCACGAGCGGGGAGGCGAACAGGCGGGCACCGTCTTCGGTGGCAGAAATGGCCGGTGCCGCAGCATCCGTCGCCGGGGCGGGTTCGGCTGCGGGTGCCACGACAATCGGCACCTCGGCAAGAGGAGTCACGGCCGGCTCGGGAACAACGGTGTCCTTGCCGTCATCCAACAGTGCGATGGGGGCGCCGATCAGAACTTGCTCCCCCTCGGGCACCAACTGCTTCGACAGGGTGCCGGCGTCATAGGCCTCGTATTCCATGGTGGCCTTGTCGGTCTCGATCTCCACGAGAACGTCGCCGACCTCTACTCTGTCGCCGGGCTGCTTGTGCCAGACGGCGATGGCGCCTTCGGTCATCGTGTCGGACAGACGCGGCATAGTGATTTCGATCATGACTTTTCACCCATCGGGTAGCGGCGGCGGCCGACGGCGTCGAGTGTCTGCCGGATGGCGTGGATAACGTCGTCCGTAGACGGCAACGCGGCAGTCTCCAGTGGTTTTGAGTACGGCATCGGCACCTCGGCCATGGCCACGCGGCGAACCGGTGCGTCCAGGTAATCGAAGGCGCCGTCGGAGATCGTCGCGGCGATTTCAGCGCCGATCCCGTAGGTGAGCCAGTCGTCCTCGATGATG
Organism: Cryobacterium inferilacus; assembly: GCF_019599185.1. Classification (GTDB taxonomy): domain Bacteria; phylum Actinomycetota; class Actinomycetes; order Actinomycetales; family Microbacteriaceae; genus Cryobacterium; species Cryobacterium inferilacus. The sequence goes on along the minus strand of NZ_JAIEUL010000023.1, from coordinate 34,058 downwards.
ACGGCGGCGTGGGTCTTCTTGACGGACTCCACGATGGTCTCGCGGTCGAGGGGGCGCAGGCTCCGCAGGTCGATGACCTCGATATCCAGCCAGTCGGACTCGGCGAGCTGCTCGGCGACCTGGGCGGCGACGTAGGCCATTCTTGAGTAGCCGATCAGGGTGATGTCGCTGCCGCGTCGGGTGACGGCGGCCTTGCCGATTTCGGCCGGGATATCGTCGTCGGGTACCTCGCCCTTGGTGTTGTAGAGCGACAGGTTCTCCAGGAACAGCACCGGGTCGTCGTCGCGGATTGCCGCGAGCATCATGGACTTGGCGTCTGCCGGGGTGCTGGGAGCCAGGACCTTCATGCCGGGTACGAAGGCGTAAAACAGTTCGATGTTCTGCGAGTGCGTGGCGCCGAGCTGTTGGCCGCCGCCGCCGGGCGTTCGAATGACCAGAGGTACCCGCGCCTGACCGCCGAACATTCCGTAGATCTTGGCGGCGTGGTTCACGATCTGGTCGAGCGCGAGCAGGCTGAAGTTGATGGTCATGATCTCCACGACCGGGCGAAGCCCCAGCATCGCGGCACCGATGGCGGCTCCCGTGAAGCCCTCCTCGGCGATCGCGGTGTCGCGCACCCGCTTCTCGCCGAATTCGTCGAGCATGCCTGCGGTGATCTTGTAGGCGCCGTCGAACAGGCCGATCTCCTCGCCCATCAAAAAAACGTCGGGATCGCGGTGCATTTCGGAGCGCAGCGTGTCGTGCAGCGCCTGCCGGTAGGTCATGATGCTCATCGGGTGGCCTCCTGCTCGGGGAATGGTGCCGGCTCGAAGAGGGGCTGTCCAGGCAACCGGTGCGAGTCGTTGGCCACGGGTGTGGCGTAGGTGTAGTCGAACAGCGTCGACACGTCCGGGAACGGGCTCGCTTCGGCGAAGACCGCGGCCGCGGTGGCCCGGCTGACGGCGTCGTCGTTGATGGCGGTGATCTCGTGCTCGGTGAGCAGGCCGGTGTCGACCAGATGGGCGGCGAAGGTGACTAGCGGGTCGCGCTCCTGGGTCAGCGCGATCTCCTCTGCGCCCCGGTACTTGCCGGGGTCGACCACGGAGTGCCCGCGGAGTCGTTCGGTCATCACCTCGAGCAGGAACGGCTTGCCGCTACGTGCAGTGGCCGCGGCGCGCTGGGCGGCCTCGAACACGGCGACGGGGTCGAGCCCGTCTACCCGTTCGGCCGCCATGCGGTAGGAGGATGCGCGCTTGTACAGTTCGGGCTCGGCCGAGGACTTGTCGACCGTTGTGGCCATCCCCAGCCGGTTGTTGATGACGACGTAGACGATCGGAAGGTCCCAGAGCGCCGCGATGTTGAGCGATTCGTGGAAGGCACCGATGTTGGTGGTGCCATCACCCATGGTGCACATGACGATCTCGTCCACCCCGCGGTAGTCGATGGCGAGGGCCGCGCCGGTAGCCAGCGGAATCTGGCCGCCGACGATGCCATACCCGCCGAGCATCCGCTTCTCGAGGTCGAACATGTGCATCGAGCCGCCCCACCCTTTGGAGACGCCATCCGAGCGGCCGAAGAGCTCGGCCATCACCCGGTTGGGGTCGATGCCCCGTGTCAGCGCATAGCCGTGTTCGCGGTAGTTGGTGAAGAGGTAGTCGGTGGGCCGCAGAGCCGCCATCAGGCCGACCACGGCGGCTTCTTCGCCCAGGTTGAGGTGGCAGTATCCGCCGATCAGCGCCTGGGTGTAAGCCCGGGCGGCGCGCTCTTCGAACCGGCGGATGAACACCATCTGACGATAGAAATCTGTGGAGCGCTTCTCGGCCGCCGTGTCAGTGGAAGCGAGGTGCTCCGCTGCGACGGCGAGGGTGTTGGTCTGATGGGCACCAGGCTTGGGGGGCGCCACGGTAGTTCGCTGTCCGGTAGACATGGCGAAACTCCCTTCTCGGCCTTTGTGAGGTCGCTGTTGAGGAGTCGAATCAAGTTAATGACACGATGTCGTATCATTCTATAACGACGAGTACCGTGGATGTACAGCGTTTCTTGACAATCCGAAAGGCACCCCCCGTGGAACCCGCGCAGCCAGAACTGCCCGAACGAAAACTCGGCCGTCCCACCGAGGCCGGTCGCATCGAGCGGCGGGAGCAGATCCTCGACGCCGCCCTGTCGAACTTCCTCAAACACGGCTTCGGCAACACCACGGTTGACCAGATCGCCGCAGACGCCCGGGTCACCAAGCGCACGATCTACAGCTACTTCGGCAACAAGGACGCCGTCTTCACCGAGATGCAACGGCGACTTGCCGAGACCGTCAGTGGCGACACCCAGCACCCGGACACCCTCGAATCTTTGGCCGCCCGCATCGTTTTTCGCCTGCATTCGGACCAGATGATCGGGCTGCACAGGCTCGTGATCGCCGAGTCGTTGCGCTTTCCCGATTTGGCTCGCACGCTCTACGACAACGGCGACATGCGCCACGTCGCCCGGCTCGCCGAGCACATTGACGCCGAACGCGGATGGGGCGCCAGCGACCGTGCCGAGGTGCTCTACTCGCTACTGCTGGGCGAGGACTACCGCCGGCGGCTGCTCGGACTGCTCGATCCGATCACCGCGGACGCCGCAGCGGACTACGCACAATCTGCGCTGACCCACCTGGGCCTGACTGACGTGCGATCGAGATAGGCCATGACCTTCCGGATCAAACGCATCTACGACGACGTGGCCGACGACGACGGCTACAGGGTGCTGGTGGACAGGCTCTGGCCGCGCGGCGTCGCGAAGGAGCGGGCGCACCTGGATGCCTGGCTCAAGGAGATCGCCCCATCGCCGGCTCTTCGGACCTGGTGGAAGCACGATCCGGATCGACTGGACGAATTCGCCATGCGCTATCGTGCCGAACTCGACGGCGACCGGGCAACAATGCAGGCCGTGATCGAGCTGCGGGAGCTGGCTGCGCAGGCCGGAGGGCCCACCACCCTGCTCTTTGGAGCCAAGGATCCGCAGGTTAGTCACGCCCGGATCCTGGCCGACTACCTCGGCGAGGTTCGAGACTCACAGCGCGCACACAAATAAATAAAGATTTTCCGTTTTATTCGTGAATCCCGGGCGTGGGAGCGAATCCCGGTCGTAGGGTGGCGTCATGACGTACAGCGTTCCGCAACACCGCAACCTTCTCACCGCCCTGCCTGGACCTCGGTCCCTCGCTCTGCATAAACGCCGAACCGAGAGCGTATCCGCCGGTGCCGGCACCCTTGCCGCCATCTACATGGATCACGGATCAGGCGCGATCCTGGTTGACGTCGATGGCAACCAACTCATCGACCTGGGCTCGGGCATCGGCGTCACCTCCTTCGGCCACGCGCTGCCCGAGGTGACCGCGGCGGCGGCTGCCCAGGCCGCCAAGCTCACCCACACGCTCTTCACCGTCACCCCGTATGAGAACTACGTCCGGGTGGCCGAGAAACTTAACGCGATCACCCCCGGCGACTTCGAAAAACGCACGATTCTGGTGAACACCGGCGCCGAAGCCGTGGAGAATGCCGTGAAGATCGCGCGCAAGTTCACCGGTCGCCGCGCGATCGTTGTGCTCGATCACGCCTTCCACGGCCGCACCAACCTCACCATGGCGATGACCTACCGGCCCTGGCCGGAACGTGCCGGAATGGGCCCCTTCCCCGGCGAGATCTACAGCGCTCCGGTGAGCTTTCCCTACCGCGACGGCCTCTCCGGAGCCGAAGCCGCCGAGCGCACCATCGACTACATTGTCACCCACATCGGAGCGAGCGAGGTAGCCGCGTTCGTCGTCGAGCCGATCCAGGGTGACGGCGGCATCAACATCCCCGCCCCCGGCTATTTCCAGCGGCTCAGCGAATTCTGCACCGAGAACGGCATCGTCTTCGTCGCCGACGAGATCCAGGCCGGCCTCGGCCGCAGCGGCGCCTGGTTCTCGATCGAGCACCACGGTGTCGTGCCCGACCTCGTCACCACGGCCAAGGCCCTCGCCGGAGGCCTGCCGCTCGCGGCGGTCACCGGTCGGGCCGAGATCATGAACTCGGTGCAGCCCGGCGGTATCGGTGGCACCTTCGGCGGCAACCCGGTCTCCACCGCAGCGGCTCTGGCTGTGTTCGACCTGATCGAACGCGACGACCTGATCCAACGCGCCCGGCAGGTCGAACAGATGCTGTGGGACCGCATCGGCCACTGGCCCAGCCGCTACAACGTAGTCGGCGAGGTGCGCGGCCAGGGTGCCATGTTCGGCGTCGAGCTCGTCGTTCCCGGCAGCGTGACCCCTAACCCGACCGCACTACGGGCGATCATCGACCATGCCAGCAGCAACGGTGTCATAGTGTTGGACGCCGGATCGTGGGACTCGGTGCTGCGCCTCCTGCCTTCGGTGGTTATCAGCGCCGAACTCATCGATGACGCCGCCACGGTGATCGAGGAATCCCTGGCCGCCCTGTCGACGGTGGTGACCGAATGACCTATGTGATCGGCTCCCCCTGCATCGACGTGAAGGACCGTGCCTGCGTAGATGAATGCCCCGTCGACTGCATCTACGAGGGTGACCGCACGCTCTACATCCATCCGGATGAGTGCATCGATTGCGGTGCCTGCGAACCAGTCTGCCCCGTCGAGGCCATCTACTACGAAGCCGACCTGCCCGATGAGGAGCAACCGTTCCTCGCCGACAACGAGAAGTTCTTCGCCGAGACACTTGAGGGGCGGGACACCCCAGTGGGAGCGCCGGGCGGCGCCGCGAAGATCCCCGTCATCGGCGTGGATACCAGATTCGTCAAGACACACCCCGCCGCCGCACCCACACCGGCGAACCCCGGGACTTAGCGCACCGCCCGGTGGCGGCTCGCCGGATGCGCGTTGGCCGGCCTGGTGGCACCGGAATCCGTGCGGCCGATGTCGAGGGTGCAGGTGTTCGGTGCCACAAAAGCGTGCAGTGCGTCGGCACTGAGTGGGCCGTCGGTCTGCTCGAGGATTCCCTTGAGCAGGCCGAAGTGCACCCGGCAGACCTCCGGATGCGCCTTGGCCATGTCACTGTATGGGCACTCGTGCAGGTGCACGTGCTGCCCGTCGGCATCCAGTTTCGCGTCGAAACCGGTCTGGTCGAGGTGGTCCTCGAGGGTATCGAGCTGCCGCTGCAGCGCGGGATCGAGGGCAGCCTCGATCGGGAGCAGATTCCGTAGCTGATCACCGCGCCGTTCGGCGGCCAGCGCCTTCATTTCACGCACGCAGCCGTCCCGGTTATCGGCGCCGGCCGCCGCACTGTAGAGAATGCGAGGGCGCCCTTTGGCATCCTTGTGTTCGGACTGCCAGGTGACAAAACCGTCTCCGATCAGTCGTTGCAAGTGCTCCCTGATGGCGCTTCCACCGAGTCCGGCGGCCTCAGCCAGGTCGAGCACCGTCATCGCGCCGCGTTGTTGCAGGTGGAAGAGCAGGGTGATCCTGCTGAATGACGCGAGGGTTCGGTACCCGGGTGATTGGTGTTGCGACATTGGAACGCACTCATCTCGAACTATAGAAGGGGTCGAGCCTGGATCGAGTCGGTCAGCGCAGCATACGCTGCCGGTATGTACGGGGCCACCCGGGGCGACCAGTCCACCCGCGAATCTCGCCTGTGCCAGGGGTATCCGGTCACCGTCTGGTTAAACACGGAACTTGACTCGCACATTGAAAGGATGATCCTGCTAGAAATTACGGAGATCACATTGATCCCGAGTCCACGCTGAGCGGAATCCCCGAAGCAGCTCGAGACCACAGGCACGACCTACCGGTGAGTTCCGGGGCTCCGATGCCTGAGCGAGGAACTCTGCATGACCGATTCACCCCGCAAACGCCCCGTGCGCCTGCTTCATCACGACACCGCCGAGCGGCCCTTCATCGTCATCTGGGAGGTCACCCGCGCGTGCCAGCTGGTCTGCACTCACTGTCGGGCCGATGCGATCCGCAGCCGCAACCCCCTCGAGCTCAGCACCGAGCAGGGCAAGGCACTGCTCGATGACCTTGCCGCCTTCGGCACACCCCGCCCGCTGGTCGTGCTCACCGGAGGCGACCCCTTCGAACGCCCCGACCTGCCCGAACTCGTCGCCCACGGCACCGCTCTCGGCCTGAGCATGGCCCTCTCCCCCTCTGTCACTCCGAAGCTCACCCGCGAGGTGCTCGTCGACCTGCACGATGCCGGCGCGAAAGCCATCTCGCTGTCGTTGGACGGCGCGACCGCAAGCACCCACGACACCTTCCGCGGCGTAGCCGGGGTCTATGACGACACCATGATCGCCGCCGGTCTAGTACGCGAGGTGGGATACCGCCTCCAGATCAACACCACCGTGACCGCCGACAACGTACACGAGTTACCGGCCATTCTGAAGACCGTGCTCGAGCTCGGCACCACACTCTGGAGCATCTTCTTCCTGGTACCGACCGGGCGCGGCACGTTGCTGAATGCTCTCAGCGCCGAGCAGGAGGAAGAAGTACTGCACTGGATGCACGACGTCTCCGAGCTCGTTGCGATCAAAGCAACCGAGGCACCGCACTACCGTCGCATCGCGATCCAACGCGCGGCCGTGACGGATGTCGAAGCGGCGTTCCCGGTCGGGCCGCTGCGAGCCTCCCTGCGGGCTGAAACCGCCACCCAGCTGACCGGCGAGGAGCCGAAACGCCGCGTGGCCAGGGCCCCGATCGACGTGAATTCCGGTCGCGGTTTCGCCTTTGTGGACCACGTCGGCATGGTCTACCCGAGCGGATTCCTGCCGATCGCGGTCGGCTGCGTGCGCGACCAGCCGTTCGCGGACATCTACCGTGGGGCCGACCTTCTGCAGGACCTGCGCTCCCCCGACAACTTCGGGGGTCGGTGCGGGCGTTGCGAGTTCCGGGCGGTCTGCGGTGGGTCGCGGTCGCACGCGTATGCGGTCACGGGCGATCCACTCGCCGCCGATCCCAGCTGCATGTACGAACCCGCCCACGCGTGAGCCCGCAGTCACCCGCGGCTCGGGCCCCGACGCCCGGCGGCCGGACCGCACCCGCCCACCCGCCATCACACAAAGGAAATCCAGTGCCAGAACAGTCCCGGCCCGCCGACCACCGTCGCCATCGTCGGTGCCGGCATCAGCGGCCTCGCCACCGCCTACTTTCTGCACCGTCGCCTCGGCGCTGAGGTAGAGATCACCGTGCTCGAGGAAACCGATCGGCTGGGCGGCAAGATCGTGACCCGCACCCTCGCGGGGCATCCGTTGGACACCGGCCCTGACTCGCTGATGGTGCGCGCGCCCGTGGTGAAGGCCCTGGTCGATGACCTGGGCCTCGCCCACACCGTGGTGGGGCCAAACGGCGGCGGGGCCCGCATCTGGAGCCGAGATCGGCTGCGCCAGCTGCCGGACGGCACCATGTTCGGTGTGCCAGGCGCGTTGCTGCCGCTGCTTCGATCCCGGTTGCTCTCCCCGTTGGGCCTGGCCAGAGCGGCACTTGATCTGGTGCTGCCCCGCCCCCGCACGAGCACGGTCGACCCGTCCGTGGGCGAGCTCGTGCGCAGCCGGATGGGCGCGCAGGTCTTCAACCGCTTGGTGGAACCGCTCCTCGGCGGTGTGCACGCCGGCCGCCGACACCCTCAGCGCCCAGAGCACCGCACCCGACATCGCCGCCATGGCCCGCAGCCACCGCAGCCTGTTCCTCGGCGTGCGGCGTCGACCGGCCCGCCCGGCCGCCGCCGGCCCGATGATGGTGACCCTGAGCTCAGGCCTCGGCGGGCTGATCGACGGGCTCGCCGCCCACCTGCCGGATGCCACGGTGCACCGGGGCGCCGCCGTTACCCAGGTCACCCCCGCGCTCACCGCCCCGGGAGCCGCCCCCGGTACGGGCTATCGTGTGCAGCGCGCCGAGGGAGCGGCCATCGAGGCCGACGTCGTCGTGCTCACCACCCCGGCATTCGTGTCGGCCGACCTGGTGGCCCCGGTCGCTCCCCGACTCGGCACCCTGCTCGGTGCCATCGAGTACGCCAGTGTGGCCACGGTCTGCCTGGCCTACCCCCGGTCAGCCCTGCCGACGGACCTGGCCGGAACCGGGTTCCTGGTGCCGCCGGAGGAAGGGCGGCTGATCGTGGGCTGCACGTGGTCCAGCCTGAAGTGGCCGCACCTGGCCGACGACGACGTGGTGCTGCTGCGCTGCATGGTCGGGCGGCGGGGTGACAACCGCTGGCTCACCATGACCGAAGCGGCCCTGGTGCGCCGGGTGCGGGAGGAGCTGGAGGAGGCGATGGGCCTGGCCGGCAAACCGCTCGAGCAGTTTGTGCAGCCCTGGCCACAGGGGATGCCGCAGTACCTGGTGGGCCACCAGGCCCGGCTCGACGCCATGTCGGCGGAACTCGCCCAGCTGCCCGGCCTGTTCCTCACCGGGTCCGCCTTTCGGGGGGTGGGGCTGGCCAGTTGCATCGCCGACGCCGACCGCACCGCTGAGGCCATTGTCACCGCCCGCAGCGCCCGCACCAAAGCTCAGGCTCTGCTCTAGCCGATCGCGCTCCGCCACCACGACCGGGCCCCACCGGGCCCGGTCGGGTGGGATCAGTCGACGTCAATGACGATCAGGCCGCCGGCGTGACCGCCCTCGACAACGGCGATCGCCTCATCGAGGCGATCGAGCGGATACTGTGCGGTGAGGTGCGGCGTGACCAGGCCGTATTCGATCACTCCGGTGATCTTCGCCAGGGCATCATCGCTGCGTTCCAGGGCGGCGCCGCCGAGTTCGACGGCGGTCGGCGCATCCGCGGCGGAGATAATGCCGGCTGGGTCGGTGGCGAGTTGCGCGCCGATGCGGAGCGTGTCGCCACCGACCAAGTCGAGGACGAGGTCCACGCCGTCGGGAGCTGCATGGCGCAGGCGGGTGAGCAGATCATCGCCATCGGAAACGAGGGTGGCACCGGTGGCTTCGACGACGTCGCGGCTGGCCTCGGGCCCGGTGCCGAGGACGGTGAACTCGTGCACCTGGCCGATCTGGGCGGCCATCAGGCCGACTCCACCGTCGATGCCGAGGATCAACATGGTCTGGCCCGCCTGGAGGTCGATCTGGTGGGTGCCGTCGTAGGCGGCGACGCCGGCCACGGGGATTGTCGCGGCCGTTCCGAACGAGATCTCCCTGGGCTTGGCCACCGCGTCGATGGCTCGCACGATAGTGTTCGGCGCGAAGCCGCCGTGGCCCGCCGCAACCCGGCCCAGGATCGCCTCTCCGACCGCGAAGCCGTCCACACCCTCACCCAGGGCAGTGACGATGCCGGCCACCTCACGCCCCAGCCAGTCCGGTCCCTGCGGGTCCTGGCCGGCGGATGCCGTCGTCCAGTTCAGGGGGTTCAGCACCGAGGCTCGCACCCGCACGCCCAACTCCCCCGGGCCCGGCGCGGGAACCGGGGTGTCGCTCTGCTCCAGAAACCGGGCGGGGGCTGGGCTGGTGGTGTCGTACGTGGTGGACATGGGATTCCTTTGATCGTGCAGTGGGTGTATCGAGGGGTTCGAGCGGTACGGGTCAGTCGAAGGGCGGCTGGTCCAGACCGGCCGCCTCCGCGGTCTCGGCCTCGGCCTTGGTGGCATGCACCGCGTCGCGAGCATGCTCGGGCGGGCTATAGATCGTGTACAGCGTGAGCGGCTGGTCCCCGGTGTTACGGAAGTTGTGCCTGGTTCCGGCCGGCACGGCGCACTGGTCCCCGCCCTCGATCGGATGGGTGTGGCCGGCCAGGTCGGCTTCCCCGACGCCGCTGATGAAGGTGAGCACCTGGTCGGTGTGCTCGTGCACCTCGGCGCCGATGTCGCCGCCGACCGGGATGCTCATGAGCACAATCTGGGAGTGTGTACCCGTCCAGAGCACCCGGCGGAAGTCCGAGTTCTCGCCGGCCAGCCGAGCGATAGTGAAGTGTTCGACCTGAGCGCCGTGAGCGGCGTCGGATTCGGTGGTCATGGTGTTCCTCCTGTGGTTGTTGTGGTGGTGGCTGCCCGGTCAGGGCGGATGGTGGCGGGGGTGAGGCCTCGATCTGTCGATCGGGTCGCCGGCGGTGTTGTGGTGTTGGTGTGGGGTGCCGAGCTGACGCCGCCGTGGCGGCGTAGCAGGCGCATGGCGTTGACGATCACGATCAGCACGGATGCTTCGTGCACGAGCATGCCGATCGACATCGTCACTCCGCCCAGCAGAACGCCGAGCAGGAGCAGGGTGACGGTGATCAGTGCGATGGCGATGTTCTGTCGCATATTGTTCACCGTGCGCCGGGCGAGCGATATGGCCTCGGGGAGCTTGAGCAGGTTGTCACCCATCAGGGCGATGTCGGCGGTCTCCACCGCGACGGCCGAGCCGGCGGCTCCCATGGCGACCCCGATGTTGGCGGTGGCGAGGGCGGGGGCGTCGTTCACGCCGTCACCGACCATGGCCACGACGTAGCCCTCGGCCTGCAGGGCAACGACGACGTCGAGCTTGTCCTCTGGCAGCAGTGACGCACGCACCTCGTCCACACCGGTCACGGCCGCGACGGCGTTCGCCACCAGCGGGGCATCGCCGGTGAGCATGACGACGCGCTTCACCCCGGCGGCATGCAGGTCTGACACCATCTGCGCGGCGTCGGCACGCACCTCATCCGCCACCCCGATGACACCGGCGACGGTGTCGTCGAGCACGACGATCATGGGTGTGCGGCCAGCCTCGGCCAGCGCGGTGGCCGCGAGGGTGGCGGCATACGCGTCGATGATCGGGTACTGCACCAGCAACGCCGGGTTTCCGATCAGCACACGGTGTCCCCGTGTGGTGACCACGATGCCCTTGCCGGGGACCGGTTCGGTTGCCTCCGGCAGGCCCGCGACGTCGAGGCTTTCGCTTCGGGCGGCATCCAATATCGCCCGAGACAGCGGATGCTCGGAGCCGGCTTCGGCGCGCCCGGCCCAGCCGAGCACATCGCTGCGGGTGAGGTCGGGGTTGAGCACGACCACGTCGGTGACCCGCGGGCGCCCGATCGTGAGGGTGCCGGTCTTGTCCACGGCGACCGCGGTGATCTTCGCCGAGGTCTCGAGGAACTCGCCGCCCTTGATCAGGATGCCGTCCTTCGCGGCGCGGCCGATGCCGGCGACGATGGAGACGGGGATCGAGATGACGAGCGCTCCGGGGCAGCCGATGACCAGAAGCGTCAGCGCCAGGACGATGTCCTGGGTAAATAGGCCGACGACAATCGCGAGCACCAGAATGGCGGGGGTGTACCAGGCCGAGAACCGGTCCATGAACACCTGGGTCTTGGCCTTGGTGTCCTGCGCGTCTTCGACCCGGTGGATGATCCTGGCCAGGGTGGTGTCGGCGCCCACACCGGTGGCGCGCACCTGCAGGAACCCGCTGCGAGCGACGGTGCCGGCGAACACGCGGTCGCCGGTGACCTTCTCCACCGGCATGGACTCGCCGGTGATGGACGCTTCGTCGAGGGCGCCGGCGCCGCCGATCACTTCGCCGTCGACGGGGACCTTGGCACCGTTCTTGATCAGCACAGTCTCACCGAGGATCACGGCGGTGGCGGCCACCTCGACCTGCTCACCATCGCGCAGGGTGATGGCGACGTCGGGAGCGACCGCGACGAGTTCGGCCAGCGCGGACCGGGTCTTGTTCAGCGTCGCGGTCTCGAGGGCGTGCCCGATGGCGAACAGGAACGTCACCGCGGCCGCTTCCCAGTACTGACCGATGACGACCGCGCCGATGGCGGCGACGGCGACCAAGAGGTCGATTCCGATGACCCTCGCCCACAGCGCCCGTGCCGCGGTGATCACGATGTGGGCGCCGGCGACGACGGCCGCGGCCACCATCAGGATGTTTCCGAGGAGGTCGATGGTGCCGAGCTGGAGGATCACCAACGCGGCGATGATCAGCGCTCCGGAGGCGGCGGGGATTGCCCACCGGTTATTCATCCAGCTATGGATGGTTGTCATGGCGTGTGCCTTTCTGAGTGGAGTGGTGCTGCGGCAGGAAATCCCGGCCCGCTCAGAAGGCGGCGACGCGCGCGCTGTAACCGGCCTTGGCGATGACCGCGATCAGCTCCTCCACGCTCACCGCGGAGGCGTCGTGGTCGATTTCGATGCGGGCGGAAGCGAACTTCACCGTCACCGCGGTGACCCCGTCGATGCGCCCGACCTGCTTCTCGATCTTGGACACGCAGGACGGGCAGGAGAAGCCCTCAGCGCGAAGGCTGGTGTGGGTGATGGTCGGTGCGAGGGTGCTCATGGTGTGGCCTTTCCGAGTGATCAGCCCCGGAATGCCGGGGTGATCACGACGTTACGTCGCCCCCTCGGAGCGGACCATGACGGCCGTCACTTATCCGCAGGTACCCGTTGGACGGGGTGGGCCGGATGGCTACTTCGCCGCGCGCAGGCCGTCCGCGTCGAGCACCGCGGTCCACCGGCGTCCGGTCTCGATCAGGCCGGCTCGACGCAGCCGGCTCATCGCGCGCGACACCGACTCCGCACTGGTGCCGGCCATGGCGGCCAGGTCGGCCCGGGTGAGCGGCAGCTGGATCAGGGTGCTGCCGGATGCGTCGCCCGGCACCCCGAAGATGTCGGCCAGGCGCAGCAGGCCGCTCGCCACCCGTTCGGTCACCGTGGCCGAGGCCTGGTCCTGCTCGGAGGAACGAGCGCGGGCGAGGCGACCGGACACGACGTCGAGCACGCCCAGCGCTACGGAGGGATGCGCGAGCATCACTTCGCGGAAGGCTCCGGCGTCGATCTGTAGGGCGCAGGTGGTGACCATGGCGAGGGCCGTCTCGGTGTAACCGCTGCCGCCTGCCCAGGTGAGGCCGCCGAGCACGTCGCCGGGGCCGAAGAAGTCCAGGCTGGTGCGCTGTCCGGTGGCGGTGGTGCGGAAGGCCTTTGCCTGACCCGCTGCGAGGAGGTACACATGCTCGGCCGGCTCCCCCGCACTGAACAGGGCCTCACCCGCGGACCAGGCCAGCGAGGTCATCCGTGTGCCGATCGACGCCAGCTCGTCGCCGGACAGCCCCTGGAACAGGACGATCTGTTCGAGTATTCGTCGCTGCATGGCGGGCGGGCACGGATGCGGCCGTCCACAGGTGCTGCGGAGCGGCACCGCGCGCAAGGGCAGCGCACGCAGAGGCAGCGCACGCAGGGGCAGCACGTGCAGGGTCGGCGCCTGCTCGCTCACGGCAGCACCTCGAGGATGCCGCGGGCGCCCTTTTCAGCATCCGACATGATGTGGCTCACGAAAGGGTAGTGCCCCGCCTCGGAGAAGGTGAGCTCCACAAATCCACCCTGCGCGGCGGCGAGGTCGAGCACCTGGGAGCCGCCGGTGCCGGTGCTGCCGCCGTCTTTCAGCGAATAGTCGCCCTCCTTGTAGACGGTGTGGAACTGGCCGCCGACCACGTGGAAGGCGCTGCCCACATTCGGTCCGGCATCCAGCACCCAGACCCGCACGGTCTCGCCGACTCTGGCCTGCAGGGGACGGGCAGCGTACTGGTTGGCGTAGCCGTTGAAGACCATCAGGTCGGGGGTCTGCGCCTCCACCTTAACGTCGTCCACCTCGCCGCCCTGCGCGCCAAGGTAGAGCTCGGACTGCACCACGAGGTACTCGCGGTCCACCTCGGCCAGGCCGGGCGGATCGATGATCACGGCACCGAACATGCCGTTGGCGATGTGCACCGACATCGGCATGGTGGAGCAGTGGTACAGCCAGATGCCCGACCGGGTGGCGGTGAAGGTGTAGACCAGACTTGCGCCCGGTTGGATGGTGCGCATGTTGTCATCCGGCGCGACCGTGCCCGCGTGGAAGTCGATGGAATGGCCCATCGTTCCCTCATTCACCAGGGTGATCTCGAACACATCACCTACCTTTCCGCGCAGGGTGGGGCCGGGAGCGGTGCCGTTGAAGGTCCACAGCATCTGGGTTACCCCCGGCGCCACCTCGGTCATCACGTTCTGCACGGTGAGGGTCTGGCGATGCACGGTGGCGGAGGCGGCGGGCGGCAACGACGCATCCCTCGCCTCGAAGCCGGCGTCGGGTTCGGCCATCGGGTCGATGTCGTCGGCGGCGGAGGCCCCGGTCGTGGCGGAGCCGTGGCCGGCGTGCGAGTCGTGCGCGGCCATGCCGTCCATCCCCGTTCCGCCCGTTGCCGTTCCGCCCGTTCCCGTGCCGTCGGCGGCGGCACCGCTGCCGGCCTCGTCGCCGCCCACCGCGACGATGCTGATCTCCATGCCCAGCAACCGGTGGCCGGCGATCGAGCACCAGCCGTCTACGCTCGCACCGATCACTCCCACGTTCACGGTCTCGGAGGCGCCGGGGTCGAGCGAGCCGGAGACCAGGCCGGATTCGAGCACCAGGTTGTGCACCATGTCATCGCTGTTCGTGAGCGTGATCACCAACTCGTCGCCGACCGGCACCTCGATGCGGTCGGGCACGAAGCGGGTGTCGATCATGTCCACGGCCACCGTGGTGGTGTGCCCGGTCACGGTGGATTCCGCGGCGGCACTGGTGGCCGGAGCTGCCACCGTCGAGAGGCCCACCGAGGCGGGGTCGATGACGATGCCCACGGTGACCGTGAGCAGTAGCACGGTCGCGGCCGCGAGCATCCTCCCAGTGGTGCGCGGTCGCTCGGTCTTCACCGGTCGTTCGCCAGGTGCCACGCGCACGAGCGGCAGGGCGCGCGCGCGGCGGTTGGCACGGAGGGCTCGGGTGAACAGCGCCAGGAAGCTGGCCAGGGTGGCCACGATCAGCATCGATAGCGCCACCGTGAGGGTGCTGGAGATCGGGAGCAGTGACAGGGCCAGGCCGCCGTTGACGACGACTACCCGGAACAGGCCGCCGCGGTCGAGCTCGGCCGCGGTGGCCTTTAGGGCGGCGGGTCCGCCGCCGAGCACGACGGGCACCAGGTGGCTGAGGGCACCGAGCAGGATCTGGGCGGCGAAGCCGATCGCGAAGTAGGGCACCAGGGTTTCCACACCGGCGGCCGCGGCCGTCCAGCTGGGGGCCAGCGCGATCTGCAGCCCGAACCCGAGGGTGCAGAGGGCAAACCAGACCTGAGCTGCGCCGAGGCTCCAGGCCGCGAAATTGGCGGCGGGCGCCCGGCGCAGGTGGCCGGCGCCCTCCCAGAGCACCCGGCCGAGCGCTGCCAGGTAGACCAGGATGCCGAGCGCCACGACCAGGCGCAGGTCGGCCAGGCAGCCGAGCGCGACGAGGCCGAGGCCCCCCACCAGCACCGTGAGGGTGTGGCCGGCAGCCACGGTGGCGCCCGCGATGCGGGTGTGCAGCACGGTGGGCCAGAGCAGAGCGATGGTGCCGATCACGGTGAGCCCCACCCAGCCGAGCAGGTTCAGTGCCAGGTGGCCGATGAACAGCCGTTCGTAGTCCTCGCCGCCACCGTCCAGGCGCGCCATCAGGATGCCCAGGGTCACGCCGACCGCGAGCATGCCGGCGCTGGCGACGTAGTAGCGAATGAGCGGGGCGAACCGGCCGGGCATCGCCCCTCGGGTCTGCATGATGATCACCGCGGCGTGGGCCAGCGCCGTGAGTCCCACCAGGATGCCGCCGACCAGCACGAGTGGGTATCCATCGATGACCATGCCCGTCATCACCAACACCGAGCCCACGGTGTGTGCGCAGAGCCGCAGGCCGAGCGAGAGCCGATGGCCGAGGGCCTTGCGCCGCAGCAGGGTGTCGGCGAAGTGCTGGCTCCAGATCAGGATGGCGGTGCTCACCGCGCCGAGCAGCAGCAGGTGCACGAGCAGCCAGCCCGATTCGGGCACCATCCGGTGCAGCAGGGTGAAGATCACCGCGGCGGCCAGCCAGGCGGGAACGAGGCTGCCGGAGACGATGTGCCAGAGCTTGTCTTTCATAGCAGCGACCCCCGGCCCGGCGCTGAGGACGGCACGGTGCTCGAGGTGGTCAGCACGGCAGCGACAGCCTCTGCCGCGACCGGCGTGCGGGCCACCCGCGGCGCCGTGCGGGCCGGCGAGGCGGCGCCCCAGAGTACCGAGACCACGGCGACAACTACGAACAGGAGCACAGCGATAATGTTGACGATTCCGCCCCACTGCACCAGCACCGGCCAGCCGTAGGCGTCGCCGAGGAGCACCCGGGCCAGCAGTGAGAGGTGCAGCAGTGCCGCCGGCAGGTACATGATCGGCCGATAGGGCAGCGGCCGGCGCAGCACGGCCGGCAGGATCGTGGGTGCGTGGGCCATGATCATCGACACCACGAAGCCGAGGAAAACCGCGTGCATCATGGCGTCGTAGCCGGGCCCGGAGTACACCGCACCCTGGAGCAGCCAGATGCCGCCAACCACAACCAACCAGCCGTAACCAGCCAGCAGGCAGCAGGCCATGTAGCGGGGCAGCCCGGTCGAGCGCACCAGGCGGGTGGCCACGTCGTGCCGGAACAACCAGACCACCAGCGCGAGCATGCCGATACCCAGCAGCGGATAGCCGGCGACCGGCCAGACCAGGGCCACGACGGCGCCGAAGCAGAGGGCCAGGCCGATGCCGAGCATCCACGATTCGGCCCGCTGGTCGACCGTGGGTGAGATGCGGGAGAGTTCGAGGCGCTCACCGGCGATGGTGAGAACCAGGTACAGGATGAGCAGCGGAGCCAGCTGTGGGATGCCGATGCCACGCAACCAGAAGATCGTGGCCATCAGACCGGCCACAGCACCGAGTACCTGCACGCCCGTTGAGACCGCGGCCTGTTTGCGCCAGATCTCGGCGTAGATGGCCAGCAGCACGGCGCTGCCGGCGACCAGGGCGGCCTGGCCCACGATCACCGGTAGCGGAGAGATGAGCGCGATGCCACCGGCCCCGAGCAGACCGGGCGAGAGATAGGCCCAGCCGCGGCGTACGGCCACGGCCCGCTCGAGCACCACGACGGTGCCGACGAACCCGAACACCATCAACGGCCCGTGCACCTCAGGCAGGCGGGTGCTGGCGATGGGCGCCCAGACGCCGAGCAGGAGCAGGGCGCCGTTGAGTCCAGCGAGCAGGGCGATGCCGCCCAAGAGCAGGAAGGCCAGCCGACCGGTGACGTTGGGCCGCACCGTCGGACCGGTGCCGCGAGCGGCACTGCCGGTACGGCGATACGGGCTGGGCGTGGTCATTGGCGGCGGCTGTCAGGTCTCGAGGTCAGGTCAGGCTGGCGGTGGATCAGTTCGCGCGGGTGAGGCGGATGGTCCAGGTTTCGGGCCCGTTCTCCAGGTAGGAGACGAGGAACTCGCCGGGGCGGCTGCTTTCAAGCTGGCCGAGCAGCGGCAGCGGGTTGTGCGAGGCAATCAGGTCGAGGGCGAAGCCGGGCTTGATAGCGCCGAGGGCCCCGAAGATGGTGGCGTGACGAATGGCGTGCGGGATGGTGCGGGAATCCAGGACGATCTTCTCTTCGTCTTCATGACCGCAGGCGCAGGCGTGCGCTGCAGGTGTCCCAGTGGTGGCCTCGGCATCGACAGCGCCGGGGCGGCTGGAGGACAGGGTGATCGGTTCGGCGGTCATGGTTTTCTCCTTCGGCCGGGTCGAATGACCCTAGAGGGCCACTTTAGATGATCGGTATCCTTTTAATCGGGACGTTCGTCCCATCGTCAAGGCCGGAGTCGAAATCGACCGGCGGAAATGAGGAGCAGGTGGCAACCAGGGTGTGCGCAGAATCCGAGCTGGAGCTCGGTGAAGCGATCAAGGTGATGGTTGACGGTGTGGCAGTGGCTCTGGTGAAGGACAGCGCCGGCAACTGCTTCGCCCTGGGTGACATGTGTTCACACGCCGACATCTCCCTCTCCGACGGCTTCGTCGAGGGCGACGACTTGGAGTGTTGGGCACACGGCGGCCGGTTCGAGCTCTCCACCGGGCGCGCCCGCACCCTGCCGGCCTCCGAACCCGTCCCCGTCTACCCCCTCACCATCATCGACGGCGACGTCTACGTCGACGTGACCACCCAGGTGGACGTCTCCTCCTACGTGGCCTAACCCGTAGCGGGCAGGTGCACGAGGCAGAGTGTCGGCTGCACGAAGGGCTCCAGACGGATGCCCTCGGCGTCGTGCCCGAGGGAACTCGCCAGCCCCTTGATGAGACCGAGGTGTACCGAACAGACCACGTCGGGATTCGCTCGCGCTTCGGCCCGGAACGGGCATGCGGTGAGTGCGATCGTGGTCTCGTCGGGCCGTAACTCAGGCTCGAAGCCGATCTCGGTCAGCACGCGTAGCAGCGGGGGCACGATGTTGCCGACCGGTGCGTCGGTGGTGTCGGGGGCGTCAGGCGCCACGGCATCGGCCACGGCCGCGTACTGCGCCGACCAGCGCTCGCCGGCACGCACCGACCGGGCTCGGCCACCGTCCTCGTCTTCGCTAATGACGGCGGCGAGGGCCTGGGCGAGCTGCTGTTGGGCCGTTTCAAGCGGCAGCGGTGCCGCTACCGCGCTGAACAGCACCTGGGGTCGACCGCGCTGGCCGGCCCGGGCTGCCTGGCGCTCCACGAGCCCGGCGGCCTCGAGCTGTTCCAGGTGAAAACGGGCGGTGGTGATGTGCAAGCCGAGGGCCTCGGCAACGGCGCCCACGCCCAACGGTTCGGCGGACTCAGTGATCAGGGCGAGCGCTCGACGGCGCGGCTCACTGGCCAGGGCGGTATGCCGGGCATCGTTCTGCGTGGTCGTAACCATGTTTTTACAGTAGCAGCGTGCGGTTAAACCGGCGCCAGTTGGGGTCAGCCGCCGATGTAGGACATCTCGATCTTCTTTGCGCCCGAGGAGCGCACCGCTCCGGTCTGGGAGCTTCGCAGCGCCGACGCCTGGTCGGTGCGCCGCCTCCAGATGGATCCCATCGCATCGGAGAGCTGCTCGTCGGTGCTGCCGTTTCGGAGCAGCTCGCGCAGGTCGTGGCCCTCGCTGGCGAACAGGCAGGTGAACAGCTTGCCGTCGGTGGACACTCGGGCCCGGGAGCAGGTGTGGCAGAACGACTGGGTGACGCTGGAGATCAGGCCGATCTCGCCCTCGCCGTCCTGGTAGCGCCACCGCCGGCTGGTCTCGCCGGTGTAGTTCGGTGCCACCTCTTCCAGCGGCAGTTCGGCGTGGATGCGATCGCGCACCTCACTGGAGGGCAGCACCGCGGTCAGGTCCCAACCGTTGCTGGTGCCGACGTCCATGAACTCGATGAACCGCAGGATGTACGGCGTGCCCTTGAAGTGCCTGGCCATGTTGACGATGTCGTGGTCGTTCTGACCACGCTTGACCACCATGTTGATCTTGATCGGGCCCAGACCCACGGCGTGCGCGGCGTCGAGGCCGGCGAGGATGCGGGCGACCGGAAAGTTGACGTCGTTCATGGTGCGGAAGGTGGCGTCGTCCAACGAGTCCAGCGACACGGTCACCCGCTTCAGGCCGGCGTCCTTGAGCGCCTGGGCCTTCATCGCCAGAGCCGAACCGTTGGTGGTGAGGGCGATGTCCACCGGCTTGCCGGCGGGGGTGCGGAGAGCCGCGAGCCTCTCGATGAGCTCTTCGAGGCCCTTGCGCAGCAGCGGTTCGCCGCCGGTGAGCCGGATCTTCTCCACCCCGTGCGCCACCGAGATGCGCGCCAGCCGGGTCATCTCCTCGAAGGAGAGCATGTCGCCCCGGGGCATGAAGGCGAAGTCCTTGCCGAAGATCTCCTTGGGCATGCAGTACACGCAGCGGAAGTTGCACCGGTCGGTGACCGAGAGGCGCAGATCGTGCAGGGGACGATTCAGGGTGTCCACGAGCCGGCCACCCCCCGTCGGGGCAGGTCCGACCGGCACAGCATCGGCCAAAGGCTCAATGGGGTGCACGGGGATCAGAGCGCCGGACATACACCGACCCTAACCCCGAACTGTTCGGGCTCGCCCCCACGGCCGTTCCCGCCGCTTCGCAGGCCGGCCGTATCGGTCGCTAATCATTTTTCACGGTGTTCGCTCGTTGTCGGGTTCTCCGGCGGCGGTCAGGCTGACCGTGGGCACACCATCAGGGCGCGCTTTCACATCCAACGGAAACCAGGAGCTCTCATGTCAGCCGCTTCCACCGCCGCTAGCAGCCGTCTCGAACCGGACCTGTCCAACTGGGACCCGGAGAACGAAGAGACCTGGGATTCCAAACTCGCCTGGCGAACACTGTGGATCACCACGTTCAGCCTCACCCTCGCGTTCGCCTCGTGGTACCTGGTGAGCGCGATCGCGCCTCGGCTCAACGACATCGGCTATTCGCTCTCATCGAGCCAGCTGTACTGGCTGGTGGCGCTGCCCGGCCTGGCAGCCGGAATCCTGCGCCTGGTGTTCATGTTCCTTCCGCCCATCATGGGAACCCGCAATCTGGTGGTGATGTCGTCTGGGCTGCTGATCCTGCCGATGCTCGGTTGGACCCTCGCTGTGCGCGACACGTCGACCCCGTTCTGGGTGCTTCTCTGCCTGTCTTTTTCGGCCGGCATCGGCGGCGGCGCGTTCTCCGGCCTCATGGCGTCCACCAGCTACTTCTTTCCCAAGCGCCTCGCCGGCACGGCGCTCGGCCTGCAGGCGGGCCTGGGCAACTTCGGTATCGGATTGATCCAACTGCTGCTGCCCTGGGTGGTGGGCTTCGGCCTGCTCGGCACGGCCGCGCTGACTCCGCAGTCGAGTGCCAACGGTGAACTCGTGTGGCTGCACAACGGTGGGCTGGTGCTCATCCCCTGGGCCGTGCTCGCCATGGTGCTCTCGATTCTGTACCTGCGCCGGGTGCCGATCACGGCCAATTTCGCCCAGCAGATCGACATCTTCCGGGTCAAGCACACCTGGATCATGACCGCCATCTACCTGATGAGCTTCGGCGCCTACAGCGGCCTAGCTGCCCAGATGGGCCTGATCATCCTCAACGTCTACGGTGACTTCCCGGATGCGCCTAACCCGCTGGCGTTCGCATTCATCGGCCCCGTCGTGGGAGCCGCAGTGCGTGCCGCGAGCGGCCCGTTCTGCGACAAATTTGGCGGCGCTATCTTCACCTTCGTCGGTGGCGCCGGCATGGTCGTGGGCACCGTGCTGACCGCGTTCTTCCTCACCCCGTCGAGCGTCAGCGAGTTTTGGGGCTTTCTCACCGGCATGCTGATCATCTTCTTCTTCGCCGGCCTGGCCAACGGTGGCACCTTCAAGCAAATGCCGATGATTTTCCCCAAGCGTCAAGCCGGCGGGGCCATCGCCTGGACCTCGGCGATAGCGGCGTTCGGTCCGTTCATCGTGGGCATCGCGCTCACGGCGATCAGCCCCACCGCGTTCTTCATCGGCTGCGCCGTGTTCTGCGTCTTCTGCACCGCGTTGGCCTGGATCTACTACGCCCGCCCCAACGCCCCCTACCCCGGCTAACGCACAGCCAGCCCAGTTACCGGTTCCCGGTGGACGACTGAACCCGGCCGATCTTCGGAACTCCTGCAATTCCCTGTGCGACACTCAGGTCTCCCCCGGAGTTCCGCGGTGGCGCCCGACGCGCCTCTGCAGTTGCGGGAGTTATGCACGCAGTGGCGCCGACACCAGCCTGGACCATGGGCGCGGCCAGGCGCGCAAGAGCTGCCTCTGTTACGCGCAACGGGGCGAGTTCATCAAGGTTACTTTCGACAGCCTCACCGCCGGCCCTCCGGGCGAGAGCTCGATTCCTGACGACCGGCCCTTACCCCATACCGGTTCAATGGGCTGTAGCGATGGAGCTCCGGGACTCTTGTGAGAGCCTGTTATGTGAGCCCGAGCAGGGCGGCCGCGGCTACCTCGACTACGGTTCCGGATGGGTTGACGTCAGCATCGACCATCTCGGCTAGCGACTCGACGTGGGTCGTGACGAAGCAATGTTCACGCGCGCTCAACGCCGGGCTCTCGCCGCGCGGCACTGAGGGTGCAGGTGGCCCGTTTGCACCCGGTCGCTCTCGTTCGTCAAGGCGCACCACAGCGAACATCGGCTCAGCGACCAAGTCGCGACTAGCTCGCCCATCCGGATGGGCCGGGCAAGGTGCGGGCCGGGTTTGGGCGGGGCCCTAGCGGCGGATGTTGGTGCGGGAGCGGGAAGGCCTCGCCGGCTCGTCGGCTCGTGGAGACACGCGGACATCAGGCAGCTCGGCTTTTTCCCAACCGCGCTTCACCGTGCGAGCACCGGAACCTTTGTGGGTGTCGCGGGAGCGGTAGATCACGTAGGGGCGCCAGATGTAGCCGATCGGTGCGGAGAACACGTGCACCAGCCGAGTGAACGGCCAGAGCAGGAACAGAGCGGTGGCAGTGAGCACATGCAGCTGGAAAAAGAACGGCACATCGCTCATCAGCTCTGGCTGCGGCTGAAAACCCCACAAGCTGCGGATCCAGGGTGAGATCGAGCCGCGGTAGTCGTAGCCGGCTCCGAACACCTGGTGCAGAACCGTGGCGATGGTACCGAACAAAATGGTGCCGCCGAGGAAGATATACATCACCTTGTCCATGACAGTGGTGGCCAGGTGCACCCGGGTGACTAGACGCCGGCGAATGATCAGGATGACCAGGCCGGCGATGGTCAGCACGGCCGCGATACTGCCGAGGGAGGTAGCCCCGAGGTGGTAGATATGCTCGGTGACCCCGAAGAATTCCAGCCACGGCTTGGGAATGAACAGGCCGACCACGTGGCCGCCGATCACCATGAGCATGCCGTAGTGGAACATCGGTGACCCCCAGCGCAGCAGCCGGTTCTCGTACGTCTGGCTGGAGCGGGAGGTCCAACCGAACTGGTCGAACCGGTAGCGCAGGATGTGGCCGACCACGAAAGTGGCGGCGGCGATGTAGGGGAACGCCACCCACAGGAGATAGTCGAGCGGGGTCATACCCTTACGTCCTCACTGGATCCGCCGTCGGCGGAGAATGGTTTGAGATTGCCGAGGAACGTCATGCCGACGGTCTCGGTGGGTGGACCCTCATTGACGAGGTCGAGGTAACGCTGACGGGTGGCATCGTCGATCGGCGGCAGCGACAGGCAGACGGCCTCGACGAGGTGCATGTAGGGGCTGTTGACCTTTTCGAGAGCCGCACGCAGCACCTCGATGCCGTCCCGGTGCGCCGAGAGCAGCTCGCCGGCGATCGGTGAATCGCTCAGCGCCGAGAACTCGAGCACCATCGGCAGGTAGTCGGGCAGTTCGTCGGCCGCGACCTCCCAGCCGGCGGCCCGGTAGGCCTCGACGAAGCGCACCAGAGCCATCCCGCGGCGACGGGTGTCGCCGGCCGCGTAGTAGCTCAGGTACGGACAGCACTTGCGTTTGAGGTCGAAGGTAGCGGTGAAGTGCACCTCCAGCTGCTGCTGGTTCATCTCCCCTGCGGCGTCGAGGAAGGCGCCGAACGCGGCCCGGAGGCCATCCGGAAGCTTCTCGACCGACGCGGCCACGGCCGAGAACCGGCCGCGGCGCGCCTCGTCGGGGTAGTCCATCAGCAAGGATGCCGCCATGTGCGCGATGCGGCGGTCGCCGTCGCCGAGAGCGAGCGCCGTCACTCGCCGGGGCGCGAGTTTGGGCATTCTCACGCTGTGGCCTCTGGGCTCTTCTTGGGCGGGAACATTCCCTGGGGCACGGCGCCGCCGGTCCAGTTGAGCAGGTTGACCCGACCCGGCGTGGTGGGCTTGGTCTTCTCACCGCCACGGCCGGTCATCTCGTTGTAGTTCGAGACTGTGCCAGCCAGCGGCATGCCGGGTTCCTGGCCGAACGGTCCAGCATTCTGGCCGGGTCCGCCCATGCCGGGGCCACCGTCGGTATCGAGCGAGCAGGCGAGCTCGTCGAGTTCGCGGGCGGTCTCCACGTGAGCCTTGGGAATGACGTAGCGGTCCTCGTACTTGGCGATCGCGAGGAGCCGGTACATGGCTTCCATCGTCTCGCCCGTCATGCCCACGGCTCTCGGGATGCGTTCGTCGGCCGGCTTGCCGAGGTTGATGTCGCGCATGTAGGAGCGCATCGCGGCGAGCTTCTTCAGCGACGCCTCCACGGGGCGCACGTCGCCGGCCGAGAACAGCCCGGCCAGGTACTCGACCGGGATGCGCAGGCGGTCGATCGCGGCGAACAGGGTGCGGGCATCCTCGCTGTCGGCCTGGGTGGTGGAGACCACGTCAACGACCGGCGAGAGCGGCGGGATGTACCAGACCATGGGCATGGTGCGGTATTCGGGGTGCAGCGGCAGCGCGATCTTGTACTCGGAGATCATCTTGTAGATCGGGCTGTTCTGCGCCGCAAGGATCCAGTCGTCCTCCATGCCCTCGGCCTTAGCAGCCGCGATGACCTCAGGGTCGAACGGGTCGAGGAAGCAGGCGCGCTGGGCGTCGAGCAGGTCGTGCTCGTTCTCGACCGAGGCCTGCGCGAGCACGGCGTCGGCGTCATAGAGCATCAGACCGAGGTAGCGCAGGCGTCCCACGCAGGTCTCAGAGCAGATGGTGGGCTTGCCCTGTTCGATCAGGGGGTAGCAGAGTGTGCACTTCTCGGCCTTGCCGGTCTTGTGATTGAAGTACACCTTCTTGTAGGGGCACGCCGAGACACACATGCGCCAACCGCGGCAGCCGTCCTCGTCGACGAGCACGATGCCGTCTTCCTCGCGCTTGTACATGGCGCCGGAGGGGCAGGCCGCGACACAGGCGGGGTTGAGGCAGTGCTCGCAGATGCGCGGCAGGTAGAACATGAAGGTGTTCTCGAACTCCATCTTCACGTGCTCGCTCATTGTGGCGAGAATGGGGTCGTCGGCCGCGGTCTCCTGCGAGCCACCGAGGTTGTCATCCCAGTTACCGGACCACTTGATGTCCATGTTCTTGCCGGTCAAGAGCGACTTGGGCCTGGCGACCGGGCTCTGGGTTCCGGCCGGGGCCGTGGTGAGCATGTCGTAGTCGTAGGTCCACGGCTCGTAGTAGTCGTCGATCACGGGAAGATCGGGGTTGTCGAAGATGTGCAGCAGCTTGCTCAGCCGACCGCCGGCCCGCAGTTTCAGCCGGCCGCGCTTGTTGCGCACCCAGCCACCCTTCCACTTCTCCTGGTCTTCGTACTGGCGCGGGTAGCCCACGCCGGGCTTGGTCTCCACATTGTTGAACCAGGCGTACTCGACGCCGGTGCGGTTGGTCCAGACCTGCTTGCAGGTGACCGAACAGGTGTGACACCCGATGCATTTGTCGAGATTCATGATCATCGACATTTGAGCCATTACGCGCATTTAGTACTCAACCTCCTGGCTGCGTCGACGAATCACGGTGACCTCGTCGCGTTGGTTCCCGGTCGGGCCGAGGTAGTTGAAAGCAAACGATAGCTGGGCGTAGCCGCCGATCAGGTGAGAAGGCTTGAGCAGGATGCGGGTGAGCGAGTTGTTGGTGCCACCGCGCATCCCGCTGGTCTCGGCGACGGGCACGTTGATGGTGCGGTCCTTCGCGTGATACATGTACACCGTGCCCTCCGGCATCCGGTGCGAGACGATGGCGCGGGCCACGACCACACCGTTGCGGTTGTAGGACTCGATCCACTCGTTGTCGCGCACGCCGATCTTGTCGGCGTCCTGCGGGGACATCCAGATGGTAGGGCCACCGCGGGACAGCGAGAGCATCAGCAGGTTGTCCTGGTACTCGGAGTGGATCGACCACTTGGAGTGCGGCGTGAGGTATCGCACGGCAACCTCGGCGCGACCCTTCGAGCCGGGGGCTCCGGTGGCGGCGGTGGAGCCGACGATGGAGTCCTCGAACAAGCGGTGCATGTCCAGCGGCGGCCGGTAGATCGGCAACTGCTCGCCGAGCTCCACCATCCAGTCATGGTCGAGGTAGAAGTGTTGCCGCCCGGTGAGGGTGTGCCACGGTTTGAGGTGTTCAACGTTGATCGTGAAGGCACTGTAGCGGCGCCCGCCGTGCTCGCTGCCCGACCACTCCGGGGAGGTGAGCACCGGCACCGGCGCGCCCTGCACATCAGGGTAGGAGAACCGGCGACCCTCGTTGTCGCTGGCCAGGTGCGCCAGCTTCACACCTGTGCGCTTCTCCATGTCGCGGAAGCCCTGGGTGCCGAGGCGCCCGTTGGTGGTGCCCGAGAGAGCAAGCACCATTTCACAGGCCTGGATGGCCGTCTTCAGCTGCGGCCGGCCCGCGGTGGGGCCACTGGCGATGAGGCCGTTCTTCTGGCCGAGGTAGGCCACCTCCACGTCGGGATTGAACTTGACGCCCTTGGTGACCATACCGAGCTTCTCGGTGAGCGGACCCAGCGAGCCGAGCCGCTCGAAGAAGGCCGGGTAGTCACGTTCGACCACCACGAGCTTGGGCATGGTGACACCGGGAACCAACGGCAGGTTGTCTTCGACGATGCCGTGCGGGCTCGACATCGCATCCGGGGTGTCGTGCAGCAACGGGATCGCGACGAGGTCCTTGCGCACACCGAGGTGCTCCACCGACATTTGAGAGATCTTCTCGGCCAGGATGTGGAAGATGTCGAAGTCGGTCTTGGACTGGAACGGCGGGTCGATGGCCGGATTGAACGAGTGGATGAACGGGTGCATGTCGGTGGTGGACAGGTCGTTCTTCTCGTACCAGGTGGCCGGCGGCAGCACGACGTCGCTGTAGATCGTGGTCGACGTCATGCGGAAGTCGCTGGTGACCATCAGGTCGAGCTTGCCCTCCGGGGCGGACTCGTGCCACTTCATGGTCTTCGGGCGCTTCTCCGACGGCGATTCCGGCGCCCGCACGGCGCTCTTGGTGCCAAGCAGGTGCTTGAGGAAGTACTCGTTGCCCTTGCCGGAGGAGCCGATAATGTTGGCCCGCCAGACGACCATGACGCGCGGGAAGTTCTCCGGCGCATCCGGGTCTTCGATGGCGTACTCGAGGCTGCCGTCGTTGAGGGAGTCGACAACGTACTGGGCCGGTTCGACCCCGGCCGCCGCGGCATCGTCGACGAGGTCGAGCGAGTTGCGGTTGAAGGTGGGGTAACCGGGCATCCAGCCGCGCTTAGTCGACTCGACCAGGCAGTCTGCCGTCGTGCGATCCTTGAAGACGCCGGAGCCGAGCGGGCTGGAAAGGGTGTCGGCGGACAGGCCGTCGTAGCGCCACTGGTCGGTGGCGAGGTAGAAGAATCCGGTGCCGATCATTTGACGCGGCGGCCGCACCCAGTCCAGGCCGAACGCGTACTGTCCGTAGCCCGTGAGCGGGCGCACCTTCTCCTGGCCCACGTAGTGAGCCCAGCCGCCGCCGTTGACCCCCTGGCAGCCGGTCATGGTGGTCAGCGCGAGGAACGCGCGGTAGATGGTGTCGGAGTGGAACCAGTGGTTGGTGCCGGCGCCCATCAGGATCATCGAGCGGCCGTCGGAGTCCTCGGCGTTCTGCGCGAACTCGCGGCCGATGCGTTCGGCGGCCTGGCGGGGCACCGAGGTGATGCTCTCCTGCCAGGCGGGGGTGCCGGGCGAGGTGGCGTCGTCGTAGCCGGTGGGCCAGTAGCCGGGCAGGTTCAGTTCGTCCCGGCCCACGCCGTACTGGGCGAGCAGCAGGTCGAACACGGTGGTGACCAGCTGGCCGGCCACCATTCGTACGGGCACGCCGCGGCGCACGATGCCGGCGCCGCCGGCGTGCTGTTCGCCAATTTCGTCGGTCTCCGGGGCCACGTCGAAGCGGGGCATGTCGATGGCGACGGATGCCCGGTCGTAGTCGGGCGCATCCGCGATCGAGAGCAGTGGGTCGACACCCTCAAGGTCGAGGTTCCACGTACCGGCGTCGGTCTCGCTGAAGCGATGCCCGATGGAGCCGTTAGGCACCACTGCCTGGCCGTTCTGGTCGAGCATCACAGTCTTGAAAGCAGCGCTGGCGACGGTCGTGGCCAGACCGGGCAGGGCATCCGCGGTGAGGAATTTGCCGGGCACATAGGCGTCGCCACGCGGGGTGAGGCTGATCAGGTAGGCGGAGTCGCTGTAGCGCTTCATGTAGTCGACGAAGCGGGTGGTGCGTCGGTCGACCAGAAATTCCTTGAGCACGACGTGGCCCATCGCGATGGCGAGGGCGCCGTCGGTGCCAGGGTGCACGGCGAGCCACTCGTCGGCGAACTTGGAGTTGTCGGCGTAGTCGGGCGAGACGGTGATGACCTTCTGGCCTTTGTAACGTGCCTCGACCATGAAGTGTGCGTCGGGGGTGCGGGTGACGGGCACGTTCGAGCCCCACATGATCAGGTAGCTGGAGTTCCACCAGTCGGCCGATTCGGGCACATCCGTCTGGTCGCCGAAGACCTGCGGGCTGGCGACGGGCAGGTCTGCGTACCAGTCGTAGAACGAGAGCATGGTGCCACCGAGCATGGAGATGAACCGGTTACCGACGCCCTGCGACACGATCGACATGGCCGGGATCGGCGAGAAACCGGCGATACGGTCTGGCCCGTACTTCTTGATGGTGTGCACGTGCGCGGCGGCGACGATCTCGGACGCTTCATCCCAGCTGGCGCGCACCAGGCCACCCTGGCCGCGAGCGCTCTTGTACACCTTGGCGCTTTCTGGGTTGTCGGTGATTTCGGCCCAGGCGAGTACCGGGTCACCGGTACGGGCCTTGGCCGCGCGGTACAGCTCAAGCAGCACACCGCGCACGTAGGGGTAACGCACCCGAGTCGGCGAGTAGGTGTACCAGCTGAACGCAGCGCCGCGGGGGCAGCCGCGCGGCTCGTACTCGGGCGAATCGGGGCCCACAGACGGGTAATCGGTCTGCTGGGTCTCCCACGTGATGATGCCGTCCTTGACGTACACCTTCCAGGAGCAGGAACCCGTGCAGTTCACCCCGTGGGTGGACCGCACCTCTTTGTCATGGGTCCAGCGGTCACGGTAGAACGAGTCGGCGTCACGGCCGCCCTCGAGGAACACCGAACGGAGGTCTGGCGAGGTCTCACCGCGGCGGAGGAACCGGCCGAAGTTGAGGATCGTATCGGTGAGGGGGCCGTCGGTGCCGGGCTTGGCGGCCCGAGCGCTGGCCAGACCAGACCTCGCGAAGATGGAGTTCTTCAGTGATTTCACGGTGATCCCCTTGCCCTGTGGGAGTCACCACGGTCAGTGACACCCTCGGGGGCAAGCCTGACCGTTGCCGAAAATCACGACAACCGCGAAACACCGTGAATAATCGGCTGCGGGTTTAGGACCGGGGCTCTCGCCGGCTCCAGCACCCGAACGAGTAAGTCGAGGGTGCAGGTGTCCGGGCCGACCAGCGGATGCATTCGGTCCGCCACGAGCGGGCCGTCGGTCTGCTCGAGGAGTGTCTGGATCAGGCCGTAGTGCACCGCGCAGACCTCAGGGTGCAGCTTCACCATCTCGCTGTACGGGCAGTCGTGGAGATGCACGTGGGTGCCATCCGGGTCGTGGTCAGAGTCGAAGCCGCTCTGGTCAAGATGGTCGTCGAGCGCGTCGATCTGGTTCTGACGAGGCGTGCTGGTGACGGCCTCGAGAGGCAGGAGCTTGCGCACCAGCTCGCCGCGGAGGTGCGCGGCCTCCGCCTTGGCGGCCCGCACTGAACCGGGTTCGATGGCACGGGCGGCGGCGCTGTATAGCATTCGGGGACGACCCTTGGTCTCGCGGTTTTCCGGCTGGCAGGTGATGAAGCCGTCGTCGACTAGTCGTTGCAGGTGTTCCCTGGCGGTGTTCGGGTGCAGCCCGGCGGCCTCGGCGAGGTCGGTCACGGTCATGGTGCCGCGGCGCTGCAAATGCCAGAGCAGGGTGATTCTGCTGATGGAGGCGAGCGTTCTGTAACTCGTGGCGGCGCGGGGCATCTCGCCAGTATGCGCTTTTCCGGCCTCTGGCGGTATCCCACCGCCCCGCTGAACGGATCTCCGACATCTTCGCCGGCAGAAAGCCGGTCGTTCTCCAGACCTTAGGCTGGGAAGAAGCGGTCTTTCAACGCGGGGCACGATATGGCGACCGAATTCGATCCGAACGGTCGGCCTGGGAACCCGAACGGAGGCTGACCCAGAAGGAGTTCGCATGTTATCTGACACCTCACTCCCCGTCATCGAGCAAACGTTGCCCGTCGTCGGCGAGAACATCCAAGAAATCGCCGAGCGGTTTTACGCCCACATGTTCGCTGAACGTCCCGACCTTTTCGACGGACTATTCAACCGCGGCAATCAAGCTGATGGTCGCCAACAGCAGGCGTTGGCAGGATCTGTTGCGGCATTCGCCGCTTTCCTGGTCAACAGTCCCGACGACCTGCCCGACCACTTGCTGTCACGCATTTCGCACAAGCACGTTTCTCTGGGCCTACGTCCTGACCAGTACCAGGTTGTTCACGATCATCTGATGTGGGCAATCGTCGATGTACTCGGGGACGCGGTCACTGCCGATGTTGCTGCGGCGTGGGACGAGGTGTACTGGCTGATGGCCAACATGCTCATCAACAAGGAACGCGGCATGTACGCGATGGCTGGACTATCGTCGGACACCGTCTGGCGCAGCTGGCGTGTGTCGAAGCGGATCCAGGAAACGGACGACGTGGTCACCTTCGTGGTGGAAAGAGTTGACGAGCGGGACGTCAAACCCTCTCTTCCTGGGCAGTACGTCACCATCAAGATGTTGATGCCGGATGGTGTGCATCAGCCACGGCAGTACAGTCTCACCCGTGCCGACGACGGTCTGCACCGACAGTTCTCCGTCAAGAGGGTCCATGGGCTCCAGACGCCAGACGGAGAGGTATCCAACCTGCTACACAACAGCGTCCACGTCGGCGACGAGGTGGTGCTCAGCGCTCCTTTCGGCGACGTAGTGCTGAAATCCACCGACCGTCCGGTTGTCATCGCAAGCGCCGGAATCGGCGTCACCCCCATGGCCGGAATGCTCTCTCACCTCGTCAAGACGGGCAGTCAACGTAAGGTGACGATGCTTCATGCTGACAACTCGGCCGATACTTTCGCACTACGCCGGCAGATCAGGGAGGACCTGTCCAGCCTGTCAGATGCGTCCCTCATCACTTGGTACGTGGAACCCTCGCAGTCGACGCAAACGATCGATGGCGAACTCGCCGGATTCATGGACGTGACAACCATTGATCTGCCGGACGATGCCGATTATTACCTCTGCGGGCCTTTGGTATTCATGCAATCTGTCCGCAGTGGACTCATCGGGCGAGGCGTACCGGCTAAAGACATCCAGTACGAAGTCTTCGGCCCTGACTTGTGGCTGGCAGATTTCGAGTAACAGGACGATTCGACCTGCCGGTCGATTCTGTCGATCCAGAGGATACGCCGATATCGGATACCTCTCGGCCACGCGCCGTGTATCTCGGTGTCGCTAAGACCCAGCCCAAAGTATTCAAACGCATCAGCCTGTTCCTGACCCGACCGAGCAGGAAACACGCAACGTCCACCCACCACTAGCAGGTGCGGCGCGCCTAGAAGCTGTGGACCATTCTGGTCTCCTCGAGGCTGAAGGGCACTCTGCCGTCGGTACTGTGCCCGTACCCGAGCACTAGATTGGTCAACTCGAACACGGTATCCCGGACAAGGACCTCCACACGTTCACGACGCAGCGGGAGCGGTGCGCTCACCCGGCTCGGCACCGCCGCCGAATGCCGTGTGTAGCGAAACAGCGCTGCACGCGGCCAAGCGCACTGGTTCTGGTTGAAACCGCTACGGTGAAGGGGCCGGATTCCGTCGCGAAGCGAATACTTGTTTTCGGCTCACCATATCGCGATGGAGGTTGGCCTATGCCTGAACTAGACGAGCGGCTTGTCCCGATCTTTGAGGAAGTCCTGAGCCGCAACCCGGGAGAAACAGAATTTCATCAGGCCGTCCGTGAGGTTCTCGAGACCCTCGGCCCCGTGATGTCCAAGCATCCGCAGTACGCCGATGCGGCCGTCATCCGACGTCTGTGCGAACCCGAGCGACAGATCATTTTCCGGGTGCCGTGGGTCACTGATACCGGCAGAATCGAGGTCAACCGGGGTTTTCGGGTGGAGTTCAGTTCCACCCTCGGCCCCTACAAGGGTGGATTGCGGTTCCATCCCAGCGTGTATTTGGGAATCGTGAAGTTCCTCGGGTTCGAACAGATTTTCAAGAACGCTCTGACCGGGTTGCCCATCGGCGGCGGTAAGGGCGGCTCCGATTTCGATCCGAAGGGCCGATCTGATGCGGAGGTGATGAGGTTCTGTCAGTCATTCATGACTGAGCTGTACCGCCATCTCGGCGAATACACCGACGTTCCAGCCGGCGATATCGGCGTCGGCGGGCGCGAACTGGGATACATGTTCGGCCAGTACAAGCGAATCACGAATCGGTACGAGTCCGGCACACTAACCGGGAAGGGACTGACCTGGGGTGGGTCCCAAGTTCGCACTGAAGCCACCGGATACGGAGCAGTGTTCTTTGTAGACGAAATGCTCCGCTCTCGCGGCAGCAGCATCGAGGGGAAAAAGGTTGTCGTCTCGGGGTCGGGGAACGTTGCGATTTATGCGATTGAGAAAGTGCATCAGCTCGGTGGAACCGTCATCGCGTGCTCGGACTCGGCTGGTTATGTAGTCGACCCGTCCGGGATCGATGTGGAGCTTCTCACGGAGGTGAAGAGTGTCCGCCGAGGCCGTATCTCCGAGTACGTCGTGCTGCGTGGCGGGCAGGCCCGATTTGTGGATGGTGGCCGCATTTGGGATGTGCCGACTGACATCGCGCTGCCGTGCGCCACACAGAACGAGCTTGATGCCGCAGGGGCGTCCGCGCTGATCCGCAACGGCTGCCAGATAGTGGCTGAGGGTGCCAACATGCCCACGACGCCGGACGCTGTCCGACTTTTGACCGCCGCGAAAGTGCAATTCGCGCCCGGGAAGGCAGTGAACGCCGGAGGCGTTGCGACCAGCGCTCTCGAGATGCAACAGAACGCGTCCCGCGACTCCTGGACGTTCGAGTACACGCAGGACCGCCTTGCCGAAATCATGCGCAGTATCCACGACCGCTGCCTGGAAACCGCCGACGAGTACGGTTCGCCCGGGAACTACGTTGCCGGAGCAAACATCGGTGGGTTCACCAGAGTCGCCGACGCCATGCTTGCCCTCGGCGTAATCTAACACTCGTCAGCTGCACCGCAGCCACGGTTCACTCGCCTAGCTTGCCTTTACTGGGGCAACGGCTATGGTGAGGGCATGCTTACCCCTCGCACGACGTCCGGATGCGGTCACCGCACCCACGCCGTACCCGGTTTCCTCAACGAATCGACCACCGGTGTTTCATGTGACCGCCAGGTCAGCCAGGCGGGACGTGTTTACCTCATCCACTCCCTCACGCGCGCTCCACCGCACTGATCATTTCCACCCCGGATCAGTCCGATACCAGGAGCGCGTCGCAGTTGCGGCGCGTTTTGTCGTTAAGCCACCTTGAAGGAACCATCATGACCACCCTCCCGTCTCCCGCCCCCGACGTCACCGATGACGACCACAAGCTCACCGGCTTCCGGCGACAGCTGGAAGAACAACTCCGTGAGCGCGAAGCGCTCATTACCGAACTCCTCCCCCGCGCCGCCCCCCACATTGATCCCGTCGCCTGGTCAACAACCCAGTCGGCTCGCCAAGTTGTTGCCCAAATCAATGCAGCACTGCTCCGTATCGAAGCCGGCACGTTCGGCCGCTGTAATCGTTGTGCCCGGCCGATCGCCCAAGCTCGGCTCGAGATCATCCCTTACGCGGATACCTGCGTTCCCTGCCACACAGACGGCACATCGTGATTTCTCCCAAAGCGAAGGGGCGAGATCATGACGGTCACGCAACGAATCGGCGGGCGCTCCAGGCGACCGGCCGCGATAGAGCCAGGAAGCACTGAAGCATGCCGACCGATTCTTCTCCTCGGGGACGAACTGGGTTGCCTCCACCCCTTGAGATCTCACCCCGGTATCAGGGTCGTAACCAGCGGTGACAGCGCGCATGGTCAACCGCGCGCTGCGGTCATCCAGATCGACTTATCTTCTGTCACAGACAGAACGGAACTCAAGGCTAGATTGCACGCCCAGATACCGATCTGCACGGATCTGTGCGAACGGGCCCCGTCCATCCAGCGGCTCCTTCTGGTCATCGAGGGACCGAAACTAGTGCCCGAGTCAGTGTTGAGTATTTGCGGGTTTGGGGGCCAGTGAATATTGCCTTCGGGGGCCACCGGTATTGCCTTTGGGGGCCACGCAGTCGCGCGGTCGGGGGCC
>NZ_JAIEUL010000022.1 GCF_019599185.1 Cryobacterium inferilacus | reverse complement strand
GTGAAGCCTGGGGTTATCGACATCACTCTGCCTCCTACTGATCGTGAACTGACTCACAAGCAGCCTGACGCAGAGGGGAAGCGGACAAATGGTCCCGGCGCACCGGACGCACATGTCCGCACGGGGAACAGTTAGCGGGCGCTGGCCTCCGGCAGGAGGTCGGTGGCGACCATGTCGATGCTGCGTTCCCAGAGCGCCGTCGCGAGACCGGCATCCGTGGCCTGGGTATTGGTGGAGTGCACCCGACGCTTCTCGTAGTACTCCCCCGACCTCCAGTCGACGCCGGCGGCCGTGCTCGCCAACCAGACCAGGGTGTCCGCGCCCTTCTCCGGGCTGATCAGCAGGCGCTTGAGGGCGGTCTGGTAGACCACCCGCATGATGCTGGTCGAGTCGGTGGAGAAGCTGGTGGCCACGACGCCGGGGTGGAAGGCGGCGGTGACGATGCCCCTGGCGCTGTACCGGCGGTGCAGTTCACGGGTGAAGAGGATGTTGGCGAGCTTGGCATCGCCGTAGGCCTTGTTGGGTGAGTACTTGCGCTGGTTGTCGAGATCGTCGAGGTTGAGCCGGCCGAACCGGTTGGCGGTGCTCGAGGTGTTAATCACCGTGGCGCGGCTCTCGACCAGGCGGTCCATCAGCAGCGTGGTGAGCAGGAAGGGGGCGAGGTGGTTCACCTGCAGGGTCTTCTCGTGGCCGTCGACCGTGAGCTCCCGCTCGCCCATGATGCCGCCGGCGTTGTTGGCCAGCACGTCGATGCGACCGTACCGGCGCAGCAGCTCCGCAGCCAGCGTGCGCACGTCGGCCAGGCGGGCGAAGTCGGCGAGGAGATAATCGGCGCCCAACTCCCTCGCCACCGCCTCGGTCTTCTGCGGCGAGCGCCCCACGATGACCACCCGGTCGCCTGCGGCGCTCAGCGCTCGCGCTGCGGCCGCTCCGATACCGTCGCTGGCCCCGGTGATCACAATTGTTCGCTCGCTCATTCGACGCTCTTCCACTCTGGCCGGGCGCGCTGAGAGGCGTGATCCGGCGGATTTCTGGCGAGGCGTCATCGACTCACGGTCTGTGAACTCTACTGCGTGGGCCGGCCGACCGGCATGTTGAGGTTATGGATGCATTTATCACGCCCATTCGGCGGTACGCTGGGGTCATGTCCCCGTCCAGCTCCCGTACCCCTGGCACCGCCGGCCCCTCGGCCGTGGAACGGGCGTATGCCCACGTCGCGGACGCGATCATCTCCGGCTCACTGGCCGCGAGCGCGCTCATCACCGAGGGCGACGTCGCCGAGACGCTGGGCCTGAGCCGCACCCCGGTGCGCGAAGCCTTCCTCTCCCTCGAGTCCGCCGGACTGCTGCGGCTCTTCCCCAAGAAGGGCGCCGTGGTCACGGCCGTCGACGATACCGAGACCGCCGAGCTCCTGCAGGTGCGGGCACTCCTGGAGACCAAGGCCGTGCAGGTCCTCGCCGAGCGCCCGCAGCGGGTCGAGGCCGTCGATGCCGAACTGCGCGTGCTGATCCAGGCCCAGGCGGATGCCGCGGCGACCGGCGATCTGCTGGCCTACGCCCGAGCCGACCACAGGTTCCACTCCCGGATCGTGGACGAGACCGGCAACAGCGTGATCGACGGCATCTACGCCAGGCTCGGCCCCCGGCTCGAACGCCTGGTGCACCGGGTGGCCGTGCGGGACCCCGACAACATCGGCCGGCTCATCCGCGAGCACCGGGAACTGGCCGACCACCTACGCGCGGGCGATACCGACGCCTATGCCAGCCTGCTCCGGCAGCACCTGGAGTCCGGTCATCGCGTCACCCGCCCGCTCTGACCGAGGCCCCTGACCGCCACCTCGTTCCTCCCCTTCTCGCACGACCCGCACTGACCGGAAAGCCGCATGTCCACCCGCATCCCCCGCCGTCCCCACGGCCGCACCGCAGCCCGCAGCACCCCACCGTGGCTGCTCGCCGCCCCCGCCCTCTTCGTCATGGCCTGGGGCGGCAACCACTTCACCCCGCTGCTGCACATGTACGAAACCCTCGGCCACTACTCCACGGTCACGGCCGATCTGTTCCTGGGCTTCTACGTGGTCGGACTCGTGCCTGGACTCCTGCTGGCCGGCGCTCTCTCCGACCGCTACGGGCGGAAGCCCCTGGTGGTCATCGGCGTCCTCGGCGGCATCCTGGCCAGCACCCTGCTCGGGCTCGGCTTCTCCAGCGAGATCATCATCTGCCTGGGCCGGTTCCTCGCCGGCCTGAGCGTGGGCGTGGCCATGTCGGTCGGCACGGCCTGGCTCAAGGAGCTCTCCAGCGCCCCGTTCGATCTGGTCGCCCGCCCCACGGCCGGGGCGCGCCGGCCTGCTCTCACTCTCACCATCGGATTCGGCCTGGGTGCGGGGGTCTCCGGGGTACTCGCCCAGTGGGGCCCGCTGCCGACCCTGCTTCCCTACGCGGTCCACATCATCCTGAGCCTGCTCGTGCTGCCCGCCCTCCTCCGCGCACCGGAGACCGTGCCCCGCAGCCGGGTGCACGGCTCGCTGTGGCTCGACCTGCAGGTACCCCTGGCCGGGCACCGCCGGTTTCTCCGCGTGGTGCTGCCCACCGCCCCGTGGGTGTTCGGCGCGGCCGGCATCGCCTACGCCATGATGCCCAAGCTGGTCGAATCCCAGCTCGGCGACCTCAACCTCGCCTTCGCCACCCTGCTGACGGTGGTGACGCTGGGCACCGGCGCCCTGGTGCAGCCACAGGTCTCCCGGCTCAATTCGCTCACCCGTGGCCGGGCCCTGCTGGTGGGCATGAGCCTCATGCTCGTCGGGGTGCTCAGCGCCGTGGCCACCGCGGTCACCGTGTCCCCGGTGCTGGCACTGATCACGGGCATCCTGCTCGGCGCCGCCTACGGTGTCACGGTCGTCGCCGGCCTGGTCGAGATCCAGCGCATCGCCACCCCCACCGACCTGGCCGGCATTACCGGCGTCTACTACAGCCTCACCTACCTGGGCTTTCTGCTGCCGGTGCTGTTCGCCACCCTGCACGACTTCGCCGGCTACCCGCTGATGCTGTCGCTGCTCGCGGTGGCCTGCGCGATCTGCCTGGTCCTCACCGCCGTGGGCCTGCGCCGGCGCTGACACGCCGGGCCGGATGCGCCGGGCGCTCAGGGTGTCGGGCGGGGAGTTCCCGAGCGCTTCTGCTTGGCCTCGCGCAGAAAGACCAGCGGAAGCAGCAGCGTGGCCAGGGCCGTGATCAGCCAGACCACCAGGGCGGCGAGGATCCAGGTCTGCCAGCCCTCGATGGTGAGACCACCGGGGAACAGGGAGGCGAGCCAGAGGGCCACGAACGTCGACAGCAGCCCGATGCCGCCCAGGAACGCCGGGGCTCCCCTGGCGACGACCTTGGCCAGGAACGGGGAGAGCACACTCTGCGCGACGGCGAACACGAGCACCGCCGTCACGAAGCCGCTCGCCGTGAGCGTGAGGTCGGGCAGGATGAGCGACGCCACCCACAGCCCCAGCGCAGCCGAGAGCAAGAACACCAGCGCGCGCAACAGGATGCGAATCATGCCGCGATGGTAGCGCCGCCGCGGGTCCCCGTCATCCCCACCCGGCCCATCCGCTCGCCGCGCACGCTCACGCTCGCAGCGCACGCTGGTGCGAGACCTGGCGTGCGCTACGAGCATCAACCCGAGCTACGAGAGCCGCGAGAGCGGTACGGCGGGTCAGCGCGGGCCACCACCACCGGCACCGCCGCCGCCCATGGTGCCCGTCGCGGCCTCGCCCGAGGCGGTACCGCCGACGTAGACGCTGTAGGTCTCGCCGGCCACCAGCTCGTCGGAGGAGAAGACCACCGACTGGAACTCCTTGACCGAGTCGAACGCCATCACCACAGCACCCGCGCCGTCCACCAGTTGCACGACGGTGCCGGCGGCCTGGCTGGAGTCGAGCGCGATCGCCACGAAGGTCTGCTCCGACGCGGTGTCGGGTGACACGGCCATCCCGGCACTGCCGGCGGCGAGCAGGGTGCCGCCGGACACCGTGAAGGTGCCGTTCACATCGAGGGCACCGTTACCGCTGTTGGTCGGCCCGTTCACAACCAGGGTCCCTCCGCTCATGGTGGCCGACCCGTTGGAGTCGAAACCGTCACCGTCCGCATCGATCACGGTCGTGCCGCCGGTGATGGTGATGGTCTCCCCGCCATCGGAGTCCATGCCACCGCCGCCGCCCTGGGCCGCGGCGCCGGTCTCGGTCGTGGTCGATCCACTGGAGGCATTGAGCCCGTCATCGCTGGCGGTCACCGACACAGTTCCGCCGCCGATGCTGATCGCCGGGCTTTCCAGGCCCTCGTAGGAGGCGGTCACGGTGAGGGTGCCACCGATGACATCCACTGCCGTGTCGGCGTGCACACCGTCGTCCCCGGTGGCGAGGCTCACCTCCCCGGCGGCGACACGCACGGTTCCGTCGGAGTGCAGCGCGTCATCCGCCGCATCGACCACGAGGGTGCCGCCGTCGATGACGGTGACCACGCCGGACTTCACACCCTTCGACGAGACGTCGTCCGTGACCTGGGCGGTGTGACCGCCGCCGGACTCAACGGTGACATCCGCGCCGGCCAGCACCACGTCGGTGACGGCCTGCATGCCGTCCCCG
This sequence comes from Cryobacterium inferilacus, assembly GCF_019599185.1. Taxonomy (GTDB): domain Bacteria; phylum Actinomycetota; class Actinomycetes; order Actinomycetales; family Microbacteriaceae; genus Cryobacterium; species Cryobacterium inferilacus. Next base: position 56,140 of record NZ_JAIEUL010000022.1, on the reverse strand, counting down.
GCCGCGGTGACGTCGACGGTGCCACCCGTGAGGGCGATGTACCCGCGGGTGACGTCCTCGTCGTTGTCCGACTTCAGGCCGTCGCCTCCGGCGGTCACGGTGACGGTGCCGCCGGTCAACACGAGGTAGTCCTTGCCGCGGATGCCGTCGTCGACGGCGGTCACCGTGATGGTGCCGGAGTCGATGACCAGGCCATCCGTGCTGGAGATACCGTCGTTGCCGTTGCCGGTCACCTCGAGGGCGCCGGTGCCGGTGATGGTGAGGTCGGCCGCGCTGTAGAGCGCGGCGTTCGCGTCGGCGTCTTCGGCGTAGGCGTCGGTGTCGGTGAGCGCGTTGCTGGACCCGTCGGCGAGCACGATCATGGCCTCGTCGGCCTCGGTCACGACGAGGGCCGCGCCGGTGGAGTTGCTGATCTCGACCCCGTTGAGGATGAGCCGCACGGTGCCCTCCCCGGCGGAGGCGACGACGATCTGGCCGTCGTCGAGGGTGCCGCTGAGCTCGTAGGTGCCGGCAGCGGTGATGGTGACGGTGCTACCGGAAACGGTGACGGCGTCGCTGTCGCTGCCGCTGTCGGCCGAGCCGGCGACGGATGCGGTGTCGCCGGCCAGTTCGATCGACACCACGTCGGCGTCGTCCCATTCGGCGTCGGCGGCGTCGTCGTGGGTCTGCTGGTTCGCGGCCAGCACCTCGGCGGCGGTGGTCGACTCGTCGATGGCCACGGCGGCCGTGCCGGTGGAGGCGGAGGAGCCGGTGGCACCGGTACCGGTCGAGTCCGCGGCGACGGCCGTACAGCCGGTCAACAGGGCGGCGGTGACGAGGAACGGCAGCACCCGATAGGTGCAGGCCGTTACGCCCCGGCGGCGGGGGCCGCCGGAGGGGACCTGGGCAGATTCGGTCATAGGGTTCTCGCAATCATTGGGGGGAGGTCAGGAACGGGGCCGGCGTGAGCGCTCAGCGGAAGTAGCGGCGCAACACCGGCGCCCACTTGTTGGCGGGCAGGTCACCATGGAGGGCGGCCATGCCCGTGGCGTATTTCGAGATGCTGGCCGGGCGATGGCCGTGCGCCCAGAGCAGCCGGTCGACGGCGGATGCCCGGGAGCCGGACTTGGTCTCCACGATCGCCAGCCGCGGCCGGTCCAGCCGCCGCTGCGGGGCATCCGCCCGCCGCACGCTCGCCCAGGACAGGCCGGTGTCGATCGTGGCGCGGCTGCTCGACTCCGGCAGGAACAGGGTCGTGCGCCGGTACCGGGTCGTCAGGGTCGGCACGAGATCCTGTCCCTCCGCACCGGTGATGTCGGCCTCGTCGAGCACGGTGTCGGTGTACCGGCGACCCTCGGTGGTGAGGGTGGCCCTGTCGCCGATCGCGTACGGCAGCCGGTCCTTGACCGTCACTCCCCTGCCCCCTCGGGTCTTCACCTCGAGGTAACTCTGCGCGGAGTCGACGTAGGTGCGGGTGCGGATCTTGAACCGACGTCGACGCGGATGCGCCGCCATCAGGAAGCTGGTGAGCTGGGGCGTGTCGAAGTACACCGACTCGTATTCGCTGGAGCGGACCCCGTCGATGTCGAGCACCCGCACGGCGGGGTCGAGGTCGGCCAGGACCGCATCGAGCCCGCTGCGCGGCAGCACATACTTGCGGTCGATCCGGGTGAGCAGGCTGGCCCGTTCGGTGAGCTCGGCCAGGTCGATCGTGGCCAGGCCGGCCAGCGGTACGTCGAGCAGGACGCCGGCCGGTCCGGCCGCCAGGGCCGCGGCACTCATCGGCTCGCCGCCTGCAGCACGGGCGCACCGGTCACGCCGTCGCGGCGCGCCGGGGCCAGGGTGTGCGGGGTGCCCACCTGGTAGCGCACGTCGACCACGGTGGTGTCGTTCACCAGGTCGAGGCTACGCACGTGCACACCGTGCACCCGGGCGCCGAGCAGCCCCTCCAGGTGCGCGATCAGCTCGGATTCGTCCGGGAGGGCGGCATTCAGCACCACGGTCTGCTGCCGGTAGCTGCGGAACAGCCGCGGGTGGTCGCCGAAGAAGACGACGGCGACGATGAGGGCCATCAGCACGACGGTGAGCACGGTGGGCTCGGCGCTCAGCCCGGCCAGCAGACCCATGGCCAGGGCCGCGAAGTAGTACGCGACCTCGTGCTGCTCGATCTCGCTCGACCGCAGCCGGATGATCGACAGCACGCCGAACAGGCCGAGGCCCAGGCCCACGCCGACGGTGCTGGACGCGAGCACCTGGGCGACCGCCAGCACGCCGACGTTCACGATGAGGTAGGCGACGACGAGGTCGCGGCGCCGGTGGCGCGGGAAATACAGCCCGAACGTGAGCAGGCTGATGAAGAGCAGATCGATCAGGATGATCGCGGCCTGCAGCATGGTGTCCTCCAAAAATGAACAGTCGGTAACGTGACGATGTCCATCTAGCCGGACGGTTCTATGTGACGGCTATGACCCGGTTATGAGCGGCAGCTGAAACCGTCGGCGCTCGCTTTGTCAGACCGGGCGGAGTAAACTTCGAACATATGTTCTACCTACCGAGGTGATGCTCCATGACTCTGATCAATGAAACCGTCGCGGTCTGGGTGTCCCCGGATGGCGCGCCCGTGCGCCTGGTCTGGCGGGCCCGCCGATTCCGGGTGAGCGACACCCCCACGCCCCTGACGGCGTCGAGCTCGCTGCCCGACGAGCTGCTGTACTTCCTCACCCACCCGCCCCGGCCCGTCGCGGCATGGCGCTGCCAGGGCACGGCCGATGACGGCACCTCGCTGGTCTTCGACATTCAGCACGACGACGGCCGCGGCCTCTGGCAGCTGTTGCGCGCCTACGACTGACTCCATTACGCCAGGCCGGATGCGGCGCTAGGCTCCCTGCGACAAGGGAGGCGCCGTGAGCGACAACGCCAACAACACGCCCAGCAGCACGCCCAGCAGCACGCCCGGCAACACGAGCGGAAACGAGACCGGCAGCACGGCCGGCAGCAACCGGGACGGCGGCCAGGCACCGGCCGGAAGCGTGCTTCCGGTCGGCAAACCGACCCTCACCGACGGCCGGTGGGAGGCCAGGATCACCTTCCTGCGCAGCCGCGCGGCGGTGGCCAGGGCCGAGGTGTCGGCGATCGAGGCGATGCACCGGGACCCCGAGGTTCTGGAGGACATGCTCGTCAACGCCTCGCCGGACGAGGTGGCCATGGCGGAGGCCGTCGAGCACCGGATCAGCGAGCGGGTGATCGCCGCCAGGCAGGTGGCGGATGCCGCTGAGGCGGACTACGAACGCGCCGTGTTGGACGGACCGGACGCGCAGCAGCCCGAGCCCAGCTGAGCCGGGGCCTACCCGGCGCGACGGTCGGTTACGTGGTCACCCGGCTCAGCGGCGGCCAGTCGCCCGCCGTCGCCACCTCGGCCGCCTTGATCCGGTGCACGGTCTTGAGGAACGAGTCCGGGTTGAGGGAGATCGAGTCGATACCCTGCCCGACCAGGAACTCGGCGAAATCGGGGTAGTTGCTCGGCCCCTGCCCGCAGATGCCGATCTTGATGCCGGCCGCGTGCGCCTTCTCGATCGCCTCCCCGATCATCCGCGTCACCGCCTCATCACGTTCGTCGAAGAGGGCGGCCAGGTCGCCGTTGTCCCTGTCGACGCCGAGCACCAGCTGGGTGAGGTCGTTGGAACCGATCGAGAAGCCGTCGAACCGGGTGGCGAACTGTTCGGCCAGGATCACATTGGCCGGAATCTCGCACATCATGTAGACCTGCAGCCCGTTCTTGCCGCGCACCAAGCCGTTCTCGGCCATCACCGCGAGCACCCTGTCGGCCTCGGTGGTGGTGCGGCAGAACGGCACCATTACGATCACGTTGCTGAAGCCGATCTGCTCGCGCACCCGCTTGAGTGCCCGGCACTCCAGGGCGAACCCGTCGGCGTATTTCGGGTCGTAGTACCGGGAGGCCCCGCGGAAGCCGAGCATCGGGTTCTCCTCGGCCTGTTCGAAGACCTCACCGCCCAACAGGTGCGCGTACTCGTTCGACTTGAAGTCACTGAGCCGCACGATCACCGGATGCGGGTGGTACGGCGCCCCCAGCTTGGCGATGCCCAACGCCAGGGTGTGCACGAAGTACTCGGTGAGGTCGTCGTAGCCGCGGGTGAGCTCGGCAATCTGCCGCAGAACCGCCGGGTCGGTGATGCGCTCGGGGTGCACCAGCGCCATCGGATGGATCTTGATCAGGTTGGTGATGATGAATTCCATCCGGGCCAGGCCCACCCCGGCGGTGGGCAGCCGCCACCATTCGAAGGCGGCCGCTGGGCTGGCGATGTTCACCATCACCTGCGTGCGGGTGATCGGCACCGCGCCGAGGTCGACGTCCTCGGTGTCGAACGCCAGCAGGCCCTGGTAGACGAAACCCTCGTCACCCTCGGCGCAGGAGATCGTGATGGGACTGTTCTCGGTGAGCACCTCGGTGGCGGTACGGGTGCCGACGACGGCCGGCACACCGAGTTCGCGGCTGACGATGGCGGCGTGGCTGGTGGGGCCGCCGTGGTCGGTGATGATCCCGGCGGCGCGGGTCATGATCGGCACCCAGTCGGGGTCGGTCATCTCGGTGACCAGGATGGCGCCGTCCCGGAAGTTCTCGATGTCGGCGGGGTCCCGGATCACGCACGCCGTGCCGGCGGCGATGCTGTCGCCGATCGCCACCCCGGAGACCAGCAGCGGTCCGCTCTCGGTCAGGTGGCTGACCGAGAACCGGGTGAGGCTCTTTTGCGAGTGCACGGTCTCCGGCCGCGCCTGCACCAGGAACAGCTCCCCGGTCAGGCCGTCCTTGGCCCACTCCATGTCCATCGCCCGGCCGTAGTGTTCCTCCACGATCTTCGCCCACCGGCCGAGCAGCACGATCTCGGCGTTGCCGAGCACGAACGCGCTCCGCTCCCGCTCCGGGGTGTCGATCACCCGGGTGCGGGCGCTGCCACCCTCCGCGTAGGTCATCTTGCGTTCCTTGCGTCCCAGGGTCTTCTCGATGATCGGTTCGAGCTCCGGCTCAGCGAGCAGTGCCTTGAAGACCAAATATTTGTCGGGGTCGACGGCCCCCTGCACGACGGTCTCGCCCAGACCCCAGGCCGCGCTGATCACCGCCGCCCCCGGAAACCCGGTGTCGGTGTCGATGGAGAACATCACCCCGGAACCGGCCAGGTCGCTGCGCACCATCCGTTGCACCCCGATCGAGAGCGCCACGTCGAGGTGGTCGAACTTCTTCACCTCGCGGTAGCTGATCGCCCGGTCGGTGAACAGCGACGCGTAGCAGCGGCGGCAGGCGTCGAGCAGGTCACGCTCGCCGCTCACGTTGAGGAAGGTTTCCTGCTGACCGGCGAAGCTGGCATCCGGCAGGTCTTCGGCGGTGGCACTGCTGCGCACGGCGACCGGCAGGTTGGCCACCCCGGCCTGGTCGGCCAGGGTGCGGTAGTACACCCGGATGTCGTCGGCGACGGCCTCGGGGAACGTTCCGGCCAGGAAGGCCTCCCGGACGTTCTGGCCGGTCTGGCGCAGAGACGAGCGCCCGGAATGGTAGGCGTCGAGCTGGTCCCGGATCACCGCCTCCAGCCCGTTGGCGGCGATGAAGGACCGGTAGGCGTCGGCCGTGGTGGCGAAGCCGTCCGGCACCCGAACGCCGTGGACCGTCAGGGATCGCACCATCTCGCCGAGGGAGGCGTTCTTACCGCCGACCTGAGGGATGTCGGTGAGTCCGATGGTGCTGAACCAGACCACTTCACGAGCACTCATGTTCTCTCTCCCGGGTTCGCTGGCGCCGGCCGGATAGCCGCCGACAGCCGCAACCTACTGCTGTGCACCGGCCGCGGCTAGGAGCGGGACCGATGGATCGTTTATCGTCGGAGCATGACCCGCACCCGTCCTCCGGTCTCGCTTCGCCCCGTGCGCGACACCGACACCGCCCAGCTGCTTCTACTGAACAGCGCCGCCGTTCCGGCCGTGAACGACCTCGACGCGGAGGAGCTGAGGGCCCTGATCGGCATCGGCCACAGTGCCCTCGCGGTCGTGGCCGATGCCGAGCCGGACACCGTTCTCGGCTTCGTGATCCTGTTCGCCGCCGGCGCGGACTACGCCAGCGAGAACTACCGCTGGTTCTCCGGCCACAGCGACCGTTTTCTCTACCTGGACCGCATCGTCGTGGCCGCGGACCTGCGCGGACTCGGGCTCGGCGCGCTGCTCTACTCCGCGGTGTTCGACACCGCCAGGACCATCGGCGCCGATGTGGTCTTCTGCGAGGTGAACCTGCAACCGCCCAACCCCCGGTCGCTGGCCTTCCATGACCGACTCGGCTTCACGGAGATCGGACGGCAGTCGACCAAGAACGACACCGTGGTCGTGTCGCTGCTCAGTGCCGCCGTGACCGAGGAGGCCGGCCCCGCCCAGTAGCACCGCGCACCGGGAACTCAAGGTGCGGCTACGCTGAGCGACATGAAGCACGCCAGCGCCGGCCAGGCCATCGACCTCCCCCCGTTGCTCGACGGTTGGGTGGCCGGGCAGCGCTGGTTCGCGGGCAAGGGCCACAGCCCGGTGCTGCAGAGCATCGGCCAGTGGGCCCTGCCCACCGATGACCCCGATGTGCGCATCGCCTGCCACCTGGTGCTCGATACCGCCAGCCGATTCCGCACGATCTATCAGCTGCCCCTCACCGAACGACGCCAACCGCTGACACCGGATGCGCCCGACGCGCTCATCGCCCACACCACCGGCGACGACGGCCTCCCCCGGTACCTGTACGACGCCGCCCACGATCCGGCCTACGCCGCCGCCCTGCTGGGTTTCATCCTGCGCCGGGACACGGTGCGGGCCGACGACCCGGCGGACATGGCAGCCTCGGGTGAAACCGCGCCCGCCGCCGCGGGCGACACGACGGTGCCCGCCAGCCCGAGCCCGAGCCAGAGCCCGGCCCGACTGACGGTGGCGGCGAGCCGGGTGCTGCGCGGCGAACAGTCCAATACCTCGATCATCATCGACCGCGTCGACGCCGGCGGCGCCCCGGGCCGACCGGTCATCGTCAAGGTCTTCCGGGTGATCGCCGCGGGTCAGAACCCGGATGTCTCGGTGCAGACCGCGCTGGCCAGGGTCGGTTCCCGGTTCGTTCCCGACCCGGTCGGAGCGGTCTGGGGCGAGTGGAAGAGCCCACTGTCGCCGGCCAGGCTCGGCGGCCACCTGGCCTTCGCCCAGGAGTTCCTGCCCGGGGTGGAAGACGCCTGGCGGGTGGCACTGCGCGCCGCCGCCGCCGGCGAGGACTTCGGCCAAGAAGCCCGCGCCCTGGGCATCGCCACGGCGGCCGTGCACCGCGACCTGGCCAGGGCCTTTCCGACCGAGGATTCCACGGCCGACGTCGTCAGCCAGCTCTGCCACGGCATGCGGGAGAGGTACCGCCTGGCCGCCGGGGAGGTGCCGGGGCTGGCCGAGCATCGGGCCCAGATCGAGGCCGTGTTCGCGCGGGCGCAGACCGCCGCGTGGCCGCGACTGCAGCGCATCCACGGGGACTATCACCTGGGCCAGGTGCTCGACGTACCCGGCCGGGGCTGGGTGCTGATCGACTTCGAGGGCGAACCGCTGCGTCCGCTGGCCGAACGCTCCCTGCCCGACATCCCGCTGCGTGATGTGGCCGGCATGCTGCGCTCGTTCGACTACGTCGGCGCCTCGATCGCCCCGGCCGTGCACGCCTCCCCGGCCACCGCGATCGAGTGGGCGGAGAAGTCCAGGGCGGCGTTCCTCGAGGGCTACCACGACGAGGCCGGCCGGACCCTGATCGGCCAGGAGCCCCTCCTGGCCGCCTTCGAACTCGACAAGGCCATCTACGAGAGCGTGTACGAGAGCCGCAACCGGCCGACCTGGTTGCCCATCCCGCTGCAGGCGGTGCGGCGGCTGGCCGGCGCGGAGCACTCCACCCCCGCCCCGCGCCGCCGTTAGCCGGCGGCTAACGCGCCTTCAGCTCCGGGAACTGGTCGTCTCGCCACTCGTCGACCAGTCGCACCTTGGCGGCGGCGGCCTCGTTCTCGCGCACCCGCAACTCCACCCGGCGGATCTTGCCCGAGTTGGTCTTGGGTAGCTCGAAGAACTCCACCCGGCGCACCCGCATGTACGGCGGCAGGCCGTTGCGGGCGTGCCGCAGCACGGCCAGGGCCGTCTCGGCATCCGGCGCCCAGCCCGCGGCCAGGGCCACGTAGGCCTTGGCGATGTTCAGCCGGGTGTCGTCGGGGGCGGGCACGACGGCGGCCTCCATCACGGCGGGATGCTCGATCAGCACGCTCTCCACCTCGAACGGCGACACCTTGTAGTCGGAGGACTTGAAGATGTCGTCGGTGCGGCCGATGAAGGTCAGGTACCCGTTCTCATCCCGGTTGGCCACGTCACCGGTGTGGAAGTAACCGTCACGGAGCACCTCGGCGCTGCGGACCGTGTCGCCGTGGTAGCCGGACATGAGGTTCACCGCGAGCGTGCTGAGGTCCAGGCAGATCTCGCCCTCCTCGGTGAGTTCCCCGGTGAGCGGGTCGACGAGCACCACGGCCACCCCGGGCAGCGGCTGACCCATCGACCCGGCCAACAGGCGTGACCCGGGCACGTTGCCCACGATCGCGGTGGTCTCGGTCTGGCCGTAACCGTCCCGGATGGTCAGGCCCCAGGCCTGCTGGATGCGGCTGATAACCTCGGGGTTGAGCGGCTCACCGGCCGAGAGGATCTCGCGCAGGTTCGCCGGTTTGGCGCCGACATCCGCCTGGATCAGCATGCGCCACACCGTCGGCGGCGCGCAGAAGGTACTCACGGCGGCGCGGTGCAGCTGGTGCGCCAGCGCGGCGGGATCGAATCTCGAGTAGTTGTAAATGAACACCGTGGCCTCGGCGATCCACGGGGAGAAGAAGCAGCTCCAGGCGTGCTTGCCCCAGCCGGGTGAGCTGATCGCCAGGTGCACGTCACCGGGGCGAAGGCCCAACCAGTACATGGTGGTGAGGTGCCCCACCGGGTAGGAGGTCTGGCTATGCACGACCATCTTGGGTTTGCTGGTGGTGCCGGAGGTGAAGTAGATCAGCGACGGGTCATCGGAGGCCACCGCGACGTCGACCTTGCCAGCGGCGGCGCGGCGCGAGTCGGCGTAGTCGGTCCAGCCGGCGGTCGGCTCGCCCACGCCGATGCGGGAGAACGCGCCGTCGACACCATCGAACTTGGCGGTGTCCTCGGCGTTGGCGATCACATGCTGCACCCCGGCGCGCAGCACCCGGTCGGCCAGGTCGTGGGTGCCCAGCACCGTCGAGGTGGGCAGGATGACCGCGCCCACCTTCATGATGGCCAGCATGGTCTCCCAGAGCTCCACCTGGTTGCCAAGCATGAGCATGACGTGGTCGCCCCTGGCGACGCCCTGCTGCGCCAGCCAGGTGGCCACCTGATCGGAGCGGGTGACCATCTCGTCGAAGCTGACCTTGAGTTCGCGGCCGTCCTCCTCGACGATCCACAGGGCCGTCTTGTGATTGCCGGTGCCGATCACGTCGAACCAGTCGGTGGCCCAGTTGAAACTGTCACCGACGTCGGGCCAGACGAACGCGGCGGAGGCGCCGGCGTGATCGGCGCGCAGCTCGAGGAGCTGGTCTCGAGCGCGGCGGAAATTGGTGGTACTCGGGCGTTCAGTCATCCCTCCATCTTCCTCACTCGAGGATGCCTGTCGCGGCATAGACGGGCATCCGCCTGAAAATCTGTGCACAGAGGTGTTCCCCTGGCCCGAAGCAGGCCAGACTGCGGGCATGGCAGTCCCCGCTCCCGTCTCCCCCATGCTCGCCAAAGCCGTCGACACCGTGCCCGAACCGGCCAGCGTGCCCGGTGGCCTCTCCTACGAGCCCAAGTGGGACGGGTTCCGCAGCATCGTGTCCTTCGACGGCACCGAGAGCACCATCGGCAGCCGCGGCTCGAAGATGCTCACCCGGTATTTCCCCGAACTGACCTACGCGTTCGAGCAGTCCCTGCCAGTGCCGTGTGTGCTCGACGGCGAGATCGTGCTGCGGGCGGGTGAGCCGGGCAACGAGCACCTCTCCTGGGAACGACTCTCCCAGCGCATCCACCCGGCCGCCAGCCGGGTGCGCAGGCTCGCGGACGAGACCCCGGCCATCTTCGTGGCCTTCGACCTGCTCCACCTGAACGGCGACAGCCTGTTGGACACCCCGTTCGAGCAGCGCCGCCAGGCCCTGGCGGCGCTGGTCGGCCCGCTCGGCGACCCCATCCACCTCACCCGCAGCACCCGCGACGTCGACCTGGCCCGCCGGTGGCTGGTGGAGTTCGAGGGCGCCGGCCTGGACGGCATCGTCGCCAAGCCGCTCGCCGCCGGGTACACCCCAGGCAAACGCACGATGTTCAAGGTCAAGCACCACCGCAGCGCGGATGTCGTGCTGCTCGGTTATCGCCGGCACGTGAGCGGCAGCGGGGTGGGGGCGCTGTTGCTCGGCCTCTACGACGCCGACGGCGAACTGCGGAGCGTCGGCGGCGCATCCGCCTTCAGCGACGTGCGGCGCCTGGCCCTGGTGGACGAACTCGAGCCCCTCGTGCTGCGGGACGAGGCCGGCGAGGTGTTGACCGGTGAGACCGAGAAGAGCCGGTTCTCGGCCGGAAAGGACACGTCGTTCGTGAGACTGCGGCCGGTGCGGGTGCTCGAGGTGCGCTACGACCACATGGAGGGCGACCGGTTCCGGCACACCGTGCAGTTCGAACGTTGGCGGCCAGACCGGGATGCCCGATCGTGCACCTTCGAGCAGCTGGAGCGCCCGCTGTCGTACGACCTCGGCAGCGTGTTGGACTGACCGTCCCGCCCGACACCGGGTCGGCCGCCGGGACGGCTAGTCCTTCCGTCCGGCCAGGAAGTAGGCGATCGGGCCGGCGAAGTTGATCGCGATGACCGCCGCCCAGACGCCCTTGGGGCCGTTGACTTTCTTGGCGGGGCGATGCGCCAGGTCACTCCAGGCGAGGCCGGCGAGCACGAGTTGCACGATGCCCCCGGCCACGGTGCCGAATCTCTGTCCCCCGCTCATGTCGCTCCACTTTCGCGATGCCATGTCACTCTCCCGTCGTCTCGCCGCCGCCGTGACTGGCGGCACGCGTTGGACGCATCATGCCACCGAACCGGTCAGGACAGCAGCAGTCGGCGCAGTTCGGACTCGGCGGAGGCGGTGCGGGCCGGGTCGATCGTCTCTCCGGCGATGAACGCGTCGACCACTCGCGGGTCGACGTAGCTGGTGCGGGCGATCGTGGGGGTGTTGCCCAGCACCGCCGCGGCGGCTTCCATGGCCGCAGACAGCGCACGGGCCTGGGCGCGCTTGGTGGGCTCAGGGCCGTTCTTCGCCAGGCTGATCGCGGCGGCGATGGTGCCGCGCAGGGTGCGGAAGTCCTTGGCGGTGAACTCACCGCCGGTGCGTTCCCCGATGAACTCGTTCACGTCTGCGGCCGACACGGAACGGGTGAGCCCGTCATCGTCCCAGGCCAGCATTCGGCCGTCAGGGGCGTCGTGCGGCGCCTCCCGCACGAACGCGGCCACGTCTGCGTCGACGAGGCTGCTCTGCCAGGACTGTCCGCTCTTGGCCGGGAAGGCGAACTGCACGGTGTCCCCCGTCACGCTCACGTGTGTGCGCAGCAGGGTGGTGAGGCCGTGGCTGCCGTTCTCTTCCGCGTACCGGTCGCTGCCGATCCGCAGCGCACCCGAGTCGAGGATGCGGAAGGCGGCGGCCAGGGCCCGTTCCCGGCCGGCGCCGGACTGGTGCAGGCACCGGGTGACATAGCTGCGGGCCCGCGGCAGCGACTCGGCCAGCTCGAGCGCGCGGGCGAACTTCACCCGGTCCTGCTTCAGGCGCCAGTCGGGGTGGTACAGGTATTGACGGCGACCGGCGGCATCCACCCCGGTCGCCTGGATGTGACCGTTGGGATGCGGGGCGATCCAGACCTCACGCCAGGCCGGCGGGATGGCCAGCGCGCTGAAGCGTTCTCGCAGGTCCCGGTCACTGATCAACTGCCCGGCCGGATCCCGGTAGCTGAAACCGCGGCCGGAGCGCCGACGGGCGTACCCCGCCCCGGAGGTGTTGCTGCGACGAAGCCTGACGGCCATGATTTTCCTCTGCCCGATCTGTGGCTTTTCAGCGTAGGGGCACCGTCGGACGCGGGCAAGCAGCGCGCCGGCCGGTGTCGCGTTGCGCGGCCACCGCCGCGACGGCCCTCCCCGTGGTCTTCGGCGCGGGAAACGCTCCCTATACTGATGCTCACCCATCAGCTGACGAAAGCCACCATGCTCGCCGATATCGACACCCTTCCCCCGCTCGTCTTCGGCGAACCGGGCGAGTTCCGTGAACTGATGGTGGCGCTCGTGGTGACCGGTCAGAAGACCGGGTCCTCCAACCTGCGGATCGCCTACGACCTGGCCGGGGATCCCCTGCCCGTCGTCGGCACGACATACGCGCTGGTCGACTCCGCGAACACCCGCGTGGCCGTGGTCGAGGTGCTCGAGGTGCTCGAGCACACCGCCGCCGAGGCCACCCTGGAGCTGGCCAGGCACGAGTCGCCCACGCTGGAGAACTGGCACACCATGCACCACGACTACTGGCAGACCCTGGTTCCCGCCATCCGTCAGCACCTCGGCGACCCCGACTGGGTGTTGACCGACACTGAGCCCGTGATCAGCAAGGTGTTCCGCGTCACCCAGGCCGGGGCCGTCTAGCTCGTTCCTGCCGCGGTGTTGGGTGGAAAAGCACGCCGTTTCGGGGCATCATCGCCAGGACGCCGCGCCATCCGTCTTGACGGGTTGGTGACGGCACGAATGCCCCACCAAACGAAGGGTCACAGATGCCGTACATCACCACCACCGACGGAACCCAGATCTACTACACCGAGCAGGGCACCGGGCGGCCCGTTCTGCTCAGCCACGGCTGGCCGTTGAGCTCGGACGCCTGGCAGGTCGAACTCAAGCTGCTGGCGGATGCCGGCTACCGCGCCATCGCCCACGACCGCCGCGGTCACGGCCGGTCGTCGAAGACCTACACCGGCAACGACATGGACACGTACGCCCAGGACCTGGCCGAGCTGGTCGAGGCGCTCGATCTGCACGATCTCGTCGTGATCGGGCACTCCACCGGCGGCGGTGAGGTGGTGCGCTACGCCGCCCAGCACGGGGTCGGCCGGGTCGTGAAGGTCATCACCGCCGGCGCCGTTCCGCCGCTGATGCTGAAGACCGACGCCAACCCTGAGGGCACCCCGCTCGAGGCCTTCGACGGTATCCGGGCGGGGGTGCTGGCGGATGCGTCGCAGTTCTACCAGGACCTCACCGAGCCGTTCTTCGGCGCGAACCGGGAGGGCTCGACGGTGTCGCAGGGCGCGAAGGACGACTTCTGGCGGCAGGGCATGCTGGTGAACCTGGCCGCGGCCTACGACTGTGTGAAGGCGTTCTCCGAGACCGACTTCACCGAGGATCTGAAGGCCCTGGACGTGCCGATCTTCATCGCCCACGGTGACGACGACCAGATCGTACCGATCGGTGCCGCGGCCCTCAGGTCCGCCGAGCTGGTGAAGCACGGCACCCTCAAGGTCTACCCGGGTGCTCCGCACGGAATCTATGGCGCCTACCGCACCGAACTGGACGCCGACATCCTGGCCTTCATCGCCTCGTAGCCGATTGCGGCGGGGCCGGCACTCGGCGCAGCCGGGGCCGCGCTCAGCCGGCCCGCCGGGACGCGGCCGCGATACCGGCCACGACGAGCAACAGCCCGATGCCCACGACGGCGGTGAGCAGCCAGGTGACCAGGTCCAGACCACCAGGAACCAGTTCCCTGGCGGCGATGAAGGCGGCCAGGGCGAGCATCAGCGCACCCCAGAGGATGGTGGGGAACAGCGGCCGCCGCCTGGGCAGGGCCGCTGTCGCCGGCGCAGCCGTGCTCGTCGTCGGTACGGGGGTGATGGGAGTGGTGTCCGCCGCCGGATCGGCCATCGGGTCGGTCGTCTGGTCCGCCATCGGGTCCGCCGCCGGATCGGCCATCGGGTCGGCCGTCTGGTCGGCCATCGGGTCGGTGGGATCCTGGCCGGAGGTCGGTGTGCTGTTCGCGTCGGTCATGGTGCTCTCCTAGCGCAGGGCCGGCTCGGCCGGCGGGTTGATGGTGACCTGGCCGAAGCCGGTCCAGACGCGAACAGTGGTGACACCGGTTCCGGCACCGTCGCTCACGATCCGGGTGTCGTGTACGAGCACACCGCCGCGATCCGGATCGGCCTCGCCGACGGCGTCGTAGTCGATCTCGCCGGCCAGGACGCCGGCCTCGACGACCACGGTGCGGTTCTCGGGCAGAACCAGCTCCACGTCACCGAAGCCGAGCCACACCTCGACGGTGTGGGAAGAGGCAGACGGCGTGTCATCGACCGCGGTGAGGTCGATGGTGGGCGCCCCGGCGATCATGGCGAACCCGGTGGGATCGCTGGGGTTGTACTGCCAGGTGGGGTCGCCGAAGGTCACCACCTCTGTGCCCGTGGGGATGAACGCGGTGCCGAGCATGGTGGCGGCCAGGACGATGCTGAAGAAGTTCAGCCATCCACCTTCCTTGCCGCGGATGCCCGCGATCACGATGCCGAGGGCGATCACGGCGAGCGCCGCAGCGGCGCCGACGAGGAAGGCCGTGCTCGACCAGGACCCGTCGGCCACGAACGATGCGGCAACGGCCCCGGCACTGAGGGCCAGCCCGGCGACGACCGAGATGAAACCGGCGCCGAGGTGCTTGCGGCGGTGCAGCTCCCGATAGACGTTCGGGTCGAAGGCACTCGCCTCAGTCGGCTTGGTGACGTATGGCGAGGAGCCGCTCGGGGCGCCGCCGTACGGGGCGCTCGACTGGGGGTTGCGGCCGGTCAGGTCATCCCAGAGCGACGGCTGGGAGGGTTGTGCGGGCGGGTCTGGCACCGGCGGGATCGGCGGCACGAAGGAGGAGGACGGTGTGAGCGGTGGCTGTGCCGACGACGAGTGGTTCGCCGAAGCGGTGTCGGGGTATGCGGCGGTCGGGTACTCCGCCGCCGGGGCAGTGGTCGGGTATGGGGTCGTCGCAGTTCCGGTGTTCGCGGTTCCCGTGTTCGGGTAGCCGGAATTCGGGTACCCGGTCTTGGGCTGCTCGCCGGCCCTGGTGCGCGGTGACGGCACCCGCTTGGCGATGTAGATCACCAGCAGGATGATCGCCACCGTGAGCCCGATGGCCCAGCTGGTGCGCAACAGCACCTCCAGCCAGCCCGGCATCCCCCAGATCTCCGGCGGTCCCTGCCACCAGATCCCCTGCATCCACGGTACGAAGGTGAGCAGCAGCAGACCACCGACGGCGATCATGGCCGGCTCGAATACCTGGTTCACGGCCTGCTCCACCAGGCTGCGTCCGCTCTGGTCTGGCATGAGCGCCCAGCCGACCGCGTAGAGGAAGAAGATGGGTCCGCCGAGGATGGCCACCACCACGGCGATGCCGCGCACGATCAGGGGGTCGAGGCCGGTGCGGGCCGCGATGGCACCGCACACGCCGGCCAACCAGCGGTCCTGACCGCGCACGAACCCGAGGCCGCGCACCCAGTCGAAGAAGGCGGCGCCGCCGGGCGGCTTGGGCTGGGAGGCTCCGCCGTACGGGGTGCCTGGCGTCTGAGTGGACGGTGCATCTGTCATGGCTCCATCCTGCTGCTCCCCCGAAGCCACGACCATGGGGGATGACCCTGATTGCACCCTGACGATCCGGTTCAGGGTGCAACCAGTAGCACGGTAGGTGATTGGATGAACGGGTGACCGAACCCCTCACCGGCGACGCCCGCATCACCGGGCAGTTGACTCGACCGCGCCTGCGCATCGTGGCCGGCGTCTGCGCGGGGTTCGCCAGGCACACCGGATTGCCCGTGACCTTCGTGCGCTCGGTGACGTTTGTGCTCGCGCTCTGCGGCGGTGCCGGAGTGCTGCTCTACGCCTGGCTCTGGGCCACCACCCCCGATGACACAGCGGATGCCCGGCTCGGCCCGGACGAACGGTCGGACCCCCTGCCCAAGGCGGTGTTGCTCGCCGCGACGCCCCCGTCCACCCGCGCCGCGCCCGACCGCGACGCCCTCGACAGCACCGCCCCCGTGCCCGGCGGGGCAGCCGACTCCCGGCACACCCCGGTGACGGAGATCTTCCTCGGACTGGCGCTCGTCGGCACGGCCGGGGCCCTGATCGCCAACCGGCTCGGCGCCGACCTGCCGCTGGATGCCATCATCCCTGCCATCGTGGCCCTGGCCGGAACCGGCCTGGCCTGGCGGCAGTTCGCCGAGCTGCGCAGCGGCGCAGGGCCGCGTAGCTCCGGCATGCTCGTGCGGGCCCTGGGCGCACTGGTGCTCGTGGCCCTGGGCATCCTGCTCTTCTTCATCACCAGCGAGAACCCGAACGTATGGACTGTCGTGGTGGCGGCGACCTCGGTGCTCGTGGGCGTGGCCGTGGTCGTGGCGCCGTGGGCCGTTCGCCTCACCCGCGACCTCGCCGACGAACGCGCGGCCAGGGAACGCGCCAGCGAGCGCGCCGAGATGGCCGCCCACCTGCACGACTCGGTGCTGCAGACCCTGGCCCTCATCCAGCAGAAGGCCGGGCCGCAGTCCGACGCGGCCCGGCTGGCGCGTGCGCAGGAACGGGATCTGCGGGAATGGCTGTTCACCGGCGTCACGACCGGGCCCGTGGACCTGTCGACCGAGCTGCGCCGGGTCGCCACCATCCTGGAGCGCGACTTCGCCGTGCACGTGGACGTCGTCTCCGCGGGCTCCATCGACCGCGAGGCGCCGGAGGCGCTGCTCGCCGCGGCCAGGGAAGCCATGCTCAACGCCGCCAGGCACGCCGGCGGACGCATCTCGGTGTACCTGGAAAGCTCACCGACCGCCATCGAGGTGAGCATCACCGACCGCGGGCCAGGATTCGCCCCCGGTGACATCCCGGCGGACCGCATGGGGGTGCGCGAATCGATCCTGGGCCGGATGCACCGCGCCGGCGGCACCGCCACCGTGCAGGCGGGGCCGGGCGGCACCGGCACCGAGATCCGGCTGACCCTCCCCCTCGACGTTCAGGAAGACACCCCATGACCGGCATTCCCCCCGAGCACTCCCCCGCACAGTTCCCCGCACCCTCCCCGTTCGCCGCGGATACGGCGGCCTCTTCCCGTGCCGCGCTCACCGTCGTGATCGTCGATGACCATTCCATCTTTCGGTCGGGCCTCCGCAGCGAACTCGACCCGGCCCTGGTGGTGCTCGGCGAGGCCGCCACGGTCGACGAGGCCGTCGACGCGGTGATCGCCGCCCAACCGCGGGTGGTGCTGCTGGACGTGCACCTGCCCGGCGGTACAGGCGGCGGCGGCGCCGAGGTCATCCGCCTGGCCGCGCCCCGTGCTCCCGGCACGCTGTTCCTGGCGTTGAGCGTGTCGGATGCCGCAGACGACGTGGTCAGCGTCATCCGGGCCGGTGCCCGCGGGTACATCACCAAGAGTTCGTCGGGGGCCGAGGTCTCGGACGCCGCCCGCCGGGTCGCCGGCGGGGACGCCGTGTTCTCACCGCGGCTGGCCGGCTTCGTGCTCGACGCCTTCGGTGCCATCGCCGGCGAGACCGCGGCGACCAACGATGAACTCGACCGGCTCTCGGCCCGTGAGCAGGAGGTGATGCGGCTGATCGCCCGCGGCTACGCCTACAAGGAGGTGGCCGGCGCGCTGTTCATCTCGCCCAAGACCGTGGAGACGCACGTGTCCGCGGTGCTGCGCAAGCTGCAGCTCTCCAGCCGGCACGAGCTCACCGCCTGGGCGACGGCGCGTAAACTGCTCTGACAAACCGCTCTGAGCGGCGCCACGGCCGGCTCACGGATGCCTAGGGCGTGCCGAACCGCTGCACGAAGGCCCTCATGATGGTCGCCGGCTCGGTCACGCTGGAGGCGTCGATGGCGGCCATCACCTCGTCGTAGGCATCCGGTTGGAAGTAGCCGTTGTCGTGGTACACCCGCAGCCGGGTGAGGATGCCGGCCTGGGTGAGCTCGGGGTGGAACTGGGTAGCGTAGACGTTGTGGCCGATGCGGAAGGCCTGCACCGGGCAGTTCTCCCCCGTCGCCAAGAGCACCGCGTTGCTGGGCAACACCGTGCAGGCCTCCTTGTGGCCGACGAAGGCCTCGAAGGTGGCGGGGACCCGTCCGAACAGCTGGTCGTCGACGCCCGCAGGGGTGAGACTCACCAGGGTGGGCCCGGCCACCTCTGACCAGGTGTCGTCGACGACACCGTCGAGGTAGCTGCTGAGCAGGCCGATGCCGTAGCACGCGCCGAGAAAGGGATAGTCCTGCGCGACCACCTCGTCGAGGAGCCCGGCGAGTTCGCGCTCGACCCGGTGTTGCACCACGGACTTGGCGTCGTCGGGGTCGCTGGCGTTGAACGGGCTGCCGCCCACGATCACCCCGGAGTAGTGCGACAGCACGATCGGCGGCAACGGCGCGGCCTCGAGGCGCACGCGGTGCAGCTGGTCGGGGCGCAACCCCCCGGCGGCCAGGAAGCCGGCGTATTCGTCGTCGGCGGCTTCATCCTCGGAACGGGTGGCCAACAACAGAAAGGGCTTCACCGCCCCATGCTATCGGGGGCGGGTGGGCGAGCGGCGGATTCGCGCCTCCCTTCTGGCAGCGCCCGCCCAGCCTGTAGATTTGTATGGATGAACACTTCAGCCGAGACCAGCGCCATCGCCACTCCGTATGAAGACCTGCTGCGGCTGGTACTGGAAACCGGCGCCACCAAGGCGGACCGAACCGGGACGGGCACACTGAGCGTGTTCGGCGCCCAGTTGCGCTTCGACCTCTCGAAGGGCTTCCCGCTCGTCACCACCAAGCGGGTGCACTTCCCGTCGCTGGCCTACGAACTGCTCTGGTTCCTGCGCGGCGAGAGCAACGTGGGCTGGCTGCGCGAGCACGGCGTGAGAATCTGGAACGAGTGGGCCGACGAGCAGGGCGAACTCGGCCCGGTCTACGGCGTGCAGTGGCGCTCGTGGCCCACGCCGGACGGCGGCCACGTCGACCAGATCGCCCAGGTCATCGAGACCCTCAAGACCAACCCGGACTCCCGGCGCATCATCGTGTCGGCCTGGAACGTCGCCGACATCCCCGAGATGGCGCTGGCGCCCTGCCATGCCCTGTTCCAGTTCTACGTCGCGGACGGCAAGCTCTCCTGCCAGCTCTACCAGCGCAGCGCCGACCTGTTCCTCGGTGTGCCGTTCAACATCGCCAGCTACGCGCTGCTCACCCACCTGGTCGCCGCCCAGACCGGCCTCGAGGTGGGCGATTTCATCTGGACCGGCGGCGACTGCCACATCTACTCCAACCACCTCGAGCAGGTCACCGAACAGCTCAGCCGCGATCCGTACCCGGCACCGCAACTCAGAATCACCGCCGAGCGCGACAGCATCTTCGACTACGAGTTCGAAGACCTCGAGGTCGTCGACTACGTGCACCACCCCGCGATCAAGGCCCCCGTTGCCGTCTGAGCCGCCGGCGGATGCGTCGGCGGCGGATGCGTCGGCGTCCGCCGGCCGCTCACCCGTCAGCCTGATCTGGGCGCAGGCGGTGTCCGGGGTGATCGGCGATGCCGGCACCATCCCGTGGCATCTTCCCGAGGATCTGGCGCACTTCAAGGAGCTCACCCTGGCCGGCGCCGTGGTCATGGGCCGCCGAACCTGGGACTCGCTGCCGGAGCGGTTCCGTCCGCTGGCCGGTCGGCACAACATCGTGATCACCCGGCAACCGGATTGGGCGGCAGAGGGCGCCATGGTTGCGCACTCGCTGGCCGAGGCGCTGTCGGCAGCGGCCGACGCATCCGTCTGGATCATCGGCGGCGGTGAGATCTACCGGCAGGCGATGCCGCTGGCCGACCGACTCGAGGTGACCGAGGTCGACCTCGATGCGGCCGGTGACACCATCGCTCCCCCGGTCGATGCGGCCTTCAGCCAGACCGCCGCCACCGAGTGGCTCACCTCGCGTACCGGGCTGCGCTACCGCTTCGTGGGTTACCAGCGCCACCCCGCCTGACCTGCCCGAGGCGCCCGAGCTGCCCGAGCTGCCTCCACAGGCTCCGCACCCTCCGCGGGCTCAGGCTCCGCACCCTCCGCAGGTGAGTTGCCACTTGACGCCCCCTGGAGGCGCCCGAAGGGGCAGTAACTGGCAACTCACGAGATCGTGCCCCAGTGAGTAGCCGGTCGGCGCTGCAGGCGCGGCTGCGTGCGGAACTGGCCGGTGAGCACCAGCAGCACGATCACGACAGCCATCACGATCCAGGTCACCCAGCCGAGCGGGCCGGTAGCGACCGGGTCGGCGGAGGTGTTCGCGGCGACCACCAGCAGCAGGAACCCGGCCGCCGCATTGAACGCACCGTGGGCGAACACGGCCGGCCAGATCGAGCCGGTGCGTAGCCGCATCCAACCCAGCAGCACGCCGTAGAACATGCAGCCGCCGATCATCAGGCCGACCCCGAACAGGTTGGGCTGGCCGAAGTTGTAGCCGAGCAGGATCAGCGGGCTGTGCCAGAAACCCCAGACCACACCGGAGATGAGCAGGGCCGGCCAGGTGCCGAGCGGGCGCAGGCTCTGCAGCAGCCAGCCACGCCAGCCGATCTCCTCACCCAGCGCCAGCACACCGTTCAGCAGCGCCGCGAACGGGATCAACAGCAGCTGTACGAGCACGATCGCGCCCACCGGGATGGGCGAGTCGACGGTGCTGGCCGCCTGCAGCACCTGGGCGAACCCGGAGAAGTTCACCAGGTCGAGCTGCACCAGGCCCAGGGCCGCGGCCAGGAAGACGCCGACGATGACCAGCAGGGCGCTGCCGACGATGCCGAAGACGGTCATCCAGATGGTACGGCCGACCGGGCGCAGCGGCCACAGGCCCAGGTATTCGGCGATCGGGCGGGGTCTCGGTCGCTGCACCATGAACACCACGAACAGGGCGGCGATGCCCGGAGTGAACATGATCACCGGCAGCAGCAGAGCGGCGAGCGGGTTGGCGAGTCCGCTGCCGTCGAGCCACAGCGGCAGGGCGACGACCCAGGCCAGGCCGCACGCCAGCACGATGAACACCACCACCGCGGTCCAGGGCACCGTGGCCGGCACGATGTCACTCTGGTCACGCGCGGATGCTGACGCCTGGTCGCTCTGGATCGGTGCACTCATGCCTGCCACGCTAACCATCCCGCCACCCAGGGACATCCCCCGCGAGACGGAGTCCGGTCGTGAGCACCTCGCGAAAGCGGCGCTGTGGTCACTTCGCGCACGCAGAGACAGCCACACGGCCGCTCTCGCGAAAGAGCAGCAGCGCCACTCGCGAGCCGCCGCACCGCCACCTCAGGGATCGTGGCGGGCCCGGCTGGGCTGCACGCGCGGCGGCTCCCCCGGCATCTTGGGATAGTCCGGCGGGAACGGCAGCTCGCCCAGTCCCGCCTCGAGGTCGCGTTCCCACCACTGCAGCAGAACGTCGATCCGACCGGGGCTGGCGTGCATATCCGCCCACGGGTCGCCCGTGCGGCGCAACCGGTCCGGCACGGTCAGAATCGTGTGCGCCGTCGGATCGGTGGAGGCGAGTTCGTCCCAGGTGATCGGGCACGATACCGGGGCATGCGCCAGGGCTCGCGGGCTGTAGGCACCGGCCATGGTGCGGTCCCGGTTCGCCTGGTTGAAGTCCAGGAAGATGCGCTCGCCACGCTCCTCCTTCCACCAGGCGGTGGTGACGGTGGTCGGCATCCGTCGTTCGACCTCGCGGGCGGCCGCGATCACCGCGTGCCGCACCACCTGGAACTCGGCGGTGGGCTCGATGGGCGCGAAGACGTGCAAGCCGCGGTTGCCGCTGGTCTTGACGAACGCGGTGAGACCGGCCTCGGCAAGCACGGCGCGCAGCTCGACGGCCACCGGAATGGCGTCATCGAAATCGGTGCCCGGCTGCGGGTCCAGGTCGAGGCGCAGCTGGTCGGGGTTGTCGGTGTTCTCCGCCAGGGACGGCCAGGGGTGAAAGACCACGGTGTTCATCTGCACGGCCCAGACGGCGCCCGCCGGTTCGTCGATCACGAGCTGCGGATGCGTGCGCCCGCTCGGGTAGACCACGGGCACGGCACGCACGAACTCCGGCGCGCCCTTGGGCGGGTTCTTGGAGAAGAACTGCTCACCGTCGATGCCGCCAGGGAAGCGTTGCAGCGACACCGGCCGGTCGCCGTTGGCGGCGACGAATGCCTCCCCGACGGCCACGATGTACTCGGCCAGGTCGAGCTTGGTGATGCCGACATCCGGCCAGAGCACCCGCCCGGGGCTGGACACCCGCATTGTCCTGTCACCGTGTGGTCCGCCGACAACGATCTCCGTGGCATCCGCGCTCATGCCGCCCACCCTAACCCCGTCGAGCCCCGAAAATCCGGCGATTCTCGGGGCGCTCACGGTTCGCAGGCTAGACAGTGTCGCTGGAGGCGGCACCGCGGGGGGCATCCGCTGTCACATCGGCGGGGGCGCCCGCGATGTTCACCATCCAAGCCACGCCGAATCTGTCGACGCACATGCCGAATTTGTCGCCCCAGGGCGCGACCTCAAGCGGCATCGTCACCGAGCCGCCGTCGACCAGTCTGTTCCAGTAGCCGCTCAGTTCGGCCTCATCCGCGTTGTCGCCGCTGAGCGACAGCGAGAAATTGTTGCCGGGCTTGTACTCCATGCTGTTGGGCGTGTCCGACGCCATCACCGACATGCCGTTCGGCGTGGTCAGGCTCGAGTGCATGGTCTTGTCCTGCTCGCTCGGGTCCTCGCTGGCCTGGAACTCGGCGAATGTGCTGCGGGTGAGTTCGCCGCCGAACACCGACTGGTAGTACTCCATGGCCTCCTTGGCGTTGTCACGAAAACTCAGGTACGGGTGCAGTTGCGTGCTCATCGTCGCTCTCCTTCTGTGCCGTGGTTGTCAGTTACCCGACGATTATCGACCCGGATGCCACCGCACGCGAGAGAAAGAATGGCCCCAGCCATCCGGTCGGATACGCTTGCCGCAATCGCCACGAGCAGGCATCGATCTCGCGGGCACACTCCACCGAAGGGCCGCCATGGACCACGTCGCCACGATCGTCGCCGACATCCACGCCACCAAACCAGAGGCCCTCGCGGTCATCGCCGCGACCCTGGATGCGCCGGTGCAGGGGGCGCACACCGCGCATGCCTTCGTGGCGCTGCCACACGGCGGCCGGGTCGAGGTGGAGATCCCCAAGTTCGGTGAGGCCCCTCCCCTGGCCATCGACATCCACGACCCCAGGGGCGCAGCCCAGGCTCGTGCGGCCGCGCAGTCACTGCTCGACCTGCTCGCAGACGCCACGGCCTGGCCGCTGCACCACCTGCACGACTGAGCGATCCGGGACACGGATCGCCAACTCCATGCGTACGCACGGGATTTTCCCGTAGCGTGGAGCCATGAGCAATCTCACTCCCAGTACGCTGCGTCCGAGTTACGTGGAGCCCGGCAAGGACTTCGACCGCGACACCAATTACATCGAGGACCGCATCACCCGCGACGGCCGCGACGGCTGGCCCGTCGAGCCCGGCCGCTACCGCCTGGTGGCCGCCCGCGCGTGCCCCTGGGCCAACCGCACCGCCATCGTGCGCCGCCTGCTCGGCCTGGAGAAAGTCATCTCGCTGGGTCTGCCCGGCCCCACGCACGACAAGAACAGTTGGACCTTCGACCTCGACCCCAACGGACTCGACCCGGTCCTCGGCATCGAGCGCATTCAGGATGCCTACTTCGCGCGTTTTCCCGATTACCCACGCGGCATCACGGTGCCGGCGATCGTGGATGTGCCCTCCGGGAAGCTCGTGACCAACAACTACCCGCAGATCACCCTCGACTTCGAGTCAGAGTGGGTGGACTACCACCGGCCTGGCGCCCCCGACCTCTACCCGGAGGCACTGCGCGCCGAGATCGACGAGGTCGCCGAGCTGATCTTCCACGATGTCAACAACGGAGTGTACAAGTGCGGGTTCGCCGGCAGCCAGAAGTCCTACGAGCGGGCCTACGACACCCTGTTCGCCCGGCTGGACTGGCTTGAGGAACGCCTGACCACTCAGCGTTACCTCGTCGGCGACACCATCACAGAGGCCGACATCCGCCTGTTCACCACGCTCGCGCGATTCGACGCGGTCTACCACGGCCACTTCAAGTGCAACCGCAACAAGCTCAGCGAGATGCCGGTGCTCTGGGCCTACGCCCGCGACCTGTTCCAGACCCCTGGCTTCGGTGACACCATCGACTTCGACCAGATCAAGAAGCACTACTACGTGACGCACGGCGACATCAACCCCACCGGCATCGTGCCCAAGGGGCCGGATGCGTCGGTGTGGCTCACCGCGCACGGCCGTGAGGCCCTCGGCGGCCGTCCCTTCGGCGACGGCACCCCGCCGGAGGCGCCCCTGCCGAACGAGCGGGTCCCGGCCCTGTAGGGAGACAGCGGTACGGCGCCCGGCACGTCGGCGGGTCTCCCGGCGTGCCCGGCCCGACATCAGGCCAGGTGGTCAGACCTGGTCGTCAGCCCAGGTCGCGCCGGCGGATGCGCTCCAGCTCGTCGGCGATGCCGATGTCGGCCACGACCACCCGGCCGGCGTACGCGGCGGCGGGATGCTTCAATAGTCCGGCCTTGCAGCCGCCGAAGGTCACGGTGAGATCGGCGCGCAACACAGTCGCATCCGGCACACTGCCGTCGTCCACGCCGATGCCGCTGGGCAAGTCGACCGCCACCACGAGGGGCGGATGCCCCGGGTCCAGCACCGGCAGGATCGCCGCCACGGTGTCGTGCGCGGGTCCGCGCAGCGCCGGACTGTCGCTGGTTCCGGTGCCCAGGATGCCGTCGAGGATGAGGTCGGCCGATCGGGCCAGCGCGGCGACGACGTCGGCGGGTTCACCGACGGGGCGCAGATCGGCTCCGCGCGCGAGCACCGCCTCGAGCGCCTCCCGGTGCACCCGCGTGCTGGTCGGCAGGATGCACAGGGCGGCGCCCTGCTCGGCCAGCAGGTCGGCGGCGTAGAGGGCGTCTGCGCCGTTGTTGCCGGCCCCGGCGAGCACCAGTATCCTGACGCCGGCCACTCCCCCGGTTCGGCCGCCGAGCAGGGCTTCCGACTCGCGCGCCAGGGCCGCCGCCGCTCGGTGCATCAGCGGAACACCCCGTGCCAGGAATGGGGCCTCGGCCTCGTGGACCTGGGCGGCGGTGTACGTGGGCATGGGCGGGGTGGGCACGCCGCCACCCTACGCCGCCGGGAGGGTGGGCAGCCGTCGCGCCCAGCATTCGGTCAGACCCGGATATACCCCATGGGGTATTGTGGGATCTCCAGGCCGGTCGGCCTGGCCCACCAGAAGGAGACCCCATGTGCCGAGCCGTGACCTGTAAGACCTGCGGAAAAACCACCTGGGCCGGCTGCGGCCAGCACGTCGACCAGGTGATGCGCGGGGTGTCCCGCACCGACCGCTGCGCCGGTCACGAGAAGGAGGCCTCCTCCGGCGGATTCTTCTCCCGGCTGTTCTCCCGGAGCTAGCCGGCAGCCCGACCGGAGGAGCACATCCGTTCATTCGGTGACCCCGCCTGACTCACAGTCCTAGGCTGGGGTCATGGATGCCTCCAGGTCGACACCGCTGCGGCCGATACTCACGCTCACCATCAACCCCGCCCTCGACGTCAGCACTTCGACGGAAAACGTGGTCAGTGAGCACAAGATGCGCTGCGGGCTCTCCCGCCTCGACCCCGGTGGTGGTGGCATCAACGTGTCGCGGGTCATCCAGCGACTGGGCGGCCAGACCCTGGCCATCTACGCCGCCGGCGGACCGACCGGCGAGGCCTATCGGCGGCTCATCGAGGCCGAGGGCATCCCCACCGTGGTGGTGCCGATTGCCGGCAGCACCCGGGAGAGCTTCACCGTCGACGAGACCGGCACCGGCAAGCAGTTCCGTTTCGTGCTGCAGGGGCCCGAGGTCACCGAGACCGAGTGGCGGGCCTGCCTCGCCCGGGTCGCGGCGGCAGTTCCGCACGGCGGCTACTTCGTGGCCAGCGGCAGCCTGCCGCCTGGTGTTCCCGATGATTTCTACGCCAGGGTTGCCCGTCTGGCCCACGCCCAGGAGGCCCGCTGCATAGTGGATGCGTCCGGCCCGGCCCTGGCCGAAGCCCTCGCAGAGGGCGTCTTCCTGGTCAAACCCAGCGCACGTGAGCTGGGTGAGCTGGTGGGCTCGACCCTGGACACCGAGGAGAGCCAGATCACCGCCGCGAGTGCCCTGGTCTCGCGCGGATCCGCCGAGTACGTGGCCCTCACGCTCGGCGGCGAGGGTGCGGTACTCGCCTCGGCCGCCGGCGTGCTGCGCCTGGCGGTTCCGCGGGTACAGGTGCAGAGCACCGTGGGTGCCGGCGACAGCTTTCTGGCCGCCTTCGTGTTGCGCATCGTCCAGGGCCACGACGCACCCGCGGCCTTTCGCGCCGCCGTTGCCGCCGGCAGCGCCACGGCGATGACGCCCGCCACCGAGCTCTGTCACCGGGAGGACGTGGAGCGCCTGGAGGCCGAACTCGCCCTGCTGCCGGCCTGAGCGGCCTGTCGGTCGGCGAGCTTAGTCTTGGTCACATGAAGCTGACCAGAATCGACGCTCCCGATCGAAGCTTTTCACGCTGGCTCACCGATGAGGAACTGGGCCAGGTGCTGGCCGCGAGCCGCGGTTGGCGCCTCGGCAGCGACGGCAGTGTGGTGGCCGGCTCGGTGCGCAAGACCACCATCGCCCCGTCACTCTCGGCGCTGGGTGCGGCGGCGACCGCCAATCGTTGGGTGAGCCGACCCGCCCAGGCGGGCAGCGACGGTAGCGGGCCGACCCACATGATGTGGGGCGTGTTCGAGGCCCGCACCGACGCCGAAGTGGCGGCCCTGGTGGCAGGGACCCTCTGACCCACCGCACCGTCACGCGCCATTGACCCGGTGATCAATGTAGGCTGGGCGGCATGACGCTCCTTGCTCCGCAGAAGTCCCGCACCACCGTTCTCCGCACCGTGTTCCGCCTCCTGCTCGGCGTCGCCCTGCTCCTGGCCGGTATCAGCCACCTCACCGTCAACCGTGAGGCGTTCCTCGCTCAGGTGCCCACCTGGTTGCCGCTCGAGGGTGACTTCGTGGTCGTGGCCTCTGGAATCGTCGAGATCATCCTGGGCGCGGCACTGCTCGTGCTGGGTCGCTATCGCGTGCAGGTCGGCTGGATCGTGGCGCTGTTCTTCATCGCCATCTTCCCGGGCAACATCTCCCAGCTCGTCACCCAGACCGACTCGTTCGGGCTCAACACCGACCTCGACCGTACCCTCCGGCTCTTCTTCCAGCCCGTGCTCGTGCTCTGGGCACTCTGGTCAACGGGCGCCTGGAAGGCGTTCCGCGAGTACCGCGCGAAGAAGCGCGGCTGACCGTGGGCGGACCCAAGCTGCCCGAACAGGAACGCTGCGACACGATCCTCGCCGCCGCGTACCAGATCGCCCTCACCGAGGGGCTCGACGCCGTCACCGCGCGTCGCGTCGCCACAGCGGCGGGAATCTCCTCCGGCCTGGTCTTTTTCCACTTCCAGTCCAAGGACGGCCTGCTCCAGGCGCTGCTCGACGTGCTCCTGGACGGCACCCTCGACGCGCTGACCGATCCAGCCCTGGCCGCCCTGGCCCCGTGGGACCGGCTCGAGCGGATGATCAGGGTCGAGCTCGACCGGCTCGTGCAGTATCACGCCGGCGTGGAGCTGCTCTTCGCGTTCTACTTCGCCCGCCGCGACGAAGTGTTCCGTGCCCGCATCGAGGCCTCCTTCGGCCGCTACCACGACGCGTTCCTGCCGGTCTGCCGCGAGGCGGTCGGCACCGCGGTGCCCGTGGGCTCCGGCAGCACGATCGCCACCACCGGCGCACCCGGCGCACCCGGCGCACCCGACGCACCCGACGCACCCGACGAGAGTGCCGGCACGCGCGCAGGCAGCCCGGCCGGTGGCGTCTCGGCCGACGACCTCGCCACGAGCGTTGTCGCGCTCATCCAGGGCGCATCCATCCAGGCCATCCGCAACCCGGCGGCGGTCGATCCCGAGGCGCTGCTCGCGACCGTCCGGGCGCTGCGCCCACGGCCCGCCGAGAGGTCATAGCCCCGTCAGTTGCCAGTTGCGGCCCACTCGCCGGCTCCCAAGGGGCGCCACGTGGCACGTCACCCCGAGGAGCGCCCGCGGGTGGCAGCGCGGCCTGCGCCGACTTGCCGCATAAACCCCCTTCAGCACCCGCGAAACGGATGTTTGCGCGAAGTCGACGAAGCGGCCTGCGCCGACGTGCCGCAAAAACCCCCTTCGGCGCGCGTGAAGGGGGTCTTTGGGCGAAGTCGGCGACAGGTGTGCGGGTGCGACGGCGCGACGGCGCGGCGCCCTGGCGCTACGCCAGATCGCCCAGCCCGGCGGGCAGCGGGCCGTCGCTCACCAGGTACAGGCGCTGGGTGGCGCGGGTCATAGCCACGTAGAGCGCCCCGGCGCCGCGTTCGGATGCGGCCACAATCGCGGTCGGGTCCACCACGATCACGGCATCGAACTCGAGGCCCTTGGAATCCTGCGGGGTGAGCAGCGCGACGTCCCGCAGCAGGCCGACGGCTCCGCGACCGACGATGTCACCGAACTCGGCGGTGAGCAACGCGGCGAGAGAGTCGATCTGCTCCTCCACCACGATGACCGCCACGGTTCCGCCCACACCCAGGGCCCGTTCGCGCCGCAGGGCGGCAACGGCATCCGTGAGCACCTCGACCGGCCAGTCGCTGGCCCGCACGGTGCGGGATGCGGTGATCGGCAGGCCGTGGGCCACCGCCATGGTCTCTGCGGCCTCGGCGATCTGGCTGGGCGTGCGGTAGTTCACCGTGAGCTCCTCCAGACGCCAGCGGTCGGCCTCGAACGAGGCCTCGAGCACGGGCGCGAGGGCCTCCCGCCAGCTGTCCGCAGCGGCGGCAGCGGCGGCCTGGGCGATGTCGCCCACGATGGTGAATGAGCGGCGCGGCCCGCGGCGCATGAGCAGCCGCCACTGCATCGGCGAGAGTTCCTGCGCCTCGTCCACGATCACGTGGCCGTAGGTCCAGCTGCGGTCCAGCGCCGCCCGCTCTGCGGTGGTGGCCCGATCGCCCAGCTCGGCGAAGTTGTCAGCCAGGGCCTTCGCGTTCACGAGCCCCTTGACGTCCATGTTCTTGATCGCCAGCTCGGCGTTCTCGATGTCGCGCTTGCGCTGCTCCTTGGCCTCACGCTTCTGCGCCGCGTCGACGGCGCTGTACTCGCCGAGGTGCTCCGCGGCCTCGTCGAGCAGCGGGATGTCGGCGATGGTGAACTCGGCGTCGCGCGGCCGGTGCAGCAGGGCGCGCTGCGCCGCACGCCAGCGCGGGGTGAGTTCTTCGAGCCACTGCGGCCGGGCGTAGAGGTCTTGCACGAGCTTCTGCGGGGTGAGCGGCAGCCAGGCGGTGTTCAGGGCCACGCGCACGTCGTCGGCCAGGCGCAGGTCCTCGCGCAGCATCGGCAGGTCGGTGTCGTCCATCGACCTGCCCTGCCGCTGCAGTTGCTCGAGCCATTCCCTGGCCAGCGCGTTGAGGGCTTGCTTGACGAAGACCACCCTGGCCTCGTTGTGCGGCTTGCCGCCGGCACGGGCCCGGTGGATGGCGGACTCGATCAGCTGGGGTTTGAGCACCAGGGTGTCGCCGTTCACGAGCAGTTTCTGGCTGGTGGCCGGCACCTTCTGCCGGCTCTTCACTGCCCGGGCGATCAGGTCGGCCATGAGGGTCTGCCCCTTGAGCGCGGCGACGGCGGGGGCGTCCTCGTGGCTGGCCTCGACGCCGGGGAACAGCTGGCCCACCGAGGCGAGCACCACTCCGGTCTCGCCGAGGGACGGCAGCACGGCCTCGATGTACTGCAGGAACGACGTGGACGGGCCCACGATGAGCACGCCGGCGTTCTGCAGCCGATCGCGGTGCGTGTAGAGCAGGTACGCGGCGCGGTGCAGGGCCACGGCGGTCTTGCCGGTGCCCGGCCCGCCCTGCACGACGAGAACGCCGTTCAGCTCAGAGCGGATGATGCGGTCCTGTTCGGCCTGGATCGTCGAGACGATGTCACTCATGTGCCCGGTGCGCTGGGCGGTGAGCGCCGAGAGCAGCGCCCCCTCACCCTGGTGCAGGTTGGCGGTGTCGCCGTCCAGCAGCGCGGCATCCAGGATCTCGTCTTCGATGCGGATGATGCGACGGCCGCTGGAGAGCAGGTGCCGGCGGGAACGGGCGCCGAGCGGCGTCGCGGCGGTGGCCTGGTAGAAGGCGCTGGCCTGCGGCACCCGCCAGTCGAGCAGGATCGGCTGCAGGTTCTCATCGCGGAGGCCCACTCTGCCGATGTAGCGGTAGACGGGCGCGCCGTCCTCCTCCGGGGCCGTCTCCAGTCGGCCGAAGGCGAGGCGGTCGTCCACCTCGCGCAGCTGCACGATGCGGTCCTCGTAGGTGCGGGCGAAGGTGTCGCGTTCGGAGCGGGACTGGTGGTTGCCGCCGACGTCAAGCATCCGCACGGCCTTCAGCTGGGCCTCGGCTTCACGCTGCAGCTCGTCCAGGCGCGCGTACAGCGTCGCGACGTAGTCCTGTTCGCGCGCGAGCTCCTGATCAACCACTCAAACACCCCTCAAATCAAACGATCAGTTTAGCCGCGAATGACCTGAACGGATGCCGGGACCCGGCCGGCACCCGCGAGAAACGGATGCCGGCCTGGGCCTGTCGCTGCCCGGTGCGTGACGGGGAGCCTCGATGGCCGGCGCTATGCCGCCACCGGTAATCCGGCCGGCTCGGCCGCCACGCGCAGGGCGCCGTCGACGACAGTCACGGCCACCGCTCCCCCGGCACCGAGCTCAGAGGCCACCAGCAGATCGGCGATGCGATCGTCGAGCTCACGCTGGATGACCCGGCGGAGCGGCCGGGCGCCGTACTCCGGCTCGTAGCCGTGCTCGGCGATCCAGTCCACGGCCGCGTCGCTCACGGTGAGGTCGTGGCCCTGGGCCTGCAGCCTGACCTCGGTCTGGCCCAGCAGCAGTCGCACGATCTGGCGCAGTTCGGGCTGATCGAGCTTGCGGAACAGCACGACCTCGTCGATCCGGTTGAGGAACTCCGGCCGCATGGCCTCGCGGAGCTTGCCCATCACCCGGTCGCGCAACGCCTTTTCCGAACCGAAGCCGTTGTGCGCGCCGTCCAGATCGGCCGTGAAGCCGAGGGCGCCGCTGCGGCTGGCAAGCACCTCAGAGCCGATGTTCGAGGTCATGATGATGACCGTGTTGCGGAAGTCCACCGTGCGACCCTGGCCGTCGGTGAGGCGGCCGTCGTCGAGCACCTGCAGGAGCAGGTTGAAGACATCCGGGTGCGCCTTCTCGATTTCGTCGAGCAGCACCACCGAGTACGGGGTGCGCCGCACGTGCTCGGTGAGCTGGCCGGCCTCGTCGTAGCCGACGTAGCCGGGAGGGGCGCCGACCAGACGGCTGACGGTGTGCCGCTCGCCGAACTCGCTCATGTCGAAGCGGAGCATGGCCTTCTCGTCACCGAACAGCGACGCGGCCAGCGCCTTGGCCAGTTCGGTCTTGCCCACGCCGGTGGGGCCGAGGAAGAGGAAGCTGCCGACGGGCCGGTTCGCGTCGCCCATGCCGGTGCGGTTGCGGCGCACGGCCTTGGCGATCACGGTCACCGCGTCGTCCTGCCCGATGACCCGCTGGTGCAGGTCGCCCTCGAGCGTGGCGAGGCGTTCCCGGTCGCCAGCGGTGAGGCGGCTGGCCGGGATGCCGGTGGCGCGGGCGATGATCCAGGCGATCTCGGCCTCGTCCACCACGGCTGACGGCGCAGGCAGGGTGGAATCCTGGTCGGCCTCTGCGGCGGCAATGGTCGACGCCAGCTGCTCGGCCTCGTCGCGGAGGCGCGACGCGTCCTCGTACGCCTCGGCGGCGACGGCGACGGCCTTGGCGGTTTCCAGGCCGGCCTGCTTTTCGCGCAGGCCCTCGATGTCCACCCGGGAGCCGAGCGCGAGGCGCGCGCGGGCGCCGGCCTGGTCGATCAGGTCGATGGCCTTGTCGGGCAGGAACCGGTCGGGGATGTACCTGGCGCTCATTTCGACGGCGGCGCGGATGGCCGCATCCGTGTAGCGCACCGAGTGGTGCTCGGCGTAACGACCGGCGAGGCCGGCGAGGATCTGCACGGCATCGTCGATGCCGGGCTCGCCGACCTTCACGGGCTGGAAGCGCCGTTCGAGGGCCGGGTCCTTCTCCACCTTGCGGTACTCGGTGAGCGTGGTGGCGCCCACCACGTGCAGTTCACCGCGCGCCAGTCGGGGCTTGAGGATGTTGCCGGCGTCCATGCCGCCCTCGCCGGAGCCGCCGGCGCCGACGACGGTGTGCAGCTCGTCGAGGAAGACGATGATCTCGTCGCGGCGTTCGCTGATCTCGTCCATGGTCTTGGTCAGGCGTTCCTCGAAGTCGCCGCGGTAGCGGGTGCCGGCGAGCATGGCGGGCAGGTCGAGTGCGATGACGCGCTTGCCGCGCAGTTGTTCTGGCACCAGTCCGTCGACGATGGCCTGGGCCAGGCCCTCGACCACGGCGGTCTTGCCCACGCCGGCCTCGCCGATCAGCACCGGGTTGTTCTTGGTGCGCCGGGAGAGGATCTCGACGGTCTGTTCGATCTCGTCGCTGCGGCCGATCACCGGGTCGAGCCTGCCGGAGCGGGCGCGCTCGGTGAGGTCGATACCGTAGGTGTCGAGCATCGGGGTGTCGGATGCTCCGGCCTGGCCGGCGGTTGTGGCCTGGCCCTCATCGGTGTCGTCCTGCTGGGCACCGGCCTGGAGGGACTCGGCGGTGACACCGGCCGCGGCCAGCACCTGGGCGGCCGGGGCATCCTGGTTCACCACGAAGGCGAAGAACAGGTGCTCTGGATCGATGTAGGTGGAACCGAAGGCGCGGGCAACCTGGTGCGCGTCCAGTAGGGCGCGCTGGGCCGACGGCGTGAGCGCAGGCGACGAGGTGGCCTGCTGGTCGCTGGACTCTGGCAGGCGCTGGTCGGCGGCGGTCACGATGGCGGCGGGGTCGCCACCGGCACGGCGGATGGCCGAGGCGGCGGGCTCCTGCTCCACCATGACTCTGAGCAGGTGCAGGGCGTCCACGTGGGCGTGGCCGTGGTCGACGGCGAACTGGGCCGCCTGCACGAGAAGCTCGTGGGTGCGGCGGCTGAGCAGCCGGGTGATCTCGATGGGACGGCCGGACTGAGCCTGGCGCTGGCCCTGCAGGTAGCGGGCCAGGAACTCGTCGAATGATCCGTTGTCGGATCCGGCCGGGCCGAAGTATGTAGGCAAGGAAACCTCCTGGTGGAATCTCAACGAGGACGTTCCAAACTTGAGCGCCCTCGACTCAACTCAACGCCTGGGCTCCGGTTTCATTCCCGTCCGATGCTGAGATTCCCCTGACCGCCCAGACGAACCGTTCGGAAAGCCCTGAACACGGGGCCTGGGGCGTGGGTCACGGTTCGCGACGGGGAGGGTCAGGAGGTGAGAGTGCCGCACTCTGGGGCGGCACGGAAGGCCTGGCCAAGGGTGCTGGAGGTGTCTCGAGCTGCCGTACTGATGGTCTGTGCCGTGGCACCGAGGTCGGTGAGCACGTCGCTGGTGTCACCGACGAGCGTCGCCAATGCGTCGATCCTGGCCGCTCCGCTGGTTCCCTCCACCCGACCGGCACTGGTCTGCAGGGCGGTGAGGGACTGGTTGACGGAGTCGATCGAGTCCTGCACCGCGGCCAGTTCAGGGTCGTCGCCGAGATTCTCCGGCGGGGACTTCACGGTGTCGACCAGGGCGGCGACCGAGTCCGAGACCGTGTTCATCTGATCCGACACCGCCGTACCCACCGAATCCCCGCCGGTGGCCGCCGCCGTGGCCAGGCCCTGCACGTCGGTCTGCAGGGTCGAGACGTCACCGCAGACGGTGCCGGCCCAGGTGACCTGCGCGTCGGTCGGCGGCGAGGCGGTCTGGCCGGCCGAGGGTGTGGCCGACGGGCTGGCCGGTTCCGAGGCGGCCGGCGCGGACCCGGTCGGCGACGGATCGGTACCGGCGCCGGCCGCGCATCCGGTCAGTAGCACCAGCACGGCCAGCGCCACCAGGGGTTTTTTCACGGGTGCTGCTCCTTATCGATCCGTCGTCACTGGGTGTCCATCTCTGAGTCGAGTTGGATGGCCAGGTCGAAGGCCTCGACGATCTTGCGCGCGGAGGACAGCAGTCGCGGCGTGCCCACGATCGGGGCGACCGCCACGAGCACGTCCTCGACGTCGTCCACGGTCAGCCCCACGTCGGCCGCAGGGCCGATGTGCATGAAATACGATCCGACCGGCGCGTCAACGGCCACCAGCGCTGCGATCCTGGCGATCATCAGCGTGCGTGGGTCCAGATCGGTGCGGGCCAGCGACACGGCGTTGATCTCGGCCGCCGCATCCAGTATCGGTGTTGTTCCTGTTGCCATGACTCTCGCTCCATTTCCGGGGCGGTGCCCCGTCCGGTTTCTCGATCAGGGCCGGCGCACCGAAGCGCGCCCGCCTCACGCCGCAGACGGTAGCAATCAATCGGTGTGCAGCCGCTGAAGAGGAGCTGGAATCGTCCGATCCGGGTGAGGCCGGCTGGCCGGGCCGGCTCAGTCGCGCTCGAGCTCCCTGGCGAGGGATTCCAGCTCTGCTCCGCCGGCCATCAACCGGGTCAGTTCGTCGACGCTGATGCCGGTGCGGTCGTATTCGCCCAGGCTGGCGCCACGGTTGAGCACCAGAAACCTGTCGCCGACCGGGTAGGCGTGGTGCGGGTTGTGCGTCACGAACACCACGCCCAAGCCGGTGTCACGGGCGTGGGCCACGTAGCGCAGAACCACGCCGGCCTGCTTGACGCCGAGCGCGGAGGTGGGCTCGTCGAGGATGACGACCCTGGCGCCGAAGTAGATGGCCCTGGCGATCGCCACGGACTGCCGCTCACCGCCGGAGAGGGTGCCGATCGGCTGGTCGACGTCGCGCAGGTCGATGCCCATTCGGTGCAGCTGCTCGTGTGTGATGGCGCGCATCTCCCGCGCCCGCAAGCGCGCGAACGGGCCGACCCCTGCGGTGAGTTCGGCGCCGAGGAAGAAGTTGCGCCAGACCGGCATCAGGGGAACCACCGCGAGGTCCTGGTAGACCGTGGCGATGCCGGCGTCGAGCGCCTGCCTCGGGCCGGTGAAACGGATGGCGCGGCCGTCGAGCAGCAGCTCCCCCGTGGAGTGCGGGTGCACGCCGGCGAGCACCTTGAGCAGTGTCGACTTGCCCGCGCCGTTGTCGCCGAGCACGCAGAGCACCTCCCCTGCGCCGACCGAGGTGGAGATGTCGTCGAGGGCGATCACCGATCCGTAGCTCTTGCCCAGCCCGCGCACCTCGAGAATCGGTGCAGCCGTGGTTCCGGCCCCGCCGCTCACGCGCGCACCCCGGCCTGGCGGCGCACCGACAGGTTCACGAGCACCGCGAGCAGCAGCATCCCGCCGAGGAAGGCCTTGAGCCAGTTGTTGTCCCACTGGGCGAAGACGATGCCCTGCAGGATCATGCCGTAGATGAGAGCACCCAGCGCGGCGCCGATCGCGGAGCCATAGCCGCCGGTGAGCAGGCTGCCGCCGACGACGGCGCAGATGATGTAGATGAACTCCTGGCCGATGCCCGTGGTGGCCTGCACCGTGGCCACGTCGAAGAGGCTGAGCATGCCCACCAGCCAACCGGCCGCCGCTGTGCCCATGAACAGGCCGATGCGGGTGCGCCTGACCGGCACACCGGTCTGCACGGCGCTCTGCAGCGCTCCGCCGATGGCGAAGATCCAGTTGCCGTAGCGGGTGCCGAGCAGCAGCCAGCTGGCCAGGGCGGTGATGCCGATCCACCAGAGGATCGACACCTTGAGGTCCAGGCCGAGCACCGGAATGGTGGAGCCGAAGATCGCCTTGCCGACCTCGAAGTCGGGTACCAGGATCATGTTCTGAATGGCCACCTGGCCGGTGACGAGCTTGGTGCCGGCCAGGTTGAGGCCCTGCAGGATGAAGAAGGTGGCCAGGGTCACGATGAAGCTCGGGATGCCGGTCTTCACCACCAGGAGTCCGTTGGCGGCGCCCACGGCGAGGGCGATCAGCAGCGCCAGGAGCATGGCGAACCAGAGGTTCATGCCCCACTGGGTGGTGAATGCGCCCACGAGCAGCCCGGTCGTGCCGGTCATGGCACCGGCCGAGAGGTCGAATTCGCCGCCGATCATGAGCATCGCCACGGCGACGGCCATGATGCCGAACAGCGAAGCGGAGTACAGCCAGGTGGCCGCGCCGGCCGGGGTGAGGAAGGAGGCCGTGGTGAGCGAGAAGTAGCCGAAGACGGCCAGGGCGGCGATGAGCGCCCCCATCTCTGGGCGGCGCAGCAGGCGGGCGAACGGATGCCTGCCGGCCATCCGCTCGTCGGTGCCTGGCCGTGCGGCGGCTGGGGCGACCGCCGTCATCGGGTGCCGTTGCCCGCGTAGGTCGCCACCTGGTCGGCGTTCTCCTTGGTGACGAAGCCAGGGCCGGAGTAGACCGGCTGGCTGCCACCCACGACGTTGCCGTTGGTGTGGAACAGTTCGAGGAAGGTGACCGGCAGGTAGCCCTGCAGGTACGGCTGCTGGTCGACAGCGAAGAGGATGCTGCCGTCGTTGATGAGGGTGGTGACGTCGGCGGAGACGTCGAAGGTGCCGATCTGGGCGTCGCTGCCGGCCTCGGCTGCGGCCTGGGCGGCGGCGACCCCCACCGCTGAGTTGAGGGTGAGGATCCCGTCGATCTCTGGGTCGGCCAGGAGGGCGCTCTTGATGGTGTTCTGGGCATCCGCGATGTTCGCGATGTCGACCTGCACGTTGCTCAGGCCACCGTCGAGGGTGTCGGCGGCTCCGGCGCAGCGGTCTTCGAGGCCGGCGTTGCCGGCTTCGTGGATGACGCAGATGACCTTCGTTGCGGATGCCTCGGCCAGCTGGCCGCCCGCGCCCTGCCCGGCCAGGTACTCGCCCTGGCCGACGTGGGTGATGGCGCCCACGGCGGCGGAGTCCTCTGCACCGGAGTTGATCGTGATGACCGGGACGTCGGCGGCGGCGGCATCCGCGAGCGCACCCCTGAGGCCGTCTGGGTTGGCCATCGACACGATGATGCCGTCGACGTCGGCGGCGATGGCGGTCTCGATGAGCTGGCTCTGCTTCTGCACGTCTGGGTCGCCCTGGTAGGTGACGGTGCTGCCGTAGAGGGCGCCGGCGCTCTCCGCACCGCTCTTCACGACGTCCCAGAAGGCGTCGCCCGGCACGGCGTGCACGACGAGAGCGTAGGTGCGGCCGGTGTCGGCGCCGGCGGCGGTGCCGGTGTTCGCGCCGGTGGTGCCGCCCGTCACGGGTTGGCCCGTGCAGGCGGTGAGGGAGATCAGGGTGAGGGCGGCGACGGTGCCGGCAACGGCCCAGCGGGCGGGAATTCTCGACACGGGTGCTATCGTCCTTCGATCGTGAGACCGGCGCAGGCCGGTGGCGCGCCTCTGCGGCGCAGTCCAGCTTATGCGTCTGGTTTACGCGTCAACGAACCGGTGCACGAAGCGTGGCCGAACCGACGCCGGGCCGAGACCGGTCGGGAACGGTCACGCGTCGCGGGCCACCTGCTCCAATCGGTCGTGATAGCCCGCCCACCAGTCCGCCTCCGCGGGGGGCAGATTGCTGTTGCCCTGCCGCATGCCGGCCGCGCCGTCGAGGAGTTCCCGCACGATGTCGGCGTGCCCGGCGTGCCGGTGGGTCTCGCTGATCAGGTGCAGCAGGATGCGGTGCAGCGTGACGGTGTTGCGGTCCTCCGGCCACCAGGCCACCCGGCCCAGGCCGTGCAGCGGCACGGTCTCGAGCGTGACCGCGGAGTGCGCCCAGACCCGGCGGTACAGCGCCACGATGTCGGCGCTGCGCTCGTCCAGGGTGGCCCACATGTCGGCGTTGTCCTCGGCATCGTCCTCCATCCAGGGCAGCGTCTCGGGGAACGGCCGGCCGAAGGTGTCGCCCAGATAGCCCGCCTCCACGCCGGCCATGTGCTTGACCAGGCCGAGCAGGTTGGTGCCGGTCGGCACCATCGGCCGCCGCAGGTCGTACTCGCTCAGCCCCTCGAGTTTCCAGAGCAGGGCGTCCCTGGCGCTCTGCAGGTAGAGACGAAGGTCAGCGGTCTGGTCAGCAGCGGTCATGTCGGCAGCGGTCTGGTCGGCAGCGGTCATGCCGACCAGCCTCGCAGATCGGCGAGAATGGGGAGATGAGTGCAGCCGGCGAGTTCGTGGACGCCACCCTGCAGAACGAGAGCACCTGGGAACGGGCGGAGGCCGACCTGCACCGCGTGGGCGGCACCGGGCTCGTCTTCTACGGGGCCTCCGTCGGGGCCGTGCGCGGCACCATCCGGGACGCCGGCCGCCGCTACCCGGGGCTCTGCCACGACGAGATCACGCTGCTCAGCAGCGAGCTGTGGGCGGAGCCGGTCTTCGAGCGCCGCCTCGCGGCCATCGTGCTGCTGCAGACCCACGTGCGCCTACTGCGCGCCTCCGACCTCACCCGCATCGAGGGTTTCCTGCGCCAGGCCGGGGTGCCCGCACTCATCGATCCGCTGGCGACGGATGTGGTGGCGCCCCTGATCACGGCGCTGCCCGCCGGTGCCCGCGGGCGTGCCCTGGCGGTGATCGGTCGCTGGGCGACGGAGCCCGGTGCCGGGCCGCGTCGGGCCGCCGAGCTGGTGCGAACGCGGCTCGAGCCGATCTGAGCCGATCGGCCGGGGTGGGGCGGCCGGGGCGGCTACACCGTGATGACGACCTTGCCCCTGAGGCTGCCGTCGGTGAGCCGGCGCATGGCCGTCGCCGCCTCGTCGAGGGGGGTAGACCCGGTCGATGACGGGCCGGATCGCACCCGTGTCGAGCAGACCGGCCAGGGTGTGCAGGTCTTCCTGGCGCACGGTCGAGACCAGGCCGGTGAGTTTCTGCGGCACGAACGGCGACAGCAACAGGGCCAGGAGGGATCGCTCGAACCCGCCGGTCACCCGGCCGCCGCCATCCCCGCCGATGATCACCAGGGTGCCGCGGCGGGCCAGGAGCCGGCGTAGCGACGACACCGACCGGTTGCCGCCGGTGTCGAGCACGAGGTCGTATCGCTCGCCAGAGCGGGTGATGTCGCCGCGGGTGTAGTCCACCGCCGCATCCGCCCCCAGCGACAGCACGTAGTCGAGCTTGGCGGCGCTCGCGACCCCGGTCACGTGCGCGCCAGAGCCGTGGGCGATCTGCACGGCGTAGCCGCCGACCGCTCCTGAGGCCCCGATCACGAGCACCCGCTGCCCCGGGCCGGCGGCCCGCAACGGGGCCAGGGCCTGCAACGCCGTGACGGCCGAGGTGGGCACCGCCGCGGCCTGCTCGAAGTTCAGCGCCGCCGGTTTGGGTTCGAGCTTGTCGGCGCCGGCGATGGTGAACTCGGCCAGGGATCCCTCGCCGACGCCGAAGACCTCGTCGCCGGGCCGAAATCGGGTGACGTCGATGCCGACGGCCTCGACCCGACCGGCGACATCCATACCCCGCACCCGGGTCTTCGGGGCGCGAAGCCCCACCGCGGCCCGTACGAGGTAGGGCTCACCGGTCATCAGGTGCCAGTCCCCCACGTGCAGGCTCGCCGCCACGACCCTGACGAGCACATCGTCGTCGCCCACGGCGGGCGTCTCGATCTCGGCGGGGTGCAGCACGTCGGCCGAGCCATAGCGGTCCTGAACGATGGCCCTCATGAAGGTCTCCAGACTGTCGGGGTGAGGCACGTGCCGTGGATACTGCGCTCGGTCAGGTTCGCGGCTGTCTAGCCCAGCCGGGCATCGTCGACCTCGTCGATTGAACACCCGAGCGGTCGGGAAGACCACCCTCGATTCCCCCGCGGCACGGCCGAAAAAAGTTCTCCACAACCCGGATTTTCACAACACAAGACTTCGATACTGAGCTATTCTCACTACATGCCCAGCATCGCAGCTGTATCCGCCCCCGACACCCCGCCGAAACCGGCCCTGGCCGCCGATTCGCTGGCCGGTTCACTGGCCGCCGCGGTGGTGCCGGTCGAGCGGTTGGGGGCCTGCAGCACCGACTACGACGCCCTGACGGATGCGGAGCTGCTCGCCGGTCAGCGGGACCTGGCCCGGCTGAGCCAGCTGGTCGAAACCCGCAAGGCGTGGCTGGCGAAAACCCTCGCGCACCGGTCCCGACCCGAGCTCGGTCAGCAGGGCCTCGCGGCCCAGCAGGGCTTCCTCTCCCCCGCCGAGCTGATCCAGAACTTCACCGGCTCCACCCGACACGACGCCCGCAAGCTCGTGGATGTGGGCCGGATGCTCGCCGACACCGAAGCGGCCGATGCGGCCGCGGAAGAGCAGGCGCGGCGGGTGCTCGACGGGACCGACGACCCGGGCGAAGCGGGCGCGCCACCCGGCCTCTTCGACCAGACCACCATCGACGCGGAGCCCGCCGCCCTGCCCTGGTACGCGCCGATCTCCCGTGCCGCCGCCACCGGCACCCTCTCCGTTGCCGCCGCGCACGCGATCCGCACCGGGCTCGGTGACATCGACGCCGTCGTCACCGCCGAGAAGCTCGCCGACGCCGTGCACACCCTGGTGCACGAGGCCACCCGGCTGACCGTGGACGAGCTGCTCAAGCGGGCGCGCCGGATGCGGGACAGCCTCGACGAGGCCGGCATCGCCGTGCGGGAGAAGAAGGCCTGGGACGACCGCTACCTGCGGGTCTGGAGAATCGATACCGGCCAGGTCCACGTGCACGGCCTGTTCCCGCCGGAACAGGGCCAATACATCCTGGATGTCTACGACAGCCTCACCGGCCCCCGCCGCGGCGGCGTGCGCTTCGTCGACCCCGACCGGGCCGCCTGGGCCAAAGCCGTGCAGGACGACCCGCGCAGCACCGACCAACTCACCGCCGACGGCTTCCTCGAACTGCTCAAGGCCGGCAGCACCGTCAACCCGGATCGGATGCTCGGCGGCCGCACCCCCGCCGTCCGCATCCTGACCACCGCGGCCCCGCACGCACCGGCCGCACCCACGGGCCCGGCCGCAGAGCCCGATCCGACCGCGGCCCTGGTCGCGATCCCCGACGGCACCGGCCACGGCTTCATCGAAGGCAACCCGACCCCGGTCTCCCAAGAGACCATCGACCGGATCATCTGCACCAGCGGCACCGTCGAGGTCAGCTTCGACACCGACGGCCAACCGTTGAATCTCGGGCGGGAAGAACGTATCTTCAGCCAGGCCCAACGACTCGCCCTGGCCGCCCGCGACGGCGGCTGCATGTGGGGCGAGTGCGACAAACCCCCCTCCCGCACCGAAGCCCACCACCTCGACCAATGGCTGCGCGACCACGGCAGCACCGACATCCGCTCGGGCATCCTGCTCTGCCCACCACACCACCTGCTGCTGCACAACCAGGGCTGGCAGATCTTCGAGAACCACGGCACCTACTGGCTCAGACCCCCGGCCGCGGTCGATCCCGGCCAAACCCTCATCCGACTGCACGGCAAAAGCCATGCCGCCCTCGAGCAGCACCCGCCCGACCAGCACTGAGCGGCACCCGCGTGTGACGACGCCAAGCCGGACTGCACGCACCGAAAGTGGTCCGTCAGATCGTCTGCAGTGCCGCTAGCCTGAGGAACCATGACCTATCAGCCCGCACCAGCACCCGCCGCTGCACCGTCGCAACGAAGCCGCCGTTGGGTGCACGCGGTCCCGGGCGTCATGATCATTGCGGTCCTGGCGGTCGCGGCCATCGCCGGCATCGCCGCGTTCGTCGAAGCGAACGGCGACTCGGTCACCCGACCGGCCGCGCCGTTCCAAGCGAT
Source organism: Cryobacterium inferilacus (assembly GCF_019599185.1). GTDB lineage: Bacteria > Actinomycetota > Actinomycetes > Actinomycetales > Microbacteriaceae > Cryobacterium > Cryobacterium inferilacus. The sequence continues at coordinate 14,196 of NZ_JAIEUL010000022.1, read as the reverse complement.
CTTGGTCGGGGGCATCTGACTGGTCCCTGCCGCTGCCACCGGGATCTTCCTCACCTCACTCGCGTACCTGCTCGTGATTCCCGCCCGGTCGCTCTGGCTGCGGATTCCGCACATCGTCCTGACCGGCGTGGCGGCGGCCCTCACCGTCGCGGCGATCATGTGGTTCCTGCCGGCGCTGGCGCGCACCTAGCCATCGCCGCCGCGAAGGCGGTGCGCGCCCTGACCGCCCCCAGGGGCGTCAGGCGGCTTCGCCCTCCTCGGCCGCCGGCGAGGCGAGCGGGGTGATGTAGGAGAACCCTGTGCCGGTGTTCTTGGTCACCGAGAGCACCAGGTCCATGTGCGGCTCGAGGGCGGTGACCTTGTCCAGCGGTGATCCCACGATCAGCTGGAAGCCCAGGCCCTTCCAGGCCGCGACGGCCCGGCCGGCGAACTCGGAGTCCGACTTCACGAACCCCTCGTCGAGGAAAACCGGGGCGAAGCGGGGCCGGGTGCGGCTCTCGTCGCCGAGCTGGAAGCGCAGGGCCGCACCGACGACGAACGCCACCAGCTCCTGCGACTCGCCACCACTCTTCCCGCCGAGCGAGGAGTACGTGCTGACCTCCACACCGTCAGGGGTGGTGCGCACGGCCGTGATCTCCACGTGCCGGCGCACATCCAGCAGCAGGTCCCGGTCGGAATCGATCGTGCCCGCGTCATCCGGTCGTCGAATGAGGTTCATGAACGCCTGCAGCCGCCTGAACCTGTCCTCGGTCTGCTCGTCGGTGAACTCTTCGGTCGTGCCGGAGGAGAGCAGCTTGAGCTCCTTGCGGAAGGCCGTGGAGTCGTCGCGGTGCAGCCGGCGCAGGGAGATCTGCAGCCGGTCCCGCCCCGCCCCGAACGGCAGGGTGCGCAGGATGTCGTTGATCGGTCGCAACCGGTCCTCGATCTCCTCGATCGAGGTGGTGAACGCGCCGACGAGCGGAACGAGGTCCTGCCCGCTCCACGACGACAACCGGCGTTTCCACTCCTGCCGACGCTCGAACAGGCCGAGGGTGTACACAGCGTCGAGGATGTCGTTGTAACTGGAGTACGACTCCATGCCGACACCGATGTTGGGGTCAGGCCAGCGGCTCTGGAAGGTTTCGAAGATGCCGATCAGGGTGTTCCTGGCGCTGCGCGCGGTCTCGCGGTCTTGGCTGGACTGCTCGATGAGGCGTTCCCGCAGCCGCTTGAGCCCGCTCGCGAAGGTGGCCAGGTCGGTGCTGTCGCCGACGGCGGCGAACTGGGCGTTCAACAGGGCCGAGTGTTCCTCGGTCAGACTCACGCTGTCATCGGCCTGGATGCGCTCGAGGGCGTCGTTCACCGCGTCCTGCCGGTCCACGATCGCGGCGTGTTCGTCCGCGAGCACGGCCCCGGCCCGTTCGGTCTCGTGCTTGTGCTTCTGGGCGGCTTCCAGCTCCGCCGTCAGGCGTGCCTCTTCGTCCTTGAGGCCGCGCAGCACGTCGCTGGTGGCGAGCAGGCGTTCCCGTTCGGCCTCCTTGTCGCCGATCCGGGCCTGGGCGGCCGCAACATCGATGCTGGCCCAGACCGTGTCGATCACGTGCTGGTGCGCATCCTTCTGCCTGCGTAGCGCGATGATCTGTCCGGCCTTGGCGGATGCCCTCTGCGCGAGCGAGTCGGCGGAGGCCCTGAGCGCGGCCAGCTCGTCGTCGATCTCGGCCAGGCGCACTCCGCTGGAGAAGCCGATGATGGAGCGCTGGTCCTTGTTCCACCCGTGCGAGCCGCGCTTGCCGTTGCGGGTCTGCCCGGCCTGGGTGACCCTGGCGCCGTCGCCGGCGAGGTCCTCCGCACCGGCCACGCAGAGCGCGTCGATCGACGGCGACTGGGCGCGATCCTGCACCCAGCGGCTGAACGGCGAGTCCTTGAAGACCAGCTTGCCCGAGACGTAGCGCGGGTCGGGGTGCACCTTCTGGTGCGGGTGCAACGCGACACCCTCGAAGTGGATGCGCACCGGGATGTGCAGCGGGTCGATGGCCTCGCCGAGGGCCCGCAGGCGCGTCTCGTCGACCAGCATCACGCGCACCACCGACGCCAGGGTGACCTCGGCGGCCTGCCGCCAGGCGTCCTCCCCCGGTGCGATGTCGATGAGCTCGGCCACGAAGGGCAGCTCCTCGGCGGGAATGCCCGCGGCCTCGGCGATCATCAGCCTGGCGTTGTGCAGGTGCTGCGGTACCAGGCTGGCCCGGCCCCTGAGGAATCCGTGCTCCTGCTTGAGGGTGCGGATCTTCTCCTCGATCGGGTATGCGGTGCGCTGCAGCGCCACCCGCTCCAGGTCGAGCTCCTGCTCGGTAGCGGCGAAACCGGCGACGAAGGCCTCAGCGGCCAGTTGCGCGGCGGCGAAGCTGTCGGCCGAGTCGATGGCGTCGGCGTCGATGACGGCGGTTCCGTCGGCATCGCGCAGACCGATCCGGTCGTCGAACCTGGCCCGCTCGGCGGCCACGTCGTCACGCTTGGCGGCGAGCACATCGAGCTCGTTCTGCAGGCCGGCGAGCACGTCGCCGCCGTTGTCACGCTGCTGGTGCTGCAGGTCGGCGACCCGGCCCTTCAGCGCGGTTTCGGCATCCCTGGCCGAGGTGAAAGCGGCCTGGTTCTCCCGCCGGTTGATCCGGTTGGTGTCCGCCGCGGCATCGAGCAGGCCGTGCTCGGTGAGCAGCTGCCAGAGCACGAACGGGGTGTCGCCGCCCTGGTGCACACCGAACCGGTCGATCAGGTCGGCCTTGGCGGTGGCGTTCTCGTAGTCACGGTACAGCTCCGGCAGGCGTTCCAGCACCTTGGCCTTCTGCGCCTCGGTGACCATGGCTCCGTAGGAGCGCTCGAGGTCTTCGAAGTGGTCGACGGCCTTGTCGGCCGCGGCGTAGGTGGAGGGTTCCTCGAGCACCATCGACTTGTAGAGGCCGTCCACGGTCTTCACCTGCTGACCGGCCTGGATGCGCGCGAGCAGGCGCAACGCCTTGCCGCCCTCGCCGTTGGCGCCGATGCCGAGCCGGGTGTAGAGCGTCTGCGAGAACGCCGCGTAGGTGTCGAACACGTCGAGGTCGCTGAACCGGTTCTTCAGGGCACGCTTGTCGAAGCGGGCCTCGGTGACGTCGGCGAGTTCGCGCAGGTCGAGCACACCGTCGCGGGTGGCCATCTTCATGGTCACATCGGCGAACTTCGTGGCTCCCCGCGGCACGAAGTACGCCCGCAGCACGGTGAAACGGCGCTGGTTGTCGTCGATGAAGGTCATCGCCACGGCGCCCCAGGTGGCCGAGTCGGCGCCGCGCAGCACCTGGTCGTGCATCGCCCCGGTGTCGGCCTCGCGGGTGGAGTCGGTCTTGCCGCGCAGGTACGTCATCAGGTTGCGCTGGTCGACGCTACGGGCCCGACCGGACCCGGCGTCGTTGGAGGCGCCGTTGAACGGGGTGTCCGAGGGCATCATCAGCGCCAGGTAGGCGTCGAGCAGGCTGGACTTACCGGTACCGGATGCGCCGGAGACCAGGGTGGCTGAGGTGGCGAAGTCGACGCTGTGGTGGCCCTGGAAGCCACCCCAGTTGACCATCTGGAAGGACTCCGCACGCCACTGGGTGGTGCCCTCGGTGGCGCCGTCCATGTGGAAGAGCGGGGAATCGGTCATGAGGCTGCCTCCAGGGCGGGGTCGGCAGGGGCGGTGGGGACGGTGCTGTCGAGAACGGGGCTGTCGAGCGCGGTGCTGTCGAGAACGGCGGTGTCCAGCACGGCCGCGGCGGCGGCATCCGGCTGCTCTGTGCCGTTCTGGTCCACCAGCCACTGCCACAGTTCGGTGAGCCGCTCGATGGGCAACAGCACCTCGATCACGGCGGAGATCCGGAACCGGTCCGGGTCGCTGGTCTTCAGCAACACCCTGGCCTTGGCCAGGCTGTCCACGGCCGCGGTGGCTCGCCGGGCATCGCCGAACCTGTCGGTGGCGTGCTCTGGCCGGAAGTGCGCGACGTTGTCGACGAGGTTGTCCCTGTCGACGATGACGATGTCCACGCCGTTGGCCCGTTCGCTGCGGAAACGCTGCCGCAGCAGCACCAGCAGGATGGTCTCCTCGCGGGTGTACGCCACGTCGTGCAACAGGGTGGGGAACTTCTCCCCGCCCTCGCCGACGGCCTGGCGTTTGAAGGCCACCTCGTAGTGCAGGTCGACGTGCAGGTCGAGGAAGAGGTCGTTCAAGCGCGAGGTCAGCAACCGCTGCGAGGCGAGCAGGGTGCGCCACTCGGCGGGCTGCAACGCCGCGGAGATGTAGCGGTGCTTGAGCAGCAGCACCAGCGTGCGGCGCTGTTCCACGGTGAGGCCGCCCTCGTCGCCCTCGAACAGCGAGAAGCTCTGCGCGGCGTCCTCGGCCGACACCGCGTCGGTCGTCTCGTCCGGCGCCTCGGCGGCCGCCCCGGTCATCGTCTCGTCGGTCGCGTCGTCAGTCATGATCAGGTCCATAGTTCAGGGCGGCCAGGGCCGCGGTGTCAGCGTCGGTCAGGGTGATGCGCGGCACCGTGAAGGTGCGGCAGGAGCCATCCGGCCGCACGGTGTCGAAGGCCTCGGTCGCCGGGGCGCCGGACTCGGCATCGGTGCGACCGGTGCCGTCAACGGCGTCGACCTGGGTGGCGAGTTGCAGGAGCCCGAGGATCTCCACCGGGCGGCGCATGCCCGGCTCCAGCTTGTTGAAGGCGTCACCGACGGATGCGGCGCCCTCGGTACTGAACGCCGTCACGATGGCGTCCCGCAGCTCGCCGAGCAGCGGGCCGCCCTGGGTGCGCATGTCGTCGAGGCTCTGCGGCTCCGGCGCGAACGCCGAGACGTCGTCGAGGGGCGGCGGCGCGATGTGCGCCACGGGGTCGTAGAAGCGTTCGCGCAGGTGGTCGAGCTCGAGGGTGCCCGGCATCAACTCGGCGGTGACGGTGGATCGCGGTCCCGCGGTCTCCATCCAGACGGCGAGTTCCTTGTTGATCTCCCGCAGCAGCCGCTCGAGTTCGCGGTCCTTGACCACGTCGTGGTTGACGATGTGCTCGCGGAGCGTGGTGGTGAGGCCGTTGCGCTGGGTGAGCACGTCATCCACACCTTTGCGGATCAGGCTGACCGTGCTCATGAAGCTGCGCCGTTCCTCGGCACTCAGCTCGAGGGCGAACGGGTGCAACAGGATCGACTCGAGGTCGGTCTTGAGCGTGGCGAGCAGGTCCTCGTCGCGCAGCAGCACGATGGCACCCTCGAACGCGCGCCCTTCGGCGGTCGACGACATCAGCGCATCCGTCTTGGAGAGGTACTCGTCGAGGACCTCGCTGATGGGTCGTTCCTCGCCACGGAAGTCGTTCACGATCTGCCGGTGCATGCCGGCGACCGACTCCTCGACCCGTTTGAAGTCGCTGGGCAGTTGCGTGATGAGGTCGATGAGGTTGTCGTAGCCCTCGTGCATCTGGTTGTTGGTCGCCGCCGCGACCTCACCGCCCGCGGCCAGCCGGTCGCGCTCGGCGGCCAGCGCGGCCATCTCCAGGTCGAGCCGGCGGATGCGTTCGTCGCGGTCCGGGTTCGCCTGGGTGGCGCGGTGGCGCACGGTGGCGACGATCGTGGTGAGCCGGGATTCGCTGATCAGGGCGCGATCACGGGAGAGCCCGTCGACGAGCAGCAGCGCCTCGAGGGCGTGCGAGGTGAGCGAGTACTGCTCCTGGTCGTCATCGCCGGTCTCGCGGTAGAGCCACTGGTCGTTCATCCACTGCACGCAGAGCGCCCGGCCGTTGCGGCCGGGAACGTCGACGCCGGTGGAGCGGAGGTCGGCCAGGTAGGCATCCACCTGGGTGTGCAGCCGGTCGGCCTGCACGCTGCGGCGGTCACGGCTGAACGAGGACTTGAACACGGCGAGCACAAACGGCGCCCACTTGCGGTCGAGCAGCCGCAGGGTCGGTCGGTCGAAGGCATCGCGCACCCGCGCCAATTCACCCGCAATCTCACTCACCACGCACGTTCCCTTCAGGCCCTGATCCGGCTCGCCCAGACGGGCACACCCCAGCAGGCTCGGCCGTAACGGCCTCCTCAACCGTAGTCGCCCGAACCGACCCTCGCGGGCATCCGGCTGGCCCGCGCCCGCCGTCAGTAGCCGTCGTCCCCGTCCCCGGCCGCGGCGTCGGCCTTCAACCGGAGCAACGCCAGGTCCACCAGCAGGAACATCTCGGTGCGTTCGGCCCGGTGAAGCTGGTAATCCGGCTCCGACGGGTCGATCGACAGACGCAACAGCCTGGTACGCATGGCGTCTTGTACCTCGGCGCTGGCCGCGTTTTTCGCCTCCTGCACCAGGCGCACGATCTGGTCGTCATCGTCGGCCACGCCGGTCAGGGCACCGGCGAGCTTCTTGTGCACGCGAGTGCGCTTCTTGAACTGGCGGATGTCCATCTGCTGATCGTCGGAGAGATCCAGCCGCCAGGTCGACGCTTTCAGGTCCTTGCGTTGGCGGGCCACCCGGATCGCGGACTCCCGGTTCTCCTCGGCGAGGGCGAGCAGTTCCCTGCGGGTGGTGGCGGCGAACCTGGCCGGGTCGAAGTCGGCGTGTTCGGCCAGGCCGGAGACAATGATGTCGTTCTTCACGGCCATGCGCACGGAGGAGAGCGCGATGAGCAGCCCCTCGTCCACGATGCGCGCCAGCGGCACCCGGGTGTGCTGCGTCGCATCCGTCACAGGTTCAGTTTACTCAGCCGCACCCTGGCGAGAGGTCAGTTGAGGTCAGTGCGAACGCTCCACACCCACCCCAACTGCCCTCTCAGCGGTGGTGCACCAGCGAGCGGTCAGTTACAGCTGCACCGCTGGGCGGGTGGCACGTCGGCCATGACGCTGGCGACGTGTTCGCCGCAGCCGGCCCAGGTGATCTTGCCGCAGGTGTTGCATCGGACTGCACTACACATGAATGACTCCTTTGAGTGAATTGGTGCGGGTGGGGGCTCAGGCGGGGAGCAGGGCGTCGGCGCGCTCTTGGTCGCTCCGCGCCGCATCCGTGCCGGCGGCCCAGGTGAGGTAGCCGCCGTCGAGGTTGACCGCGTCGCGGCCGAGCTGGGCGAGCAGCCGCACGGCGGTGTGGCCGCGCTGGCCCACCTTGCAGTGCACGATCAGGCGACCATCTGGCAGGTCGGCCTGGCGGGCACGGATGTCGTCGAGCGGGATGTTGACCGAGCCGGGGATCGCGGCCTCGGCGTACTCCCCCGCCGTGCGCACATCCACCAGGGTGGCGCCGGCGGCGCGCTCGGCGTCGAGTTCGTGCCATTGCACCGACGGGGTCAGGCCCTCCGCGGCGTTGAGTGCCACGTAGCCGAGCATGTTCACCGGGTCCTTGGCCGAGGAGAACTGGGGTGCGTAAGCCAGTTCGAGGTCGGCGAGTTCGGATGCGGTGATGCCGCCGGCCATGGCCGTCGCGATCACGTCGATGCGCTTGTCGACCCCGTCGCCGCCCACGCCCTGGGCGCCGAGGATGGCATCGGTGTCGGCGTCGACGACGAGCTTGAGCGCCATCGATTCCGCTCCAGGGTAGTAGCCGGTGTGTGAGGCGGGGTGGGTGTGGAGCACCCGGATGTTGCGGCCCCGGCCGCGCAGCAGCTTTTCGTTCCAGCCGGTGGCGGCGATGGTGAGCCCCATCATGCCCACCACGGCGGTGCCGAGGGCCGGGCGCACCCGGATGGTCTTGCCGGTGATCACGTCGGCGACCAGGCGGCCGTGGCGGTTGGCCAGGCCGGCCAGGGCCACCAGGCGCTGCTCACCGGAGATGGCGTCGGTCTTCTCGACGGCGTCGCCGATGGCGTAGACGTCGGGGGCGCTGGTGCGCAGCTGGTCGTCCACGGCGATGCCGCCGCGCTCACCGATTGTGAGGCCGGCGGCCTTGGCCAGGGCGGTGTCTGGCCGCACACCGATGGCGGCGAGCACGAAGTCGGCCGCGACGACGCTGCCGTCGCTGAGGGTGGCACTGGTCTCACCGATCTCGGCGACCTGGGTACCCAGGCGCACGCTCACGCCGGCGGCCCGCAGCCGCTCGGCGACGGGGCCGGCCATTTCGGGGTCGAGCGGAGGCAGCACCTGGTCGCCGAGTTCCACGAGGGTGACGTCCAGGCCACGGTGCACGAGGTTCTCCACCATTTCGAGGCCGATGAAGCCGGCTCCGATCACGAGGGCGCTCTTCGGCGCCACGGCGAGGGCGGCCATGGCGGCGTCGACGTCGTCGATGTCGCGCAGGGTCAGCATCCGCTCGCCACCGGGCAGCGGCGGCCGCACGGGTGACGCGCCGGGTGAGAGCACAAGGGCGTCGTACGCCTCGGTCGACTCCTGGCCGCTGGCGAGGTCACGCACGGTGACGGTCTTGGCGGCGCTGTCAATGCCGATCACCTCGGTGCGCACGCGTACGTCGAGGGCAAAGCGGCCGGCCAGCGACGCGGGCGTCTGCAGCAGCAGGCTGGAGCGTTCTTCGATGACGCCGCCGAGGTAATAGGGCAGCCCGCAGTTGGCGAACGAGACGTGGCCGCCGCGTTCGAACACGATGATCTGGGCGTTCTCGTCGAGGCGACGCAGACGGGTGGCCGCAGACATTCCGCCCGCGACGCCGCCGATGATGATGTATCGGTTCTTGGTCATGAGTCCATCTTGCTATACCCCAGGGGGTATCTGCAAGTCGAGTGCGGGCGGACCATCACTCTCGTTTCGGCACTTCGCACAGTGTGCGCGCCTCAGCACTGTGCGATGTGCCGAAATGAAACGATTCGGCCCGGACACGAGCGTCCGGCGGCCGCACCCTCGTGGGTGCGACCGCCGGACGGTTGAGCAGCGGCGTCTGTGGCGCCTCCACCTCGGGCTACATCGTGGCGGTGCGCTTCCGACGAAGCACCAGCACGGCCGCACCCGCGATCAGGGCGAGCAGCGCAATGAGCGCGGGCGTGACCACGTTCACACCGGTGCTCGCCAGGCTGCCTGCTGTGCCGACGGTCCCGGTGGCCGCGGTGCCGGTGATCAGGATGTCGTCCCAACCGATCAGCGTGCCGTCCTCGGCGACGACCACGACGCGGTGCGCTCCCGGTGCGGTGTCGGCGGGGATGGCCACCCGCACGGTGCCGGCGGCACTGACCGTGGTGGAGGCCAGCAGCGTGGGCGTGGAGTGCAGCCAGACATGCACCGGTTCGCCGGCGAAGGCGCTGCCGACGGTGACCGTGATGACGCTGCCCACGGTGGCGCCGGCCGGAGCCGAGACCGGTCCGCGGGCGGAGTCGGTCAGGGCGTCGTTCGGCACCGGCGCGGGAGGGGTCGATCCCGGAACGGTGACGGGCGCCGTGGTCGGCGCGGGGGCCGGCACCGGGATCGGCACCGGAATCGGCTCCGTCGTCGGCACCGGGATCGGCTCCGCCGTCGGCACCGGGCTCGGCTCCGTCGTCGGCACCGGGCTCGGCTCAGTCGTCGGCACCGGGCTCGGCTCGGTCGTCGGCACCGGGCTCGGCTCAGTCGTCGGCACCGGGCTCGGCTCCGTCGTCGGCACCGGGGTCGGCTCCGTCGTCGGCACCGGGGTCGGCTCCGTCGTCGGCACCGGGGTCGGCTCGGTCGTCGGCACCGGGCTCGGCTCAGTCGTCGGCACCGGGGTCGGCTCGGTCGTCGGCACCGGGCTCGGCTCAGTCGTCGGTACCGGGGTCGGCTCCGTCGTCGGCACCGGGGTCGGGCCGGGCGTCGGCTCGGGGTCGACCGGGCTGCAGTCGATGCTGCCGGTGCGGATAGCGAAGCCGTCGGTGTTGGAGTCATCGGCCCAGAACACGCTGGTCGTTCCCTCGGAGCAGCTGCCCTGCGGCGCGATGGCGAAGCCCTCATTGTTGAGGTTGGGCATCGAAGCGGGGCGCTCGTAGACGCGGCTCACGGCGAAGCGACCGTCGTTGTCACCGGTCTGCGCCACCTCCAGCACCGCGGAGCGGCCGTCGCAGGTGTCGTCGCAGACAGCCCAGAACCGACCGGTCGCCGCCTCGAATTCGAGGTCCATCACACCGCTGAATCCGCTGGCGATGGTGGCGACTCGGGTGTAGTCCCCCGAGTTCTGGTCGAGGGCGTAGGCGTAGATCGTGCCGTTTGCCTCGAGGCCCACGAAGAATAGGCCGGTACCGTGTCCGGAGTAGTCGGCCGGGTCGTAGGCGGCGTTCGTGGTTTCGTCGAGCATGCCCTCGGCCACCAGGAAGGTGTCCGGCACCCACGCGATCGCCTCGAGTCCGGCGTTGGCGCCCACGACGGGCAGGTCGGCGGTGAGGTTCCACTCCTGGTCGGCGGCGAGCTCGGCGCCCGTGCCGGATGCGTCATAGCGCAGCACCGCGGGCCGGCTCACGCCGCTCACAGCATTGTTGCGCTCGCTGGCGATGAAGATGCCGCCGTCGGCGCCCGCCGAGGTCAGCGCGACGCCCTCGGCGTCCACGTCGCCGGTGCCGTCGGTGTAGTGCAGCACCTTGCCCGTGCCCCAGCCGTCGGTGGTGTCCGGCGCCCAGCCGGCGCCGTCGGCGACGAGCTTGTAGAGCGCGCCGGTGCCGTTCTTAGCGGCCCAGAGCACGTCACCCGCGGTGCCCGCTGCAGCGCTGTCGTCTTCGTAGGCGAGTCCGCTCATGTTGCCGCCGAGCACGCCGGCGGGGTCGACGGTGCGAACCTCCGCCGAGCCGGGCCAGGCCGCGGTGACCAGGTCGCCGGTGCAGCTGTTCGCGGCGCCCTTGGTACTGGCCGTCGTCGCTGCGAAGTCGCCGGTGCCATCGGCACAGCGACCGTAGCTGGTCGTGGCGTGCGCGGTCCACGAGTAGCTGTCGAGCAGGGTGCTTTCGGCGGCGGCGAAGAGGCGGGCGGTGTCGGCGCCACCGAGGCCGAAGCCGCCGTCGACGTCCAGGTCGATCGCGAGGTATCCCCCGGCCGCGATGCTCGTGCCCGTCGCCAGAACGAGGGCGTGGGTGTCGTCGTTGTCCTTCAGGACGAAGCCGGAGACATCCGCGTCGGTCGCACCGTTGTTGACCAGCTCGAGCCAGTCACCGGGCGTGCCGCCGCTCGACTCGATCTCGTTGAGGCGCACGGGCGAACCGCAGTCGTTCGCGGCGCCCTTGGTCGAGGAGGTCATCTGGGTCAGCTCGGTGCCTCCAGGGCAGATGCCCCAGGTCGTGGCCGCGTGGCTGGTCCAGCTCACCGAACTCACCAGTGTGAAGCCGTCCGGGGCGAACAGGCGAGCGGAGTCTGCCGAGCCCAGGCCGAAGCCGAGCATGCCCTCCTCGACCACGAAGTAGCCGCCGGCGGAGATGACGGAGCCGCTGGGCAGCACTGCCGTGTGGGTGTCGTCGTTGTCGCGCACGATCCAGCCGGTGAGATCGACATCGATCGCGCCGGGGTTGAACAGCTCCACCCAGTCGCCCGGCGTGCCGCCGCTGGACTCGGTCTCAGTGATGCTCACCTCCGGCGTGACGGGTACGACGCAGTCGTTGGCCGCTCCCTGGGTCGCCGTGGCCGTGTCGGCGAATTCACCGATACCGTCAGGGCAGCGGCCGTAGGTCGAAGCGGCGTGCGCCGTCCACGCATAGGAGTCGATCAGGGTGACCCCGTCGGTGTCGAACAAGCGGGCGCTGTCCGCTCCGCCGAGGCCGTAGTCCATGGTGGGGGCCTCGACGACGAGGTGACCGCCGGCAGCGATGGTCGAACCGACGGGCAGCACGGCCGCGTGCGTGTCGTCACTGTCCCTGAGCACCAGCCCGGAGACGTCGACGGACGCCGCTCCCAGGTTGACGAGTTCGACCCAGTCGCCGGGGGTGCCGCCGTTGGACTCGATCTCGTTCAGGCGCACGGTGTCGGCGACGGACACGTCGCAGTCGTTCGCCGCACCGCGGGTGGATGCCGTGGTCTCGCGGAACTCCCCGGTGCCGTCCGGGCACCGGCCCCAGCTGGTGCTCGCGTGCGCGGCCCAGGCATAGGAGTCGACCAGGGTGCTGCCGTCGGCCAGGAAGAGCCGGGCGATGTCGGCCTTGCCGAGGCCGAAGTTGGTGGCGCCGTCGCCGTCGACGTCGACAGCGAGGAACGCGCCCGGCTCGATGACGGTGTCGGCGGGCAGGGCGAAGGTGCGCTCGTCCTTGTCATCCTTGACGACCCAGCCCGAGACATCCGCCACGGTGCTGCCGGTGTTGGTCAGTTCGATCCAGTCGCCGGGGGTGCCGCCGTCTGACTCCACCTCGTTGATGCGGACGGAGGGAGCCGGGTCCGACGGGGCCGGTGCCGCCAGGGCCGGGCTGGCGGTGGCGGCGAGTGGAACCGCCAGAGCAAGAGTGAGGATGGCGGCCAGGCTTGGCCGACGCCAGTGAGTGCGCACAGAATGCCCCTTCGAGGCTGTGGGTGACGAGCCTCGGATGGGCCCGGTCCACTGTGGCGATGCCGGGAGAACGTGCGGTGAACAGCGGGCGAACACCTGCGGCAGCACCGGTCGACACCCGGCCCTGACTGGTCCGCTACTGCGGCACCCGCCGGAACGGGATCGACGACGCCAGGATCAGGACGACCAGGAACGAGCCACCGAGCACCGCCACCCAGGCCCCGCGCGGGTCCGTGAGCGCCAGCCGTGCACCTCCGAAGAGTCCGGTCGAGAGCGGAGTCGCCGCTACCGCTGCACCGACGAGAACTCCCACAATGATTCGACCCCACAGCGGTCCCCGGCCGGAGATGGCGTACCCGCCGCCGATGGCGATCAGTGCCACGGCCACGGCCGCTCCGCCGATCCCCGTCGTCACGAACTCCAACGCGGCACCTGGCCGCAGCAAGGGTGCCACCGCGAGCAGGAGCGGCGCCAGGGCCAGCCACCGCCATCCCCGCGCTCCCCCACGGCGCCGCAGCGACTCCGCCCAGCCGAGCAGCCCGCCGGTCACGGCGCCGGGCAGCAGGATGAAACCGAAGGTTCCACTCCACTCGAATCGGGACGACAGCCCCACGAGCTCGGCCATGTAGGCGCGAAACCCGGCCGCCCAGGCCAGACCGCAAATCAGTCCGATCACGATGAGAGACGGCGTGGATGTTCGCTCGTCGGCCATGGTCGCCTCCGTCCGTCCTAGGAGACTGTAAGAGTCCCCGCACCCCACGGCAAGCCCCCACCGGGAGGCCACTCGGCAACGCCCGCGCCCTCGGGGCGCTCCACCCTCAACGAGTTGCCGCACACGGCCCCTTCGGCAGGCCGGACAGGCACTTCTGCGGCATGTCGCGGGGACGCGAGTAGCCGACATGCCGCAAACACCCCCTTCGGCGGCCCGCACGGGCACTTCTGCGGCAACTCGGAGTTGCCACCGCTTCACCACGCGCGGGCTGGCCGTGCCTATGCTGGGATGACCATGCGACTCCTCCTGATCCGCCACGGCCAGACTCCCGCCAATGTGCTCGGGCAGCTCGACACCGCCCACCCAGGGCCCGCACTCACCGACCTCGGTGAACGGCAGGCGGCGGTCATCCCCGACGCCCTTCGGTTTGACTCCGTCGACACGATCTTCGCCTCCACGCTGCGGCGCACGCAGCTGACCGCGGAACCGCTCGCGCTCGATCGCGGCCTCGACATCCGCGTGGCCGACGGCCTGCACGAGATCGAGGCCGGCTCGCTCGAACGCCGCAGCGACCACGTGTCCGTGCGCCGGTACATGGAGACCGTGTTCGCCTGGGGTGCAGGGAACCTCGACGTGCAGATGCCCGGCGGCGCAGACGGCAACGAGTTCTTCGCCCGGTTCGACGCCGATATCGCCGTTGCAGCGGCCAGCGGCCACACCGCGGCGGTGTTCAGCCACGGGGCGGCCATCCGGGTGTGGGCGGCGGCTCGGGCCACGAACGTGCCACCCATGTTCGCCGGTCTGCACGATCTCGACAACACCGGTGTGGTCGAACTGTCCGGCACCCCCGAGGAGGGCTGGACCCTGCTCTCGTGGGCCGGCGTGCCGTTGGGTGGCATGCCCCTGGTCGACACGAACGCTGTCGACCCGACCGGTGAGGCCCTCGACGCCTCCTAGCCGCGCCGACGCGAGCGGCGCCCCGTGCACGACTCGGGTGCACAACTCCTGCTACTTCTCACCCACCGCGGCAGCGGATGCCTGCGGTGACCCGGTGATTCCGGACAGTCCATATGAGATTTGATTGGATTGTTGTTATGGCACATCGAAAGTACGGGCGGTTTACCCCTGAGAT
>NZ_JAIEUL010000021.1 GCF_019599185.1 Cryobacterium inferilacus | reverse complement strand
GTGAACCCTGGCGTAATCGACATGTTCCTGCCTCCTGCTGATCGTGAACTGACTCACAACCAGATTGACGCAGAGGGCGTGCGGACAAATGGTGCCGGCGCACCGGCACCATTTGTCCGCTTCGGCAACAGTTAGGCGGGCCGCGGGCCGGGACACCGTCGGGCCGGGTGGCTACGCTGAAGGTATGAACCTTCCTCCCGTCGCCGCCCAGCAGCCCACCCGGCGCATCCACCACAACGACGTGTTCATCGACAACTACGAGTGGCTGCGCGAGAAGGAGGCCCCGGCCGTCATCGCGCACCTCGAGGCCGAGAACGCCCACACGGATGCCCGCACCGCTCACCTGGAACTGCTGCAGGAGCAGATCTTCGAGGAGATCAAGGACCGCACCCAGGAGACCGACCTCAGCGTTCCGGTGCGTCGCGGGCAGTGGTGGGAGTACACCAGGTCGGTCGAGGGCATGGAGTACGGCATCCACTGCCGCGCTCCGATCAGCGGGCCGGATGACTGGACTCCCCCGGTGATCGAACCGGCCACGGGCTCAGCGCCCTCCGGCACAGCGGCCGCCACTGCCGGTCTGCCCGGCGAGCAGGTGCTGCTCGACGACAACGCCGAGGCCGCCGGCCACGACTTCTACTCGCTGGGCAGCTTCGACGTCAGTGACGACGGCACCCTGCTGCTCTACGCCGTCGACCTCGAGGGCGACGAGCGCTACACGGTGCGCGTGCGCACCATCGCCACCGGCGAGAACCTCGCCGACGAGATCCCCAACACCAGCGCCGGCGCCCTGTTCGACCCGAGCGGCCGGTACATCTTCTACACGACCGTCGACGACGCCTGGCGCCCAGACACCGTCTGGCGGCACGAGGTGGGCACCCCGGCCGACACCGACGTGACGGTGTTCACCGAACCCGACGAACGCTTCTGGGTGGGGGTGGGCCTCTCCCGCAGCAACCGTTACCTCATGATCGAGGCCGGCTCCAGTGTCACCACCGAGACGTTCCTGCTCGACGCGACCGACCCCACCGGCGAGTTCAGCGTGGTCTGGCCGCGGCGAGACAACGTGGAGTACGACGTGGAGCACGCGGTCATCGACGGCGAGGACCGCCTGCTGATCGTGCACAACCACAACGCCGTGAACTTCGAGCTGGTCAGTGTGCCGGCGGAGGACCCGCAGAGCGAGGGCCGGGTCGTGCTCCCGCACAACGAGGCCATCCGGCTCGAGAGCGTCGACGCCTTCCGCGACTTCGTGGTGGTGGAGTACCGCAGGGACGGCCTCACCCGGGTCGCCTACGCCACCAGGCGCGGCGGCGGACTCACCGAGCTCAGCTTCGACGAGGCGCTCTTCTCGGTCGGCACCGGCAGCAACCCGGAGTGGACCCAGCCCACCATCCGTCTGGGTTACACCAGCTTCGTGACCCCGTCGACGATCTACGACTACGTCGTCGCCACCGGCGAGCTGCGCCTGCTCAAGCAGCAGCCCGTGCTCGGCCACTACGATCCGACCCTGTTCGAACAGCGCCGCGAATGGGCCGTGGCCGCCGACGGCACCCGAGTGCCCATCTCCATCGTCTACCGCAAAGACCTCGTCGAGCCCGGCACCCCGGCGCCCACGCTGCTCTACGGCTACGGCTCCTACGAGATCAGCATCGACCCGTCGTTCAGCATCGCCAGGCTCAGCCTGCTCGACCGCGGCATGATCTTCGCCGTGGCGCACGTGCGCGGCGGCGGCGAGCTGGGCCGGCTCTGGTACGAGCAGGGCAAGACCCACCGCAAGCGCAACTCGTTCACGGACTTCATCGCCTGCGCCGAACACCTCATCGACTGCGGCTACACCTCGGCCGACCGGCTCGTCGCCGAGGGCCGCAGCGCCGGTGGCCTGCTGATGGGCGCGGTCGCGAACCTGGCCCCGTCGCTGTTCAGCGGCATCCTCGCCGGGGTGCCGTTCGTCGACCCGCTCACCTCGATCCTCGACCCGAGCCTGCCGCTGACCGTGATCGAGTGGGACGAGTGGGGCGACCCTCTGCACGACGCCGAGGTCTACTCCTACATGAAGTCGTACTCGCCGCTGGAGAACGTGCACCAGACCCACTACCCGAGGATCCTCGCGGTCACCAGCCTGAACGACACCAGGGTGCTCTACGTCGAGCCGGCCAAGTGGGTGGCGAGACTGCGCGAGGTGGGGGCGGATGCGCTGCTCAAGACCGAGATGTCGGCCGGCCACGGCGGCGTCTCCGGCCGCTACGCCGGCTGGCGCGAGCGCGCGTTCGACTACGCCTGGTTGATCGACGCGGCCGGGGCGCATCCGTCTGGCGAGGGTGATCTGGCCACGGCGGCACTGGACGCGATCGGCGCCGACTGATCCACACCGAATCGGAGCCGGAACCAACTAAGCTGGCGCGGTTGGACGTGTGTAACGAGGGGCGGGGGACCCATGCAGGGCATGGCGTCGACCGCGCCGACCGCGGTTCCTGAGCCGCGAACGGCGGCGCACACAGTGGCGCAGTCGGAGGCCCATCCGCCGCTCTCACCTGGTCAGCTCCTGGCCAACCGTGTTCTGCTGTGGGCGATGCCGACGGCCCTGGTCGTCTACGTGCTGATTCTGGTGCTTCTCGGCACCAACTCGCTCGTCGACGTGTGGGTGGTGCTGCTCGGCGACTGGGCCGCCGTGCTCCTGGTCTGGCTGGCCTGGGCCCGGGTGCGCTCTGGGCGGCCGGAGATCATTCTCACGGCCCTCGCGCTGACCGCGGTCGCCCTCGGCGACACCGCCGCCCGGCTGCTGCCCACCGACTCAGGGAGCACCTGGCTGCCCACCCTGGCCGACCTCTGCTACCTGCTCTTCTACGCCCTCGTGATCGCCGCGCTGGAGGTTCTCGCGCACCGGTCCCTGCGCGGGCAGGGCTGGCCGGTGCTGCTGAGCAGTGCCGTGGGCGGGCTGGGGGCCGCGTCGATGTTGGCCGTGGCGCTCACCGCGCCCGTCGAAGCCGGCTTCCACCAGCCCCTCTCCGCGGCCGGGCTGATGAGTATCGCGTTCCCGGTGGCGAACCTGCTGCTGGTCGCCGTGCTCGCGGGAATCGCGTCAGTGCCGGTAGTGGTGCTGGGCCGGCACGGCGTGCTGCTCGTGACCGGGTTGGTCGTGTTCGCCGCGGCCGATGTGGTCGAGTCGCTGGAACCGGCGTCGGGCTCGTTCGTGCCGACGGCGCTCAACGTCGCGTGGGCCGCCGCGTTCGTCCTGATCACGCTGTGGCTCCTGCTCTCCGTCCATCAGCGGCGGCTGCCTCCTCGCGTCCTGGTTGCCGACGATTCACCCACCGCCACCATCGCCGTCGCCGTTCCCCTGGCCGCCACCGCCGGAGCGCTCGGCGTGCTCATCCTGGCCAGCCAGCTGCACGTGGCGATGCTCGCGGTCTGCCTGGCCGGCGGCACGCTCGCCCTGGCCACGATTCCCCTGGCGTTCCGGCAACGGATGCTGCACGCCCTGTCGCACACTGACGAGCTCACCGGCCTGCCCAACCGTCGTGCCCTGGCGCTGGAGGTGGAGGCTCGCCTGCGGGAGTCCGACGCGCCGGCGAGCGCGCTGCTCGTGCTCGACCTCGACAGGTTCAAGGAGGTCAACGACAGCCTGGGTCACGAAACCGGTGACCGCCTGCTGGGCCTGATCAGCGAACGCCTCACCGGCGTCCTACGCTCCGGCGACCTGCTGGTGCGCCTCGGCGGCGACGAATTCGCGGTGCACCTGCGCCATGCAGACGCCCAGCGGGCCCTCGCGATGGCCCGTCGACTGCGGGCCGTGACGGCCAGGCCACTGCTCGTGGACGGCCTCAGCCTGGAACTGCAGCTGAGCTGCGGCATCGCCCTCTCCCCCGACCACGGCAGCGATCTGGGCGACCTGCTGCGCGCGGCGGACATTGCCATGTATGTCGCGAAGTCCACCCGCGCTGGGCAGCACACCTACTCGGCCGTCGACGATGAGAACGACGCCACCCGGCTGCGCACCCTGCAGGACCTGCGGGTCGCCCTGGACGAGGGCCAGCTGCTGCTGCACTACCAGCCCAAGGTGAGCCTGCGCACGAACACCGTGCACGGCGTCGAGGCGCTGGTGCGGTGGAACCACCCGACCAGGGGCATGCTCTACCCCGGCGAGTTCCTCGAGGTGGCAGAGCAGGGCGGTCTGATGCGCACGCTGACCAGCACCGTGCTCACCCTCGCGCTCGACCAGGCCGCGCTCTGGCATGCTCGCGGCCTGCCCCTCACCGTGGCGGTCAACCTGTCGTCCCGTTCGCTGGCGGACTTCCGGCTGCCAGGGATCGTCGTGGCCATGCTCGCGGACCGCGACCTGCCCGGCTCCGCGCTGATGCTCGAGGTGACCGAGGAGTTCCTGCTCGTGGACCAGGACCGGGCCCGCGGCATCCTGCAGCAGCTGCGCGCCGCCGGCGTGATGATCGCCGTGGACGACTTCGGCACCGGGTACAGCTCGTTGGCCTATCTGCGCGACCTGCCCATCGACGAGCTCAAGCTCGACCAGTCCTTCGTCATCCCGATGCTCGACGACGAGCGGGCATCCGCCCTCGTCGCCTCGTCGATCCACCTGGGCCACAGCATGGGCCTGCGCATCGTGGCCGAGGGCGTGGAGACCAGAGAGGTGCTCGACCAGCTGGCGATTTTCGACTGCGACATCGCGCAGGGCTACTTCCTCTCCCGCCCCGAACCAGCCGCAGGGCTCGAGGCCTGGCTCGCCTCCCGTCCCGCGCTGGGCACAGGAACTGGGCCGGCGGCGGACACCGGAATAGAGTGACCTCGACGTTCACGCCGGCGTCCGGAACGAAGGAGCACACCATGCAGATGGATCGCATCGACCTCGAGCCGCGCACCCTGCTGGGTGTGCACGAGACCGTGAGAATGGCCGATCTGACCGAGTACTTCGGGCGGGCCTTCGAGGTCTCGTCCGCGGCGATCGCCGGGCAGGGGCTGGTTCCCACCGGTCCGCCCATCGCGCTGTACCACGGCATGCCCACCGACACCATCGACATCACGGCCGG
This sequence comes from Cryobacterium inferilacus, assembly GCF_019599185.1. Taxonomy (GTDB): domain Bacteria; phylum Actinomycetota; class Actinomycetes; order Actinomycetales; family Microbacteriaceae; genus Cryobacterium; species Cryobacterium inferilacus. The sequence continues at coordinate 59,454 of NZ_JAIEUL010000021.1, read as the reverse complement.
CTTCCCGGTCGACGCGGCGGCGGTCGCCGGCGACGGCCTGGTGCTCACTCCGCTTCCCGTGGGGCCCGCCGTCGCCACCGTCTACGTGGGACCCTACGACGGCATGACCCGCACCTACGACCAGATCGCCGCCTGGCTGCAGGCCGAGAACCTCACCCCACAACGGGACATGTGGGAGGAATACCTCACCGATCCGGACGCGAACCCCGACCCGGCCACCTGGCAGACCCGGATCGTGTTCCCCCTCGCCTGACGCCTCACCCGGTGCCTCGCACGGCGACGCCGCTCCCGGGGTGTCTGGAGCGCGTGAGAGCATGGAGCCATGCCTCCTTCCGCCCGTTCGGGTTCGGCCGACTGGAAAACCGCCGTCGCCGCACTGACCGGAACCGGAGCCGTGCCCGGAACCGACGCGGACTCCCCCGGCGTCTCGGCGGATGCATCCGCCGCACCGGGGTCATCGCGCACCAGCATGGGCCTGCTGTTCGAGCTGCGGGAGCAGACCCCGCGCAGTAACGAGCGCTGGCGTGGCGCCACGGCCGTACGCGCCTCGGCCACCAGGTCACGCACGAGCGCGGTGCGGCTCGGCGTGCGGCCGGTCATGCAGAGCGACTCCGGCAAGTGGGTGAAGTCCACCATCACCTGGAGCAATGTGGGATACCAGCTCAACCGGCTCAACCTCAACGTGGAACAGCACCGCTGGTTCTGCCAGTTCGTGCCGCTGCACCGGGTGGACCGGCCGGTGTACAACGGGCAGGACACCGAGTGGCTCTATCTGGACGAGTTCGAGAGCCCGCTGCTCTGGCACCTGCTCGCCGAAGCCGGCCGGCTCGGCATCGCCTTCGCCGGCAGCCACCGGGATGCCCTGATCACGGTGGGACGCACGGCGACCGTGGCCCTCGACGCCGCGCTGACCGCCACCGCGCTCACCCTCGCCCCGCGGCTCGACATCGACGGCGAGACGCATCCGGTGGTGGATGCCGGCGCTCTCAGCACCCACGGTGTCTACGCGTTCAGGCTCGGCGCCGAGCCCGCCATCGTGCTCGCGCCCACGGCCGAGCCGCTCAGCGCCGATCAGCGCCGACTGCTCGGTGCCGTCAGCCCGGGCTCGACGGGCCTGATCGTGCCCGCCGGCGAGGTCGATGAGTTCCTCACCGCGTACTACCCGGCACTGCGGCGCGGGGTGCCGGTGACGAGCACGGATGCGTCGATCGAGTTCCCGCCCGCGCCTCCCCCTGTGCTCGTGCACACGGTGAGCTTCGAACCCCAGCAGGCCGTACGGCTGGACTGGCAGTGGGAGGGTGAGCGCGACGAGGCGGCAGAGGGCGATCTGCTCGACCGGGTGACCACCGCGATTCCCGATCTGGCGGTGCCAGAGCCCGGCTCCGGCCCGGTGACGTTGACGGGTCTGCCCGCCGCCGAGTACGCCGACAAGTCACTGCCCAGGCTCGACGACATCGACGGGGTGAGCGTGCGGGTGCGCGGTGACCGGCCGGACTACCGCGAGCTCACCGGCACGCCGCATCTGACCGTGACCACCCTCGAGACCGAGAAACGGGACTGGTTCGATCTCGGTGTGCTCGTGCACATCGACGGCCGCAGTGTGCCGTTCAACCCGATCTTCACCGCTCTGGCCAAGGGCAAGAAGAAGCTGTTGCTCAGCGACGACAGCTACCTCTCGCTCACCCAGCCGGTGTTCGACCGGCTGCGCGACCTGATCGAGGAGGCCAGGGCCCTGCAGGAGTGGGAGACGGGCCTGCGCATCAACCGGCACCAGGCCAGCCTGTGGAGCGACTTCGAAGACCTCGCCGACGAGACCGACCAGGCCGTGTCCTGGCGGGCCGCGGTGGGCGGGCTGCTCGACCTCGAACGCGGAACCGCCGCCCTTCCCCGCAGCACCCCGCTCCCGGCGGGGCTGAACGCCACCCTGCGCCCGTACCAGGTGGCCGGTTTCGAGTGGCTGGTCTTCCTCTGGGAGCACGGGCTCGGCGGTATCCTCGCCGACGACATGGGGCTGGGCAAGACCCTGCAGGTACTGGCGCTGCTCAGCCACGCGGTGCAGAACCCCGCCGAGGCGGAGAGCGCGGAGCCCCGCCGGCCGTTCCTGGTCGTGGCACCGACATCCGTCGTCTCGAACTGGGTGGCCGAGGCGGCCAGGTTCACGCCGGGGCTGCGGGTGGGCTCGGTCGCGAGCACCCAGGCCACCAGCGGCCGCGCCCTCGCCGACCAGGCCAGGGACGTGGATGTGCTCGTCACCTCGTACGCGCTGTTCCGGCTCGACTTCGACGCATACCAGGCCCTCGGCTGGGCCGGGCTGATTCTCGACGAGGCGCAGTTCGTGAAGAACCGCACCTCGCAGCTCTACCGCTCCGCCCTGTACATCGACGTGCCGTTCACCCTGGCCGTCACCGGCACGCCGATGGAGAACAACCTGCTCGAACTCTGGGCGCTGTTCTCGATCGTGGCACCAGGGCTGTTCCCGTCGGCGCGCCGGTTCACCGAGGAGTACCTCCGCCCGGCGGAGCGGAAGGTGCGCTCGCAGCAGGAGCTCGTCGACAAGCTGCGGCGACGCATCCGCCCGCTGATGCTGCGCCGCACCAAGGATGTCGTGGCCCGCGACCTGCCGGCCAAGCAGGAGCAGGTGCTGCGCATCGACCTGTCGCCGGAGCACCGCGAGATCTACGACACCTTCCTGCAACGGGAGCGGCAGAAGCTGCTCGGGCTGATGGACGACCTCGAGGCCAACCGGTTCATCGTGTTCCGGTCGATCACGCTGCTGCGCATGCTGAGCCTGGATGCGTCGCTGGTCGACGACGAGTACGCCGGGGTCTCCTCCAGCAAGCTCGACGCGCTGCTGGAGAAGCTCGACGAGGTGGTGGCGGAGGGGCACCGGGCGCTGATCTTCAGCCAGTTCACCTCGTACCTGGCCCTCGCCGCGGCGCGACTGGAGAAACGCGGCATCCCATACAGCTACCTGGACGGTTCCACCACCGACCGCCCGGCCGTGATCGACGCGTTCAAGACCGGGGACGACCCGGTGTTCCTGATCAGCCTCAAGGCCGGCGGGTTCGGGCTCAACCTCACCGAGGCCGACTACGTCTTCCTGCTCGACCCGTGGTGGAACCCGGCGAGCGAGAGCCAGGCCATCGACCGCACCCACCGCATCGGCCAGACCCGCAACGTGATGGTCTACCGGCTGGTGGCGGCCGACACCATCGAGGAGAAGGTGATGGCGCTGAAGGAGACCAAGGCCCAGCTCACCCAGGCCGTTCTGGACGACGACGCCCTGTTCGCGGCCTCGCTCACGGTGGCCGACCTCCACAACCTGCTCCAGTAGCTCGCGAATGATTGTTGCGTCAACTAAACCGGCGGGTGGGGTGGGTAAGCTAGGAGGATGGACACGAACGAGACCGCTGCCGTGCAGGGACTGAACGAGGCCCAGCTGCACGCCTGGCTGCGTTTTGTCGCCGTTGTGGAGCTGGTGCCCGGCCTGCTGGACTCCCAGCTGCAGCGCGACTCGTCGCTCAGCCACTTCGAGTACTACGTGCTCGCCATGCTCTCCGAGGCCCCCAACCGCACCCTGCGCATGACCGGGCTGTCCTCGATGACCAACTCCAGCCTGCCTCGGCTCTCACACGTTGTGAAGCGTCTCGAGGACCGCGGCCTCGTTCAGCGCACCCCCTGCCCGACCGACCGACGGGCCACCAACGCCGCCCTCACCGAGGAGGGTTGGGCCGTGCTACAGGAGGCCGCGCCCGGGCACGTGCGCACGGTGCGGGAGAACGTGATCGACCCGCTCACCGACGAGCAGGTGGCCCAGCTCGACGCCATCTCCAACCAGCTGTTGATGAAGCTGGACCCCACCAACCGGCTCAACCCGAGGGCCCCAGAGGGCGCCTGAGCCATGCGGATCACGCGGCTGGAGCCCGGTGAGGTGTTCGTCTTCGGATCCAATGCGGCCGGGGTGCACGCCGCCGGCGCCGCCGCGCTGGCGCACGAGCGGTTCGGCGCGGTCTGGGGCCAGGGTCACGGGCTGCACGGCCAGTCCTACGCGATCAACAGCATGAGCGGGCTGGGCATTCTGCGTCGGGAGGTGGCCGGATTCGTCGATTTCGCCGCCGACCATCCTGAGTTGCGTTTTCTGGTGACCGAGATCGGCTGCGGTATCGCCGGATACACCCCGATGGAGGTGGCACCGTTCTTCGCCCGTGCTGGCGAGAACGTGGTGCTGCCGGAGCGGTTCGCCGCCGAACTCGACCGCTGAATTCACCCCTCCACAAGGGTGATGAACGCGCTCAGCTGCGCCAGCGTGCCCGCGTTGTGCGGCAGGGCATCGGTGAGCGCGGGCGAGTAGAGCAGGTACGCCGCCCACTGCGCCCGGGAGATGGCCACGTTCAACCGGTTGGCCAGCAACAGGAACTCCAGCCCGCGAGGCACCTCGTCGGCGCTGGAGGCGGCGAGCGACACGATGGCCACGGCGGCCTCGCGGCCCTGGAACTTGTCGACGGTGCCCACCGACACCTCGTGCCAGCCCTGCAGGGCGAGGTGCTGGCGGATGACCTCCACCTGCGCGTTGTACGGCGCCACCACGATCAGGTCTCGCTGGTCTAGCGGGGTCGTGGTGCCGTCGACCGTCCATCCCCGGCCGAGCAGCGAACCGACCAGGTCGGTGACGGCCGCGGCCTCTTCTGGCGAGGAGGTGGAGTTGTACCGATGCTGCACGGGCACCGGGTGCAGGCCGGGTGCGATGCCGTGCAGGTGCCGGTCGGCGGCCTGGGATTCGAGTTTGCCCTCGTAGGAGAGCCTGGAGACGGGCGCGCAGACGGCCGGATGCATCCGCCAACTCTTGGCCAGGAAGTAGCCGAACTCGGCCGGGAGCACGTCGTGCCCGTCGGTGAGCCAGCCGAGCGCCGAGACGTCCACCGGTTCGGGATGCGAGCCCTGGCTCACCTGCGGCAGCTGCTGCGGGTCGCCCAGCAGCAGCAACCGGCGGGCGGCCACCGCGGAGGCGATGGTGCTGGCCAGGGAGAACTGGCCGGCCTCGTCGATGACGAGCAGGTCGAGCGAGCCCGGTTCGATGCGACCGGCGTTGCTGAAGTCCCAGGCGGTGCCGCCGAGCACGAATCCGCCGGCCTGGCCGGTGAACTCCGCGAACCGGTTCGGCGGCAGCGATGTCCACGCCGTCTCAGCGGCCTCCTGGCCCGCCTTGGCCTTCTTGCCCACGTGCCCGGCCGCGAGACCGGCCTTGAGCACGGCGCCGAGCATGTTCTCCACGGTCGCGTGCGACTGGGCGACCACGCCGATCTTCCAGCCGTGGTCACGCACGAGCTCGGCGATCACCCGGGAGCCGGTGTAGGTCTTGCCGGTGCCTGGCGGGCCCTGCACCGCCAGGTACGACCGGTCGATGCTGAGCAGGGTGTCCCGGATGGCCGTGGTGATGTCGGTGCCGTCTGGTCGCGCCAGCACGTGCGGGCTGCCGTTGCGGTTGGGCGGCACGCGACGCAGAATGTCCAACGCGGCATCCGGCAGCATCGCCGGCAGGGCGTCCAGAACCCGCTGGCCCCACTCGGCGATGGCGGGCACCTGGGTGCCGGGCGGCGGCGGGGTGGCCGGGGTGAGCGCCATCGGCAGGTGGTCGTAGGGGTCGATGCCCTTGCCCAGCTTTTCGGTGACGTAGAGCACCTCCTCGCCGGTGGCCTCATCGACCAGGCCGGTGATCTCGGTGCGTTCGTGCGCCACCCGCGAGCCGGGTTCGCCCGTGGGCGCGAGCGGCGGGTATGGCGCGTCGTAGAGCAGGAAGGGCCGACCGCCGAGCTTGAGCGAGCTGCCGGGGGCGGGCTCCCCCTCGATGCGGAGCACCCTGGACTGGTTGCGGTCCCTGCCCACCAGGCTCCAGTCGCGGGCAACGGTGACGTGTTCGATGATGAGGGCGTCGCGGGTGGCCGACCACTCGTCCACCGGGTTGCGCAGCCGGTCGAAGTGTTCCTGCCAGAACTTCTTGCCCTCGCGGCGGTGGTAGTCGATCGCGGCCGAGGCCAGGGCGATGGCGGTCTGATCGGGGGTGCGGTCCGCCAGCGCGGCATCCGCCACCTGCGCGGCCAGCGCCAGGTAGACCGGGCTGGGCTCGCGCACCGGAATGGCCAGCTCGAGGTCACGGGAGGCCGCGCGCGGCACACCGGCCTCGTCGGCGCGGGCGAGCAGCCAGTCGCGCAATCGCAGGGTGGAGAGACAGTCGTACTCGTTGTAGTCGGCGATGGCGTCGAGCTTGGCCTGGGCGGCATCCGTCTGCCCGGCCCGCAGCAGGTCGCGGGAGTCGGCGTACTCGGTGATGGAGTCGGCGGCGTTGTCGACGCCCTCACGGTGGTCGTCGCCCATGTAGAGCGGTTCGAGCTTCTTGATCGAGTAGCTGTGCGACCCCACCCGCAGGCTCTTCTTCACCACCGGGTAGAGGTCCACGAGCACGTTGTCGCGCAGCAGGTCATCGACGGCGTCTTCGCCAACGCCGTGCCGGGCGGCGAGGGCGAGCAGGTGCGTGCGCTCGTAGGCGGCGTAGTGGTAGATGTGCAGCTGCGGATGCCGGGCCCGACGCTCGGCCACGTAGGCCAGGAAGTCGATCAGCGCCTGACGTTCCTCGGCGTAGTCGTGCGCCCAGAAGGCGCGGAAGGTGCCGTCGTTCTCGATCAGGCCGAAGAGGTAGTCCAGGCCCCACTCCACGGTTTTCTCGCCTGCGGCGGTCTCGCTGTAGAGCGGGTCGCCCTCGAAGTCGAAGAAGATGTCGCCGGCATCCGGCTCTGGCAGGGCGCCGAGCGCGACCGGGTTGTAGACCTCGAAGGCTGGGGCGTCGACGTGGCCGGGCTGGCCGGTGGCGAGCTGACGGCTCTGCAGCTGCAGCCGGGCCTGCGCGCGCAGGGCCTCGGCAGTGGCGTCGATCAGACCGTCGACCTGGCCGGTGCTGGCGGCCAGGGCCTCGATGGTGGTCAGGCCCGCCTCGAGCAGGTGCCGGCGCTGGGTGAGCCGCATGCCGGCGACGAGCAGCACGTCGCGGTGCGCCTCCACCTCCACGGCGCACGCGGCGCAACGCCCGCAGGCGGTGTAGCGCGCGTCGCCCCACGGGGTGGGCTCCGGGTCGGCGACCCGCTCGTCGATCAGGCGTTCCAGCCGGGCGCGGCGCTTGCGGAACACCGGCAGGATGTCGCCGAGCCGATGGGTGCTGGTGCGACCGTCGCCGAGCAGCAGGTGCACGTTCTCACCGGTGGGGATGCCGAGCCGGTGCAGCTGATCGCTGTACGCGGCCACCTGCAGCAGGGCGCCGATCTTGGCGGAGCGGGCCAGCTTGGTGTCGTACACCTCGTAGGCGGCGGCCTCCGCCGTGCCCGGGTTGGTGCGCATGATGAAGTCGGCGAACCCGACGAAGCGGCCGTCGAAGAAGGTGGCCTGGAAGAGCACGTCATCGCCGGCCCGGAAGGCGTCGGCGGTGATTGCGGCGGCCTCTGGCAGGTTCTGCATGGCCGGGCGCGGGAATTCGGTGACCTGGCGGGTGCGCTTGAGCGCCTCGAGGTAGCGCAGTTCGTGTGCGTCGCCGAGGGCACCGGCCCGCCGCAGCATGGCGTCGCCGTCGTCTGGCACGGTGTCGATGCGGCCGAGCTTGCCGTCGAGCTTTCGCATCAGCGCCCACTCGCAGCCGGCGGCGGCGCCGAGGTCGCTGGCGCTGAAGATCACGGTTGAATCGAGCAAGAACACGGGTGCCTCCACCTGCTGGGATGTGGTCAGGCTACCCGAGACCACTGACGTCGACCGGGACCGCGGTCTACGCTGATGGGGTGACCACAGTTCTCGTGCACGAACCGGATGCCTCCCGCTACGCCCTCTACATCGACGGCGAGCTCGCCGCCCTGGCCGACTACCGCGTGCGGGGCGACACCGTGTCGTTCAACCACACTTTCACCGACCGTCGCCGCCGCGGGCAGGGCCTGGCCGGGCAGGTCGTGACCTTCGCGATGGACGACGTGGAGGCATCCGGCGGCCTGGCCGTGTCGCCGGACTGCTGGTACGTGGCGAAGTGGTTCGACAAGCACCCGGAGCGCGCCAACCTGCTTGCGGTACGCGGCTAGATCGAGAACTCGCCCTCGGGCAGGGCCACGGTCTGCGGCCCGCCGTCTGCCGGAATCGCAGCGGTGCTGTACGACGACGTGACCAGGATGGGCATGTGGTCGCTGGTGCCGCGCGGCAGGGTTTCGACGTTGTCGATGGTGAGGCCCACCGAGGTGGCCAGGTCGAAGTGGCCGCGGAAGAACTTGTAGCGCGTGTAGGTGCGGCTGTCGCTCAGGGTGAGGTCGTAGCCGCTCTCCCGCACCTCGTTGCTGAGGTGCTTCTTGAAGATCGGGTAGTTGTAGTCGCCCACCATCAGGGTGGGCAGGTTCGGGCCGAGCACGGCCAGTTCCTCGTGCGCGGAGCGGATCTGGTTGCGCCGCAACGAGTTGCGCGCGGTGAGCGGCGCGGCGTGGAACGACGCCACCACCAGCTCGCGCTCGGCGACGATGTCGTGCAGCCGGGTGCCGAGCAGGCGTTCGTGCGCGGGCGTGAGCACCATGTCGTGCAGCGACTTCTTCAGCGCGAACGCCTGCGTCTTCTGCGCGGTGAACCGGTCGCGCCGGTAGTACACGGCCAGGCCCAGCCGGTTACGGGTGGTGGAGTCCGCGAGATGCAGCAAACCGACCTCGGCGGGGAGCTCGAGGGTGTCGCATTCCTGGAGGCACAGCAGGTCGGGATCGTACTTTTCGGCCAGTGCGATGAGTTCTCCACTGGCACTGTTCTTGCGCAGGTTGTAGCTGATGACCTTCACGTCAGACCTATCTTCAGAATCGGTGACTAGATGACAAGCCTACGTTCGCTTCGCACCGAATGCCGCATCCGGTGACGCTGCTACCGTGTAATCAGCCCGGCTGTACCGCACCGAGCGACACCGATTGGATGCCTGCCCCCGTGAAAAACTGGACGTTCACCACCTACACGATCGCCGCTTTCGCGTGCAGCGGCCTGACCGTGCTGCTCCTGATCGTCAACGCCGTCACCGCCAATCAGTACCTGTCGTTCCTGCTGCCGGTGGCCGTCGTCGTCCTCGTGATCGGCGGCATCCTCTCGGTGCGCGCCCGTCTGCTGCGCTACCGTGAGCGGGACATCACCAAGAACTGACCGGCCGGCGCCCGCCATATCGAGGCGCCGGCAACCCTGCTACGGTCCCCGGTATCGGGTGCCCGCCCGACCCGGCACGCCGCCGGGCGCGCCTGGGCTCCGGCAGCCGGGGAGCCCATGAACGCTACGCCAGCGCCGATCTGGCGCACCCTGCTCTACATCCTCGTGCCCACGCTGGGCCTGTTGCTGCTGATCGGGGCGTTCGTCTTCGCCCTGTCCGGGCGCAGCGGGCCCGTCGACCAGAGCGCCACGGAACCGGCGGGCACCAGCCTGAACGTGCAGATTCCCAACGCGGAACTCACCCTCGAGCCCAGCACGGATGATCAGGTGCACGTGCGCATGACGGGCAGCTTCTTCGGCAACGAACCCACCCTCACGGTGCGCACCGACGGCGGGGTCACCGAGGTGCGCGGTGGCTGCCGGGCCGCGTTGTTCTCCCGCTGCGCGATCGACGTCACCGTGCAGCTGCCCCGTGCGCTGCCCGTCACGGTGGTCGGCGAGAACGGCCGAATCGGCGCATCCGGTCTCACCGGGCGGGTCACGCTGAGCACGACCAACGGCGCGATCGACACCGCCGGCACCGTCGGCCGGGTCGAGGTTCGCAGCACCAACGGCGACATCACGGTGGCCGATGCCACCTCCAAGACCGTGCAGGCGGCCACCACCAACGGGTCGGTCGAGTTGAGCTTCGCCGATGCGCCGGACGCTGTCGTCGCCGGCAGCACCAATGGGTCGGTGACGATCAGGGTGCCGGTATCCGGGGTGAGCTACCTGGTCACAGCGCAAACCACCAACGGCACCGTGGACACCGACTCTGTGCCCACGGACAGCACCTCCAGGCGGTCGATCACGGCGCAGACCACCAACGGCAGCATCACCGTCACGCCCACCGACTAAGCATCGGCCTCCCCCAGCGCCCGCGCCCTCGGCCCCGCCCTGGCCCCGGCGTCCCCGTCCGCGACCCCGACGCCGCGCCCCCGGCGCCGCGCCCCCGGCGCCGCGCCCCCGGCGCCGCGCCCCCGGCGACCCGATCCGCCCGGGGCGTGAGGCATAACTCCTGCTATTTTTCGGCCGGGGCCGTCGCATCCGTCGAGTTGCCCGGAATTCCGGGGCAGCTGTTCCGGCCGGGCAGAAATTGCAGGAGTTATGCACCACAACGGGGGGCTGCTGCGGCCCGGGGTGGGATCTGGCAGGATGGCGGCATGAGTGAGCAGCAGACGGGTTCGGTCGTGGCCGTGAGCCGGGACGATAAGCACCGGTTCAGCAAGCCCGTTGTCACCGACATCCGCCTGGTGGCGGGTTACGGCATCGAGGGCGACACGCACGCCGGTGCCACCACCCAGCACCGCTACCTGATCCGCACCGACCCCACCCGGGCGAACCTCACCCAGGTGCACCTGGTGCGCTCCGAGCTCTTCGACGAGCTGGCCGCGGCCGGATTCGCGGTCACCGCGGGGCAGCTCGGTGAGAACATCACCACCGCCGGCCTCGACCTGCTGGCACTGCCGCTCGGCACCCGCCTGCACCTCGGCGCCGAAGCCGTCGTCGAGGTGACCGGCATCCGTGACCCGTGCTCGATGATCGACAAGTTTCAGCCGGGCCTGAAGAAGGTGCTCAAGAGCACGGATGCCTCCGGCGAGATCACGCGCAAGGCCGGCCTCATGGGCATCGTGCTGGTCAGCGGCACGGTGTCACCCGGCGACGAGCTGCGCGTGGAGCTGCCCGCCGGCGAGCACCTGCCGCTGGGCGTCGTCTAGCAGCTTCGCCGGCCGCTTCTCCTGCAGCGCCGCCGCCGAGTTGGGGGGGACCGTCGGATCCCGCGGCAGCCGTCGCGGCCCGCGCTCATCCCGACGGCACTACTTCATCCGCCCGCGGCACTACTTCGTCCCGGCGGCACTAGGACGTACACGTGCCGGCGGGACCAACTAGTGCCGCGAGGGTTGGGCAGCGAGGGTTGGGCCGCGAGGATGGCCGGCGGTCGGGGCCGCCCGGCCGGGTTAGTCCTGGTCGGTGGGGTGGAACCACGGCGGGTAGACGGCGACCTTGGGCTTGTGGCTGGCGGCCGCGAGGATCGGCTTGACCGCGTCGCGCACCCGGTCGTTGGCGACACCGATGAGCGTGATCAGGCCGAACGGGAACTCGCCCGGCACGAGCAGCTCGGCCTTGAGGATCGAGTCGGAGTCGAGGTTGCCGCGCAGGGTGCGCAGCAGGGTGTCGGCCGCATCCGGTGTGGAACCGAACCGGGTGGTGGTGAACGCGGCGTCGCCATCGGTCACGGCGAACGGGGTGGCATCGGCATCGGCGGCCTGCGCGTCGAGCACCTTCTTGACCGTGGAGACCAGGATGACGAAGTCGAACGCGGCCGCGTCGTGCGCCGCCTCGGACAGGCGCGGGTCGAGCGACTGCGCGCGGATGTTCTCCCAGACGAGTGCGTTGGGCGAGAGGAAGAAGGGCACGTGGTCGGCGACGGCGGGGCTGTCTTCGCCGGCGACCGGGGTCTGGCGGCGGGCCTCGCGGTTGGCGGGCGACGAGATGTCGATGACGGGGCGCGTCTCCCAGTCCTCACTGGTGTCGGCCAGCAGCCGGTCGGCGGCGAGGATGCCCGGCAGGTTGCGGATGTGGGTGAGGTGGTAGATGCGCTGCTCGCCGACGTTGTCGTCGTGGCGCTTGGTCTTGGCGGAGCCGGTGGTGATGGGGGCGGCGACGGTGCGCAGGGCGGTGGGCGCCTCAGCGGTGCGGGCGCGGCTGGCGCGCGGTGCGCGGGCAACGGGTACGGTCGATGCGACGGGGGCGGCGGGTGGGAAACACAGGGCGCACAGCTCCCCGTCCAGTCCGTGGATGCATTCCTCGTTCACAACTCAACCTCTCGTGTGCGCGGGCTCGCTGGCGTCGGGTTCGACGGGCGCGTGCCTACCTATCTAAGTTACGGTCATTTCGGGCGCCGCGGTGACACAAACGGGGGGCATCCGGGCCAATTCGGGCCCGAACCGCGCCCAATCGGGGGCTCGGGCCCCATACCGTGGGCCCGCCGGATGCGCCGGGCAAGGTCATCCCATCGGCTCGCGGGATCGTCCGCCCGGGTGACGCGGCCGGCAGTGCCGCTTTTCTAGCCTGAGGGCATGCCCCCTTTCGATGCCCTCAACGACCTTGTTCTGGCCCTGGCCGGGTCGGCCTGGGTCTACCCGATCGTGTTCGCGTTCGTCGTCATCGACGGCTTCTTCCCGCCCCTGCCGAGCGAGACCGTGGTCGTGGCGCTCGGCGCCCTGGCCGTCTCCGTTGGGGCGCCGCATCCGGTGTGGCTGATCGGCGTGGTCACTCTCGGTGCCGTTCTGGGCGACAGCATCGCCTACCTGATCGGCCGGCGGATCGGCCCGGCCCGGTTCGGCTGGCAGCGCCGCCCCGGGGTGGTGCGAGTGAGCGACCGGGCACGCGCCGGCCTGCTCGCGCGGCCGGCGTCGCTGTTGCTCACCGCCAGGTACATCCCGGTCGGCCGGGTCGTCGTGAACATGACGGCCGGTGTGACGAGGTTTCCGCTCCGCCGGTTCGTGCCGCTGGCCGTGCTCGGCGGGTTCTGCTGGGCGAGCTATTCGGTGCTGATCGGCGCCGTCGCCGGCGCCTGGGTGCGGCATAACCCCGTGCTCGGCGCACTGCTGGCGGTGGCGGTGGCGCTGCTGCTGGGCGTGGTCGTCGACGCCGTCGTGGTGCGGGTGCTGCGAGCGCGGGCCACACGACGAACGGATGACTCGGCGGCCCAGCCGCGGGCGTTACTCCATCGAGAAATCGGCGAAGTCGAACCCGGGTGACACCAGGCAGCTCGCCAGGGCATCCTCGTCGCTGGGCACGGTGCGCTGCCAGACGTTCGGGCCGATCAGCACCTGGGTGCGTTCGCCGCGCAGCAGCTGGCCGCCCAGCACCGGCGTCTCATCGGTGTCGGGCTCATCGCCGTCGCCGCCGAGCTCGAGCTGCACGGCACCCTGGCCGTTCCAGATCCAGATCTCGCTGGACGCCACCCGGTGCCAGGCCGAGGACTCCCCCGCCGGCAGCAGAAAGTGGATGAGCGTGGCCGCCGGGCGCACCCGCTCGGAGCCGTCGGCATCCGTGAGCGTCACCGGCACCGGTGATGTCCAGGTGCGCCGGTACCAGCCACCCTCCGGATGCGGTTCGAGACCGAGCTCGATGGCCAGCGCCGGGCGCGCGAGCCGTTCGATGAACTGCCCGTCGGCGGTGCGGCGGGTGGCGAGCCTGCTGTCGTGCTGGGGTGTGGCCATGGGTGTCTCCGGATGTTTTTTCCCAGCGTATCGGCCCGGCGTTCGGGAGCAGGGGCGCGCCTTTAGTGCAATTCCGCAGCATAGCGTAATTTTGAACCGGAGAATAGCCCCGAACGGGGGGTATTTTTAAGGTAATTCCATCCCGTAAAAGCTGGTTAGCTGTGCACGAGGCATTGATTCACCCACGCAGCGTATTTACTGCGTCCGCACCCGCGGAGCACCTCACCGAAAAGGCTGCAGCCGGCCGTCAAGGCTCGCCTGACGTGCCCGCTGCCCTGACCGAGTTGCCCACCCGCAGCCAGGTCATGGCGCGGATGGACAGCGCCCGATCCGGCGATGGGCCCAACGACCTGGGCGTGCTGTTGGTGGTGAACCTCGACAGGTTCAGTCTCGTCAACGAAGGCCTGGGCCACGACGCCGGCGACAGGTTCCTGCTGTACGCGGCGCAACAGATCAACGGGGCCACGCGAGACAATGACATCGTCGCCCGGCTGGGCGCTGATGAGTTCCTCATCCTCTGCGAAGGGGTGGGCGCGCGCAGCGGGCGCATCATCGCCGAACGCATCGTGACCGCATTCCAGAAGTCGGTCACCCTCGGCGGGCACGAGCTGCGCATCACGGTGTCCGTTGGCATCACCACCGTCAACCGCGATATGACACCGCTGGATGCCGTGCGTCAGGCTCTCTCCGCCACCCAACGAGCCAAGACCAACGGCCGCAACCAGGCCGCCCATTTCGACAGCACCGGCAGCATTCAAGCCATGCACTGGCACGACCTGGAACGAGCTCTCAGCGTCGCGCTCGAGCGGGACCAGTTCGTGCTGCATTTCCAACCCATCAGCTGCATCCGCGACGGCTCGTTGCACGGCGTTGAGGCACGGGTCAGGTGGAACCGTCCCGATCACGGGTTGATTCCGCCGGATGTGTTCATTCCAGTGGCCGAAGAGAGCGGATTCATCCACGAACTGGGCGTCTGGGTGCTCAACGAGGCCCTGCGCCAGCTCAGCTCCTGGAAGGCCAGCCGCAGCGTGCCCCCCGGTTTCTACGTCTCGGTCAACCTGTCACCGGCGCAGATCACCGATTCCAGCCTGGTGGCCACGATCAAGGGTGCCGTGGCCGCGCACGGCATCACACCCGCAGAACTCACGCTGGAAATGACCGAAACGGCGCTGATCGCCGACGAGGCCCTCATGGTCGCGACCGTCGACGCCCTCGCCGCAGCCGGTATCTCGCTGTCCATCGATGACTTCGGTACCGGCTACTCCTCACTCGCCCGCCTCCGTCACCTGCCGGCCAAGCAACTGAAGGTCGACCGGTCGTTCGTCGCCGGCCTCACCACCGACAAACGGGATGCGGCGCTCGTCGCGGCCGTCATCGGCCTGGCGCACGAGTTCGGCATGACCTGTGTCGCCGAGGGCGTGGAGACCGCCGAGCAGTTCGACCACCTGCGCCGACTGGGCTGCGACTTCGCGCAGGGCTACCTGCTCGGCCGGCCGATGCCCGCCGCTGCTCTCGAGGAGACCTGGGACCTGGCCACGGCGAGCTAAGCCAGGCGGCTAAGCCCACTCCGCGCGGCTCAGAGCACGAGCGGGGCCAGCAGCGCGCCAAGGCCGGCGAGCACCAGGAAGACGCCCAGCACCAGCACGGTGATGACCGTGATGGTGGGCATATTGCGCACCAGCCACTCCCGCAGCCGCACCAGCCGCCCCCGCACGGCCTCTCCCCCGAACGCGTAGGCGAACACGGGCCCGAGCATGGTGATCGACGCCAGCGCGGTGAATACCGCCACCGAGAACACGATCGCGGTGGGGTCGGCGTGCGCGCCCAGGATCACCACCCCGGCGGCGGCGGCCATCACCAGGTTCTTCGGCCGGAACGCCGCGTAGCCGACCCCGATGATGGTCGCCCGCGCCGGGGTGAGCCGGTCCAGCGCGGTCAGCCAGCGCGGCAGCGGCACCTCCACCCCTGGCTGTGGCCGGTCGTGCCACCGCACGATGCCCAGCACGATCAGGGCCGCGCCGAGCAGCAACGGCACCACCCCCTGCAACACCCCAGAGCCGGCACCCCGGTCGTGCGGCAGCAGCGACGAGAGCAACGCGAGCAGGGTGGCGGCGATCAGCACCCCCACGAACCAGCCGATGCTGAACCCCGCCGCGGCCCGGAACCCGCCGGGCGCCAACAACATCAACAGCAGCGCGGCCAGCGGCAGTGGACTGAGCGCAATGGTCAGCGCCAGCGGCAGCAGCTGCCCCCACTCACCCATCCCGACGCCTCCCTCGAACCGCGACCATTCGGCATCCCTACTGCAACGATGAGGTCAGCCGGGCCAGGTTGTCGTACACCTTGGCGCCGGCGGGCCGGCCCTGCCACTCGGCCAGCTCGACCCGCCGACTGTTGGCCCGGTAGCCGTCTTGCACCACGCGCATCCGCTGCACGAACTCGGCGCCGTGCACGAGCACCGACACCTCCATATTCAGGCTGAACGAGCGGATGTCCATATTGCTCGACCCCACCACCGACACGTCGTCGTCGATGGTGAAGTGCTTCGCGTGCAGAACGGTCGGCTCGGCGTAGAGGTAGATCGCCACCCCGGCCCGCAGCAGCTCCTCGTAATACGACCGCTGCGCGTGGTAGACCAGCGCCTGGTCACCGATCAGCGAGGCGAACAGCTCCACTTCCACCCCGCGTGAGGCCGCGGTGACGATGGCCAGCATGGTCGACTCCTCCGGCACGAAGTACGGGCTGGTGATGCTCACCCGGCGCTCGGCCTTGTGGATGAGCATGGCGTACAGCTTGAGATTGTTGTCGTTGTCGAAGCTCGGACCGCTGGGCAGCACCTGGGCGTCGAGCAGATTCGGCGCCGGGTCGAGCACGATCGGCGACGTGTCGAAGGGCAGCAGCTGATCGGTCTCGCTGAACCAGTCGGCCAGAAACACCGCGTTCAGCTCCCGCACGGCGGGGCCCTCGAGCCGCATCATCAGCTCGTGCCAGCGCAACCCGCGCTTGAGGTTGCCCGGCTTGAGATAGCTGGCGTCGATCATGTTCTGCGACCCGGTGAAGCCCAGCCGGCCGTCGACGACGAGCAGTTTGCGGTGATTGCGCATGTCAGGGCGGCGCCACTGTCCCTTCCAGAACCGCAGCGGCAGCAGCGCGTGCCACTCTGCGCCCATTTCGGCGAGCGCCGCGAGAGTCTCCGTGCGGCGGGGCAGCATCAGGCAGGCCAGGTAGTCGGAGAGCACCTTGACCTGCACGCCGCGCTGCACAGCCCGGGCCAGGGCATCGAAGAACGGTTGGGTGCTCGCATCGAGCACCAGGATGTAGAACTGCACGTGCACGAAGTCGGTGGCCTCGTCCACGGCTGCCGCCATCCGCGCGATCGACTCGTCGTAGTCCGGCAGCATCTCCACCCCGTTGCCGCCCACCATGGGCAGCGCGCCGAGGTTCTGGTTCAACCGCACCGCCGAGGTGAGCCAGGCCGGCCACTCGTCGCGGTGGCTCACCTGATCGAGGCCGCCCGTGCGGGCCAGGATCATCTCGTTCACCTCGCGCTGCTTCTCCCGGCGGGCACGGGGCAGGCGCCCCACCCCCACGATGAGGAAGATCAGCACCCCCAGGTAGGGGATGAAGATGATCGCCAGCACCCAGGCGATCGCCGCGGACGGCCGCCGGTTCGCCGACACGTAGACGGTGGCGATGAGCACGAACAGGGCGTGCAGCGCCACGAGGAGCCAGGCACCGGTGGCGAAATCCAGCATGCGTTCTCCCTCGCGGGTCAGCCGCCCGCAGGGGCGGCGGGTGCACTCGAGGTGAACGTACACCGGTCGGGTGACGATGGGGCCGCCGGATGCGTTCGGGGTTGCCACGCCGGTGCGACAGGGGTGGAATGAGATCGCCGGCGTCTGAGACCCTCGGCAGAACCACCAGGTCGTGAAAGGTGACAGTTATGTCCGCTCCCTCCCCCGTCCGGATGCTGCTGGTCGCGACGGCCGCGGTTCTTCTGGCCGGATGCACCATCGTCACCCCCAATGCCGCCTCGCCCACCGGCACGGCGCAGCCGGGAGCACTGGTGGGCACCTGGGTGATCGACCAGACCTTCGACAGCCCCGAACAGCCGTACGTGTCGTTCGTGCAGGACAACACCTGGAGCGCCTCTGACGGATGCAACCGGGTGCAGGGCACCTGGGAGCTCGCCGCCGACGGCACCCTCACCACCACCTCCGGTCCACAGACGATGATGGCCTGCGACGGCGCCCAACTGCCGTTGGCGGTGACCCGTGCCTCCTCGGTCGAGGTGGACGGTGACACCCTGGTCATCCACAGCTCGTTCGATTCGACGGAGACGACGCTGGTGCGCTCCACCGACAGCACCGTGGGGCCGCAGGGCCGCCCGATCGGCTACTGGGTCGAGTCCGACACCCCCACCGCCCCGTTCCTGTCCATCCAGGCCGACGGCAGCTACTCCGGCAATGACGGCTGCAATGTGCTCACCGGCACCTGGGAGCAGGCCGACGATGAGGCCATCCGTTTCACAGCCGGCGCCATGACGCTGATGGCCTGCGAGGGGGTGGACCAGTGGTTGAACCAGGCCGCGCAGGGCCGCGTACGGGCGGACGTGATGACCCTGCAGTCGGCCGACGGCACGGTGCTGGGCCAGCTCACGGCCCGGTGACGCACGCTGTGTGAACGCACCGAGGAAGGACCTACCGAATGGGCACATACCCGATCACCATCGTCGCCGTCGTGGCCGGGGCGATCGCGCTGGTCTTCCTGTTGCGGCTGGGCATCCGCCAGAATTCGGCTGCTGCCGCCGTTGACCCGAACCCGGATGCGACGGGGGCGCTGGCCGTGCTCAGTTTCGTGACGGCACTGATTCTGCCGCTGATCGGGGTGGTGCTCGCGCACCTCACGCTCGTGCGCATCGCCCGCGGCCAGGCCAGCGGGCGCTCGTTCGCGTACGCGGCACTGTGGGTGGGCTACGCCTTACTGGTGCTGGAGCTCGGTGTGGTGATCTGGCTGTACCAGAACAACTACTGGACCTGACTGGCGACGTGGCGCGCGGTTAGTACCAGTTCACGGCCTGCGAGTGCGACCAGGCCGAGCACGGGCTGCCGTAGGACGCGTTGATGTACTCGAGTCCCCACGCGATCTGGGTGCCGGCGTTGGTGGCCCAGTCCGAACCGGCCGAGGCCATCTTGCTGCCCGGCAGCGCCTGCGGGATACCGGTGGCGCCGCCGTTGTTGTTGTAGGCGTCGTACTTCCACTCGGATTCCTTCTGCCACAGCTGCACCAGGCAAGAGAACTGGCTCTCGCCCCAGCCGTACCGGGATGCGGCCAGGCTCGCGGCAGTGGCCTTCGCTCCGGCGGGGGTGTTGGCGGCGGCCTGGGCCTCCGCGGCGGCCTGCGCTTCTGCGGCGGCCACGGCCTCGGCGGCGGCCTGCGCCTCGGCGGCGGCCACGGCCACCCGGTCGGCTTCGGCGGCGGCGGCCTGCACGGCCGCGGCCTGCTCGGTGGCCTGGCTGGTGAGCTCGTTCACCTCGGCGAGGGGCATCGAGTTATAGCCGGCCAGGGAGCTGGACGTGGCCGAGAGGGCCGACGCATCCACCTTGTTGGCCGCGGCGGTGAGCGCGATGTCGGCGTCGAGCAACGCCACGGATGCCTCGAAGTGCGCCTGGTTGAGCACGGCGGCCTTCGCGGCCTCTCGTTCGGCACTGGCCTGCTGGGCCTGCTGCTCCTGTTCGGCGACGGCGCTCTGCACGGTGAAACCGGTGCCGGCCAGCACGCCGGCGAGCACGAGGCCACCGGCGATGGCGGTGAGACGACGGCTGGGCCGGCGGGAGCGGCGGCCCCTGCGGGTGGTGTCGGTGACGGGCGTGGTGGACGGGGTGTTCTGTGAGGTGTGGGGGCGCATACGCTTCCAGGTCGGGTGAGGGCGGCACTCGGCGGCGAGCTCACTGATCGGTGGGGGCCCACGCGTGCGGTTCCGCGCGGGCAAGTCGCCCAGCCTGCCCAACGTTTATGCACAAAGCCTCATTTTTCGCTGGCAATCCCATGTGAACGCATGCATCCAGGTGGGCGGCCCCAGTGGCCGATTCTCCCGCGCCGGATGCCTGTTGTAGCGTGGAACGATGTCCAGTTCAGAACAGACTCCTCAGCCCGATTCCGCCGTGCCGACCGGGGAAGACACCAGCGCCACCCGGCTGATCGCCGCCATCGAGAGCATCAACGAGGTCGACGTGGTGAACGCCCCGGAGGAGGACCGCGCCGCGGTGATCGAGCTCATCGACATCATCAACGACGAGCAGCGCTCCAGCCTGCTGTTCGCGTTGCTGCTGGAGCGCATCCGCACCGGCGCCTGACCGTGTCGGGTGAAGGGCGCGGCTCCGCCGAGCAGCGCGCGCTCGATCTGGAGAAGACCGCCGACTGGTACCGTCGCTTCCGCCGGCTGGAAACCCCCGGCCAGTCCGAGCTCTACGCCGACTGGGCCGGCGGCATCGAGACCGACGCCGAGGTGCTCAGGTTGATCATCACGCTCCCCCGACCCAAGCGGCAACCCAATCTGATCTTCGCCAGCGCACGGCTGCTCGGCGCACCGTTGGCGGCCTATCCGGTCGTGCGGGAGTGGCTGATCGAGCACTGGCCGGCCGTGGCCGCCGAGGCGCTCGTGCGCGCCACCCAGACCAACGAACCGCGCCGTCTCACCGCGATCATGCCGATCCTGGCCGCGATCGGCCCGCGCGTGGCCCTGATCGAGGTGGGCGCCAGCGCGGGACTCTGCCTGTATCCCGACCGGTACAGCTACGACTACTCCGGCCAGCGGGTGGACCCGGCCGACGGCCCCAGCCCGGTGTTGCTGCAGGCCGACACGACAGGGCCGGTCCCGCTGCCGGCGCATCCGCCCGAGGTGCTCTGGCGGGCCGGTATCGACCTGAACCCGCTGGACGTGCGCGACCCCGCGGATGTGCGCTGGCTGCAGACGCTGGTCTGGCCAGAGCAGACCGAGCGGCGCCGGCGGTTGGATGCCGCACTGGACATCGTGCGCCGAGATCCGCCGCACCTCGTGCGCGGCGATGCCGCCGGTGGTCTGGAGGCCCTGGTGGCCCGGGCGCCAGAGGGGGTGCCGTTGGTGATCGTGAGCCCCGCGGTGCTGGTCTACCTGGCCCCGGCCGACCGCGAGGCCTTCGCCGACTCGGTCACCGCACTCGGCCGCTGGATCTCGCTGGACGGCGCCGGTGTGCTGCCCAGGGTGGACGCCCAGCTGCCGCAGGCACCCGTGCCGGGCGACTACACGGTCTCCCTCGACGGCCGGCCCGTCGCCAGGTGCGGGGCACACGGGCAGACCCTGGACTGGCTGGCCGGCTAGCTTCTCCGACGCGCTCCGGGCCGGCTCCCCGCCCGCGCTCGTAGGATGGCGGCATGCGTGCACTCCTGGTCGACACCCCCGGGGGCCCAGACGCCCTCACCCTCAGCACCGTTCCCGACCTCGTCGTCGGGGCCGGCGACATCCGTATCGAGGTGGCCGCCGCGGGCGTGAACCGGGCGGATGTGCAGCAGCGCCTGGGCCTGTACCCGTCGCCGGCGGGGGCGCCGGCCTGGCCCGGCCTGGAGGTCTCCGGCATCGTCACCGAGATCGGACTCGCCGTGACCCGGTTCGCCGTGGGTGACCGGGTCTGCGCCCTCCTGGCCGGGGGCGGGTACGCCACCGAGGCCGTGGTGCACCAGGACCTGGCCCTGCCCGTGCCGGACAACGTCGACCTCGTGGACGCTGCCGCGCTGCCGGAGGCGCTGGCGACGGTGTGGTCCAACGTGTTCATGAGCGCCGGTCTCACCGCAGGGCAGACCCTGCTGGTGCACGGCGGCGGCAGCGGCATCGGCACCACCGCGATCCAGCTGGCCCGCCTGGCCGGTGCCCGGGTGGCGGTGACGGCCGGATCACCCCAGAAGCTCGCCGCGTGCAGCGAACTGGGCGCCGACATCCTGGTGGATTACCACAAGCAGGACTTCGTGGCCGAGGTGCTCGCCGCCACCGACGGCCGCGGCGCCGACGTGATCCTCGACATCATGGGCGGCTCATACGCCGCCCGCAACGTGGCCGCGCTGGCCACCAACGGCACGATCATGGTGATCGGCAATCAGGGCGGCGAGGACGCCGTGTTCAACCCGTTCCAGCTGATGGTCAAGCGCGGCCGGTACTGGGGAACCACACTGCGCTCCCGCCCCGCCGCCGAGAAGGCCGCCATCATGGCCGACCTGGGCAGCCGGGTGTGGCCGTGGCTGATCAGCGGCGAATTGCGCCCGGTGATCGACAGCCGGTTCGCGTTCACAGACGCCGCGGCAGCGCATCGCCGGCTGGAGGCATCCGCCCACGTGGGCAAGATCGTGCTCGTGCCCTGAGGCTCCCGGCGACCGGGTCAGTGACCGGCTGTGGTGCGCGCCACGGCCAGCTGCACTCGGTTGCGGCCGGCGGCCTTGGCCTCGTACAGGGCGGCGTCGGCGCGGCCGAGCCAGCGGGACACGCTCTCCCCGACGGCGAGAAGCGCCACCCCCACGCTGGCCGTGCAGCTCAGCCCCTCGCCCAGGGTGTTCCACGGGTGGTCCCGCACCTCGTCGAGCAGCCGCTCGCAGATCTGCACAGCCTGAGCGGGGTCGGTGTTGCCGAGCACGAGCAGGAACTCCTCGCCGCCCACGCGCACCGCGAGGTCGGTGGATCTGGTGACCGTAGCCAGGATGCCGGCCATACTCGCCAAGGCCAGGTCACCGGCGGCGTGCCCGTGCTGGTCGTTGACCTCCTTGAAATGGTCCATGTCGAGCATCACGGCGCAGAGCGGTTCGGACCGTTCGACGTGGCTGAGCGCGGGTTCCTCGAGTGCCGTCTCGTGGAACGCCAGCGCCAGAGTGCAGTGCACGTTCGACTCGGCGAGCCTGTCGCCGGTGGCGGTGAAGTGCTCCAGGGCTAACAGTCCGTGGCGCACCGAGGCCTCGAATTCGCCCATGCGCAGTGCGTGGCCGGCGAGGAGCTGTCTGGCCCTGGCCTGCTGGTCGGCCGTGGCGCCGGGCAGCTCGATGGCCTTCTCGGCCTGGTCGGCGCCGAAGACCTGCCTGCCGTTGCGGTTGGCCTGGGCGCTGGTGAGGATCAGCGCTTCGATCATGGGGCCGGTCGCCGCGGTGCCGGCGGCCTTACGCTCGACGGCCGGGTGCTCGGCGGCCGGGTGCAGCTCTGACGGGGCGGCGGGACTGGGCAGGTCGGTGCGGTAGACGAAACCTTCGGCCCGGTCGGGGTCGTCCGGCTGGGTGCCGGGAGTGGTGGTGCTGCCTGATGTGGGGGTGTCGGTGCTGTCCGCTGCGAGGGCGTCGGTTGCCGGCCCGGCGGGGAGGGCGGCTCCGGCAGGGAGGGGGAAGACGAGGTCTGCGGCTGCGCCGGTCATGGCAGGCACCCACCGCGGTCGAGTCGGCTGACCGGCGTCATCGGCAGGTGCACTCGCATCCATCCCAGGCCGTGCGGTCGCGGCGACAGGCTGAGCGCGCTGCCCGCGGGAGTCCGGGGGAAGCGACGTGATGATGCGTACGTTGCGATCACTGCTCAGTCCCCAAACTGCTCGTACTTTCGAACCTAGCAGCGTCCCGGCACCAAATGGCAAGGTTGTCACGACCACGAAGCCCCCGTTCTAGGGTGATTTTCGCCGCGAAATGATCGCGCTCTCACGGCCGCGTCACTGCCCGCGCACAGCAGGCGCATAGACACCTCCCACCTGCGGTGGCGGGCGCCAGGACGGACGGTGCCGTGCAGCCGTTGGCGGCTAGCGCCAGCCCAGGCCGGGCGCAACGAAGCGCAGCACCGAGTCGAGCAGCCTGGCGTTGTAGTCCACACCGAGCTGGTTGGGCACCGTGATGTGCACGGTGTCGGCGGACTGCACCGCGGCATCCTGCGCCAGCTGCTCGATGAGCTTGTCGGGTTCGCCGATATAGCTCTTGCCGAACCGGGCCAGACCGCCGTCGAGGTGACCGACCTGATCGCGGTTGTCGGCTTGGGCGCGCAGACCGAAATAGCGGCGGTCCTCGTCGGTGACCAGCGGCAGGATGCTGCGGCTCACCGCCACGCGCGGCGTACCCGGGTGGCCCGCCTCGGCCCAGGCGGCGCGGAAGATGTCGATCTGCTCGGCCTGCAGGTCGCCGAAGTCGGCACCGGTGTCTTCGGTGAGCAGGGTCGAGCTCATCAGGTTCATGCCCTGCTCGCCGGTCCACTTCGCGGTGGCGCGGGTGCCGGAGCCCCACCAGATGCGCTCGGAGAGTCCGGGTGACTGCGGCTCGATGGCGAGCAGGTTGCTGTGTCCGGTGAGCTGCGGGTTCGCGGCGGCCATGCCGACCCCGCGGATGGCCTGGCGGAAGCGTTCGGTGCGCTCGCGGGCGTCATCCGCGTCGCTGCTGCCGGGCGCGGGCACGTTGCCGAACGCCTCGGCGCCCCGCAGCGCGGTTTCGGGTGAGCCGCGGCTGAGGCCGAGCTGCAGGCGTCCGTTGCTGATCAGGTCGGTGATCGCGGCCTCTTCGGCCATGTAGAGCGGGTTCTCGTAGCGCATGTCGATCACGCCGGTGCCGAGCTCGATGCGGCTGGTGCGCGCGGCCATCGCCGCCAGGAGCGGGAACGGCGAGGCGAGCTGCCTGGCGAAGTGGTGCACGCGCACGGAGGCGCTGTCGGCACCGAGTTCCTCGGCGGCGACGGCGAGTTCCACGGTCTGCAGCAGCGCGTCCTGCGCGGCGCGCACGAGCGAGCCCGGCACGGCCTGGTAGTGGCCGAAGGAGAGGAACCCGATGTGTTTCATAGTTCGTGCAGCGTTCGGCCCCGCTCAAGTATTCCGGCTCCTCCGATTCCCGCTCTCATCCGCCGTTCTGGTGCGCCGCCCGACGTTGCGCGGGCCACCGCCCCCAACTGCGCGGGTGAGGCGCCGCTGCGCGGGTGAGGCGCCGCTGCGCGGGCGGGACGCCAACCGGGCGGCAGTGCCGCCGCGGGGGCGCCGCACCCGCGCCACGCGATACGCGGGTCAGGCGCCGGTTCGCGGGCGGCACGCCACCCGTGAAGCGGCGCGTGACCCGCGCAACGGGTTTTCGAGGGCGGGTAACGGGCGGGCGGCGGCGGCGGATGCCCGGGTCGGGTCGTTACCCGGCGCAGGCCCCGGGTACTGGCAAGCTGTGCTCATGCGTCATCTGTTCCTCGACTTCTTCGGCACCCTGGTCAACTACGCGGACTCCCGCGCCGGTCAGGGCTACGCCGACACGCACGCGAGCATGCGCGCCTTCGGCGCACGCGGCACCGAGCAGGACACCGCGAATGCCTGGCTGGATGCCTTCCACCAGCTCAACACGGAGTCCGACACCGACCACCGCGAATTCACCATGGAGCAGCTCTCGCGCCGGGCCATCGTGCAACTGCTCGGCCGCGAACCCGATGCCACCGAGATCGCCGAGGGCGCCACGAGCAATATGGCGGACTGGGAGCGCGGCGTGGTGCTGATTCCCGGCATGGCTGAGACCCTGAAGGAACTGGGCCAGACCTTCACCCTGACGATCGTCTCGAACACGCACAGCGCATCCGTCGTGCCCCGCCAGTTGGCGGCCATGGGCGCCACCGATCTCATCTCGCACGTCGTGACGTCGCTCGAGGTGGGCTTTCGCAAGCCGCACTCGGCGATCTACCAGGCGGCCCTCGACCGGGCGGATGCGGACCCGGCCCGGGTGATCTTCGTCGGCGACACCTGGGACGCCGACTTCGACGGCCCGCGGGCGCACGGCATGGAGGCCGTGCTCGTGGCCGCCGACCCGCGCGACGGCGTGCCGGAGAGCCGTCGGGTCCCTTCGGTGCTCGACCTGCCCGATCTGCTCTCGTTCCGCTACCCGAGTACCCGCCCGGTCAGCACCCGCAGCGGCACCCACGGGGTGGCATAACTCCTGCTCGATGTGGTGCGGCGGCCGCGCGGCCGCGTGATTCCGGTCAATCGGGGCGCAACTGATGCGAATTGCAGGAGTTATGCACCACCCTCACGGGGTCGGCAGGCAGCGCGGCCGGAGCGGCTATCCGCGGAGTGGGGCCCGGCGCAGGGCTCCCCAGCCGAGGGCGAAAGCCACGGCAGCGGGGATCAGCAGCGCCGCGAAGAAGCCGGCGCTGGGCAGGCCGAACAGCCAGTCGAGGATCGGCGGGGCAGCGCCGGTGAGCACGGCAACCGCCAGGATGCCCAGAACCGCCAACGCGACGGCCACCCAGAGCACGAGCATCCCCATCGCCCGCCAACGGGCGTAGACGGCACCGAACGCCGAGGTGACAGCGAAGATCAGGACCTGCAGGCTGAACAGCGAGAGCCACACCGTGCCCACCCCGGCCTCTCCGAGCCAGAGCGCCGTGAAGTGATGGAAGACGACACCGGACGCGTTGACGGCCCGCTCGATCTCGGTGAGGACCGCCCAGCCGGTGGCGTTGACAGCCGCGATCACCAGGTAGGTGAGGAGCGTGCCCAGGGCATACTCCCGGCGGGTGATGCTGAACCCCATCGCGAACGGGAAGACGGCGCTCACGGCCTGCACCCCCACGACGGCGAGGTACCAGAGCGGTGAGAGCACCGCCCAGCTGTAGCTCATGCCCTCCAGGGCCTGCTGGCGGTCGGCTTCGGGCGTCGACGCGGAGATCAGCAGCGCGATGACTATCGAGACCACCAAGGCGACGCCGGTGATGATCCAGGGGATGCCGATGTAGGTCAGGCGGTTGACCAAGTGCAGCCGCATTACCTTGACAACGCGGTGCCGGATTTCCACGCGAGGCACCGAGGGGGAAGTGCTGATGGCAGTCATGATGGGCTCCTCACTCGTAGACGACGGATGCCGCGGCGGTGCGCGGCGAGGACGGGGTGGTCAGGTCGACGATCAGTTGCTGGAACGACACCGGTGCGATCTCGAGGCCCGCCGCGGCGGCGGCACGGTGGTCGGCCGCACTCAGGCGACCCGAGATGGTGACGGTGGCAAGCCCACCGAGGGTGTCCCGGTGCAGTACCTGACGGCCCTCGGCGAAGCTGTCGACGTCGCCGGCCCGACCGGCCACGGCGGAGGCGCTGCCGCGGAGACTCTCGGCGCTCTGGTCGAGCAGCAGGCGCCCCTCATCGAGCACCAGGACGTGCTCGAGCAGGTTGCTCACCTCGTCGATCAGGTGGGTGGACAACAGGATGGTGCGGGGCCGCTCGGCGTAGTCGGCCAGCAGGGTGTCGTAGAAGGTGTGCCGGGCCACGGCATCCAGGCCGAGGTAGGGCTCGTCGAAGATGGTCACCGGTGCCCGGCTGGCCAGGCCCAGGATGACGCCGAGCGCGGACTGTTGGCCGCGGGACAGCTTTCGCACGTCGCGCCTGAGCGGCAGCCGGAACTTTTCCACGAGGTCGTCGGCGAAGGCGGCATCCCAGTCGGCGAAGAACCAGGGTGCGCCGGCCAACACGTGCCGGGCCTGGTAGCCGTCCGGGTAGCGCTGACCCTCCGAGACGAAGCACATCTTCTGCAGGACCCTGCTGTTCTCCACGGGATTCTCGCCGAAGACTCGCGTGCTACCGGCGCTCGGGAACTCCTGGCCGGTCAGCATCCGCATCAGAGTGGTCTTGCCGGCGCCGTTGCGCCCGAGCAGCCCGCAGATGATGCCCGGCTGCAGGCTGAATGTCACGTCGGTGAGAGCCGGGACATCCCGGTAGGTGCGGCTGAGGCCATCCACCTGGATGACCGGGTTCTGGCTGTTCATCGTGTCTCCTTTTCGCTGAGTCGGCCGGCGGTGAGTTGATCGGTGATGAGCTGGCCGAGCTGGTCGGGCTCGATGCCCAAGCTGGCGGCCTCGGCGAGCATCGGCGCGACGTACTCCAGTACGAACAGTTCGCGCCGGCGCGCCGTTATGCGCTCCCTGGCGCCGGTGGCCACGAACATGCCGATCCCACGGCGCTTGTAGAGGATGCCCTGCTCGACGAGGAGATTGACGCCTTTGCCGGCGGTGGCCGGGTTGATTCGATAGAACATCGCGAACTCATTTGTGGAGGGAACTTGGCCCTCTTCGACGAGCGCTCCGGAAAGTATGTCGTTCTCGACTCTTTCGGCGATTTGCTGGAAGATCGGGCGACCTTCATCCATCACGTGCGACACCTCCCCGGTTAGTTACCTAACTAATGAACCACAGAACTGGGGATGCCGCAAGAGCCCCCGCGAAGTCCCACCGGCCGACTGGGTAAGCTCGGCGAATGGTTACAGAGGGGTTCCGCATCCGCGCCACGCAGGTGGACGATTGGCAAGAAGTGCGCGCGCTGCGCCTCGAGATGCTGCGGGACACCCCGATCGCGTTCGGCGAGACCCTGCAGGATGCGCTCGGCCACTCCGACAGCGAGTGGCGGATGCGCGCGGCCCGGGGCACTGCCGAGCACGGTATCGCCCTGGTTGCGATCGACCCGGCGGGTCGCTGGGTGGGCACCATGGGCGGATACGTGCCGGACCCCGCCACCGGAGCGCTGCTGGTGGGTGTCTACGTGACCCCCGACCACCGCGGCCGCGAGGCCGGAGTGTTCGATGCCCTGCTGGCCGCGATCCAGGACTGGGCCCGCGGCGAGGGCGACCGGCTGACCCTGCACGTGCACGAGGACAACTCCCGCGCCCGCGCCGCCTACCTGCGCCGGGGTTTCACCGAGACCGGCCACCGGGTGCAGTACGTCCTGGACTCCAGCGCCATGGAGATCGAGATGGTCAAGCCGCTCTAGCGGCCGCCGCCACCGCCGCCGCCACCGCCACCGCCGGAGAACCCACCACCGAAGGATCCGCCGGAGAAGCTACCGCCGCCGCTGCCCGACCAGGACGACGGTGCGGGTGTGGGTGTTTCGGTCGTGTGCACCGAGTTGACGATCCCGTTGAGCGCCGAGGCCAGGTAGATGCCGCTGAACGCGTTCTGCGACAGGAACCAGTCCGGCGCCGACGTGGTCTGTTCGTAGTACACCGCGAGCTCGGCCGCCCACTCCTTTTCGACGCCCCAGAGCACCGCATAGGGCAGCAGCTTTTCGTAGAGCTTCACCAGTTCCACGGTGTCGGGGGCGGATGCGCCGGGCCGACCGGCCGTATCTGGCCGGGTGTCTGCCTGGACCGCCTCCGGCACCGTGACCCGCAGCGCACCGTCCGGGCTCTGCAGCATGCGGAATCTGTCGGCCTCGGCCAGGTCGAGGTACACCTTCATGCCGGCGAGGTAGTCCCGCCGTTCCACCCCGGCCGCGCTGAGCAGCAGCGGGCGGCGAGCCGCCATGGCCGCGACGAGGGCGGCGGCACTGACGACGGCCACCAGCGGAAACCACCACTGTGGCGGCAGGTTGCCGAGAAGGAGCACCGCCACAATCACCACGGCGAGGGCGCCGAGGCCGGCCAGCAGCCAGCGCCTGGCGCGGGTGAGTGGTGGCCGGGCACGCCAGCTGCGGGCGATGTTGCGGGTGCGGGCATCCGCTGTCGCGGCGGCGAGCGCCCCGGCGAGAGCGTCGTTGGTGACGCCGAGTTCGCAGACGCCGCCGATGGTCAGGCCGGGGAAGAGCGTGGCGAGCACGGCGAGCTCCTGGTCGTCGACGCCGTCGGTGCGAAGCAGTTGCAGGGTGAAGTCGCCGCCGCCGTCGGTGACCGGGTAGTCAAGGATGCGTATGTTGCCGCGCACGGCGAAGCTCACGATCTGCGCGGCCATGGCCGACCGGGGCCGGTTGATGAGGTCGGCGGCCTCGAGCAGGTTGTGGCCCTTCGGCAGGCTGTATTGGGCGATGATCGTGCCACGGCCTTTCGGTTCGCGAGGCCCGATGAAGCGGCGGGCGAGCAGGTAGACCGCTCCGATCAGGGCCACGCAGAGCAGCACGACGGGGAATCCGACAACCCCGACCTGGCCCAGCAGGGAGGTGGAGCCGGGCTGTTCCTCGGCGGGCACCTGCACGAAGGTGCCGGCCGCGAAGCCGATCGCCACGGTGAGGTTCTCGCCAGGGCCGAGGTCGGCGGCCTCGGCGGTGAACATTTGCCCCTCCGCCCCGGCAGCGTCGGGCGCCGGCGCGTCGGGGTCGGTCTCCTGCACGATCCGGCAGTCGCCGCTCTCGCCCTGCGCCCCGGTGTAGCAGGCGCTGCTGCCGCTGAGGAAAGGCGCGATGCTGGGGTCGACGTGCACCCTGGCCGCGACAGTGCCGAACGGTTGGTCGAAACCGGTGCCGTTGGTGTCCCAGTAGAACTCGTCGTTCGCGGTGTCCTCGAAGGCCCGCACCACGTTCTGCTGCGTGTAGGTGATCACGTAGGTCTGGCTGCCGCGCACGAACTCGTCGGTGCCGAGGGCGAGTTCGGTGAAACCGTCGGTGATCTCGGTGTCGAAGTACACCGGCGCGCCCTGGGCATCCGTCACGGACTCGACCGCCGTGCGCAGCGGCACACCGTCGTAGTCGTTGGGGATCGCCCGGATGATGCCCCGGTTCTGGTCGAAGTCGGGGAACTCCGCCACGAAGGTCTCAACGGTGCGCAGGGTGGAGTGCCCGGCGTCGTCGCGGTCAAGGAAGTACTCCCCCGCGTACAGCGAGAAGGTGAAGTCCGAGGTGTCCGCGGCCACGGCCGCGCGCACGCTGCCGGTCAGGGTCGCCGCCGCGGCCGGCGCCGCCGGGATCCCGGCGTGCTCACCTCCGGCCGCCGCGCCCGGACCCGCGCCCGGGCCGGACAGGCTGGCATTCGCCGCCCCTGGGCCGCCGAGCATCAGCCCGGCAGAAACGACGAGAGCGGACAGGACCTTCAGAAGACGAGTCACGCCTCCGAGCCTAGTGACCCCCTCAGATTCAGCTTGTCGACGCGGCGTTCGATGACGGCCCAGGCGGGGAACACGCCGGCCAGGGCGATGAGCTCGTCGATGACGTCTGCGACCGGTCGGCTGGTGCAGCACGGACACCACTGCTGGGCCTCGAAACTGCCGACCAGCGCCGCCTCGTACTCGGTGCGGGTGAATCCCACGATTTCCCGCACGAGAGCCGTGGTCGTGTCATTGTTCGAGCTCATCCCCGCGAAGGATCGCCCGCAGGGGCAGGGTCCGTCCGGACGCCGCCGGCTCACCGGGCAGACATCTCGAAGCCACACGAGCTCCCCGTCCACGCATCCGGTCGCGTCGCTTGCCCGCGTGCCCTGGGTTGCCGATGTCGCCACCAATACCCTCATGATCTGCTCCGTTTTCTCGGCACGAGGGTGAATGAGTAGGTGACACGACGCTAACCGGAGCCACCGACATCCGTGCCCGTGCCCAGCCCAACTCAGCAACGCTCACCTCGGCTCACGGTGCATAACTCCTGCAATTCGCGCCTGGGCGGATGCACCACCCGCGGAATTCCGCGGCCGCCGACGAGCCACCCCGAAAATTGCAGGAGTTATGCCCCACGGGCCTCGGGGCGTTGGATTGGTGGGGGTGGGGCTAGAGCCCGGCGCCCCGGCCGGTGTGACGGATCTTGGCGCCCTGGGCCTCGTCGAGCTGCCGACGGGCCTCCTGCTCGGCCCGGCCCTGCTCCGACAGCGGCGCGGTTCGGGGCTGCCGTGAGATCAGGTACAGAAACACCGAGATGGCGATCGCGGCGACCACCAGGGCGGCACCGAGGATGATGCTGAACGTATCGGACACGAGTCCTCCTACGATTGCGAACGGGCCGACGGGTGAATCATGCGGGCGACCCGGCCTTTACTCCTGTCTACCTGGTGCGTGTTTCACCGTCAAATGTGTCTCCGGTCGGCGAGGCCGCGGGCTACGCTCTGGACATGGTGACCCAGTACCGCACGGTCGACGAGTTCCTGGCTGCGCAGCCCGACGAGCGCCGCGACCTCGTGGAGGCCCTGCGCGCCCTGGTGCGCGAGGCCAACCCGGCGGCGCAGGAGCACATCAAGTGGAACTCCCCCAGCTACGTTCTCGACGGGGTTGATCAGGCCACGATCAGCGCGCAGGGCAGGCAGGGAGTGCGGCTGGTGCTGCACCGGGGCGCGACCGCGCCCGAGAACACGGATGCCGCATCCGCGTTCACTGCCGACCCGCACGGCCTGCTCACCTGGCACTCCGACATTCGGGCGAGCCTGCTCGTCACCGACGCCGCCCAGCTCGCGGCGATGCGCGACGCGGCCCTCGGGGTCGTTCGCGCCTGGCTCGCACCGGCCGGGTCCCGCTGCGCCGCGCCGGGTCCGGCCGGGTCCCGCTGAGCCGCGCCGGGTCAGCCGAGCACGGCCGAGCCCGCTGAGCCGGGCACCTTTCGGAGGCGGGGCGTCGGCAGTACCGTGTCTGACGAACAGCAGCGGGTGCGCCCGCTGTCGACTGCACAACGGGAAGGAGCGACGCCATGAGCACCACCTCAGTCGGACGGAACGACTATCTGCCGCCCGGATTCCTCTTGCAGCACGTGGTCAACCCGATTGCCCGCACCATCGGCGTTCCCACCCTCATCGTGCGGGGGCGGATCAGCGGACGGGAGATCAGCACCCCCGTCGCCCCGTTCGAGTTCGAGGGCGACACCTATGTCATAGCCGGGCGCGGAGAAACGCAGTGGGTGCGCAACCTGCGCGTCGCCGGGCGCTGCGAGGTGCGCGTGCGCTGGCACCGCCAACCACACCTCGCCACCGAGCTGCGCGGCGCCGAGCACCAGCTCGTCGTGACCGCGTACATCGAACGCCTCGGCCGCCGGGCTGACTTCTTCCTGGCCGAGCTGCCCGATCCGGCCGACCACCCGATCTTCCGGCTGGAGCCGACCGGCCCGCCCCGCCGCGGCCCCGCGCATCCCGGCCCGGCGCATGATCCATTCGGCCAGGTCGATTAGCCGTCGACCAGTCCGACGAGGCCCAGCCAGGCCGCCAGCCGATACTCGTCGAGCACCGGCGCCCGCACGGCCGCGTAGCCGTCGGGACGCACGACGAGCATGCCGGTGCCCGGCCGGTCGTCGAGCCGGTGCACGTGCACGAGCGGCGCCCGCAGCCGGTCGGGCAGCTGCCGGGCATCCGCCTGCAGAAAGATGTGCACACCCGGTGTGGCCATCAGTTCGTGAGCGCGCACCCGGCGGCCCTCGCACCGCACCAGGGTGTCGGCCACCCTGGAGCCCGGCCGCAGACCGTGCCGAGCGAGCGCGCCGCGCACCGGGGTGAGCGATGCCCGCACATCCACCGACAGCACGCTGCGCGCATAGCGCAACCGAAACTGGGCGAGGGTGCGCACCCCGGCGGCGGTGAGGCGACGTCGCCGAAGAAGCCAGGGCACCAGAGGCGCCGCGAGGGGCACGAGCACGGCCCGGCCGAGCTGGGCGAGCGGATGCAGACTGGCCTCCGCCCAATACAACAGGTGGGTCAGGCGCAACACGGCCAGATCCGCGGGGCGGCGTTCCTGGGCGTAGGACTCCAGCAGCGCCGACCCCGGCTGCTGCGGCCGGCGCTGGCCGGGCGCACGCTCGATCCGCGCCTCGAGGTGCGCCCCTGACCGTCTCGCCGCGACGGACGCGAACCCCAGCTTCCAGCCGAGGTTCACCGCGTCGTGGATGCCCGCGTTCATGCCCTGCGCGCCAGCCGGGGAGTGCACGTGCGCGGCATCGCCGGCCAGGAACAGCGGCCCGCGGCCGAACCGGCTCGCGATGCGGTGCTGCAGGCGCACCTGCGCGGACCAGGCGAGGTGCTCGATGCGCGCGGGGAGGCCGCTCTCGTCGAGGAGCCGCTGTAGCTCGGTCACGGGCACCGGCGGGCCGGGTTCGCCGAACGGCTGCCGGTCGGCGCCCGCCCGGCGGGTGGCGAGCATCCGCCAGGTGGCGCGCTCCCCGATATTGAACAGGAAGACCAGTCCGCGCCGACCGACGACGACATGCGCGACGCCGGGCTCGAGGGTGGCGGGTGGGGCAGGCGACGACGGGGGGCCGATCTCGAGGTCGGCGAGCACCACCTCCTGGGCGTAGTCGCCGCCGAGCCAACCGCCCACCGAGGTGCGCACCCGGCTGGCCGCCCCGTCGCAGCCGACCAGGTAGCGGCAGAGCACGTTCTCGTCCGGCTCACCGTTTCGGTGCCGCAGGACGGCCCGCGCCCCGCCGTGCCGCAGGCGCGCCACCCGCACCAGCTCGGCGCCGCGGTCCACCCCCACCCCGCGCTCGGCGAGCGCCGCGGTGAGCACGGCCTCTACGTCGGCCTGCCGAATCAGCAGCAGGTGCGGGAACGCGGTGCCGGGCAGGTCGAGCCGGTCGATCTCCACCGGCACGACCCGCGAGCGCAGGTGCAGCCGTGCGGCCGGTGACGTGTCGCCGCGCTCGAGCAGGGCATCCGTCACGCCAAGCGGCCGCAGCAATTCGAGGGTGCGCGGATGCATGACCATGGCCCTGGATGCGCGGAATGGCTCAGGCCTCCGCTCGACGATGCGCACCAGGGCGCCATGGTCGTGGGCCTGCAGCGCGAGGGTGAGGCCCGTGGTGCCCGCGCCCACCACGAGCACGTCGATGTCGTTCATACCGGTTCGCGCACCCGGTGCTTCGCCGCGATCGGCCGGGCCGGCAACCACCA
Source organism: Cryobacterium inferilacus (assembly GCF_019599185.1). Lineage (GTDB taxonomy): Bacteria > Actinomycetota > Actinomycetes > Actinomycetales > Microbacteriaceae > Cryobacterium > Cryobacterium inferilacus. The sequence continues at coordinate 25,459 of NZ_JAIEUL010000021.1, read as the reverse complement.
CGCCGGCGGGGCGGATGCGCCGGACCCAGGTTGTGCTGCCGGCACGTCGAGCAGGAACTCGTCCCGGTGCGCCCCTGGCAGCACCTGGTAGTGGATCGACCCCGGCACGCTGCCCAGCGCGAGCACCCGCCACAGGGTGCGGGCGTAGGTCTCGGCCGCCTCGGCGCCGTCCCACTGGTAGATGCCCCGGTAGAGGCCGTTTTCATCGTGGGTCAGCCACAGTTTCGACACGTAGCCGGGAAACCCGACGAACAGCGGGGTGTTGAGGATGCTCTCCACCCGAAACCACCGGTGTGCCCGCCCGCGCAGCAGCCGCAGGCGGAACCCGACCACGAGCACGGCCGGGTCGCGGGCGTCGGGGCGCTCCACCACGGTCTCCCGGTAGACCACCGCCCGGGTGCCATTCGCGAACTCGACCTGCCTGCCCGTGTTCTGCCGGGGCAGGTGGATGCGCCGCTGCAGCAGCAGGCGCCCGGTGCGCAGCACGCATCCGGCCAGGCCGAGCAGCGCCGGTGCGAGCGCGAGCGGAGGTTGCTCGGCCGCTCCCGTGGCGAGCGGCTCGCTGCGGGAGACGGTCGCGCGGGAGCGGGTTGCCGCTGGGGCGCCGGGGGTGCCAGGAGTGGCGCGGGCGCCCGGGGTGCCGGGAGCCCCGTCACGCGGATCGGACTTACGTTGGTACGTCATGGGGCTCCTCTCCTCGGTACGGAGGCATCCGTCTGGTGGCGGGTGCCCGTGCACGACCGTGCCAGCATAGGCAGCCGCGCGGCACCCGGGAAGGGCGCAGAACCCGTCGGGGGCAACCGGCTCGCGGCACGAGTTAGTGCTCGCGGCACGAGTTAGTCCTCCCGGCACGTGATTAATCACGTGCCGCGAGACATATCACGTGCCGCGAGACCGCGCCCGGGCCCGGGCCTGGGCCCGGGCCACCGACGCACACCCACCGCGGCCGGCGGATGCCTGCGCCACGCGGCTCCGCGCATCCGTGCCAAGCTTGACGAGGCGCCAGGGCTCGCACCAGTTACGCCTGCCCGCACGCCGGTTGCACCGCGCCACCACCCCGCCTCAGGAAAGACCATCGACGCAATGACGCCTCCAGTTCGCCCCAGCACCCGCCCCGATGTGGCCGTGCGCCGCGCCCGCACCGCCGTGGCCGTGCTGTTCTTCACCAACGGCGCCCTCTTCGCCAACCTGATCCCCCGGTATCCCGCGATCAAGGCCGACCTCGGCCTCAGCAACGCCGAGTTCGGCCTCGCCGTCGCGGCCTTCCCGCTGGGCGCGCTCATCGCCGGGCTCGCCGCCGGCATGCTCATCCGCCGGTTCCGGTCGTCCCGGGTGGCCGTGATCTCCACCATGCTCACCGCGGTCGGGCTGATCCTGGCCGGTATCGCCCCGGGCTGGGCCGCCCTTGCGGCCGGCATCTTCCTCGCCGGCGCGATGGACTCCATCACCGACGTCGCCCAGAACTCGCACGGCCTGCGCGTGCAGCGGCTCTACCAGCGCAGCATCCTCAACTCCTTCCACGCGGTGTGGAGCATCGGCGCGGTCACCGGTGGGCTGCTCGGCGCCGCCGCCGCCCAGCTCGAGGTGCCCCGCGGCACGCACCTCATCGTGTCCGCGGTCACCTTCAGCATGTTCGCCCTGGTGGCCTACAAGTCGCTGCTGCCCGGCGCCGAACCCCTCGAACCGGCCGAGCCCCCGAAGCCGACCGTGACGGGCCCGGTCGCCACACCGGCCCCGACCCGCGCGTTCGGCCGCCTGGGCAAGTGGCTGGTGCTCGGCGCGCTCGTCGTCATCGCCGCATCCGGCGCGCTGGTCGAAGACGCCGGCGCCACCTGGTCGGCGATCCTCCTCACCAACTCGCTCGGCACATCCGCCCTGCTCGCCGGCTTCGGTTTCATCGCGTTGCAGGGCATGCAGTTCATCGGGCGGATGCTCGGTGACGGCCTCGTCGACAGGTTCGGCCAGCGCGCGGTGGCGCGCACCGGCGGCGCGATCGTCTTCGTTGGTATGGGCACCGCGCTGGCCTTCCCCTCCGTCGCCGGCATCATCGTGGGCTTCGGCCTGGCCGGCTTCGGCGTGGCCACGCTCATCCCCGCGGCGATGCACGCCGCAGACGAACTGCCCGGTTTCCGCACCGGCACCGGCCTCACGATCGTCTCCTGGCTACTGCGGTTGGGCTTTCTGGTGTCGCCGCCCATCGTCGGTTTCATCGCCGACCTCACCGAGCTGCGCTACGGCCTGCTCGTGGTGCCGCTGGCGGGCCTGCTCGTGGTGCTGTTCGCGCCCGTGCTCGCCACCCGGGTGCGCACCGGCGGGGCGGATGCCGCCGCCACCGGCGAGCCGGAACTCGCCGCCCGGACCTAGCCGGGCTGCCGGACCGACCGGTCCGCCCGCTCCGTCCGGTCCGCCGACCCGTCCGACCGGTTCGCCGACCCTGTCGCCGAGCGCGGATCCGCACGCCGCAAGGCCAGGCCGAGGAAGACGGCGAGGCCGACGACACCGAGGATCAGGCTGCCGCCGCTGAGGTAGGTCTGGGCCGGGCTCAGCGGAGTCGTCTGGGTGTCGAGGCGGGCGCCCACCGAGATCAGGTAGATCGTGGCGGCCACGCAGAGGGCACTGCTCACGACGAGGCCGAGCACGACGCAGGTTCGACGTCTCACGCAGGGCTCCTTCGGCTGACAGACAGTCTGCGTAGTCAAGCACAGATCGGCCCCGGTCAGGGGGTTATTTCACCCCCTGGCGGGTGACTCGATCCTGACCTCTACCGCCAGAAGAAGACGACCTCAAGAGCTGCCTCGCCCCACACCGTTGCCCGCTGGGTCAACCGGGACATGCCAGGCGCAGGCGCACGCGCATCCGTTGTATCGGGGAGGTCTCGCTCATCCTCGCTGCCTAGGCGTTCAGCGCTCTCCAAGGCGGCGCACGCCTAAACTCAACGGATGACCGCTCCCGCCGCATCCGCCGCCCCGACCGCCGACGCCCGCCTCACCATGTTCGGCGCCGAATGGTGCCGCGACTGCCGCCGCTCGAAGAAGCTGCTCGACGGCCTCGGCGTGGAGTACGACTACGTGGACCTCGAGTCAGTGGCCGACGGCGCCGACCGGGCCCTGGCCATCAGCGGCCGCACTCAGATTCCCGTGATCGTGTTCACCGACAACACCCACATGGTGGAGCCCAGCGACGCCGACGTGCGCGCCAAGCTCGCCGAGCTCGGCACGGTCTAACCGGCCGCTCCCCCGCTAGCGGGGCACGCCGAGCAGCCCGGCCAGTGTGCTCAGCGCCTCGGCTTCGGCCTCGTTGATGAGCCGGCCGTGGGCTGATCCGGCCTCGGGGGCCGCCCGGGCGACGTGCTCGGCCACCCGGTACAGCCAGGCGCGGAAGGCCGAGTCCATCGCCGGCGCCCTGGACTCCACCAGCGCCAGCGCCAGCGCCAACTCGCCGAGCAGGCGGGCCTGGGAATCGTCGGCGCCGTCGGTCAGGCCGAGGTCGCGGGTGAGGACCTGAGCCTCCAGGTCGGCCTCGATCTCGCGCACGATGGGCAGCCCGTCGGGTTGCGTGGCCTCGAAGGTCACCGCCTTCTCTGCGGCGAGCATCTCGGTCACGACAGCCATCGGACCGCTCGGCGAGGCACCCACCAGGTACAGGCCCACGAGGAACGGTGCCGCGCCGACGGCCTGCCATTCGTCGGCGGTGAACTCGTCCTTGACGGCCATCTGCGCTCCTCCACGGGCCGGCCACCCGGCTGCCCAGTGTGCTGCTCACCACGGTACGCCCGGGTGCGCGCCACCCGAAGGGCCAGGCGCGCTCGGGCACAGATGTGCGCCAGCCCGTAGATCCGTGCCCGCCCGCGGAGTACGGTGAGAGCCCCAGCCACCAGACCGCGCACCGGTAGTCTTCGCCCCGGGGGTAGACATGATCACGACAGAGCAGAACCCGACCGAGGTCGACGGGCTGGAGATCTTCGACGACGTGCACGAGGTGCGGCGCGAGCCCGTGGCCTACACCGCCCTGCAGATGGTCATCGCCGTGCTGGGCTACGCGCTGGTGCTCGGACTCGTGGTGGTGCTGATCGTCAGGCTCATCGAGCTGCTCTGGCCGGTGCTGGTGTTCGTGGTTCTGCCCTGGTTGATGAGCCTGGTGGTCTGACCCGGCTAGGCGCCGGGCCGAGCGCGGGTAGTGCGCGGCTTCGCGGGTGGCACGCCACCCGCGAAGCGGCGCCTGACCCGCGCACCCCCGAAAACGCATCCCCGGGCAACCCCGCAACACCCGCGAAGCGGCGCCTGACCCGCGCACCCCGAGCGGCCCCTAGGCCCAGCTGGTCAGGGCGGCGCGCGCCAACAGACGCGCACGCGGAGAGGCCAACCCGAGCGACTCCTGCCCACGCGGTGGCATCAGCTGGCCCAACCCTGCCCAGTCGAGCACCTGCATGGTGTCGAACGCATCCTGGATCGCGACCCGGTTGCCGTACCGCCCGCCGCCATCGTCGTACTGCCAGCCGATCATCGAGCTGAGCAGGTCGATCCGGTCCCGCACCGCGTCCATGCTCTCGGCCTCACCGGCGGCAACGAGCAACAGCAGAAGCAGCGCTATATCGGTGCCGGCCGGGGTTTTTTCTACCGGCAATCGCGTGGCCAGGTACGTCAGTAGACCCACCGGGTCGTTCTGCAGGGCGCGGCCCTTGGGCGTGAGGCGCAGCTCCCCTTTGAACTTGCGGGTCAGCCCGAGCAGCGTCATGGCCTCCCGCAGATTCAGCACCGGATAAGTCTGCGACTCCCGGTTGGCCGGACCTCGCCACCGGCGGTCGACGTCGAGGGCGACCATGATGCGTCTCACCGCGGCCGGTTGCAGATAGCCTGCCTCGGTGAAACGGATGCCCTCACCCACCAGGCCCAGATACCCGCGGATCACAGCGGTCGCCGCCTCCGCCTCACCGAGGTCAATGGGCTGCGTCACCTCCGCGGCCGCCAGGTACCCGGCCAGTTCCTGCTGCACGAGCACACTCTGCCGGGCCATCAGTGTGACCAGCGCCGATGGACCCGCCGCGCCGATCGGCTGGGCACGCAGCCAGGCCAGCGCCGCCGGTGCACCGGCGAGGCGGCGCAGACCGCGGTTGATGCCGTCGAGATCGACCTCGTCGACAAGGTCGAGCAGTCCCAGCGCCTTCAGCAGTCGGCCCTGTTCCGTGTAGTACGGCACGGTGCCACTCCGGGCGAGCGTCAGCAACTCCTCCCAGCCATGCACCCCGCCCACGTCATCGATCAGACCGCGTCGGGCGCCGGCGATGCAGCGAACTGTCGACGCGCCATCCGTCGACTCGGTCGGGGCGACTGCGTCGACGCCCTCGAGGGTGAGCAGGAGGTTCCAGTTGTCGCCGAAGTCGTAGGTATAGAGGAGGGTGTCGCCGGGGCTGGCGAGCAACTGATCGAGGCGCAGCTCGCTCTCGAGCACCCCGTCGTCTCCCTCCGTCACGTCGAAGGGGGTGAGGATGCCGACGAACTCATGGGCGAACGGGTCTGCCGTGAGCGCAAAGCGGTGCAGGTGGCTGTCGGTGAAATCGAAGGCCACCTGCAGCGCGCCGTGCAGCACGTCGAGGGTGAGGTGCGCGGGGATCTCAAGAGTGCGCCAGATCGGCGGGGTCGACTCCACCAGGTCGACGCGCACCCGCAGCAGGCTGGGCACGGTAGTGACCGGATGCAGCGGCAACGGTTTGGTGCCCGGCTCGGGCCACGGCGGCACGAAACCGGAACCAGGACCGGTGCCGGCACCGTAGTCGGGGACCGCGCCGTAGTCGGGGACCGCGCCGGGGCCACCATTGGCACCGGATTCGGGATCCGCCTCGACGCCGGGCTCGGGATCCGCGCCGTCCGAGGGCATCCGGTCGGCGTGCTGCGCGCGGAACGCGGCCAGGTCGGTGACGTTCTCGGGCTCGGGAGTAGGCGACATTCACCGAAGATACCGTGATCGACCTCGTCGGGCTGCTGGGCCCCGCAGGTGACGATCGCGCAGCCCAGCACATGTCGCTTGCACCGATCATGCCGATCGCACCGATCTCACTGCCGGATGCCGCACGGTCCGCCGGTGCAGAGACACCACGAGGCCCCGTGACGGGAGCGCCACCTCGCCCCGCGGGCCGAGCGCGGGTAGTGCGCCGTTTCGCGGGTGGCATGCCACCCGCGAAGCGGCGCCTGACCCGCGCAGCCCAAAAACGCACCCCCATGCACCGGCACACCACCCGCGAAACGGCGCCTGACCCGCGCAGCGAGAACGTCGCCCGGCAGGATCGGCGACCGGGGCCGAGGTGCCCGCACCACCGCCGGGGGGTGGCGACGTGCGCATCCGCTACGATCTGACTACTGATCACAGATTCGCGACCCACCCGGCTCGCAGGCAGGGGCACGATGGCTCGGGGATCCACCGTCGACGGCACCCAACTGCACGGCCCCGCAGCGCCCAGCCCCGCGGCCCTCGACCACACGCCCAACGCCCCGACGAGCACCGCTTCCCCCGCGGAGGACGAGCTGCGCTGGCCGGGCGCCATCCCCGCCGGATTGCGCGAACAGCTACCCCCGGTGCCCGCCGGCAGCGGCGCGGTCGTGCGCGCACCGGACGGACGGGTGCTCGGCGCCAACCACACCGCGGCCGGCCTGCTGCATCTCACCTGGGAGCAGCTGCTGAGCAGCAGCCGACAGGATGCGCATTGGCGCCCCATTGACGAGCAGGGGGTGCCGATCAATCTGGATCAGCAACCGGGCTACCTCACCATGCACGGCGGCCTGGGCCTCGGCCACCACATCGTGGGCCTCGCGCTGCCCGGCGACGACGGGCCCGAACGCCTGGGCTGGCTCAGCATCCGCTGGACGCAGGCGGTGACCGCGCAGGGGACAGCGCTGGCCGACATCCTGCTGTTCAGCGAGGTGACCGAGACACCGCGCGGGCGGGCGGCCACCGATCGGGTGTTCGCGAGCTACCGCGACCTCGGCGACAACGTCACCGACTTCGTCCTGAGAACCCAGGAACACAACGTGATCGAGTGGGCGTCCCCGTCCGTCACCGCCGCCACCGGCTGGCCGATCGCCGCCGTGATCGGACGCGGTTACCCCGAGTTTCAGCACCCGGACGACGCCGTGCCCGCCCGGGAGCAGATGCGGCGGCTCCTGGCCGGTGAACGCGACCAGGGCCGTTGTCGGCTGCTCTGCGCCGACGGCAGCTACCGCTGGTTCGTCGTCTCCTCCGGCCCCATCCTCGCCCGCGACGGCACCGTCACCGGCGGCGTGCACGGTTTCACCAGCATCGACGCCCTCGTCGACGCCGAGCAAGCCGCAGAGGCGGAGCGGGCGATCCTGCGGGCATCCGTCGACAGCCTGGCCGACCCGTACGTGGTGGTCGCGGTGCGGCGCGACGACGCAGGGACCGTGCTCGACCTGGTGGTCACCGAGGCCAATCCCGCCGCTTGCGAGTTCCAACGGATGCCCCGCACCGACCTGCTCGGCAGCTCGCTGCTGCACCCGCTCGCCCCCGAGGTCGCCGAACAACTGGCCCAGCTGTGCACGGTCGTGCTCGACAGCGGCTCGCCGCAGGGCCTCGAGGGGTTCCTGTCCCGCACCGCCGAGCAGGACCGCTGGTACGACGTGCGTGTCTCTCCCGTGGGTGACGGCGTCGCCGTGCTGCTGCGCGAGGTGACCGAGCAGCGCCTGGCCAACCGGGCGGTGCAGGACTCAGAGGAGCGCTACCGTCTGCTGGCCGAGAACGCCTCGGATGTGGTGCTGATGATCGACCCGGACGACCGCATCGCCTGGGTGTCCCCCTCGTCGTTGGAGCTGCTCGGCTGGAGCCCGGCCGCCCTGGTCGGCCAGCTCTCGACCTACCTGATCCACCCCGAGGACATTCCGGAGGTGCTGAACACCCGGGATGCCTTCACCGACGGCATGCTGCAACTCGCCCCCTTCCAGGTGCAGCGCAAGAGCGGCGAGCACCGCTGGATCTCGGCGTCCATCCGGGAGATGCGCGAGGCCGACGGCAGCCTGATCGGCCGAATCGTCTCCCTGCGGGACGTGCACGAAGAGACCGTCGCCCGCCGCGCGCTCGAGGCATCGGAGCAGATGTTCCGGGCGGTGCTGACCTCGTCCTCGGCGGGCATGATCCTCTGCGACCTGACCGGACGCATCCAGGTGGCCAATCAGGCCCTGTCTCGGCTGCTGCAACGGGATGAAGCCTGGCTGCTCGCCCACCGCACCGACGACCTGGTGCACCCCGACGACCTGGCCGCCCTGCAGGAGGCACGCACGGCGACGCTCGCGGGCACGGGCGTACCGCAGGTGGTGGAGATGCGTCTGGTTCGCGCCGACGGGGCGCTGATCTGGGCACGCCGGTCGGCGTCCGTGATCCGGGATGCGGCCGGCCGGCCGGAGCGTCTCGTGGTGCAGCTCGAAGACGTCACCGCCGAGCACGACGCCCGCGAGGAGCTGCGGTTCCACGCGTTCACCGACAAGCTGACCGGCCTGCACAACCGGGCCTGGATCCTCAACGCCCTCGAGTCGGATCTCGCGCACGCGCACACCGCGCAGGGTGTCGTCGGTGTGCTGTTCATCGACCTGGACAACTTCAAACTCGTCAACGATTCGCTCGGTCACGCGGCCGGCGACGAGGTTCTGGCCGAGATCGCCAGCCGGATGATGACCGCGATGCGGCCGCAAGACCGGGTCGGCCGCTTCGGCGGTGACGAGTTCGTGGTGGTGGTGCCCGATGTGCACGACCCCACCGAGGTGGAACGGGTGGCCGAGCACATCGCCACCGTTCTGGGCACCGAACTCACCATCGAGGGGCACCGCATCATGCCCACGGTCTCGATCGGCATTGCCCTGTCGATGCCGGATTCCACCGCGGCCAGCCTGCTGCGCGACACCGACTCCGCACTGTTTCGCGCCAAGCGCAGCGGCCGGGCCCGCTGGCAGTTCTTCGACGCCACCATGCACGCCCAGGCCATGACCCGGCTCACCATCGAAGACGAGATCCGCACCTCGCTGCTGGCCGGGGATTTTGTGGTGCACTACCAGCCGGTCGTAGCCCTGGCCACGCACGCAGTGGTGGCTCACGAGGCACTCGTGCGTTGGCAGCATCCGCGTCGGGGGCTGCTGTCGCCGCGGGAGTTCCTGGCCATCGCAGAGGAGTCCGGTCTGATTGTCGGCATCGGCCGGGCCATGCTCGAGCGGGTCTGCGCGGTGTTGGCGGCGCATCCGGATGCCGTCGGCACGATCAGCGTGAACGTGTCGGCCGTTGAGCTGGCTCACGACGAGTGGGCCGAGGAGTTCCTGGCCACCGTCGACCGGCACGGGGTCGACCCCGCCCGCCTGGTCGTGGAAGTCACCGAGACCGCGGTGATGTCACTGCGGCCGCACACCGTGGGCAGCGTGATGGCGTTGCGGGACCGGGGCATCGGTCTGCACGTGGACGACTTCGGCACCGGTTTCTCCTCCATCGCGGTGCTGCGCGACCTGCCCGTCACCGGGCTCAAGCTCGACGCCAGTTTCGTCGGCGGTCTCGGCGGCGGTCGCGCCGTGGGCGACGCTGGCGAGGCGCTCGCGGCGGGCCTGGCCGGCCTGGTGGCGCATCTCGGCCTCACCGGCGTCGCCGAGGGCGTCGAAACCAGGGAGCAGGCCGAGGCGCTCCGCGCGCAGGGCTGGTTGCACGGCCAGGGCTACCTCTTCGGCCGCCCCGCCCCGTGGGTCAGCTGACGCGCTGACCCGGCCGGTCCGTCGACGCACCCGTGGCCGCTAGCAGCTGGCCGTGTTCTCGCTGATGTTCTCCACCAGCCAGGCCTGGGCGGTCGGTTCGAAGACCACGGTCAGATCGAACACCGTGCGGGGTTCAACGCCCAGCGTGATCGCACTGCCGCCCTGGGAGACCACGTAGTCGGTGGAGTCCTGGCAGCCGGTGGCGAGCACGCTGCCGAAGGGGTACACCGTGCCGTCGTCGGCGGTGCGGGCGCTGACGGTCACGGCGCTCGGGCTGAAGGTCATCGCGCCGCTCACGGTGTACCCGCCGTCGGCCAGCCAGGTCGTGTCCGAGGTGACGGTGTCGAGGGTGGGGCAGGTCGCCACGGTGCTCAGCGGGGCCAGGTCGGCTCCGCCGGTCGCCTGCACGGCGCTCATGGTCTGGTAGAAGTCGGTGATCGCCGCCGTGGCGGCCGCGGTTGCCTCGGCTTCGCTCTGCGGGGATCCGTCGGCCGGCGCCTCGGTGGCGGTGGCCTCGGGGGCTGCTGAGGCCTCGGCCGTTGCGGTGGGCGTTGGCGACGCGGCATCCGTCTGGGGTGCCGACGCCGGTGCCGACGAACAGCCGGCCAGGAGCAACGCCGCGGCGGCGACGCCGACGGCGGTTCGGGCGGCAGCGCGGCCGGCGGGGAGACGGAGGCGGCTGGTGCGGCTGATGGTGCGGGGCTGGAACATCGGACTCCTGTCGGTTGTGCACCCCAGGGAGCCGAGAGCGGTCTGCACCGCTCGTCACAGCGTGATCCCCCCAGTACGCGTGAGATAAAAGGCTAACGCACCCGCCCGACGCGCGCCGGGTCTCTGGGCCTGTCACCGGCGCATCCGCCCCGGTCGGCCCGCTCGCGGCTACGATCGAGATCGCACCCATCGAAGGAGATCACCATGGAGCTGACCGGTCGCAACGTCGACGAGTTTCTGGCGGCCCTGGACGGCCCCGCTGCCGACTCGATCCGGGCACTCGACGCCATCATCGCCGAGGTCTTCGCCGGCAAGGCCCGGGAACTCTGGGAGGGCGTGTTCTGGGGCGGCACCGAGCAGTCGATCATCGGCTACGGCCACACCGTGCAGGCCCGGCCGGGCAAGCCCACCGTGGAGTGGTTCGCCGTGGGCCTGGCCAGGCAGAAGAAGCACATCAGCGTGTACGTCAACGCCGCCGACGACGGCGGTTACCTTGTGCAGCGCTACACGGGCCGACTCGGAGCGGTGAAGGTCGGCTCCGCCGCGCTCACCTTCGCGTCGATCAACGCGCTCGACCTCGACGAGTTCCGCGCCCTGCTGCAGGATGCCGCGCGGCTCACCCCCGACGCCACCTGACGCATCCCCCGGCCGCCCGCGCACCTCGCGAATTGCAGGAGCTATGCGCGCAGAGCGCCGGTCAGGGCGCCGGAGTGGCGCGCTCGGGCGGCACCGGAGCGGCAGCGGCGGCCGCAACCGGCACCGCAACGACCGGCACCGCCGCAACCGGCCCCGCCGAACCACGTCGCCCGCCGCGCCGCAGCCCGCGCCGCCGCCCCTGCGCTCCCCCGCGGCCGTAGACCAGCCACATCGTGAAGCCCATGATGATCATCAGCAGCACCGTGTATACGAACGTGATCGACATGGCGTCGAGGTTGTTCTCCCCCTCGGTGCTGGCCCGGATCGCCAGACCCAGCGGTTCGTACAGCGGGTGGTAGAGGAAGACCGCGGTGTCGTAGTCATCCAGCAGGCTGTTGAAGTTCAACGCGGTGATCGCCGCCGCGGTGGGCAGCACCAGCGGCACCAGCACGGTGCGCAGGGTGAACAGCGGGCCTGCGCCCAGGATGCGTGCGGCATCCTCGAGCGATTCGGGCACCGACGCGAATGCGGCCTTGAGCAGCCGCAGGGTGAACGGGATCTTGATGATCACGTACGCCACCAGCAGTAGCACGGTGGTGCCGGTGAGCACCTGCCCGCCGATGAGCGGGTTGGGCCGGTCGAAGGTCATCACCAGCGCCAGCGCGATCAGGATCGTCGGCAGGATCCACGGGATGTGCAGCAGGTATTCCAGCAGCGACGTGACCGGGTTGCGGTGCTTCTGGAACACCCGGGCCACAAACAACATGCCGAGCACGACGATCAGTGATGCCAGCGCGCTGTAGACCACGCTCACCACAAACGGTTTCAGCACCGACGGGGTGCCGAACACGGTGGCGTAGTTGGCCAGGGTGAACGCATCCCAGGTGATCGTGCCGGTACTGATCGCGGTGGCCTCGAGGAACGAGAACAGTACGATCAGCAGCACCGGCAGCGCGTAGACCACGAACAGAACGTAGGCGACCACGTGCACGATCGCGTTGGCGAGCGGGTTGCGGATGCGTTGCTTCTGCAGCGGCGTCGCCACCTTGGCCACCGAGAAGTAGGTGCCGCTCTTTTCCACCCGGTTCATCATCGCCAGCAGCACGATCGTGGCCAGGCCCAGGATGATCGCCAGCAGGGCCGCCAGATCGCGGGAGCCGCTGCTCTTGGAGAAGGTGAGGATCATCGGGGCGATGGTCTGGAAGTCGGTGCCGCCGAGCACCAGCGGAGCGGTCAGCGCGCCCAGGCCGGTGAGGAAGGTGAGCACGGTGACGGCGAAGATCATCGGGCGCAGTGCCGGCAAAACGATGCGCCAGAGGATGCGCCAGGTCGACGCCCCCATATTGCGCGCCGCTTCGATGGTCTGGTAGTCGATCTTCGCCAGTGACGAGCCCAGGAACAGCATGTGATTCGTGGTCGTGGCCAGGGTCATCACCAAGACCACGGCGAAGTAGCCGGAGAACCAGTTCGGGTCGATGTCGGGGAACACGTTGCGCACGGCATTGGTGATGAAGCCGTAGCGGCCGTAGATGAAGTTGTACCCGGCGGCGAGCACGATGCCGCCGTAGATCAGGGTGGTGGCGTAGCCGAGCCAGAGCACCCGGGAGCCGCGGATCTGGAAGTAGTCGGTGACCAGCACGATGAAGATGCCCACCACGTTCACCGTCACGGCGAGGGTGGCGGCCAGGGCGAAGCTGTGCCACAGGCTGTTCAGCGCCCGTTCGGAGCTGACCAGTTTCTCCAGCGCCCGAAAGCTGATCCGGCCGTCGGGAAAGAAGGTGCTGATCAGCAGGGTGGCGTTGGGCATCACCAGGAACGTGGCCACGAACCAGACCAGCACGACGAGCACGATGACGACGAGTGGGGAACGGAACATCGTCCGCCACGAAGAGGTGCGCATCCGTCGCCCCTAGTACTGCAGGATCGCGGACGGGTCGATGTACAGCTGCGCCGCACTGCCCGGCGCCAGCGGTAACGCGCCGCCCTCCGGCACCAGCGCACGAATGCGGCTGCCGTGGCTGTCGATCGTGTACGTGCTGTGCGAGCCCTGGTAGACCCGGTCGGCGACCACGCCGTCCACACGAACGGATGCACCGAACGCCGGCTCCGCCAACGCCACCTTCTCCAGGCGCAGGTAGGAACTCTTGTCCGGGGCCAGGGTGCTGGCGCCGGCGTGCCGCATCTGCTGCATGAACTCGCCGGTGAGCCGGTTCATCGCGCCCACGAAAGTGGCGACGAACTCGGTGGCCGACCGGTTGTAGATCTGCTCTGGGGTGCCCACCTGCTCGACCACACCGTGGTTGAACACGGCGATCCTGTCGCTCATGGTGAGCGCTTCCTCCTGGTCGTGGGTGACGTACACCGTGGTGATGCCCAGCTCGCGTTGCAGGTTCTTGAGTTGCTCCCGCAACTGCACCCGCAGCTTGGCGTCGAGGTTGGAGAGCGGTTCATCCAGCAACAGGATGCGGGGCTTCAGCACCAGCGCCCGCGCGATCGCAACCCGCTGCTGCTGCCCGCCGGAGAGTTCGGACACGTTCTTGGCCAGTTGCTCCTGGGTGAGCTCGACCTGCGCGGCGATCTCGTCGACCAGCCGGCCGGTCTCGGCGCGACCCGTCTTGCGCACCTTGAGGCCGAAACCGATGTTCTCCCGCACGCTCATGCTGGGAAACAGGGCGTAGTTCTGGAACACCATGCCCACGCTGCGCTTCTCGCTGGGTAGCCGGGTGGCCGCCTTGCCGTCGATGTAGATCTCACCCGCGCTGGGCTCGATGAACCCGGCCAGGGTGCGCAGCGCCGTGGTCTTGCCGCAGCCCGACGGGCCGAGCAGGGTGAAGAACTCCCCCTGCTCGACCTCGAGGTTCAGCTTCGGAATGGCAATGTGCTCACCGAAGGTCACTTCGATGTCGTCGAACCTGATCATGATGGTGCTTTCTCGTGCGGTGAGCGGCGGGTACGGCGGCTTCGGGTGCCGACTGTGGCGTGCGTGTGCGTGAGCCGGGGTTACGGCAGGTATTCCAGCTCGGTCTTCTCCACCCAGGCGCCGATGTTCTCGCGGGTGAGCGCGAAGTCGATGTCCTGCTTGGGCAGCGATTCGATCAGCTCCACCACCTCGGGCAGGGCCTCGGCGCGGGCCTCTTCGTTCACCGGGTACGAGGCGAACTCGGCCGCGAACGCCCCCTGGGTCTCGGCGCTGCCGAACCAGTCGATGAACTCCTCCGCGGCGTCCTGGCGCGGGGTGCCGGTGATCATGGCGACCTGTTCGGTGACGTAGGGCACGCCATCCGTGGGGCTGATCACGCCGGTGACGGTGCCGTACTCGGCGTCGCGGGCGGTGATGCCGCTGGAGGGCAGCACGCCGAAGTCGACGTCGCCGCGGGTGATGCGGGCATAGAGGTCGGTGCCTTCTTCGGCGGGTGAGCCGTGGGCGAAGTACGCTTCCACCTGCACCCAGCCTTCGTCGGAGACGCCGAGGTCACCGTCTTCGTCGAGGTACGGAGCCAGCAGGCCGGCGAGCACCAGCTGCGGGGTGGCCTGACCGAGGGCGGTGTTCACTTCGTACCGACCGTCGTAGGCGGCGTCCTCCCACAGGTCGGACATTTCGGTGGGGGCGTCGGTGACGGTGTTGCTGTCGTAGACCGTGACGATGGCCTGCTCCACGAGCGGCCAGAACACGCCGTCTTCCGGGTCGCCGGACTCCTGGTCGACCTCGGCGGCCCAGGCGGGCTCGTATGCGGTGACGGCCTCTTCGTCCTTGAGGGTTTCAAAGAACATGTTGTTCAGGCCGAAGACCACGTCGCCCACCGGGTTGTTCTTCTCCGCCACGATGCGGTTGGCCAGGTCGGCGCCACCCAGACCCACGATCTCGATGTCGATGCCGGCCTCGGCGGCCTGGGCGGTGACCCATTCGCCGCGGCCATCGCCGTTGGAGTTCGTGTAGACGATCAGGGTGCCGCCGGCGTCGCCGCCCCCGTCCCCGCCGGCCTCCGCCGAGGCGCAGGACGCCAGGACCATGCTGCTGAGGATGATGGTGGCGACCGAGGCCGTTTTAATGGTGCGCTTGTGCAATTGTGATCGTCCTATTCCTAGGCCGCTGCGGCGCCGTGGGCGCTCACCGGCCATCTCTGCTGTGTTGGCAATCGTCACTTCACGTTAGGTCGGCCCGAAACCGGTGCCCGACGAAATGAGCGACTGTTCGCGTCGCGTTTGCCTGCTGTACATCCAACGGATGCCGTGGGGCACGCCGTCGTCAAAGCTCGCGAAAGTGCGCCTCACCGGCGCTTCTCGCGGTGGCGCCGCTCACCCGGATCGGCGGCGCCTGGCACGTTTCCCCGGTGGTGCCCCTGTCTGACGAGCGACTCTGCCCATTTTTGTCTCCCCAAAACGAATTACCTGGCTCAACGCTATGGGTTGACCTCGTTCCTGTATGTCCCCCTAAAAGAGGACTTCCGCGGCGGGCGGGTCAGGTGGCCGCGAGGCGGGCGCGTTCAGCCTGCACGTCGTAGTCGGCGGGCGGCCAGGTGAGCACCATGCCGGCCAGCGCCTGCAGCAGCAGCTCCCGCACGGCCAGCCGGGCGAACCACTTGCGGTCGGCCGGCACGACGTACCAGGGGGCGAGAGCCGTGGAGGTGCGCCCGAGGGCGATCTGGTACGCGGACTGGTAGCCGGGCCAGAGCATCCGTTCGTCGATGTCGCCGGGGTTGAACTTCCAGTGCTTGTCCGGCCGGTCCAACCGTTCGAGCAGGCGCTTCTTCTGCTCACCGGGGCTGAGGTGCAGCATCACCTTGATCACCGTGGTGTCGTCCTCCACGAGCTGCTGCTCGAACGCGTTGATCTGGTCATAGCGCGCCTCGATCTCCGCCGCCGGCGCCAGCTCCTTCACCCGTGCGATCAGCACATCTTCGTAGTGCGACCGGTCGAAGACGCCGATCATGCCCGGCGTCGGGGCGTGCGGGCGGATACGCCAGAGGAAGTCGTGCTGCAGCTCGGCCCTGGTGGGCGCCTTGAAGGCCACGTGGCTCACGCCCTGCGGGTCGACGGCGCCGACGACGTGGCGCACGATGCCGCCCTTACCCGAGGTGTCCATGCCCTGCAGGATGAGCAACACCTTGCGGTTGTCGCCCTGCCTGCTGTTGGCGAAGAGCATCTCCTGCTGATGCGAGAGCGCCTCGGCGGCGGCGGCCCCGGCGGCCTGGGCATCCGCCTTGTCACCGCTGAAACCCGGTGTGGAGGACGGGTCGACGCTGCTGAGCTCGAACCCCCTGGTCACTTTGAGCTGGTTGCTGGATTCGTCGGTCCAATTCGGAGCGGGTGTCTTGGCCACGTGCTGTTCCCTTCGTCGGTTGCAGCCATTCTGCTCTGCCCGACGAACGTGGGCACCGTGCCCAGTCGTGGCGGGGCCCAGCGGGCCGGCACAACCCCTGAATAGGTGCCATTCGTCACTTGACATATGCCAGAATTGGCCTAACAGCCCGACCGTCTGGCTCGAAGGCGGAACAGCATGGCATTGGCGACGACTGCCCCGGACTCGTCCGCGGACGAGACCGAGGACACGGACCCGCGCACGGAGATCCGCTGGGCCGGCCCCGTGCCCGCTGATCTGCAGGCGCAACTCCCGCCGCGCACGCCGGGCATCGGGGTTGTCGTACGCGCCGCAGACGGCCGCGTGCTCGGCGGCAATGAGACGGCCCGCCAGATGCTGCACCTCGACTGGGAGCAGCTGCTCGCCTGTCCGCCCGGCGACCCGCATTGGAGCCCCATTGACGAGTGGGGAGCGCCGATCTCGCCCGAGCGCCAGCCAGCGGCAGAGACCCTGCGCACCGGACGTCGGATCGACGGGATGCTGGTCGGCCTGGCCCTGCCGGGCACCGGGGACATTCCCGACCGCCTCGCCTGGGTGAGCCTGGACTCCTACTGGCTATTCGACCAGGCCGGCAACCGACTCGCCCTGATCGGGCTGTTCGACGACCTGACCGAGAGTCCGCGGGGCAAAGCGGCCACCAGCAGGGTGTTCGCGGGGTACCTCGACCTGGCCGACAACGTCACCGACTTTGTCATGCGTACCGACCTCGGCGGAGCCGTGAGGTGGGTGTCGCCCTCGGTGCAGGCCGCGACGGGCTGGTCGATGGACGACGTGGCCGGGCACTCAGCGCTGGAATTCTGGCATCCGGACGACCTCCACCTGGTCTCGGAGACTGCCAGGCAGCTCCGCTCCGGCGAACGGCACACCGGCCGGTGCCGCGTGCTGTGTGCCGACGGGACCTTCCAGTGGTTTTTCAGGTCCTCCGGGCCCATCCTGTCCCACGACGGTTCGATCAGCGGCGGGGTGCACGGCTTCACCAGCGTCGCGGCCCTGGTCGAGGCGGAGGCCGCCGCCAATGCCGAACGTGCCATTCTGCGCGCGTCTCTCGACAGCCTGGCCGACCCGTACATCGTCGTCGTCGCCACTCGAGATGCGCAGGGTGACGTGAGCCAGTTCACCGTCACGGAGGCCAACCCGGCCGCCTGCACGTTTCTCGGCCTGCCGCGCGAACTCGTCGTCGGCAAACCCCTGCTGGACCACACACCCATCGGGCTGTCGGACCGACTCGCCGCCCTCTGCACCGAGGTGCTCTCCACCGGCGTCGGGCAGGACCTCGAGGACAGCTACTCCAACGGGTCGGGGCACGACCGCTGGTACGACTTCCGGGTCTCCCCCGTCGGCGCCGGCGTCTCCATCCTGCTGCGTGACGTGACCAGCCGGCACCTGGCCGACCAGGCGGTGCTGGACTCAGAGCAGCGCTACCGGTTGTTGGCCGAGAACGCCTCAGACATCGTGCTGATGGTCACCCCGGACGACCGCATCGCCTGGGTGTCGCCGTCTTCCGAAGACACCCTCGGTTGGAACTCGGCCGAACTCGTGCTGCATCCGTCGACCGAGCTGGTGCACCCGGACGACCTGGCCGACGTCTTGAGCTGCCGAGGTAATCCTGGCGACGGCCCCGTCGTTCTCGAACCGTTCCGCCTCCTGCACAAGGACGGCGACTACCGCTGGGTCTCCGCCGGTCTTCGCGATCTCGTCGACGACAACGGAGAGTACATCGGGCGCACCGTGGCGGTGCGCGAGGTGCAGGCTCAGATGGTGGCGCTCCGAGCGCTCACAGCGTCGGAGGAAATGTTCCGCGCGGTGCTCATGTCGTCGGCGACCGGGATGATTCTGTGCGACGCGAGCGGACACATCGAGGTGGCCAATGCCGCGCTCGGCCGGATGCTGCAGCGCGACGAGGAGTCACTCCTGGGGACGCATCTCGGGGACCTGATGCATCCTGAGGACCGAACGCCCCTCGAACTGCCCCACACCGCCACGCCCACCGCTGACGGGTCGTTGCTGATGGAGTCCCGCCTGCTGCGCGCCGACGGGGAGACGATTTGGGCCCGGCGGTCGTCGTCTCTGATCAGCTCCTCGATCGACGCTCCAGAACGGCTCCTGGTGCAGCTCGAAGACGTGACGGCCGAGCATGAGGCCCGGCAGGAGCTGCTGTTCCTGGCGTTCAACGACCGGCTGACCGGCATGCACAACCGCACCTGGATTCTGAACACCCTGGAGCACGACCTTGCCGAGGCGCGCAGTTCAGCGGATGTGGTGGGGGTGCTGTTCATCGATCTGGACAATTTCAAGCTCGTCAACGATTCCCTCGGGCACGTTGCCGGCGACGAGGTACTGGCCGAGATCGCCCGGCGCATCTCGAGCGCGTTGCTCCCCGAACACCGGGTGGGGCGCTTCGGCGGGGATGAATTCGTGGTCGTGGTTCCCCAGGTGACTAGCGCACACGAGCTCGAGCAGGTGGCCACCGGCATCGCCGGCGCCCTCGCCGCCGTGCTCACCATTCATGGCCACCGCATCATTCCTACGGTGTCGATGGGCATCGCGTTGTCGACCCCGGAGTCCACCGCAGCCAGCCTGCTGCGTGACACCGACTCCGCGCTCTTCGGCGCCAAGAAGAAAGGCCGGGCACGCTGGCAGTTCTTCGACGCCACCATGCATTCCCAAGCGATGACCCGGCTCACGATCGAAGACGAGATCCGCACCTCTCTGGATGCGGGCGACTTCGTCGCGCACTACCAGCCCGTTGTCGCACTGGCCGATCACCGGGTCGTGGGGTACGAGGCGCTCGTGCGGTGGCAGCATCCGCGCCGCGGTCTGCTGATGCCCGGAGACTTCCTCGCCATCGCCGAAGAGTCCGGGTTGATCACCGGTATCGGCCGGGCCGTGCTCGAGCACGCCTGCGCGGTCATCGCCGCGAACCCGCATGCCGGCGCGATCAGTGTGAACGTCTCTGCGGTGGAGCTGGCCAGGGACGACTGGGCCGAAACGTTCATCGCCGTGCTGCACCGGCACGGGGTGGACCCCCGCCGGCTGATCGTGGAGGTCACCGAAACCGCCGTGCTGTCGCTCGGGCCGCACACCGTGGGCGGGCTGGATGCCCTGCGCGGCCTGGGCGTGGGGCTGCACGTGGACGACTTCGGCACCGGCTTCTCGTCGATCTCACTGCTGCGCGACCTGCCCGTCACCGGCCTCAAACTCGACGCCAGCTTCGTCGCCGACCTCGGTGACGGCGGCTCCAGCGGCGCAGCCGACGGCGGCCGCGGTGCGGGCGCCCTCTCCGCCGGCCTGGCCGGCCTGGTGACGCACCTGGGCCTCACCGGCGTCGCGGAGGGTATCGAGACCGCGGCCCAGGCCGAGGAATTGCAGGAGCAGGGCTGGTTGCACGGCCAGGGCTACTACTTCGGCCGGCCAGCGCCCTGGCCCGACTGAGCCCCGCGCCGCGCCGGTCGCGGGCGGCACGGCGGCAGGGCACCCACCGCCATACTTGCTAGATGAAGCGAACCGTCCTCCCCGTTCTGGCCGTCCTGGCGATCGTGCTGTCCGGGTGCGCCACGGCCGAGGCTTCGGAGCCGCAGCCGACGCCGAGCGCGCCATCGCCCACCGCGGCGGCGGCCCTGCCGACGGAGTTCCCCACGCCGACGGCCACGCCCGCCGCAGCGGTTGCGGTTGATGCCGCATCCGCCACCTGCGCCACGGTGCTCACCGACGACGCCGTCAACGAACTGGAGGCGGATGGCTTCACCCTGAACCCGGACGTTTTCGCCCTGGATGACGTGATGACCTCGGTCATGACCGACGGCTTCGGCTGTTTCTGGAACCGCGGCGGCGGCGACGTGCGAGTCTGGTACGCCCAGGCGGCCCAGGATGACGCCTCGTGGGTGGACCGCGAGGAGGAGCTTCTGGACGACGGCTGGACCCGGATCGACGGCATCATGGCCGGAGCCATCCAGGCACCCACCGACACCGGCAAGGATTACATCCCGGCCATGCTCAACCGGGCTGGCACCACCCACTACGTGAGCTACGCGGAGCTCCTCACCGCGGTCGTGGCCCTGCAGCCCGAGTAGTCCGCCGCCGGCACAACTGTGCCCGTTGCGGAACAGTTCGCCCCCGCGCGGCCGCCCGCGCCTCCGGCCGGCGGCACTCCACGCGCCCGGCGGCAGGAGAGAATAGCTGGATGACCCGATCGGCGACCCTCAACCGGCCCCTCGCCCTTCTCGTCGCCGGCACCTTCTTCATGGAGGTGCTCGACGGCACCATCATCCAGACCGCCGCCCCGGCCATGGCCCGCGATCTGGGTGTCAACGCGGTAGACATCAACCTGGCCATGACCTCCTACCTGCTCACCCTGGCCGTGGGGGTGCCGGTCAGCGGATGGCTGGCCGACCGGTTCGGCACCCGGCGCATCTTCGCGCTGGCGATCGTGATCTTCACCGTGGCGTCGGCCCTGTGCGCGCTGAGCACCTCACTGCCGATGCTCGTGGCCATGCGGGTGCTGCAGGGAGTGGGCGGCGCGATGATGGTGCCGGTGGGCCGGTTGGCCGTGCTGCGCGCGGTCGACAAGCGTGACCTGCTGGACGCGATGGCCTACCTCACCTGGCCGGCCCTGTTGGCCCCGGTGCTCGCTCCGGTGCTCGGCGGGGTGATCGCCGACACCGTCGGTTGGCAGTGGATCTTCCTGGTCAATATCCCGATCGGTGTTGTCGCCTTCGTGCTGGCGCTGCGGGTGGTGCCGCGCAGCGACCCCGTGCACCGGCACCGGCTGGACTGGGCCGGGTTCGCCCTGGTGGGCCTCGCTCTCGGCGCGCTGGTGCTCGGCATGGAGCAGGTGGGGCTGAGCCGCACGAACTGGTGGCTCGCCGGCGGCCTGCTGGTGGTGACGGTCGTGGCCGGGCTGGCCGCCGTGTCGCGGCTGCGGCGCGCGAAGCATCCGTTGCTCGACCTGTCGGCGCTGGCGATACCCACCTTCCGGGTGGGCAACGTCGGCGGTGGGGTCTACCGGTTGCTGATCGGCGCCGCGCCGTTCCTGTTCGTGCTGCTGTTCCAGACCGGCTTCGGCTGGAGCGCGTCACAGGCGGGGCTGCTGGTGATGGCGGTGTTCCTCGGCAACGTGCTGATCAAACCGGCCACGAGCCCGTTGATTCGCCGGTTCGGTTTTCGCACCGTGATCGTGGGCAGCAATATCGGCGGCGCCGTGGTGTTCGTGCTGTGCACGTTCATCGACGCGTCCACGCCGCTCGCCGTGATCGCGGTACTGCTGGCCGCCAGCGGGGTGTTCCGCTCGATCGGGTTCAGCGGCTACAACTCGGTGCAGTTCGCCGACGTACCCGCGCCGCTCACTTCCGGCGCCAACACCCTGGCCTCCACGCTGCAGCAGGTGGCGGTGGGACTCGGCATCGCCGTGGCCGCGCTGATCGTGCGCGCCACCACGGCCGGCGCGTCGCTGGTCGACCCGGCGGCGGGCGAGCTCGGCTACCGGTGGGCGTTCCCGGTGCTGGCGGTGCTGCTGCTGGTGCCCACGATCGAGGCGTGGCGGATGCCCGCCGGCTCCGGCGCCGAGGTCGCCGCCCGGCGCCCCGCGTCGCCCACGGTCACGAGGTCGCCAGCACCTCCAGCGTCGTGACCACCTCGACCCCGCCGTCGGGCAGCACGATCTGGCGCACGTGGTCGAGAGGTCAGTGCGGCACTCGGTAGGTGACGTGGGTGACCAGATCCTTCGCCACCGAGCTCACCTGCTCCAGCCTCAGGTCGGTCATTCCCGTCAGCAGCGGCTCACCGGCACCCAGGGCCACGGGCGCGACGTGCAACCGCAGCTCGTCGATCAGTCCGGCCGCCAGGTACTGCCGCACCGTCGAGGCGCCGCCGGCGATGGAGACCGTCTTCTCCCCCGCGGCGGCCCTGGCCTGCTCGAACGCCGACTCGATGCCGTCGGTGACGAACGTGAAGGTCGTGCCGCCCTGCATGGTCAGCGGCGCCCGCGGGTAGTGCGTGAGCACGAACACCGGCGCGTGATACGGCGGATCCTCCCCCCACCAGCCGGTCCAGTCGAGGTCCCACTCGCCCCGGCCGGGGCCGAACATGTTGCGGCCCATAATGTACGCGCCGGCCTCCACGATGGCCGCGATCTCGGCGGCGTTCTCGTCTGGCGTCTCACGCATCCAGCGGTGTAGCTGCTGGCCGCCCTCGCCGATCGGATCCTCCAGGGTCTGGTTCGGGCCGGCCGCGAAGCCGTCGGTGGAGACTGCGATGTCGCAGGTCACGTGGGTCATGGGCTGCCGCTCCTCGGTGGGGTGGGTGAGTGTTCGGTGGGTGGTGGTGGGGTGGGTGGTGGTTCGGTGGATGGTGGTGGGGTGGGTCGCTCGGGCTTCGGTACGGGCACTCGTTGGTACGGGCACTGTACCTCGCCGCCCGCTCCTGCGGCGGGCCTCTCACGCGATGCGCGGGTCAGGCGCCGGGTCGCGGGTGGCATGCCACCCGCGAACCGGCGCAGTGCCCGCGCTCCGCCGAAAAGCGCCCTCGGTGCCACCCCCCAGCGCCCCTGCCCGCGGCAGCGACAGCGACAGCGACAGCGCCCGCGGCCGCCGAAGCGCCACGGGCGCGGGTCACCCGACCACCGCGGCCGGCACCAGGTTGGCCGGCACCGGGTCGTGCCGCAGGTAGCTGCGCCGGAACGAGCCGCTTCCCGCGGTGAGCGCCCGCAGCTCGATGGCGTAGCGCAGCAGCTCGGCATCCGGAATCTCGGCGCTGATCTCGGTGTGCTCATCCCCGATCGAGGTGGTGCCGGTCATATGGCCGCGGCGGGTGGAGAGGTCGGTCATCACCGGGCCCACGTAGGCGTCTGGCACGGTGATGGTGACCATCGAGACGGGTTCGAGCAGTTGGATGCGGCTGGCCGCGGCGGCCTCGCGCAGCGCGAGTGCGCCGGCGGCCTGGAACGCCGCATCCGAGGAGTCGACGCTGTGCGCCTTGCCGCCGACCAGGCTGACCCGGATGTCGACGACGGGGAATCCGGCGGCGACGCCCCGCTGCATCTGCGCCCGCACGCCCTTCTCCACCGAGGAGATGTAGTGGCCGGGCACCACGCCGCCGACGACCCGGTTGACGAACTCGAACCCCGCGCCGCGTTCGAGCGGGTCGACCTCGATCTCGCAGATGCCGAACTGGCCGTGCCCGCCCGACTGCTTGACGTACCGGCCACGGGCGGCGGCCGGCCGGGCGAAGGTCTCGCGCAGCGGGGTGATCACGTCCACGGTCTGCAGCTTCACGCCCTGGGCGCGCAGCCGATCGAGCACCACCTCGGCGTGCGCCTCCCCCATGCACCAGAGCACCAGCTGATGGGTTTCCGGGTTGCGTTCCACCCGCAGGGTCGGGTCGACGGCCACGATCTTGCCGAGGTTCTTGGCCAGCGCGTCGTCGTCGCTGTGCGCCTCGCCCTGCACCGCCACCGGCATCAGCGGCTCCGGCATCTCCCAGGCCGCAACGAGCAGCGGATGCTCCTTGTCGGAGACGGTGTCGCCGGTCTCGGCATCCGTCAGCCGGGTGAGGGCGCAGATGTCGCCGGCCACCCCGAACGGCACCGGCCGCAGGGTGGCGCCGAGCGCGGTTTGCAGGTGGGTGAGGCGTTCGTCGGTGTCGTGGTCCTGGTGGCCGCGGTCCGTGAGCCCGTGCCCGCCGATGTGCACGATCGAGTCCTCCCGCAGCGTGCCGGAGAACAACCGCACCAGGCAGACCCGGCCGAGGAACGAGTCGATGGTGGTGCGCACCACCTCGCCCACCAGTGGGCCGGCCGGATCGCAGGTCAGCGGGCCGGCCGGGCTGCCGTCCAGGTGCGTCACCGGTGGCAGCGCCCGCTCGAGCGGGGACGGGAACGCTCCGGTGAGCACCGCCAGCAGTTCGGTCAGGCCCACCCCGGTCTCGGCGGAGGTGGCCAGCACGGGGTAGAACGACCCGCGCACCACGGCGAGTTCGAGGTCGACGAGGAGGGTGTCCTCGCCGATCTCCGCGCCGGCGAGGTAGCGGTCCATCAGGGTTTCGTCCTCGCTCTCGGCGATGATGCCCTCGATCAGCGCCGCCCGGGCCGATTCCGCGTCGGCGAGTTCGGCCGCGGTGGCCGGGCGCTCGGCCGGGTGCGCGGCGGGCTGCTCGGCCGGGTGTGCGGCGGGCTGCTCGGCCGGGTGCGCGCTGTAGTGGGACACGGTGCCCGAGAGCAGCCCGAGCAGCCCGGTGATGGCCCCATCGGTGCGGATCGGCACTACCAGCGGCAGCACCGCCGCGCCGAAGTTCTCCCGGCAGGCCGCCAGCACCGCCTCGTAGGTGGCCCGCGGATGGTCGACTCGGCTGATCACCACGGCGCGCGGCATCCCCACGCGCTCGCACTCCGCCCAGAGAGCGGTGGTGGCCGCGTCGATGCCGTCGACGGCGGAGACGACGAACAGCGCCGCATCCGCTGCCCGGAGGCCGGCGCGCAGGTCGCCGATGAAGTCGGCGTAGCCCGGGGTGTCGAGCAGGTTGATCTTGACGTCGCCCACCGCGAGCGGCAGCACCGACAGGCTGACCGAGCGGTGCTGATGGATTTCGGACGGGTCGGAGTCGCTCACGGTCGTGCCGGCCTCGATCGAGCCCATCCGGGTGATGGCGCCGGTGGCGGCCAGCAGGGCCTCGGCGAGCATCGTCTTGCCGGCGCCGGAGCGGCCGACGAGGGCGACATTGCGGATTTGCGCCGGGTCGGCCGTGGGGCTCTGGGCCGATGTGGCCGCCCGGCGCAGATCCACGCCGCTGCGGCTTCTGTCCTGTGTTCCCTTGCCCGTCATGACCGCTCCCGACGTCGTCGTCTCCGCCTGCACCCGATGCCACCACTAGACACCCGAATTCGGCCGCAGGGCAAGGGCAGCAGGGCGGGGCTCGGCGGGCTCGGCGCCCGGCGCTCGGCGCTCGGGGCTAGTTGTACTGGGTCATGACGTTGGTGACACTCGGCTGATGGGTATTGCTCCGATGCCGGTGTGGATGCGTTCAGTGTTGT
>NZ_JAIEUL010000020.1 GCF_019599185.1 Cryobacterium inferilacus | reverse complement strand
GTGCGCATGTGGTCGGCGATGGCCCACCCGATCACGCGGCGGCTGTGGGCGTCGATGACGGTCGCCAAATACACCCACCCTTCCCAGGTCCTCAGGTAGGTGATATCGCCCACCCAGACCTGGTTCAGCGCCCCGGTGTCCCACTCACGTTTGACCGCGTCGACCGGGTAAGCGTCAGCGTGGTCGATGATGGTGGTCGTCTTCCACTTCTTCGGGCAGATCCCCGCTAATCCCAGGCGCCGCATGGTCGCGGCGACGGTTTTGCGGGAGATGATCTCGCCGTCCGCGCGGAGATCGGCCAGGATCCTGGGGGCGCCGTAGACCTCGTCGGAATCGCCGTGGAAGAAGGCGACTTTCTGCTCAATGTGCACCCGGCGGATCGACGCCGGCGACGGCGGCCGGCCGGCCCAGGCGTAGTAGCCCGACCGGGAAACCTCGAGGAGGCGGACCATGCGGGTGATGGTGAAGTTGGTCTTCTCCGCCAGCATCAGTTCGAACGCTTGCCGTTCGTATCCGATGCTTCCTGGGCGAAGAAGATGGACGCTTTTTTCAAGAACGCCCTGTCCATCTTCAGGTCCGCGTTTTCTTTGCGAAGCCGGAGCAGTTCGGACCGTTCAGACTCCGTGACCTCGGTCTGCCCGGTCTCGTTGCGAGCCTTGAACGCGCTCACCCACCGGCCCAGCGTGGCCTCGTTCACACCGAGCTCGCGGGCGACGGTCGCGACCGCTCTGCCGGTGGTCAACACCAGCTTCACGGCCTCGTCTTTGTACTCAGGGGTGAAGTCCCGACGTGATCTTGCCATAGTGAACATTCTCTCTTGTGAGGTGTCCACTCGCTGGGGTCAGGGCCAGTTCGGCACTCGTAGTGGGTAGCGGCGGAACCGTCCTTTTCGGTGTCGTCGGCTTCATAGCGTCGGTGCCGATGCTCATTTCGCTGCGCCGAAAATTCGCGAGCTGGTGGGCCCCAGGAATTGCCCTAGCAATCTTCATTGTGATGTTCTTCCTCTCCTCCTTCGTCGTCGGCCCATTGATAAGCGGGCCATCGCTGCAACCCTCCACGGGATCCTTGCGGGTTGCGCACGACACTCACCACCCCTGAGCCGGCCGCCTGGCACAGAAACCACCACAACCGTCAGCACCGACAGAAATGAACTGATTAGAAATGCAATCCAACAGCGAGCGAAAACTCGGCCGGCAAGCGATCGTGGACGAGGCGAAGGGGAAGATCAAGAAGGACGAGCAACGACGGAGGATGTTGTTCCTCGGGTCAGGTGCCGTCCTGATTGCCGCCGTGCTGGCGACAATCGGAGTTGTCGTCCTAGGTAGTCCGCAGCCAGAGTCTGATGACAGCTCTGCGGCTGGCTCGATGATCGAAGGAGTGGAGAACTTTTCGAAGCTCAGCCGCGGGCACGTGCTCAGCACGGTGGCCTTCCCGGAGTTGCCACCGGTGGGCGGGGATCATTCCGAGGACCTGACCAACTGTGGGGTTTACACGCAGCCGGTGGATACGTGGCGTGCCGTCCATTCCCTTGAACACGGAGCCGTATGGGTGACGTACCAAACTGACCTGCCTGCATCAGAGCTTGAGGTTCTTACCTCCAACGCGGCGGCAAATTCGTACGAGATCTTGAGCCCGTATCCGGACCTGCCGGCGCCGATCATCGCCACCGCGTGGGGTAAGCGGCTCCAGGTAGAAAATGCAGGCGACCCGAGCCTGAGCGAATTCCTCACTGTCTATCTGCAGGGTCCACAAACCCCGGAACCCGGCGCTCCCTGCTCTGGCGGAGTCCAAGGCTGAGAGATCCCTCGGAGGTGAAGAGCATTCTTTATCGTTTCTTCGTCAAACCTGCACCGAGAGGCCCGGTTGGAGGGTCCACAGTCATGACAAGACATTCCGGTAGGAGGAAGTAATGGTCATGAATGCGTGGCCGATTCTCGCCGGAATTTGTGTGGTCTTCGTCATTCTCGGGGTGTGGGCGATCGCTCAGATCTTCCCCGTGAATTACCGAGGCAATGACATGCCACCAGCGGACCCAGACCACCCAACCGAACCCCAGAAAAGAGAAAATCCATGAACGGGCACAACCACGGCGGCAAGTCTCATCTCATCGGCATGATCGTGATCGGTGTCGTCATCCTCGGCGGGCTGCTTGTGGCCGGCAGGTCGATCGGTGAGGCGCTTCCCATCGCAGCGGTTTTGGCTTGCCCCGTGATGATGATCGGAATGATGTTCATGATGATGCGCAGCAAAACCAAGAACACTGACGCCACGGAAGAATCCCACGTCCACGGCGACGCTGGCTCCGACGAACCCGTAAAGACCACGACCCAGGCTTGACCCTCGGGCGTCCGCCCAGCCCCCACGGCACGGCGGTGAGTCCGTGCACTTTTGAAGGAGCAATACATGGAGCAGGTCCTGCTCTCCACCACGATCCTCGCCTCGTTCTTGGGCGGCATCGTCGCCCTACTGGCCCCCTGTTGTGTGTCGGTCATGCTGCCGGCGTTCTTCGCGTCTAGCTTCCGCCGTCGTGGCCAGATTCTGGGCATGACATTGGTTTTCGCTGCCGGTGTCGGCACGATCATCCTGCCCATTGCCTTGGGGGCCGCGATCGTCAGCCGCGCCCTGGGCCAGTACCACTTCTGGATCTTCAGCGTGGTGGGAATTGCGATGGTCGTTGTGGGCGTCGCCACGCTGGTGGGGTGGAAGTTGATGCTCCCGATGCCGTCGGGAAAGAAATCCAGCTCCGGAATCGGCTCCGTGTACGGCTTGGGCGTGTTCTCTGGCGCGGCCAGTGCCTGTTGTGCACCGGTGTTGGCCGGAGTCGCCGCGATGTCGGGTGCAACGTCGTCCATCTCCACCGCTGCGCTGGTGGGGATTGCCTACGTCTTCGGCATGGTCGCCCCGCTCTGCGTACTTGCGCTGGTGTGGGATCGGAAGGACTGGAGCAATAGCCGTCTGCTTACGGCGCGCACTGTCGCCCTGTGGCCCGGTGGACGTCGTCTGTCGCTGTCGAGCCTGTTGTCCGGCGGACTGATGCTCGGGATGGGTATCGTCACCATGATCATTGCGGTTCGCGGCATCGGCATGGCGCCTGACGGGTGGCAGGTGAGGATCACCGCCTGGCTGAACCACGCAGCTGTGGTTATTCAGCAGTCCATCGGCTTCATCCCCGGCTGGCTCTCGGCCCTCGTCGTCTTCGGCGCCCTGGGCACCTTGGTGTGGAAGGCGCTGCGCGCCCGACGCCCACAGGTCGGTCACACCGCTTCGACGACAGAGCCAGATACGTCAGAGCAGGTTACGGCCGGTTCTACGACTCCTGCCTGTCACGACAATGCAAAGGATTCACAGTAATGGCATCACGCAACAAGAAGCCGGCCGCTACGATGCGGCCGCTGAGGAAGAACACCAACCGCCTTTTCGTGCTGATCGGTGCCGGCGTGGTCGTGGCGATTTTCGGTGCCTTTTTCCTCGTTCTCGCCCAGCAGCCCTCCGCACCGGCCCAGACGGCCCAGTCCGCTCCTCTGGGCAGGAGCGCCGATGCGGCCGACTACGCGGTGGGATCTCCAGGGGTGGGAGAGGTCGCCCCGGGATTCGCGATGGAGTCCACAACGGGGGACACCGTGGATCTGAGTGACTATTCGGGCAAATCGGTGCTCTTGTACTTCCATGAGGGACTGGGTTGCCAGCCCTGCTGGGACCAGATGCGTGACCTGGATGCCGCATCCGACCAGCTCAGTGCCGCCGGAGTTGACGATGTGCTCACGATTACCAGCGGACCGGTAGACCTGATCGCGCAGAAAATGGACGACGACAAACTCGCCTCCGTCGCCCTGGCGGACACGAAGATGGACGTCATCAAGGAGTACGGTGCGAACGACTACGGCATGATGGGCGACTCCCGCGCCGGACACAGCTTCATCCTTGTCGGGCCCGACGGCGAGATTGAGTGGCGCGCCGACTACGGCGGCGCCCCGGATTACACAATGTACGTTTCCATGACCGACCTGCTCGCCGACATGAAGGCTGCCGGGGTGAGCGGATCATGATGATTACCGTCCTAACCCAGGAATCCTGCCCGTCCTGCGTGAACGCCAAGAACACCCTGGCGCAGCTCAGCGACGAGTACCCCCTGGACATCGTGGAGATTCCGTTGGCTTCAGCCGAAGGGCGTGAGCTTGCCAACAGGGTCGGCATCGTTTTCGCCCCGGGAATCTTGATCGACGGCGAGCTGTTCAGCTACGGCCGCCTGTCCGAAAAGAAACTACGCCGCCACCTCTCCAAACTCCAGTGGCCCGACACAGCGATGCCCGCCAGAAAGAACTAACGAAAGCAAAGAAATGGTCACTCACCTCACCCGCCGTACTTTTCTCGGCGCGACTCTAGCTGCGACGGTGACAGTCGCCCTTGCCTCCTGCACGACGGGAACCGTCCCTCGGGCTGGGGTCGACCGGATCAAGTCGACCGATCCATTGGTCGCCCAATACGAGGCGCGGCGTACGGCCAACGGCGCCACCGTCACCCAAAACCTCACCGCCGGCGACTTCGAGACCCTGGTCGCCGGCACCGCTCTGACCACGTGGGGATATAACGGGACACTCAACGGCCCTCTCATCCGCGCAAAAACTGGCGACCTTCTAAAGGCGCCGGTGACGAACACCCTGGCCGAGCCCACGAGTATCCATTGGCACGGCCTCGCACTGCGAAACGATGCCGACGGTGTTCCAGGCGTGACCCAAAAAACCATTGCTCCGGGCGGCGACTACGGATACCAGTTTCTGCTCAACCGACCCGGCACTTACTGGTATCACTCTCACGTGGATATGCAGCGAGAACGTGCCTTGTCGGGTGCGCTCATCATCGACGACCCAAACGAGCCCATGGCTTATGACCAGGAATGGGTCATCCTCCTCGACGACTGGCTCGACGGTCTCCCGGGCACCCCCGACGATGCGCTGAACGCTCTGGCCGACGGATCGGGTATGAGCGGGATGGATTCGGGGATGGGTGGAATGGGGTCACGCTCTACCAGTCGGTATTTGGGTGGTGACGCAGGCGACGTGCCGTTCCCTGCCCACTTGTTTAACGGGCAGGCTCCGCAAACGGCCGAAGTCTTCGACAGTCGAGTCGGCAATCGGATCCGCTTGCGCATCATCAACGCGGCGGGGGACACCGCCTACAGGGTGGGGATCCCCGGGCAGAAGCTCACCCTCACCCACACCGACGGATTTCCGGTGCAGCACCAGGAGGTGGACGCAGTTGTCCTCGGAATGGGCGAACGCATCGATGCGCTCGTCACCGTCGTCGACGGCTACACTCCGGTCTTGGCTCTCCCAGAAGGCAAGGACGGAAGCGCCTACGGGCTCATCCGCACTGGTTCTGGCACCCCACCCACACCGGATCGAATGCCGTCCACGCTGACGGGTGACGTCACCGACGGCGGTCAGCTACGAGCAGATGAATCCGTCCGCCTCCCGTCCCGAACGCCAGATCGGCGACACGAGATGCGACTGACGGGAGGAATGCACTCCTACGACTGGAGCATCAACGGGCGGACCTTCAACATGGACGACCCCTATGCCGGAGCCTTCGACGTCAGCCTCAACGAGCGAGTGCAGATCACGATGATCAACGACACGATGATGTGGCATCCGATACACCTGCACGGACACACTTTTCAGATCATGGGCAACGGAGCACGCAAGGACACCGTCATCGTCCGGCCGGGGGAAACCGTCACCGTCGAATTCGACGCTGATAATCCCGGCCAATGGCTGGTCCACTGCCACAATGCGTACCACGCTGCTCGCGGCATGATCGGCCTGGTCTCCTACGTGAGGTGACGCGGGACGAGCAGCGGGCTCTCCTGCCCTCAGCCCCCATCTCGGCCCAACTTCGGCTTCCCGTCCGGGTTGCTCAGGAGCGCGCGTTGCACGGTCACTGTGTCGACGCCGAGAGTGGTCGCGATGGTGTCGATCGTGGCGCCTCTCTCACGCATGTCGATAGCCACAGCAGTACGCTCTTTAGTCATCGCTGTGGGGCGTGCGCCGTCGCGCCCATGCGCTCGAGCCGGTGCGGGGCCATCGCGCCTGTGCACTTGGATCGCCTCAGAACGCAGCTGAGCGAACACGGCGATGACGTCGAAAAGGGCCCGGCCTGAGGGGCCGGTCGTATCGATTGCCGGTTCCGTTAGCGAACGAAGTCCGACGCCGCGTTCACCGAACTCATGAAGCAGCGCGATCAAACGATCGTCGCGACCCAACCGATCCAACTGGCTCAGCTGGCAAACCAACAAAAGGTCACCGGCCCGCAAATAGTCCAGGCAGGCTGAAAACTGCGGCAGCGACGCCTTGTTCCTCGACTCGCCGTGGTCCACAAACACGCGATCGGCGCCGGCAGCCGTCAAGGCGATTTCTCGCTCATCGACTCTCTGCTTGCGCGTTGCGACACGCGCGTAACCAATGACGGTCATCCCTGCCTTCCACGCCCAGGGGCTCCGGGGACCGATGCATCGGATGGCACGCAGACATCGTCAGCCGGGGTCCCAGAGCCGCCTTGCCTAATCGGCAGCATGGGGTCCGTCTCGGGTTCGGGGTGGCGCCGCGACTGCACAATGATCAATAGGATCCCTGCGATGGCGACAAGAGTGGCGATGAGCATGTTGATTTTGAACCCGCCGAGTTCGAACTCGGTGGGGTCGAGTCGAAAGGACTCGAACCAGGTGCGGCCCATCCCGTAGATGACCAGATAGAGCCCCAGTGCGCGTCCCCACCGGAGGTTGAGGTGCTTCTCGGCGAGCAGAATGATGGCGACCCCAAGCAAATTCCACAGAATCTCATAGAGAAACAGCGGATGAAACAGCGTGCCCTCGGGCAAGCCGGTAGGAAATGCAGGTTGTGTTGGATCTATCTGCAGTCCCCAGGGGAGGGTCGTCGGAGTGCCGAAGAGCTCTTGGTTGAAGTAGTTCCCGAGGCGTCCGAATGCCTGCGCCAGCAACATCCCCGGGGCCAGAGCATCGGCGAAGGACAAGAAGCGCAGTCCTGCCCGGCGGCAGGCGATGTATGCGCCGAGGCTGCCGAATAGGATGGCGCCGAAGATGGCCAGGCCGCCTTCCCACACGTAAAGCGTTTTCCAGAGGTCAGCGCCGGGGAAGAAGTAGTCGGTGGGGTGGGTGATGACGTGGTACAGCCGGCCGCCGATGATGCCGAAGGGCACAGCCCACAGGGCGATGTCGAGCACCGCGCCGGACGGCCCGCCCCGTGCCGTGAGACGCCGGGAGGTGAGGGCTACCGCAACGGCGATCCCGGCGAGGATGAAGAGGGCATAAAGTGGATCTGGAATGGTCCCAGTTGGATGGAACTGACGTCTGGGCTGGGGATGCTGGCTAAAACGTTCATGGGCTCGGTGTCGTTTCTTGGATTGTCACGGTGTGTGAGTGGTGTGTCAGGGGGTGGTGACGTCGCTGAGGACTGGTGTCCACGTGGCACCGAAGTCCGCAGAAGCGCTGATACCGCGAGGGTCGGCGACCAGGATCCAGGGGGAGCTCCCGCCGACGGCGTGCAGGGCTTCTGGTGCACCCTGCGCCTGGCCCGTCTGCGTCCAGAGGCCGGATGGTTCCTGTCGCCACAGCGAGCCGGCGGGGTCGACGCCAACGAGTTCGCCTCCGGCGCTTTCATCAAAGATGTCCACAAGCAGCAGGACGGGCGAGTCGGAAACGGAGCCGAAAGTGCGGCCGCCGTCTGAACTCTCGATGAGTCCGTCCGCCGTTGTCGCGATGACTCGATCGGGGTCCGACGGGTCTGCTGTCAGGTCCCGGATCGGTGCCGTCGCACCTGTGATCCAGGTGGAACCGCTGTCGTCGCTGACTAACAGGGCGCCTTGTTGCGCGTCATACCCGTAGACGCGGAGTTCGCCGGCGGGCAGGGCCACCGTGTCGAGGTCATGAAAGTCTGTCTGCCCGCCCAGCGATATCGTCTCCCATGTTTGCGCCTGGTCGCTGCTCGACACTAAACCCAAGTTGGGCGCCCTGGAGGCAGATTGTTCTGCGGGGTCCGGGTGGCCCGACATGAAGAGCACCCCGGAAGAGGAGACCGTGAATCCCATGGCGTCTGGGGCGCGGCCACCGATCTGAACAGGCTCTGTGTCTGCGGGCCGGGGCGAACCGGTGAGATAGGTGTCCGGCAAACCGTTTGTGGGAATCAGCCACACACCTTCATGAGTTGCCGCGTACGTGTTTCCGGTCGAGGGGTCGGCGCCCAGGCCGTGGATGTGCTCGAACGCGGTACTCGGATTAGACGGGCTCGACGGGACTTCGGCTGTGGCGCAGCCGGCAAGGGCCACCGCTGCTCCCGCAGCGATCAGCCCCGTCACGGCGAACTGAGGCCGGCGCCGCCTAGCCAAGGGTGATTCCTCGAGCGCTCATGAACGGCTCTGGATCGATGCGGGCGCCATCAACTCGAGTCTCAATGTGTGAGTGGCAGCCGGACGACGCTCCATTGGTCCCGACCAACGAGATCGTCTGCCCGGCGGAGACCTGCTGGCCGTTACTAACCAGGTTTTCGCTGTTATGGGCGTACCCCGTCTGGACTCCGTTCCCGTGCTCGATGAGGACCCAATTGCCGTAGCTGCCGAGGTACCCGGAGTAGATGACGGTGCCTCCCGTTGCGGCTTTGACCGGCACGCCGCATCCGGCAGCGATGTCCGTGCCGTAGTGGAAAGCGCCGACGCCGGCTACGGGTCTGACAGGGCGTGGCCCAAATGGGGCGCTAATCCAGCCAGAGACGGGCAATGCCCAGCCTTGGCCGCTGAGCTGACCGGAGTCCGCCCCTGACCCTGGCCCACCCGACCCTCCCGAGCTGCGCGTGGATGCCTGGGCTGCGGCTGCGGCTGCGGCTGCGGCTGCAGCGGCAGCGGCCGCGGCCTCGGCAGCGCGTCGGGCTTCCTCACCTTTGGCGAAGTCGGCTTCTGTGGCGGCGCGTCCCTCGGTCAGGACGGCTAGTTGTGCTTGCATTGTGCCGGCGTTTGCTTGTTGCTCGGCGAGTGCGACCTCCACTGCGGCGCTAGCGGCGATGGCCTGGGTGAGGGCGGTCTCGGCCTCCTTGGCTAAGGCGCCGAGTTCGTCCTGTGCCACCTTCGCCTGGTCGGTGAGGGCGGTTGCAGAGTTTCGGTCTGAGGCGGCCTGATCGTAGACCGCGGCGGAACGTTCCGTGAGTTTGCTCATGGCCCCCAACTGATACAACAGGGACTCGGTGCCATCTCCCGCCATGAGGATGGCCAGCGAAAGATCAGGGCCTCCACTGCGGGCAAGTCCCGATGCGAGCTGACCAGCCTGTTCGCTGGACAACGTGGCTTGCGCGCCGGCCTCGTCAGCCTGGGCCTGCAGAGTTGTGGCGCGGTACGTGGCATCGTCGAAGGCGCCCTGAGCCTGCTCAAATTCGGCACCTCGACGCGTGGACTCTTCTTGTGCGGCAGCGACGTCGGCCGTCAGACCGGAGATCAGGGTGTTGAGTGTGTTGATCTGGGCTTGTTGGGAAGCTTCGTTTGCTCTCGCGTTTTCAACATCCGACCAGGACGGATACTCGGCTGCGGCTGCGGCTGCGGCTGCGGCTGCGGCTGCGGCGGCTGCTGCTGCTGCGGCCGGCTGGGCGGCCCAGCCCGCGCCCGATACCAAGCTGAGGACCAAGGCAGCACCCGAAAGGGCTTTCAGGGTACGCCGTTGCATGCGGCGTTGATCGCGTTTCGGGTTGGTCATGACGTGCTCACCTTGTCTGTCAACCAGGCGTACGGGTCCGTGGGGATGTCGCCGTCGAGGAGGATTTCGAAGTGAAGGTGTGGGCCGGTGCTTTGGCCGGTGTTGCCAACGTTTCCCACCAGCTGGCCGACGAGGACGGGGTCACCGACGGCAAGCGCCAGGGTGCCTTCCCCCATATGGGCATACAAGCTGCTGACGAGACGCCCGTCGATCATGTGGTCGATGATCGCGTACACACCCAGTCCGCTCTTATCGGTGCTGGAGACTTCCCTCACGACGCCGTCCGCGACCGCCTGGATCGGGGTATTCACGCCCGGATTCATGTCCAAGCCTTTGTGGAAGCTAGAGCATCCGTCGCACGGTGGAATCCGCGGGCCAAAGTCAGTAGAGATCGGCACGCCAACGAGGAAGGGCCATTGGATCGCAGAGCCGAGATCATTTGTATAGGTGTTGGCGGTCTGGGAGTAAACGCCCGGGAGCGAGTCCTCAGTCCGCAGCGTCTCCTGGATGGCTTGAGAAGTGAACGAGTCCTGGGCGACAGTGATGGTTCCGCTCTCCGACGTCGTTAAGTTCTGCACTGCCTCATCGTTTCGTTCAGTCGGCGCCGCGAGGGTCTGCGCGTAGGGGTTCACGGCGAGAGCTGGCAGGGACACGCTGACGGCGAGGAGGGCAGCGAACGCTAATGCGACCGCGGAAGACACTTGTTTGCGAACGCTGACTTTCATGCGGCGGGCTGGTCGACGGGTCACGGGGAGTGGCCGTTGTGCTCGACGACGCCTGTGCGGGTTTTTCTCGGCCAGGCGCAGTTGTTTGCGGGAGAAATCGGGTGATGCGGTCATGAAGAGAGGGTCCTTGCGATCACGATGGCGCGCTCCATCTGCGCCTCAGGCAGGCGAGGAGACGGAATCCGCGATGGGCACGCCGCGGATGGGGGCCGCGATGCGCGGCCCCGATCCTAAGTGGGAGTTCTAAAGGGTGGCGAGGATGTCGTTCATGACAGCAATCTCGGCGGTCTGGCTATCCACGATGTTCGTGGCCATGTCCACCGCGTCTGGGAACTGTCCCTCGTCGACCTCGGTCTGCGCCATCGCAATGGCGCCCTGGTGATGAACAATCATCTGCTCGAGGAAGAGCTTCCCGGCGTCTTCTGAGGGCGCGGACTTGAGGGCGTTCATGTCGTCGTCAGACATCATGCCGTCCGTGCCGTGATCCATCTCGGACATGTCCATCTCGCTGGAGCTGGTGTCATCCATGCCCCATGCTGTGAGCCAGGAATCGAGTTGCTTGATTTCGGGTTCCTGGGCGGCCTTGATCTCGGTGGCCAGGTCCACGATCCGCTGGTCGATGCCGTCCTTCGCGAGGAGGTCGTCGCTCATTTCGACGGCCTGTTCGTGGTGGGGGATCATCATCTGGGCGAACTCGACGTCCGCGTCGGCGAAATCGACCGAGGAGGCGGAGGACTCGGCGGAGCTGGGGGCGGCGGATGAGCCGGTGTCCGTGGTTCCGCCAGCGCAGGCACTGAGAGTGAGTGCTGTCGCGATGGCCGCGGCAGTAAGGAGGTATGTACGTGGCTTGGGCATTGTTGTTCCATTCAGAGTCAAACGTAAGAAACCGGTTCGCCATACGGCGTCGTGAAGGCAGGCGTCAAGTGACGCGAGGCCAATGCCGGCTTTAGGTGCGACTGATGGAAAGAACGACCAAGCTAGGCCGAAAAAGATGAAGCGCAGGGCCCTGGAATAGGGAGACGACGCGCCCGCCCGCGTCGAGCAGGCGCCGATGCGTGGCCGGGGAGCGTGCGAGAACGATGAGAGCAGCAAGGACCAGCAGGATGGCGCAGGTCATCGCCCACATGGCACATTCGAGCATGCAGTCGGCGCAGCCCAACAGTCCGACCTCGGCGTGCGCCACTAGGGGGATCATCGCCGCTGTCGCCGCGACCGCCACGTCAGTTCGGAAGTCAGGGCCACTCGCGATGGTGTCGGAATGTGCGGTGGACTCGGCTGCCCCCGACGCTACGCCGTGCTCCCCGATCATGGAGTGCATGGCCAGGATGCCCAGCAGCATGGCTCCCAGGACAAGAACGGCCGTGAACGCGTGTGCGAGGACGGGCCTGTGGCGACGGCCAGCTACGGAATTGCCGTGCGGGTCCATGTCACCTCCAGTATCAATCAAACCAGGTAGCAAACGCTGATATCCCAAAAACGTATCGGCACTTGACAAAGTTAAGCTGGGAATGCCGGAGTGCAGGTCAGCTGATCTCGACCGGGTGAGCCTTCAGGCTGGGGGAGGTGGTCTTCGTCACACGTAAGTTGAGCCCTCGAAAGCCGCGCAGTCGCAGGCTGTTGCTGACGACGAAGACCGACGACAGCGCCATGGCGGCACCGGCGATCAGCGGGTTGAGCAGGCCCAGCATCGCAAGAGGGATCGCGGCCACGTTGTACGCAAAAGCCCAGAAGAGATTGGCCTTGATGGTGGCCAGGGTGCGTCGAGAAAGCCGGATGGCGTCGGCGGCAGCGACCAGGTCGCTTCGTATCAGGGTCAGGTCGCTGGCTTCGATGGCGACGTCGGTGCCGGTACCCATCGCGATGCCCAGGTCTGCGGTAGCCAGCGCCACTGCGTCGTTCACTCCGTCGCCGACCATGGCCACCACCCGGCCGGCTCGCTGGAGTTCCCGAATCACTTCGGCTTTCTCGGCCGGGAGGACGCCAGCGCGAACATCGGCGATGCCCAGTTCAGCACTGACGACGCGCGCCACGGTCTCGTTGTCACCGGTGAGGAGCACGGGCTGCAAACCCAGGCGACGAAATTCTTCGATTGCGGCGGCGCTGGAGTCCTTGACGACGTCTGATACCGCCAGGATGCCTTGCGCCTGCCCGTCCCAGGCGACGGCTACAGCTGTCTGCCCGTGCGATTCGCAAGAGGACAAGGCGAGCTTGAGCTCGCTGGGGAGCTCGATTGACCAATTCTCACTGAGCCAGCTGGGGCGTCCCACCAGCACGACGCGTCCGTCCACAATGGCCTGCACACCGAGACCATCGGTAGACGAGAACGACTCCGGCGTCGGAAGGGTCAGCACACGCGCCCTCGCTCCGGTCACGATCGACTTGGCGATCGGGTGTTCTGATCCCGACTCTGCAGCGCCGGCGAGAACGAGGAGTTCCTCGTCGGTGACGTTTCCATTCGGGTGGACAGCAACGAGGGTCATCTGCCCGGTTGTGACGGTGCCGGTTTTGTCGAGAACGATGGTGTCGACTCGTCGAGTCGACTCGAGAATTTGCGGTCCCTTGATGAGGATGCCCAGTTGAGCGCCCCGACCGGTTCCGACGAGCAGAGCCGTTGGCGTGGCTAACCCGAGGGCACAGGGGCAGGCGATGATTAGTGTCGCCACCGCTGCGGTGAATGCCACCACGGGGCCGGCCCCGACCAGAAGCCATACAACGAGGGTGCCCAGGGCGAGGGCAATCACGATGGGCACGAAAATGGCAGATACTCGATCAGCGAGTCGTTGCACCTCCGCTTTGCCCGTCTGGGCCTGTTCGACCAAGCGCCCCAACTGGGCCAGCTGAGTATCGGAGCCGATACGCGTTGCCTGGATCACGAGACGGCCACCGGAGTTCAAAGTGGCACCAACCACTGCATCGCCGGGGCCGACCTCGACCGGAACGGACTCTCCGGTGAGCATGCTCGCATCGACCGCCGAGTTACCCTCGACGACGGTGCCGTCCGTGGCGATTTTTTCACCGGGCCGCACCACGAAATGGTCACCGACGGTCAGAGAAGACGTGGGCACAGTTGTTTCGACGCCGTCACGCAGCAGTGTTGCCTCTTTGGCGCCCAATTCGAGCAAAGCACGGAGGGCTGCGCCCGATTGCTTCTTCGCGCGCGCCTCGAAGTATCTCCCGGCCAAGATATAGACCGTGACAGCCGACGCAACTTCGAGGTAGATTTCGTGCGCAGCGCCGCCGGGTTCTGTCGTGAGGCTGAAGCTCATCGTCATTCCGGTCATCCCCGCGGTACCGAAGAACAGAGCGTAAAGCGACCACCCGAGTGCCGCGAGCACTCCCATGCTGATCAAGGTGTCCATAGTCGCGGCACCGTGCCGCAGGTTGACCCAGGCAGCGCGGTGGAACGGCCAGGCACCCCAGATCGCTACGGGGCCGGCGAGTGCCAGGGCAAGCCACTGCCAGTTCGAGAACTGGAGGGGGGCGATCATGGACAGCGCCACGACCGGTGCTGCTAACACCGCGGAAATCACGAGCCGCTGGCGAAGACTTTCAACTTCGTTATCGGCCTCGGTGGGCAGTGCTGTCCCGTCAGGCGTGGGGCTCACGGGACGGGGGAGAACGGCCGTGTATCCAGTTGCCTCAATTGTGGCGATGGCATCCTCAACGGACGTCCCGTCCGGAATGAACACGCTCGCCTTCTCCGTCGCGTAGTTGACTGTGGCTTCAACGCCCGTCATCCGATTCAACTTCTTTTCGATCCGTGCTGCACACGAAGTGCAGGTCATTCCACTGACGACAAGATCGACCTGCATGCCACTCACCTGCATGTCACTCATGGTGTCTCGAGGACCAGTTCGTAGCCCGCTTCATCGATAGCGGCGGCAATTGCCGCCGGGTTGACCGGGCTACTGCTGGACACAGTCACCAGGGAGAGGCCGCCGGGAGCGAGGTCGACGCTGACGCTGTCAGTACCCGCTACTTTGCCTAATTCGGTGGTCACGCTTACGACGCAGGTCACGTCCCGCTGAGTGGTGGAATTTCTCAACACCATGCAGGTCAGTGGTTCTAGTCTAGGCGGCGGCGAGTTCGGGCAGGATCACCGCCTCGTCGAGGACCTCGACGGGGTTGTTCATGGTGGCCAGCTCGAGCATCGAGGCTTCGGAGAAGTAGCGTCGTTCGCCGGCTTCCCACTCGTCGTGCTGCTCAATCAACACGGACCCAGCCAGGCGCAGCAGGGCGGCGGCGTTGGGGAAGACGCCGACGACGTCGGTGCGGCGTTTGATCTCCTTGTTGACCCGTTCGAGCGGGTTCGTGGACCAGATCTGGCGCCAGTGCCGCCTGGGGAACGCGGCGAAGGCGAGCAGGTCGGGTTGTGCGTCGACGAGCATCGCGGCGACTTTCGGGTGCGAGCGGGCGAGCATGGTGGTGACCTCGCGGAACTGCTTCTCGATGTGCTCACGGTCGGGCTGGGCGAAGATGGTGCGGATGATCGACGCGACCATGTCTTGGGAGCCTTTCGGGATCACGGCGAGGACGTTGCGCATGAAATGCACCCGGCAGCGCTGCCAGCCGGCGCCTTGGAACACGGTCCCGATGGCCTTCTTCAGGCCCGTGTGAGCGTCAGACATGACGAACTTGACTCCGTCGAGGCCGCGGGTCTTCAGAGACCGCAGAAACGACGTCCAGAAGCCTTCGTTCTCGCTGTCGCCCACGTCGAAGCCCAGGACTTCACGGCGGCCGTCGGCGGCAACGCCGACCGCGACGACGATGGCTTGGGACACGATCCGGTGCCCGACGCGGGCCTTGCAGTAGGTCGCGTCGAGGAACACGTACGGGAAGTCCTGCGCGGCGAGGGTGCGGTCGCGGAACTGGGCGACTTCGGCGTCCAGGCCGGCGCAGATTCGGGACACTTCGGACTTGGAGATCCCGGTGTCCGCGCCGAGGGCTCTGACCAGGTCGTCGACCTTTCGGGTCGAGACGCCGTGGACGTAGGCCTCCATCACGACGGCGAACAACGCTTGGTCGACCCGGCGACGCCGCTCGAGCAGGGCGGGGAAGAACGACCCGGCGCGGAGCTTGGGGATCTTCAAATCGAGGTCCCCGGCCGTTGTCGACAGCGTCCTCGGCCGGGTGCCGTTGCGGTGAGTGGTGCGGTCGCCGGAGCGTTCGAACGGGGCGGCGCCGATGAACGCGGTCGCTTCCGCATCGATGAGTTCTTGGTAGAGAGTTTCGGTCGCGACGCGGATTCGGTCGGTGACATCGGTGAGTTTGAGTTCTCCCAGCAGGTCGAGCAGGGCAGACTGGTCTAGAGCCATCGTGTGGTGTCCTTTGTGAGTTCTTTGATCGGTACTCACTGACCATCCCACGGTGGCTCTTCACGTTGGCGAGGCAACGCTCAAGAGCGGGAAATCACACCACTCACAGGGACGTAACCACGACGCAGTGAGAGCAGGTCATCCCTGCAACCCGGAAGCTGCTCGAAAAGCCCGGAGTAGCGGTGGGTGAAACGTCGGCGACGCTTGAATGTGAGCCGTGAGCGCACGCGCAGGATGAGTCCGTGAGGCCGAGGTCATTTTCTCTACCAATAAGCATGATCAGAAGTTCCCTTCGTTGCTGACGGTTTGTTCCGCCACGTCTACCCCTGGGGGGTACATCGAACTATACCCCCTTGGGGTATCAAGTCCACCCGATCGCCTGAAAGCTGCACTTCGAAGACGTGGAACCAACCGGCCCGCAGGCCTTTGTTGACAGATACCCTAGGGGGGTATAACGTCGGCCCTGTGGGACGCGACCGTCATCTCTCGAAAGCGCAAAGAAGGGAACCTGCCCATGAGCACCGAAGGGGTATCAGCAGTGATGGAGGTTGGCGGCGTGCAGTGGGCGTCATCCAAAGCAGTCGCCGAATCCATGCTGGGCCGCCGACCTGGAGTCATTCGCGTGGAGGCAAATCCGGTCGCCCAGACCGCGGTAGTCACCTATGACCCCGGTCAGACGTCCGTAGCTGAGCTAACCCGCTGGGTCCGAGACTGCGGATATCACTGCGCGGGCCGTTCGGTTCCTGATCACATATGCGATCCTCAAGAGAGCTCCCAGAGGGCGAGCGACAAGTCTCAGTCGATGGGCATGACTCACATCTCGTCCATGCCGCATGAGGGGCACGGCCAAGCCGTGACCCACGAGGGGCACGCCATAAGGACAGCTCAGGACACGATGGGCCATGGCGGGGCCCACGCAGGCATGTCGATGGATGCCATGGTGCGGGACATGCGCAATAGGTTCCTGGTGGCGGCGATATTGTCGATACCGATCATTCTGTGGTCGCCGATTGGACGGGACGTGATCGGCTTCACGGTGCCGGCACCGTTTGGCCTTCGGGATGACGTCTTTTCGTTGATTCTGTCTCTCCCGGTGATCTTCTACGCGGCCTGGATCTTCTTCGATGGTGCGTTCCGAGCGCTGCGAGCTCGAACTCTGGACATGATGGTGCTCGTTGCGGTGGGAGTGGGCTCCGGGTGGCTGTACAGCGTGATCGTCACGTTGACCGGCGGCGGCGAGGTGTTCTATGAGGCGGCCACGGTCTTGGCCAGCTTCGTGCTGTTAGGCCACTGGTTTGAAATGCGGGCACGCGGTGGAGCGAACGATGCCATTCGCACGCTGTTAGAGCTCGCACCTTCCATGGCGATCGTCCTCCGTGATGGTGAGGCGATCGAAGTGCCCACCGCTGAAGTAATTCCCGGCGACCTGATGATGGTGCGGCCTGGCGCCAAGGTCCCGACCGACGGAGTCGTGGAGGAGGGCGATTCGGACATCGATGAGTCCATGGTGACGGGCGAGAGCCTGCCGGTGGCAAAGTCCGTCGGATCGGCCGTCATCGGCGCAACGGTCAACACCACCGGAACACTCAGGGTGAGGGCGACGAAAGTTGGCGCAGATACCGCTTTGGCCCAAATCGTCGCCCTGGTTCAGGAAGCCCAGAACTCTAAGGCACCCGGCCAACGCCTGGCTGATCGAGCCGCGTTCTGGCTCGTTTTGGTCGCCCTGATCGGCGGAGGGCTCACACTGGCGGCGTGGCTTTTCACGGGGGCTAGCCTCCCGACCGCCATCCTCTTTGCAATCACAGTGGTCGTCATCACCTGCCCTGATGCGCTCGGATTGGCCACGCCAACGGCAATCATGGTCGGCACCGGACTGGGAGCGAAGCGTGGCGTGCTGTTCAAAAACGCCACCGCCTTGGAAATCGCGGCTCGAATCGACACGGTAGTAATGGATAAGACCGGCACCCTCACCAAGGGCCAGCCAGAGGTCACAGACTTCCTCACCATCGGCTACGACGAGCAAGCTCTCCTGGCTCTCGTTGCCGCCGTCGAGAGGGAATCTGAGCACCCCCTTGCCGGTGCCGTCGTGGACTACGCCACCAGTAGGAACGTGCCGATTCTAAACGCGTCGGAT
Organism: Cryobacterium inferilacus; assembly: GCF_019599185.1. GTDB lineage: Bacteria > Actinomycetota > Actinomycetes > Actinomycetales > Microbacteriaceae > Cryobacterium > Cryobacterium inferilacus. Next base: position 47,854 of record NZ_JAIEUL010000020.1, on the reverse strand, counting down.
TTCCGAAACGTTCCAGGCCACGGTGCCGGAGCCACGGTAGACGGCCGCCGGGTGCTCGTGGGCAACCGCAAACTTCTTCTCGATCAGGGAGTAGATGTAGAACCAGTCATCCCGCAACGCGACGAGCTGGCGGCGACGGGGCGAACGGCAGTGCTTATTGCTGTCGACGGCCGGGCGGTCGGGGTCGTAGCTCTTGCTGATGCCGTCCGAGAGACCGCGTCCTCCGCAGTAGAAGCGCTTCATGACGCAGGAATTGAAGTCGTGATGTTGACCGGCGACAACGAGGCCACCGCCCAGCGAATTGCGTCAATGCTGAAGATCGACACGATCATCGCCGAGGTGCTGCCAGAGGAAAAGGCAGCGAAGATCGCCGCGCTACAGCAGGCGGGAAGGCGAGTTGCTATGGTCGGTGACGGCGTCAACGACGCTCCCGCTTTGGCTCAAGCTGACTTAGGAATCGCTATCGGAGCGGGGACCGACGTCGCCATCGAGACCGCGGACGTAGTCCTCATGCGCTCCGACCCGCTCGACGTACCCATCGCCCTGCGCATCGGAAAAGGAACCGTTCGCAAGATGCGTCAGAACCTCGGGTGGGCCATCGGGTACAACGTGATCGCCCTCCCGATCGCAGCGGGGATCTTTTACCCAGGGTTCGGTATCAAGCTCAGCCCGGAGATCGCCGCGATCTCTATGTCAGGCTCAAGCGTCATCGTCGCCGTCAATGCACTGCTGTTGAAAAGGCTGCACCTGCCGGACTCGGCTGACACCCAAGCGGCAATGACGAAACAACCGGCGGTGAGCGAAACCCACTAGTCAGGTTTTTGACAAAGATTGACTGGGGATATGGGCTGCAGCCGCTCATGAGAGCGCTCCGGGATCAACCCGGAGGGACAATGAGACCATGATGTCAACGACCTTCAGGCCACAGGCCACTGCGGAGCCGCGTCCGAGAGTCTTGGTGGTCGACGACGAGGTACCGCTGCTCGAGTTGGTGGCCGGCTACTTGGAGCGAGATGGGTTCGACGTTGAGACGGCGGCCGACGGCCAGTCCGCCGTGACGAAGGCACGAGATTGGGCCCCCGCCATCATCGTTCTCGACCTGGGCCTGCCAGGGATGGATGGCATTGAGGTTTGTCGTACCGTGCGCACCTTCACTGATTGCTACATCATCATGCTGACCGCGCGGGTCGAGGAGATCGACAAGCTGGTCGGTCTCTCTGTCGGAGCAGACGACTACCTGACCAAACCATTCAGCCCCCGAGAGCTCGTGGCTCGAGTGCGCGCTATGCTCCGCCGACCGCGCCCCAGCGAACAAGCCGCCGCGCTCGGCACACCGCCTCTTGTCTTTGGCTCCCTTCAAATCGACGTCGCCGGCCGCGAAGTTCACCGAAGCGGTGAACCGGTGCACCTGACCCGCACCGAGTTCGAGGTGCTGGTGGCGTTGGCCGGCCAACCTCGAATTGTCTTCTCGCGGCAGCAACTCATTGATGCCGTATGGGGAGACGGCTGGATGAGCGATCCGCATTTGGTGGACGTGCATATCGGGCATGTGCGGCGCAAGATCGGTGATGATCCATCGTCACCGGTCTTCATCCGGACAGTGCGCGGAGTTGGCTACCAGATGGGCGTCGGAGCGTGAGCAGAACAGGCACTCGGGTCCCTGGCCCTAGGGATCTCAGCGCGCGCCTGCTCGGCGCCATCCTCGTCGTTGTACTCGTCGGGGTGGCAACTGCCTGGGTCGTGGTTGTTGGGATCGGCCCAGCCATTTTCCACGCACACATGATGGGCATGGGAGGTTCCGGGACCAGCTCGACTCAACATGCCGAAGAAGCCTTCCGAACCGCATCAATGGTCTCCCTGGCCGTGGCCCTCGTCGCCGCCATGGCAGCCTCGGTCGGCGTCAGCCTGTTTCTCTCGCGCCGGATCACGCGGTCCCTGACACCGGTCACTGAAGCGGCTGGCCGGGTTGCGGACGGGGACTACACGGCGCGTATCCCCGCTGTGGGCCTCGGCGCGGAGTTTGACGACCTGATCTCGGCTTTCAACTCGATGGCCACCGATCTCGGCCGGATCGAAGCAACCAGAACGAGAATGCTGGGCGACCTGGCGCACGAAATGCGTACTCCGATCACCACGATCGGCGCCTACCTTGAAGCCATCGCCGATGGCGTCCAGGAAGCTGATCCGGCAACTCTCACGATACTGGGGGACCAGGTTACTCGTCTGACACGGCTGAGCGAGGACGTCGCCATCGTGACCACTGCAGAGGAAGGCCGGCTCACCATGCGCCGACGATGCCTGCCTGTCGCCCAGGTAGTCGCTGATGCTGTGGCCCAGGCGACGGCGCAATACACTGCCCAAAACGTGACGCTGATGGTCACTATGGCTGGAGGTGCCCGGGACGCCGCTATCAGTGGGGACAGCGATCGCATTGGTCAGGTCCTGACAAATCTCCTCGACAACGCGGTTCGACACACCCCGTCCGGGCGCGAGGTGAATATCTCTGCCGCGGTAATCGGTAGCAAGGTGGTGATGGCCGTGTCCGACGAGGGGGATGGAATTCCGGCCGAGCACATTTCGCATGTTTTCGAGCGGTTTTACCGAGTGGACGCCAGCAGGGACCGCGCCCATGGTGGTTCGGGCGTGGGTCTGGCGATCGCTAGGTCCATCACCGAGGCCCACGGCGGAAGTATCCGAGCTGAGAGCGCGGGTGTCGGCCGTGGCGCTACCTTCACGGTCGAGTTCTCTTTACTCAGCCAGTAACGCCGATGACACCGCGTTTCCCCGTGTCCGAGTGTCTCAATCGTTGTGGACGAGCACGCATCGTCAGTTGTCGCGATGCAGCCGTAGGGCTATCCAGAGGCCGCATCGTCGACAGACGAAGCCAACTGTACCCGCCAGAGCGTGCACTTGGTGACGCTGCAAAGTCCTTTCGCAGCAGGAACAAACTGCGGTCGTGTCAGACGCCACGAGAAGCGATTGCTTTCGTGAGTTGCTCAGTAGTAGGGAGCCCCGCGAGTCCCGAGGGCGTGAAATAGATCCGGCAGGCAAGATCTGTCGTTCGGCCATCTGTAGCGAATAGGTCTTCCCCGTCAAGGGTGATTGTGGGGGAGCCGGCGAACGATACTTCGGCTGCCTCGTCGGGCGTCCGAAGAAGCCGGTAGCTGATCGGCGTGCGTGAGTACCCGCCCATGGCAAGCGCATCTTCAAGTCGGCGGCCAACCTCAACCCAATTCGGGCAGTCATCAATGTATAGGACTTCGATCTTCATGTATCAATCATCCTCCCAAAGTGGCGGTCGAGCGGTGGCCGGGGGCAGCGATCCTCGCTGGCCGTTGGCGATGGTCGGGGGAGAGTCCGCAATCTCGAGCTGTGGAGGCGCACGGGGCGCTCAAACGATTGGTATGTAAGAATCTGCGTATGGATGCAGATAAGTCGACGTGCGGTCGTGACCCGGCGGGCCCGTGTGTGGAGCTCGCGGTCGAAATATTCTCGATGCTCGCCGATGCCACCCGGGTACGGATCGTCCTTGCGCTGCGAGACGGAGCGCTGCCCGTCAACCGATTGGCCGACATCGTCGACAAGACTCCGGCCGCCGTGTCGCAGCACCTCGCGAAGCTCAGGCTGGCCCGGATCGTCTCGACCCGACACGAGGGAACGCGGGTGTTCTACAGGCTCGCGAACGAGCACGCGAGCCGACTGGTCAGTGACGCGATCTTCCAGGCCGAACACGCCCTGAGTAACACGCCGGCCCATCACCAGGGCATGGATGGCCGGGTGACCGGCTGATGCTGCGCGCGTTCACGAATGTCGGTGTTCGAGCTGTGTTGCTGTCAGCGGTGCTCTTCGGTGCCGGCACACCGCTTGCCAAGCTGCTTCTCGACGATGACGTGAGCCCGTGGCTACTCGCCGGGCTTCTGTACTGCGGATCGGGGTTGGGCCTCGGTCTGTACCGGCTGATCCGTCGTGCCCCTCGGGTGCGCATCACGCGCCCTGAGGTGATGCCCCTCGCAGGGGCAGTGTTCTTCGGCGGTGTAGCCGGGCCGGTGTTGCTGATGATGGGCTTGTCGAACATGCCGGCGTCCGGCGCTTCACTGCTTCTGAACGCTGAGGGAGTGTTCACGGCGGCGCTGGCCTGGTTCGTGTTCAAGGAGAACTTCGACCGTCGAATAGCGCTCGGCATGCTCGCGATCGTCGCCGGCGCGGTGATTCTCAGCATTCCGTTGGGTGCAAACTTTGGCAGTCCCTGGCCGGCCCTGGCGATTCTCGGTGCCTGCCTGAGCTGGGGACTGGACAACAACCTCACCCGAAAGATCGCCCTCAACGACGCCACCTGGCTCGCCGCGGTTAAGGGTGGGGTCGCCGGACCCGTCAACCTCATCCTCGCGTTCTCACTCGGCGCCCAGCTGCCCGGTGCGTTCAGCATCGCGGCCGCTATGGTCGTCGGCCTTCTCGCCTACGGCATCAGCCTCGTGCTCTTCATTGTCGCGATGCGCCACCTAGGCACAGCCAGGGCCGGTGCCTATTACTCCGTTGCCCCCTTTTTTGGTGCGGTGCTCGCGATAGCACTCGGAGATGCGCTCAGTTGGCCCGTGATCGTTGCCGGCCTGCTCATGGCGGTTGGCGTCTGGCTGCACTTGACCGAGCGGCATCAGCACGAGCACACCCACGAGGTGATCACTCATGACCACCGGCACACCCACGACGAGCACCACCAGCACCACGACGAACCAGCTCAGGAGGTCGGCGCGAACGGCTGGCACAAGCACGTTCACACCCACGAACCAATCACCCACACCCACGAGCACTACCCCGACAGCCACCATCGGCATTCCCACTGACCTCACTGTGCTGTGGTGGATACTGGCGGTTCGCGACGTGGCTCCGATACGGGTGCGCCTACGTTGCGATCTTCTCGGCGCCTCTGCGGGTGTGGCGGGTGAGGCGGGGGATCAGGCGTACAAAGATAATCATTCCGACGAGTTCAACAAGCGTCTGTGTCACGACCGCCAGCGGTGCGATCGAGAGCGATGCCGGCAGTGCCAGCGCCAGGGGAAGGACCACCAGGGAATTCCGGGTGGCCCCGGAGAAGATCACCGCGCGAACGGCGCTCACGTCAAGTCTGGCGAGCTTGCCGGCGGCCAGGCAAATGCCGACCATGATGGCGAGGAAGGCGACGTAGATCGGTACGACGCGGAGTAGCGTTTCCGCCTGCGCTCCAACGGCGGTGATCTGTGACCCGACGACAACGGCTAGTGTGGCCATCATCAGCGGCACCATCCCGGCGGCCATAACATCCTCGATCACGCGTCCCGCTCTGAATCTCCGGCCGGCGGCCTGGACGAGTGCTGCGGCCGCGAGAGGGATGATGATCAGGATCACGAACGCTTCCGCGAAGGGGTGCAGGTCGATGAGACCAACGGCTTCGGGTCCGGCGAAAAGCAGCAGGTAGAGGGGAAGCAGGACGATCTGGAGCAACATCAGGAGCGGCGCGGCAGCGAGTAGGCGTGCTTTGGCGCCGCCGGCAAGGCCTGTGAAGACGATCACATAATCCACACAGGGCGTGAGTAGAACCAGCAAGACGCCGAGTAGGAGTCCGCGGTCGTCAGCGACGAATCTGGACAGTGCAAACGCAACGAGTGGCACCACCAAGAAGTTGACGACGAGGACCGTTCCGAGGAATCGAATGTCTCGGAAGGAGCGGCCGACTTCGATCAGCGGCACACCGAGGAACGTGGCAAACAGCAGTAACGCAAGCACGGGGTTGATCGCGAGCGTCAAGCCGGGTGCGCTCAGCGGCGCGAGAAGTCCGACCGCCGCGCCGACAGCGATCGCCACCAGGTACAGCGCGATCTGACGGTTGTCCCACCACTCGATAACCTTGCGCACCACGCCAGCTTAGGGATCCCTGTGCAGCCTGTGCATTCGCCGCTGCCGTTCGCCTTCACGTCAGCGACGACTGTAATGTCATAGTCATGCTCACTGTTGCCTCGCGTCTTGATGTGATGAACCGCCTAGGCCGGGCGATGGCTGATCCCACCCGGTCACGGATACTGTTGTCGCTAAATGAGCAACCCGCGCACCCTGGAGAGCTCGCCGAAGCATTGGGATTGACGCGCTCCAACGTCTCCAACCATCTCACCTGCCTCCGCGGATGCGGGATCGTTGCCGCGACACCTGAGGGACGCAGCACACGATACGAGATCGCGGATCCGCACCTGTCGAAAGCTGTGCTGGCAATGCTTGACGTCGTACTGGCCGTTGACGACGGTGCCGAGTGCGCAGACGAGAACTGCGACGTGCCGTTCTGTTGCGAGGCGTCGGCATGAGCGCCGGATGCTGCGATGACGACGAGACCTCCGCGCCTCCTGCACGACGAACTTTGGTCGTAAGGCCCCGCCGGGAGAACGATGGATGCTGCGCGGCGGAAGACGCGCCGGCCGCACTGACTTTAGGTGTACGCCCGGTCGGGGCGTCTGCCAGCGTTCACAATCACGACGGGGAAGATCGGCTCGAGCCGAGTCCCGGAGCGGGTGGGCACGTTGAGGGCGAAGGTAGCGACGACCAGGCGAACGCCGAGGAGCACGTTCCCTGGCTGCGAGACCTGAACGTGCTCATTCCAGTAGCGGCCGGCGTCCTGTTGCTGATCGGCTACCTGATGGAATGGGCCGGCCTCGAGCTGGTCGGGACGATCGTTTTGGGGGCGAGCCTGGTGGCCGGGGCCTCGACGTTTGTGCCCGGGGCCGTCCGGAGGCTCCTGCGTCGGAAGCTCGGTGTCGGCCTGTTGATGACGATCGCTGCGGTTGGCGCAGTCCTACTCGGTCACATCGGCGAAGCGGCGGCGCTGGCGTTCCTCTTCTCGATCGCAGAGGCGCTCGAGGACCGGGCGATGGACAAGGCTCGTGGCGGGCTGCGAGCTTTGCTCGCTCTCCTGCCCGACACGGCAATCGTGTCCCGGCTTGGCGGCGAAGTGACAATTCCTGCGCGCGCCCTGCGCGAGCTGGACATCCTCGTCGTGCGTCCGGGCGATCGGGTTGCCACTGACGGCATCGTCGTTTCCGGGCGAAGCAGCCTGGACACCTCAATGGTCACGGGCGAGTCGATCCCGGTTGAGGTGGGACCGGGGGACAGCGTCGCGGCCGGGTCGATCAATGGTGGCGGAGCACTGATGGTCGAAGCGACAGCGGACGGTACCGACAACTCCCTCACGACGATTGTAAGACTGGTCGAGCAGGCGCATGCCCGTAAGGGCGACCGGGCTCGCCTTGCGGACCGGATCGCCAAGCCTCTCGTGCCGGCGGTGCTGATCGCGGCCGGTCTTATCGCGCTCTTCGGCGTTCTGGTGGGAGACACCGAGACCTGGACCGAGCGTGCATTGGTCGTGCTGGTCGCGGCGTCGCCGTGCGCATTGGCGATAGCTGTACCTGTCACAGTTATATCGGCCATCGGTGCCGCAAGTCGATTTGGGCTGATCATCAAGTCCGGTGAAGCGTTCGAACGGCTTGGGACTGTTCAGTTGATCGCGTTCGATAAGACCGGCACGCTTACTCGCAATCGGCCTGAGATCGCCGACGTGGCGACCATCGACTCGGTCGATCGTGACGAAGTCCTCCACGTGGCAGCCGCACTCGAGGCGCACAGCACTCATCCCCTCGCGGCCGCGATCCTGGCCGCAGTCCCGGCCGTTGAGCGCGCCACTGACGTTACCGAGTATCCCGGAGACGGTGTCACGGGGACGTTCTATGGCCAACCTGTGCGGATCGGAAACCCACGTTGGGTGTCCGCCGGTGCGCTCGCTGACCGGTTAGGCCTGATGGAAGAGAACGGGATGACCGTTGTCGTCGTCGAGCGCGCAGGCACCGTTGTTGGCATCATCGGGATTCGGGACGAACTCAAACCGGAAGCTGCTGACACCATCGCGGAGCTGAAACGACATCACATCGGGTCCGCGATGCTCACGGGCGACAACACCCGAACGGCTCAGGTCCTGGCGCGACAGGTCGGTATTTCGGAGATTCGCGCTGAGCAGAAGCCGGCCGATAAGGCCGCGGCGATCCGCGAGTTTCAGAAGCATCGGCACACCGCGATGATTGGCGACGGTATCAATGACGCGCCTGCGCTGGCGACAGCGGATGTCGGCATTGCGATGGGTGCAGCCGGCTCCGCCGCTGCGATCGAGTCCGCAGACGTTGCCTTCACCGGCACCGACCTTCGCCTGATTCCCGCCGCGCTTGTGCATGCCCGACGGGGCCGTCGAATCATGACCGCGAATATTGCTCTCGCGATCGGCGTGATCGTTGTCCTGTTCCCCCTCGCGCTCACGGGTGTGCTGGGGTTGGCCGGGGTGGTTCTGGTGCATGAGCTGGCGGAAGTTGTGATCATCGCCAATGGAATCCGCGCCGCTCGCCGCCGCCCGGCTCTGGAGGCGACCGCCACGTAGGACCCGACTCCGCCGTACTGCCCGACACACTTCTGCCGACCATCGGCCTGACAGAAAGAACCACCCATGAAGACCATAACCAAAATCAACCTCGGCGTCGGTGCCGCCGTCCTCATCGCAGTGGCCGCCGTCATTGCGGTGGCTGCTCAACCGGCGGCCGCACCCAAGGGCACGTCGGCTGCGGCCCCCACCTCGGTGCTAGAAGAGAACACCCATCGCCTCGACGTCGCGCCGGATGGGAAAGTGACCCTCGTAGAGTTCCTCGATTTCGAATGCGAGGTTTGCGGTGCTGTCTACCCCTACATTGAGCAGGCTCGTGAGGACTACGCGGGCCGGGTCACTTTCGCTACCCGGTATTTCCCGATTCCGGGACACCGGAATTCCCAGACTTCGGCGGTCGCGGTGGAGGCTGCCGCCCAGCAGGATGAGTTTGAGGCCATGTATAACAAAATGTTCCAAACGCAGGCTTCCTGGGGCGAGAGCCAGGAGTCGAAAGCGGATCTGTTCCGCACCTACGCGGAGGAACTCGGCTTGGACATGGCACAGTATGACGCCGATGTCGCCGACCGAGCCACCGTCGAGCGCGTGCAGTCGGACTTCGATGCCGGTCGCGAACTCGGAGTGGAAGGAACTCCTACGATTTTCGTTAACGACGAGAAGATCCTGCTGGAGAATCCAGAGGACATTACGGCAGCCCTCGACGCCGCGCTCGCCCAGTGACTCGTTCAGGCCCGCGGGTCCTCCGTACTGCGCTGCCCCTCGGGCTTGCCGCAATGGTCCTCGCCGCGTGCGCGCCCGAAGGCGGACTCTCCGAGCAGTACCGCGAGGGGTCTAACAAGAACTACATCGCCGGCGACGGCACGGTCGCGGAATGGGCGATGGAGAACCGGGGTGATCCGGTGGAATTCACGGGAACCCTTGAAGAGGGCACCGTGGTCGATGCCGCCGACTACCGGGGCTCGGTCCTCGTCGTGAACTTCTGGTACGCCGCCTGCGCGCCCTGTCGCGCCGAGGCACCCGACCTCGAAGCGATCAACCAGGAATACGCTGGCGAGGCAGTGCAATTTCTCGGCGTGAACATCCGCGACCAAGCTGACACCGCCATCGCATTCGCTGACACCTACAAGGTCACCTACCCCTCCATCATCGACAGCGATGGTTTGGTCAGCCTTGCGTTCGCGGGGGAATTCGCGGCGAACGCGGTACCGACCACGATCGTCGTTGATGCCGAAGGCCGGCCAGCCGCTCGGATTCTCGGCCGAATCGAATCACAGTCGATACTGAGCACGCTCATTGCCGACACTCTCGCCGAAACAGCGCCGTGAGCTGGGGAGAAGCCGTCTTCAGCGGACAACTACTACTTGCCATCCCCATCGCGGTTCTCGCGGGCCTTGTCTCGTTCGCCTCACCCTGCGTGTTGCCTCTGGTACCCGGCTATCTGGCCTATATCGGCGGTAACCCCGAGATCGCCGACCGCGGCCGACGCCGACTCGTCCTCGGCGTTGCGTTGTTCGTGCTCGGCTTCGCGATCGTCTTCGTCGCCTATGGCGCTGCCTTCGGCACCATGGGAACCTGGCTCATTCGCTGGCAAGGGACTTTGACCCGATTCCTGGGGATTTTCGTGATGCTCATGGGCGTCGTGTTCATCGGTCAGATCAGCTTCCTGCAGCGGACCATTCGCCCCCGCTGGAAACCCGCCACCGGACTGGCCGGCGCCCCGCTTCTGGGCGTGGTCTTCGGGCTGGGCTGGACCCCGTGCTTCGGCCCGACCCTGGCCGCAATCTCGGCCCTGAGCCTCGACACCGCGTCGGCTGGTCGCGGTGCTTTGTTGGGCCTGTTCTATTGTCTGGGTCTGGGAATCCCCTTTCTCCTGATCGCGCTTGGCTTCTCTTGGGCCACCGACGCGATGGCCTTCCTGAAACGTCATGTGCGCACCATCAACCTCATCGGCGGGACGGTGCTGATCCTCATCGGTGCGAGCATGACCACCGGGCTCTGGACCGACTGGATCTACCGCCTACAGGGCCTGATCAACGGCTTCGTGACCCCCATCTGAGACCTCGCCCGCACCGGCGCAGACTTCTCGGAATTGTGTCTGTTAGTGTTCAAACGCGCGTGGACTGACGACCGTCGGCCACGTGCAGTCGAATGTGCCAGTTCGGTGACCGGCGCGGCAGCTAGTTGAGAAGGGAGAGAGAAATGGTAATCAGTTCGCAGGCAGCGCTCAACACGCGCAAACTACAGCGGATCATCATCACTCTCCTCGTCGTGCTCGGAACGGTCATCTCACTTCTTCTGGCGCATTCGCTTGAAAACAGTCATCCTGGCGAGACGACGGGGACCAGCTCCGCTGCCAACAGCGTTTTGTCGCCTGCTATCGCCGAGGACGGCCAGGGCGCCAGCAGCTCCGCCGTCAACGACGAAGCATTTGCCGGCGCGTTGGCGCTGTGCGCCGCGTTGGCATTCGCCTGCGGAATCGCTTTTCTCGTCGTTCTTATTCGCATGATGCGTCAGTCGCCCCTGGTACTGATACGCACCGGTCTTGAACGACTCGCGGCTATTGTCACGCGCCGGGAATCCCCGCCCCTCTCGTTGTCTCTCACTGTTCTCTGCGTCAGTCGAACGTAGAACGACGCCGTCACTCCCGTCTGGGACTGACCGGCCCGTTCTTTTCTTCGACCGTCTTTGCCGTCAATTCGGCATGTCCAGAGAGCAGCAATGGAACACGATTATTTATCCCGCCCTGCGTTGACCCGGCGCGAATCACTCAATCGGGCGCCGAAAACCAAGCATCAAGCACGACGCAGAACTGAACCTGGTACAGACTCGCGCCCGCCTCGCGCCCAGCAAAGAACCGGCGCCAAGTCTCGTGTGGTCACTGCCGCGGCTGCCATCTTCGCGGCGACGCTCCTCTTCGCAACATCCACGCCGGCCGGAGCGGTGGCGAGCAACCCCGGAGTGTTTGTGATGGCGCCGGATGTCCACCAAGATGCACCGTCCCAGACGTTTAGTGCGACGGGTGCAGCCCCGATCATTGGCGCCAGCGATGTGTTCTCGGCTACGTCGGCAGCCGAGATCGAGGCCAGTCGTAACGCCGAAATCGCCGCGGCCGGCTACACCCGAACGTCGTCAACGTTCACCAACAGCATCACGTCGCCGGTGCAGTGGCCCTTCGTTGTCGGGGTCCCGATCAGCGATGACTTCGGACCCCGTGCGTCACCGTGCGCTGGCTGCTCCACGATGCACAAAGGCCTCGACATGACCCCGGGAGAGGGTTCGCCGATTCAGGTGATTGCCGACGGGGTGGTGCGCGAGACCGGTGAGTCAGATTCCGGCTTCGGCGTGTACGCGATCATCGATCACGTCGTCGACGGCGAAAAGGTCAGCAGCCTCTACGCCCATATGCAATTCGGCTCGCTCCGTCTCGCCGAGGGCCAGCCCGTCAAAGTCGGCCAGCCGGTCGGCCAGGTCGGCAACACCGGCCAAAGCACCGGACCGCACCTGCATTTTGAGCTCTTACTCAACGGATCAACTCCGACCGATCCCTACACCTGGTTGAGCTCACGTGTCGCGAAGTAACCGTCTACAAAAACCCAAGGCTGAGATGAAGAAACCACTGTCCACCCGCACCAAAATTCTCATCAACGTAGGTGTGGTGATCGGTGTCGCGGTGATGATCGCCATTGTCCTATTTGCTACACGCACACCTACGCCGCCGTCGAGCACCGAATCGGCATCCGCACCGCAGGTTCTGAGAGAGAACAGCCATCGTCTGAGCACCGCCGCCGATGGAAAAGTCACTGTGGTCGAGTTCCTTGATTTCGAGTGTGAAGCGTGCGGGGCCGTCTACCCCGTCGTCGAAGACCTGAGAGAAGAGTTCGACGGCGAAGTCACTTTCGTCACTCGCTACTTCCCGATCCCCAGCCACACGAACGCGGTGAATTCCGCGGTGGCCGCAGAGGCAGCGGCCCGTCAAGGCCAGTTCGAAGCGATGTACTCAAAACTGTTCGCGACGCAGACGCAATGGGGGGAGCAGTCCGAGTCACGCGCGGATCTCTTCCGCACCTACGCCGAAGACATCGGCCTGGACCTGGAGCGATACGACGCTGATATCCAGGACCCCGCTGTGCTCGAGCGAGTGATGGAGGACCAACGTGAGGGGATGGCACTTGGCGTCCAGGGCACGCCGACATTTTTCCTTAATGGCGAGCAACTCGAGCTCTCCACGTTAGAAGCATTCAGGGCAGCCATCGAAGGGGCTGTTCGGGAATGATCTTTCGAATTCGCACTCTTCGACATTCCGTCGCCGCAGTCGCGGCACTCGCGCTACTCGCGTCCACCGTTCCGGCTGCCCCAGCTGTGGCCGCCCAGGACTATCCGTCTTGGGCGGACGTCGAAGCGTCCCGAAGCAACGAGACGGCCAAGCGCGGCGAGATGGACAAAATCGCCGTGCTCATCCAGGGGCTGGATGCTGAGCTTCAGACGGCACGTGAGCTCGCCACTCGGCGATCGGCCGAATTCGACACCGCTCAATCCAGCCTGGACGCTACGGCGTTGAAGGCCACTACTCTCGAGTCCCAGGCGGAAGCAGCTCAGGCCGAGGCCGACGAGTCAACGTTGAAGGTCGGGCGACTCGCCGCAACAATGGCCAAGGGCGGCGGATCGGGCGCTGAGATGAGCCTGCAGGTGTTCCTTTCCGGTGAGGAGTCAGACGACCTCCTCTCTCGTCTCGGCTCCCTTAGTAAACTCTCCGACACGATCGACAGGTTGTACTCGACAGCCGCCACCGATCGGAACGCCGCTGCTGCGCTTTCGGACCAAGCGCAGGTTGCCCTGGAGGAACGAGAGAAGCTCGCCGAGGTGGCGCAGCTTGCGTTCAACGAAGCGGCGGAGGCGAATGCGGCCGCCGAAGTGAAGGTCGCCGAACAGCAGCAGGTATCCGAGACGCTCCAAGCGCAGTTGGCCGTGCTGGTTGAGGACCGCGCGGCCACTGAATCCGACTTCGAACGCGGACAGGCGGCGGCCGCAGCGGCTGCAGCCGCGGCGGCTGCCCCTGCCGCTGCTGCAGCCTCCGCTGCCGCAGGTTCGGCCGGGCCGAGTCTGGATTCCGGTCAGCTCAGCGGCCAGGGCTGGGCGCGCCCTGTCCCCGGGCGGATTACCGACAACTTTGGGCCGCGACCGGCACAACCCGTGGCCGGGGTCAACCCGTATCACTATGCGGTAGATCTCAGTGCAGGATGCTCAACCCCGATCTACGCGGCGAGTAGCGGCCGGGTCTCCTACGCCGGTTGGATGGGCAGCTACGGTAACTGGCTCCAAATCGATCATGGTTCAGGCGTCCAGACCGGTTACGCGCACACCAGCCAGATTTTGGTCAACAATGGCGACAATGTTCAAGCCGGCCAGGTCGTTGCGTTGGCAGGAACAACTGGGGCATCCACCGGCTGTCATCTCCACTATGAGGTGCGCGTCAATGGCGCTCGTATCGACCCGGAACCGTTTATGGGGGCGCGAGGCGCCCCACTCGGTTGACTACGTGTGCATTTACGGCGCGCCAGCTAAACGCGCGACAGAATCGACCCTGAGCATCAGAACGGGAGCTGCCTTGTGATGGTGCGAACTGCAACCCGCGTCACGCGTCGACAGTCGATCGCCTGGATCTTCGCCCCGGCGCTGCTCCTCGCGTTTGCGCTGATCACTGTCGTTGGCGCGACACTGCTCACGCTGCCTACACAGCCGGAATTACTCATCGCCGAAGGCCCGGTAGTCAGCTACGGGATACCCCTTGCGAAGGTCCTGATGAACCTGTCGAGCGCCGGAACGCTGGGCGCACTCGTGCTGGCATGCTTCGCTCTGACCCCGGTGTCCAGCTTGTACGGCAGGACGCTCGACATCGCGGCCGGGTGCGCTGGCGCGTGGGCCGTGACGTCCGCCGCCGGCGCTGTGTTCACTTTTATGAGTCTCGCGGGGCCGGTGTCCTCGCCCGGAATCTTCATTCAAGCGTTCATGTTATTCCTCACCGATATTGGGCTCGGTCAGGCCTGGCTGGCTACAATGCTGCTGAGCGCTGGTATCACCGTCCTGTGTTTCGCTGTGCGGGGCGTGACAGCGATTGGCGCAGTCACAGCACTCGCAGGCGCAGCATTCGTTCCGCTGGCGCTTCAGGGCCACGCGGCTGGAGCAGGCGGTCACACCGCTGCCACAACGGCAATCTGGCTGCACACCATCGGCGCCGCGACCTGGATCGGTGGGTTGGTTCTCATCGCCGTCCTCCATCGCAAAACGGACCGGAAGACCCTCGTCATCACGCTCCGACGCTACTCGAGCATCGCCCTGATCTGCTTCGTCATCGTCGCCGTGTCCGGCGTGGTGAGCGCTGCGCTCCGTGTCGAACAGCTCAGCCAACTCGTCTCGACCACCTATGGGTTACTCCTCGTGGTCAAGGTGCTGGCGCTCATCGCGCTCGGCGCAGTGGGCGTCGGCCACCGCAGGCTCCTGCTCAAACGCCTCGCCGACATCAGCCGGGTGCGTTGGGAGGGCCTGTTCTGGCGGCTGGTCGGGGCGGAGGTCCTCCTGATGGGGCTGGCATCCGGTGTCGCGGTGGTCCTGGCCCGCACGCCTCCGCCTATCCTCGACAAAATAGCCGTAACCGCGGCGGAGCGCCTCACCGGCCAACCTTTGCCCGCCCCGTTGAGCTGGCAAACCGTGGTCAGCAGCTGGACCGTGGATCCCGTCTGGCTCCTCGCGGCCGGATTCGGGATATTCCTTTACGTCGCCGGCATCCATCGCCTTCGCGCTCGCGGCGAATCTTGGCCAGCCCTGCGCACACTCAGCTGGGTCACCGGACTGGGCGTGCTCCTTTACACGACCAATGGGGCCCCGAACACGTATGGCAGTTACCTGGTCAGCGCCCACGTTCTCGGCGACCTCAGCCTCGCGTTGGTTGTGCCGGTGTTGCTGGTTCTGGGTGGACCGGTCGCCCTGGGGCTGCGCGCAATCGTGGCCCGAGGCGACGGGAGCCGCGGCGGACGAGAGTGGATTCTCCTCTTCCAACGTTCTTCAGTTTTGCGGGTTTTACTGAACCCCATCGTGGCGGGAGTGCTCCTTGGCGGGTCGTTCTTCGCCTTCTACTACACGCCATTGTTCGCCTGGGCGATCGAAAACCCGGTCGGCCATCAATGGATGATTGCGCACTTCCTCATCGTCGGAACTCTCTTCATCCGCGCCCTCGCCGGGGTGGACCCGAATTCTCCCCGCGCCGCTCTCCGCCTCGTGGTTGCGTTAGCGGGTGTGACGAGTGCAGTCGCTCTTCTCGGGCTGAGCTTTATCGGCGCCGCCGAGCCACTTCTTCCCGATTGGTATGGGGTCATCAGTGTTGAGTGGGGTACCGATCCACTCGCCGAACAACACCTTGCAGGTCGGGTGGTGCTGGCCATGGGCATTCCGGCCGTACTCATTGCCGGCCTGGCCTCTATCCGACTTGTGCGCAGCAATGTTCGCTAGTGCGGGTGTTGAGGGGCCCGTGTGGACTCCCAGCCTGCCGCCCAGTATCGACCAATTCCTCGCACCCAACCTGCAACCGATTCCCGTTTTGCCGATCATCGGCCTGATCCTGGCCGGCCTGTATCTTGCAGGTGCCATCCGGCTGTGGGCCCTCGGCCGTCGCTGGTCGGTCATCCGCACCGTCTCCTTCCTCACCGGGTGCGCGCTCCTGCTTGTGGTGACCGGTGCCGGCCTGGAAGGCTACGGCCTCAGGATGTTCTCTGTTTTCGTGTTTCAACAGCTGAGCCTGATGATGATCATTCCGCCGTTACTTGTTCTCGGCTCACCCGGCACGCTCCTCCTGAGGGCGACACCGCACCAGGGTCCAGGCCGTACCGTTCTGCGAGTGGCGCACGCCGGACTCCGGTCACGAGCGGCGCGCGTCGCACTTCACCCGGCATTCGTCGTGCCGCTCGTTCTCTTCAGCTTCGTGGGCCTCTATCTCAGCGGTGCGGCCAGCGCGCTGCTAGCGACCTGGACCGGCCACATCGGTCTCGAAATTGCGTTCCTGGCCGTGGGGATCCTCTCCGCCACGCCCCTGATGTCCGCCGATCCGCTTCCGCGACCGACGTCGTACATAGGGCGCCTCTTTGAGGTCTTTCTGGAGATGCAGATCCATGCTGCTTTCGGCTTGGTCATGATCTTGACCCTGAGCCCAGTTGTTTCGTTCTTCGCGGATGCGCCGGCTGCGTGGGAGATTGATCCTGTGCAAGACCAGGCGATGGCCGGCGCGCTGGCGTGGACCTACGGCGAGCTTCCGCTGCTTATCGTTCTGATTGTCACGCTTGCACGCTGGCAGCGCCGGGATACCGTCCGAGCAGCCAGAACCCAGGCGCGCGACGATGCCGCCCTTGACTCGTACAACGAGTACCTGAATCGGCTCGGGGAGCGGAGCTGAACCCGCACGATTTGGAGCTCGGCTAAGGAGCGGGGTGCCTCTCGCACGCATTCTGGCCGTCGGATGTGGGCGTTGCCGGGTGCAGCAGGATTGTATGGCCGACGTGCTCCAGTCCGAGCTCGAGCAGAACTCGCACATGGGAATCGGCGATCTCGTAGTAGGCGATACGCCCAATCCGATGGACCTCGACAACTCGATGGGCGCGCAAGAGACGCAGCGCATGAGACACCGCTGATTCGCTCAGATCGATTGCCGCGGCGAGATCGCGCACGCACATGCGGCCATTGAGCAGGGCGATGAGGATTCGCACTCGGCTCGGTTCACCCAGCAGACCAAACACATCCGCCAGATCGGCAACGTCGCTTTCGGCGGGCATGTTCGAACGGGCAGCCAATACCTGCTCCACGTCGACCATGCGCGCCACGGGCGTCACCGTTGACGTTTCAAAGGGAACGGCGCTTCGGCCTTCATTTCGTGCGCTCATGTCTTCAACAGCGTACTCTTTCACCGGTTCCTCCAGCAGTGACTTAGATGGCGTTGGTCGCTTCGGTGTGCTCGGCCGGTTCACACTGGATGGTTGCATGGGAAATCTGGTACTTGTCCTGGAGCAAGCTGAGCACGGAATCGAGGACGTCCTGATACCTGCTGTCGGGGTCGATCGCGACGTGGCCGCTGGCGCTTTCCATCCCGGAAGTGATTGTCCACACGTGTAGATCGTGGACGCCGACCACGCCAGGGATCGCCAGGATCTGCCGATTGATCTCGGCAAGGTCTAGGTGCGGCGGGGCGACTTCCATCAGGATGCGGAGGGCCTGTCGGGTGAGTTTCCAGGTGCGCGGGAGGATGAACAGCCCGATACCCACGCCAATAATCGGATCTGCATATTGCCAACCCGTTGTGTACAAGATCAGCGCAGCCACGATGACGCCGATTGAACCGAGGAGATCTCCCCACACTTCCAGGTAGGCGCCCTTGAGGTTGATGCTCTCTTTGGACCCGGCCAGGAGGAGTCGAAAACTGATCAGGTTCACCACAAGTCCGATACTTGCCACGACGAGGAGTGGCAGGCCGGGCACGTCTGGGGGGTTCCCGAAACGCTGGACGGCTTCAAAGAGGACGTAGCCGGCCACGGCGAAGAGGAGAAGTCCGTTCGCCAGGGCTGCCAGAACTTCGAGGCGGTAGAAACCGTAGGTGCGCTGCGAAGTCGTCGGCCTGGAGGCCAAGGTGATGGCCGTCAGTGCCATGCCGAGTCCCAGGACGTCGGTTCCCATGTGCGCTGCATCAGAAATCAGGGCCAGCGAGTTCACCGAGAAACCGACGACCAATTCGACGACCATGTAGATCGCTGTCAGTGCAAAGGCGATGACGAGCGGTTTACGATGCCGGCCGGCAGCGCTGGCTGCCGAGGCGTGTGTGTGATCAGAACCCATCAAAAAACCTCTCGTGTAGGTAGTCTGAGGGCTCGACGCCGCGACAGCAGGATCGAACGTGCGCACCGCCGGCAGTCCCTTAGACTCATGTATGAGCAGTCTTGCATACTTTTCATTGCGCGCAACAGCACGCGTCGTCACCAGCGAGACAGAGATTGAGTAAGTATGAAGAAGTGGTCCTTCACCACCGTTGCAGTTATCGCTTTCGTGCTGAGCGCATCCAGCATCTCCGCACTCATCATCAATGCGTTGACTGGAATGGAGTTCTCGGGAATGCTCCTGCCGTATGCGATCGTGGCGTTGGTGGCCGGGGGAGCGATGTCGCTACGAGCGCACCTGTTGTGGCTGGGAAACGCGAACAAGTCGTCACCGGGCGCCCAAAAGCGCCCGAAAGGCTGAAGTATTTGGCGCCTAACACTCTTCGAATGACCGGAGACTGAAGCGCAGGAGGGGCGCTGGGTAGGCGGCCCCTCCTGTGCATTCTCAGCGCGAGCGGCGCATGCGGTAGACGAGAAAAACGGTCACGGCAGCCGTCAGCGCGATCACAGCAGCGCCGATCGTCAACCCCGCACCAAGATCGGCGGCGTCAGCAGCGCTGGCATCAGCTGTTGTTGACGGAGCATCGCTCCCGACAGCGGCCCCGTCGGTAGACGACGCCGTTCCGCAAACCGGGGCAGTGGCCGTGCCCGCCGCGGCCGCCGATCCGGCTGACGGCGCGTAGTCGAAGACGTACGACTCTGAGATAGCGTGCCCGTCGGCCGAGACCACTTGCCACAGCACCTCGTACTCGCCAGCACCGCCGAGGGTAGCTGGGGCCGTGATTGTTGCTCCCGCGAGGGTGACACAGCCGTCGGTGTAGTACCGGTCGTCGGGACCGATGACCTGCACTGCGAATGCATTACTCATCCCGCTGACGTTCAGAAGGTTGTCGCTGAAAGTCAGTTCTACTTCGGTCATGCTTGTTGTCGTCGCACCGGCCTCGGGCGAGGCGGCCAGAAGTGAGTCGTGCGCGGACACTGGTCCGACGGTGCCGCCGAAGATAAAGATCCCGGCGGCACCCAATACCCCGACGACCCCGCACAACTTGCGCAGTGGTGAGGTCATGCGGAACGCTTCCTACCGAACAGCGATACGGCCCCGAGGATCGTCCCCACGGCGGCGAGGATGAGCGCAGCGATGCTCAGGCCAAGGGGCAGACCTGAATCTGTGGCCCCGGTGGCGGTCGACGTTGTTGCGACTTCGGCGTCGGTCTCCGTCGCCGAGTGATCGGTGGAGGAGGAACCCCCGTGGCCGTCGGCCACGACGTCGTCTTCAACGAACAAGACCGGAGCGGCCTTGAGCGTCTCGTCGGCTTCGAGATCCTCGGCGGTAGCGGTCCAGTTCGCGACATCGCCGTCATCGTAGGTCTGAACGGCAGGGAAGAGAAGGCTTCCCGTTTCGGGGATCGGACCGAGTGAGACAGTCCACTGTTGGAACGAGCCTGGGCGGATGCCGTTGCCCTCATCTGCCGTGAAGACGATGCTCGTCGGAGCATCGGTGATGGTATTGCCGGAAACTTCTACAGGTTCGGGAAGCGTGCTGGTAATGACTTCGGTGGTCCACCCGGGCGTTGCCTGATAGCGCACGCTGACGATCGGGGTGTCCGTGGGTAGCGCTATCTCGACCTTGATGGTGGATGCTGTGGCGGATTCGTTCGCTGCCTGGAAGACGAAGTTCTGGGAGGCGCCGGGGTCGGCTGAGTTCGGGGTGATGCTCACGTGCGCGGAAGCCGCCAGTGGCGCGGCTATCGCGAGAGCGATGCCGGCGCCGACGGCGGTCAGGGAGGTGGCTAGGGTGCGGTTCTTCACTAGAAGGTCTCTATTCGTTGGTCGCGGGCGCGCACGCGGCAGGCCGTCATAACGCGCTCGATAGGTAAGTGGGGGTGCAGTGCGAGGTGGGTTTACGCCCAGACGAACGGCGGGCCCCGATGGCGCATCGCACCGAGCACAACGAGCCGCGCCTGCACCCACCCACACGAGGAAGAAACTGCGGTTGAGCGAGATGGTGCACTGGGCAGGATTTCGGTGACGGCAAACAATGCGGCAGCGACAGTAAGACCAGTGCGGGTGAGCAATGCCCAAAACGTTGCCTCCCCGCGGCGCAGGGCGAAGAAGGTGAGAGCGGCAGCGAACAGGTGAGCCAACCACATGCCAGAATCGTCGCCGGTATGATCGGTCGCGGATCCCGCTCCGAGACTGAAAAGTGTCGTCGCAGCGGCATGAGCATGATGGCTCAGCCCCTCGGAATCGGAGGTGATCGCGTCAGCGGTGAAGTTTCCCATGCTCATGGTGACATGGAAAACTGCCTGGCTCGAAGCAACTGAAAACGCCAGCCGCACGCGGGACAAGGTCTTTCCCGCCAGTAGCACGCACACCGGAATCGCGAACAGAAGAGCCACGACCACGCCAATGAGGCTCGGCGGACAGCCGTCAGCGACGGAGTGAAAGAAGACCGCCACGAACACCGCACCGAACGCCACGACCAGGCCGCGCACAGTACGAGCACCTCGAGTTCTCATACGCGTCACCTCCTGAATGGCAACCACTCGCGACAAGTCTGGCTAGGCCGCTGATCGCGGGACTGAGCAGGCTGGCCGACGTCAAGCCTCATTCAGAATGAACGAAGCTCCACGGCTTGTGTGGTGCGTACTATGTCTGAACAGTTTCGCATACGACCAAGACACTCGATTGAAACCGGTGCTCACCGCGGCCTGAGCGCCGGCCACCCGGACGAGATGTGTCTGTACCGTGAAGAGCCGACGGAGGGTGTGACGGTGAACCCACGGGGACCAACGCGTGTATTGTTCCGGCGCATGCGCTTTGCGCCTCGGACCGACGCGCGATGGCCGCTCACATTTGCTCTTCTGTTGCTGCTGCTAACAGGATGTGGGGCGCTCGGGCCGCTTCTGCACGGAACGGCGTGGTGGTGGGCGATGGCGGTCACGGCGGGTGTAGTTCTCGTCGCTGCGGGCGCTCTACGAAGTCTCGGCATACCCCGATATCTGGTGCCGGCAATGATCGGGGGTGTCCTTCTCCTCACTCTCACCCTTCTCTTCGGGAGAGGGAGTGGAGTGTTGTGGCTGATCCCAACCGGAGACACAGTCAAGCGGTTCCAGACCCTCTTCACCTCCGGGGTCATGTCCATCCAGGAACAAGGCACCCCGGCGGAAGCCACCGCCGGTATCGTCTTCCTCCTCGCAACCGGTGCAGGGCTGATCGCGATCCTGATGGATGTTTTAGCCATCACCCTGCGGTGGCCTGCGGCAGCTGGTGTGCCGGTTCTCGTACCGGTCGCCGCACCCGGGTTGCTGCTTGATGAGGGGGCGGATGTTGCTGCGCTCGTGGTCGCTTCCGCCGCGTTTTTCGTCCTCCTTCGGGTCGACGCCCGCATCCACGAAAATGGAGCAACCCACCTGACCGGCCCGGACCAGGACGCAGCACGCCAGCCGCTGCGGTCAGGGCCGGTGTGGGTCTCCGTTGCGATTGCCAGCATCGGGATCGGTGGAGCGCTGACGTTGAGCGCTGTCACTCCGCCGCTGACCGACGGGGGATCTGCGGGTGGTAGCTTGGGCGCCCTGTCTTACGGTTCCGGAATCAACCCGATGATCGACCTCGGAAGGGACCTGAGGCAGCCGAAACCTCGCCCGGCGCTGCACTACGTAACGACGGCCGATCAGCCGCCGTACCTCAAAATCCTCACGCTGGACCGATTTATCGAAACCAATTGGACCGCGCGGCCGGATCCGCCCCGCCAAGAAAATACGCTAGACGACATCCGAAAGCCAGACGGAGTTTCAGCGGATGTCCCAACCAGCGAGATGGTCACGTCGGTCGTCATCGACCGGCTCGACATCAGCTGGCTGCCAGCTCCGACCGCGCCCACGCGTGTTGATGGGCTGTCCGGGAACTGGCGCTGGGGCGATACGGCCCGGACGATATCGAGCCTGGGCTCCAGCACGCGCGGACAGGAATACACCGTCACGTCCCTGCAACTCAAACCGACAGTCCAACAGCTACGCAACTCCAGCACCGACTACCCCGCCGAGGCCTTGAACAATCTGGAGCTGCCCACGCCGCGCCCAGAGGTCGTCGACCAAACAGCACGTGTGCTGGCAACAGGAACCACCTCGAACTATGACGCCGCGGTCGCCATTCAGGAATACCTGCGAAGTGACGATTTTCGTTACGACACAGAAGCGCCGGTCGAAGAAGGCTTCGACGGCGGGGGAGTGGACGTCATCGGCAGATTCCTGGAGGTGAAGCGAGGGTATTGCGTCCAGTTTGCTTCGGCAATGGCCGTCATGGCGCGTGTGCTGGGCATTCCGGCACGCGTCGCGCTCGGCTATGGTCCCGGAACGCGCATGCCAGGAACAGGTTCAGAGAAGGCACGCTACGAGATCAGTTCCGATGATCTCCATACGTGGCCAGAACTGTATTTCGTCGGCATCGGCTGGGTACCATTCGAACCGACCCCAGGCCGCGGGACTGTCCCCGACTACGCGCGTCCGGACGCCGTATCCTCGGGATCCACACCCCTCTCCGGCCAGCCAACGAGCGGGCCATCGTCCAGTCAAGCGAACCCAACCGACGAACTGGATGGGCTCGTGGGACCGGAAAGCCAGTTACAGGACAGCGGCTCTCTGTCTCTCCTTGGACTCATCTCGGCGTTGGTGGCGGTGATTCTGATAACGCCCGGCGTTGTTCGGCTATTGGTCCGCGAGCGGCGCAGACGCCGCATTCGGTCCGGGCGCGGCGGAGCATCCGCGGCCTGGGCCGAAATCACTGACACCGCGCTGGACCATGGCGTCCCGCTGCGTAACACGGACACGCCGCGAAAATGGGCCGACTGCCTATCGATATCCGCAACCGCGGAAGCCTCACTGCACCGGCTTGTTGTCGTCGAGGAACGAGACCGCTACGCCCCCGCCGGCAAGGACGCAGGGCCCGGGAATCCGGTTCTTCTCGCGGACGATGTCGACCGGGTCGTCCGGGCGATACGCACTGGCGTCAACCTACGGACTCGAGCCATGGCCGTCGCCATGCCAGCTTCATTGTGGCGCGCCATGAAGCGGCGCGGGCGTGAAGAGTCGTCGACCTTGCCGGGGTAGACCGCATCTGTTTTCGTCCGCGCTGTCAGGTGTGTGGCTCTTCGTCACGAGTGAGCCGCGACGGGGAGAGTTTTCCAGATTTGCCGCCGGTTCCCTGGGGGGCGCCGATACCTCGGCCAACGATCAGAGCGAGGACGAGACCAGCCAATCCGAAGGCCGAGAGCGTCAATTCGATCCCGGCACCGAGGAGTGCGGCCGGTGTGATCGTCGTGCTCAGTGGAACATCCTCGACCATGGACCCGGGCGTGAATGCGGGTAGGCGATCGATCGTGCTCCCATCGGGGGCGATCACTGCTGATGTGCCCACAGTTGATACGTTCACGACGCTGCGACCGTACTCAATGGCGCGCAGGCGGGCGATGGCCAGTTGCTGGACACTTTCGTCGCTGCGGCCAAAGTCAGCGTTGTTTGAGGGAGCCAGAATGAGCTCGGCCCCACCAGCTACCATCTGGCGGATGAGGTTGTCATCGACGATATCGAAGCAAATTGCAAGGCCCGCCTTCACCTCTTCTAACTCGAAGATATTGTCCCGGGTCCCAATCGTGTAATCGCGGGGAATGAGCGAGAGCAATCCCGGCGCAAGTGGAAACCAGAAATCACGGTCCGGAATGTACTCGGCAAATGGCACCGGATGCATCTTGTCGTACTGATCGACAGCTCCAGAGCCGCGGTTCCACAGCAGCAGGCTATTGAACGTCTTGTCGCCGTCGGACGTGATCGTTCCAGTCACCAACGGAGCGTTCATCCGTTCCGTGACGTCGTCGAGAATATCTGCGGCCTGGCCATTCTTGAGCGGGTTGAGGTCAGCCGCGTTCTCCGGCCAGACGACGACGTCGACGTCCTCTCCATAGAGAGGTTCCGTAGCGGCAACGTGGTCGCCAAGGATCTCCCCGGGCTTGTACTCCCCAAACAGACCTGCATCCGAATCGCCCTGAACCCCGGCGACGCGCATGGTGCCCGCCTCAGCTATAGCAACCGGCGGCACGGCGAGGAACACAGTAATGAGCCCAACAGGGATGACGGCCAGGGCTGCCCGCCTTCGGAAAGTCCGACTACGCAAGACTTGGACGAATAGCGCTCCCACCCAGGCGAGCAGAAAGGAGAGCCCGGATATTCCGACCCATGCCACCAGCTCGCCGAAGGGGCTTTCCGATTGAGAGAAGGCCAGCCGGCCCCACGAAAATCCGCCATACGGCCAGTTGCTGGTGACAAACTCTCGCAGGGTCCACAGGCAGGCGACGACAATCGGTGTAAAACCGTACCGTCCGAAGTCGCCACGGAATGCTCGATCGGTGAATCGCCAAGCCACGGCGATGAGCGCGCAGCCCGCGGCGAAAAAGACCGCTTCGAGGCCTGCGAGGGCGAGCCACGGAACCGGGCCGAGGTAAACGGTGAGCCACAGGATGTGAGTTCCCCAGAAAGCGAACCCCCCGAGGAAACCCACTACGAGGGCACCTCGGACCCGGCGGCCGATAAGAGATCCGAGTATGAGAGGAGTGCCAATGAAGATCAGCGGCCACCAGCCGAGACCTGGAAAGGCCAAGGCATTCACTATCCCGCCGCTCACCGCCAGGACGAGGGCAAGCCAGAACGGTGGCTGACCGTTCCTGAGCGGAGGTGTGCGCGGAGGGCGCAGCCGAGTTCCAGCGGTGCCAGTTTCAGTTAGCAACGGTTCCTCAGTGCGGTTTGCGCGCTGAGGCGGCTCTGAACGCTGGCGAAGTGATTGAGCAAGGTTGTCTCCAGAACGGTGCGACAGGGCGCCTGTCGGCCAGGAAATGTTGATGGCAAGGGCAGGTATTGAAGCACTCGGATATGCGTGGTTGCCCTTTAGGGGGCTGCCAACGGGGCGGAGTAAGTTCCCACTTGGATGGCGCACACGAGCGGTGCACGGAGCAGCTGACACACACTTGCCTGCGCTGCTGGGGTTGACCGACAGGGGGTGCGTTCTTGTGAGCCATTCGCGGGTTCTCGCTAATCTCGATGGTTTGGGACCTTGAGCCTCACGCCAACGATGATGAGCGCCAGCGCGGCAAGGAACTGTGCGGACGCCCACCCTTGGCCTTGCAACTCGATGACGATGACCGGGTTCCAGAGAACGGCGATCGGCGCCAGTAGGATCAGCCACCACCACGCCTTTGCCTGGATCGTGAAGACACACACGATAACCGCCAGGATGCTGACGACATAGCGAATGATGAGGTAACTTTCGACATCGAGCAGCGCTAAGCCAGCCAACAGGACGATTGCACCGAGTAGGCCGGGAGCGAGGGCGGAGCGCGTGAACGGAGGATCCACAGGAGTTCCTGTTGGGCGTTTGTCGGTGCGCATTCTCTAACCCTAGCGAGAGCTAACAGGGAATTAGCGGCAGCTTTCTTCCCCACCACGGCGGCTCCGTTCGCGGCGTGTTGTCAGTATCGGTCGATATGTTCGTGGCATGGAACCGATCACCGCATGAAGTGCCCTATTGATGACGCCCAGCTTGTCATGACAGAGCGAGCAGGCATCGAGATTGACTATTGCCCGCAGTGTCGCGGTGTCTGGTTGGACCGCGGAGAAATTGACAAGATAGTCGAGCGATCCATTGTGAACCAGCCGTTCCAAGCAGAGCCGACTGACTACCGTTCGAACGATAATCGTCCCCGCGAGGGTGACCACGGCTCCAGTCATGGGCAAGGTCACGGCGGCTATTCCGATGGGCGGAAGCGAAAACGTCAGGGCTGGTTGGGTGAGCTTTTCGACTAAGCGTTGTCGTGGTGCTCTCGTTTGACGAAGCAACCCCGGACGTTCTCACGGTCAGGCGCGACCAGCAATATGTTGGAACCATCGCTAGGACGCCGGAAGGATACGTCGTCATAGATGCAGCGGATATGAACCGCGGCGTATATGAAAGCGTGGACGCCGCCCTTGCTGCTCTCTCGGACGACCTGAGGTAGCTGGGTCGTGTGATGGCCGTAAACTTGGCGGATCAGATTGTGGGCGACGTCCCACCTAAACGTTCGCTGTTCTATGCGCACTTCAGCGCGGAAGCTCGGGTCTCATAGCCATGTACTACCACCGGGAACGTCTGTGGCCATCACCCTCTATATTCATCTTCACTGCGCTTGTGATCCCCGCGAGCCTGCTCGTCTTCCTCCCCATCAACCCAACCGTGGGCGTACTGACCGCAGCCGTTCTCTACACCGGCATAATCGCTGTGCTCGTTCTCGCGTCCCCGACAATAGCTGTGACTGATTCGTACCTCATCGCAGGACCAGCGCGACTTCCAATTGAGCACATCGGTACGCCACAGGTCTTCCTAGCCGAGCAAGCCACTCTCGAGCGAGGCCAACGCCTAGACGCACGCGCTTGGCTCTTGCTCCGAGGATGGGTATCACCCGTCATCAAGATCCCCCTCACCGACCCAGAAGACCCCGCTCCCTACTGGCTCCTGTCCACCAGGCACCCGCAGCGAGTCGCCGATGCTCTACTAAAATCTGCCTCGGCCGCCACAACTCCCGACGTGACGTAGGAAACCAACACGACGGCGCCAACAAGCCTCAGCGGACCAACACCGGCGAGGATTCAAGTTGCGGCGGATCAGAAATGTCCGGGCCAACTTTCCCCACCTGAGCTAGTCCTCGGGCGTTTAGGGCAGTGCTCACGCCGATGCCAAAGACACGAAGCAGGCGATCAAAGCGCTGCGATTGCGACAGGGGCCGCCTGCCGGGGCCAGTGTGTTTTCCGGCGGGGCTACAGGCCGGAGTACGAGTGGAGGCCTGTGAAGAAGACGTTCACAATGCCGAAGTTGAATAGCACGGCGCTGAAGCCGATGATCGAGAGCCACGCCGATCGCGAGCCGCGCCACCCGCGGGTCGCCCTGGCGTGGATGTAGCCTGCGTAGATGACCCAGATGATGAAGGTCCAGACTTCCTTGGTGTCCCAACCCCAGTAGCGACCCCACGCCTGCTCTGCCCAGACCGATCCGGCGATGAGAGTGAATGTCCAGAGGACGAAGCCGATGATGTTGCTTCGGTAAGCGAGGTTCTCCAACGTCGCAGACGAGGGCAGCGTGGCCAGGAACCGTAGCCGTGTCGGCCGATGCTCGGCCACGAGGCGCTCTCGCCTGAACTGAATCAGCTGCACGGCGGACAGGGCGAAGCCGAGCGCAAAGTAGCCGGTACCAAGTGATGCGACGAAGACGTGGATGACCAGCCACACCGATTGCAGCGCCGGTGGTAGCGGGGCAATCTCGACGTAGTACCTGAGAGCGGCGATGCCCAGCAAGATCAGCACCAATCCGGTGACGAAGGTACCGAGGAAGCGCAGGTCCGCTCGAGTGAGCGCGGTCAGAAACACCGTCATGATGAGCAGGGTGCCAATCATCGCGAACTCGTACATGTTTGCCCATGGCACACGTTCTGCGGCGATTCCGCGGAGCACCGTGGCGACCAGGTGTAGCGCCCAGGCGAGCCCGGTGAGCGAGACGCCGACGCGCAAGCTGGCCGAGCGGCCATACGGCATGGCAGCATCGTTTGCGATGCCGGCGCTGATCCGGGTCAGGGTCCTCGTGCCGCCGGATTCAGTCGAGGTAGGGTTGCCGGCCGTGGCAGCGAACTGCGCGGCGGCGGGCGCGGCATCGACAGCCGAAGAGCGCCTGGCTAGGTCAATCGAAAATGCGATGAACGCAAGCATGTACACGCCCATAGCGGAGTACAGGCTCAGTATCGAGAGATCATTGAGATTCATTAGATTGGCCTCCGTGGCTTTTCGGTTTCTCGGTGGACGTGATCGGCAGCGTAAACGCCGCACTGTGGCGGTCGGCGAGGTCTGCCACCGCCGCTTCGAGGGCAGGGTCATCGCCGCGAGCGAGACCCGCGTACTCGAGGCGTATCGACCCGTCAACACGGCGGGCTGCTCTCACCCACACCCGGCGGCGCGGGACGAACAACGAAGTGAGCAGACCCAGCAGCACGAACACGGAGAAGAGGAGCACCCAGCCCTGCGCCGGGTCCCTGTTGATGTCGAAGGAAGCGAACCTCAAGACGGAGCCAGAGAAATCGCCGGATTTGGCGCCCGGGTCGGCGTCCTCGAAAGTAACCGTGCCGAGCCCGTTGGGCAGTTGCTGAGTCTCGCCCGGCTTCAGCTCAAGCGACTTGGACCCCGTGGTGCCGCCGGTTAGCTGAGTCATGTTGTCGGTGGTGAGCGCATAGACGGATGTGGGCACACCCTTGTCAAGCCCGAGGTCGCCCGAGAACACGTTGAGGGTGAGCAGCGGGTACGCAAGGTCAGGGTATGAGGAGAAGTAAGCACCAGACTTGGCCTCGGCCTGGGTGGGGTAGAGGAAACCAATCATGCCCAGTTGCTCTGCGAGACCGTCCGGGACTTTCACCACTCCGAGGGACGTGAGGTTTGAATCCTGGGGCAGGAAGGGAATCGAGTCGGTGAAAACAATTGTGCCGTCCGGATCCTTGACGGTGATCGTGGGTGCGTAGCCGTTGCCCAGCAGGAAAATGTCTGTTCCTCCGGCACGCAACGGGGCGTTAACTTTCACCTCATCGGACTGCGCCGACCGTTCCCGCTCCGTAACTGTGACCCCGGCGATGTAGTCCACCGGCTGGCCGTAGGCGCTGAGGTTCTGCGTCTCGTATTCGACGTCGAAGCTGTCCAGCGTGAGCTTGTACGGGTCAAGGCTCTCATCGTTGAAGAAGCGACCGGGGTTGAACGAGTCATAGGCCAGCAGCGTGTTGACGAAGCTCTGGCCTTCGACGAGCACCCGCTGCCCGCTGAATCCATACCCGCTGCCGAAACCGACGGTGATCAGGATGCCGACCAGGGCCAAGTGGAAGACGAGATTACCGGTTTCGCGGAGGTAACCGCGCTCGGCGGAGACCGAGGGCTCAGGGCCTGCGTCGAAGAGCGCGACACGATATCCCTTGGATTTTAGGAGGTGTTGTGCAGATTCAACGGCCGCCGCCGCATCCGTGCCGGCAGGGGCGTTGCGCGTGGTGAAGCCGGCCAGACGGCTCAGACGTGCCGGTGTTTTCGGTGGCTTTGCCCGAAGCGCTTGGAGGTGGTGCCGTGTGCGTGGGATCACGCAGCCGATGAGCGAGATAAACAGCAGGAGGTAGATCGAGGAGAACCAAGCAGAGGAGTAAACATCGAAGGCTTGGATGCTGTCGAGGGCAGGAGCGAGTTCGGGGTTGTCGGTGAAGTATTGGGTGACACCGTTTGGGTCGGAGCTGCGTTGGGGTACGAGAGAGCCGGGGACTGCCGCGATCGCGAGCAGCAGGAGCAGTAGCAGCGCCGTGCGCATGCTCGTGAGCTGGCGCCAGAACCAGCGCAGCCAGCCTCTGAAGTCAAGTGCCGGTTGGATGACACCATCGGCGGGCGGCTTGGAGTCGTGGTGGTCGAGCGGGCGCGACACTAAAGACCCTGCTCGGTCACGGCAAATCCTTTGACTGCACGAAAAAGTCCATTTGCTTCTGCCGATTCGTGGGCTCGCTGAGTGACGGTCCCCTCTCCAACGACGTGATCTCTTGCCGATACGTTCCCGGCAGTGCGTCGATTCACGGCCTGCGTTCGAGGGCTGTCGCCATCCGCACGTTTTCTGAGCATCTTTGTTCCATTCATCGTCGAGTTTGTCTTGAACCGAGTCGTCCCTTGGACGTGGGTGTGCGCTGCGTCCCGGTGCGGGCGCAAGGGGGTCGGTTTAGACGCGACTAACGGAAAGAAGAGTCAGATTGGGCCGAAATGTGTGTAACGGGGGGCCGTAGGTTGATTGGGTAGGAGGCCCAACGTCATCTAGCAGACGGTCATGCACTGCGGCCGATCGTGCCCGGAGCAGCAGACATGCGAGAACCAGCAAGAGTCCGCAACTCATCGCGATGAGAGCGCAGCCCAACATTCCGTTTACTGCCCAAGCGGTCGACGCTCTGGCAGTGTGGACGGCAACCGTCACAGCCGAGCCTGCAGTAACGGCCTCGATTGCGAGGGAGCTACTTGGCTGTACCTCGGACGAAGATGCGACTGGAAGCGCAACGCCGAACTCAGGACCGGTCCTCGCCGAGTGGATGGCAAGCAGGCTGAGCAAGATTGCGGCCATGGCCAGCATCGACACGATCGCAGAGAGTAAGGCATCCCTCGGGGTGCGATCCGTTCTTGTGCTGCCGTTCAAGGCCATTTCACCTTTGTTCGGGATTCGGTCAAGAGGTTTGCCGACACTTCCTCCCACAGGCTACCTGAAACCGAGAGCGCCAGCGTGGGCCGGTTTTGCTTGCACTCTGCAGCTTCATTTAGTACAGCACTCGTTGTATGGTCATCCGATACTGACCATTACGAATCGTCTCGATGTGATGAACCGACTGGGACGTGCGATGGCCGACCCAACTCGCTCGCGCATCCTCATGAGCCTGCTGGAGGCTACCAGCTACCCGGCTGTCCTCTCCCGCGACCTCGAGTTCAGCCGCTCCCGGCACCACCCCAGTTGATTGTCGCCTCGGCTTCTCGCCCCGCTCCCGCGCCCTCGACCGCGGCGACCTCCTGCCCGTCCTCGACCGCCTCTTGGTCATGGTCTTCAACTGTGATGGTTTCCATCGGGCTTGTGATGCTTTCTATCTGGCTGACGGCCGGCCGGAATCGGCCTACCTGGGTCGGTCGATGGTTTTGTCTTCGTGATGCTCGTTGTTGTCGTCGTCATCCTCAACCATTTCGCTGAGAACTTCGAATGGTGACTCGACGTCGCCGCGCCACGCTTCGATGCCTTCCCGGATCGCGAGTGCCGCAACGACTAAGGCTGCGATGGAGTCTGCCCACGCCCAGCCGAACAGGCTATTAAGCAGCAGGCCGATGAGGACGGTGCCGGAGAGATAGATGCACAGCACGAGTTGCTTGGCATCGGCCATGACGCTCTTCGAGCCGAGTTCGCGGCCGGTTCGGAATTCGAACCAGGCCAGCAGGGGCATGACCAGCAGGCTCAGGGTTGCAATGCCGATACCGAGGGGGCTGTGGTCCACGTCCTGGGCGCCGGATAGCGAGAGCACTGAGTCGGTGATTACGTACGCAGCCAAGGCGAAGAACGCGATTCCGATCGCGCGTACTGTTGCCTTCTCCCAACTCTCCGGGTTCTTCCGCGTAAACTGCCACGCTATGGCTAGAGCCGAGAGTACTTCCACGATCGAATCGAGGCCAAATCCGATCAGAGCAGCGGAGGACGCCAATGAGCCGGCCCAGATTGCTACGACAGCTTCGATCACGTTGTAGGTGATCGTGAAAGCGACGATGAATCTTACCCGGCGGTGAAGGACTGCGCGGCGCGCGTCGGTAACAGCGGAGGTCATCGGGTCGTCTCCCTGCAGCAGCCGGCAACAGAACAGGCTGGGTCGACGCACGGTGCGCTTTCGTCAACGGCAAGCGTCACGTCGACCAGCGCTGTGAGCGCACGACCCAGGTGGGGGTCAGCGATTTCATATCGGGTCTGGCGCCCCTCAGGTTCCGCCACAACGATGCCGCAATCGCGCAAGCAAGTGAGGTGGTTCGACACGTTGGAACGGCTAAGGCTGAGGTCACGGGCCAGCACCGCCGGGTAGCTCGGCCCATCCAGTAGGGTCATGAGAATGCGTGAACGGGTCGGGTCGGCCATCGCGCGACCAAGCCTGTTCATCACATCGATACGAGTAGTAATAGTCAGCATCCGATGACTATACACCCGGCACTGTATGAAGCGGGGTCGCCGCGCCATGCTGCGATTCCTTCACGGATTGCAAAGGCCACGATGACCGGTCCTGCGATCGCGTCAGCCCACCACCCAAAGGGACTGTTCACGATCCTGCCGAGGATGAACTACTGGCGGGATCCCGCTCCGGTGAGTGTGAGCACAGCACTCAGGCCCACGGGCGTACCCGGCCAGTGCCGGGCAATCGTTGACGATCCTGCTTGTCGTATCGCCAGTCGTATTACCAGGACGACGATGATCGCGTCGTCGAGGTAGCCGATGACGGGGATGAAGTCAGGAACGAGATCGATCGGGCTGAGCAGATACAGGCCGAGAAGGGCAACCAGAGCCCTGACCCACCAGGTCACGGTCCGGTCAGCGGCCAGACGGCCGGCCAGGCGCAACACGTCGGGCGCCAGCCGCAGAGCCGCCACGAGCGAAAGTCGTTCGGATCGTCGACGGGCACTTATTGTCATGACGACGATGAGCACCAGCCATCCAAGAACGAGCCCGACGGCGACACCCACGATGATCGACCACGGGTGGTCCATTGCCCGCTGCTATTCGGAGGAGTCGAGCGCCGGGCTGTTCGCATGCATCACTGCGTAGACCTTCTCGGCGTACTCGTCGAGCACGTCGGAGCAATGCTGCAGGCGTGCCTCTGCTGACACTGCCGCTGGAAGCTGCAATACGTCGCGCTTCTTCAAGTCCCGGTACCAGCGGCGCATGCGATCGAGGCTCTGTGCTTCCTACTCGAGCTCTCCGAAGGTGTACGTCTGCTTCGCGTGCTCCCGAGCAATTTCGACCTCGAACTTGCCGCAGTCCGCCTCGAACTCAGCCCACTCGTCTACCCCGTCGGCAGTGAACGCATCTCGGATCAGAGCCGTCGACGCCTCGTCGCGAGGAGCTGCATTGATCACTGCGAACGTGCCACCGCCTGCGGAACTCAACTCGGCGGCCCGATCAAGAGTCGGCTGAAACGCGGCACCGGCCGGAAGCGCCCATGTCCCCACCTTGGCCGCACACCACTAGGCAGGTTTCGTGGCCAGCGGCCAGGACTATTGTCCAACGCGCGAGCCCCTCAAGGACGCCACAAGGTCAGGCCCCGCGGTCGGTACGATGGCGCCATGACCGAGACACATATCCCCAGCGTTCTGTTCGTCTGCCAGAAGAACGGGGGCAAGTCACAAATGGCGGCAGCTCTCCTCCGCGCGGCAGCGGGGGACAGTGTGACGGTGCAGTCGGCGGGAACCAAGCCTGGAACTGCTCTGAACGCTCAGTCGGTGGAGTCGCTTGCCGAGCTGGGCATCGGCGTCGGGGATGAACACCCGAAAGCCATCACCGCAGAGATGATCGCCGCCGCGGATGTCGTCATCGTATTGGGGTCCGAGGCGCAGGTTGATGAAGTTGCCGGGACGAGATTCGAGACCTGGACTACTGACGAACCGTCCGAGCGCGGTATCGAGGGCGTTGAGCGGATGCGACTGGTTCGTGACGACATTCGCACCCGCGTCGAGGAGCTCCGCGCCCGCCTTTAGCTCTGGAGCTGAGCTCTAGGGTGCGGTTCCTCGGGCCCGCCCGTCTTGTCAGATGTTGGCCCTGTGAGTAGGGCTTCCAATGACGGGATTCCAATCGGCTCCACAGCGAGAAGCGGTACGAGGGCAACGCGAGTGGCGTAGCGGCTGCGCACGGCGTCGATCTCGGGGAGCTCGTTGGCGGCCCGTCGCTGCAGAAGGGCGGATGCTGGGTCTGCCGCTGCGATGGAGTTGTTCACAATCCACGCCCACGGCTCGATTCCGGCGCGGCGCAAGTCCTCCTGCAGCCCCGCGGCCTCGAGGACAGGTGTCGTCTCGGCGAGGGTCACCAGTAGCACCTTGGTCTGGGTCGGATCCTGGAGCTTCATCATGGGGGTGGTGAAGTGCATCGTGCTACCCATCTGGCGGGAGACCTCGCGGTGGTAGGACCCCGTTGCGTCGAGCAGGAGCAAGGTGTGCCCGGTGGGGGCGGTGTCGAGCACGACGAACTTGTGCTTGGCCTCCCGGGTCACTCTGGAGAACGCCTGGAAGACGGCGATCTCTTCGGTGCAGGGCGAGCGTAGGTCTTCCCGCAGCATGGCCAGACCCTGCTCATCGAGGTGGGCGCCCTTGGTCGCCAGTACGTGGTCTGTATAGCGTTCGATTTCGACAGCGGGGTCGATTCGGGATACTTCGAGGTTTTCGAGGTCGCCGGCCAGAGTGTCGGTCAGGTGGGCCGCAGGATCTGTCGTCGTGAGGTGCACCTCAAATCCGCGTTCTGCCAGTGCCACTGCGAAGGCGGCGGCCATAGTCGTCTTGCCTACCCCGCCTTTGCCCATGAGCATCACGAGGCCGTGACCGTCAGCGGCAATCTGGTCGACGAGGGCGCTGAGGGGACTCGACGCGAATGCCGAGAGGCCGGCCGCATCACCTTCGACGGTCGCTGTTTCGTCCACCGAAAGAAGCCCGCGCAATGCAGCCAGCCCGACCATGTTGCCGGCCTTGAGAGGCAGAAAATCGGTCGGCAACGCACTCAGCGCGTCGCCACGTGCGCCGAGCGCCCGCTGCTCACGACCTCGGATGGCACTGGCCAGCGGGTCGCCCCCATCGCTCTCCAGAACGCCGTTGACGACGAGGTACTGCCGCTCCATCCCGATCGCGACCAGTTCGCCAGAGGTGCGGGCGGCCTCGGCTAACGTGGACTGCTGAGCTCGCGCCACGAGAACCAAGCGAGTCCGCTCGGGATCGCCCAACGCGGCCACGGCCTGAGCATAAACGGCACGCTGCTTTTCGAGACCCGACAGCGGGCCGAGGCAGGAGGGGTCGCCCTTGCCCGTCTCGAGGAACTCGGTCCAGTCGCCGGGCAGCTGCAGCAACCGGATGGTGTGCCCGGTCGGGGCGGTGTCGAAGATGATGTGGTCATAGGCGACGGTCCAGGCGGCATCGGTGAGTAGATCGGTGAACTCGTTGAACGAGGCGATCTCGGTGGTGCAGGCGCCGGAGAGCTGCTCCTCGATCGAGGCGACCTCAGCGGCGGGTAGCAGCCCGCGCACGGGCCCGACGATGCGTTCGCGGTATTTCTCAACAGCCTGCTCAGGGTCGATCTCCAGGGCGGAGAGCCCGGGCACGGCGGCAATCGGCGTGACGGTGTTGCCGATCGTCACGCCGAACACCTGGCCCACGTTCGAGGCCGGGTCGGTGCTGACCAACAGCACGGATGCGCCGCCCTCAGCGAGATGGATCGCGCTCGCGCAGGCGATCGAAGTCTTGCCTACGCCGCCCTTGCCGGTGAAAAAGAGGAACCGAGGCGTGTCGGTAAGAAATGCTAGGTCGCTGCGGGTGCCAGTTCCGGTGAGAGTGTCGCTGCCGGGTGTCATTAGCAGCAGCTTCCGCTGGCACCACCGCAGCATCCGGCGTCGGACGCAGTAGATTCTCCCGCCGTATCGGGGGAGAGCAGCGACGGGCGGTCCTCGACGGCGGGGGCTCCCAGTCCGGCCCATTTCGCCAGCTCGGGGCGGGACGGATACCGACCGGTGAGAACGGTGGCGCCGTCGACCATGGTGACGGGCAGGCCTTCCTGGCCCACGGTGTGCAGGAAGGTGCGGACGGTCTCGTTCTCCGCGAACGCGAGGGGCTCCTGGGCAAGGTTGAACCGGCTGACAGAACCGCCGGCGGAGGTGGCCCAGTCGATGTCGGCAGAGACGTCAACAAGCTGTTGGTCAACGTCGACGCCGCAGATGCCGGTGCCGCAGCACAGGCCGGGTTCGAAAATCTGGATGTTCGTCATGGGAGCCTCATAGTCCGCCGGTTGGGACGACGCGGTGTCGATTGTTCCGGCCATCCCAGCATATCGATCATTATCGATATTTCGATAAAGCGGATGAGTATCGCCCTCCAGCGGGGCCCAAGCATAGACTGCCATCTATGGGAATTGTGGGATCGACAAACGAGCTGCGACTTCTCGCAGACCCGACGCGGGCGCGCATCATGTCGCTCATTATGGACAGCGACGACGGCAGGGTTCAGGTTGGCGGCCTCGCCGCCCAGCTCGAGCTGCGGCAGCCGACGGTGAGCCATCACGTCAAGGCCCTCTTCGAGGAGGGGCTGCTTGAGCGCGAACCAGAGGGCCGCAATGTCTGGTACTCCATTAGCCCCGCCCAGATCGACCGCGTGACGGATGTGCTCCAGGATGACCGGCAATCCACACTCGAGGATGGGGTGCTAGAGCGAATCTCGAAGGACCTCGCCGTGCGATTTGCTGGGTCCTTCGCGGCCGAAACGGTTGACCGGTATGTGCGGGAAAGCTATGCGTTGCTCGCCGAACAAGCTCGCATTAGTCGCTATCTTCCCTCCCTCACCTCCCGGTTCGCGTCCGATCGGCTGTCCGCTCTTTCCGCAGCCGCCCTGCCCGCGGGGCGGGGCGTGCCCGAGGTCCTCTTCGTCTGCGTGCAAAACGCCGGCCGATCTCAAATGGCCGCCGGCATCCTCCGTCACCTCGCCGGTGACAGTGTCAGCGTGCGATCGGCCGGCTCGGCACCAGCCAGCACCGTGCGCTCGATCATCGTGGCCGCCCTCGACGAGATCGGCGTGCCCATCGGCGGCGAGTACCCCAAACCCCTCACGGACGACGTCGTGCGTGCCGCCGACGTGATCATCACTATGGGGTGCGGCGATGCCTGCCCGGTCTACCCCGGTAGACGCTACCTCGATTGGGACCTAGAGGACCCCGTTGGATTATCGCTAACCCGAGTGCGAGAGATTCGCGATGACATCGAAGCCCGCGTTCGCGAGCTGCTTGCCACCCTCAACGTGAACGCCTCATGAACGTCACCGGGACCCAGTAGCCCAACCCATAGATGACGGTCTATGCTTTGGGTAACCACTAGTGAGGACCTCTCCCATGACTGACAAGCCCACCGTTCTCTTTGTCTGCATCCACAACGCCGGCCGTTCGCAGATGGCCGCTGGCTACATGCGCGCTCTGTCCGGTGGCGCCGTTGAGGTGCGCTCGGGCGGCTCTGAGCCCGGCGATCAGATCACCCCGATGGCCATCGCCGCGATGGCCGAAGAGGGCATCGACATCAGCCAGGCCATTCCCCAGCTCATGACCACGGAGCAGGTCCGCGACTCCGATGTCGTGATCACCATGGGGTGCGGCGACGTCTGCCCGATCTTCCCCGGCAAGCGCTACGAGGACTGGGATCTGGTTGACCCCAAGGGCAAGAGCATCGACGAGGTGCGCCCGATCCGGGACGACATCAAGGCGCGCATCGAGAAGTTGCTCGCCGAGCTTCTCCCCGTCGCCGTCTAGTCACCGACATTCGACGAAGGCACAGACCATGGATGTTTCGGACCGTCGCCCCCTTCCCGGGCTCGTCTACCCGGAGGCATATCTCCACCGCCTTTCCGATGAGCTCTCGCTCAAGTTCTCCGGCATCTTCGGTCTCGAAACCGTGGAGCGGTACGTGCTCGAGTCCTACACCAGCCTGTTGCGCGGCTCGACGGTGCGCGCACACGTCGCTGCTCGCACGGTGCGGTTCGCCACCGACCGGTTGACCGCGCTCGCTCAGGCCAAGGGTGCGATCGCGCGGGAAGTGCCCGAGGTGCTCTTCGTCTGCGAGCAGAACGCCGGTCGATCTCAGATGGCCGCGGTGCTCACCGCCCACCTCTCCGGCGGCCGCGTCCACGTACGCAGCGCCGGTTCCCTGCCCTCAGGCGAGATCCACGCCACCGTCATCGAGGCCATGCGCGAGATCGGTCTGGACCTCGGCGAAGAATTTCCCAAGCCGCTCACGGACGACGTCGTGCAGGCGGCCGACGTCGTCGTCACTATGGGTTGCGGTGACGCCTGCCCCGTCTACCCCGGCAAGCGATACCAAGACTGGGAACTGACCGACCCGTCCGGACAGACACTGGACGTCGTGCGGGGCATCCGCGATGACATCCGTTCGCACGTCCTCGCGCTTTTGGAAAGCGTCGGCGTAGAACAAGAGGCTCTCCCCGCCTGAACCGGCGATGGCGGCGGGAGTGGACACCCCACACCCGCCGCCACATTGACTCTCATCGATATATCGGGCAGGATTCAAAAGTCGACCCGGGCTGAGGCCCTGTCCGATCCACTCAAGGCAGCACAATCCTGCCGTCTCGCGCATCGGTGCGCGCAATTCGCCCACCGAGCCCTTCCGCAGGAGTTCCACCATGACCGTGGTCGCCATTCTCATTTTCGTGCTCACACTCACCCTCGTCATCTGGCAACCCCGAGGCCTGGGAATCGGATGGAGCGCCCTGGGCGGCGCCGTGCTGGCCCTCGTAACGATGGTCGTGCAGCTCTCGGACATCCCCACCGTCATCAACATCGTCTGGAACGCCACCCTGGCCTTCGTGGCGGTCGTGCTGATCTCACTGATCCTCGATGAAAGCGGCTTCTTCGAATGGGCCGCACTGCACGTCGCCCGATGGGGGAGAGGCAACGGACGACTCCTCTTCGCCCTCATCGTCCTGCTGGGCGCAGTCATCGCAGCCGTCTTCGCCAACGACGGCGCGGCGCTGATCCTCACGCCCATCGTCATCCAGATGCTCCTGGCGCTCAAGTTCCCACCCGCCGCAGCCCTGGGCTTCGTCATGGCCACCGGATTCATCGCCGATGCCGGCAGCCTCCCACTGGTGGTATCCAACCTGGTCAACATCGTCTCCGCCGACTACTTCGACATCAGCTTCGCCCGATACGCCCTGGTGATGGTGCCCGTCGGTGTCGTCACAGTGATCGCGAGCTTGGCCGTCCTGTTCCTGTACTTCCGCAAGTCGATTCCGAAGACGTACGACGCGTCCGACCTTCCCGCCCCGTCGACTGCCGTCACCGATGTGGTCACGTTCCGGGCCGGCTGGATTGTTCTGGCGCTGCTTCTGATCGGCTACTTCACCGCAGACCCTCTGGGCATCCCACTCTCCGTGATCGCCGGCAGCGCAGCGATCGTGCTCATCCTGGTCGCAGCGCGCCAGCCCCGATTCCTATTCCGCCGCATCATCGCCGATACTGAGCGATCGGCGCTAGCGGCAGAACCCGGCGTCACACTGCAGAAGCGCATTTCGGTGCGCACGGTAGTGAAGAATGCGCCGTGGCAGATCGTGCTCTTCAGCATCGGCATGTACTTAGTCGTCTACGGCCTCCGCAACCAGGGCTTGACCGATGAGCTCGCCAAGGTGTTCGGCACCTTCGGTGACCAGGGCGTCCTGGTCGCTGCCCTCGGCACCGGAATCGTCGTCGCGGTACTCGCCTCACTGATGAACAACATGCCAACCGTGCTCATAGCCGCCCTGGCGATCGGCGCCGTCGGCGCGACCGGAATCACCCACGAGGCCATGGTCTACGCCAACATCATCGGATCCGACCTCGGCCCGAAGATCACCCCCATCGGCAGCCTGGCTACGCTGCTTTGGCTTCATGTGCTCGACAAGAAGGGAATGCACATCGGCTGGGGCCAGTACTTCCGAACCGGCATCGTGCTCACCATCCCCGTACTCCTGATTAGCCTCGTCACTCTCGCGGGCTGGCTCATGATCGTCGGCGTCTAGCGTGAGGCGTTGCGCTGCAGATCAGACCGTGATGAGTAGATTGCCGATCGCATTCAAGGCGCCGGGCACGATCTTGTAATAGGCCCAGGTGCCTCGCTTCTCGCGCGTGAAAATGCCCGCATCAACGAGGATCTTCAAGTGATGAGACACCGTGGGCTGGCCCAGGCCGAGAGGCTCCGTGAGGTCGCACACGCACGCCTCATCCTGCCCGGCGACAATCGAAATGAGGCGTAGTCGGGACGGGTCTGCGATGGCCTTAAGCGTGCGAGCCAGCTTGTCGGCACTGTCGGCGCTGAGCGCTTCCTTGCCCAGCGGCGCGCAGCAGGCTGTGACATCGGCGAGGGGGAGGAGACCGGTGAACGACATATAAATATCATCGCATCTAAATTGACAAGTATCGATATCCATCAGTACGCTATATCGACATCGATCAATATTTGTAACGAATTCGGAGCCGCATGACCTCCCCTATTTCGACAGACCCGGCCAACCTGCTCGTCCATGATGCCGCACAGGGCGGCGCCGTCGAGAATGTCGTCGTGGTGGGCTCCGGCCCTGCCGGCTACACGGCAGCGATCTACCTCGCGCGGGCGGGCCTGAACCCCATCGTGCTCACCAGCTCCGTCGAGGCCGGCGGCGCACTGATGAACACCACCGAAGTCGAAAACTTCCCCGGCTTCATCGACGGCATCATGGGCCCACAATTGATGGAGAACATGCGCCAACAGGCTGAGCGGTTCGGTGCGCGGATCGTCTTCGACGACGCCACCGCGCTTGAACTCACCGGAGATGTGAAAACCATCGAGACCGGCAGCGGAACCACCTACCGGGCACGAACCGTCGTCCTGGCTATGGGATCCGCATACCGCAAGCTGGGCGTCGAGGGCGAGCAACGCCTCACCGGCCGCGGCGTATCCTGGTGCGCCACCTGCGACGGCTTTTTCTTCCGAGGCCAGGACATCGCCGTCAGCGGCGGCGGCGACTCCGCACTGGAAGAAGCCATGTTCCTCACCCGCTTCGCCAACACCGTCACCCTGGTGCACCGACGCGACACCCTGCGGGCGTCGAAAATCATGCAAGACCGGGCCCTGGCCAACCCCAAGATCCTTCCCCGCTGGAACAGCGAGATCGTCGAAGCCGTCGGCGATGAACAACTGACCACTCTGAAGCTTCGCGACACGATCACGGGCGAGGAATCCTCCATCGACGCGACCGGGCTCTTCATCGCCATCGGCCATGACCCCCGCAGCGAACTCGTCCTCGGCCAGGTCGACGTGGACGCTGACAACTATGTGCTCGTCGACCATCCCACCACCGCGACGAACCTGCCCGGCGTTTTCGCCTGCGGTGACCTCGTCGACCACCGCTACCGGCAGGCGATCACCGCCGCCGGCACCGGCTGCGCCGCCGCCGCCGACGCGGAACACTTCCTGGCAGCCTCCGGGCTCGCGACCTACGCCCAAAACGAGACGGCGCAGCTCGACGGCGCGGTCACGCACTAACGCGCCACGAAAAATCACTATAGAAGCGTCACCCATGGAAAGGCAGAACTCATGACCGAGAAGTCCGACATTACCGAGCTTGTCCGGGAGCGCTACGCCGCGGCCGCCCTGCAGCTCACCGACGTTTCCGATACCTCCAGCGCCTCGTGCTGCGTGCCCACCGACCTCGGCAATGGTGACGTCTTCGGCTCCATCCTCTACACGGGTGGCGAGAGTGCTGAAATCCCCGAGGAAGCCCTCTTGGCCAGCCTGGGCTGTGGCAACCCCACCGCGGTCGCCGAGCTACGCGCCGGAGAAACCGTGCTCGACCTCGGCTCCGGCGGCGGCATCGACGTGCTCCTCTCCGCCCGACGGGTCGGCCCCACCGGATTCGCTTACGGCCTCGACATGACCGACGAAATGCTGACCCTCGCCCGCGCCAACGCGAGCAAAGCCGGCGCCACGAATGTCGAATTCATCAAGGGACAAATCGAACAGATCCCACTGGCCGATGAGACGATCAACGTCATCATCTCGAACTGCGTGATCAATCTCTCCGCCGACAAGAACGCGGTCATCACCGAGATGTACCGAGTGCTCAAACCGGGTGGCCGTCTGGGGATCTCCGATGTCGTCGCGGAGGACCACCTCAGCGAACAGGACCGCATCCAGCGCGGCAGTTTCGCGGGCTGCATCGCCGGGGCACTGTCGAAGCAGGAATACCTCGATACTCTCGCCGAGGCCGGATTCTTAGACATCAGCGTCGAGTACACCCACGAGGTCGCTCCCGAAATGCACGGAGCCATCGTGAAGGCAATCAAGGGCTAAGGCGAGTGTGCCCAGCTGACGCTCTGCTATATCTGAAGTGCCTCTATAATATGACGTAGGAGTCATATTGTTGGAAGGTGAGGTGATTTTCATGGCAGCGTCATCCACCCTGGTCAGGGCTGCCCGCCGGAGCCGTCGTCTCACTCAGGCGAGACTTGCAGAGTTGACCGGCATCGATCAGGCAAGCGTCTCTCATCATGAACGAGGGCGAGACGCCGCTTACAGCACAGTTGACCGGCTACTCGCTGGTACCGGACACCGCCTGTACGCCGCTCCCACGCGACGGGACGACGCTGCGAGCGCGGCGGAGGCGATTCGTGAACATCTCCGCGCCAATGACACAGACCGAGCCCTCCGGGCGCTCCTCCAATTGAATGACAACCTCACCGCCGAACACGGACTCGTCCGAGGAATCCTGGGGCTGACGGAGCCGGCACACACCGGGGATCGTGTGTGGGATGCGGCGATTGCGGCTCTGGTGGCGTGGAGACTCAACCAGGAAGCCATCCCGCTCCCTGAATGGGTCAACAACCCCGATCGCACACTGACCGTCCCTGTCGTCTTTCGGATCGACCCAGCCGACCCGGCGCCCGAGCGTGAAGACGTGCCGAACGAGTTCGCCGAACACGGCGTCCTCGCCTGGGCGGATACCTTCGCGAGCGTGTGATGACAGCGACTGCGCTCGATCGTGGCGCCATCATCAATGGCCTTCGAGATCTCGTCGCCGAGCTTCGCGATGCGGGCGAGGTTGCTGGCATCCGGCTCGTGGGCGGTGCGGCGCTCGCTCTCCGCTACTTCGACCGGGGGACAACACAGGACCTGGACGTCCTTCACATTAATCCCGGGTCGGACGAGTCCGTTGCCGCCGCTGCCGAGAGAGTCGCCTACAAGCATGGGTGGGATGCGAAGTGGCTGAACTTCGAGGTCACGAGGGCCGACGCTATCCCCACTCTCGGCCGCGCCGTTGAGTGGGAGACCATTCACG
Organism: Cryobacterium inferilacus; assembly: GCF_019599185.1. Taxonomy (GTDB): domain Bacteria; phylum Actinomycetota; class Actinomycetes; order Actinomycetales; family Microbacteriaceae; genus Cryobacterium; species Cryobacterium inferilacus. The sequence goes on along the minus strand of NZ_JAIEUL010000020.1, from coordinate 4,829 downwards.
ATCGGGGCGGCATCGTCATTGAGGTGGCGTCCAAGGAGGCGATGCTGGTGATGAAACTCCGAGCGAACCGCCCCGGGCGCGACACCCGCGATATCCGACTCCTCCTCGCCCTGTGTGAGGTCCACACGCTCGAGGACGCGGGCGATCTCTACGAGCAGTTCTACCCCGGCGACATTCTCACGCCACGTGCCGAGAAGATCGTGAACGCCATTCTCGACGGCGAACCCACGACAGCGCCGGATTCGCCCGGTCCGATCAACATCTGATCCGGGCCGATGCTCGGAGCGAGCGTCTTCGTCACTCGACAACGCCAGCGACGAAGAGTGCAGGTTAGCCGGGCGCCGCGAGCGGCTGCCCTGGTCAACCAAATGGTCTCGATTCTGTGACCAGAAACGAACCAGATACCTCGCTCCGTGACCAGAATGAGCCCGTATCAGTCCGTGCCAGCGCGTACACTAGACCCATGAAAACCGCGGAAATCCGCGGGATTCCGCCCCAGCTGCGGGGGAGTGGCACGGCCGAGACGCCTATCATTTGTTCTTGGTTCGAGTCCAGGTACCCCAGCAGTAACAGGCGCAGGATTCCGCGGCGAAACAGCCCATCGCCCCTCCTCCCGAATAGGCCCGAAACGGGTCGAATTACCAGATAAGACACCAGATACTCCATTTGCGGGTATCGGAACCCCACACTGTCCCGACGAATACGGGTCTATCCCGGCCCACGCGGGCGACTCACGGTAGAGCCCGCACACCTTCTGGGCATGGACGTGACAACGCAGGTTTTGGTGGCGAGCTCAGCGGGAGGGGGCGGCCGGGTGGCCGAGTGCATTCATGGTCATCTCGACGATGGCTCCTCGCCACTCGTGAGTCAGGTTGGCTCGGATTGCCTGCAGAACTGTTGTGTTCAGGGCCGAAGCTGCTCCCGCGATGCGGATGAGTCGCTCGTCCTGTAGCGATTCGAGGTCCTCCCCAAAGGCGCGCAAGACCGCAAGCCCCGCCTGCTCGAGCTCGGGTTGCGTGGCCCGGCCGTCGTTAGCCAGCACAGTGGTGAACTCGGAGATCCCGGGCCATCGCTCGGAGAGGGCGACGAGTGACGTGACAACGGCGCGATCACGTTCCGCGCCCCGGCTCATTTCTTCGACCGACGAGACGAGACCAGCTGTCAGGTCGCTGACGGCCACAGCAACCGCATCATAGATCGCCTGCTTGCTGGGGAAGTGGTGCAGCAGCCCCGCTTTGGTGTAGCCCACCGAGTCGGCTATCTGCTGCAGCGAAGTGCGACTGACGTCATGACGGGCGAAAAGGGCGGCGGCGCGGTCGACGATCTCAGCGTCGATCTCAGCTGTTGTTTGACGGGGCATGCGACCACCATAACCCAAATCAACCATAACGGTAGAAAAACGAACAGATTGGTAAATATTGGATGCCGGCAGAGAAGCGCCGTTGTAGCGCGAGTCCCTCGAAGACCGACTGCAGCCAAGGGCGTCAAGAAGCGATCACAGAACACCGCCAGAAAGCAATCAACTCCACAGTGACGGTTTTCCGGGATCACTCGGTGGCGGCGTCGAAGCCGGCCAGAAAAACCTCACCGGGCGTGGCTAAACAAGTTTGAAGTCTTAGCTGTCGGTGATCCGCTTGAGCGCCGCGATATGTGCAGTGAGGGCGGCGCGACCCGCCTTTGTGAGCGAGAGCCATGTCTTCATGTAGCGGCCGGAGCGCTGTTTCTCGATAAGGAGGTAGCCGACCTCCGACAGTCTGGTGAGTTGTCGCGAAAGCTCGGCATCGTTCGTCTCGATTGCATCCCGAATGGCGGCGAACTCGGCCTCACCTACGCGAGATAGAGCGGCGAGGACGGAGAGGCGGAGGGGCGAGAGGAGCTCCTTATCCAGCTCGGAACGTGGATGTGTCATGGGCGGACCGCTCGACTTCCTGTGATGACGAAAACGACCGGCGGGATTGCACACAGGATTGCGGCGGGGATCCAGAAGCCCCACACCTGAAGGAAGAGAAACATGCCGATAACGATCGTCACGGCAAAGAGCAACGCCCAGCAGCCGATGGTGAGGAGGTACCGGTGAGAGAACGCCCGGTCGCGTGCTCGTGCGGTTGCTCCGACGAGCGAAACTGGAATGGATGCGGCCACGATCGCGACTGTACTGGCGATAATCGCCCCGATCGACGGGACCAGCCCGATGATGAGCAGCCCGAAGACAGTTGCGGCGGCCAAGCCCACCATTGCGACACGCATCGCGTAGACGTCCTTGCTCATTTTTGCCGCGAGCCGTGCGGTTTCCGCGAGTATTGTGGCGGCGTCCTGCGGATGTACTTCATGGGAACTCATGCGTCGCTTCCTTGCCAGTGCGGATGTGGTAATTGCAAGTGTCGCAACTACTTGGCATTTACGCAAGTAGATGCATTGTGCGCAACTTGCATTGGCCTGACACCATTGGCTCGATTCGCCACCATGAGGTACCGCTGGCCCAGCGGCGCTGTCGCCTCGTCCCACCTGTCGACGAGGAGTACTCACCACGTACCCAATCAACCGTTGATCCTCACACGGCTGGACTGGATCGCGATTGCTCCTGCCCGGGTTCTTTTGATCAGCTCGAAGCTGAAGCCCGGCCTCTCATGCTTCGGGTTCGGGATAGATGATGTTCCCGTTCTGAACTTTCGCGAACGGGGTCATCTCCGCTCGTTGAGTCGAGGTCGCTGACATGATGTTGAAAACACTCACCCCGGCGACGATGAGTGCGTCGGTTATTAGCCGTCTGTGGCACCGCCACGGAACAGCTTCGCTGCACATGATCACCGGGACGGACTCGTTTGCCACCTGCATCAGCTCGGCGAGTCCGGTTTGGAACTGTTCGGTGGCCATGTAGTCGGCGTAGTCTCGAAATGCCTTGACTCTCCACCCGTTGTTCGGGCTGTTGAACCCCTTCGGCGAATGTCTGCGTCCGCCCACGTCCCGGATCCACCGATAGCCGATGTTGCCAGGCAACGCTTCTTCGATCGCTGCCTGGTCCCACTGGGGAAACTTCCGTGAGGACGGATAGGAACGCACGTCAACTAATTCATTTACACCGTTCGAATCAAGTAGCTCAAGCACCTCGTTGAAGCTCCGTGTGGAATGGCCGATCGTAAATATCCGCAACGTCCGACCTGCTCCTTGGCTACTCATCATCCGAGGACGCATTGCGATGGCTTTCCGTGGTTTTTTCGCATGATCGTGTCCCTTCTCCACGGTGCGTGTTTCAGCCGTAATAGCTCGCGGCGGTGTATCCGATCGGGCTCTGCGCAATTTCCCTCCAGGTGAGTGTACTGATCGCGTCGATGCCCTGAGGCTGTAACGCGCGGTCGCACGTGCGGTGTGCGAGGAGGGGCGGGTCGTCGCAGCCGGTGACGAGCAGGATGGTGAGGATGACGTAGGTTCCGCAGCGTTGTTCGAGGTGACGGTGGATACGGTCACCGATCGCGTCACACATCCGGTGCAACACTTGAGTATTAGCGCGCCTGGGGGCCACCGTTATTGCCTTTGGGGGCCACCGGGCGGTTTGGCCGGTAGCGTGCTTGGGGGCCACTGAATATTGCTGTTGGGGGCCATCTGCTTAGCTCCTTCCGCCGCGTGTATAGGCACGCGGCAGAAGGAGTAATCAACAATGGTACGAAGGATCAACGCGAAGCTCGTGCTTCAACTCCGCGCTGAAGGCAGGACGGGGCGCGCGATCGCGATCGCGCAGGGCATGTCGCGCAAGAGTGTGCTGGCGGTGTTCGATGCCGCCGCGAAGGCCGGCATTGGCAGTGACGGTCTTGCCGGCCGCAGCGAGGCCGAGGTGTATGCGCTGCTGTTCCCGGGTCGGGGCGAACACGAGAGTGTGTTCGTGCAGCCTGATTGGGAGGCGGTGCACAAAGAGCTCGCCAAGGTCGGGGTGACGCTGAAGCTGCTCCATGGTGAGTACGTCGACCGGTGCACAGTGACGGGGCAGCCGGCGATGGGTTACGACCGATTCTGCAAGTCCTACGCAGCCCATGCGTTGGTCACGGGGGCGGCGTCCCGGGTGGGCCACAAGGCCGGGCGGACGGTCGAGGTCGATTGGTCGGGGCCGACGATGCAGCTCACTGACCCGGTCACCGGGGAGATGTCTCGGGTGTATTTGTTCGTCGCGTGCCTGCCGTTTTCTCGGTATGCGTTCGTCGAGCCGGCGCTGGATATGCGGCAAGACACCTGGCTGTTGGCGAACGTGGCGATGTTTGAGTGGTTCGGCGGAACGGTTCCTAGGATCGTGCCCGACAACTTAAAGACCGGCGTGATCAAGCACCCGCGCGAGGGTGAGGTCGTGTTGAACGACGCCTACCGCGAAATGGCGGCGCACTACTCCGCGGCGGTACTGCCGGGCCGACCTCGGGCACCCAAAGACAAGGCGTCCGTGGAAAATACGGTTTCTCATGTTGCTACTTGGGTGATCGCGGGATTGCGTCATCGGAGCTTCGGGACGCTGCCCGAACTGCGGGTCGCGATCCGGGAGCGGATGGATGCTTACAACCGGGAGCCGTTCCAGAAACGCGCCGGCTCCCGCCTGAGCGTGTTCCAGACGGAGGAGAAGGCGCTGCTGCGTCCGCTGCCGTCGGCGCCTTTCGAGATCAGCCGGTGGATCATGGGGCGCCGGGTGCAGAAGAACGGGCATGTGGTCTGGGAGAAGAACTTCTACTCTGTCCCCTACGCGCATATCGGACAGGCCGTGGACCTGCGCGTCACCTCCCGGCTGCTGGAGGTCTATCGCAACCACGAGCGGCTCACCAGCCATCTGTTGTTTGGCGAGCATGTCGTGAACG